>NZ_CP019113.1:2400000-3600000 GCF_001888805.2 Enterobacter sp. SA187
TATTCCGGCGCTGGGCTTCGCCATGCTGGCCCGCCTGCTGATCAACAAAAAGGTCGCCCCGTATTTCTTCCTCGGATTTGTACTGATGGCCTATCTGAAGATCCCGGTGACCGGCATTGCCATTCTCGGGGCCATTACGGCCGTGGTGATGGTAAACGTGATGCAATTTAATTCCCCCCGTCCGACGGCGGCGCAAGGAGTCCAGAATGACGATGAAGACGATTTCTGAGGAAACTCAGGTGGCCGACGACGCCACAAACACCATTACCCGCAAAGAGTTGCGCAGCGTGTTCTGGCGCTCGTTCCAGATGGAGTTCTCCTGGAACTATGAGCGGCAAATGAACCTGGCCTTTGTCTATGCCATGATCCCGGTGCTGAAAAAGCTCTACCCCCGCAAAGAGGATCTGGCCGGCGCGCTCAAACGGCATCTGGTGTTCTTTAACACCACGCCGCATATCGTCACGCTGATCCTCGGCATTACCGCCGCGATGGAGGAGAAAAACAGCAGTTCAAAGGGCATGGACGCGGCGTCCGTCGACAGCGTAAAAGCCTCGCTAATGGGGCCGCTCGCCGGGCTCGGGGATTCATTCTTCTGGGGAACGTTGCGCCTTATCGCTACCGGTATCGGCACCAGCCTGGCGCTGAAGGGCAGCATTCTCGGGCCAATCCTTTTTCTGCTGGTATTTAACGTTCCCCATCTGGCGGCGCGTTACCTGTTTACCCGCTGGGGCTATGTGCTGGGTACCGGCGTGCTGCAACGCATCCAGAAGAGCGGCATGATGGAAAGCCTCACCTACGGCGCTTCCATCATCGGTCTGATGGTGGTGGGCGCGATGACTGCCTCAATGATCAATATCACTATCCCGGTGACCTTCGGCACGGGCGAGGCGAAAACCCATGTGCAGGACATCATCAACGACATTATGCCCGCGCTGTTGCCGCTGGTGAGCTTCGGGATCGTTTACTGGCTGCTGGGCCGCAAGGTTAAACCGCTCGCCATTCTGGGCGGCATGGCCGTGGTCGGTATAGCGGGATCGTGGATTGGGTTATTCTGAGGAGAAAATGATGTCAACCATGCTGGATTATATAGACCAGGAGTCAGATGCGCTCACGCGCATAATACAGGAATATCCTGAGAAGCTCGCGCCATTAGTGACCTGGCTGGCTTCACGGCCAGTGAATAAGATCATGATCCTCGCAACAGGATCATCATGGAATGCTGCGCTGTGCGCCCGCTATTATTTCGAAACCCATTTCGGCATTCTGGTAGATATTAAAGAGCCATATAATTTCACCCATTATGAACGAATTGATCCGGCAACGGATTTAGTTATTGCGGTGTCCCAGAGCGGGAAAAGCGCCTCGACGCTGGATGCCATGAAAAAAGTGCAGGCGGAAGATATTCCGGTATTTTGCCTGACGTCGGGTCCGCAAAGTCCGGCTGCGGTGCAGGCGGACGGCATACTCGATATTAATACCGGCATTGAAAGCGTCGGCTTTGTGACGCGCGGCTTTAGCGCCACTGTGCTTAATCTTTTGCTTATCGCGCTGCTGGTGGCTGAACAACGGAGGCAAATCGAAGAGGATGAACGCGCGGCAACCCTGGCGAGTCTCAAAGACGCGGCGCAGGCGATCCCGGACGTCATTGAAAAAACCAACGCTTTCTTTGCCCGCCACCGGTCATACTTTATTCAGGCGTCGCGCTTTGTGGCGACGGGCTACGGCGCGCTGACTGGCGTGGCGAAAGAATTTGAAACCAAGTTCACGGAAACCGTGCGCCTGCCGTCCAGTGGTTTTGAACTGGAAGCCTATATGCACGGCCCGTATCTGGAGGCCAGCGCCAGTCATACGCTGTTTTTTATTGAGGACAGTGTCCATACGCGTACCCGCGCCCTACGGGATTATATGCAGCCCGCCGTGGATGCCGTATTTACCGTCACGCTGACGGAAGAAAATAATGATCCCCATACGCTGGCGCTGAATTATCCCTTAAACCATCATTTCGCGCCGTTGTTATTAATTGTGCCATTTCAGCTTCTCGCCTTTCATATTTCCACGGCGAAAGGCATCGATTTAAGCGTGCGTATTTTTGACGATTTCGACAAGGTGCTTAAAAGCAAAATTTAATTACTTATCAGGAGAATAGCTATGTTAGGTTTTAATCAGGACGAGTACCTGACCAGTGCTCGTGACATCATTGCTGCGCGCAAAATTGCCGAGCAGATTGCAGAAAATATCCATCAGGCAGGATTTATTAATATATTTTTCGCCTCGGTAGGGGGCTCGCTGGCACCCATGATGGCAATGCAGGAATTTGCCAAAGAGGTGACCGCATTGCCGGTTTATACCGAACAGGCGGCGGAATTACTCTGTAAGGGAAATAAAAAGCTAACCAAAGAATCTATCGTTATTACGCTGTCCAAATCGGGCGATACCAAAGAATCGGTCGCTATTGCGCAGTGGTGTAAAGCGCAGGGCATCCGCGTGGTGGCTATCACCAAAAACGCCGATTCACCGCTTGCCGCCGCGGCCACCTGGCATATTCCGATGCAGCATAAAAACGGCGTGGAATATGAATACATGCTGCTGTACTGGCTGTTCTTCCGGCTGGTGGCGCTTAACGGCGAATTTGATGGCTATGACCGTTTCGCCAGCCAGCTGGAGTTGTTGCCGGAAAATCTGCTGCAGGCCAAACGCCAGTTTAACGACCGCGCCGATGAGATTGCGAGCCGTTACCATACCGCAGATTACATGATGTGGATCGGCGGTGCGGAGATGTGGGGCGAAGTTTACCTGTTCTCAATGTGTATTCTTGAAGAGATGCAGTGGAAACGCACCAAATCCGTCAGCTCTGCGGAGTTTTTCCACGGCACGCTGGAGCTGCTGGAAAAAGACGTCCCGCTGTTTCTGGTAAAAGGGGAAGGGAAGTGTCGACCGCTTGACGATCGTATTGAGGCTTTTGCCCGTAAAATTACCGACAACCTGGTGGTCATCGATCCGCAGGACTATACCCTTACCGGTATCGACGATGAGTTCCGCTGGATCATGGCACCCTGCGTCGCCTCCACTCTGCTGGTAGACCGTCTGGCCGCCCACTTCGAGCACTACACCGGACACAGTCTGGATATTCGCCGCTATTACCGGCAGTTTGAATATTGATAAAAGTGAAAAAGGTATAATCGCTGAGAGAATGGATTATGGGGATATTTCAGACGAGAGTTCTGGTGTCCCCTGCAGGAATCGAACCTGCAACTAGCCCTTAGGAGGGGCTCGTTATATCCATTTAACTAAGGGGACAAGGCGGCACGAGTATAACGTCATTTCCGCACTGCGTTAAGCGCGTGACCGCCTGAATGCTCAAAGTGTCGCCACTTAAGCGTTATTCTGCTTTGCTTTCACCTTCTTTTTCGCCTCGTCGGCCTGCGCTTTGGCTTCAGCCTTACGTTTGTTGCTCATGTCGTTACGGATCTGCGCATGGCTTAACAGGGCGAAAATAAAGGTACCGCCGCAGATATTCCCTGCGAGAGTCGGGAGCGCAAACGGCCAGAGGAATTCACTCCAGTGTAGCGAACCGGTAAACACCAGGTAAAAGATTTCCACCGCGCCCACCACGATATGCGTGGTATCGCCCAGCGCAATCAGCCAGGTCATCAGAATGATCACCACGATTTTCGCCGAGCCGGCAGAAGGGAACATCCATACCATAGTGGCGATCAACCAGCCGGAAATAATGGCATTGGCAAACATCTCCAGCGGGGTATTTTTCATTACGTCCATGCCGATTTTGACAAAGGCATCGCGCGTCGGGTCGTCAAATACCGGCATATAACCAAACGCCCAGGCGACGATGGCGGTGCCGATCAGGTTACCCAGCAATACCACGCCCCACAGTCGCATCAGAAGACCGCCATTGCCCCAGGTCGGATTGTGCATAAACGGCAGTACGGCGGTGACGGTGTTCTCGGTGAACAGCTGCTGACGAGCCATGATGACAATAATAAAGCCGAAGGTATAACCGAGATTCTCCAGCACAAAGCCGCCGGGAATACCTTCAAACTGGACGTGGAAAATGCCTTTTGCCAGAAACGATGCGCCCATTGACAGGCCCGCCGCAATGGCTGACCAGAGCAGGGCCATGGCATCACGCTCCAGCTCTTTTTCCCCGTCCTGACGAATATGTTCGTGTATCGCCATTGCCCGTGAAGGCAGATGCTCCTCATCCACCTCGATTTCTTCACCGCGATCTTTTTCCTCACTCTCGACTTCAATGTCGTCGGTGTGCTTATCTAATTTTTCGTTTTTCAGTTCATCCATTTTTGCTTCATCTTTCCGGGGATCATGATAATAAGCGTAGCGGCTTTATGTGCTAAAGCAGCGGGCTTCTTCCTAAATTGTGCAAAGGGCAAAAAAGGTGATAACAGGATCGCAGAGAACGTATAAAATTGAAGGCGAAACGAGAAGAGAAAGACAAGCTATGCTCAATGCGTGACAGCTCGTGCTGCCGCTGACGTGCACATCGTTAAACGTGCTGATACAATCGCTTGCGTATTCCAGGCGGAAACCTGAGCGCTGCGCGTTTATCCGTCACGGATGATATTTTGCGATGACCATTTATTACAGGGAGACATCCATGAAATTTCGCCTGTCGGCGCTCGCGCTGGGAACTACATTACTGGTCGGCTGCGCCAGCTCTGGTGAGCAGCAACAGGGGCGCTCGGATCCGTTCGAAGGATTTAACCGCACCATGTATAACTTTAACTTCAACGTGCTGGATCCCTATGTGCTGCGGCCAATTGCCGTGGGCTGGCGTGATTATGTACCGCAGCCCGCGCGTAACGGCTTAAGCAATTTCACCAGTAACCTGGAAGAGCCCGCCATTATGGTGAACTATTTCCTCCAGGGCGATCCCTATAAAGGCATGGTGCACTTTACCCGCTTCTTCCTGAATACCTTACTGGGTATGGGGGGCTTTATTGACGTCGCGGGATTATCCAACGAAAAACTGCAACGTGTGGAGCCGCACCGTTTCGGCAGCACCCTCGGTCATTATGGCGTGGGTTACGGTCCGTACGTTCAGTTGCCGTTTTATGGCAGCTTTACCCTGCGTGAAGACGGCGGCGATATGGCGGATACGCTGTATCCGGTGCTCTCCTGGCTGACCTGGCCGCTCTCAGTAGGTAAATGGACGGTAGAAGGTATCGAGTCCCGCGCGCAGTTGCTGGATTCCGACGGCCTGCTGCGTCAGTCGTCCGATCCTTATATTCTGGTACGCGAAGCCTATTTCCAGCGCCACGACTTTATCGCTAACGGCGGTCAGTTAAAACCTGACGAAAACCCGAATGCGCAGGCTATTCAGGACGATTTAAAAGATATTGATTCTGAATAACCGCAAAGCAGGCAATAAAAAAAGGTGAACCGAAGTTCACCTTTTTTTATATGACGGATTGATCAGAATGCGTAGTTAAAGTTAGTGCCGAACAGCCAGGCTTTACCTTCTGAATGGAAGGTATACGGGCCTTCATTAACGGTAACTTTCTGACCGTGCATATAAGACGCACCCACATCAACCGACGCATTATCATTAAAGGCGTAAGTCGTACCGGCGCTCAGCCACAGACGGTCCTGATCCGGAATGGAAATAGAACGTTTGCCAGCCGGAACCGGGCTATCGTCATAGGCGATACCGGTACGGAAGGTCCAGTTATCATCCATGTAATAGGTGGTACCCAGCGCCAGGCGGTAGGAATCTTTAAAGCCTTCGTCTTTATAGAACAGCGTGCGGTCGCCATCGCCGGTGGCTTTCAGCTCCTGGAACTGACTCCAGCTGGTGTAGGCGATGCTGTAGTGTACAGCCCATTGTGGCGCGACGCGGTTATAACCGGACAGCTCCCACATTTCCGGCAGATGCAAACTCAGCGAGCCTGGAATAGTCTGGCCGCCAGTACCGGCAGGGAAAGCCGTGCCCGCGCCAGGTAAGCGGTTAGCGAGTGGGCTGATGCCGCTTTTATAATCACCGTCAAAGTCAACTTTTACTTCTGAGCGGTAAGTAAAACCGTAACGGTTGTCTTTATCCAGCTCATAAAGGATACCGGCGTTCCAGCCAAAGCCCCACTCATCGCCTTCAAGGCTTGCGATTTTAGAACTGTTTTTCGGCAATGCCGCGGTCTGCTCGCCAGAATAGCGCTCAATTTTCGCGTCAGCGTAAACGGCGTCAAAGCCAAGACCAAAACTCCAGTTGTCATTTAAGCGATAAGCGCCGCTGAGGTTGAGGTTAAGGGTGGTTAAATCGGTTTTACCGCCGTATTCGCCCGCGATGTAGTTATCATTAAACTCTGTCGCCAGACCATAATTCGAGGTTACTGATGCGCCCCAGCCAAATTGTTCATTAATTGGCGCAACAAAGTGCAGGTTAGGCACCCAGGCAGTCGGCGCAATATTATCGGCTCGGGTGCTGCGACCGGTATAAGGCGAACGGCCAGAAATATTCACGTCCGGATCAATATACACCGCGCCGCCGGAAAAGGCCGGGCGGTCGAATAAAGTAATTAATGCCGGGTTACGGCTGACGTTGCCTGCGTCATCCGCAATAGCGCCTTCACCTGAATAAGCGCGGCCAAGGCCAGAGGAAGAGAATTCGTTTAACTGGAAGCCCGCAGACCAGGCTTGTGTAGAGACAATTGCCACTGCAACTGCGAGTGCAGATTTGGTAAACCGGGTTTTCTGGCTCATGACCATAACCTCATACATTTATTTTTATGCATTAATTGTTACGTACCGTAACAGGAGCGCGAAGTGTAGGGTCTGAGGTACGACTTACAAATCAGACCAGTGGCGGAAGTATAGGTCCGACCAGAGGGAATGTTGCAAGGATGTTTATAAGATTTTTCAAATGTGATCTTCGAAACGCGATCTGCGTGGCAAATTTGTGCACCGTTACGGTTATCAGCAACGGCGAATTTTGTTTTAGATCATTTTAAGCTGTGATAACGGTCACTATCCGGCAATTGTGAGATTAACGACTGGAGCCACTTTTACGGGGCGCGTAAAATAACCACATCGTTTATGGCACCCCGAGTGCAAATACAGAGGAAATCTACAATGAGTAAATGCAGTGCTGATGAAACCCCGGTTTGCTGCTGTATGGATGTGGGCACCATTATGGATAATACCGACTGCACCGCCTCTTACAGCCGCGTATTTACCACACGTGCCGACGCAGAAGCGACGCTTGCCGCATTAACGGAAAAGGCGCGCAGCGTGGAGTCAGACCCCTGCCAGATCACCTCCACCTTTACCGACGTTGAAGAGGGTGTGCGTCTGGATATTGATTTTGTTTTCGCCTGCGAAGCGGAAACCCTGATCTTCCAGCTCGGCCTGCGTTAAATTCCCCTTATCACGCTCCTGATCCTCAGGAGCGTTTTCTCCATCATCTCTGTGTATTAGCTCGCAAAAATCCCCTCAGCCAGTTGGCTAAATGTAAAAAAAAGGTTAAGACTAATATCAGGTCAGACCACTTTGCATGATGTTATTTACAGGGGAGTGTTATGAGTCAGGCATTACCGCTTGTCACCCGTCAGGGCGATCGCATTGCCATTGTCACCGGATTGCGTACCCCTTTTGCCCGCCAGGCCACCGCCTTTCACGGCATCCCGGCCATTAGCCTCGGGAAAATGGTGGTGGGCGAAATGCTCGCCCGCAGCGAAATTCCGCCTGACGTCATCGAACAACTGGTGTTTGGTCAGGTGGTGCAGATGCCCGAAGCGCCAAACATTGCCCGCGAAATTGTGCTTGGCACCGGCATGAACATTCATACCGATGCGTACAGCGTCAGCCGTGCCTGCGCCACCAGCTTTCAGGCGGTGGCGAACGTTGCCGAAAGCCTGATGGCGGGTACCATTCGCGCCGGTATCGCGGGCGGGGCGGATTCCACCTCCGTACTGCCCATCGGCGTCAGCAAAACCCTGGCGCGTACGCTGCTCGACCTCAGCAAAGCCCGCACCGCAGGGCAGAAACTAAAACTCTTTTCCCGTCTGCGCCCGCGGGATTTACTCCCCGTGCCGCCCGCCGTGGCGGAATACTCCACCGGTTTACGCATGGGCGATACCGCCGAGCAAATGGCAAAAACCTGGGGCATCAGCCGCGAACAACAGGATGCGCTGGCGCATCGCTCCCACCAGCTGGCGGCGCAGGCCTGGGCGGACGGTAAACTGGCGGACGAGGTGATGACCGCCTACGTGCCGCCGTACCGTGATCCTGTGGTGCAGGATAATAATATTCGCCACAACTCCACGCTTGCTGATTACAGCAAACTGCGCCCGGCGTTTGACCGTAAACACGGCAGCGTCACGGCGGCCAACAGTACGCCGCTGACCGATGGCGCGGCGGCGGTGATCCTGATGACCGAATCCCGCGCCAGGGAACTGGGGCTGACGCCGCTCGGATTCCTGCGCAGCTACGCCTTTACCGCCGTCGGTGTGCAGCAGGACATGCTGCTGGGTCCGGCCTGGTCGACGCCGCTGGCGCTGGAGCGCGCAGGCATCACCCTTAACGATCTAACGCTGTTTGATATGCATGAAGCCTTTGCCGCCCAGACGCTGGCAAACCTCAAGCTGATGGCCAGCGACCAGTTCAGCCGCGAGGTGCTGGGTCGCAGTCAGGCCACCGGCGAAGTGGACGACAGCAAATTTAACGTGCTGGGCGGCTCTATCGCCTATGGTCATCCGTTTGCCGCCACCGGCGCGCGCATGATCACCCAGACGCTGCATGAATTACGCCGCCGGGGCGGGGGATTTGGCCTGGTGACGGCCTGCGCCGCAGGCGGACTTGGCGCGGCAATGGTCCTGGAGGCCGAATAATGGATATGACAACTGCATTCTCCCTGATTGTGCGCCCGGATCAGATCGCCGTGGTGACCATTGATGTGCCCGGCGAAAAAATGAATACCCTGAAGGCGGAATTCGGCGTTCAGGTGCGGGCAATTTTGAAACAAATCCGCGAGAACAAAGATCTGCGTGGCGTGGTGTTCATTTCGGCGAAAACAGACAATTTTGTCGCCGGGGCCGACATCCACATGATCGACCGCTGCAAAACCGCTAAAGACGCGGAAGAGCTGGCCCGTCAGGGGCAACAGGTGATGGCGGAAATCCATGCGCTCACCATCCCGGTGATTGCGGCGATCCATGGCGCCTGTCTTGGCGGCGGTCTTGAGCTGGCACTGGCCTGCCACGGGCGCGTCTGTACTGACGATCCCAAAACCCAGCTTGGGCTGCCGGAAGTGCAGCTCGGCCTGTTACCCGGCTCCGGCGGCACCCAGCGCCTGCCGCGCTTAATTGGCGTCAGCACGGCGCTGGAGATGATCCTCACCGGCAAAATGCTCCGTCCGCGCCAGGCCCGTAAAGTGGGGCTGGTGGATGATGTGGTGCCGGTATCCATTTTGCTGGACGCGGCCGTGGAACTGGCGAAAAAAGGCAAACCGACCGGGCGTCGTTTGCCCGTGCGCGAACGCATTATGGCTGGCCCGCTCGGGCGCACCCTGCTGTTTCGTATGGTGGAGAAAAAGACGCAGCAGAAAACCCACGGCAACTATCCGGCCGCGCCGCGCATTCTGGACGTGGTGCAGACGGGGCTGGCTCAGGGGCGCAGCAGCGGTTATGAGGCAGAAGCCCGCGCCTTCGGCGAGCTGGCGATGACCCCGCAGTCCCGTGCGCTGCGGCATATCTTTTTTACCAGTACCGACATCAAAAAAGATCCGGGCAGCGCCGTCGAACCCGCGCCGTTACGTGCGGTGGGCATTCTGGGCGGTGGTCTGATGGGCGGCGGCATTGCTTACGTTACCGCCAGCAAAGGCAAACTGGCGGTGCGCATCAAAGATATTAAACCTGCCGGTATCAATCATGCGCTGCAATACAGCTGGCAGCAGCTTGATAAAAAAGTCCGTCGCCGCCATATCCGTCCTCAGGAGCGTGACAACGACATGGCGCTGATCTCCGGCACCACCGATTACCGTGGTTTTGCCGGGCGCGATATCGTGATCGAAGCGGTATTCGAAGATCTGGCGCTAAAGCAGCAAATGGTGGCGGAAGTGGAGCAGCACTGCTCGCCGCAGACCATTTTTGCTTCTAACACCTCGTCGTTGCCGATTGGCGATATTGCTGCGAAAGCCGCGCGGCCGGAAAATATCATCGGCCTGCATTTCTTCAGCCCGGTGGAGAAAATGCCGCTGGTAGAGGTGATTGCGCATGCGCAAACCTCAGAGCGAACCATCGCTACTACGGTGATGCTGGCGAAAAAGCAGGGTAAAACGCCGATCGTTGTGGCGGATAAAGCGGGCTTTTACGTCAACCGCATTCTTGCGCCCTACATCAACGAAGCGATGCGTATGCTGACGGAAGGCGAGCAGGTCGAGCATATCGATCGTGCGCTGGTAAAATTTGGCTTCCCGGTCGGCCCAATCCAACTTTTGGATGAGGTGGGAATCGATACCGGCACTAAAATTATCCCTGTGCTGGAGAGTGCTTATGGAGAGCGTTTTTCCGCGCCTGCAAAGGTCGTTTCTGCAATTTTGAACGACGATCGCAAAGGCAGAAAAAATGGCCGCGGATTCTATCTTTACGGTGCGAAAGGGCGTACAAGCAAGAAGCAAGTGGACCCGGCGATTTACCCACTGATTGGCGCATCCGGGAATGCGAAACTTTCGGCGGATCAAATCGCGGAACGCTGTGTGATGATGATGCTCAACGAAGCGGCGCGCTGCCTTGATGAGTCGGTGATCCGCAGCGCCCGTGATGGCGATATTGGCGCGGTATTTGGCATCGGGTTCCCGCCATTTTTGGGCGGACCGTTCCGCTATATGGATACGCGCGGCGCGGGGAATATCGTGGCGACGCTGGAGCGTCTGGCGGCGCAGTACGGCCCACGATTTACGCCTTGTGAATACTTGTTACAAATGGCGGCGCAGCGCGAAACGTTCTGGCCTGCGAATAACACTGATCCTGTAAGTTAAGGTCAGTAAAGGGTAAATCTGTCGTTGAATGTGTCGGCGCTGTTCATTTTATAAACAGTGATTGACTATACTTACGCCATTGATGTAAAACACAGCGTTTCATTCAACGAATGGATAAGGCACAATGCCCGGCCATTGTCTGTTTCGGTGTAAACATGTTGTTTCATTCGGGCGGTTCAATGCTTCTGGTTAACAAAAGCGGTGCAATATGCAAGTTTTTATCATGCGTCACGGCGACGCTGCTCTGGATGCAGCCAGTGACTCGGTTCGCCCTTTGACTTCTTGTGGCTGTGATGAGTCCCGTCAAATGGCAACCTGGCTGTTAAGCCAAAAAGTGAACATCGAGCGTGTACTGGTCAGTCCGTTTCTGCGTGCCGAACAGACGCTGAGCGAGGTAGGGGAGTGCATGAACCTGCCGGACGATGTGGAGATCGACGTCCTGCCCGAGCTGACGCCCGGTGGCGATGTGCGTATGGTCAGCGCGTATTTGCAGACGCTGGCTAACGAAGGTGTATCTTCGGTGCTGGTGATTTCGCACCTGCCGCTGGTGGGTTACCTGGTGTCAGAACTGTGCCCGACCCTGACGCCGCCAATGTTTTCTACCTCAGCGATTGCCAGCGTTACGCTGGATAACGCAGGGAAAGGGGTGTTTAACTGGCAAATGAGTCCCTGCAATCTGAAAATGGCGAAAGCGATTTAATCCCGCCTGACCCTGTAAAAAGAGCCGCTGATGCGGCTCTTGTTGTTTCTGGCGGCTGGGGTTTTGTCGGGTGGCGCTTCGCTTACCCGACCTACAACTGGTGGCTGGTTTTGTCGGGTGACGCTGTGCTTACCCGACCGACGGGTTACGAATTCGTAGGCCCGGCAAGCCTGCGCCGCCGGGCATCCCGGCACCGGGCACGTGCTCAGGGGAGTTCTGGCGGCTGCCACTCTTCCACTTCGATCAGCACCAGCAGGGCCGCATCGCCGCCGTACTCTTTCGGTGCCTGATGGAAGGCCATCACGTGCGGATGCTGCGCCAGCCATAATGGTGTTTGCTGCTTGAGAATATGCTTCCCGTGGCCATGCATCACACAGGCGCAAAACACATGTTCGCGGCGGCAGGCGGCAATCAGCGCGCCCAGCTCCTGCTTCGCCTGCATCTGCGTCAAACCATGCAAATCCAGAAACAGCTCCGGGGAGTAATCACCGCGGCGGATCTTTTTTAATTCGAAATGACTGACGTCCGGGCGCACATACTTTGCCGGGCCGTCGGTATTAAGCAGCGGCTGAAACTCATCAGAAAAATAGTGGCTGGCATCCGCCTGCTCCGATAACAGGCGCTTCACCGGCACCTCCGTCACTTTTTTACGCAGCGGGCGGTGAACAATGGTGTCCTGCTGGATTTTGCGCGTGCCTGTCATGAGCTGCCGGAACAGCGCCTGATCCTCCTCGCTGAGCGATGCTTTCTTTTTCATTTTTCTGTCTCATCTTTTATTTCCGCCAGTTTACCCGACTCGATGCGGCCTGTGTGCAGGCAAAACGCATTTTTCCCCGCCGGGCAGGTGCGAGAATGCTGATTTATCGGCGTCTTCATGGCAAACTAGCCGCCGAATTTACAGCAATGCATGTCCTGGAGGATAGTGTGGATAAAATTTTTGTCGATGAAGCAGTCAGTGAGCTGCATACCATTCAGGACATGTTACGTTGGTCGGTCAGCCGATTCAGCGCGGCCAATATCTGGTATGGGCACGGTACCGATAACCCCTGGGACGAAGCCGTCCAGCTGGTGTTACCGACGCTCTACCTGCCGCTGGATATTCCGGAAGAGATGCGTAACGCGCGCCTGACCTCCAGCGAACGCCACCGCATCGTTGAGCGCGTGATCCGTCGCGTCAACGAGCGTATCCCGGTTGCCTATCTCACCAATAAAGCCTGGTTCTGCGGCCACGAATTTTTTGTCGATGAACGCGTACTGGTGCCGCGCTCGCCGATTGGCGAACTGATCACCAGCCGTTTTGCGGGCCTGATCAACCAGCAACCACAGCATATTCTCGATATGTGCACCGGCAGCGGCTGTATCGCCATTGCCTGCGCTTATGAATTCCCGGAAGCGGAAGTGGACGCGGTGGACATCTCCCCGGACGCGCTGGCGGTGGCGGAGCACAACATCGAAGAGCACGGCCTGATCCACAACGTCACGCCGATCCGCTCCGATCTGTTCCGCGACCTGCCAAAGGTACAGTACGACCTCATCGTTACCAATCCGCCGTATGTCGATGAAGAAGACATGTCGGATCTGCCGAACGAATACCGTCACGAGCCGGAACTGGGTCTGGCCTCCGGCAGCGACGGCCTGAAGCTGACGCGCCGCATTCTGGCCTGTGCGCCGGACTACCTGACCGATGACGGCATCCTGATTTGTGAAGTGGGTAACAGCATGGTACATCTGATGGAGCAGTATCCGGATGTGCCCTTCACCTGGCTGGAGTTCGACAACGGCGGCGACGGCGTCTTCATGCTGACCAAAGCGCAGCTGGTGGCCGCGCGGGAACACTTCAGCATTTATAAAGACTAAACCGCACAACTAAGCCGCACAACAACACAACAAAATAACGGAGCCGTGATGGCAGGAAACAGTATTGGACAACTCTTTCGCGTAACCACGTTTGGCGAGTCACACGGTCTGGCGTTAGGTTGCATTGTTGACGGCGTGCCGCCGGGCATTCCGTTGACCGAAGCCGATTTACAACAGGATCTGGATCGCCGCCGTCCGGGCACCTCTCGCTACACCACGCAGCGTCGCGAGCCGGACCAGGTGAAAATTCTTTCCGGCGTCTTTGAAGGTGTCACCACCGGCACCAGTATCGGTCTGCTGATCGAAAACACCGATCAGCGCTCGCAGGATTACGGCGCCATTAAAGACACCTTCCGTCCGGGCCATGCCGATTACACCTACGAACAAAAATACGGCCTGCGCGACTATCGCGGCGGCGGACGTTCCTCCGCGCGGGAAACCGCCATGCGCGTGGCGGCAGGGGCCATTGCCAAGAAATACCTGGCGCAAAAATTCGGTATCGTCATTCGGGGCTGTCTGACCCAGATGGGCGACATTCCGCTTGAGATCAAAGACTGGTCGCAGGTGGAACAAAACCCGTTCTTCTGCCCCGATCCCGATAAAATTGAAGCGCTGGACGAACTGATGCGCGGCCTGAAAAAAGAGGGCGATTCCATTGGCGCGAAGATCACCGTAGTGGCCGATGGCGTCCCGGCGGGCCTGGGCGAACCGGTGTTTGATCGTCTGGATGCCGACATCGCTCACGCACTGATGAGCATCAACGCCGTTAAAGGCGTGGAGATCGGCGAAGGATTCGGTTCTGTTGCGCTGCGCGGCAGCCAGAATCGTGATGAAATCACACAAGAAGGTTTTCAGAGCAACCACGCCGGCGGCATTCTCGGCGGCATCAGCAGCGGGCAACAGATCGTCGCCCATATCGCGCTTAAACCTACCTCCAGCATTACGGTGCCGGGGCGCACGATTAACCGCGCCGGTGAAGAGATCGAAATGATCACCAAAGGCCGTCACGATCCCTGCGTGGGTATTCGTGGCGTGCCCATTGCCGAAGCGATGCTCGCCATCGTGCTGATGGATCACTTCATGCGCCAGCGGGCGCAGAACGGGGACGTCACAACCACATTGCCACGCTGGTAACTATGAAAAAACGTGTCATTGCGCTGGCGGCGCTGCTCGTCAGCCAGTTCAGCCTTGCCGCCACGCCCTGGCAAAAAATTACCCATCCGGTGGCGGGCAGCCCGCAGTCCATCGGGGCCTTTTCCAATGGCTGCATCGTGGGGGCCAGCGAGCTGCCTTTACAGTCGGATACCTATCAGGTGATGCGCACCGATCAGCGGCGCTATTTTGGTCACCCGGATCTGGTGCTGTTTATTCAGCGTCTGGGGAACCAGGTGCATAACCTGGGGCTGGGAACCATGCTGATCGGCGACATGGGCATGCCCGCCGGGGGCCGTTTCAACGGCGGTCACGCCAGCCATCAGACCGGGCTGGACGTCGATATTTTCCTGCAGTTGCCACAAACCCGCTGGACGGCGGCGCAGCTGCGTAAACCCCAGGCGCTGGATCTGGTGTCATCCGATGGTAAGCGTGTGGTGCCTTCGCTGTGGCAGCCGCAGATTAGCCAGCTGATCAAGCTGGCGGCGGAAGATAATGACGTGACGCGTATTTTCGTCAATCCGGCCATTAAACAGCAGTTATGTCTGGATGCCGGAACGGATCGCGACTGGCTGCAAAAAGTTCGTCCGTGGTTCCAGCACCGCGCCCATATGCATGTGCGCCTGCGCTGCCCGGCGGACAGTCTCGAATGTGAAGATCAACCGCTGCCGCCGCCAGGCGATGGATGCGGCGCGGAATTACAAAGCTGGTTTGAACCCGCAAAACCCCCGATAACGAAGCCTGAGAAGAAGACACCGCCGCCGTTGCCGCCTTCCTGCCAGGCGCTACTGGATGAGCATGCACTTTAATGGACAACTTTATCGATCTCTTTATGGTGTCGCCGTTACTGCTGGCGGTACTGTTTTTTGTGGCCTTACTGGCAGGATTTATCGATGCGCTGGCAGGCGGGGGCGGTTTACTGACTGTACCGGCGCTGCTGGCGGCGGGCATGACGCCTGCCCAGGCGCTGGCCACTAATAAATTACAGGCCTGCGGCGGTTCGCTGTCTGCTTCGATCTATTTTGTGCGCCTGAAAGTCGTCAATCTGGCGGATCAGAAACTGAATATTCTGATGACCTTTATCGGCTCCACGTCAGGCGCGCTGCTGGTGCAGTATGTGAAGTCTGACGTGCTGCGGCAGATCTTGCCCATCCTGGTCATCTGCATCGGCCTTTACTTTCTGCTGATGCCGAAGCTTGGCGAAGAGGATCGTCAACGGCGGCTGTATGGCCTGCCGTTTGCACTGGTCGCCGGTGGCTGCGTGGGTTTTTACGACGGCTTTTTCGGACCCGGCGCAGGATCGTTTTACGCGCTGGCCTTCGTCACGCTGTGCGGTTTCAATCTGGCAAAATCCACCGCCCATGCCAAAGTGTTGAACGCCACCTCCAATCTCGGCGGCCTGTTACTCTTTATTATTGGCGGCAAAGTGGTATGGGCCACTGGCTTCGTGATGCTTGCCGGACAGTTTCTTGGCGCGCGTATGGGATCACGGCTGGTGCTGAGCAAAGGACAAAAACTCATTCGCCCGATGATTGTGATTGTCTCAGCGGTAATGAGTATAAAACTGCTTTTTGACAGCCATGGACAGGAGATCCTTCACTGGCTGGGGATGAACTGATGAACACGACGCACACTTACGAGCAATTAATAGAAATTTTTGATGGCTGCTTTGCCGGTGATTTTAATACCCGTCTGATTAAAGGCGACGACGAACCGATCTATCTTCCTGCTGATGCCGACGTGCCCTATAACCGCATCGTCTTTGCGCACGGCTTTTATGCCAGCGGCTTACATGAGATTTCCCACTGGTGCATCGCCGGGAAAGCGCGTCGCGAGCAGGTGGATTTTGGCTACTGGTATTGCCCGGACGGGCGCGATGCCACGACGCAGGGGCAGTTTGAAGACGTAGAAGTGAAGCCGCAGGCGCTGGAATGGTTATTCTGCGTGGCGGCGGGCTTCCCGTTCAATATCAGCTGTGACAATCTGGACGGCGATTTCGAACCCGATCGCATCGCTTTTCAGCGCCGGGTACATGCCCAGCTGATGACGTATCTGGAAGAGGGGATCCCTCCGCGTCCGGCGCGCTTTATCCAGGCATTACAGGATTATTATCATACGCCGCCGCTAACGGCAGCACAGTTTCCGTGGCCGGAAGATCTTAACTGAAGCCACGATTTAAAGAGGAAAGAAGATGATCGCGGAGTTTGAAGCACGCATTCTGGCGTTAATTGATGACATGGTAGATACGGCCGGAGACGATGAGCTGTTTGCCAGCGGTTATCTGCGTGGCCACCTGACGCTGGCCGTCGCTGAACTGGAGCATGGCGATGACCACTCCCCGGAAGCGGTTCACGCTAACGTCAGCGCCAGCCTGTCAAAAGCGATTCAGGCCGGTGAGCTTTCCCCGCGCGATCAGGCGCTGGTGCTGGGCATGTGGGACACGCTGTTTACCCAGGCGAAAGGTTAACGGGTTGCCCCTCTCACGGGTGAGAGGGGATTAACCTATGCCAGGCGCGGATAGCCATCGGCAATCGCATCGCCGGTAAACTGCGCCACCCAGCCTTCGGGATTATCAAAAATACGAATAGCGGTAAAATTCGGCTCGGAACCCATATCAAACCAGTGCGGCGTGCCGGCAGGCACTGAAATCAGATCGTTTTTCTCGCACAGTACCTGATACACCTCATTGCCGATATGCAGGCAGAACAGCCCCGCACCCTCCACAAAAAAGCGCACTTCATCTTCGCCGTGCGTATGCTCATTCAGGAATTTTGCGCGTAACGCGTCTTTCTGCGGGTTATCCGCGCGCAGGCTGATCACATCCCAGCTCTGATAGCCTTTTTCGGCAACCAGCCTGTCGATAGCAGACTGATAGGCATGGATCACCGTGTCGGCTGACGGGTTTTCCCCTAAATCGCGGTCCGCCTGCCAGCGCTCAAAGCGCACGCCTTTGGCGTTAAGCTGCTGCTGGATCTCTGTGGCATCGGTGCTGTGCCAGGTGTGCTGGCTGGCGTCGGTATCTGAAAAAATCGTCAGGGCGCTCATGAGGGGATCTGCTCCGGATTGATGACATCAAAACGATGAACCTGGTGATGATGGCTGGCGGCATCGTCATCACCGCGAATAAGCTGCACGGTACGCAGCCCGGCTTCGGCCGCCGCATCCAGCTCCTGATGAATATCCGACAGGAACAAAATCTGCGACGGGGCCAGGCCCAGCTGTTCAGCGATGCTGGTATAGGAACTCACCTCGCGTTTCGCGCCAATGTGCGTATCAAAATAGCCGCTGAACAGATGAGTAATATCACCTTCGTCGCTGTAGCCAAATAACAGTTTCTGCGCCGCGACGGAGCCGGAGGAATAAACATAGAGATCAATACCCTGCGCCTTCCATTTTTCCAGCGACGGCAGCACGTCCGGGTAGAGATGGCCGGTAAAGTCGCCGTGCACATAGCCTTCGCGCCAGATAATGCCCTGTAAGGCTTTCAGCGCCGTGGATTTGCGATCTTCATCCATAAAGCGGAATAACGTGTCGATAAGCTGCGCGGTGGTGGCGTCCGGCTGGCCGATTTCGTCGCGCAGATTATCGAGAATCGAGGAGACCGGTTCGCCATACTGCTGCGCCGTAATGAAGGCGGCGAGCCGCTCACGGGCATAGGGGAACAGGACATCATGCACAAAGCGAATATCGCTGGTGGTGCCTTCAATATCGGTAACTATCGCGCGGATCATTCTCTCTCCAGCAGGCGGCGCTGCATTTCACATTCGAATAAGAACTCAAGACCTTCCAGATGACGGCGGGCTTCCGCCACACTGCGTCCCCAGCAGGTTAAACCATGGCCGCGCAGGAGGAAACCATATTGCAGCGGATGATCCTGTGCGAAGGCTTCAATTCGGCGGGCGAGGGCGTCAATATCCTGGTCGTTATCGAAAATAGCCACGGGAACGTAGTCCAGATGAGTGTGCTGCCCGCTGAGGGATTTTTGCATTTCGTAGCCATGCAGCATCAGTTGCGTGCTTTTCTCCACCCGCGACAGCACGGTGGCATTGACCGTGTGCACATGCAGTACCGCATTAGCCTCGGGAAACAGGCGGTAGATCAGCGTATGCAGGCCGGTCTCCGCCGACGGCGTACGCCCGGAGGGCACGCGGTGGGTGGCAATCTCCACGCGCAGAAAATCGTCGGGCGTCAGGCTGCCTTTGTCCTTGCCGGATTCGCTGAGCCAGCACCAGTCCGTGTCTTCGCGCACCGACATATTGCCGCCAGTGGCGGGAGCCCAGCCTTTCGCGCCTATCCAGTGACAGGCGTCGACAAGGGCGGAGAGTTGCAGATTGTCTGTCATTCAGTGTCTTCCTTTATAGCCGTGAGGCAGGAATATCATTATGGTTTAGACGTCTAAGCGTCTTGATTGCCAAATACTAACATCGTGTTATAGTGGCAGCAACACAAGTATCACAGGCAGGCAACCACGCATGAGCAATAACCCGCTGATCCCACAGAGCAAACTTCCCGCCCTCGGCACCACTATCTTTACGCAGATGAGCGCGCTCGCCCAGCAGCATCAGGCGATCAATCTGTCGCAGGGCTTCCCGGATTACGATGGCCCGCACTATTTGCAGGAACGGCTGGCGTATCATGTGGCGCAGGGGGCGAATCAGTACGCGCCCATGACCGGCGTGCAGGCATTGCGGGAGGCGATTGCTGATAAAACCGCAGCGCTGTACGGTTACCTGCCGGATGCAAACAGCGACGTGACCGTTACCGCCGGAGCCACCGAAGCGCTGTACGCCGCCATTACCGCGCTGGTGCGCCAGGGTGACGAGGTGATTTGTTTTGATCCCAGCTATGACAGCTACGCGCCTGCCGTTGAACTGTCCGGCGGGGTGTTAAAACGTATTGCCTTACAGCCGCCGCATTTTCGCGTCGACTGGCAGAATTTCGCCGCGCTGCTGAGCGAGAAAACCCGGCTGGTGATCCTCAACACCCCCCATAACCCGTCGGCGACGGTGTGGGAAAAAGAGGATTTTGCCGCCCTCTGGCAGGCCATTGCAGAGCAGGAAATTTATGTGATCAGCGATGAAGTGTACGAGCACATCTGCTTTGCACAGGAGGGACACGCCAGCGTACTGGCTCATCCGCAGTTACGCGAGCGGGCGGTAGCGGTCTCGTCGTTTGGCAAAACCTATCATATGACCGGCTGGAAAGTGGGCTACTGTGTGGCCCCGGCGGCCATCAGCGCCGAGCTGCGCAAAGTGCATCAGTATCTGACCTTTTCCGTCAATACCCCGGCGCAGCTGGCGCTGGCGGACATGCTGCGCGAAGCGCCTGAGCACTACCGCGAACTGCCCGCCTTTTATCAGCAAAAGCGCGATCTGCTGGTGGAGGCGTTAAGCCACAGCCGTCTGGAGATTTTGCCCTGCGAAGGCACCTATTTCCTGCTGGCGGACTACAGCGCCATTTCCGATCTGGATGACGTCAGCTTCTGCCAGTGGCTGACAAAAGAAGCGGGCGTGGCCGCCATCCCGCTATCGGTATTTTGCGCGGATCCCTTCCCGCATAAGCTGATCCGCCTGTGTTTTGCCAAGCAGAGCGCCACGCTGCTCGCCGCCGCCGAACGGCTGTGTAAGCTGTAGCTACTCCACGGTCCAGGCGCTGGAAAATCGACGGTCGGCAAACAACTCCAGCAGACCGTTGATTTGCTTCAGGCGCAGCACTTCGTCGCTGTCCATTCCCAGCTCTTTACCGATGCGCTCATCTTCCCAGCCCAGCTGCGCCAGTTCGCGCACGATCTCTGACATCTCCTGGATCTGGTGCCGCCCGCGGGCGCGATTATGGCGGATGGTCGCCGCCATGCGCTCGGACTTGCGGGTACGGGAAGCGCGTAAACAGGTGACCGGCAGGTAGCCTTTAAGCTGCTTTTTCAGCGCCGGTTTGCTCTTACCCAGTTCATGCCGGTGAAAGCCGTCCACAATTTCATACTCGTGGGCGCCGGTACGGATGGCGACGACCGGCTGAGTAAAGCCATCCATCTCCAGCGATTTCAGCAGCAGACGCTTTTCCGGCGGCGCCACATTGTTTGGATTGTAGCTGTTCGGTTTGATGGCTTCGTGCCTGACCCACAGCACGCAGTCCACCGGCTGCTCGCGAAACGGGCTGAGCTCGTGCAGCGCCTGACGAAAAGCATTAATAGCGTCAATGCGATCCGCTTCCTCCAGCGAGCTTAAGTAATCCTTTAAGTCATATATCAGTCGTTGTCGCATAAAATTCCCCACTCCTTACGTTTATTTTTCATACGCTCGTTGTAGCGCTTATAGTTGCTGGTTTTTGTCGGGCTGAATGACAGGGCGCGGCACCAGTAATCGTTATTGAGCAGCACCTTGCAGATGCGCCGCCAGGAAGGAATATCCTTCGCGCCGATGTCGCCTTCCTGAACGTCCGGAATATCTTCCATGCCTTGTCTCTCATACCAGCGGAGATAAACGGCGATTTTGTTGCGGTAATGTTCGGCGGTAGAGACGGGCATACTGTCGAGAAGAAAGAGAGCGTAGGAGCGCCAGCTGTGGCCTTCGGGTTTGTACAGCTTGCGGTGGCCGTAAAACTGATTATCCTGCCCGGCATACAGACCGCCGCTTCGCGCGCCGCTGACCCGTTCACACATGCGTGCCCAGGTGTGCGGCTCGAGTACGTGATACAGCCACAGGCCCTGCCGTTGTTCCGGGCCGAAAGGTTCGCAGATGCGCATATAGCGTAAGGGGACGCCCGCCTTGTGCATCAGATCGTACAGCACGTTATAGGTGGCTTTTGATTTTGCAAACCAGGTCCAGACGTCGGCGATTTTCCAGTCATAGATAGGGTAGATGTACCAGCTATTACCGCGTGGGGTGCAGGTCGTCCAGGGTTTATCATCGGCGAAACGCTGCTTGCGCGAAGAGGCGATGGCCAGAAAGCGGTTATAGGATTCATCGGCGCGGATGCCGATCATCATGGCGGCGGGGCGTTGCTGTGAAAACCAGTCCGCAAACTGGTAAACGAAACTTTCGAAGGTCATACCCTGCTGGTAAAAGGGAAAACAGGCAGGGTCGGTAATGGCGCAGTCGGGGGGCTGCCTGACCCAGGCTTTGCCAGGCTCCCAGCACTGCCACTCCGGTTCAAATTGCGAGAGGGCATTCTGCGTGGTCAGCGGCAGGGCAATCCACCAGAAGGTTTCGATGACATCCTGATACTCCTCCCGCATTTTATTAATATGCTTTATGGTACAGGCGAACTGCGCTTCCCAGTCAATAAATAACACGTGGATTTTTTTATTCATCTGTCGGGCAAGCAGGGCGGTGAGGTGCAGCATAACGGTGGAATCTTTGCCGCCAGAAAAAGAAACGCAAACGCGGGGCAGATTTTCTAAGGTCCAGCGTATTCGGCCAATACTGGCTTCAAATACGTTTTCCATTAACTCAATCTTATGAATTGACATGAGTGTTAATCCAGTAAGTTAAACCATGATTAAAAACACTGGTATGAAGATGCGGGGAAAGCCCGCGAAGAGAATATATTCTGTTGGCTGGAGGAAGATTCGTCAATGCTGTTAATGTAAGTAAAAACAGCAATACTTTATCCCGGGAATTTAATACGGCCGGAGATAATGTCAGGCCGTATATATCAGCGGGAGGTTACTGATCCTGGTCAATACTTTCTACCAGTTGCGCGAAAACAGCGCTATTCATGGAAGCGCGATTATACATCATAAAAACATCAATGGTGGGCAGCGAGACGCCAGCGTTAATCTGTTTAAGATTAAGCGATGCTTTATAATAGTTGAAGGATTTAAGGGGGACGATGCCGACTAAATCAGTATGGCTAATCATATTCAAAACAGAAATGAATGAATCGCTGCGGAACAGTATTTTCCGTTGCGGTAACTCTTTTTCAATGCTGGTAAAAATTTCGCGGGTCCCCTGTGCAGGGGTCGAAAAGGCGGTAAAACCCTCTTCCAGCAGGTCACTAACGCTAATGGTATCGTTAATACGCGGGTGCGATTTGCTGCATACCAGCACCAGCGGATCGGTTCTGTAGCGGGTGCAGACAATAGAACGATTGGTGACCGGCAGCAGGGAGAGCACCAGGTCGGCCTTGCGATAGTTAAGCAGGTCTTCGGCGGTTTCCGGGGCGATAAAAATGTCGTGGTGCACGATATTATACTGGGCGTTATCACGCAGCCGGTTAATTAAACTCACCATGCCGTTCGAAACCAGTATCTGGGGGCTATAAACAACAATGGTCTTCATCAGCTCACTGTTATTCATAATATTGATGGTTCGTTCCAGATCGTTAAGGTTTTCTTCCAGGTGAGCATGTAAGTTTATGCCCACGGTGGTCGGGGTGACGCCTTTACCGGAACGAACAAATAGCGGGTCATTCAGTTGGGCGCGCAAGCGTTGCAGCGACTGACTGACGGCAGAAGGCGTAATAAATAACGTCTCAGCCGCCTTGCTGATACTTTGATGCTGATAAATACTCTCAAAAATCACCAGCAGATTAAGATCGAATTTTTTAAGATCATAAAGATTAGCCATTAGGTCATCCTGATTTATTGACTATGATTTATTTATCTGATGATTGTTTCACGATGGTGAAGAAAAAAATAAATACAATCCTTTGCGAATACCAAACATGACTTTGTTTGATAAGATGAATATATCATGAAAAGCGATATTTGAAAGGTGCGACCCGAAATAAGTTGAGGGCCGCAAAACGCGGCCCTCAAACTGGCAATTGTTCTGGTCTGACGCAGGCGTTTATTGTTCGCCCATTATCACCTTCAGCTTTTGCTCATCCGGCAGACCGACCACCTGTTGCAGCACGTTGTTTTCATTCATGTAATAAATAGCAGGAGTCGCGCTGGCCCCAAGGCTATCCATCAGGCGCTGATGCATATTAAGCGAACGCATGGCTTTGTCTGCGGGTGTCGCGGGCACGTTAAGCTTCATCTTGCCGCCGGACTGCTCAAAATCGTGCCAGGTTTTTGCCGGATCGGCTGAGGTCATTATCGCGGCGGCGGTCGCCGGGCTTTCTGGTTTGATCACGCCTACCAGCAGGGTGCGCAGCTGAACTTTCCCGCTATCCACCCACGGACGCGCCTGCTGCCAGAACTGATGGCAGTACGGGCAGAAGGGATCGGCAAAGACATAGACCACCCTCGGCGCGTCTTTTTTACCATCGAGGATCCATTCTGCTTTTTCCATCTGCTGCCAGAGCTCTCGTCCGGCAGGGGCATAGATCTCTTTCTCAATCAGCTTTTCGCTAAGATTGGCGCCCGCGCCGTCGTACATGTATCCTGAGATGGCATGTTTACCGTCCGGCGTGACATAAATGGTCACGCCCATATCCTGATATTTTCCCAGATAACCCTTCATGCCGCCGGGCGCATCGAACGGCTTAATGATGGTGATACCCTGTTTCTCAATAGCTTTAACCGCATCAGGCAGCTCGTCTGCTTGTGCGAAAACAGGTAAAAGGGTCATCAGAACTACACGCTTTAACATATCAAGGCCTTGAATATAAACTGTAAAAGTGAGTTTTAGGCTGCGGCGGGGCAGGTTGTTAGATATTGCCTATTGAGTTGATAACGTAAACGCATTAGCCGTGGCAGTAAAACTTGCGTAACTTAGCACTCAACGAAACCACGGAGGAAGTATAGATGTCCTTAATTAATACCAAAATCAAACCTTTCAAAAACCAGGCGTTCAAAAACGGCGAATTCATCGAAGTTACCGAGAAAGATACCGAAGGCCGCTGGAGCGTATTCTTCTTCTATCCGGCTGATTTCACCTTCGTTTGCCCGACCGAGCTGGGTGACGTTGCGGATCATTACGAAGAACTGCAGAAACTGGGCGTAGACGTGTACTCCGTTTCTACCGATACCCACTTCACCCACAAAGCATGGCACAGCAGCTCCGAAACCATCGCAAAAATCAAATATGCGATGATCGGCGACCCGACTGGCGCACTGACCCGTAACTTCGAAAACATGCGTGAAGACGAAGGCCTGGCTGACCGTGGCACCTTCATCGTTGACCCGCAGGGCATCATCCAGGCGATCGAAGTGACCGCTGAAGGCATCGGCCGTGACGCTTCTGACCTGCTGCGTAAAATCAAAGCCGCTCAGTACGTTGCTTCCCACCCAGGCGAAGTGTGCCCGGCTAAGTGGAAAGAAGGCGAAGCGACTCTGGCTCCGTCCCTGGACCTGGTTGGCAAAATCTAATTTTTCTTCGGCTTTTGCATCATAGCGGCGTTGGCTCACTCTCGCGCCCCGGTCACTTACCTGTGTAAGCTCCCGGGGACTTAAGTGTTCGCCGCCTTGCTCTGAAGCAAAATCCTTTGAAAAATACGCGTTATCCGGGTGCAGCTATGCACCCGTTTTCCCCCAACACCATGATTCAAGTTGCATTCAGGCAGCCCGGATAAGGCAGCTTGCATGATGATGTTTTTTAGCAGGAGATTAAAAATGCTCGACACAAATATGAAAACCCAGCTTAAGGCCTACCTTGAGCGTCTGACAAAGCCTGTTGAGTTGACTGCCACGCTGGATGACAGCGCCAAATCGGCGGAAATCAGGGAACTGCTGGTCGAAATCGCCGAACTGTCTGACAAAGTGACCTTTGTTGAAGACAACAGCCTGGCAGTGCGTAAGCCGTCGTTCCGTATTGCTAACCCAGGCTCCGATCAGGGCCCGCGTTTCGCCGGGTCGCCGCTGGGTCATGAATTTACCTCGCTGGTGCTGGCGTTGCTGTGGACGGGCGGTCATCCGTCAAAAGAAGCGCAGTCTCTGCTGGAGCAGATCCGCGACATCGACGGCGATTTCGAATTTGAAACCTACTACTCGCTGACCTGCCACAACTGCCCGGACGTGGTGCAGGCGCTGAACCTGATGGCGGTACTTAACCCGCGCATCAAACACACTGCGATTGACGGCGGCGCGTTCCAGAACGAAATCACCGATCGCAACGTGATGGGCGTTCCGGCAGTCTATATGAACGGGAAAGAGTTCGGCCAGGGTCGTATGACGCTGACGGAGATCGTCGCCAAAGTGGACACCGGCGCGGAAAAACGCGCAGCCGATGAGCTGAACCAGCGTGAGGCCTATGACGTGCTGATCGTCGGTTCCGGCCCGGCGGGCGCAGCAGCGGCCGTGTACTCTGCACGTAAAGGTATTCGTACCGGTCTGATGGGCGAGCGTTTCGGCGGCCAGGTGCTCGACACTGTAGATATTGAAAACTATATCTCCGTGCCGAAAACTGAAGGTCAGAAGCTGGCAGGCGCGCTGAAAGCGCACGTGGATGATTACGATGTTGATGTTATCGACACGC
The DNA here is from genome assembly GCF_001888805.2 of Enterobacter sp. SA187. Lineage (NCBI taxonomy): Bacteria > Pseudomonadati > Pseudomonadota > Gammaproteobacteria > Enterobacterales > Enterobacteriaceae > Enterobacter > Enterobacter sp. SA187. The sequence continues at coordinate 2,426,072 of NZ_CP019113.1, forward strand.
AAAGCGCCACCAAACTGACCCCGGCGGCAGAAGAAGGCGGCCTGCACCAGATTGAAACCGCCTCCGGCGCGGTGCTGAAAGCGCGCAGCGTGATCATTGCCACCGGCGCAAAATGGCGCAACATGAACGTGCCGGGCGAAGATCAATATCGCACCAAAGGCGTAACCTATTGTCCGCACTGCGACGGCCCGCTGTTTAAAGGCAAGCGCGTGGCGGTAATTGGCGGCGGTAACTCCGGTGTGGAAGCGGCCATTGACCTGGCGGGTATTGTTGAGCATGTAACCCTGCTGGAGTTTGCGCCAGAGATGAAGGCGGATCAGGTATTGCAGAATAAAGTTCGCAGCCTGCCAAACGTTGACATCATCCTGAATGCGCAGACCACGGAAGTGAAAGGCGACGGCACCCGCGTGACCGGCCTTGAGTATCGTGCCCGTGTAAGCGGCGATACGCACCAGTTGGAACTGTCAGGGATCTTCGTGCAGATTGGTCTGCTGCCGAATACGAACTGGCTGGAAGGCGCCATTGAGCGCAACCGCATGGGCGAAATCATCATCGACGCCAAATGCGAAACCAGCGTGAAAGGTGTGTTCGCGGCGGGTGACTGCACTACCGTGCCGTACAAACAGATTATTATTGCCACCGGTGAAGGGGCAAAAGCGTCACTGAGCGCCTTTGATCACCTGATCCGTACCAAAATCTGATAAGAAAGTAAGATACACCTGCATCAAAGGCCCGGCGGCATCAGCTTCCGGGCCTTTGTTTTTATCAGAACGGCTTAACGTATCACCAGCACAGGCACATGCGCATGGCTGACGATGCTTGAAGCGTTGGATCCGAGTAAGTGAGTGCTCATTGACGGATTACGCGAGCCGATCACCACTACGTCCGCATGCAGCTCTTCGGCCATTTCATTCACCACATCGCGTACGCTGCCAACCCGCACATGGGTTTTGAGCCGTTCAGGTGGCAGTGAAAAATGGCTGAGCATGGTTTGCAGACGCGCTTGTGCTTCATTCTGGATATGCTCTTCAAAGCGGCGAATATCTGCGGCGAAGCGGTATAAACTCAGATGCGCCGAGCCGGGAACCACGTGCAGCAGATGGATAATTCCATCGGACTGCGCAAGAAATTCGGCGTGACGGATCGCCTTTTCACTGAGTTCCATGTCAAAAACATCAACCGGCATAATGATGGACTTATACATAATTACGTCTCCCTGTTAGTTCCAGGGCTTATTCAACCATAACTAACCCGCAATTTTTGTAAGGTTTGTCATGCATCCTGTAAAAGTCAGGCGTAACGGAAAGGATTGTACAAAAGAGCGTGCCGGAAAGAGGATGCGCAGGCATCCTCTGCAAGACAAAGCGCAGGGCTTAATCAGAAGAGTTAGCGATTGAATTCACCGGCCGCTTCGGGCTGATAAAGGATTTCAATCACTTCAAGGTGGGTGGAGGCGCCGCCGGGTAATTCCCACTGGATGCTGTCACCCACGCGCAGGCCCAGCAGTGCCGCGCCAACCGGGGCCAGTACGGATAACTGTTTCGTGCTGTCGCTCATCTGCGCCGGATAAACCAGCGTACGCACGCGGATTTCGCCGCGGGTCAGATCGCGAAACTTCACTTCACTGTTCATGGTCACTACATCGGCTGGCATTTCTTCCGGCGCGCACATCTGCGCGCGATCCAGTTCCGCGGTCAGCGCGGCGGCAACGGGCAGCCCGGCGTAGGGCGCCTGCTCCAGCAGCCGATCAATGCGCCCGGCGTCTCGTTCATTAATGATAATGGCAGGTCTGGACATTTCTTACTCCATGTCGTTCCCGGTGACATTCACCGAATTAATCCAAAGAAAAACCCTCACCGTCAGACGGCGAGGGTTTAGCAGATCCGATGATACTCATTCTTGCCCGATCATTGAAGTGATATAGCTCACACCCACGTTTTTCCGCGCCGCTTTTTTTGAATGATTTCGCCTTTCCGCCGCACAGGATCCGCTAAGATAACAGGCTGATTTTTAGCGGAGCGCCCATGCCAGAGAATCCCTTACCCGCCGATCAGCAATTTTTCGCCGACCTCCTCAGTGGCCTGGTACTTAACCCACAGCGGCTGGGGCGCATCTGGTTTGCCGTACCCGCGGCTGGCGGCAGCCTGGCAGAATGGCCGCGGCTGGATATTGTGCTGCGCGGCGAATACGGTGCGCTGGGCGAAGGCGAAATGCTGTTTATCCCGGCGCGGACCGCGATCCGCCAGACGGGAGATAAACCGGCGATGGTGTTAAGTCTGGTGTTCGCCCCGGCGTGGCTGGGGCTGACCTTTCACGACAGCCGGGGACGGCAGCCGCTGCGCAACATTGAGCTGCCCCATCCGCAGCGCGGGGAAGGGGAGGCGATGCTGACGGCGCTCACGCACCTCGCCCGCACGCCGCAGGATCAGGACATTATTCAGCCGCTGGTGTTAAGCCTGCTGCATCTGTGCCGGAAGGTGGTCAACAGCCTGCCGGGTCGCTCCCTGCCGCGGGCGGATTTCCTTTATCAAAGCCTCTGTAACTGGATCGAGGATAACTATGCCTCGCCGCTGACCCGCGAGAGCGTCGCCGCGCTGTTTAACATCACCCCAAACCATTTATCGCGTCTGTTTTCCCGGCAGGGCACCATGAGTTTTGTGGACTATGTGCGCCAGGTGCGTATGGCAAAGGCGCGGATGATTTTGCAGAAATATCACCTGCCGATACATGAGGTGGCGCTGCGTTGTGGATTTCGCGACAGCGATTACTTCTGCCGCGTGTTCCGGCGTCAGTTCGGGCTGACGCCGGGGGAGTACCGGGCGCGTTTTCAGTAGGCTTACAGCTCCAGCTCTGCCTGCAACAGCGCCAGAATGGCCGGTGCGTCTCTGGCGGCAAAGAGCGCGTCGCGGAAGGCGGTATTCATCAGCTTACGCGCCAGCTGCGAAAATACCTTCACATGGCTGATGCCTTCGCTTTCGCCCAGCGTCAGCATAATCACCATCTCCACGTCGCCCCCGTCAGCGCCCCAGCTTATGGGATGCGGCAGACGGGCAATGCTGACGCTGGAGTGGCGCACCCACGGGGATTTGGTATGGGGGATCGCCACGCCAAAGCCGATGGCGGTCGAGACAATTTCCTCCCGTTGCCAGACATCTTCCTCCAGCGCCTGCGGCGCATCGGTACGGCCATGCAGCGCCAGATTGCCGCACAAATACTGGATCACCTGTTCACGTGAAGCGAGCGGCTCGCCAACGCAGATGGTTTCCAGCGCCAGCAGCGGGCGCGGCGCTTCATGCACCACGATATTATTTAACGCCAGCTCGATCTCCTCTGCGCTGCGGCACTCGCAGGCTTTCTCCGCCAGCTCACGGCAGGCCGCATAATCCAGCTGGCGCACCAGCGCTTTCACCGGCGCGATGCGTGGTCCGCTCATGCTGAGTTCATCCAGATCCAGCCCCAGCAGCAGCGGCAGATAACGGCTTTCGCCGCCCAGCTCACCGCAAATACCCACCCGCTTATGATGGCGGTGCGCGGTGCTGACAATCTGGCGCAGCATACGCAAGAACGACGGTGTGATGGGGTTATACAGCGGCGAAACGCGCGGATTATTGCGATCCACCGCATACAGGTATTGCGTCATGTCGTTCGAGCCGATGCTGAAGAAATCCACCTCCTCGCAGAAGTGATCGATGATAAAGCACACCGACGGGACTTCGACCATAATGCCCAGCGGCAGGGTGGGGGCGACGCGCAATCCCTCCGCTTTCAGTTCGGCACGCACCGACTTCAGCATATTTTTCACCCACAGGATCTGATCGAGGCTGTGCACCATCGGGATCATCAACTGGGCATTGCCGAACGCGCTGGCGCGCAGAATGGCGCGCAGCTGCGTGCGAAACAGATCGGCAAACTCCGGATAAATGCGCACCGCGCGATAACCCAGGAACGGGTTTTCCTCATGCGGGATCGGCAGATAGGGAATATGTTTGTCGCCGCCAATGTCCATGGTGCGGAAAATCACCGGCTGATCGCCGGCGCTGACCAGCACCTGCTGACAGGCTTCGAACTGCTCCTGCTCGTCCGGGGCGCTGTCGCGATCCATAAACAGCATTTCCGTTCTGAACAGGCCGACGCCCTGCGCGCCGCTGGCAAAGGCGGCGGGGGCCTCCAGCGCGCTGCCGATATTGGCGGCGATATCAACGCGGTGTCCGTCGAGGGTTATCGCCGGTAAACCGGCATCGTTGATTTGCTGCTGGTGACGTTTCATCGCCAGCTTTTGCGCCAGCGCATAATAGCCGCTCACCGCCTCGTCCGGCGTCATCACCAGCACGCCGCATTCGCCGTCGAGTATGCACTCAGCGCCATCATGCAGGCCGAGTGAGGCGGGCGGCAGGCCGCTTAATACCGGAATAGCGTGGGCGCGGGCGAGGATCAGCGTGTGCGAGGTGCGCCCGGTTTTTTCCAGCACCATGCCTTTTAAATAACCTAAATCGAGGCCGAGAAACTGGCTCGGCGTGACGTCTTCCGCCACCAGAATCGTCGGCTGATTCAGCGTCAGGCTGTTGCCCTGCCGCACCTCAGGCCAGGTGATGTGCAGCAGTTGCTCGCTGATGTCGCGGATATCGCTGACCCGCTCACGCAGATAGTCGCTGGCGGAGGCCGCCAGTTTCGCGCATACCTGCTCCATATTCGTGATGATCGCCTGCGCCAGCCCCTGGCGCTGCTCGCTCATCAGCCGACGGATATTACCGCTGAATTCGGCATCCTGGATCAGCGACAGATGGGCGCTGATAATGGTTTTGCTTTCGCCATCCAGCGCCTGCAACTGCCCGTTCAGCTGTTCGGCCAGCGCCGCCAGACTGTGCTCCAGCCGCGCGTTATCTTCCGCGCGGGCGGGCAGTTGCCGGTAACGATCAAGATTATCGTGTTGCCAGACGGTAAGACGGCCTGCGCCTATGCCGCCTGCCAGTACGCTGGCATGAATAAGCGTGGGATTAAGCCGGGCCAGCGAGCGCGGCAACGGCGTGGCAGACGGAGCTGCCTGCGGGGGCGGCAGGCTATCGCTGTCAATAAACTGGTGTTCGAGATAGTGCTCCAGCGCCCGGCGGGCGGCCTCTTCATCGCTGCCGTTGATTTCCAGACGGCAGCTGTCGTTAAACAGTGTGCCGGTACTCACCAGCGCCAGCGAGCTTTTGGCGTCGGCCTGGGTGTTGAGGCGCAGGTTAATAAAGCGAATATCGCTGTGCCAGGCGGCGCACTGCTCTTTCAGCGCCCAGGCGGGACGCGCATGCAGGCCGTTTGGCAGCGGGCAGTAAAAGGGGATGGTTAACATAAATGACTCCCTGAAAGAGAACCTGACCTGAAATCCGTCAGATCGTTGACCGTTGCGGCAGTAAACGCGTTGATCAGCGCCACCAGCAGGCGGTGCGTGTCCGCCAGATCCGTCAGATCGGCAATGGAGGCCGCGCAGTGACCGTGACGCGTGGGCGGCCCGAGCACAATAGTCGGCACGCCGGTACCGGACAGGTGAACCGCGCCGCCATCCGTGCCGCCGTTACTGAACATATCGTTTTGCAGCGTAATGCCACAGTCATGCGCTACCTTCTGCACAGCCGCGGCGAGCTTCGGCGGCGCAACCATCGATTTATCGTACAGCACCAGCATCGGCCCTTTGCCGATCTGCCGGTTATTGGCCGGGTCGTAATCAAAATTATTGCCCCAGCAGGCGGTGTCGAGCACCAGCGCCACATCAGGCTGCACCGCCCGGGAGGCAGTCTGCCCGCCGCGCAAACCCACTTCTTCGCTGGAGCTGGCGACCAGCCAGACCTCGCAGGGCAGCGGCGTGGCGTGCAGTTCACGCAGCAGCGACAGCAGCAGCCAGCAGCCGAGGCGATCGTCAAAAGCTTTGCCCATCACCCGCTGGCGGGGCAGCGTCTGAAACGGACTGGCAAAGGTAACGCGATCGCCGGGGGCAATGCCTGCGGCGCTGACCTCCTGCTGGCTTGCGGCGCCGATATCGACGCGCAGATTTCCGCCCTGGGCGTCGCCGTCCAGCAGGCCGTGAATTTTCTGTCCGTCGCGGGTGGTGATGCGCACCGGCTGAAGGGTGCGCGCGCTCAGGCGCACATTGCCGACGGGCAATACCTCAATCGCCCCGTCGCGGCTGATGCTGCGTACGATAAAGCCAACTTCATCCATATGAGCGCATATCATTACTTTTGGTCCGGCGCTGCCGTTAAGCCGGATCAGCACCGACCCCAGACCGTCAAACTGCACCGCTTTACCGTACTTCTGCGCTTCGTGAAGGAAAATATCCCGCACTTCCTGCTCGGCGGCGGCAATGGCATCCGCCTCACTGAGCGCTTTCAGTAATGCGACATCCATCAGCATTCTCCCGTCAGTTGCAGTTCCGTCGGCTGGCGATACAGCACCTCGTGACCGCTGTCGGTGACCAGCACCATATCTTCGATGCGCACGCCGCCTTCGCCGGGCAGGTAAATCCCCGGCTCGACGGTCAGCACCATGCCCGGCTGTAAAGGCGTGGCGTCAGAAGGCGCGAAACGCGGATTTTCATGCACATCTATTCCGACCGCATGGCCGGTGTTATGGCCGAAGCGATCGCCATAGCCTGCGTCAGCGATGAGCCGGCGTGCGGCGGCATCCACCTCCCGGCACAGCACGCCGGGGCGGATGGCGTTAATCGCCGCCCGCTGTGCGCGTAAGACGATCTGATAAATATCGTAAAGCGACGTCTCTTCGGGCGGCGTGTCGCGTCCGGCGACAAGGAAAGTTCTCGTCATATCCGAACAGTATCCCTGGTACTGGCAGCCGAAATCGAGGGTGACGAACTCACCCGCGACTATAACTTTTTCTGAGGCTTTGCCATGCGGCAGCGCGCCGCGCGCGCCGCTGGCCACAATGGTGTCGAACGAGGGCTTTTCCGCCCCCTGTTGTTTCATATACCACTCCAGTTCGGCGGCCACTTCACGTTCACGCATCCCGGGGGCGATAAAGCGGCGAATGTGGTCGGCGCTGACATCGGCAATGCGGCAGGCTTCACGGATCAGCGCGATTTCCGCCGTGGTTTTTATCTGCCGTAACGGATCGAGCGACACGCTGACCAGGCTGGCGTTCAGCGCCTCGCGCCACTGATTACCGGTCTGCCAGCTGACGTGCTCGCCTTCAAAGCCGAGGGTGGCGATGTTTTCAGCGGCCAGCAGGCAATTGACCACTACCGGCATGGTATGCGCGGCATCCAGCAGATGCAGCTGGTAGCCCTTAACCCGGTCGGCGATGTCGGCAAAATATCGAAAATCCACCAGAATATGCGCCTGTTCACGGGTAATCAGCACATAACCTGAACTGGTGGCGATGCCCAGATGCGGCAGCTTATTTTGCCGGGAGGCGATCAGCACCGCATCCAGCGCATTGTCCGACAGCCAGTCACGCAGGCGGCTAAGCAGTGTCATGGTATTTATCCTTGTCATTACAGGCTGTCGATTATCAGTTTGCCCCGGCGATAGAGCATATTGCGCGAGACAATCACCAGCAGGGCGGTGATCACCGCGCCAAGCAGGATGCCGAACATATAGACGCCAAGATTAGTCACCAGCGGCCACGCCCAGATCGCCGATTCCGGGAACCACTGCACTGCGCCAAGCCACACGGCGGTGGTGGAGCCGACGATGGTGCCAATCATATAGGACGGGATAGCGGTGAGCGGGCTTTCAAGCGCAAAGGGGATCGCCCCTTCGCTGATGCCCATAAATGCCAGGAACATCGCGGTTTTGCCCTGCGGGTACAGCTGGGCGCTGAACAGGCGTTTGCCGGTCAGACGGCGATCAAGCAGGGTGGCAAGGCCAAGGCCAATCGACGGAATGACAATGGCGATAGATCGGGCGGTGACCGGCAGGACGTGATCCGTGGTAAAGCTGAAGGCAACAAAACCGGCGGCTTTATTGATCGGCCCGCCCAGGTCGATGGCCGTCGTGGCGGAGATGCCGACGGCATACATCAGCGCGCCTTTTTCTCCGGCGGCGGTCAGCAGGGTGCGGATGCCGCCGTTGATCCAGCCGCCAAAGGGCGTGATCACGTAGTACATCGCCAGCATGACAAAAATCGCCGACAGGATCGGTATCAGGAAAGTGGTTTTAAACGCCAGCAGGTAATCGGGCATGCGGAACGTCTGATTCATCCACTTCACCAGATAACCGGCGGCAACAGAGATGATCAGCGCGCCGATAAAGGTCGACGGCACCGGCGCGGTGGTAACCCATTGCAGCGCGGTCGGGTCAAAGTTCAGCAACTGCGTGGGCTGGGTGGACATCAGCCCGCCAATAAATCCCGCCGGAAACGCCAGTTTGCCGCCGATGGAGTTGGCGACAAAGGCGGCGAACATCGGAATGGCAAAGCCAAACAGCACGCCGCCGAACGACTGCGACAGCCAGGCGAACTTCAGCAGCGATAAATTAAAGCCGGTGAATTGCCCGGAATTCAGGGCGTCCATGATGCCGGTATCGGCGGGAATATCCAGCCAGCTGTAAGCGATAAGCTGTGAAAACGCGAGGATAACGCCTCCCATGATGAGCGTCGGCACCATGCGTGAAATGCCGGACATAATATGTTGCGGTAACTCACCCCAAAAGCGACGACGGGTGGCCACAGTGTTGTTGACCGTCGCCGCTGCCCCTGAAGGACTGGCGACCACGGTTGCGCTGCGTTTTTTAATGGCCATGTGCTGATCCTCTTACCAGGGATTAGTGTTCTGCGGCGATCATGTCTTCAATTTCTTTCAGCGTTCCGGCGGCATTTTTGATGGCGTCCTGAAGCGTAATTTCGTACACGTCGCGGGATTCAAAGCGCTCGTTATCTTCCGGCGTAATGGCGATGGCGTGAATGATGATCGTCGCCTCGGCGATGTCCTGCGCGGTCAGGCGGTTCTGGATCCCGTCCGCGCCCTGAGTTTCGATTTTTACCTCGTAGCCTGCGGCTTTTGCGGCGTCTTCCAGCGCCTGGGCGGCCATAAAAGTGTGGGCAAGGCCCATCGGGCAGGCGCAGAGCGCGATAAGTTTTTTGGTCATGATGAACTCCTGATATGAGTGGGACTGAGGGGATTATGGTGAGGGTTTAGCGGACGGGTTACCGGATAAATAATGCATTGACTGGATTTTTAATGCGGTGAAGGGGAAATGTGACGCAGGTCGCGAAGGGGGCTAAAGGAGAAAACACGAACAAAAAAGCGCAGCGTCTTTGTGACACTGCGCCCCTGGCTGATGCGAGGCTTAACCAGCGATGCCAGGCACCAGAATTTCCGTGGCGACGATCACTACAATCAGACCGACTACAACGGGAACAGAGGTGCGTTTTACCACTTCGAACGGCGAGATTTTTGCCATCCCGGCCACTGCTACCACCACGCCGGAAACCGGTGAAATGGTGCGGCCAAGGTTAGACGCCTGTAGCATCGGGATCGACAGATAGGCCGGGTTAATGCCCGCTTCGTGGGCCAGTTTGGGGATCATCTCCACAAAGGCATAAAAAGGCGCGTTACCGGAACCGGTGGTCATGGCGGCCAGCATGGTGAGGATCACCAGCACCAGCATCAGAATAATGCTCGCGGAACCGAAAGAGGTGGCGATGGAAATCAGGCTCTGGATGAAACCAATGGTGCTCAGGCCCTGGGCGAAGACGCCGGCCGCCACCAGCAGGATCACTACGCCCGCAAAGGCGTCGGCCATACCGCGGTACGCCACTTCGAGGCCAGAGAACACTTTTTGCGTGTTAAAGCCGCGCAGGAACTCCAGGATGGCGGCCAGCAGCATACAGATCACCAGAATGGTGATGATGTGCAGTTCCGGGCCCCACTTACCGTCAAAAATCAGTACGCCGACAATGGGCGTGAACGGCAGAATGGCATAGAACGACGGCGCTGAGGTGACGATGTCGTTCACATCCAGCATTTCCGGGGTGATGTTCTCTTTTTTATCCAGATAGCGCTGCCAGAAAAAGTGCGCGATCGCCATGCAGATAATGGCCGCAATGGAGATGGGCAGCGTGGTTTTAAAGGCGAAATCAATCAGCGGCATCTCTGCGGCTTTCGCGGCCAGCACCACATCGCCGGAGGTCGGCGACAGAATGATGGCAGCCGGCGAGGCGCAGATTGCCGCCGCTGCGCCGCGGCTGATGCCTACGTTAACCATGACCGGGAACAGGGTGGCCATCAGCAATACGCCAAGGCCGGTCGCGGAGGAAACCGCCAGTGACATCAGACAGGCCACGAAATAAGCGGCAATCATCAGCACATAGGGAGAGTTAATATAACGCAGCGGTTTGGACGCCAGCTTGACCACCATGTCGTTGGCGCCGATATGCGTCATGTAAGCCGCGAAGCCGCACAGCATCATGATCATCATACCGAGGTCGCCGCCACGGCTCATCAGCAGAATTTTTATGTATTCGACGATGTCGGTGACATTATAGCCGGTGCTGGTGGCGCTGGCGGGCAGTACCTTATGACCCATCAGGGCGCTGATGATTAACAGCGTCAGACCGCCCACAAAGAGCACGCCCGTCGCGGAATAGCCTTTGATGATGTAGCGCGCGACGCCCACGATCACCACGACCCCGATAAGCAGTTCAATAAACGTTAACATGGTTTCCCCGGAGAGACAGAACACGGCAAAGCATTCTGTGAAAAAATAAGTAAATGAAAAAACAAAGACGCAATGTGCCGAATTAATGGGCAAAAATAGCTGATTGAAATCAATAAACAGACGAGTAAAGCAGCTTCTCACGCTGTACGTCTATACACATGCTAAATATGCTGGCGCGTTGTAACCACGATTTTGCGCACCCCAACCCTGCGCTGCTGCGCTTTGCCGGCGCTTTTTTCCAGTAAAAAGAAACACTTTCATTGTCGAAAACGCCAAAGGCGTTGCCCCCATGCAGGCAAAAAAGTTCGCGACATTAATCACTTTTTCGTAAATATCGACTGGACAAAACCCATAACAATTGTTGTACTGATACCCGACACAGCATTTGTGTCGTATTTTCATGTAAAGGTAATTTAGATGTCTAAGATTAAAGGTAACGTTAAGTGGTTTAATGAGTCCAAAGGATTCGGTTTCATTACTCCGGAAGATGGCAGCAAAGATGTGTTCGTACACTTCTCTGCAATCCAGAGCAATGGTTTCAAAACCCTCGCTGAAGGTCAGCGCGTAGAGTTTGAAATCACTAACGGTGCCAAAGGCCCTTCTGCTGCTAACGTAATGCCTATCTAAGTTAGCGATAAGACAGAATTCAAAAACCCGCTGAGAAGCGGGTTTTTTTTGCGCTGAGCGCAGCGGTTACTGCGCATTGACGGTGGAAAAAATCCAGAACGCCAGCGCGGTCATGGCAAAAGAGCCGAAAAGATTCAGCGCCACGTTCAGCATCGCCCAGCCAAAACGCCCGTCCTGTAATAAAAAGACGACCTCCGCTGAGAAGGTGGAAAAGGTGGTCAGTCCGCCGCAAAAGCCGGTAGTGATAAGTAGCTTCCATAGCGGATCGATATGCGTCATCCGGTTAAACCAGGCCAGCCCCATACCGATAATAAATGCGCCAATAAGGTTCGCCGTCAGCGTCCCCACAGGGATAGCGTGATGAGCAGGATTTAAGCGCAGACTCAAAAACCAGCGCAGTACACTTCCGGTTCCGCCGCCAATAAATACCGCCAAAAGAAGTTGTCCCACCGCTATGTCCTGCTATTTGATTTGTCAGAGGAATGAGTGTAATGCTGTCAGAATAATATGACTATCGCAAAAAGCTGAGGAGTGACGATGCGGGTGGCAGCGGGACAATTTGCGGTGACGCCGTACTGGGAAACCAATGCGCAGATCTGTGCCGACCTCATGGCACAGGCGGTCGCGCAGCAGGCCGCTTTACTGGTGCTGCCGGAAGCCTTACTGGCGCGCCGGGATGACGACCCGACGCTGTCGGTGAAATCGGCGCAGCCGCTGGATGGCGGCTTTATCACGCGCCTGTTGCAGGCAAGCCACGGCAATACTATGACCACGGTGCTGACCCTGCATGTGCCTTCCACGGCGGGCAGGGCGGTCAATACGCTGGTGGCGATCCGCGGCGGCGAGATTATCGCCCATTACGCCAAGCTGCATCTCTACGACGCCTTCAGTATGCTGGAATCCGCACAGGTGGACGCGGGAGATAATATTGCCCCGCTGATTGAGATTGATGGCATGAATGTCGGGCTGATGACCTGTTACGATCTGCGTTTTCCGGAGCTGGCGCTGTCGCTGGCATTAGGGGGCGCGGATCTGCTGGTGTTACCCGCCGCCTGGGTGCGCGGCCCGCTGAAAGAGCAGCACTGGGCTACGCTGCTGGCGGCCCGTGCGCTCGACACCACCTGTTATCTGATCGCCGCCGGGGAGTGCGGTAATCGCAACATCGGACAGAGCCGGATTATCGATCCACAGGGTGTGACGCTGGCGGCCGCCGCTGAAGATCCGCAGCTGATTTTTGCAGAGCTAACGCGAGAGCGTATAATGCAGACGCGCGAAAAGCTGCCGGTGCTTAAAAACCGTCGCTTTGCGCCACCGCAATTATTGTGATGTTTTTTTAAACAACACTTGATTCACCTTGTTACAGATTGCTATTGTGTGCGCGCGTCATATGACCGTTAATAACGTCAGGTTTTAGGGCGCATTTCGCAGCCTGTTTTATGAAAGAAGGTATTTATGGGTGAGATTAGTATTACCAAACTGCTGGTGGTAGCCGCTCTGGTTGTGCTGCTGTTTGGTACCAAAAAGTTACGTACGCTCGGCGGTGACCTTGGCGCAGCCATCAAAGGCTTTAAGAAAGCCATGAACGACGATGACAGCAGCGCGAAGAAAACCGTAGACGGTGACATCGCCGCAGAGAAACTCACTCACAAAGAGTGATAGCAATGCCCCAGGCTTGCAAAAAAACCGGCTTATCAGGCCGGTTTTTTTATGCGCATCTGTAAGTAAATATGTCGTGCTTATTTTACTTCCAGACCTTTCGCCTGCATGTCGGCGTGATAGGACGAACGCACAAACGGGCCGCAGGCGGCATGGGTAAAGCCCATCGCCAGCGCTTCGGCTTTCATCTCATCAAATTCGTCCGGGCTGACGTAACGCTGTACCGGCAGGTGATGGCGGCTTGGCTGCAAGTACTGACCCAGCGTCAACATGGTGACACCGTGGCGACGCAGATCGCGCATCACTTCGATGATTTCGGCGTTGGTTTCACCCAGGCCGACCATCAGACCGGATTTGGTCGGGATCTCCGGGTGCGCTTCTTTAAAACGCTCCAGCAGCTTCAGCGACCAGTTATAGTCCGCGCCAGGGCGTACCTGACGGTAGACGCGCGGCACGTTTTCCAGGTTGTGGTTAAACACATCCGGCGGCGTGGCGTTCAGGATGTCCAGCGCGCGATCCATACGACCACGGAAATCGGGAACCAGCGTCTCGATTTTGATGGTCGGGCTTTTCTCGCGGATGGCGGTGATACAATCAGCAAAGTGCTGAGCGCCGCCGTCACGCAGATCGTCGCGATCCACGGAGGTGATCACCACATAGCGCAGCGCCATGTCAGCGATGGTTTGCGCCAGTTTATTTGGTTCATTCGCATCAGGCGCGACCGGACGACCATGAGCAACGTCACAGAACGGGCAACGGCGGGTACAAATCGCGCCGAGGATCATAAAGGTGGCGGTGCCGTGGTTGAAACACTCCGCAAGGTTCGGGCATGACGCCTCTTCGCAAACAGAGTGCAGGCCGTTTTTGCGCATAGCCGCTTTGATACCCTGGATACGGGTGGAGTCTGCCGGGAGTTTGATTTTCATCCACTCCGGTTTTCTTAACAGGGCTTCACGCTCTGTTACCACGTTTTTGACCGGGATAAGAGCCATCTTATCGGCGTCGCGGTATTTAACACCGCGTTCCATCACAATGGGTTTACTCATAGCGTGCGTGTTCCAGTTGCGAATAACGAAGGAAAGCTTTTCAATTCAAGGGAATGTTGTATTTATCAACTATTTTTGAATTAGCTGCGCCGCAGTATACCATTGAAAAGGGTGATAAAGCAGCCTGACGGCCCGGCAAATTGTAAAATAGTTGTTGATTTGTGCCTTTACTGCCAGGGCACGCCGCCGTTATGTCAGGCAAACTCTCCCGTCAGAATGCACGGGATATTACATTGATGACGTTTTCCAGTACCGGATCGCGCATACTCAACTTGTTGTAATACAAAGAAATTTCAATCTGCTCATTGCTGACTGCCGGGAATTCAATCTCCTGTAACGGCCAGCAGGCGCTAAACAGGGTAAATAAACGGAAGGGCATCAGCCCCAACAGGTCACTGTTGCCGATCAGTGCTGCAATGGTGAACATATTGTAACTGCTAAAGCTCACCTGACGCTCAGGGAAGAGTTCCTGTATGCGCTGACGTAATACGCTCAGGTGCTGTCCTTCCAGCATCAACATCGTGTGCTCATACTGGCGCAGCGCCTCTTCAGTAATGGGCTGTTGCAGGCAAGGATGATCTTTTCGGCACATTAGCACCAGACGGTCAGAATAGAGCACATGCTGATTAAGCGCGCGGGTGCTCGGCAGATGCGTATCGATAATTAAATCAGTCTGAAACTGACTGAGCTGGCTTTCCCCGTCGTTAATGGGAATATTGCGCAGCAGCAAATGCGGCGACTGTGCTTTGATAGCCTGATAAATGGTCGGAATAACCAGCGCGCCAAGCGAGGGCGGCGTGCCCAGCGTAATGGTGCGCTGTTTATCATAGCTACCGGTGAGATCCAGCGCCCCCAGAATAGACTCCAGTCCCAGGCTGATATATTCGTGCAAATGCGTCGCATAGGCCGTTGGCGTCACGCCCTGGCCCTTACGGATAAACAGCGGATCGGGAAAGATAGTACGGAGTTTCTGAATGGACTGGCTGATGGCTGACGGAGTGAGATTAAGCACTTTTGCCGCATTCACAATGCCTTTATGCACGTAAACGGCTTCGAAAATCGTCAATAAATTAAGATCGATATTGCGCAATGTACGGAAGATCTGCGGTTTTGCGTCCTCGGGACGTTCTGTTATTCGATTTTCCGACGGGTCATTATAATCCACGCGTAAACTCCGAATTTATTCATGCGATGAATAATGCATAACAAATAAGTGTGATGATTATTAGCGCGCAGGACAGGCAATCACCAGCAGTGATTGCCCTGCGCTTTGATTTTCCTGCTGACCCCAGATGAAATCGTCAGCATGAATAATATATTAGACGCTAATATGTTGATGCGGGGGATTATTAAGTAAATTTAGGAAATTAGCGACTAATCGCGGGCCGGTTTTATCGGTGCTGGCGTCAGCAACCCACTGGCTCATTTGCGCCATTTCCATTCCTGCATAACCGCAGGGATTAATGCGCTGGAAAGGAGCAAGATCCATGGCGATATTTAACGCCAGGCCGTGAAAAGAACAGCCTTTGCGAATGCGCAGTCCCAGCGAACAGATTTTCTTGCCGCTCACATAGACGCCAGGCGCATCCGCGCGGGGATAAGCTTCAATATCTGACTCCGCCAGCGTGTTCACCACGGTTTGTTCCAGCAGGGTGACCAGTTCGCGTACGCCCAGCTTACGGCGTTTCAGGTTTAACAGCACGTACATCACCTGCTGACCCGGTCCGTGATAGGTTACCTGGCCGCCACGGTCGCTCTGGATCACGGGAATATCCCCTGGCATCAGCACATGTTCGGCTTTTCCGGCCTGGCCCTGGGTAAACACAGGATGATGTTCCACCAGCCAGATTTCATCAGGCGTGGCGTCGTCGCGGGTATCGGTGAATTCATGCATTGCCAGGGAGACGGGCTCGTAAGGCTGTAAACCAAGGTGACGGATAAGAATCGTATCCTGAAGCAAAACAGCATCTCCGGAGAGAGGGAAGGGTGGCAGGAGTATATCATAATGACGTGTTACCTGAGATGCCCAGGTAACACGCCTGTTAATTACAGTACCATACGCACGATGTCGATATTGCCGAGCTCTTCGTACAGGGTTTCAACCTGCTCAATATGCGTCGCGGTGATAGTGATAGAGACCGAGTGGTAATTGCCTTTGCTGCTCGGTTTTACCTGCGGAGAGTAGTCACCAGGCGCATGGCGCTGTACCACTTCCACCACCTGATCAACCAGCTCCGGTTTCGCCTGACCCATTACTTTGTAAGTAAAGGGAGTCGGGAATTCAAGCAGTTCGTTAAGTTTGGTTTTCATGTCAGCTCCGGCGTTACAAAAAAGAACAACTCCCGCCACAGGGCGGGAGTTTTATTGATGCATAGTATATGGGGATGAAATTCAGACTTTCAAGTGCTGAATTTTTAACCAAACCAGTGGTGGAACATCAGCTTGATATAATCAATGATTTTGCCAAAGAAATTGCCTTCCGGAATTTCCTGCAACACCACCAGCGGACGCTGTTCAATGGTTTTGCCATCAAGCTGGAAGTTAATGGTGCCCACTACCTGATTTTTTTGCAGCGGCGCGTGCAGCTCCGTGCTGGTCAGCACATAGCTGGCCTTCAGATCTTTCATGCGGCCGCGCGGAATGGTCAGATAAACATCTTTATCCACGCCGAGGGAGGCGCGATCGCTGTCGCCAAACCAGGCGGGTTCAGAAGCAAACTCTTTACCTGCTTTGATCGGGTTAACAGTTTCAAAGAAACGGAAGCCCCAGGTCAGCAGTTTTTTGCTTTCGGTTTCACGGCCTTTAAAGGTGCGCCCGCCCATCACGGCGGAAATCAGACGCATCTGGCCTTCGGTTGCCGAGGCCACCAGGTTATAGCCTGCTTTATCGGTATGGCCGGTTTTAATACCGTCAACGTTCAGGCTGTTGTCCCACAGCAAACCGTTGCGGTTGGTCTGGCGGATGCCGTTAAAGGTGAACTCTTTCTCTTTATAAATAGAGTATTCGTTTGGCACATCGCGGATCAGCGCCTGGCCAATCAGCGCCATATCGCGGGCGGAGCTGTACTGACCTTCAGCGTCCAGGCCGTGAACGGTCTGGAAATGGGAGTTTTTCAGGCCCAGCGCGTTAACGTAGCTGTTCATCAGGCCGACAAAAGCGTCCTGGCTGCCCGCGGCAAAATCGGCCATCGCCACGCAGGCGTCGTTACCGGATTGCAGGTTGATACCACGGATCAGCTGGGATACCGGCACCTGCATGCCTGGTTTCAGGAACATCAGCGAAGAGCCTTTGAACACCGGGTTGCCGGTTGCCCAGGCATCGTTATTGATGGTTACCAGGTCCGTTTCCTTGAACTTGCCTGCTTTCATGGCCTGACCGATGACGTAGCTGGTCATCATTTTGGTCAGGCTGGCCGGATCGCGGCGAGCATCGGCATTCTGCTCCGCCAGCACTTTACCGGAGTTGTAATCAATCAGGATGTAAGACTCGGCATCGATCTGCGGCACGCCGGGGATCATGGTTTTGATGTTCAGGTCATCGGCATGGGCAGCAGACAGGGTTGCGGCTGTCAGCGCGGTGGTGAGCGCGAGGCGCTTCACGAAACGAACGGAAAAAGTGGTCTTCATGGTCAGAACAACGACATCCGTGATGGAGTGAAAAAAAGTGCCTTACTATAGCAAAAGCTATAAGGGCAGGCATCTGACTTTCCGCATGATTTGTGAATGAAACTTACACAAACTGACAAAGTAAGATGCCCTGTTGGTATTTACTGCGCGCTGGCAATAAAGGATTGCAGCTGAGCTTCGCTCTGCAGACGTGACTGTAACGCGCTGGCGTCAGCCTTGCTGCTAAACGGCCCTAACTGAATACGCCAGACCGCGCCGTTTTGTACCACCCGACCCGGCACGGAAAACTGCTGTGCCAGACGCTGCTGATACTGCTGCGCGCGAGTCTGATCGCTGACCGCGCCCACCTGCACGACATAGCCGCTGGCAGCGCCTGCGGCGGCTGGCGCTGCAACGCTACCCTGCACGGAGCCTGGCGCGGTGACTGGCGCGGCAGGCGTAACCGGTGCGGCGGCAGGCGCCGGGGTAGCCACGACAGGCTGTGGCTGAGCGGCAGGCGGTTCGTTACCTTCCAGCACGCCGCTTGCAAGGGTGGTCGGCGCGCCGAGGAATCCGCCGCTGCTGACCGGTGAGCCCAGCGTGTTTTCGCTTTTCAGTGTATCGTTGCTGATCGGCTGCACGTCAGCCTGTGCCTGCTCAGGCTGCGGGAGGCTGGAGGCGCTGCCCATGCCGCCGGTCAGATCCGGACGGGCGGGCAGGGCGTAAGTCTGTTTCGCCACCGTCGTACAGGCGGTGCCAGGCCCTGACAGCGTGCCATCCTGCGCCACGATAATCGGATCGATGCGCACTTTGGTATTGTTGGAGTTGTTCAGACGATCCGCGGCGGCACGCGACAGGGAAATCACGCGATCGTTACCATAAGGCCCGCGATCGTTAATACGCACCACGATCATACGGCCGTTCGCCAGGTTGGTGATCCGCGCATAGCTCGGTACCGGCAGCGTCGGGTGCGCGGCGGTGAGCTGCATGGGATCGAAGGCTTCGCCGGAGGCGGTCAGATTGCTGCCGGGTTCGGCATCATAAATGGCCGCCAGACCCGCCTGGCTGAAGCGCGACGGATCCTGGACGATTTTATAACGCTTGCCATCGCGTTCGTAATCCTGATTCACGGCAGGGTTAAGTGACTCGTAGCGCGGCTCAGCCCCGCCAATTTCAACAACCGGGCCGTTACATACCGCAGGCTGCGGCGCAACCGGGGCGGGCTGTTGTTGAGTGTCACTTGTACATGCTGCCAGTAATCCTGCTGCTATGCAGACTGCAAGCCATTGCTTACGCATTGCGCACCTCTTATACGCTTTTTGACAACATTTTCCGGTGGGTATGAATAGACATCACAATACCAAACCCGGCCATGAGTACGATGAGAGCGGAGCCTCCATAACTGACCAGCGGCAGAGGAACCCCTACCACCGGCAGAATACCGCTCACCATACCAATATTTACGAAGACATAAACAAACAAAATCAGCATTAAGCCACCGGCCATCACGCGACCAAAGGTGGTCTGCGCGCGGGCGGCAATATACAGCCCACGAATAATCAGCAGCAAATAGAGCGCCAGCAGCACCAGGAAGCCCACCAGACCCAGCTCTTCCGCCACTACCGCAAAGATAAAGTCAGTATGCCGTTCGGGCAGGAATTCCAGCTGCGACTGTGTACCATGTAGCCACCCTTTACCGCGCAGCCCGCCGGAGCCAATGGCAATTTTCGACTGAATAATATGATAGCCCGCGCCCAGCGGATCGGTTTCCGGATCGAGCAACATCATCACGCGCTGTCGCTGATAATCATGCATCAGGAAGAACCACAGGATCGGGATAAAGGCCGCCAGCAGGATCGCCGCAATGCCGATCAGACGCCAGCTCAGGCCGGATAAAAACAGTACGAACAGACCGGAAAGCGCGACCAGAATCGACGTACCCAGATCCGGCTGCGCCGCCACCAGCAGCGTTGGCATAAAGATCAGCACCAGCGCAATAGCGGTATTTTTCAGCGAGGGTGGGCAGACGTCGCGGTTAATAAAGCGCGCCACCATCAGCGGCACGGCGATCTTGGCGATCTCGGAGGGCTGGAAACGCACAATGCCGAGATCAAGCCAGCGCTGCGCGCCTTTTGAGATCGCGCCGAAGGCGTCCACCGCCACCAGTAAAATAACGCAGATGATATACAGATAGGGCGCCCAGCCTTCGTAGACGCGCGGCGGGATTTGCGCCATCACCACCATCACCACCAGTCCCATGGCGATCTGCCCAATCTTGCGCTCGGTCATGCCAATATCCTGGCCGCTGGCGCTCCAGATCACCAGCGCGCTATAGGTCAGCAGAGCCAGGATAATCAGCAGTAGCGTCGGGTCGATATGGATTTTATCCCAGAACGATTTTTTGTTCGGATTATCCGTCATGATCATTGGTCCTCTGCTGCCGCGGTTGCCGGATTTTCCGCAGGCAAATCGGTATTGTTATCGCCCAGCATAATGTGGTCGAGGATCTGGCGCATGATGGTACCGACCGCAGGGCCAGCGCCGCCGTTCTCCAGAATAATCGCCACCGCGACCTGGGGTTTATCGTACGGCGCAAAGGCCGTCATCAGTTTATGGTCACGCAGACGTTCAGCGATCTTGTGCGCGTTATAGGTTTCGTTGGCCTTCAGGCCAAAGACCTGCGCGGTACCGGATTTGGCCGCCACTTTGTAAGGCGCATCGGCAAAATACTTATGCCCGGTGCCGTTCGCGCGGTTAGCCACGCCATACATACCGTCTTTGGCGATTTCCCAGTAACCGGAATGAATATCGCCTACCGGCGGCTGTTCCGGCTGTTTCCACGGGATTTGCTGACCATTTTCCAGCGTGCTCATTAACAGATGCGGCACTTTAACCACGCCGTCGTTAATCAAAATCATCATGGCCTTGTTCATCTGGACCGGCGTTGCCGTCCAGTAACCCTGGCCGATACCCACCGGAATGGTGTCACCCTGATACCAGGGTTTTTTGAAGCGCTTAAGCTTCCATTCGCGGGTTGGCATGTTGCCGGAGCGCTCTTCCGCCAGATCTATGCCGGTGTATTTGCCGTAGCCGAACTTGCTCATCCATTCGGAAAGGCGGTCGATACCCATATCGTAGGCGACCTGATAGAAGAAGGTATCCGCCGACTCTTCCAGGGACTTGGTGATGTTCAGATGCCCGTGTCCCCATTTTTTCCAGTCGCGATAACGCTTCTCGGAGCCCGGCAGCTGCCACCAGCCTGGGTCAAACAGGCTGGTATTGCGGGTGATCACCCCCGTGCTTAAGGCTGATACCGCGACGTAAGGCTTCACCGTTGACGCCGGGGGATAGACGCCCTGGGTCGCGCGGTTAACCAGCGGCGTGTTCGGATCGTTAAGCAGGGCGCTGTAATCTTTGCTGGAGATGCCGTCGACAAACAGGTTCGGGTTATAGCTTGGCATGGATACCATCGCCAGAATGCCGCCGGTGCGCGGATCGGTCACCACCACCGCCGCGCGGCTGCCCGCCAGCAGGGTTTCGATATAGCTCTGTAGCTTCAGATCCAGCGTCAGGGTAATGTCATGACCGGCCTGCGGCGGCACTTCTTTTAACTGACGGATCACCCGGCCACGGTTGTTAACTTCAACCTCTTCATAGCCGGTCTGCCCGTGCAGGACGTCTTCGTAATAACGTTCGATTCCCTGTTTACCAATATCATGAGTGGCGGCGTAGTTAGCCAGCTTGCCCTCTTTATCGAGGCGCTTCACGTCGTTATCGTTGATTTTGGAAACGTAGCCAAGCACGTGGGTCAGGGCGGAGCCATACGGATAAAAGCGGCGTTTATAGCCTTTGACTTCCACGCCAGGGAAACGGTACTGGTTAACGGCAAAGCGCGCGACCTGCACTTCTGTCAGGTTAGATTTCACGGGAATCGAGGTGAAGCGGTGCGAGCGGGCGCGCTCTTTTTTAAAGTTGGCGATGTCGTCATCAGTCAAATCGACCACGCCACGCAGCGCATCCAGCGTCTGCTGCACGTTATCGACTTTTTCCGGCATCATCTCCACCTGATAAATGGTGCGGTTCAGCGCCAGGGGGATGCCGTTACGATCGTAAATAATGCCGCGACTGGGGGCGATAGGCACCAGTTTGATGCGGTTTTCGTTCGAGCGCGTCTGGTAGTCGGTATGCCGGAGAATTTGCAGATTATAAAGATTGGCGATCAGGACACCAGAAAGCAGCAAAATCCCCGTAAAGGCGACCACAGCCCGGCGCACAAACAGCGCGGACTCAGCCGTATAGTCGCGAAAAGAATTCTGTAATTTCATCCGCTGCGTAATCTACCTGGTCTCATTACTCTCGGTGATAAGGATGGTTGGTAGTAATGCTCCATGCACGATAGAGGCTTTCCGCCACCAGTACCCGAACCAGCGGGTGGGGTAGCGTCAGTGCAGAGAGAGACCAACTTTGTTCAGCTGCCGCTTTACAGGCAGGGGATAACCCTTCCGGCCCGCCGATCAGCAGGCTGACGTCGCGTCCGTCCTGCTTCCAGCGTTCCAGTTCATGAGCCAGCTGCGGCGTATCCCAGGGTTTGCCCGGAATATCGAGGGTGACAATGCGGTTTTTGCCAGCCGCAGCCAGCATTAACTCACCCTCTTTATCGAGAATGCGTTTGATATCGGCGTTCTTACCGCGTTTTCCGGCGGGAATTTCTACCAGCTCGAACGGCATGTCCTTCGGAAAACGACGCAGATATTCAGTAAAGCCGGTTTGTACCCAGTCCGGCATTTTGGTGCCGACGGCGACCAGTTGCAGCTTCACGCATTAACCCCAGAGTTTTTCCAGCTCGTACAGCGCACGGCTCTCTGCCTGCATGACGTGAACAATCACTTCGCCTAAATCGACCACCACCCAGTCGGCGACGTTTTCGCCTTCCACGCCAAGCGGCATCATGCCCGCCGCGCGTGACTCCTGCACCACATGGTCGGCAATCGACATCACATGGCGGGTGGAGGTGCCGGTGCAAATAATCATGCAATCAGTGATGCTGGACTTACCCTGAACGTCAATTTTAACGATGTCCTGACCTTTCAGGTCATCAATTTTGTCGATAACAAAATCCTGGAGTGCTTTACCCTGCAAGTGTTCCCCCTGGGAGCGTACATATAGTCATTAATGAAGGTATGACAGTATAACTGAACTGTCATTCTGGCGGGACACATGCCGCCAGTAAGATTTTTGAAAGTGGGCTATCATCCCACCCGCGGCAGGAGATTGCATCGCCATTTTTGTAAAACAATTTCTTAAAGACTTTGCATGGCGGGGCAAGTCCGGCAGCGGAGGATAACAGCCTTGCCGGGCGTGTCAATCATGTAATGACGCGCAGGACGATTATCCGGCGTCCGGCAGCCAGACCGCGCGGCTGTTCAGTACGCTCAGGGTGGCAAAATCCTTGTGGAAATCGATGGCGCTCCACGCCCCCTGTTCGACGCGAAAATGCCACAACGAGGCAGCAGGCATGTTAAGCAGCGTGGCGATCAGCAGACTGATCACCCCCTGATGGCTGACAATCAGCACGTTATCGTGGTGCTGCCAGTCACGCAGCCCGGCAATAAATTGTTGCACGCGCTGTGAAAAATCCTGAAACCCTTCGCCGTTGGTCGGCACGGCGTTCTGCCAGTCGAGACACCAGGCGGCGTAATTATCAGCGTCTTCCTGTTTTAAATCGCGATGATGGCGCAGTTCCCAGTCGCCAAAAAACATCTCATTGAGCAGGGGCGTGGTGTGCAGCGGAATATTACGGTCGTTCAGTACCAGCCGGGCGGTATGCTGCGCGCGTTCCAGGGCGCTGCACAGCACCTGATCAAAAGGCACCTCCCGCAGCAGCGAATGCAGCGCCGTGGCCTGGGCAATGCCGCGCGGCGTCAGTGACGTCGGCGCATGGCCGCTGTACAGCCCGGCGACGTTTGCTTCGGTTTCTCCATGACGTACAAGCCATAATCGCATACGCTATCCTCCGGATATTTTCTGCATAAAGTCTACCATTGCGCGCTGAGCGGGCGCGGTTTTTTCGCTCCGATAGCCGCTTTAACAGGAGTTCACCGATGGCTTTGTTTCACAGCGCCCACGGCGGTAATATCCGCGAGGCGGCGGACATGCTGGGGATCGCGCCTGACGCCCTGCTGGATTTCAGCGCCAATATTAATCCTGCCGGGATGCCCGATACGCTGCGCCAGGCGCTGGTGGATAATCTGCGCCTTGCCGAACGTTACCCGGATGCGGAGTATCAGCATCTGCATCAGGCCCTTGCCGCGCATCATCAACTGCCTGCCTCCTGGCTGCTGGCGGGCAACGGCGAAACGGAAGCGATTTTTACCCTGGTCGATGGCCTTGCGCCGCGCCGGGCAATGCTGGTGACGCCGGGTTTTGCGGAGTACCGCCGCGCGCTTAAGCGGGCCGGGTGTGCCATAGAAGATTTCGCGCTGCGTGAAGACGCAGGATGGCAGCTCACCGGGGACATTCTGGATGCGCTGACCGCCGATCTCGACTGCCTGTTTCTCTGTACGCCCAATAATCCGACCGGCTTACTGCCCGATGAAAGCTTGCTGCTGGCCATTGCCGCGCGCTGCCGGGCGCTTGGGATCGCGCTGATCCTCGATGAAGCCTTTATCGATTTTATCGAAGGCCACTGCGGATTTATTCCTTATCTTGCGGCGAACCCGCACGTCTGGGTGCTGCGATCCTTGACGAAATTCTATGCCATTCCGGGGCTGCGACTCGGCTATCTGATTAACAGCGATGCGCAGGCGGTCGGGCGCTTACGCCAGCGGCAGATGCCGTGGTCCATTAATGCCTTTGCCGCGCTGGCAGGGGAGATCCTGTTGCAGGATACGGATTACCAGCGCGCCACCTGGCAGTGGATCAACAGGGAACGGCCACGCCTGTATCAGGCGCTGAGCGTGCTGACAGGGCTGACTCTGTGGCCGGGGGTGGCGAATTATCTGTTTTTGCGCTGCGAGGTGCCTGGGCTGGATTTACAGCGGGCGCTGCTGGAGAAGCATATTTTGATCCGCAGTTGCAGTAACTATCCGGGGCTGGACGAACGCTATTATCGGGTGGCGGTGCGTAGCCTTAAGGAGAACGACAGCTTGATCGACGCGATGCAGGCGGTGCTTAGCGATACAGGCCCTGCTGTTTGATGTAATCAAGCACACTCTCCGGCAGCAAGTCGTCGCACGCTTCGCCGCGCGACAGTCGCTCGCGGATCAGCGTGGCGGAGATATTCAGCCATGGCGTTTCCGCAAGGAAAATCTTCCCGGCGGGCAGGGCGTGCAGATCGTCGATGCGGTGGGTGAGGTGCTGCTCCAGCCACTGCAGGCTGGCCTCGTCACTCATCTTTTGTGGATAACCGGGACGGCGGCAGACCAGCAAATGACAGTGATCAAGAATGGTTTCATAGCGGTGCCAGGTGGGGAAGGAGAGCAGAGAATCCTGGCCGATAATAAAAGCCAGCGGTCGCGTCGGGCCTTGCTCTTCCCGCCATGCCTGAATAGTTTGCGATGACCATGAGGGCGTATCGCGTTGCAGTTCCCGCTCATCCAGCCTGAACAGCGGTTTATCGGCAATTGCCCGCTGGATCATGGTTTTACGTTGTAGCGAACTGGCTTCCGGCTGCGGACGATGCGGCGGCACGTTATTGGGCATGATGATCACCTGCGACAGGCCGATCAGATTCGCCAGCGCTTCCACGGGTTTAAGGTGCCCGTAATGAACCGGATCGAAAGTGCCGCCAAACAGTGCCTGTAACTGATTCATCTCATCCATCAATAAAAATATCTGCCAGTGCCTTATGACAGAGTAGCAGAGAAAGCCCTTCCAGCTCCGCCCATACCGATTGCCCAAAGTCCTGCTTTACCGTTAATTCAGTGCGGGAGAGCAGGTGTACCGCATGACGTAACTGTTCGTTACTGAGCCGGTTCAGCGCCTCGCTGGTCACCGCGCGGCGGTTCTGCCAGACGCGATGCTTATCAAACAGCGTGCGCAGCGGCGTGCTGGCGGACTGACGTTTTAAGGTCACCAGCAGCAGCAGTTCCCGCTGCAGGGTGCGCAGCAGGATCACCGGCTCGCAGCCTTCAAGACGCAGCTGTTGCAGGATATGCAGCGCGCGTTTGCTTTTCCCGGCGAGCAGCGTATCCACCCAGTGAAAAGGGGTAAAGTGCGCCGCGTCGTTAACGGCCTGCTCCACGCGGGGGAGCGTCAGCTTGCCGTCGGGCCACAGCAGCGCCAGCCGATCCAGCGCCTGCGCCAGCGCCAGCAGGTTGCCTTCATAGCAATAGCACAGCAACTGGCTGGCCGCTTCATCAAGCTGAAGGTTGTTCTGTTTTGCGCGGTTCGCCACCCAGCGGGGCAGCTGTGCCTGTTCCGGCGTCTGACAGGTGACCATCACGGAGCGCTCTGTCAGCGCGCTAAACCAGGCGGCATTTTCCTGCGCTTTGGTCAGTTTGTTGCCCCGCACCATCAGCAGCAGATCGTCGTGCAGCAGGCTGACCAGCGTGGCGAGCTGTTCATTGATGGCGGCATTCGGGCCGTTGTCAGGGAGCTGCAATAACAGCGTCTGACGGCTGGCAAACAGGCTCATGGCCTGGCACAGTGAAAAGAGGGCGGACCAGTCGGTGCTGGCATCAATGGTCACGCTGTGATGCTCATCAAAACCCTGGGCGATCGCCGCGGCGCGCACCAGATCCTGACTTTCCTGCAATAACAGCGGATCATTACCCAGTAGCAGATACGCCGCGCGCAGCCCTTCATTGAGCTGCGCGCGGAGTTGTTCAGGGTACAGCTTCAGCATCAGTTACCTAATGATGTTGGGGCGCTTGGCGCAACATCAGGCGTGGTCACCGGCACATCGGCATCCTCACTATTGGCATGTACGCTTGGCAGCTGGCGGATCAGCTGTTCCGCCGCTTTGTCATACATTTCCTGGATGATCATCGTCTGTTCCGCATCTTTTGCCAGCGCGTTTTGCGGGTTATCGAAGAAGGAACGATAAACCTTGGTTTTTAAAGGATAAATTCCTTTGCCAGGGATCATCAGCGATGCCCATACGTCCATCACCATCTGGTATTCCGCTGTACGACCGTTCTGGAAAATAGAGGCCGTGTCCTGTACAAGACTGGCGGTACCCAGACGGAGCGAAGGAATATCCTGACGTGTGCTGCCTTTCTCAACCACTTCAACTCCGTTCAGCCGCAGCTGGGTACGAATCGCACGGCTTAACGGACCATAAGGATCCGAAGAGTCGAAAATGATGGTTTTCATTTCGGCAGGAACCTGGGTGGTATTCCGTAAATGCCAGCCGCACCCGGCGGTGACCAGCACCGCCAGTGATAGTAAAACTGTTGCCAGATATCGCACGCTTCCTCCCGCGCTTAGCCAACGACCAGATTGAGCAGTTTGCCCGGGACATAAATCACTTTACGCACGGTAACGCCCTCAAGATATTTCGCGACCAGATGTTCCTGACCCGCACGTTCGCGAACCTGTTGTTCGGTAGCATCGACAGGCACGGTAATTTTACCGCGTACTTTGCCGTTCACCTGCACAACCACTAAGGTGGAATCTTCCACCATCGCGTTTTCGTCAGCCTGCGGCCATGGCGCGTTGTCGATATCGCCTTCGCCATGCAGTTCCTGCCACAGCGTGAAGCAGGCGTGTGGGGTGAACGGGTTGAGCATACGCACTACCGCCAGCAGCGCTTCCTGCATCAGCGCGCGATCCTGCTCGCCGTCCTGCGGCGCTTTCGCCAGCTTATTCATCAGTTCCATAATAGCCGCAATCGCGGTGTTAAAGGTCTGACGACGACCGATATCATCGGTCACTTTGGCGATGGTTTTATGCACATCACGGCGCAGCGCTTTCTGATCTTCGCTCAGGCTCGCCACGTTCAGCGCGGCAACCTCGCCCTGAGAGGTATGTTCATACACCAGTTTCCAGACGCGTTTCAGGAAGCGGTTCGCGCCTTCCACGCCGGATTCCTGCCATTCCAGCGTCATGTCTGCCGGTGAAGCGAACATCATAAACAGACGCACGGTGTCCGCGCCGTAACGTTCAACCATTTCCTGCGGGTCGATACCGTTGTTTTTCGACTTGGACATTTTGCTCATGCCGGTATACACCAGCTCATGGCCGTCGGCGTCTTTCGCTTTCACGATGCGGCCTTTCTCGTCGCGCTCAACGATGGCGTCTTTCGGGGACACCCAATTGCGCTCGCCGTTAGCACCCACATAGTAGAAGGCGTCTGCCAGCACCATGCCCTGGCACAGCAGCTGCTTCGCCGGTTCGCTGGAGGTAACCATGCCCGCGTCGCGCATCAGTTTATGGAAGAAGCGGAAATAGAGCAGGTGCATGATGGCGTGTTCAATACCGCCAATGTAAATGTCCACCGGCAGCCAGTAGTTGGCGGCTTTCGGATCCAGCATGCCGTCGGTGTGCTGTGGACAGGTGTAACGCGCGTAATACCAGGAGGACTCCATAAAGGTGTCGAAGGTATCGGTTTCACGCAGCGCAGGCTGACCGTTGACGGTAGTTTTCGCCCACTCCGGATCGGCCTTGATCGGGCTGGTAATGCCGTCCATGACGACATCTTCCGGCAGGATCACCGGCAGCTGATCGGCAGGGGTCGGGATCACCGTACCGTCTTCCAGGGTCACCATCGGGATCGGCGCGCCCCAGTAACGCTGACGGGAAACGCCCCAGTCGCGCAGGCGGTAGTTCACTTTACGCTCGCCGACGCCCAGCGCCGCCAGCTTGTCAGCAATGGCGTTAAAGCCCTCTTCAAAGCTCAGGCCGTTGAATTCGCCGGAGTTAAACAGGGTGCCTTTTTCCGTCAGCGCCTGTTCAGACAGATCCGGCTCCGCGCCATCTGCCGTCAGAATAACCGGCTTGATGGTCAGGCCGTATTTGCTGGCAAACTCATAGTCACGCTGATCGTGGCCCGGAACGGCCATCACTGCGCCCGTACCGTACTCCATCAGCACGAAGTTTGCTGCCCATACCGGGATCGCTTCGCCCGTCAGCGGATGAATGGCTTTAAAGCCGGTATCAACGCCTTTTTTCTCCATCGTCGCCATGTCAGCTTCCGCCACTTTGGTGTTGCGGCATTCGTCGATGAAGGTGGCCAGTTCTGGATTGCTTTCCGCCGCCGCCTGCGCCAGCGGATGACCCGCAGCTACCGCCAGGTAGGTCGCGCCCATAAAGGTATCCGGGCGGGTGGTGTAGACGGTCAGCTTGC
Organism: Enterobacter sp. SA187; assembly: GCF_001888805.2. Taxonomy (NCBI): domain Bacteria; kingdom Pseudomonadati; phylum Pseudomonadota; class Gammaproteobacteria; order Enterobacterales; family Enterobacteriaceae; genus Enterobacter; species Enterobacter sp. SA187. The sequence continues at coordinate 2,454,945 of NZ_CP019113.1, forward strand.
TGTCATGGCCCTGCACGTCAAAGGTGATTTCCACGCCTTCGGAACGGCCAATCCAGTTACGCTGCATGGTTTTAACGGTGTCCGGCCAGTGGTCCAGCGTATCCAGATCGTTTAACAGCTCTTCAGCGTAGGCGGTGATTTTAATAAACCACTGCGGGATCTCTTTACGCTCAACTTTGGTATCGCAGCGCCAGCAGCAGCCGTCGATAACCTGCTCGTTCGCCAGCACGGTCTGGTCGTTCGGGCACCAGTTCACCGCGGAGGTTTTCTTGTACACCAGGCCTTTTTTATACAGTTCGGTGAAGAACAGCTGTTCCCAGCGATAGTATTCCGGCGTACAGGTCGCCAGCTCGCGGCTCCAGTCGTAACCGAAGCCCAGCATTTTGAGCTGGTTTTTCATGTAATTGATGTTGTCGTACGTCCACGGGGCCGGAGCGGTTTTGTTTTTCACCGCCGCGCCTTCAGCCGGCAGGCCGAACGCATCCCAGCCAATCGGCTGCAGAACGTTTTTGCCCAGCATACGCTGATAACGGGCAATAACGTCGCCGATGGTGTAGTTACGGACGTGGCCCATGTGTAGTCGTCCAGAAGGATAGGGAAGCATCGACAGGCAGTAATACTTCTCTTTGCTCTCGTCTTCGGTTACTTCAAATGTGCGCTTCTCGTCCCAGTGTTGCTGGACTTTTGATTCTATCTCTTCCGGGCGGTATTGCTCTTGCATGGCAGCCAGTGATCCTGTTTTCAATACAGCTACAAGCGTAGCATTAGATGTGATGTCTCAGATCCGCATAGCATAGCCCAAACGCCCGCCTCAAAACAGCCTTTCGCACAAAAGGAGGGATGCCGATCCTTGCAGGAATTTACACACTCTGTGGGGCGGCTGGCAAAGTACGCCGGAAATAACGTCTATTATTAGAAGGTGTTACTAAGCCCGGAGGCGAAAGGATGAACAAGGTTGCTCAATACTACCGTGAACTGGTCGGCACGCTGACCGAACGCCTGCAAAACGGCGAGCGCGACATCGACGCGCTTGTGGAACAGGCCAGACTGCGCGCCACCCAGACCGGGGAGTTAACGCGAACCGAAATTGATGAACTGCTGCGCGCCATTCGCCGCGATCTGGAGGAGTTTGCCCGCAGCTATGGGGAAAGCCAGGGCGAACTGACCGACAGCGTTTTTATGCGGGTGATCAAAGAGAGCGTCTGGCAGCAGCTGGCGGATATTACCGATAAAACCCAGCTGGAGTGGCGGGAAGTCTTTTCCGATCTCAATCACCACGGGGTCTATCACAGCGGGGAAGTGGTGGGGCTGGGTAACCTGGTCTGTGAAAAGTGCCATTTCCATCTTGCGGTTTACACGCCGGATGCGCTGCCGTTATGTCCGAAGTGCGGTCATGACCAGTTCCAGCGTCGTCCTTTCGAGCCGTAAATTTTAAGGCCGGAGCGCCTTCAGGCGTTTCCGGCCATCACGCTTTATTCTCCGTAGAACGCCAGTCGTTCGGCCAGTAAATCCACAAAAGCCCCGCGATCGACATCCATCATCACCGTCGTATTCGGCGTATTGCCGGTCAGGAAATAGTAATCCACCACCGTCATACCCTGGGTGTACTGCCCGCGGGTTTCCACGCCGACCCAGCGCTCCACCGTGGTGAAAATTTCCGGTTTCAGCAGCCAGGCGATGGTACAGGGATCGTGCAGCGGCGCGCCCACAAAGCCCCATTTTTCCTGTTTGTGATATTCCATAAAGAAGTCGAGCAGTTCGGCCACAATCACAGCCACCGGATTGCCGATGGCGCGAAAACGCTCCACATCCGCGGCGTGGATCTGTGCTTTATGGGTGACATCCAGCCCCGCCATCACCACCGGAATGCCGGAGCGGAAGACGATTTCCGCCGCTTCCGGATCGACATAAATATTGAATTCGGCGGCGGGCGTCCAGTTACCCGGTGCCATTGCGCCGCCCATGATCACAATACGCGCGATGTTGTCATGCAGTTCCGGATGGCTGTTTAGCAGCAGCGCCACGTTGGTTTGCGGCCCGGTAGCCACCAGCGTGACCGGCTCCGCGCTCTCGCGCAGGGTTTTTGCCATCAGCTCAACGGCGGTGCAGGGCTGCGCCGCAAAACCCGGCTCCGGTAATGCCGGGCCATCAAGCCCGCTTTCGCCGTGCACGTTATCGGCGATGATAAGCTCGCGCATCAGCGGTTTTACCGCACCGCCCGCCACCGGAATGTCGCTGCGCTTAAGCAGCGTCAGCATCCGCAGCACGTTATTCAGGGTTTTGTCCGGCGTCTGGTTTCCGGCGGAAGAGGTGACGGCTTTGACGTCCAGTTCCGGGGAGGCAAGGGCGAGTACGAGGGCGATAGCGTCATCATGACCTGGATCGCAATCAATTATTACGGGCAGTGCCATTGGTATTCCTTATCCGTGTTGTTTTGTGACAAGGGTAACGCGTCACTGAAAGGCAGACGATAAAGGCGGGTAGAAAACGTGAAGCGGCGCGCAGATATGCCCTGCGCGCCGGGAAGATTAATGCAGGATTTTGGCGAGGAAATCTTTTGCGCGATCGGAGGCCGGATTCGCAAAGAACTCCTCTTTCGGCGAATCTTCAACGATTTTGCCTTCATCCATAAAGATCACGCGGCTGGCGACTTTACGCGCAAAGCCCATTTCGTGCGTCACCACCATCATGGTCATGCCTTCCTGCGCCAGCTCGACCATTACGTCCAGCACTTCGTTGATCATCTCCGGATCCAGCGCGGACGTGGGTTCGTCAAACAGCATTGCCACCGGATCCATGCAGAGCGCGCGGGCAATAGCCACACGCTGCTGCTGGCCGCCGGAGAGCTGAGCCGGGAATTTATTGGCATGCGCCGCAAGACCCACGCGCTCCAGCAGTTTGCTGGCTTTTTCACGGGCGGCGGCTTTATCGCGCTTAAGCACTTTGATCTGCGCCAGCGTCAGGTTTTCGATAATCGACAGATGCGGGAACAGCTCGAAATGCTGGAACACCATGCCAACGTGGGAGCGCAGCTCCGCCAGGTTGGTTTTCTTGTCGGTCACGGTGGTGCCGTTCACAACGATCTCGCCTTTCTGCACCGGCTCAAGGCCGTTGACGGTTTTGATCAGCGTCGACTTTCCGGATCCGGACGGGCCGCACACCACCACCACTTCACCTTTTTTAACCGTGGTAGAGCAGTCGGTCAGCACCTGAAAGTGACCATACCATTTTGAAACGTTTTTCAGGGAAATCATTAAACTGTCCTTTTCTTCAGATAGCTGACCAACAGTGAAGCACTGAGACTGATAACAAAATAGACGAAGCCGGCAAAGAGGATCATCTCAACCTGGGTACCGTCGCGCTCGCCGATGGTGGAGGCGGTGCGGAAGAAGTCCGCCAGGCTTAACACGTACACCAGAGAGGTATCCTGGAAGAGGACGATGCCCTGGGTTAACAGCAGCGGCACCATCGCCCGGAACGCCTGCGGCAGAATAATCAGCTTCATCGACTGCCAGTGGGTCATGCCCAGCGCCAGCGCAGCGCTTGACTGGCCGCGTGAAATACTCTGAATACCCGCGCGAATAATTTCCGAATAATAGGCGGCCTCAAACATCGAGAAGGCGACCATCGCGGAGATGAGGCGAATATCCGATTTGGGCGACAGCCCCAGCACATCCTGCAACAGACCCGGCACAATCAGATAGAACCACAGCAGCACCATCACCAGCGGGATAGAGCGGAAAACGTTCACATAGGCAGTAGCGAACCACGCCAGCGGCTTGAACGTCGACATGCGCAGCACCGCCAGAATGGTGCCCCAGACGATACCGACAATTACCGCCGTGACGGTAATTTTCAGCGTCACCCAGAGTCCGTCAAGCAGATAGGGCATCGCCGGAATAATGGAACTCCAGTCAAACTCGTACATTATTTGCCTCCCATATTGCCAGGCAGGCGGACTTTACGTTCTACCAGGTTCATTACCAGCATAATCACGGCGTTAATCAGGACGTAGGCAAGGGTGATGGCGGTAAAGGATTCCCACGCGTGGGCGGAGTAATCCAGCAGCTTACCCGCCTGCGCCGCCATATCCACCAGACCAATGGTCGAGGCGATAGCGGAGTTTTTCACCAGGTTCATCATCTCAGACGTCATCGGCGGCACGATCACCCGATAGGCGTTCGGCAGCAGCACATAGCGATAGGTTTGCGGCAGCGTCAGGCCCATCGCCAGCCCGGCGTTTTTCTGGCCGCGCGGCAGCGATTCGATCGCCGCACGCACCTGCTCGCACACACGGGCGGCGGTAAACAGTCCGAGGCAGATCATTGACGACAGGAAGAACTGGATATTGGGATCGAGCTCGGCTTTAAACCACATGCCGAGATCTTCCGGCAGCAGTTCAGGCACGACCAGATACCAGGTAAAGAATTGCACGATTAACGGCACGTTACGGAAGAGTTCGACGTAAAGCGTCCCGATGCCTGCCAGGAACCGGTTAGGCACGGTTCTGAGGATGCCAAACAGGGAGCCAACCAGGAAAGCGAGGATCCAGGCGGTGATCGACAGCGCGACCGTGACCTGAAAACCGCTCCACAGCCAGCCAAGATAGGTGGTGTTGCCGAACGGGGCTTGTTGCAGGAAAATTCCCCAGTTCCAGTCTATTGACATAATCTACCTCTGAAAAAAAAGGGTAGCAGCGCTACCCCCGAAGATTAATAAGAAGCTGTAATATTCGTGCTGAATGGGGAACGACCCTTCAACGTATAGTCTGTCCGCGCTTCATATCAATCGAGAGGGCAGGAGGACCCGCCCCTAATGGTTGTAATTAGTTAAGAGCTTTGTCGTTAGGTTCTTTGAACAGCGCTTTCATCTCATCCGAGAGTTCAAAGTTCATGTTCAGATTTTTTGGCGGAATTGGGTTTTTGAACCACTTATCAAACCACTTAGCCGCTTCGCCAGAGGTCTGCGCCTGGGCGATGGTGTCATCCATCAGCTTCTTGAACTCGGTATCGCCTTTACGCAGCATGCAGCCATAGGCTTCCTGCGACTGCGGCTTGCCGACGATTTCCCAGTTATCCGGTTTTTTCGCCTTCGCACGCTCGCCCGCCAACAGGGCATCGTCCATCATAAAGGCCACGGCACGACCGCTTTCCAGGGTGCGGAAGGAGTCGCCATGATCTTTCGCGCTGATGATGCGCATATCCATTTTCTGCTCTTCGTTAAGCTTGTGCAGCAACACTTCAGAGGTGGTGCCTGAGGTGACGACGACCGCTTTACCTTTCAGATCGGCGAAGTCTTTCACGTTGCCGCCTTTTTTCGCCAGCAGACGGGTGCCCACGACGAAAATGGTGTCAGAGAAAGCGGCCTGCTTCTGGCGCTCCAGGTTGTTGGTAGTGGAGCCGCACTCAAAATCAAAGGTGCCGTTCTGCAACAGAGGAATACGGTTTTGCGAGGTGATAGGGATCAGTTTTACCTGCAGGTCCGGCTTGTTGAGCTTTTTCTTTACCGCTTCAACAATGGCGTTGGAGTAAGCCTGCGAATAACCCACCACTTTTTGCTGGTTATCGTAGTAGGAGAACGGTACGGAAGATTCACGGTGTCCGACCACGATGACGCCGTTTTTGGCGATTTTTTCCAGCGTGCTTTGCCCGGCCGCAGGGGCTGCATCTTCAGCCTGCGCTACGCCGGCGGACATTCCCATCACCAGCATTGCTGTGGCCAGTTTACGTAATTGCATATCCAACTCCTTCATCGTCAGCGCCAGAGACGCATTGATACCCAGTGTGAGTGATTGTGTTGTTATATCCTGCTGCTTAAGCGTGCAGTGTTATGCGTGTTTGTTAACATTTAGTCTGGCTTAATGTAAAGATTTTGCTGCGATATTGTTTATTTTTGCGAGGCGCTCCGCACCGTTTAGAGGCATAAATCGCTGCTTGCACCAAATTAGTGCCGCCGCCGATCCGTGCTGGTGCATCAAGGTTGCAGAGCCGCAAAAAATCGCTGTTCCCTGCTAATGGGTAGCAAGAGGTGTGCCAGTTTTGAAGGAGTGCAGGCCCGGTGCACTGTGTGCGACCGGTCCTGGAGGAGAGGGATTAGTGACGACGCTGGCGCAGACTCATCACCAGCGCGCCGAAACCGGCGAGCGCGGTGAGGATCCACAGCGGCCAGTTGCCGGTGCGGGCATAAGGCGTAAGGCCACGTGCCGGCGTGACCTCTGCCGTCAGCACCTGACGGGTAAACTGCGGGATCATAGCCTGAATGTCGCCCTGCGGACCAATCACGGCGGTAATGCCATTGTTGGTGCTGCGCAGCAGCGGACGTGCCAGCTCCAGCGAACGCATACGCGCCATCTGGAAGTGCTGCCACGGGCCGATAGATTTACCGAACCAGGCATCGTTGGAAATGGTCAGCAGGAAGTCCGTATCCGGACGGAAGTTGTCCCGCACCTGTTCGCCGAGAATGATTTCATAGCAGATGGCGGGCGTCAGATTAAACCCGTGCGCATGCAGCTGCGGCTGCACGTAAGGCCCGCGGCTGAATGACGACATCGGCAGGTCAAAGAACGGCGCCAGCGGACGCAGGATCGACTCCAGCGGCACGAACTCGCCAAACGGCACCAGATGGTTTTTGTTGTAGCGATTGGTGGAGTCATAACGATACGGACTGTCTTTACCCAGCGTAATGATAGTGTTGTAGGTATCGTAGCGATTCTGCTGATTCAGACGCGCATCCACAATGCCGGTGATAAGCGTTGTGTCTCTGTCACGCAGCTGCGCGTCCAGCGAGCTTAAAAAGCGCTGCTGGTTGATTTCCAGATCCGGAATGGCGGACTCCGGCCAGATGATCAGTTGCGATTTGCCCATCTCCCGCTCGCTGTTGCTAAGGTAGATCTCCAGCGTATTCACCAGCTGGTTTTCATCCCATTTCAGCGACTGCGGAATATCGCCCTGCACCAGCGACACCTGCGTGGCTTTTTCCGGCAGCAACGTATACCACTGAACATAGCGCAGCGGGAAGGGCAGCGCGAACAGCACCACGCCCGCCGCCAGCGGACGCCAGTTGCGGGTCGCGATAGCCAGCGCCAGCAGGCCGCTGACTATCATCAGAAGGGCGTTGATCGCTTCCACGCCCATCACCGGCGCCAGCCCTTTCAGCGGGCCGTCGATCTGGCTGTAGCCAAACTGCAACCACGGGAAGCCGGTCAGCACCCAGCCGCGCAGGAATTCCGTCAGCTGCCAGACGACAGGCGCGGCAATCGCCACGCGCAGCCAGTTCGTCTTCGGCCACAGGCGGGAGAGGATCCCGGCAAACAGACCGGTATAGAGCGACAGATAGGCGGCCAGCAGTACGACGAGGAAAATATTGATCGGGCCGGGCATGCCGCCGAACTGCGCGATGCTGACGTAAACCCAGTTGATGCCGGAACCAAACAGCCCCAGCCCCCAGAAATAACCAATCCAGGCGGCCTGCAGGGGGCGGCGGTTGAGGGTCAGCCCCTGCAGCCCCATCAGAGACAGCAGCGCGGCAGGCCAGATATCATAAGGAGAAAAAGCCAGCGTTCCGCTGGCTCCGAGTATCAGCGCCAGCAGCAGGCGATAGCGCTGGCGTTCCATTAATGGGGCAAAAACCATTTATTCATCCAGTAGTGGTTTTATTCGTCCAGTTTTGGCTGGGGAGAATCATCCGGTATTCTGACGTGAACCTGAATAATACGGCGGCTGTCGGCCATCGCAACTTTAAACTGGTAACCATCAATGTCGATGGATTCGCCGCGCGCAGGCAGGTGCCCGAACGCCTGCATTACCAGGCCGCCGATGGTATCCACTTCTTCATCGCTGAAGTTCGTACCGAAGGTTTCGTTGAAGTCTTCAATGGAGGCCAGCGCGCGCACCGTCCAGGTATGACGGCTGAGCTGGCGGAATTCGATATCCTCTTCTTCATCGTATTCGTCTTCAATTTCGCCGACGATCAACTCAAGAATATCTTCAATGGTCACCAGACCTGAAACGCCACCAAATTCATCAATGACGATCGCCATATGGTAACGTTGTGAACGGAACTCTTTCAGCATGCGGTCAACCCGCTTGCTTTCCGGTACAACCACCACCTGACGTAACACTTTCTCCATGCTAAAGGCTTCGGCATCGCTGCGCATAAACGGCAGCAGATCTTTGGCCATCAGAATCCCTTCAATGTGATCTCTGTCTTCGCTGATCACCGGAAAACGCGAGTGGGCAGACTCGATGATAACGTCGAGACATTCATCCAGCGTTTGATTGCGTTTGAGGGTGATCATTTGCGAGCGGGGGATCATGATGTCGCGGACGCGCTGGTCGGCAATATCCATTACCCCTTCGAGCATGTCACGCGTATCTTCGTCGATAAGATCGTTCTGCCCGGAATCACGGATTAGCGCCAGTAATTCATCGCGGTTTTTAGGTTCACCGTGGAAAAGCTGGCTCAGTAAGAGGGAAAAAAATCCCTTTTTGCTGTTAAGTGTATCGTTACTGTGGGAATTGTCGTCGCTCATGGCGTCGTGTGGGATCTCATGTTAATCAAAATGTCGCACGTCACGCGTAAACTCAGCGCCAGACGGCATGAAAAGCAGCCGCGCCGGTAAACCGGCGCACAGACTACTCCTTCTCGGCAATGTACGGATCCTCATAGCCCAGAGCAAGCATTATCTCTGTTTCGATGCCTTCCATTTCTTCTGCTTCGTCATCTTCAATATGATCATATCCCAGCAGGTGCAAACTGCCGTGAATAACCATGTGCGCCCAGTGCGCGTCCAGCGGTTTCCCCTGTTCGCGGGCTTCCTGTTCCACCACCTGACGGCAGATAATCAAATCCCCCAGCAGCGGCATTTCAATCCCCGGCGGCGCTTCAAACGGGAACGACAGCACGTTGGTGGATTTATCTTTACCGCGGTAGGTCAGATTCAGTTCATGACTTTCGGCGTCGTCCACCACGCGGATGGTAACTTCTGATTCTTCCTGAAACTGCGGGATCACCGCATTCAGCCAGTCCTGGAACTGGGCTTCAGTCGGCAGGCCTGCGGTATCCTCGCAGGCCAGTTGTAAATCGAGTATCACAGAACTCATTTTTGCTCCTGCTGCTGGGCTTCGCGTTTGCGCTCGGCGGCCAGTTCAGCTTTACGTTTTTGGTCGGCCTCTTCCCAGGCCTCGTAAGCGTTAACGATACGGGCAACCACCGGGTGGCGCACCACGTCTTCGCTGTGGAAGAAGTTAAAGCTGATCTCATCCACCTCGGCCAGCACCTCAATAGCGTGGCGCAGACCGGATTTCAGGTTACGCGGCAGGTCAATCTGCGTCACGTCACCGGTGATCACCGCTTTCGAGTTAAAGCCGATACGCGTCAGGAACATTTTCATCTGTTCGATGGTGGTGTTCTGACTCTCATCCAGGATGATGAACGCATCGTTTAACGTACGGCCACGCATATACGCCAGCGGTGCCACTTCGATTACGTTGCGCTCCATCAGCTTTTCAACTTTCTCAAAGCCGAGCATCTCGAACAACGCGTCATACAGTGGGCGCAGATAAGGATCCACTTTCTGGCTTAAATCACCAGGCAGGAAGCCGAGTTTTTCACCGGCTTCCACCGCCGGGCGGGTCAGCAGAATGCGGCGCACGTCCTGACGCTCTAAGGCGTCGACGGCGGCAGCCACGGCGAGATAGGTCTTACCGGTACCGGCAGGCCCTACGCCAAAGGTGATGTCGTGATCGAGAATGTTGGCCACGTACTGCGCCTGATTCGGCGTACGGGGTTTGATCACCCCGCGCTTGGTTTTGATGTGGATCGCCTTGCCGTATTCCGGCACGCTTTCCGCACTCTGTTCCAGCACGCGGGCTTCTTTGATCGCCAGATGGATCTGTTCAGGCTCGATCTCCTGCGTCTGACCGCGCATCGGGGCGGTATCGACGTACAGGCTACGCAGAATATCGGCAGCCGCGTTCACGCTGATCGGGCGACCGGTCAGTTTGAAGTGGTTATCTCGGCGGTTGATTTCGATACCCAGACGGCGCTCAAGCTGTTTCACGTTGTCATCAAACGGGCCGCACAGGCTTAACAGACGTTCATTATCGGCGGGTTCAAGGCTGATTTCGCGGGTTTCTGTATTCAAATTAATCCTCTTATACCTTTAAGCCTGCCAGCAAAAGGCTGACGGGCGTGATGTCATCATTACCGAAAGTATTTACGGCATGGGGAAAAGGCGCAAGCATGGTATTGGATATGGGGGCTGGAGGGGGCAAAACAAGGCCTGCCAGCGACGGCAGGCCGCAATGATTATGGCTGGAAAAGACCGACGCCAAGCTCATTTTCTTTACGGGTGCGGGCGATCACCGACTCCGGCGTTTCGCTGATGCGCAGGCCCATCTCATCTTCCGTGCGTACCACTACGCCGCGCAGGGAGTTGGTCAGAACATCCGTGATTTCCACGTCGACGAATTTGCCGATCATCTCCGGCGTGCCCTCGAAGTTCACCACGCGGTTATTTTCAGTACGGCCGGAAAGCTCCATCACGCTCTTACGGGAGGTGCCTTCCACCAGAATACGCTGGGTGGTGCCCAGCATACGGCGGCTCCAGGCCATTGCCTGCTGGGTGATGCGCTCCTGCAAAATGTACAGCCGCTGCTTTTTGTCCTCTTCCGGCACATCGTCCACCATATCGGCGGCAGGCGTACCCGGACGGGCGGAAAAGATAAAGCTGTAGCTCATATCGAAGTTTACATCGGCAATCAGCTTCATCGTCTGCTCGAAATCCTGGGTGGTTTCACCAGGGAAGCCGACGATAAAGTCAGAGCTTATCTGAATGTCCGGACGCGCCGCGCGCAGCTTACGGATAATCGCCTTGTACTCCAGCGCCGTATGGGTACGGCCCATCAGGTTAAGCACGCGATCGGAACCGCTTTGTACCGGCAGGTGCAGGAAGCTCACCAGCTCCGGCGTATCGCGGTAGACTTCAATAATGTCATCGGTAAATTCGATGGGATGGCTGGTGGTAAAACGCACGCGGTCAATACCGTCGATGGCGGCCACCAGGCGCAGCAGCTCGGCAAAGGAGCCGGTGGTACCGTCATAGTTTTCACCGCGCCAGGCGTTGACGTTCTGCCCCAGCAGGTTCACTTCACGCACGCCCTGGGCGGCCAGCTGGGCGATTTCAAACAGAATATCATCGCACGGACGGCTGACTTCTTCGCCACGGGTATAAGGCACCACGCAGTAGGTGCAGTATTTATTGCAGCCTTCCATGATGGAGACAAAGGCGGTCGGGCCATCGGCGCGGGGTTCCGGCAGACGGTCGAATTTTTCAATTTCCGGGAAGCTGATGTCCACCACCGGGCTGCGATTGCCGCGCACGGAATTGATCATCTCCGGCAGGCGGTGCAGGGTCTGTGGCCCGAAAACGATGTCGACATAGTGGGCGCGCTGACGAATAAGATCGCCTTCCTGGGACGCCACACAGCCGCCGACGCCAATGATCAGGTCAGGATTTTTCTCTTTTAATAATTTCCAGCGACCTAACTGATGGAAGACTTTTTCCTGCGCCTTTTCGCGAATCGAACAGGTGTTAAGCAGCAGCACATCGGCTTCTTCCGCCACCTCGGTGAGTTGATACCCGTGGGTGGCATCCAGCAGATCGGCCATCTTTGATGAATCGTATTCGTTCATCTGACAGCCCCAGGTTTTAATATGGAGTTTTTTTGTCATCGACTTGCTCTGTTAATCGCCAGGAATGCAGGCCGCGTATTGTAATGCTTTGACCCGGCGCTGACCATAGTTCATGTCCCGCCCCACGAAAATGAAAAATCCGGTAAACTTAAGGGAATTAAAAATAAGGAAAAAAGACCATGATGAATCAACCAACGGAAGTGGCCGTGGTCGGCGGCGGGATGGTCGGCAGCGCGCTGGCGCTGGGGCTGGCGCAGCACGGTTTTCAGGTAACGGTGATCGAGCAGACGACGCCGCCCGTCTTTGATAGCGCGGCCGCGCCGGATGTGCGCATATCGGCCATCAGCGCCGCCTCTGTCTCTCTGCTGCGCAGTCTTGGCGTCTGGGATTCGATCGAGAATATGCGTTGTCATCCATACCGGCAGCTGGAAACCTGGGAGTGGGAAAGCGCGCACGTCCTGTTTGACGCCGCTGAACTCAAGCTGCCGCTGCTGGGTTACATGGTGGAAAACAACGTATTGCAACGCGCACTGTGGGAAGCGCTGGAGCGCCAGCCGAATATCACCCTGCGCGCGCCCGCCTGTCTGCGCGCCATGCACCGCGAGGCCGATCATCATGCGCTGGAATTTGTCGATGGCGATACCCTGCGCGCCAGGCTGGTGATTGGCGCTGACGGGGCGAATTCACAGGTACGCCAGTGGGCTGGCATCGGTATCCACGCCTGGCAGTACGAACAATCCTGCATGTTGATCACCGTGCAGTGCGAAAATCCGCCGGGCGACGCCACCTGGCAGCAGTTCACCCCTGACGGGCCACATGCTTTTCTGCCGCTGTTTGATAACTGGGCCTCGCTGGTCTGGTACGACCGCCCGGCACGCATCCGCCAGCTGAAGTCGCTCAATATGATGCAGCTGCAGCGGGAGATTGAAAAAACCTTCCCGGCACGGCTGGGGAAAGTCATACCGGTGCAGGCGGGCGCTTTCCCGCTGACCCGCCGTCATGCGCGGCACTATGTGCAGCCGGGGCTGGCGCTGGTGGGCGATGCGGCGCATACCATTCATCCGCTGGCGGGGCAGGGCGTCAACCTGGGCTACCGCGATGTGGATGCGCTGCTGGACGTGCTGGCAGAGGCGCGCAGCGTCGGCGAGCCCTGGGCCAGCCACAGCGTTCTGCAACGCTACCAGCGCCGTCGCATGGCGGATAACTTCATTATGCAGAGCGGCATGGATCTGTTCTATGCCGGATTCAGCAATAATCTGGGGCCGCTACGGGTGGTGCGAAACCTGGGCCTGATGGCGGCGCAGCGCGCAGGCGTGCTGAAAACGAAGGCGCTGAAATATGCGTTAGGCTTGTAAGTTTCAGCCCGGCGACAGGACGTTGCCGGGGACGTTTATGAAAGGACAAAAACAAAAAAGCCCGCCGAAGCGAGCTTTTTTGTTTTTTATGGCTGGGGTACGAGGATTCGAACCTCGGAATGCTGGTATCAGAAACCAGAGCCTTACCGCTTGGCGATACCCCAACAGGGTGTTGCTATAAATTGGCTGGGGTACGAGGATTCGAACCTCGGAATGGTGGAATCAGAATCCACTGCCTTACCGCTTGGCGATACCCCAACAATTTTTTACTGCTAAAGCCTCTTTAAAAGACGCTTCCAGAATATGGTGGCTACTACGGGAATCGAACCTGTGACCCCAGCATTATGAGTGCTGTGCTCTAACCAGCTGAGCTAAGTAGCCAAATTTTACTGCTTTACCAGCCATCGACTGGCTGGGGTACCTGGATTCGAACCAGGGAATGCCGGTATCAAAAACCGGTGCCTTACCGCTTGGCGATACCCCAACGACTGACGTGTTAATACACAGGAGTCGAAGAAAAGTGGCTGGGGTACCTGGATTCGAACCAGGGAATGCCGGTATCAAAAACCGGTGCCTTACCGCTTGGCGATACCCCATCCGTGCAACGCTTACTGGGAATGGTGCGGGAGGCGAGACTTGAACTCGCACACCTTGCGGCGCCAGAACCTAAATCTGGTGCGTCTACCAATTTCGCCACTCCCGCAAAAAAAGATGGTGGCTACGACGGGATTCGAACCTGTGACCCCATCATTATGAGTGATGTGCTCTAACCAACTGAGCTACGTAGCCATCTTTTTTTCGCGTTACCTTATCGGCGTTGCGGGGCGCATTATGCGTATTGGGTCGATGATGGTCAACACCTTTTTCATCGAAAATTGCCGGATTGTGACTGTTTGGTTGGGTTGTGAACAGCCTGGCGCATTATTCAGCAACCAAAGCAAACAGGCCCCGCAGGGCCTGTAATAATAACACGGACTTATTTGTAAGCGGACTGGTGAACGCCCACCGCGCGGCCTGATGGATCGTTCATGGTTTTGAAGGCTTCATCCCATTCAATGGCTTTGGCCGACGAACAGGCCACTGACGGACCGCCAGGCACGCATTCTGCGGCACTTGGCACCGGGAACAGCTCTTCAAAAATCTCGCGGTACAGGTAGCCTTCTTTTGACGACGGCGTGTTGTACGGGAAACGGTAGCTTGCGGTGGCCAGTTGCTGATCGGTCACCTGCTGCGCCGCCACTTCTTTCAGCGAGTCGATCCAGCTGTAGCCTACACCATCAGAGAACTGCTCTTTCTGACGCCATGCCACGCTGGCCGGTAAATAGGACTCGAAGCATTCGCGCAGCACATGTTTTTCCATCTTGCCGTTGCCGCACATTTTATCCTGCGGGTTGATACGCATCGCCACATCGAGGAATTTTTTATCCAGGAAGGGTACACGCGCTTCCACGCCCCAGGCGGACATCGCTTTGTTGGCGCGGGCGCAGTCGAACATATGCAGCGCCTGCAATTTACGCACAGTTTCTTCGTGCAGCTCTTTGGCATCCGGCGCTTTATGGAAATAGAGGTAGCCGCCGAACACTTCGTCAGACCCTTCGCCGGAGAGCACCATTTTAATGCCCATCGCTTTGATTTTACGCGACATCAAATACATCGGCGTCGAGGCGCGAATGGTAGTCACATCATAGGTTTCAATGTGATAGATCACGTCGCGGATCGCGTCCAGCCCTTCCTGCACGGTGAAATGAATTTCATGGTGCACGGTGCCCAGATGGTTCGCCACTTCCTGCGCGGCCTTCAGATCCGGCGAACCGACGAGGCCCACGGCGAAGGAGTGCAGCTGCGGCCACCAGGCTTCTGAACGCTCCTGATCTTCCACGCGGCGCGCGGCGTATTTTTTGGTGATAGCCGAGATCACCGATGAATCCAGGCCGCCGGAGAGCAGCACGCCGTAAGGCACGTCAGACATCAGGTGGCTTTTCACCGCCTCTTCCAGCGCATTGCGCAGCTGTTCTTTATTGGTGACGTTGTCTTTCACCGCGTCATAGTCGAACCAGTCACGCTGGTAGTAGCTGCGGATCTCACCATCTTTGCTCCACAGGTAGCTGCCTGCCGGGAACTCTTTGATGGTGCGGCACACCGGCACCAGCGCTTTCATTTCTGAGGCGATAAACATGTTGCCGTGTTCGTCGTAGCCCATATACAGCGGGATAATACCGATATGGTCGCGGCCAATCAGGTAAGCGTCTTTTTCGCTGTCATAGAGGGCGAAGGCAAACATCCCCTGCAAATCGTCGAGGAATTCCGGGCCTTTTTCCTGATACAGCGCGAGGATCACTTCGCAGTCAGAGCCGGTCTGGAAGGCATAACGTTCGCTGTATTCAGCGCGCAGCGCCTGATGGTTGTAGATTTCACCGTTAACGGCCAGCGCATGGGTTTTTTGTTCGTTATACAGCGGCTGGGCACCGGCGTTGACGTCAACAATCGACAGACGCTCATGGGCAAGGATGGCTTTATCGCTGGCATAGACGCCGGACCAGTCCGGGCCGCGGTGGCGCATCAGACGTGACAGCTCCAGTGCTTTTTTGCGCAGTTCAACCGCGTCAGTTTTAATATCCAGTACGCCAAAAATCGAACACATAACCTTCTCCGTTAACCCTGTAATGGTGCGTTGTCTTATCGCCTGTTAATGAAAATGCCGCAAAGGAGCAGGGGGCGCAAGCCTTTTAGCGGGTCGGCAATAAATAGTGCAATGAGCGTTGTCGATTCATGAAAATTGCACAGGAGAAGACCGCAATAATTAACGGATCGGTAATTATTGACGGGTTTTATTGAATGGGGTGATTTACCCGGGAACGAAATAATGCCCGGCAGTTCGCAGGCCCGGCAAGCATGCGCCGCCGGGCAACTGTGCATCAGATCACGTCGATTTCAGCGACAGACGGGTAAATCCAGCTCGGACGGAACGGCATATCATCAATGTCATCAATCTGCGAGACGCCGGAGAGCACCAGAATGGTGTCCAGCCCGGCCTGGAAACCGGCCAGAATATCGGTGCGCAGATTATCGCCGACGATCACCGTATGTTCAGAGTGCGCCTGCATGGTGTTCAGCGCCGCGCGGATGATCCACGGGCTGGGCTTGCCGACCACGAACGGCTTGCGGCCAGAGATTTTCTCAATGCCCGCGCACAGCGCGCCGCAGGCCGGATAGAAGCCGCGACCGTGCGTATCCGGGTTGGTGGCGATAAAGCGCGCGCCGTTGGCTACAAAGAAGGACGCCTTATGCATCATCTCCCAGTTGTAAGAGCGGGTCTCCCCGACAATCACAAAATCAGGATTGATATCGGTGATAGTAAATCCGGCTTTATACAGCTCATGGATCAGCGCGCCTTCGCCCACCACGTAGGCTTTTTTTCCTTCCTGACGCTTAAGAAAATCAGCGGTCGCCATGGCGGAGGTGTAAAACACGCTGTCCGGCACGTCAATGCCCGCCGAGGCAAAGCGGTTCGCCAGATCCTGGCCGGTTTGTGACGGGTAATTGGTTAACAACACCAGCGGCATGCCTTTTTCCATCACCCGCGTCAGGAACTCAGCGGCGCCCGGTACAGCAACGTTGTCATGCATCAGCACGCCGTCAATATCACAAATTACATTCTTAATGGTCATGGACTACCCGGATAAAAAATGAAGGCCCGACTATATGATCGCCTCAGCTTTCCAGCAACCGTTGCAGCAGAATGCCGTTAAGCATGGCACGTTTAACCAGCGCAAAGGCGCCGATCGCCGAGCGGTGATCGAGGGTCGAGCGCACCACCGGCAGGTTTTTACGGAACGCTTTTAACGCCTGGGTATTAATGCAGCCTTCAATGGCCGGCAGCAGCACTTTTTCCGCCTCAACGATCTCACCGGCAATCACCACTTTCTGCGGATTAAACAGGTTAATGGCGATGGCGATGGTTTTTCCGAGATGACGGCCAACATATTCAACCACTTCGCAGGCGAGGGGATCGCCTTTGTTGGCGGCTTTACAGATGGCTTTGATGGAGCAGTCATCCAGCGTCACGCGGCTCTGATAGCCCTGTTCCAGCAGATGACGCACGCGCTGTTCGATAGCGGCGTTGGCGGCGACGGTTTCCAGGCAGCCAAAGTTACCGCAGTGGCAGCGCTCCCCCAGCGGTTCCACCTGGATGTGCCCGATCTCGCCGACATTACCATTACGGCCAATAAAAATTCGCCCGTTGGAGATGATCCCCGCCCCGGTGCCACGGTGCACGCGCACCAGAATGGAGTCTTCACAGTCCTGGCTTGCGCCAAAATAGTGCTCCGCCAGCGCCAGACTACGAATATCGTGACCGACAAAACAGGTGACGTTAAAACGTTTTTGCAGCGCCTCCACCAGCGCCCAGTTTTCCACCTGAATGTGCGGCATATAGCGGATCACGCCGCTTTCCGGATCCACCAGCCCCGGCAGGATCACCGAGATGGCGATCAGTTCGCGGATTTTGCGCTGACAGCTCTCTATAAAGGAAGCGATGGTATTCAGCAACGCATGTTCCAGCGTTTCCTGGGTGCGTTCCGGCAGCGGATAATGCTCTTCTGCCAGCGTTTTGCTGCTCAAATCGTACAGCGTAAGGGTGGTGTCATGACGGCCCAGACGGACGCCGATGGCGTGAAAATTGCGGGTTTCGGTAACGATGGAAATCGCCCGGCGGCCCCCGGTGGAGGCCTGCTGGTCGACTTCTTTGATAAGCCCACGCTCAATGAGCTGGCGGGTGATTTTGGTGACGCTGGCGGGCGCAAGCTGGCTGTGATCGGCGATCTGAATACGCGAGATAGGCCCGTGCTGGTCGATCAGGCGGTAAACGGCCGCACTGTTAAGTTGTTTAACGAGGTCAACGTTACCAATTTGAGCTTGTCCGCCTGATGTCATTCTTTTACTTACCCGGTGACGACCTCGTTACCATTAACGATGGTCTTGATTACTTTATAATCGCGGGTGAAGGCGGTCAGGTTGGCGACCATCCCCGGCGCGATACTGCCTAACTGCTTGTCAACGCCAATGGCGCGAGCCGGGTAGAGCGTGGCCATGCGCAGGGCTTCATCCAGCGCGATATTCACATGCTCCACCAGATTCTTAACCCCCTCGATCATCGTCAGGGCAGAACCGCTCAGCGTGCCGTTTTCGTCAACGCAGAGTCCATTCCGGTAGTATATTGTTTTACCAGCAAAAATGAACTGTTCAATGTTTGCGCCTGCCGGGGCAGTGGCATCCGTCACCAGGCAAAGTTTCTCGCCTTTCAGACGCTTAGCGAGACGCACATTACTGTAATCAACATGTAAACCATCAACAATAATACCGCAATAAATATCTGCATCGTCGAGGATAGCACCCGTCAGACCCGGTTCGCGTCCGGTGATGTACGGCATGGCGTTGAATAAATGCGTCGCAAAGCGAATCCCTGCGCGGAAGCCCGCTTTGGCTTCTTTCAGGGTCGCGTTGGAATGTCCGGCGGATACCACAATACCGGCGGCCGCCAGTTTGCTGATGGTGTCGCTGCCCGCCATTTCCGGCGCGAGAGTGATTTTGGTGATGACATCGGCGTTCTGGCAGAGGAAATCCACCAGCGCGGGATCCGGCTTACGCACGAATTCCGGGTTGTGCGTGCCTTTCTTCACCATATTCAGCCAGGGCCCTTCCAGATGCAGACCCAGCGCCTGATGCGGATGCTTCGCCAGATACTCGCGCATCACGCGCACACCCTGTTTCATCAGATCGTCGCTGGTGGTGATCAGCGTCGGCAGGTAGCTGGTGCAGCCCGATTTTTCATTCGCGCGCTGCATGATTTCCAGGGTTTCGATGCTGACGGCTTCCGCAGTATCGTTAAACTGCACGCCGCCGCAGCCGTTGAGCTGCACGTCAATAAAGCCGGGGGCCAGTATGGCGCCTGCCAGTGAACGCTGCTCAATATCAGGCGGCAGATCCGCCAGCGGGCAGAGACGGTCGATCAGGCCATTGGCGACAATAAGCGCATGGTCATCCAGAATTTCATGGCCGGTAAAAATCCGACATTGGGTTAAAGCATACATAACGACCCCCGGTAAAAATGGCGTTCCGTCCTTCACAGATCGTAGAGGAAGGACGGAAACGTAATTACAGACCTTTAATATTTTCAGCTTCTAATTCGTTGAAATATTTCAGCGTTTTAACTTTCAGCTCCATGGTGGACGGCTCATCGCATACCACCACCGCTTTCGGGTGCAGTTGCAGACAGCTGATGGTCCACATGTGGTTGACGTTGCCTTCCACCGCCGCCTGCAGCGCCTGTGCTTTCACGCTGCCGAGCACCAGGATCATCACTTCTTCCGCATCCAGCAGCGTACCCACGCCCACGGTCAGCGCATATTTTGGCACCTGATCCACATCGCCATCAAAGAAGCGGGAATTCGCCACGCGGGTATCGTGGGTCAGCGTTTTAATACGGGTACGGGAAGCCAGTGAGGACGCCGGTTCGTTGAACGCGATGTGCCCATCGTTGCCCACGCCGCCCATAAACAGGTGAATTTTGCCGTACGCGCGGATTTTTTCTTCATACTGACGGCATTCTGCGTCAATATCTGGCGCATTGCCATTCAGCAGGTTGATATTTTCTGCGGGAATATCAACGTGATCAAAAAAGTTGCGGTGCATAAAGCTGTGATAGCTTTCCGGGTGCTCTTTCGGCAGGCCGACATATTCATCCATATTAAAGGTGACCACGTGCTTAAAGCTAACCTGGCCCGTTTTATGCATTTCTACCAGAGCTTTATACGCGGTGAGGGGAGTGCCCCCGGTTGGCAGACCCAGCACGAACGGACGATCCGCCGTTGGTTTGAAGGCATTGATGCGATTAACGATATGACGGGCAGCCCATTTTCCGACTTGTTCGGCGGTTGCCAGGGGGATCAGTCTCATGTTTCACCTCTACAATTTAGATAAATAAATGGACGGGTTGGGCATTCTGCCTGCTCTTGTAAGGGTAACGCAGTATAGCCGTCGAGTGGCAACAATCCGTCTTGATTTTTTGAATCATAAAATAAGTTTTGTTTGTTAGCCAGCGGAAGGGAGGGTAAATAACGATATTTGGTGATTTTAATCACAAAAAAAGGGTGTTTAATTTGCGGGGCGAATTAATTTTTTACACACTCATTCAGTAAGTGAAAAATAGCCTTTGCTTCAGGCTGGTCGGACTATAAAAAAAACTGCTTGTGATGAAGCCTGACAGGGTTTCATAGGGGGAATAAAAGTGAGTATTTTAGGCTATCTGCAAAAGGTTGGCCGCGCGCTTATGGTGCCGGTCGCCACGCTGCCTGCCGCAGCAATTTTAATGGGTGTCGGCTACTGGATTGACCCCGTGGGTTGGGGTGGTGATAACGCACTGGCGGCGTTCTTCATTAAATCCGGGTCGGCCATTATCGACAACATGTCCGTACTCTTTGCCATTGGCGTGGCGTATGGCATGTCAAAAGACAAAGACGGCGCGGCGGCGTTAACCGGCTTTGTTGGTTTCCTGGTATTAACCACGCTCTGCTCGCCCGCTGCGGTTTCCATGATCCAGAAAATCCCTCTGGACCAGGTACCGGCGGCATTCGGCAAAATCAGCAACCAGTTTGTGGGCATCCTGGTGGGTATTATCTCCGCTGAGCTGTACAACCGTTTCAGCAGCGTAGAACTGCCGAAGGCGCTCTCCTTCTTCAGCGGTCGCCGTCTGGTGCCGATCCTCACTTCCTTTGTGATGATCATCGTCGCTTTCATTCTGATGTACATCTGGCCGGTGATTTTTGATGGCCTGGTGAACTTCGGTGAACAGATCCAGAAACTCGGCTCCGTGGGCGCGGGCGTTTACGCCTTCTTTAACCGCTTGCTGATCCCGGTGGGTCTGCACCACGCCCTGAACTCCGTGTTCTGGTTCGACGTGGCGGGCATCAACGACATCCCTAACTTCCTCGGCGGCGCACAGTCTATCGAAGCAGGTAAAGCGGTTGTCGGTATCACCGGTCGTTATCAGGCGGGCTTCTTCCCGATCATGATGTTCGGTCTGCCGGGGGCAGCGCTGGCGATTTATCACTGCGCGCGTCCGGAGAACAAAGCGAAAGTGCTGGGTATCATGATGGCCGGCGCCTTTGCCGCTTTTTTTACCGGCATCACTGAACCGCTGGAATTCTCCTTCATGTTCGTGGCGCCGGTGCTGTACGTTATTCACGCCGTGCTGACCGGTATCTCTGTATTCATCGCCGCCAGCATGCAGTGGATTGCCGGTTTCGGCTTCAGCGCCGGTCTGGTGGATATGGTGCTCTCGTCCCGCAACCCGCTGGCCACGCACTGGTACATGCTGATCCTGCAGGGTCTGGTGTTCTTCGTGATCTACTATGTGGTGTTCCGCTTCACGATCACCAAATTCAACCTGATGACCCCGGGTCGTGAACTGGCGGTTGCCGGTGATGAATCCGATGGTCAGGACGTGAATATCAGCACCAATGGTAAAGATCAGGACATTAACGGCCTGGCGCGTCAGTACATCGCGGCGGTCGGCGGCTCTGCCAACCTGACCGGTATCGATGCCTGTATCACCCGTCTGCGTCTTAACGTGAAAGACTCCTCGCAGGTCAACGAAGCGCTGGCAAAACGCCTCGGCGCAACCGGCGTGATCCGTCTGAACAAAACCAGCGTGCAGATTATCGTCGGGTTTGTGGCGGAAAAAATTGCCAATGCTATGAAAACCACCGGCGATGTTCCGGCAGCGCCGGCAACCGGTGCCGCTGCCAGCACCGCCCCTGCTGCTGCCGCGCCGGTTGCCGCAGCCCAGGCCGTGCCGAATGCCGCGACTATCGCGCAGCTGGTATCGCCGGTAACGGGTGAAGTCGTGGCGCTGGATCAGGTGCCGGACGAAGCCTTTGCCAGCAAAGCGGTGGGCGACGGTGTGGCGGTGAAACCAACCGATAAACTGGTGGTCTCTCCGGCGGCCGGAACCATTGTGAAAATCTTCAACACCAACCATGCGTTCTGCCTCGAAACGGACAAAGGCGCTGAGATCGTGGTGCACATGGGTATTGATACCGTGGCGCTGGGCGGTCAGGGCTTTACCCGTCTGGTGGAAGAGGGCGCAACGGTCACGGCTGGTCAGCCGGTGCTGGAAATGGATCTGGACTATCTGAACGCTAACGCGCGCTCCATGATTAGCCCGGTCGTGTGCAGCAACATCGACGATTTCCGTGGTCTGGTGATCAACGCCGAAGGTCATGTGGTGGCGGGTCAAACGCCGCTGTTTGAAATCAAAGGCTAATCACACCACGCAGTGATAAAGGCGGCGGGATCATCCCGCCGCTTTTTTTTGCCTGTCATTCCCGTAATCGCGCTTTTTGTGCAACTTAAAGGTTGTCTCGGCGTCCGGCTTATAAGATCATATCCCGTTATACGTTATTGACGCTTTGAGGAATCCGCGATGAGTGAGGCAGAAGCCCGCCCGAGTAACTTTATCCGCCAGATTATTGATGAAGATCTGGCCAGTGGTAAGCACAGCACCGTGCACACCCGTTTTCCGCCGGAGCCGAACGGTTATCTGCATATCGGCCACGCGAAATCC
Organism: Enterobacter sp. SA187; assembly: GCF_001888805.2. NCBI lineage: Bacteria > Pseudomonadati > Pseudomonadota > Gammaproteobacteria > Enterobacterales > Enterobacteriaceae > Enterobacter > Enterobacter sp. SA187. The sequence continues at coordinate 2,477,616 of NZ_CP019113.1, forward strand.
ATCTGCCTGAACTTTGGCATCGCCCAGGATTATCAGGGCCAGTGCAACCTGCGTTTCGATGACACCAACCCGGTAAAAGAAGACATCGAATACGTAGACTCGATCAAAAATGACGTGCAGTGGCTCGGTTTTCACTGGTCCGGCGACGTGCGCTACTCCTCTGATTATTTCGATCAACTGCATCAGTATGCGGTTGAGCTGATCAACAAAGGCCTTGCCTACGTTGACGAACTGACCCCCGATCAGATCCGCGAATACCGCGGCACCCTGACCGCGCCGGGCAAAAACAGCCCGTTCCGCGATCGCAGCGTGGAAGAGAACCTGGCGCTGTTCGAAAAAATGCGTACCGGCGGCTTCGCAGAAGGCACCGCCTGCCTGCGCGCCAAAATCGACATGGCCTCGCCGTTCATCGTAATGCGCGATCCCGTGCTGTACCGTATTAAGTTTGCGGAACACCATCAGACCGGCAACAAGTGGTGCATCTACCCGATGTACGATTTCACCCACTGCATCAGCGATGCGCTGGAAGGGATCACCCACTCGCTCTGTACGCTGGAGTTCCAGGACAACCGCCGTCTGTACGACTGGGTGCTGGATAACATCACCATCCCGGTTCACCCGCGTCAGTACGAGTTCTCGCGTCTGAATCTGGAATACGCCGTCATGTCCAAGCGTAAGCTGAACCTGCTGGTCACGGACAAGCACGTTGAAGGCTGGGACGATCCGCGTATGCCGACCATCTCCGGTCTGCGTCGTCGCGGCTACACCGCTGCGGCCATTCGCGAGTTCTGCAAACGTATCGGCGTCACCAAACAGGACAACACCATTGAAATGGCGTCGCTGGAGTCCTGCATTCGTGAAGATCTGAACGAAAACGCGCCGCGCGCGATGGCGGTTATCGACCCGGTTAAACTGGTTATCGAAAACTACCCGCAGAATGAAAGCGAAATGGTCACTATGCCGAACCATCCGAACAAACCGGAAATGGGCAGCCGTGAGGTGCCGTTCAGCGGTGAAATCTGGATCGATCGCGCTGACTTCCGCGAAGAAGCCAACAAACAGTACAAGCGCCTGGTGCTGGGTAAAGAAGTGCGTCTGCGTAACGCCTATGTGATCAAAGCCGAGCGCGTGGAAAAAGACGCGGAAGGCAACATCACCACCATCTTCTGCTCTTACGATGCGGAGACGCTGAGTAAAGATCCGGCGGACGGCCGCAAGGTGAAAGGCGTGATCCACTGGGTGAGCGCCGCCCATGCGCTGCCGGTTGAGATCCGCCTCTACGATCGTCTGTTCAGCGTGCCGAACCCGGGCGCGGCCGAAGATTTCCTCGCCACTCTCAACCCGGAATCGCTGGTGATCAAACAGGGCTTTGCGGAGCCAGGTCTGAAGGCCGCGCAGCCAGAAAAAGCGTACCAGTTCGAGCGCGAAGGCTATTTCTGCCTCGATGGTCGCCACAGCACCGCCGACAAAATGGTGTTTAACCGCACCGTAGGTCTGCGCGATACCTGGGCGAAAGTCGGCGAGTAATCGCGTCAATCTCAGGCTATCAGAATGCCGGTCAGTGAACGCTGACCGGCATTTTTTATGGCCATGATCTTCTCACTCTCTTCCATTCGCGCTGCAAATTAAACTCAGCGTTTCCTTTCCGAGCGGGCTTATTTTCCGTCTGAACATCCCCCGTACAGCGTACCGCTCAGCCGCCTGTTGCCAGATGTAACTTTTTATGTGCACTGCGTCATAGTCTCATCTTTTCCCCGGTAAATTGTGTTGATAATTCGCGACGCGAAAAATAATCTTTATGGCACCGGAACGGCGAGTTTATGACTCATAAGCGACGGTTATATTTAACTTTTTTTATTTATCGCTTCTGCGCTTGCAGGCGAATTTTATTATGTCAAAGAGGAACCATTATGCGTACATTCAGTGGCAAACGTAGTACGCTGGCGCTGGCTGTTGCCGGCGTCACCGCAATGTCGGGCTGGGGGCTATCCGGGCAGGCGAGCGCCGCCGGATTTATTGACGACTCCACCCTTACCGGCGGCGTCTATTACTGGCAGCGTGAGCGCGACCGGAAAGACGTTAACGAAGACAAATACAAAACCAACCTTTCGCACTCCACCTGGAACGCCAACCTCGATTTCCAGTCGGGCTATGCCGCCGATATGTTTGGTATCGACGTTGCGGCCTTTACCGCCATCGAAATGGCGGAAAACGGCGACAGCGGCCACCCGAACGAAATCGCGTTCTCCTCCAGCAACAAAGCCTACGACGAAGACTGGTCCGGCGATAAGAGCGGGGTCAGCCTGTACAAAGCCGCCGCTAAGTTTAAATACGGCCCGGTCTGGGCGCGGGCGGGCTATATTCAGCCCACCGGACAAACGCTGCTGGCCCCACACTGGAGCTTTATGCCGGGCACCTATAAAGGCGCGGAAGCGGGCGCTAACTTCGACTATGGCGACGCGGGCGCGCTGAGCTTCTCGTACATGTGGACCAACGAGTACAAAGCGCCCTGGCATCTGGAGATGGACGATTTCTACCAGAACGATCAGAAAACCAAAGTGGATTATCTGCACTCGCTGGGCGCGAAGTATGACTTTAAAAACGATCTGCTGCTGGAAGCCGCCTTCGGGCAGGCTGAAGGCTATATCGATCAGTATTTCGCGAAAGCCAGCTACAAGTTTGATATTGCCGGCAGCCCGCTCTCCACCTCATACCAGTTCTACGGCACCCGCGATAAGGTCAGCGACGGCAGCGTCAACGATATCTACGACAGCACCGCCTGGCTACAGGCGCTGACCTTCGGCTATAAAATAGGGGATGTCGATCTGCGTCTCGAAGGTACCTGGGTGAAAGCGGAAGGGCAGCAGGGCTTCTTCCTGCAACGTATGACGCCAACCTATGCTTCATCGAATGGTCGACTGGACGTGTGGTGGGATAACCGTTCCGACTTTAACGCCGACGGTGAAAAAGCGGTGTTCTTCGGTGCGATGTACGATCTGAAAAACTTCAATCTGCCGGGCTGGCAGGTGGGCGCGTCTTATGTTTATGCCTGGGACGCGAAACCGGCAGAGATGGCGACGCCGGATGCATACTACGATCCGAATTATCGCCTGAAAGAGTCGGCCTACAGCCTGGATGCGGTTTATACCCTGCAGGACGGTCGCGCCAAAGGCACGATGTTTAAGCTGCACTTCACCCAGTACGACAACCACTCCGACATCCCCAGCTACAGCGGTGGCTATGGCAACATTTTCCAGGATGAGCGTGACGTGAAATTTATCGTTATCGCGCCATTCACCATTTTCTGACCCCGGCAGTTGCCGGATTTCCTCACCCGCTCCGCTGAGCGGGTTTTTTTTAAATTTTTTTTCCCGCCATTTAATTTTTGCTCCCGGTGGTCGCTTTACCACTACATCTCGACTGAGACCCATAAAATTCAAGGAGCAGGAAAATGTTATCTATTAATACCAACGCCGCCTCTATGGCCGCTGTCAACGCCATCAACAAAAGCAATGCCTCTCTGAGCCAGTCCATGGAACGCCTGGCCACCGGTAACCGTATCAACTCCTCTGCGGATGATGCGGCAGGCAAACAGATTGCTAACCGCCTGACTGCACAGTCTGACGGCATGGCGGTTGCCCAGCGCAACATCGCCGATGCAACTGCGATGCTGCAAACCGCTGACGGCACCTTTGACGAGATGAATGACATTCTGGGTCGCATGAAAGACCTCGCAACACAAGCAGCGAACGGAACCTACAGCGATGATGACCGTGCAGCCATGCAGTCCGAGTTCGACGAACTGGGTCAGGAAATGTCTGACATGATGCAGAACACCACCTACGGCGGCACCAACCTGTTCAACAAATCCGCCAGCGGTCTGTTCACCCAGGCATCCGGCGTGACTTTCCAGGTGGGTTCTGAAGCCACTGACCAGATGACCGTCAACATCTCTTCCCAGGTTGACGCGCTGACCACGTCCCTGAGCGCCCTGAGCGCCTCCTTTGCGGATGACTTCGGTACTGACGGCGCAGGCGGCGGCACCGGCGTAAGCGGCACTGAACTGATGTCTTCTGCTTCTGCGACCGCCGCGATCGACAGCATTCAGAACGTGATGAGCGCGGTTGGCAAAATCCAGTCCACCCTGGGTGCGTCCATCAACCGTCTGAACGACACCGCGAACAACCTGCAAAGCATGCAGGACAACACCAACGTGGCGATCGGTAACATCATGGATACCGACTACGCGGCGGAAGCGTCCAACATGTCCAAAGAGCAGGTGCTGATGCAGACCAGCATCACCATGCTGAAACAGTCCAACAGCATGTCCGGCATGGTTTCCAGCCTGCTGCAGTAATCGGCCTGACGTCCAGTCAAAGCACCGCCTTCGGGCGGTGTTTTTTTTTGCCGCCCGCTGCCGCACAGAGGGAAAAAACCTTCCGCGCGAAGCGGAAAACGCCTTTCCGCCTGTAATTATCTTATTGATTTTAATGGGTAAAATTATTGGCATGGCAATTGCTAATTATGAGCCATGAAATCTGAACGGAGCAAAAAATGATTAACCCGCAGCAGATTGCGAAAAAATTCGCCCTGATGGATATCTCCACCAAGGCATCGTCGCTGGCGCGCCAGCAAAACGACATCGATACCCAGACCAGCGCGCTGGAGAGTCTGGACAGCGCCCTGACCGCCTTCCAGAGCGCGGTGGATGCGCTGAACAGCGAGACGGGCGGCCCGGTGGTTAACACCGTTACCGCCAACAACGACTCGGCGACCATTACCGCCGACTCCACCGCCGCGGAAGGCTCTTACACCTTCTTCGTTGACCAGCTGGCCACCGCGCAGCAGTCCACGCTGGCCTTTGCCGACGGCGATATTCCGAATAGCGGCACTTTCACCATCACCATGGGTGACAGTGAAATGGACATCGATCTCAGCACGGTCGATTCCAGTGGCGATGGCAGCGTATCGGTGGCAGAGCTGGCGGATGCCATTAACGATTCGCCGGACAATCCGGGCGTCACCGCCACCATCGTCAACACCGATGGCAGCACCACCCTGATGCTTACCGCCGATGAAACCGGGGCGGAAAACGCCTTTACCGTCTCCGCCAGCGGCGTCGATCCGGCGTCGGCGTTCGCCACCGACATCAGCAACCAGAAAGATCTGGCGGTGGCGCAGGACTCGGTGGTGTATCTCGGCAGCTCGCCGGAAACCGGCGTGATGATCACCAGCAGCAGCAACACCTACACCGATCTTATTCCCGGCGTCAGCATCACCTTCGCCGAAGAATCCGCCGAGGGTGAACCCCTGACTTTCAACGTCAAAAACGATTCCGGCGCCTCGCAGGAAAAGGTGCAGACCTTTGTCGATGCCTATAACACGCTGGTGGATACCCTGGACGCGCTGACCACCAACGGCGGCGGCACCGGATCGGCCGGGCCGCTGGCGGGGGACGCGGGGATCTCCTCGCTGGAGCGCCAGATCGAGGACATTACCCACGCCAGCTATAACGGCGTGTCCATCGTCGACTACGGCATCACGCTGGATCCTGACGGGCACCTGCAAATCGACAGCGAAAAATTCGACGAGGCAATGGAAGAAAACCCGGACGGTCTGACCGCGCTCTTTGTCGGCCCGGACAGCATGACCGCCCAGCTCGACAGCCTGATGGAGACCTGGCTTGACGACACCGACGGCATCATCTCGCAGCGGCAGAGCAACCTCGACGACAAACAGGAAAAAGTCACCAACAGCGTGGATGACCTGAAGACCCGTTACAACACCTCTTACGAACGCTATCTGGAGGAGTTCACCTCCACGCTGGTTGAAATTGAAAGCATGAAAATGAGCATGGCGGCATTCATGTAAGTCGCCGTCCGAAAAGGTCAAAACAACGATGTACGCTTCAGATAATGGTTACACCCAATACAAAGAGATGGATCTGGCCGCCCGCACCGCGTCAGCTTCGCCGCTGGATCTGGTGCTGGTGCTCTACGCCGGGCTGATGGACGAGCTGGAACGGGCAAAGAGCCATATCGAAAACAAACGCTACGAGCGCAAAGCGCAAAGCATCAACAAATGCATCGACATTCTCAATGCCCTGACCAGCTCGCTGGAGTTTGAAAACGGCGGCGACCTGGTGCTCAACCTCGCGCGGCTTTATGACCACTGCGTCTACCGCCTGTATGAAGCCAGCGGCCAGATGTCGACGGCGAAAGTCGACGAAGTGGTGCTGATCCTTTCTAACCTGCGCGAAGGCTGGGAAGGCCTGGCGCAAAAACTGGGCTGATCTATGACAAGCAACGCACTACGCCTGCAAATAGAGAGTCTGCTGGACGCGATGAACGAGAGCCTCGACAAACAGCGCTGGCGGCGCCTGCCCGCGCTGCGCCAGCGGCTGATGATGCTGTTTGCGCAGTACCGCGACGCCGCGCCTTCCCCTGACGAACTGGCGCAGGTGAAATCCCGCCTGCGCGACGGCTTCGCGCAGATAATCGCCCGCCGCGAGGCGCGTGCCGCTCAGCTTGCGGCGCGGATGGAAAAGCACCGTCAGCAGCAGGAGGGGCGGCTGGCCTATTCGATGGTCAATCTGGTGGCGGAGCAAAAATCATGAAAACCCTGTCATTACTTTCCGAAGCCATGGGGCAACTGCTTTCCGCGCTCCCTGTGAAGCCGCAAGGGGAGGGCAGCGCGGCGGGCTTTTCGCTGCCTGACGATCATCATCGCAAGCACGCTGAAAAGCCGCATCCGGCGGAGAAAATCATTGCCGATCCGCGGGAACAGCTGGATCTGCTGCTGGCGCACTTCCTGACGCCCTCTGCCACAGATCCCAGGCCCGACGCCGCTGCGCCGCTGATGCAGATGGCCGCCCGCGCGGGAGAGCAGAGCAAAACCGACGCGCAGCCGATGATCGATCCGCTCGCCAGTCTGCTGACCGACTCGCCAAAACTCCAGGCGGTGATGGCGACGCTGCTTGCTGCGCAACCGCTCACCGGCGACACCCTGCAGCAGCAGGCCACGCTGGCGCGCAGCGCGGCGGAAAATTTGCAGGCTATCGCGCCGCGCCAGACGGCTGCGCCGCAGGCCGACGCGAAGCCCCGCGTCATGCGCAGCGCTCCCCGCGTGGAGACTGCCGCGCCGCCGCGCCACGACAAGCTCACGCCGTCCGTACTGGCGAGCACCACCTTTACCCGTGAAATGCGTCCGCCGCAGGAATTCGATGCGCGGACGCAGCCGCTGAACCTGTCAACCGACAGCGCGGAGTGGGGCGATAAGCTCACCAGCCTGCTGAAAGATCGCATCCACTTTCAGATCGGTCAGCAGCAGCAAAGCTCCACCATTCGTCTGGATCCGCCGTCGCTCGGCAAGATTGAGATCGCCATACATATGGAGGCGGGCAAGCTGGTGGTGCACATCGGCGCCAGCCAGGCGGATGTCTGCCGCTCGCTGCAACAGCTCAGCGACAACCTGCGCCAGCAGCTCACCGGGCAGAACTTTGTCGGCGTTGAGGTGCACGTCTCGCAGGATGGGCAGTCGCAACAGCAGCAGGAAAGACAGTCACAGCAGCAGTCGGCGCAGATCCGCTCTGCCGTCGAACTGGAAGAAGAAGATACCCCCACCCGACAGAATGATTCTGTCCTGATCAAAGTGTAGAGGCCCATGAAAAAAACGCTTATGGTCGGCATGTTTGCCGCCACTCTCGCGATCCTCGTCGGCGGCGGCGCTGCCGTCGGCGCGATTTATTATATGAAAGACCAGGCCCCCCAGGCGTCAGGTGACGCGGCGGCTGCCAGCGCAACGAAACTGAAAGCGAAAAAAGAGGGTGATGACGTCTTTGTCACCCTGCCGGAATCGCTGATCACGCTGCACGATAATAGCGGCAACGATCGTTATATGTTGCTGGAAGTGGCGATGGTGGCCGACGATGAAAAAGCCTCGAAAAAAATCCTCGCCGACGAGCCGTTATATCAGAGCATCATTGTGTCCACCTTATCGGATATGGAATACGACGAGGTGCGTAAATTAAAAGTCAGTGAAATAAAACAAACCCTGCTCACCGCCCTGAAAACGCAGTTAAAAGCCCGGGATATTTCCGCGCCCTACAGCGATGTCTTACTGAAAAAAGTCGTTTATCAGTGATCGCCGGAAAATAACGGAAATAACACCATGACACTTGCCTGGGAAATGCAGGACTTCCAGACCCTGCCTTCATTAACGCCCGCGGAGGAGAGCCACTATTTACAGGCTTACCTGCCGCTGGTGCGCAAAGTGGTTCGCCAGCTCGCGCCGCAATGCAGCGCGGTGATGGACCGGCAGGATATGGAACAGATCGCGCTGATGGGCCTGCTGGAAGCGATCCGGCGCTACGGCGCGCCGGATACGGGATTTGGCGGCTACGCGGTGCAGCGCATACGCGGCGCGGTGCTGGATGAACTGCGCAGTCTGGACTGGCGTCCGCGCTCGCTGCGACAAAAATTCCATCAGGTCAATGACGCCATCCGCGCGGTGCGTAAAACCCTCGGGCGCGAACCTGAGGCGCATGAGCTGGCGGCTGAAGGCATCACGGCGGAGGATTACCGGGAATACCTGAGTCTGGAAGGGGCGGGCAGCCTCGCAAGCCTGGATGAATTGCTGGATGCCGATCAGAGCGCCGTACCGCTGGAAAGCCGTCGGCTGGAAGAGCAGGTGATCACCCAGCATATGCTCGGTAAAGCGCTCGGCAGCCTTAGCGAAAAAGAGCAGCAGATCCTGTTTCTTTATTACCAGCAGGATATGAATTTTAAAGAGATCGCCTTAGTGCTCGGGCTGACGGAAGCGCGCATTTGCCAGTTGAATAAAAAGATCGCGCAAAAACTTAAAGATTATTTCGCCACACATTAATTCTTCTTTACGTAATAAGAGCCTGCCGCGCAGGTTCGCAGAGGTGTTATGCAAAAGTTATTTGGTTTACTCATTGTCTTAGGTTGCGTATTTGGCGGTTATTTCGAAGCGGGCGGGCAGTTAATTGCTATCTGGCAGCCCGCGGAAATCGTCATTATTTTAGGGGCCGGTTTTGGCGCCATGATCATCGGTAATCCGCTGCACGTCTTAAAAGAGATCGTCCATCAGATTAAGGGCGTGATCAGCAAAAAAAATATGGGCGCGGAATTTCAGCGCCAGCTGCTGATGTGCCTGTATGAACTGCTGGAAGCGGTACAGACCGGCGGCCTGCGCACCCTCGATCAGCATATCGAACAGCCGGACGAGAGCACTATTTTTCAAAAATTCCCGCTGGTGCTTAAGCAAAAACGGCTGGTGATGTTTATCGCCGATAACTTCCGCCTGATGGCGATGGGTAAAATCGACGCCCACGAGCTGGAAAACATTCTCGACCAGGAACTGGTGACCATTGAAGGCGAGCTGATGGCGCCGTCCCGCTCCCTGCAACGTACCGCAGAGGCCATGCCAGGCTTCGGCATCTGCGCGGCGGTACTCGGCATTATCATCACCATGCAGTCCATTGACGGCTCCATTGCGCTGATCGGCCTGAAAGTGGCGGCGGCGCTGGTGGGGACTTTCCTCGGCGTGTTCTTCTGCTACTGCTTTATGGATCCGCTGGCAAACGCCATGGAGCAGCAGGCGCGCGCCGAACACTCGCTGCTGGAATGCGTGCGTACCGTGCTGGTGGCGCAGGCGGGCGGCAAACCGACCCTGCTGGCGGTGGATGCCGGCCGTAAATTGCTGCACCTGGCGTCAAAACCGACGTTCGCCAATCTGGATGCGTGGGTGAACGCCATGCTGGAGCAGGAGGAGTAATGCGCCCTGCCAACCGCCGCAACCGTGGCACGCAAACCACCATCATCCGCCGTCAGATCAAAAAGAGTCACGCCGGACACCACGGCGGCGCATGGAAAGTGGCCTTTGCCGACTTTACGCTGGCGATGATGGCGCTGTTTATGACGCTGTGGATCGTCAACAGCGTCAGCCAGACCGATCGCGAAAATATCGTCGCCGCGCTGCACGGCCACTCCATTTTTAGCGGCAATGGTATTTCGCCGTTAAGCAGCCTGGCGAAGAAAATCAACAGCAAACCCATTCCGCATCCGGGCGAGAACAAAAATGCCGCCATTGATAAAGAGAGCGAAGAAAAAGCGCGGGAAACCAGCAAAAAGATGGCGGAGATGAAGCAAAAATCCGCCAGCGAACTGGGCGAGCTGGCGAACAGCATCAATGAGATCGCCCTGAAGGCGCACATGGAGAGCAACCTGGAGATGGAGATCGTCCCCCAGGGGCTGCGCATTCTGATCAAGGACAACCAGAACCGCAATATGTTTGAGCGCGGCAGCGCGAAGATCATGCCGTTCTTCCGCGTACTGCTCAGCGAGCTGACGCCGGTGTTTGACTCGCTGGATAACAAAATCATTATCACCGGCCATACCGACGCCATGCCCTATAAAGGCGATGCCCGGCAGTATAACAACTGGAATCTTTCCGGCGATCGGGCGCTGTCGGCACGACGGGTGATGGAGCAGGCGGGTATGCCCTCAGGTAAAGTGATGCAGGTCAGCGCCATGGCGGATCAGATGCTGCTTAACGCGGCAGATCCTGCCGGGGCCGATAACCGCCGCATCGAAATCATGGTGCTGACCCACTCCGCCGCCGACACCCTGTACCAGTTCTTTGGCTCGCAGGGGGAGAAGGTGGTGAAACCGCTGGCGGCGAAGCTTGACCAGCAACTCCCCAAAGATCCCTGAGTTATCACCTTAAACGCTTATGTTCGCATTCAGAGTAAAAACCCTCGTGCTGCTGACGACGCTTGTCGCCAGCGGTAACGCCTTTTCCGCCCCTCACGCGCCGCCGGTGAAGAAAACTCTCAGCTATGCCGCGCGCCAGCGCCAGCATAACCGCGAACTGTTACGCACAAGGCAGCAACTGAAAATCGCCCATACCACGCCGGTGGTGCGGGGTAATGCGCAGGCAAAAGCGGCCCTGCGCGCGCAAAACCGCCGCAGGCTGGAGCAGCATCCGGAATGGTTTACCCCGATGCGCGCCCATTTGCAGGACGGCACCGGACTGGTGAGCAACAGCTACCTGCTGCACGTGACCGATACCATCATCAACCGTCTGCAACAGCAGCTGGGCAAGCCTTATGTCTGGGGCGGCGAGACGCCGGAGGAGGGATTCGACTGTAGCGGGCTGGTCTATTACGCCTATAACAGCATGCTGGCGACCAGACTGCCGCGCACCGCCGATCAGATGTACCACTTCCCGCAGGCGCGAAATATCGCCGACCGGGATTTACAACGCGGCGATTTACTCTTTTTCCGCATTCACAGCGATCATAAAGCGGATCATATGGGCGTCTATCTGGGGGACGGGCGCTTTATTGAATCGCCGCGTACCGGGGAGCGGATCCGCATCAGCGATCTCAATACCGAATACTGGCAGCGGCATTTTCTGGGCGGGCGTCGGGTGATTATGAATAACACCGTGCGCTGATCAATTAAACGTCGACAAGGGGAAGCAGACAGACGAAGAACAGTAAGATGAGGATAATCACCACCACGTCGACCAGACTTACCACGCCGCCCGCGGCGGCCTGCGCCGCTTCTTCCGCACGGGCTTTTTCCCGCAGGCGTTTCACTTCCTGCTCGCGGACAAATTCTTCCATCGATTTATAGTATCGATCGGTCGGAATGCGGTGCGGGTCCTTATTTTTCTCTGACATTATCCTCATCCCTGGATGATATTACTGAGATCCTTTTCCCTGGATTGTCTCAGATTTACCTTCAGGGCCATAGCGATGGCCCGATTAATGATAACGAATTGATAATTAATTCAGGTGGCCGAGGATAGTCAGTTCCAGCTCATCCGGCACTTCGTTATAGGAAAGCACATGCAGTCCCGGCGCGAACAGTCGGGCGTAGCGGGCCAGCAACGGTCGCAGTTGCGGCGCGACCAGCAGCACCGGCTCTTTTCCGGCGGCTTTCATCTGCTCCTGCACCTGCGGCATATTTTCCTGGAACTGGGTGAGCATATTCGGCTCAACAGGCACGCTGTCCAGCATCACCTTGCCGCCCTGTTGCGCCTGATTGACCACGTTTTGCAGCAGATTTTCCAGTTCACCGGCGAGGGTATAGACCGCCAGCGCCCCATTACGCACCAGGTTATGGGTAATACTGCGCCGCAGCGCCAGACGCACATCGGCCACCAGTAAAATCGGATCTTTCGACACCGCGCCGCTCGCCACCAGCACGGTGGCAATGGTGACAATATCCCGCAGCGACACGCGCTCCATCAGCAGGCTGCGATAGACCTTCAGCAACTGGCTGTAATTCAGCACGCCGCTGAGATCTTCCGCCAGCTTCGGGGCCTGCGCCGCCAGCCGGTTATGCAACTGGGTGACATCGTCATAGTTAAACAGATCGGGAATATGGCTCAGCAGCACTTTATTAAGGTGGGTGGCGATCACGCTGGCGCTGTCGATTACCTGATACCCCAGATTCAGCGCCTTCGCTTTTTGCGCCGGGGTGATCCAGGTGACCGGCATACCGTAGGCCGGATCGTTACCCAGCACGCCGTCGATTTCGCCATAAGTTTCGCCGGAGGGCAGGGCCATCAGGCGGTCGGCGACAATATCGCCGCCGTCGGCTTTAATATCGTTAATGTAAATGGCGTACTGGGTGGGCTTGAGGCGAAAGTTTTCACGCACGCGGATCTCCGGCAGCAGTATGCCGTTGCTCTCGGAGATCACCTGCCGCACGCCGCGAATGCGCTGCGTCAGCGGGCTGCCTTTGCTTTTATCCACCAGCGACACCAGCTTATAGCCAAGGCTGATACTCACCGGCTCAATGGTGGGGATGGTCTCCCAGCTCACCTGCTGCTCCGGCGCTTCCGTCAGGGTTTTACTGAGCGTGGTAAGGCTTTGTACTTCGGCTTCTGAGGCTTTGGGCTGCTTGCTCTGACGCCAGGCGGCGAAGGCCAGCAGCGCTGAAAACGCCAGGAAGGGCAGGTGCGGCATCCCCGGCACGATGGCGAGAATAAACATCACGCCGCTGGCAGTGTAAATCACCGATGGGGTGGCCAGCAGCTGCTTTTTGATCTCGCCTGCGATCTCGCCGCTGTCGCTGACGCGGGTGACGATGATCGCCGCCGCCGTCGATAACAGCAGCGACGGGATCTGTGCCACCAGGCCGTCACCGATGGTCATCAGCACGTACTGAGAGAAGGCCGCGTCAGCGCTTAAATTGTATTTAAAGATGCCGATGCACACGCCACCGATCAGGTTGATGGCGAGGATCATCATCCCGGCAATGGCGTCGCCGCGCACAAACTTCGAGGCCCCGTCCATCGCACCATAGAAATCCGCTTCGCTGGTCACCTCTTTACGGCAGGCCTGCGCCTGCGCCTGATTGATAAGACCAGCGTTCAGATCGGCATCAATCGCCATCTGTTTACCGGGCATGGCGTCGAGGGTAAAGCGCGCGGACACTTCAGAAATACGCTCTGCGCCTTTGGTGACGACGATAAAGTTGATGATCATCAGAATAATGAACACCACAAAACCGACCACAAAGTTACCGCCGATCACCACCTGACCAAACGACTCGATCACCTTACCGGCTGCGCCTATCCCTTCATGACCGAACAGCAGCACCACGCGGGTGGAGGCGACGTTCAGCGTCAGGCGCATCAGGGTGGTGATCAGCAATACCGTTGGGAACAGGCTGAACTCCAGCGGGCGTTTTGTCGAGACGCTCACCAGCAGCACCAGCACCGCCAGCACGATGTTAAAGGTGAAAAGAATATCCAGCAGCATCGGCGGCAGCGGCAAAATCACCATCGCCAGAATAGACAACAGCACCAGCGGCACGCCGAGATGCCCGGCCCGCACGGTCGTCAGAAGTTGCTTAATGTTTTTCTGCATCCTGTTTCAGAACCTCTTTAGGGATGGAAATATGTCGGTTAAGTTGCGGCTTGTCCTGCATTCCGGCGCGCCAGGATTTAAGTTGCAGGACATAGGTCAGCACGTGGGCGATGGCGCGGAAAAGCTGATGAGGGATCTGCTGATTAAGCTGCGTGGTGAAGTACACCGAGCGCGCCAGGGTGGGGAATTCGACGATCTCAATCTTGTGCTCCTGCGCCACCTCGCGAATAAAGCGCGCGATGTCGTCGGTGCCTTTCGCCACCACAAAGGGAGCGGCGGCGCGGGTGGTGTCATATTTCAGCGCCACGGCGTAATGGGTCGGGTTGGTGATCACCACGTCTGCCGCGGGCACCGTACGGCGGATCTGCCCCATGGCGATCTGGCGCTGCATGCGGCGCACTTTGGCTTTGATCTCCGGATTCCCTTCCTGGTTTTTGTACTCCTCTTTCACTTCCTGTTTGGTCATCTTCAGCCCGCGGGTAAACAAATGTTTCGCCAGCGGAATATCCAGCACCGCAAAGAGCACGAACAGCATCACCATGTTCTGCATCACGCTGGCGTATAACGACAGCCCGTGGTGCACGGCGCTGGCAAAATGCTGTGATTGCAGCGCCATAAAGGCGGCAAAATTGTGGCGCACGCTGAACCACAGCAGCGCCAGCACTACCAGGCTTTTCAGCACCATCTTGCCGGTTTCAATCAGGTGATCTTTGGAAAACAGCCGCCCGACGCCTTTGATCGGGTTGATCTTATTGAGGTCCGGTAAGATCTTTTTCGGCACGAACAGCCAGCCGCCGGGCACCAGCGACGCCGCCAGCGCCGCCAGCGGCATCGGCGTCAGGGTCAGAATGAACTTCATCAGGATCAGCAGGTTATGCTGCAAAAACTGCCCCAGTACATCCGGATTGTTGATCTCCTGCGCGTACTGATGGACGGTAATAAAGCCTTCGCGCACAAAATCGCAGTACCAGGGAAAGCTGTTCAACAGCACGATGAACGCCGCCAGCAGACTGGCCGCCAGCCCCATATCTTTGGAGCGCGGCAACTGCCCGTCCTGTCGCGCCTTACGGCGTTTCTGCGCCGAGGGCTTTTCTGTTTTTTCATCCTGCGAGGCGTCAGCCATGGGGCACTCTCAGGGCGTCAAACTGGCTTAAAACAAAATTCGCCAGATGCAGATAGTGATCCGGCAGGGTGTAGAGCAGTGCGGCAAAGCACACCAGTCCCGCCAGCATGTTGATGGGAAAACCGAGGGAGTACAGGTTCAGCGCCGGGGACACGCGGTTGAGCAGGCCAAACCCGCCCTGTACTACCAGCATGATAAAGGTGGTCGGCAGCGCCAGCAGGGTGGCGGAGGCAAACACCCAGCCCAGGCCCAGCGCCACGCTGCGCAGGGTCTGCGGCGTCAGGGCGTTGCCAATCGGCCAGTAGAGAAAGCCTTTATAAAGAATGCTGACCAGCAGCAGATGCCCGTCCATAGCGAAAAACAGGATCGCGGCATAGATATAGATAAACTCCGCCAGCACGGTGGTGGACGCGCCGCTGTTGGGATCGTTCATCACCGCCATGCTCATCCCCATATTAAAGGAGAGGATCTGCCCGCCAAGCTGCAGCGCCAGAAAGACAAACTGCATCATCAGGCCGAACAGCAGGCCCCAGAGGATCTGCTCCACCGTCAGGATCAGCATCGACATCGTCAGCAACCCCTCCGGCACCGGATGCGGCACCAGCGGGGTGATCATCACCGCCAGCGCCAGGGAGATCACAATGCGGATGCGCACGCTGAAGGCTTTGCTGTCGAACACCGGGCCATAGTGGAAAAAGGCCATAATGCGCACAAAGGGATACCACAGCCCCAGTACCAGGTTCATCAGTTGCGTGATAGTGAGCGTGGTCATCTCAGTTCACCAGCAGCGCGGCCTGGGCAAACAGGTGGGTACAGAGATCGCTTAACTGCACGATCATCCATTTACCGCAGACGCCGAGTACGATCAGCGTGACAATCAGGCGCGGCAGAAAGCTCAGCGTCTGCTCGTTGATCTGCGTGACCGCCTGGAAAATACTTACGCACAGCCCGACCAGCAGGCTCGGCACCACCAGCACCGAAACCAGAACGATCACCACCTTAATACCGCTGGCGACGAGATCCGCCGCCACATCAACAGTTATCATGATCAGCCCAGCCCCAGTCCGCGAATACTGCTGGTGAGCGTGCCTACGGTCAGCGCCCAGCCGTCAATCAGCACAAACAGCATCAGCTTAAAGGGCAGGGAGACGATCAGCGGCGACAGCATCATCATGCCCATCGCCATCAGCACGCTGGCGACGATGAGATCGATGACCAGGAAGGGGATGTAAATCATAAAGCCGATCTGGAAAGCGGTTTTCAGCTCGCTCAGCACGAAGGCAGGCACCACAATCGACAGATCCTGATCCGCCGCTTCACCCTTCGCGCCGCCGATGGTCATGATCTGCGCCATCGCCTTTTTATTGGTCTGCGCCAGCATAAAGCGCTTGAGGGGCGAGGCGGCGGTGGAGAGCGCCTGCGGCAGGGTGATCTGGTCGTTTTCAAAGGGCACCACCGCATGATCGTAAATATTCAGCCATACCGGGCGCATCACCAGCAGCGTCAGGGACAGCGCGATGCCGATGAGAATACGGTTCGGCGGCGTCTGTTGCAGGCCCAGCGCCTGGCGAAGCAGCGACAGCACGATAATAAAGCGCGTAAAGCAGGTCATCATCAACAGCAGGGTCGGCAGCAGCCCGACCAGCGTCATCAGGATCAGCACCTGCATCTTGACGGTCATATCCTGGGTCGCGCCGTGCGTCGCCACCTGCAACAGCGTGATGTCGCCCCCCTGCGCGAAGACGGCCGGAGAGAGCAGCAGCACGCTGCCGGAAAGCCAGATCAGTGAGCGTTTCATGGCGTCAGTTCGTTGATGTCCCGGGTATTAAACTCCAGCACCCGCAGACCATATTTCTCGTTGACCACCACCACTTCCGCTTTTCCCAGCAGAATATTGTTCACTTTGATGTCCAGCGGCTCGCCCGCCAGCTTGTTCAGCTCAATAACGGTGTCATCATCAATGTTCAGTAGATCCGCCAGCATCACCTCGACAGAGGACACTTCCAGCGTCAGGGTGACGGGGATGCGTTTCAGCAGGCCCATGGAATCGGTGAGCGGCGCGGCGGGCGCGGCAGGGGCGGCAGGGGCGGCTTCACCGGCGTCGTCAGCCAGCTCGAAGCCCTGTTCAAGTAAATCGATCTCGTTAGTCATAGGATTTTCCGGCGAGGGTTTCGCGAATGTCAGATAGCAGAAGCTTGTCGTGATCTTCGACAATCAGCGCCTTAAACAGCTCTGACTGGCCGATGAACACAGGGAATTTGTCAGGTAAAGCTACCGGGAAAATATCGCCGGCTTTGATGGTCGTCAGATCCGCGACGCTGAGGGTTAAATCCGCCACCCGCACATTCAGGCACAGCGGCAGGGTATCGATCACCTGGCGCACCAGCGCTTTTTGCGCCGCCTGCCGTTCGGCATGGGTGTCGGTGTGCTGCGGTTTTTCGGTTTTGCGCAGCATATTGAGGATGTAATCGGTGTGCGCGTTATCCAGCAGCAGATAAAAGTTGCGCTTGCCGTCGTCGTCCAGCTGGAAGGTGATTTGCCACGCCCACTGGCTGCAAATATTGCTGTTATCGGCTTTGATGGCCAGCGGCAGCCCGAGGGCGTCCTCGCTGAACAGCATCTGGCAGATATCCAGCGCCAGCCGGTTGCGCAGGCGGATCTCCGTTTTGGTCGGCAGCCGCTCGCCGCTGGCGGCGTTTTCCAGCTGCGTCTCCAGGCCATAAAAATTATTCAGCAGGGTGAGCAGCAGCGGGCGATCGATATCAAAGGCCAGATTACCCACCGGCGAGGCCAGCAGGTCCGCCTGTTTATTTCTGACATCCATTTTGCAGCCGATTTTTTTCAGGCTGACGCTGGAGCGGTGTTTTTTCAGGAAATAGCTACCGATACGCGACTCAATAATGTCAAAGCGGCGGGTGAACATATTCGGCAGGCGATGCCAGGGACGACCGAGACGGTTTCCCTCCAGCGTGAATATTCCACGGGTTTGGCTGTACTTCAACATTGGTGTTATATCTCTTGGTGAATACCGGCGCACAGAAAAACTGTTTATGAGAACAAGCTCACATTCTGATAATTAAAACAGTCTGACCTTTAATTTTCTCTTTATGATTGTCGCCTGTACTTATCAGGCCGTACATAAAAGAGAAGTCGCATTTAACCGGAATGAGGTAAAAATCACAATAGCGCCTGCGGTCAATATTATTATTAATCTGTTATTAATCAGGGTGGCTTATTATTGCTGCGCCTTTGTTATGCCTGTTGCTCTGCTGTTTTATTAATTAATTGGTTGATTTTTAAGCATTAATTATTTTTTGATTTATTAATTTCCGCTGTTTCCTTCCGCTTAATGATATTGTTCTCTCGTGATTTATATTCCACCCGCTATCACCTTTATACATAACTGTGAGAGAAAAAATGCCGACTCTTATTGCTGAAGCCTCCGCCAGCAGGAAAGCTTTTTCATTAGCAAAACGCGTTGCCAGTTTTAATATCCCGGTATTAATCCAGGGCGAAACTGGCGCAGGTAAAGAGTGCGTGGCGAAATATATTCACGCTCATGCCTTTGGCGAAGATAAAGACGCGCCCTTTATTGGCATTAACTGCGCCGCCATCCCGGAAACCATGCTCGAATCGACGTTATTCGGCTATGAAAAAGGCGCTTTTACCGGCGCGGTTAATGCCGTGCCGGGCAAACTGGAAATGGCCAATAACGGCACGTTGCTGTTAGATGAAATTGGCGATATGCCGCTGGCGTTGCAGGCCAAACTCTTGCGCGTATTACAGGAGCATCAGGTGGAACGCCTGGGCAGCAATCGCGCCATCAAACTCAATTTCCGGCTGATCGCCTGCACCAATAAAAGCCTCGAAGCGGAAGTGGCCGCCGGGCGTTTTCGCGAAGATCTGTTTTACCGCATTTCGGTGGTGCCGATCAGCGTGCCCGCCTTACGTGAACGGGTGGGCGACATTCTGCCGCTGGCGCAGGCCTTTATCGAAAAATATTCCCGCATGGTGGGCAAATCCATCCGCCTGTCCGAAGGGGCGAAAACCGCCCTCTTGCAGTACCGCTGGCCGGGTAACGTGCGCCAGCTGGAAAACACCATTCAGCGCGGGATGATTTTAAGCCAGGACGGGGTGATCCACGCCAGCACGCTGGGCATTCCGCTGGCGCAGGACCACGGGCAGGCGCCGGCGCGCAACCTCAGCGACGTCCTTTGCCTGAATCAGGACAACCTGCAACAGCATGGCCGTCACGCGCAATATCAGTACATCGCCGATCTGATGCGCCAGTATCAGGGCAACCGCAGCAAAATCGCTGACTTCCTCGGCATTACCCCCAGGGCATTGCGTTACCGGCTGGCCTCAATGCGTAAGCAGGGCATCGACCTCTGCTTTTAACTGCCGCTATCCATCCCTATTTATCAACAAGAGTATGCAATGAATACGATCACCCGCCTCACCCCGAACGCCCCGCCGCTCCATATGATGCAGGAGATGAACCGGATGCAGGATCTTGCGAATGGCGTTCCCGTTGCCGCAGGCGAGATGCGGCCGGGCAGCGAAGTTTCCTTCCATCAGATTTTCAGCCAGGCCCTATCCCGCGTGGACGGCCTGCAACAGGACGCCGAAATGCAGCAGAACGCGGTGGAAATGGGCGACAGCGACGATCTGGTCGGCGCGATGATCGCCAGCCAGCAGGCGGCGCTCTCTTTTTCCGCGCTGGTGCAGGTACGCAATAAAGTGGCGAGCGGCGTTAACGATCTGATGAACATGTCCGTATAAGCCCATGAAACTCTCACTCTCTGAACGCTTTTCCGCCCCGTTGTCCGCCCTTACGACGCTGATGGGCGGCAATAAAAAATGGCCGCTGCTTGGCGGCGCGGCGGTACTGCTGACCGCGGTGATCGTCGGCAGCCTGTGGCACAGCCAGGCGGGTTATACCGCGCTGTACGGCGCGCAGGAACATCTGCCGCTGTCGCAGATCATCACGGTGCTCGACGGCGAAAAAGTGGATTACCGCATTGATCCCGGTTCCGGACAAATTCTGGTGCCGGAAACCCAGCTCTCTAAGATCCGCATGACGCTGGCCGGGAAGGGCGTGCAGGCGCTGAGTCCCACCGGCTATGAGCTGATGGACAAAGACGAAGTGCTGGGCAGCAGCCAGTTTGTACAGAACATCCGCTACAAGCGCAGCCTCGAAGGGGAAATGGCGCAGAGCATCATGACCCTCGACGCGGTGGAAACCGCCCGCGTCCATCTGGCGCTTAACGAAAGCAGCTCGTTCGTGGTCAGCGCCGAACCGCAAAATAGCGCCTCGGTGGTGCTGCGTCTGCATTATGGCAGCACGCTGACCCCTGAGCAGGTGAACGCTATTCTGCATCTGGTGAGCGGCAGCGTGCCGGGACTGAAAACCTCGCAGGTGAGCGTAGTGGATCAGGCGGGAAATCTGCTGTCGGAAGAGGTCGGCGAAGACTCGCGCACCGGCGCCATGACGCGCAAAAACAACGAACTGCTGAAAAATATTCAGGATAAAACCCACGCCAGCCTCGCCAATGTGCTGACCTCGCTGGTGGGTAAAGACAACTTCCGCATCAGCGTGATGCCGGAGCTGGACCTGAGCGCCATTGATGAAACCCAGGAGCGGCTGGGGGATGCGCCGAAAGTCAGCCACGAACGGCTGGAATCCGACAAGACTATCGATCCGCAGGCGGCGGGTATTCCCGGTTCGCTGAGCAACCGCCCGCCGCTGGCTGAACCCCGGACCGACAGCGCAAAAAATGACAGCGCCCGTTCCGAGCGCAGCGAAAGCGATCGCGATTACGGCTGGGATCGCACCATCCAGCACATTCAGCATCCGGGCTTTGCCATTAAACATCTCAATGTGGCGGTGGTGCTCAACCAGAGCGCCGCCAGCATCAAAAGCTGGACGCCGGAACAGATAGCCCAGGTCACCACCATGCTGAATAACGCCGCCGGTATCGATCCGGCGCGCGGGGACAAACTCTCGCTGTCGATGCTGAGCTTTATCCCCCAGGCCGCGCCGGTCATCACGCCGGAAAAATGGTGGCAGAACGACAGCATTCTCGGCTGGGCGAAGCTCGGCGGTCTGATACTGCTCGGCCTGTTACTGCTGCTGATGGTAGTGCGCCCGCTGGTGCGTCAGACCATCGCCAGCCAGAAACGCCGTGCGGAACTGGCGGCGCGCCCGGTCAACGAACCGGACGACGCCACGCTGCCCGCGATCGCCGCCACCGGCGAAGACGAGCGCAAAAGTATCGAGCTGCCGACGTTTAGCGGGGATGACGCCTTACCGGCGCAGAGTTCCGGCCTGGAAATTAAGCTGGAGTTCCTCCAGAAACTGGCGATCAGCGATACCGATCGCGTTGCCGAAGTGATCAGACAATGGATTACCAGTAATGAGCGAATTGACAATAAATAAGCCCGGCAGCGCGGGCAGCTATCTGGAGCAGGCGGCGATTTTGCTGCTGTGCCTCGGTGAAGAAGCCGCCGCCACCGTGATGCAAAAACTCAGCCGCGAAGAAGTGGTGCGTTTAAGTGAAAACATGGCGCGTCTGTCCGGCGTAAAAACCAGCCACGCCCGGCGGGTGATCAACAACTTTTTCGACGAATTCCGCGAGCAGAGCGGCATCAACGGCGCGTCCCGCAGCCTGTTGCAGGGCATTCTTAATAAAGCGCTGGGGGGCGAAATCGCCAGCAGCGTCATTAACGGTATTTACGGCGATGAGATCCGCTCGCGGATGGCGCGCCTGCAATGGGTGGAGCCGCGCCAGCTGGCGGCGCTGATCGCCGAAGAACATCTGCAATTGCAGGCGGTATTCCTCGCCTTTCTGACGCCGGAAATCGCCGCCACCGTGCTGGCCTTTATGCCTGACGCGGTGCAGAACGAGATCCTTTACCGCATCGCCCGCTTAAGCGACGTGAACCGTGACGTGGTGGACGAGCTGGATCGGCTGATCGAGCGCGGGTTGTCGGTGCTGGCGGAGCACGGCTCGAAGGTGAAAGGCATCAAGCAGGCCGCCGACATCGTCAACCGTATTCAGGGCAACCAGCAGCAGATCCTCGAACAGCTTCGCGATCTGGATGAGGAGGTGCTGGAGCAGTTGCAGGATGAGATGTACGACTTCTTTATCCTCAGTCGCCAGAGCGAAGAGGTGCGCCGTCGCCTGCTGGATGAGATCCCGATGGAAGACTGGGCGGTGGCGCTCAAGGGCACCGAAGCGGCGCTGCGGCGTTCGATTTTCGCCGTCATGCCCAAACGCCAGGCGCAGCAGCTGGAAACCATCACCTCCCGCCTCGGGCCGGTTCCGGTCAGCCGTATCGATCAGGTACGCCGTGAGATCATGGCGGTGGCGCGGGAAATGGAAGAAGCGGGCGACATTCAGCTTCAGCTGTTTGCCGAACAGACCGCAGAATAGGAGACACGCCAATGGATACGCTTCGCGGCCGCTACCGGGTATACCGTTTCCCGCCGCGCCACACCATTTCTGCCACTGCGCCCGCCGCCGCAGGGCTTTCTGCGGCTGACTTTCAGCGTCAGTTGATGGACGGCTTTCAGGAAGGGCTGCAAAAAGGCTTTGCCCAGGGCCTCAGCGAAGGCCAGGCGCAGGGACATGCAGAAGGGCTGCAACAGGGTCAGGAAGAAGGCTATCGTCAGGGTTTCGCGGAGGGCAGTCTCGCCGGTCAGCAGGAAGGGCGGAGCCAGTTTAATCAGGCCGCCGCGCCGCTGGAGGCAATTGCCGCCCGCCTGAACGACTATCTGGCGCACTGCGAACGCAAACAACGGGACGACCTGCTGCAACTGGTGGAAAAAGTCACCCGCCAGGTGATCCGCTGTGAACTGGCGCTGCAACCGACGCAACTGCTGGCGCTGGTGGAGGAGGCGATCACCGCGCTGCCCGCCGTGCCGGAGTCGCTACAGGTTTATTTAAGCAGCGAGGAGTTCGCCCGCATTCAGAGCGTCGCCCCGGCGAAAGTGAAAGAGTGGGGGCTGGCCCCCTCCGCCGATCTCCAGCCGGGAGAGTGCCGCGTGGTGACGCCCACCTCCGAACTGGACGTCGGCTGTGAACACCGCCTCGAACAGTGCATGAGCGTGTTAACCGACACGCTGGTGCCGGATGCGCCGGATGCGTGACGATCCGCTGTTTGACAGCGCCCTGCGCTCCATTGAATCCATTTCTTTCGCCCGCGTCGCCGGACGGCTGGTGCGCATGAACGGCCTGCTGCTGGAGAGCGTTGGCTGCCCGCTGGCCACCGGGCAACTCTGTCGGGTGGAAAGCGCTAATCGCGAGCTGATCGA
This sequence comes from Enterobacter sp. SA187, assembly GCF_001888805.2. Classification (NCBI taxonomy): domain Bacteria; kingdom Pseudomonadati; phylum Pseudomonadota; class Gammaproteobacteria; order Enterobacterales; family Enterobacteriaceae; genus Enterobacter; species Enterobacter sp. SA187. Next base: position 2,500,965 of record NZ_CP019113.1, read on the forward strand.
GGCTCAGGCCGTCGGCTTTAACCGCGATATCACCTATCTGATGCCCTTTAAAACGCCCTCCGGGCTGATGGCCGGGGCGCGCGTTTTCCCCGAAGAGAAAGCGCAGGAGATCCTGATCGGCGAAAGCTGGCTCGGCAGGGTGGTGAATGGGCTGGGCGAGCCGATTGATGGCAAAGGCAAAACCGGCGGCAGCCATCTGTTAGCGCCGCTCGCGCCCGCCATCAACCCTCTGACGCGCCAGCCGGTGGCGGAACCGCTGGATGTGGGCGTGAAAGCCATCAACGGTATGCTGACCATCGGCAAAGGCCAGCGCGTCGGCCTGATGGCAGGCAGCGGCGTCGGCAAAAGCGTGCTGCTCGGCATGATCACCCGTCAGACGCGGGCGCAGATCGTGGTGGTCGGGCTTATCGGCGAGCGTGGACGCGAAGTTAACGAGTTTATCGAACACTCGCTGGGCGACGAGGGCCTGGCAAAATCCATCGTGGTGGCGGCGCCTGCGGATGCCTCGCCGCTGATGCGCCTCAAGGCCACCGAACTGTGCCACGCCATCGCCGCGTTTTTTCGCGACCAGGGTTATGACGTGCTGCTGCTGGTGGATTCGCTCACCCGTTACGCCATGGCGCAGCGGGAAATTGCCCTCTCGCTCGGCGAGCCCCCCGCCACCAAAGGCTATCCGCCGTCGGCTTTTGGCATTATTCCCCGTCTGGTGGAGAGCGCGGGCAACAGTGACAGTCATGGCTCGATGACGGCGATCTACACCGTGCTGGCGGAAGGGGATGACCAGCAGGATCCCATCGTCGACTGCGCCCGCGCGGTGCTCGACGGGCATATTGTGCTGACGCGCAAACTGGCGGAAGCGGGGCACTATCCCGCCATTGATATCAGCCAGTCCATCAGCCGCTGTATGACGCAGATTATTCCCGCTGCCCATCAGCGCGCCGCCCGGCTGCTTAAACAGCATTACGCCGCTTATATGGAAATCAAACCGCTGATCCCCCTCGGCGGCTATGTCGCCGGGGCCGACGCTACCGTGGATAAAGCGGTAAAACTCTTTCCGGTCATCGAGCGGTTTTTGCGTCAGGAGATGCACGAGGCGGCGCCTCTCGACGCCGTACAGGCGCAGCTCAGCGCGCTCTTTCCCGCCGCTAAACAGGCAGAGGTGAAAAAATGAAGCCAATGATCGCCACCCTTGCGCAGCTTCAGCGGCTGCGCGACCGCAGAGTGAAAGACATCACCGTACAGCTCGCCGAACAGCAGCAGCTGTGCGCCCGTTACGACAGCAATATCAAAGCGCTCGGCTACCTGTTCGATAAAACGCAGATTAACGGCAGCGACGCGCCATCGGTGGAAGTTCTCAAAAACGTCACCGGCTACAAAGGCAGTCTGCAACGGGTGATCGCCTGGCAGGAGCAGGAAAAAACCCTCGCGAAAATCAAAGCCAACCGCATACAGAAAAACCTCGTTCGCGCCGCCTGCGACGAAAAAATCGTCGCACTGACCCTCAACGACCAGCGCCGGGCGCTGAGGCAGGAACAGCAAACCCACGCCCAGAAATCGCTCGATGAGATCGCCAGCCAGTGCTGGCTGCGCCAGCGTAAGCGGCCGGAGTAAAGTCATGCGCACCGTCATTACTTTTGGCACCTTCGATGTCTTTCACATCGGCCACCTGCATATTCTTAACCGGGCAAGAAAGCTCGGGGATCGGCTGGTGGTGGGCGTGTCGTCCGATCAACTGAACCGGCAAAAAAAGTCGCGCGCCCCGCTCTATGATGAGCAGGCGCGGCTGCAAATCATCAGCGCGTTAAAATGCGTCGATGCGGTCTTTCTTGAACAGGCGCTGGAATTAAAACGCGCTTACATCCGCCAGCACCAGGCCAGCGTTCTGGTGATGGGGGATGACTGGCAGGGGCGCTTTGACGATCTCAGGGATATGTGTCAGGTAATTTACCTGCCACGTACCCCTTCGGTTTCCACCACGTCCATAATCGAACTGGCCGGACGCGTTCTCAGCCATCCTTAAAACAGTTTCTGCCGCAGGCTGTGCAGCAGGCTGAAGGCCTGCGGATCGGCTGGCGTATCCACGGCGGCCATCAGGCACGCCGCGGCGCGTTGCCCGGCGTTACCATCCCGGAAGGCGTCACAATAATGATGGCGAATGTCAGCAAGCGCCGCCTCCCGCGAGGCCCAGTCAGAGTCAGCGGACAGCTGCTGGCGAAGCTGGATCATATCGCCGGCCACCGGCAGCAGCGCGCGGATCTTTTGCTCGGCGCTGTGTGGATTGCTGTAAGTCACATCCTGAGCCAGCAGATCGTCCATCCCCGCCCAGTCGAGCAAAATAACCCGTTTCCCGGCGTGGATGGCATCGAAAATAAATCCGCTGTTATCCGTCAGCACATAGTCGGCGCACGCCAGCAACGGCAGGGTTAAATCATGGCGGGTGACGCATTTTTTGAAATGGCGTTTGATTAACGCCAGGTCATCCGCCTCTTCGACGCGGTGCAGCGTGCCGTGGTGCAGTTTCACCACCAGGTTATATTCACGGCTCAGACGTGACAACGATCCCGCCCAGTGCGGTATAGAGCTTAACGTGCCGAAACTGGGGGCATACAGCAGCGTCGGTTTTTTTGTATCCAGCCGCAGGCCTGCCAGCGCCGACAGATCCACGTCACCCCGATGCCATTTATCGAAGCGCGGATTGCCCACCACCACTGCATTGCCATTGATGTTCAGCGCCTGCTGGCTGTAGTGGCTGAAGCAGAGAATATGGTCATAAAAGGCGTTCCACCAGGCATGATTCCAGGATTCTTTTGCCAGACCATACATCGCCCGAACCTGCACCTTTGCCAGCGATTTCAGCATCGGCGTGTAATAGGGGCTGACCAGGCAGGCATACTGCTGGCGGCGATTGATCGCCTCGCTAAGGCGGCTGCCGCTGAGGCGCGGCTCATCCAGCGCCGCCAGCAACTGCTGCAGTTCATGACGCAATCCCTGCGGCACCTGATCGCTTACCAGCAGATCGCAGGGATAACCGGCCGCAAGCAGTGGAGCGATCATCGGCTGATAAAGCTGATAATGAAAGGCGGTTTCCAGAAAAAAACCGATGGTTTTCCCCAGCCGGTTTGCCACCGGCGGCTGTTGCGCTTTACGTTTTTCCGCCAGGTGGTTACCGCCCATTTTGCTGAAATAGAAATGGATATGGTCAGTATCTTTTTGCTCGATATCGCTGAAGCCAGGCCGCTGATAGCTGATGCACGGGTAGAAGGAAAGCCACTTTCCGCGCGCCTGTAACGGCTGCCAGCGCGCTTCCAGTTGGATGGCCGGATCTTCCTGCAGCTGTTTGAGCAGCGCCGGGTAATAAGGCCGGTTGACCAGATACGCGCAGACTTTTTCGCTGTCGCTGGCGCGTACCATCCCCGGCAGGCTTTTCATCGGCTGGCCCTTTGTCACCTGCGCGCCGAGCAGCACCACTTCCCATGCAAGATGCGGCAGCGCCGCCAGCAGCGCGTTCAGTCCGCTGATATGTTTTTCCTGCCTGAGCAGCAGGGCGTCATCCTCCAGCACCAGCACGCTGGCAAAGCCTTCATCCTGCGCCATCTGCAACGCCTGCTGATGCGAGCGCGTGCGGCCCAGCGCTGGCTGCGGATGCTCGCAGGCGCTCACGCGCCGCACTTTATCTGCCGGAACCTGAAGCGCCGCCAGTGTTTGCTGCATCTGCTGCCAGCGGTCGGTGCGGGCATCGCGGTTGATGACAAGGATTTTGTCGATACGCGACCACTGCACCGGCTGCCCGCCGGTGGCATTGTGCAGGCTCTGATACCAGGCCCGCAGCAGCGGATCCGTCACCACCTCTTCCAGCGTCTGGCTGACGGGCTGGCTGCTGCCGAGGATAAAATCTTTATCGAAGGTGTTCTGGCTGTGAGAGATGCACAAAATAGTGCGCTCGCACGGCAGCTGTAAGGGGTTGACGGTGAAATTATCGGTAAAGGCCTGCTCCTCGCCGAGGTTACAGTTATCGTCGTAACGGTGTTTTTTCAGGTAGTTACGGTGATAAGCGAAGGTGCCGTTAAGAATATGCTGCTCGCCGAAGGCGTGAGTTTTAAAGATGCGATTAATATGGCTGTACCAGATGGGGATCCGATCGGAGCCGGAAATCAGCGCGCCATGACGCTGCATCATACTGACGGTATACGACAGCTTATCCGACGGATAAAAATCGTCGTCGTCCATGCAGACAATGTATTCCCCGCGCGCCAGCTCGTTAAGCATATTGCGTTTCTTGCCCAGCGCCAGCCGCTCAGGGTGATGGATATAGCGAATATTAAAGCGCGCCGGATCGCTGTTCGTCAGGGCATTAATAGTGTCGATCTGGCTGGTGTCGGAGTCATCCAGAATAATCAGCTCGCGCCGATCCGCCGGATAATCCTGATAGCGGAACATATACAGCAGATAAGGCAGAAAGGCGGCGCGGTTCCAGGTGGGCGTCACCACGCTGACAAAGGGTAGCGGGCGAGCGCCGCGCGGCGCGGCGTTGTCCAGCAGCGTGGCGATCAGACTGGGTTTTGGCGAGAGATGTGACATAGCGGTATCACCTGACCAGCAGGGAGATCGCCGTCAGCAGCGGATCCGGTTGATCCGCCAGCAGCGCCGCGCGTTCAGCGGTGGCTTTTTCATCAAGACGCCAGGCTTCGAAAACGCTGAACAGGCTGATGGCCTGCGCATGGCTGATGGTCGAGCCATCCATCAGCCACAGGCTGAACAGCGAACGCAGCAGAAAATAGTCGCTCACCAGGTGCAGATAGCAGGTCAGCATGTCGTGATGATCCTGGCCTGGAAACGTCTCATGATAGAGGCGATACACCAGATAGTTGGTCCAGATCCACGGCCTGTCCGCAAAGGCCTTTTGGCCTTCACGCGCCCACACGTCCAGCAGCTGTTGCTGCATCAGGGCTTCGCTGTTGGCATCAGCCAGCGCCAGCAGGCTGAGCTGCAACGGCAGGCTCATTTTGCGCGTGCAGTCCACCAGGCGATCCCAGTCAAAAGGCAGACGCCCAAGGCTGCCGATCAGCTGGCGCTGCGGTCCGGCAATCACCGGCAACTGCGCGAACATCTCCGCCAGCGTGCCGCGGGCGGCGTAACCCGCCAGCGTCTGCGGCAGCGATTTCAGTGTTTCCAGCGCATCATCACTGTCGGCAGGCAATTTTTGTGCGTAAGAGAGCATCACGCCGAGGGCGTACAGGCGCAGGTCAATGCTCAGATCGGGCAGGGTGACAATATCCAGCGCCGCCTGATTCAGCACCTGTAAATGTTGCGGCAGCGCCGCCACGCCCGGCACCGGCTCGGTCATTTTGACCTGCAAAACGAACGCCTCCGGCGAGCCGAGCACCGCCTCGCAGCAGTCGGGATCGTCTAACAGCAGGCTACAACGCGCTTCATGCTGCCAGTTGATCACCAGCGGCTGGCGGATGGCAGCGGGATGCTGCGCCCGGTAGTGGCGGATAAACGCCGGTTCGTAACACTCAATCTGGTTCATAGGATTCTCATACGCGCCGGGACTAGCCGCGGTAGATAAAATCGGGCCCCGTGCCGAGGAAGGTTTGCACAAATTCGTACTGCATGGTCAGCAGTTCGCCGTTTTTTTCGTTACAGCTCTGACAGGACGCCGCCTGGCGCTCCAGCTGTTGCCAGCTCTGTTGTGCCGCGTGTTTTTGTGCCGCAGGCAGCCAGCTGAACACCTGCGCGATGCCGTCGCGGTCAGCGCTGACGCCAAGGTTTAGCAGCGTCTCGCGGCGGGCGCGGGCGCTGTCGCTCAGACGCTGATAGCGCTGGTGGATGGCGTCGTTGACGGCGAGCAGGGCGTCGCTGTCGCGGCGGATCATGCACAGGCGCTGTTCGTCGAGCTGCGCGCGCAGCTGACGGTAATCTTCTTCATCCTGACGGATGCCGCGCAGCAGGCTTTTTACCTGCTCAAGTCGGGTGGTCATGGGCATGTCTCTTACGACTGGAAAAAGGCCAGCATCGAGGCGGCCAGCGCGTCGGTGTCGACGGTAAAATCGTCTGAAGCCAGCAGCGCCTGCATTTCTGCGACGCGTGTCGTGTCGACGTTTTCGCTGTCGTCGCCGTCAAGGCTGGACTGCGCGGTGTGCAACCCCTGCTGGGTGATGTCCTCTGCGCCCGGCAGGGTGGCGATCGTTTGCGCCGCCGCGTCCGCAGATTTTTTTTGCGACGAGGTGGTCGTCGGGCGCGAGGCCAGCGGCAGCTGTCTGATTTTAATACCTGACTCGTTAGTGATGGCCATGGTGTTTACTCGTTGATTAAGCAGGGTTTGTCCTGGCGGCGGGCGGTGATATGCCCTGTATGCTGGTGTAAAGCGGCGCGGAGCGAGGAAAACTTAAACGGGGGGAGGGGATTTTTTTCTGGGGGGAGATTGCGCTCTGGTGACTATTGCGTTTGGTACCGGGTAGGTTGCGCTCTTACTGACTTCTTAGTACGGCTTTAACAGTGGGTGCACAGAGCGCGCAGGGGGCGGCCAGTCGCCGCCGCCCCCTGCACCCCCGGGCTCCCGGCAGGAAAATCGCCGCTTCGCGGTGCCCTCGGCTTATCCCTTCCGGCTTCGGGTCGGGCGCGATGCAGCGTCCCTGCAAGTCGCGCCCTCAGCCCGCATCCATGCGGGCTGCCCCGGCCGTAAGTGAACGCCTCAGCGATTTTCAGCCGGACTCCCCACACTTCCAGATTTTTTATAAACCCAATATCGCGGTTCCTGTAAGTTCAAATAAACTTCAAGCCACTCAGTCGTAACAAACCGTCATCGTAATTAACGCGAGGGGTTGAGTCCCCGCTGAAACCGGCGAGCCGGAGGCCGGATGACAAGGGCTGGACGCCATGGATGGCGGCCAGAGGCGAAATGAGGCAGGATGCCGAATCGAGCCGACCGCGGGCAGACGGCCGGGAGGTGAGCGCAGTGCGCAGCACCGGTTTCTGTGCGGGGCCGCGGGGATTGCTAAGGGGGCCGCGGTGGCCCCCTTAGCACGTTCACCGTCAGCGGCGTCACGCCTGACACGAAACGCAAAGTGAACGGAACATTCCACCACACTTAACCACCCCGCTCACTGCGCCACCGCTGCCACCACCACCCCTGGCGCCTCCACCGTCGCACTCACCACCCGCTGGCTGCTCGCATTCTGTACCTTAATCACCTCCCCCTGATGCCCGCTTTTCAGCGCCACCCCGCTGGTCTGCGCGGTGATCTCCCCGTTGCGCGACACCAGCGTCACCGCCTGATCCCGCTTCACCCACAGCGGCCGAACCACATCGTTCGCCTTCACCGGCGTATTCACCCGCAGCGCATGGCGGGCGGTCAGGCCGAGCACCTCTTCCATCTTCATCACCAGCTCACCACGTTGATTGCTGATATTAAATTTTTTCAGCGTCAGCGCGTCAGCGGTCAGGGTTTCGCCACGCGCGATCTCCCGCGCGGGCATCACTACCGGCAGGTAAATATCCGCTTTCACCGTCACGGTAAAGCGCCAGCCTGCCGCCCCAGGACAGAGCACGCTGTAGCCGAGGCGCGGCAGCGTTTTCGCGCTGGCGGTAAAGATCGGCGGTTGCGGGCAGGGGGCCGCGCTGGCGACGGCGGCGGGCATAAAGACGTTGAAGCGGGAATGGTAATCGGGCCACTGCTTTTGCGCGGCCAGGTTCTTTACCGTCTGCTCAGCAAGCTGGATCGCGCCCTGGTTAATTTGCTGTCGCGCGCTGTCGGTTATCACCGCGCAGGCGGGGAATGTCAGCAGCAGCAGGGCCGCCGTCAGGGCTTCCGCCAGCGGAAAAGGAAGGCGGAAAAAGGCTTTCCGCGGCGACGGGGTATTCTTCATAAAAACTTTACCTTTCAATAAATTAAAAAATTGGCACGCCAATTGCTTAAAGGGCCAGCCAGTCAGAATTTAGTGAAGGAGAGTTGCAGAAGAATGGGCATCAGTTTTCAGCAAGCATTTGGTGTACATCCGCAGGCAGTGGCGTTACGTCTTGAGAGGACCGAGCTAATCACCGCCAACCTGGCAAACGTGGATACGCCAAATTTCAAGGCTAAAGATATTGATTTTGCCGCCGAGATGCAACGGGCAAATTTTCACCAGCCTGCGGCAAAGGCGGTGGCGATGTACCGCGTGCCCCTGCAACCGAGTCAGGACGGTAATACCGTCGATCTGGACGCGGAGCAGGCGCGGTTTTCGCAAAACAGTATGGATTATCAGAGCAGCCTGACGTTTTTAAATCTGCAAATCAGCGGCCTGCGCGCCGCTATTGAAGGGAAGTAACCATGTCTTTTGCTGACATTTATCAGATTTCGGGTTCGGCGATGAGCGCCCAGACGGTGCGTCTGAATACCGTCGCCAGCAATATCGCCAACGCCGATTCGCCTGCCGCCAGCGAGGCCGCCACCTACAAAGCCCGCAGCCCGGTGTTTGCGGCGGAGTACCACAGCAGCCTGGCGGCGGCGGGGCATCATGAGATGACCGGCGCCAGCGTGCGGCTGGAGGATGTGGTGGAAACCGGCACCGCCGTGCGTCGCTACGAGCCGCATCATCCGATGGCGGATGAGAACGGCTACGTCTGGTATCCGGACGTGAACGTCGTCGAACAGATGGCCGACATGATGTCCGCGTCGCGGGATTTCGAAACCAACGTCGATGTGCTCAATAACGTGAAAAGTATGCAGCAAAGCCTGCTGCGGCTGGGAGAAAACGCATGAGCGCCACGGCAGTAAACAGCACCCAGCCGGGCGCAACGACGCAGGAAAGTGCTGCAACGGTGAGCAGTAACCCTGGTGACCAGACCACCACCTCCACCAGCAGCTCGATGGCGGACACCTTTCTGACCCTGCTGGTGGCGGAGATCCAGAACCAGGATCCGACCAATCCGACCGACCCGACGGAATACATCACCCAGCTGTCGTCGATGGCGCAGGTGGCGATGGCGGAGGAGATGTCGGTGCAGATGAATACTAACGCGGTGCTGATGAGCAACATCCAGGTGATGGCCCTCGGCAATCTGGTGGGCGATCCGATCATGGTGCAGACCTCCACGCTGAGCGTTGACGACAGCGCCATTCACGGTCGCGTAACCATTGATGATGCCTGTACCACCGTCGATCTCCACTTCACCGACGAAGCCGGTAACGACTACGTGGTGCCGCTGGGCACGCAGTCGCCGGGCCAGGTGAGCTTCGATATCGATCCGGCGGATTACGGCATTCCCCCCGGTGATTACGAAGTGTCGGTGGTGACCAACACCGGGGAAGAAGAAGTACCGGTTGAGGTGGCGGGCGTGGTCAACGACGTGCGCATTCCGCTGGACGGCAGCACGCCGGTGCTCAACGTCAGCGGCATCGGCGAGGTGCCTTTCACCATGATCAGCCAGTTCGGCGTGCCGGATGATGTCGCGCCTGCCGATGACGTTTTGGTTTAACCCTTACAAGGAACACAGGATTATTTTATGAGTTATGAAATTGCAGCAACCGGGCTGAACGCAGTTAACGAACAGCTGGACGGCATCAGTAACAATATCGCCAACGCCGGGACGGTGGGCTACAAATCCATGACCACCGAGTTCTCGGCGATGTATGCCGGCAGCCAGGCGATGGGCGTCAGCGTCAGCGGCACGGCGCAGAGCATCTCCCGCGGCGGTTCAATGGTCTCCACCGGCAATGCGCTGGATCTGGCGATTAACAACGACGGCTTTTTCGTCACCTGCGACAGCGCGGGCAACGTCTGTTACACCCGCTCCGGTTCATTTACCACCGATAAAGACGGCTATATCGTCAACACCTCCGGCGACTATTTGCAGGGCTATCCGGTGGATGACAGCGGTACGCTGCAAACCGGTACGGTAACCGATCTGCAAATCCAGACCGGCAATATTCCGGCGAAAGCTACCGACAGCGTGAGCTTCGGCGCCAACTTCGACGCCAGCGACGAGGCCATCGACACCGCCGCGGTGCCCTTTGATGCCACCAATGCCGCGTCTTACAACGACACCTACACCACCACGGTTTACGACTCGCTGGGCAACGAGCACACCGTCAGCCAGTACTTCACCAAAACGGCGGATAACACCTGGCAGGTGCATTACAGCTTTGATGGCGAAACGCAAAGCACCACCACCGAACTGGTCTTCGACAGCGCCGGTAAGCTCACCAGCCCGACCACGCCTGTGGCACTGAGCTTTGACGTGCCGGGAGCGGATCCGCTGACCCTGACCATGGATTACGGCACCTGCACCCAGTTCGGTTCGGAATTCGCTGTCAGTACCAACAGCGCCAACGGTTACGCCTCGGCGGAGCAGAACGGCGTGCAGGTGGACAGCGACGGCAAAGTTTATGCCACCTACAGCAACGGCGAGCGCATGTTGCAGGGGCAGGTGGTGCTGGCGACCTTCCCGAACGAAAACGGCCTTGAAGCGGTGAGCGGTACCTCATGGGTACAGACCGGCGAATCCGGCACCCCGCTGCTGGGCGTGCCCGGATCCGGGGCCTGCGGCACGCTGAGCACCGGCATGCTGGAAGGCTCGAACGTCGATATTACCGGCGAGCTGGTGGCGCTGATGTCGGCGCAGCGTAATTATCAGGCCAACACCAAAGTGATCTCCACCAGCACCCAGCTGGATCAGGCGCTGTTCCAGGCGATGTAAGACATGGACCGTTTACTTTTTACCGCCATGAGCGGAGCGACCCATGCGTTGCAGGGGCAGGCGATCAGCGCCAATAACCTGGCGAACGCCAGTACCACAGGTTTTCGCGCCGATCTGGCGCTGTCGCAAAGCCTGCCGGTGAACGGCAACGGTTTCGCCACTCGCGTGATGAGCCAACAGACGCCCGGCGGGGTGAACAGCGCCACTGCCGATGCTCAGGAAACCGGGCGGCCGCTGGACGTGGCCATTCAGGGCGATGGTTACATCGCCGTGCTGGATGACGACGGCCAGGAGGTCTACACCCGCAACGGCAATATCCAGCAGAACGACCAGGGCGAGCTGACCATCGACGGACATCCGGTGCTCGGCGACGGCGGCCCCATTGTGCTGCCGCCGAACGCCATCGCCTCCTTTGGCAGCGACGGCACCCTGTCCATCACTCCGGACGACGGCGATGTTACCGCCACCATGGATATCGACCGCCTGAAGCTGGTGACCATTGCGCAAAACAACCTCAGCAAAAATGAGCGCGGCATGATGATCACCCGCGACGGCCAGCCCGCGCAGCCCGATGAAAACGTCAGGGTCAGCGGCGGCTTTCTGGAGGGCAGCAACGTCTCCGCCGTCGCGGAAATGCTGGCCTCCATTTCCTTAAACCGCCAGTTCGAAGCGCAGATCAAAATGATGAAGGCGGCGGAAGAACTGAGCGAATCCGGTAACCGTTTACTTCGTGGCTCCTGAGGGGCCGCGTGATCAGGATAAAAAATGAACGCAGCTTTATGGATCAGTAAAACCGGTCTGGCGGCGGAAGACTCCGAAATGAGCGCTATCGCCAACAACATCGCCAACGTCAACACCAACGGCTTCAAGCGTGACCGGGTGATGTTTCAGGATCTGTTTTATCAGAATCAGCGTGCGCCGGGGGCAATGCTCGATCAGAACAACATTGCGCCCACCGGCATTCAGTACGGCACCGGCGTGCGCGTGGTCGGCACGCAGAAAACCTTCACCGAAGGCAATATCCAGACCACCGAGAACCCGCTGGACGTCGCCATTATGGGGCAGGGCTTTTTTCAGGTGCAGAAAGCCAACGGCGACAGCGCCTACAGTCGCGACGGCAATTTGCAGGTTAACGCCGACGGCGTTCTGACCAACGCCCAGGGGTTGCCCATCCAGCCGGAAATCGACGTGCCCGCCAACGCCACTGACATCACCATCGCTGAAGACGGCACGGTGATGGCGATGATGCCGGGCGAAGCCGAGCCGACTGAACTGGGGCAGATCACGCTGGTGAACTTTACCAACCCGGCGGGGCTGATGGCGGAAGGGGACAACCTTTATCTGGAAACCGCCGCCAGCGGCCAGCCGACGGAAGGCACGCCGGGCGAGGACGCGCTGGGCACCCTGAAGGCCGGGGCGCTGGAAGGCTCTAACGTCGACATCGTTAACGAAATGGTGGCGATGATCACCGTCCAGCGGGCCTATGAGATGAACGCCAAAATGGTCTCCGCCGCCGACGAGATGTTGCAGTACATCAATCAGAACATGTAGGGCTAAGGGCCGCCTGCGCGCGGCCCGTCTGAAGTAACAGGAACGAAAGTGAAAAAATATTTGTGGTTAATCATGGCATTGCCGCTGTTAAGCGGCTGCGAGTCGCAGGCGATGCTGGTCAGCAAAGACGACGCCGCCTTTGCGCCGCCTGACGCGGCGGTAGCGCCGACGCCGGAAGGGCGCGCGGGCGGGGTCTTTCAGGCGGGCTATAACTGGTCGCTTACCGCGGATCGCCGTGCCTATCGCGTGGGCGATATTCTGACGGTGATCCTCGATGAATCCACCCAGTCCAGCAAACAGGCGAAAACCAATTTCGACAAGAGCAGCAGTCTGGATATCGCCGCCCCCACGATTTTTGGCAAAACCAAAGACAAACTGGAAAGCTCTGCTGACGCTGACCGCAGCTTTGATGGCGGGGCCAGCTCACAGCAGCAAAACAGTCTTCACGGCTCGATTACCGTGTCGGTTCATCAGGTTTTGCCAAATGGCGTGATGGAGATCCGCGGCGAGAAGTGGCTGACCCTTAATCAGGGGGATGAATATATCCGCCTGAGCGGGCTGGTGCGTGCCGACGATGTGCAGAACGACAATACCGTTTCCTCGCAGCGGATCGGCAATGCGCGTATTTCCTACGCCGGGCGCGGGGCGCTCAGCGACGCCAATGCCGCAGGCTGGCTGACGCGGCTGTTCAACCATCCTCTGTTCCCGCTGTAACCCGGAGTTGTTTATGAAGTGTTTTACATGTCCACAGGGGCGCTGGCTGCTGCTCATTACCCTGATGCTGACGCTGTTTACCGTCCATGCTCAGTCGCTGGAGTCGCTGGTGGATATTCAGGGCGTGCGCGGCAACCAGCTCATCGGCTACAGCCTGGTGGTCGGTCTTGACGGCACCGGCGATAAAAATCAGGTGAAGTTCACCAACCAGACCATCACCAATATGCTGCGTCAGTTCGGCGTGCAGCTGCCATCGAAAATCGATCCGAAGGTGAAAAACGTCGCCGCCGTGGCGGTGAGCGCCACGCTGCCGCCGATGTACGCCCGCGGACAGAATATTGATGTGACGGTGTCGTCCATTGGCGATGCAAAAAGCCTGCGCGGCGGCACGCTGCTGCTGACGCAGTTGCACGGCGCGGATGGCGAAGTTTACGCGCTGGCGCAGGGTAACGTGGTGGTCGGCGGCATGAACGCCAGCGGGGCCAGCGGCTCCAGCGTCACGGTCAACACGCCCACCAGCGGGCGCATCCCTAACGGCGCGTCGGTGGAGCGGGAAATTCCCAGCGACTTCGGCATGAGCAATGCGGTGATGCTTAACCTCAAGCGTCCGAGCTTTAAGGATGCCAATAACATTGCGGCGGCCATCAACCGCGCCTTTGGCGGTGGCCTGGCGACGGCGAAAAGTTCCACTAACGTCGAAGTGATCGCCCCCACCGACGCCGGTGCGCGCGTGGCCTTTATGTCGCAGCTGGAGGATGTGCAGGTGCAGGCGGAGCGGGTACGGGCGAAAGTGGTGTTTAACGCCCGTACCGGCACGGTGGTGATGGGTGACGGCGTGGCGCTGCATGCGGCGGCGGTGTCTCATGGCAATCTGACGGTGTCGATCTCCGAAACCACCCGCGTCAGCCAGCCGAACGCCATGTCCCGTGGCCGCACCGTGGCGTCGCCGGACAGCAACGTCAACGTCGATCATGCGCGTCCGCAAATGGTGGCGCTGCCGGAGTCCACCAGCCTGAAAACCCTGGTCAGCGTGCTGAACGGTCTGGGCGCCTCGCCGGACGATGTGATGTCGATTTTGCAGGCGCTGCATGAGGCGGGCGCGCTGGATGCCGATCTGGAGGTGATTTAAATGGAAAACCTTAACGCCATTACCCACGCCCTGCGCGCCCCTGACAGCCCCGACGCGGCGGCGGTGCGTGACCATGACATAAAAGAAGCATCAGCCCAGTTTGAAGCGATTTTCATGCGCAGCCTGATGAAAGAGATGCGCAAGGTTAATGCGCTGTTCGACTCGAAAGACAACCCGTTTAACAGCGATGCGGTGCGCACCATGCAGGGTTTTTACGACGACGCCCTGTGCGACGAACTGGCTAAACACCAGGGGATCGGCATCGCGGAGATGCTGGTAAAGCAGCTGTCTGCACAGCGTCACGATTAAGGTTTAAGAACGGGCGCGGTCCGGTCGCTTTAGGTAGCAAACGCGAATTTTTAGCCGGGCCTGGCCCGACGAGGAGTACCAGATGGACATGATAAATATCGGTTACAGCGGGGCATCCGCCGCTCAGGTGCAGCTGAACGTCACGGCGCAGAACACCGCCAACGCCATGACGCCGGGCTATACCCGGCAGGTGGCGATGACCAGCACCATTGGCGCAAGCGGCGGCGCGGTAAACAGCGCGGGCAATGGCGTGCAGGTGGACAGCATCTGCCGCGTGTCGAATCAGTATCTGGTCAATCAGGTCTGGTATGCCGCCAGCGACAACGGCTTTTACAGCACCCAGCAGCAGTACCTGACGCAGCTGGAAACCGTGTTAAGCGATCCGAACAGCAGCCTGAGCGCCGGATTCGATAACTTTTTTGCCGCGCTTAATGAGGCGTCCGCCAACCCGGACGACTCCGCCCTGCGTCAGCAGGTGATCAGCGAAGCGAACGCGCTGGCGCTGCGCTTTAACAATACCTGCGACTACATTCAGTCCCAGAGCGATGAACTGCTCAGTCAGGAGCAGGCGACCATCGCGCAGATCAACAGCCTGACCTCCGGCATCGCGGGCTATAACCAGCAGATCGCCGAAGCAGAAGCTAATGGCGATAACGCCTCCGCGCTCTATGACGCCCGTGACCAGATGGTGCAGCAGTTGAGCGGCCTGGTGGACGTGCAGGTGCAGATAGACGATCGCGGTAATTACAACATCTCTCTGCCGAACGGCCAGCCGCTGGTCAGCGGCCAGGACTGCTCGACCATTGCGATGAGCAGCAACGCAGACGGCACACCGTGCATGGAACTGACCTTCGCCGGGACGACCTACAGCATGACGGAAGACACCGGCGGCTCGCTGGGGGCGCTTTTTACCTACCAGAGCGACGTGCTGGATCCGCTGACCGCCACCATCAACAGCATCGCCGAACAGTTTACCAGCGCGGTCAACAGCCAGCTGGCGGCGGGTTACGATCTGAATGGCAATCCCGGCGCGCCGCTGTTTATTTACGATCCCACCGATCCGGACGGCCCGCTGCTGGTTAACCCGGACATCAGCGAAGACGAACTGGCGTTTTCCAGTTCACCGGATGAATCCGGCAACAGCGACAACTTACAGGCGCTGATTAACATCTCCACCGAGCCTATGGAGATTGAGGGTCTCGGCAACGTTACCGTCGGCAACGCCTGCTCGACGCTGATCAGCAATATCGGTATTTACAGCCGCCAGAACCAGACGGAGGCGCAGTCTGCCGGCAACGTTTACAACGAAGCGCAGAACCAGCAGATGAGCGTCAGCGGCGTCAGCATGGATGAGGAGGCCGTTAACCTCATCACCTATACCCAGATTTATCAGGCCAACCTGAAAGTGATTTCTACCGGTGCGGAGATTTTTGATTCCGTACTTGAGATGTTCTGAGCAACCGGAAACGACAGACTATGCGCGTAAGCACTCAACAATCCTACAGCACCATGACCACCCGCTTCACTAACCTGTCGGCGCAGCTGGAGCATGTGGTGACGCAGATGGCCACCGGGCAACGCATTATATTGCCGTCAGATGACCCCATTGCCGCAGCAAGGATCACCCAGCTCGATCGCCAGCAGGCGGCCATCGAACAGTATCAGAGCAATATCAACAGCGTCTCAGCCAGTATGAGCCAGCAGGAGAGCGTGCTGGACGGCGTCAACAACAGCCTGCTGGCGATCCGCGATGACTTGCTGGCAGCGGCCAACGGCACCAATACCGCCGAATCCCTGGCGGGTTACGGCCAGGAGATCCAGTCGCTGACCGAATCTATGGTGGCGGCGCTCAACTATCAGGATGAAGACGGTCACTATATTTTTGGCGGCACGGTGAACGACACCCCGCCCATCACCTATGACGATACCGATGGCGACGGGGAAGGGGATGAATACGTCTATCACGGCAATATGAATCACCGCACCGCCACCGTCTCGAACGGCGTGGTGATGGACACTAACGTCTCGGTGGGGGAGATTTTTGGTCAGGGGCTGGCGCTTTTCAACACCCTTGATGACCTCGCGAAGGAGATGCAGGATCCCACGGTCGATCCCGTGGCGATGCAGGATGATATTTCCCATGCTATCAACGTGATTGATGAAAGCGCCGACTCGCTGAACACCGCCATCGCCAGCCTCGGCGAGCGGCAGAACACTATGAGTATGCTGAGCGACGCCCAGACCGGCATTTCCGATGCCAATGCCGATTTGATTGGTCAGCTTGGCGATCTGGATTACGGCCCGGCCAGCATCACCTTTACCGGACTGGAAATGGCCATGGAAGCCACCATGAAGACTTACTCGAAAGTGAGTGAGCTGAACCTTTTTAGCGTTATTTAACGACTTCCACGCCCAGGATCATCATGCAGGTTGGTTTACAAACTTCAACGCATACCCGTACCGGCGGACTGACGTCTGCCGTTCGTCAGCCGGGCGTCGTGCGCACCGCGCCCGTCAGCGATAAAGCGCCGTCTGGCGACTACCCGGCGTCGCCGCTCATCGCCACCCGTCCGCAGCGCTACAGCGTACAGCTTAACGATCAGCTCACCACGTTACAGCAGGCGGATCACTGGCTGGGGCAACTGGAGCGCGCGCTGGTGGATTATCGCCACGGCGGGCAGCGGGATCCGGCGACCGTGCAGTCGCTGCTCGACGGTCGTCTGGCGCTGACCGGCGGCGCGGTGGACCGGGAACTGCAACCGGTGCTACAGGGGCAGGCGCAGGTGCGCTTTCATGCGCCGCAGCTGAGCCAGGCGCTGGCGGCGGATGGCCCGCAGAAACTGCTGTTCAGCGTACAGCACGGGCGGAAAACCCTGCTGTCCGGGCTAAATATTAACGGCGACGGCGATGCCGGGCAGCGGGCGACGAAAATCAGCACCGCATTACGCCGCGTCGGCGTGCAGCCCCTGAAAGGACAGGAGGGCTTTACTGCCAGTGAGCAGCACTGGGCGCAGCTGCAAAACAGCTTCGCCGTGCAGCGGGAAGGGGCGGGGCAGAAAATCGCCATTGCGGTGGCGGCGCATCCGGCGCAGACGGAAACCCTTGCCGCCGCGCTCCCCAGCGGGCAGCAGGCGCAGCGCGTGGTGCAGGAGACGCTCAGTCAGGTAAGCGCACAGCGTCAGCAGCTGGCGCTCCAGCAGGAGAAAGTCCGCCAGCGTATTGATGATATGTCGCGTTTTGCGCAGTCGCAGAGTGCGGTGGAGGCCTCCGCGCGGCTGGCGGGAACCCTGGATGCGGCCAGCCATAATTATGAGGTGCTGGCGCAGGCGATTAACGGCCAGGCGAATCTGTCGAAGCTGACGGTGCGCAGCCTGCTGGATTAACGTTTCGGGCAGGGCTGCCCGTCAGGTTGCAGCAGGCCTTTTTCGGTGATCAACATGGTGGCGCTGTCCTGATTAAACAGCAGCTGGCGAGCGTCGCCCAGCGGCACGCTCACACTTTGCAGATCGTTATCATTGATAAAGCCCAGCACCGGGAACAGCGTGGCGTCCGTGCCGGTGACATGAGCATTCTGCAGACGTAAAAACGATTCGCCGCTCTGCTCGCCGCCGGGGGCGGTACAGGCGATCAGCTGCATCTGCAGGGCAAAAGCCTCATCCCCTGGCCGGGTCAGGACCAGGCGCGCTCCCCGCTCCGCGGGGGCGGTGGTCAGGTTATAAACCGCGTGTTCAGCCGTTGCCAGATCGTAAATCCCGACCTGGGTGCGGGCAATAACGGGCGCGGCCTGAAGGCTACCGGCGAGACCGGCGAGCAGCAGACCCGCGATAACATTACGAACAGGCAGGCATTTCATTAAGCGTGCGCTCCGTTTCCTTGTGAATTAATTGACCCAGTTTTTTAACATCCTGTTGCCAGCTGCGAATTTCCATTAACAACTGATATTCTTTACCGCACTGATTTTGCACCAGCAGGATCACCGACATTTTTTGTACCGCCCCGTAATAATAAATCGTCAGCGTTGCCTTATGCGCCGTAAGCAGCATATTGATGCCTTCCAGCGACTCCGCAATATGCGACGACAATACCGCGCCTGATGTATTCACCCCCGTGCGGTGCAGTCGAAATAATTTAATTTTGTCATTTTGCGGCGACAGCTCTTCTTTAATCGACAGACGGGAAGTGGCAAGCGGCGCAGAATTCTGCCCCCCGGGATAAATCAGCCAGATAAGCCCGCAGCCAAGCAGCAGCAACAGCGCCGCCAGGGCGATCAGGCGGGGTTTATTGCGCGGCGCAGGCGCGCTGGCGGGCGGGGCATCCGTCACGTCGGCAACCGGTTCAGGATTGGGCTGAGTCAGGGGCTGGGGCGCAGGGAGCGGCTCATCCGGTAACAGGACGATAAAGTCTTTGTTCAGCAGATAGCCTTTTTTCGGGATGGTTTTGATGATCTCCTGTACCCGGCCATCGTCCCCCAGCGCCACCCGCAGAGCATAGACAGCGGTCAGCAGGCTGTTATTTCCGACGACGCGGTTTTTCCATACCTCGCTCATCAGAAAATCACGCGACACCACCTCCCCGGCATGATTAACCAGCGTTTCGAGCATAATAAAATGGAATTCGCCGAGGCGGCGGATCTCCCCCGTTTCCCGGTGTACCAGACCGTTTAACGACGGTTCAACTTTCCAGTTATTAACAATGATCTGCATAGTAATCTGTTAATAAATTGGTGAGTAATAATTTATTTTTCACAACGTAAGATTCCACTTAGCCGCAGGGAGGGTAAATGTATCGGATGATTATCACCCCATCAATCTAAGAATAGTCTTAACTCATAAATTAATAATTAATTAATTTCTAAGCTAACGGATTGATAAAGCTTGCCGTCAGCGCCTGGGGGTATTAACGTCGCTGGTAATTGTAGACGATCGGCCCGCAAAGGCCGTCGCGACTGGCAAGTTTGATTAATGTAATGAGGTCATCATGTTTAAAGCCATTCAGATCGATAAAGCGGAAGGACAGTATTCGGCATCCCTGGTGGAGCTGGACGAGCAGGCGTTGCCGGACGGGGACGTCACCGTCGCGGTGGAATACTCCTCCATTAACTATAAAGATGCGCTGGCTATTACCGGTCGCGGCCCGATTGTGCGCCAGTTCCCTATGGTGCCGGGTATTGATTTCGCCGGTACCGTAATCGCCAGCGACAGCGCGGCGTTTGCCGTGGGCGACCGCGTGCTGCTGACCGGCTGGGGCGTGGGCGAGCGTCACTGGGGCGGACTGGCAGGCAAGGCGCGGGTCAAAAGCGAATGGCTGACGAAAATGCCGTCCGGCGCGGATGCAAAACAGGTGATGGCTATCGGTACGGCGGGCTTTACCGCCATGCTGTGCGTGCAGGCGGTACTGGATCACGGCGTGAAGCCGGAAGACGGCCCGGTGCTGGTGACCGGCGCGGGCGGCGGCGTGGGCAGCTGCGCGGTGATCATTCTGTCTGCCATGGGCTATCAGGTGGTGGCGTCGACCGGGCGTCCGCAGGAAGCCGGATGGATGCGCGAACAGCTGGGGGCCAGCGACATTATTAACCGTGATGAGCTGAGCGCGCCGGGTAAACCCCTGCAGAAAGAGCGCTGGGCGGCGGCGATTGATACCGTCGGCAGCCATACGCTGAGCAACGTCTGCGCCAGCGTCCGTTATGACGGCATAGTCGCGGCGTGCGGCATGGCGCAGGGCATGGATCTCCCGGCGACAGTGGCGCCTTTCATCCTGCGCGGCGTCACGCTGCGCGGTATCGACAGCGTGATGGTGAGCAGCGAAAAACGTCCGGCGATCTGGGAGAAAGCCTGTCAGTATTTAACGCCTGCGGCGCTGGAAAAACTGAGCGCTACTTATCCGCTGAGCGATGCCATTGACGTGGCGGAAAAACTGCTGAACGGGCAGATCCGTGGCCGTGCGGTGATTGAGATTTAATTCTGGCGGGGTTGCCGGGTGGCGCTGACGCTTACCCGGCCTACAATATAACGTAGGCCCGGCAAGCTTGCGCCGCCGGGCAATTTGCAGCAACGTTATTTGCGAATATCGTGCGCGGTGTCGTTTTCGCGGCAATCGCCTTCGGCGCAGTGGCCGTAGAGGTAAAGGCTGTGGTTGGTCAGGCGGATCCCGTGCTGAGCGGCGATTTCACGCTGACGTAATTCAATGGAGTCATCGCTGAACTCAATAACCTTGCCGCAGTCGAGGCAGATCAGGTGATCGTGGTGATGCTGCTGCGTCAGTTCAAAAACAGATTTACCGCCTTCGAAATTATGACGGGTCACAATACCGGCGTCATCGAACTGGTTAAGTACACGGTAGACCGTCGCCAGGCCAATCTCTTCGCCCATGTCGATCAGTCGTTTGTATAAATCTTCCGCACTGACATGGTGGTTGTCAGGTCCCTGGAGTACCTCAAGGATCTTTAACCGAGGAAGCGTGACTTTCAGGCCAGCCTTCTTTAGTGCGGTGTTATTGTCAGTCATGCGGAATCTGTCCTGTAGCTAAACGATTCACTTCCAAATGGAAGTTAATGAGAATGACGTTGAGTTAATGCGTCTCATTATAGAACTGCCATGTCTAAATGAAAACTGCAAGTCCTCAAGCAAAGTATGCGTATAAAACGTGGTGTCACTAACAAACCCGTAAGCAATCACGTTCAATCAGGGGATATTGTACAGGTATGCGTGCGAAAGTTAAAAAATTGTAGCAATTATTTTGATTGGTTATATCTATTAATGCGGCGCAGCCAACAGGTTACGCCGCACAAAAATCAGGCGTTGATGATCTCATCTAAATGAAGTTCTTCAGAAATCTGCTTCACCCATTTTTCCACGCGCTCAGCGGTCAGTTCCGGCTGGCGGTCTTCATCAATGGCCAGACCGACGAAGTGGTCGTCGTCCGCCAGACCTTTGGAGGCTTCGAAATGGTAGCCCGCGGTCGGCCAGTGACCGACGATAGTCGCGCCGCGCGGCTCGATGATGTCGCGGATGGTGCCCAGCGCATCGCAGAAATATTCCGCGTAGTCTTCCTGGTCGCCACAGCCGAACAGGGCGACTAATTTGCCGTTGAAATCGACCTCTTCCAGCGTCGGGAAGAAATCGTCCCAGTCGCACTGCGCTTCACCATAGTACCAGGTCGGGATGCCCAGCAGCAGAATATCGTAACCTTCGAGATCTTCTTTGCTGCTTTTGGCGATGTCATGCACGTCCGCAACATCTTTACCAAGCTGCTTTTGGATCATTTTCGCGATATTTTCGGTATTACCCGTGTCGCTGCCGAAAAAAATGCCTGTGATTGCCATGAGTAAAATAACCTCTTGAAACTTAATGATATGGTGGTGGCGCAATGCCCACGGATAAGGGCAATCATAGCAGAACAGAGAAGGACGCGGAAACTGCAAACGCCTCAGACTGCACTCTGTGCTACATGAAAGTGATATTTAGCGGGATTTTCAGACTATCCCCTGGCCGCGCAGCAGCGCGAGCTGAGCCATTAAAAGCTCCTCAATCAGTTCGCTACGGCTGATGTCACGATCCTCGGCCAGTTCATTTAAGGCTTCGACGGCGTCCGCGTTTAGTTTTAGCTCGACGCGTTTGAGGCCACGAACCTTATCGCGTTTCAGCTGATTCCGCTTATTAATGCGCAACTGTTCGTCACGCGAATGCGGATTCGTTTTCGGTCGTCCTGGGCGACGATCATTCGCGAACAGATCGAGTGTCGTGCGGTCCGTTTGTTCTTTAGCCATGATTTTGAGTGACGTCGGGGGAAAAACAAGCTGCCTGGTGGAGGCCCTGCGCAATTAGCGCGCCATCATACATCAGGGAGAGGGGCACGCCAACGACCGGGCGCGTCGCGGCGCTCGGTCGCCGGGTTTTTAATCAACTGGCATTATCAGCAAGATAGCGACGGATCGCCCGCAGTACGGCATCGGGTTTTTCCGCATGCACCCAGTGCCCGGCACCGGCGACCACATGCGCCCGCGCCTGCGGGAATTGCGCCAGCAGCGCATCACGGTACGCATCGGTCACGTAAGGGGAGTTGCCGCCGCGAATAAACAGGGCCGGTTTATCGAAGGCGGGGACGGTTTTCCAGCCGATGATGTTCTCATACTGATCCCAGAGTACCGGCACGTTAAAGCGCCACCCGCCGTCGGCCCAGGATTTAAGCAGAAACTGGATCACGCCTTCTTCGTCCAGATGCTCGCGCATCACGGCGGCGGCCTGCTGGCGGGTGCTCACCCCGGCATCGGTAACGGCATTGATGGCGGTAAAAATCTCGTCGTGGCGGCGCACCGGATAAGCGACCGGCGCCATATCAATCGCCACCAGCCTGTCGATGCGTTCGGGGGCCAGCGCGGTCAGCGCCATCACCGCTTTACCGCCCATGGAGTGACCAATAAAGGTGGCTTTTTCGATCCCTGATTCGTCAAGGGTATCCAGCAGATCCTGCGCCATCGCCGGGTAGGTCATTTCAGGCGAACGCGGGGAAAGACCGTGGTTGCGCATATCCACCTGTACCACATCGTGGTCGTTAATCAGGTCGCGGGCTAAGATCCCGAGGTTGTCCAGGCTGCCAAACAGACCGTGAACAAGGACGATGGGAGAATTGTTGTGCGATTGTTGTGCAGTTTGCGCGCGGGTATTCAATTTCATGGCAAAGTTCTTTTTTTCGCTCTCTCAGGTTAGGGTATCATGTTGACCATTCTGCCGCCCGGCTGCAAGGGATCATCTTTATCTGACTTTTGCGTCAGAAAAGCCTGGCCGCTATCCGCTGTTGAGATTTGCCCCTATAATCTCAATGACTTGTATTCAGAAAAGTGACCTCACTGGATTAAGATGAAAACGATCGAAGTTGATGATGAACTCTACACCTACATTGCCAGCCACACGAAACACATTGGCGAGAGTGCATCCGACATTTTAAGGCGCATGCTGAAGTTTTCTGCCGCCGCGCAGTCTGCGGCCCCTGTGACCAAAGCCGCGCCGGCTGCCGCTGTCAGCCCTGCCCCTGATGTCGTATCCAACCCGGTAAAAGATAAAGTCCGCGCCATGCGTGAACTGCTGCTGTCTGACGAATATGCCGATCAGAAGCGCGCGGTTAATCGTTTTATGCTGGTGCTGTCTACACTGTATTCACTGGATGCAAAAGGTTTCGCCGACGCCACCGAGTCATTACATGGCCGTACGCGCGTCTACTTTGCCGCAGATGCGAAAACACTGCTGCAAAGCGGAAACCAGACCAAACCCAAAGAAGTGCCAGGCACACCTTACTGGGTGATCACCAACACTAATACGGGCCGTAAATGCGGCATGATCGAACACATCATGCAGTCGATGCAGTTCCCGGCGGAATTGATCGAAAAGGTTTGCGGCACAATTTAATCCTTGCATAAGAAGGACCAGGCAATGGCTAACCACCCCCGTGCAGGACAACCTGCACAGCAGAGCGATCTGATTAACGTCGCCCAACTTACCTCTCAGTACTATGTGCTGAAACCGGAAGTGGGTCATGCAGAACATGCGGTCAAATTCGGCACATCAGGCCACCGTGGCAGCGCTGCCCGTCACAGCTTTAACGAGCCGCACATTCTGGCTATCGCCCAGGCGATTGCGGAAAACCGCGCGAAAAACGGCATTACCGGTCCCTGCTATGTGGGTAAAGATACCCACGCGCTGTCAGAGCCTGCGTTTAACTCCGTGCTGGAAGTGCTGGCAGCCAACGGCGTGGACGTGGTGGTGCAGGAAAATAACGGCTATACGCCGACGCCTGCCGTATCCAATGCGATCCTGGAGCATAACAAAAAGGGTGGCGCTCAGGCCGACGGCATCGTCATCACCCCGTCGCACAACCCGCCGGAAGATGGCGGCATCAAATACAATCCGCCTAACGGTGGCCCGGCCGATACCAACGTCACCAAAGTGGTGGAAGATCGCGCCAACCAGCTGCTGGCCGATGGCCTGAAAGACGTGAAGCGCCTGTCGCTGGATGCCGCGATGGCGTCCGGTCATATTAAAGAACAGGATCTGGTGCAGCCGTTTATCGAAGGGCTGGCGGAGATCGTGGATATGGCGGCGATCCAGAAAGCGGGCCTGACGCTGGGCGTCGATCCGCTGGGCGGCTCCGGTATCGAATACTGGAAACGCATCGCCAGCCACTACAATCTGAACCTGACCATCGTGAACGATCAGGTCGATCAGACCTTCCGCTTTATGCACCTTGATAAAGACGGCGCGATCCGTATGGACTGCTCCTCTGAGTGCGCGATGGCGGGCTTGCTGGCCCTGCGCGATAAGTTCGATCTGGCGTTTGCCAATGACCCGGACTATGACCGTCACGGTATCGTCACGCCAGCCGGCCTGATGAATCCGAACCACTATCTGGCGGTCGCCATCAACTATCTGTTCCAGCACCGTCCGCAGTGGGGCCAGGATGTCGCAGTGGGTAAAACCCTGGTGTCCTCGGCGATGATCGACCGCGTGGTGAACGCGCTGGGCCGTAAGCTGGTGGAAGTGCCGGTGGGCTTTAAGTGGTTCGTGGATGGTCTGTACGACGGCAGCTTCGGCTTCGGCGGCGAAGAGAGCGCGGGCGCGTCCTTCCTGCGTTTCGACGGCACCCCGTGGTCCACCGATAAAGACGGCATCATCATGTGCCTGCTGGCGGCGGAAATCACCGCGGTAACGGGTAAAAACCCGCAGCAGCATTATGACGAGCTGGCCGCGCGCTTTGGTGCGCCGAGCTACAACCGTTTACAGGCGTCTGCCTCTTCAGCGCAAAAAGCGGCGCTGTCGAAGCTGTCGCCGGAAATGGTCAGCGCCGACACCCTGGCAGGCGATCCGATCACCGCACGTCTGACGGCGGCGCCGGGTAACGGCGCGTCCATCGGCGGGCTGAAAGTGATGACCGAAAACGGCTGGTTTGCGGCGCGTCCGTCCGGTACGGAAGATGCGTACAAGATTTACTGCGAAAGCTTCCTCGGTGAAGAGCACCGTAAGCTGATCGAGAAAGAAGCGGTAGAGATTGTCAGCGAAGTTCTGAAAAACGCGTGATCCTGTTGCCGGGTGGCGCTGCGCTTACCCGGCCTACATGGCTGAAAAACGCGTGATCTTGTTGCCGGGTGGCGGCTTCGCCTTACCCGGCCTACATGACCTGTAGGCCCGGCAAGCCTGCGCCGCCGGGCGAAAAACACCAAAGCCTCCCTTTACCGGGAGGCTTTTTTTCAGCCGTGCTTATCTTTGAGCTCAAAGCGCGGCGACACCAGCCCGTACAGCGTCCAGCCCATGAAGGTCACGATCGCGCCATACAGCATGGCTTCCGGCCCGGAGGAGTAGAGCGCATAGAAGCTGTAGAGCGCGCCCATCAGCGCCACCACGTTAGCCGCCTTCGCTTTACGCGGTTCCACCTTCGCGACCTTCTGAATGATCACCAGCGCCGCCATCGATAGAATATACGGAATGATGTTGGTCACCACCGCCAGATTCACCAGCACGTTGAACTGTTTGTTCAGCGACGGGCTGATGGTCATCAGCGACAGTCCACTCTGAATAATGACAATGGTCAGCATTCC
This sequence comes from Enterobacter sp. SA187, assembly GCF_001888805.2. NCBI lineage: Bacteria > Pseudomonadati > Pseudomonadota > Gammaproteobacteria > Enterobacterales > Enterobacteriaceae > Enterobacter > Enterobacter sp. SA187. Next base: position 2,526,932 of record NZ_CP019113.1, read on the forward strand.
TTTTACCGGCGCATCCGCTTTACTCACCTTCGAGAAGATTTTCGGGAAGTAGCCTTCATCAGCGGAAGATTTGAACACCTGCGCGATAGTGAACTGCCAGCCAAGCAGCGAACCGCAGCAGGACATCACCATCAGCCCCATGATCACTTTCCCGACGCCGGGCGTGAACATCTGCGAAAAAGCCAGCCCGAACGGGGCAGTGGAGTTTGCCAGATCCATATTCGGCACAATTCCCGCGATAACGTTGGTGGAGACGACATAAATCACCGCCGCCCCCAGGGTGCCGCCCATCACCGCGATGGGCACGTTGCGCTCCGGATTTTCCACCACCTCGGTATTGGCGCAGGCGGATTCCAGCCCCAGAAAAGCCCACAGCGTCATGGCAATGGACGACCCCACAGCATCAAAGAACGGCACCTGATGCGGGTTCCAGGACTGAGCGTACATCTCCGGGCTGAACCAGAACCAGCCGATCACCGACAGGCCGATCACCGGAATGATCACTCCCCAGATGGTGATACTGCTGAGCTGCCCGGTAATGCGCGCGCCGCCAAAGTTCGCCACCGTGCAGATCCACAGCACGCAAATAGTGGCGATACCGATCTGCACCGGGCTGAGCGTGGCGCCGAGCAGTTCGCTGCCGTAGCCGACGGCGGAAATGGCAATGGCGACGTTAGCAATCAGCAGCGATACGCCATAGGTGTAGTTCGCCATAAAGTTGCCGGACTTACCGAAAGCGTACTCCGCGTAACCGCCCATCCCCCCGGACTTGCGGCTGAACATCCCGCATTTGGCGAACGCCCACGCCAGCGCCGTGGAGCCGACCGCCGTCACCAGCCAGGAGATAATCGAGATGGTGCCCACTTCCGCAAGCTTGGTGGGCAGCATAATAATGCCGGAGCCCATCATATTGACCATCGTCAGAATGGTGAGCGGCACAACGCCCATCTTGTTGGATTTGCTCATAATGTTTCCCCTTTCAACAGCGCCGGTTCAGCGGTTTGCGGCTTAATGACGTAGCACCACACCTGTTTACGTCCGTCGATCTCTTTGATGTAGACACCCTGCAGTTCAGGCGCAAAGCCCGGCAGCAAATTGATGCCTTCTTCCAGCGCGGCGAAGTAACGCAGCACCGCGCCGCCCCAGATCTCGCCAGGCACCACGCACAGCACCCCCGGCGGGTAGGGGAGCGCCCCTTCCGCGGCGATCCGCCCCTCGGCATCGCGCAGCGTCACCAGCTCCACTTCGCCACGGATGTAGGCATAGTTCGCCGCCTGCGGATTCATCTTCACCGGCGGGAAGTGATCTTTACGGAACATCTCTTTTTGCAGCTGTTTGACGTTGTTACGCGCATAGAGATCGTGCATCTCCTGGCACAGCTGGCGCAGCGTGTAGCCTTCATAACGCTGCTGATGCTGGCGATAGAGCGACGGCAGCACCTCCTGCATCGGCGCATCGTTTTCCAGCAGTTTCTCGAACTGCACCAGTTGCGATACCAGTTGCTGAAGTTTGCCCATGCCTTCCGCCGGGGTGAGCAGGAAGAGGATCGAGTTCAGATCGCACTTCTCCGGCACAATGGCGTTCTCACGCAGATAGTTCGCCAGAATGGTGGCCGGGACGCCAAAGCGGTCGTACTCGCCGGTGCGGGCATTGATGCCCGGCGTGGTAAGCAGCAGTTTGCAGGGATCGACAAAATACTGGTGCGGCGCGTAGCCTTCGAAGGCGTGCCAGTTTTCCCCCGGCACGAAATGGAAGAAGCGCAGATCGCGGCAAATGTCGTGCGTCTCGAAGGTTTCCCACGGACGGCCATCGACGGTGGCGGGCACAAAGGGGCGGATGAACTTGCAGTTTTGCAGGATCATTTTGCGTGCTTCCACGCCCTGTTCGACGCAGCGCATCCACATTCGTTTCCCGCTTTCGCCTTCATGCATCCGGGCGTTAACGTCCAGCGCGGCAAACAGCGGATAAAACGGGCTGGTGGAGGCGTGCATCATAAAGGCGTTATTGAGGCGCTTATGGGGCACATAGCGCGGCTGGCCTTTGATATGGCTGTCTTTTTTATGGATCTGCGAGGTCTGGGAAAATCCGGCCTGCTGTTTATGCACCGACTGGGTGACCAGAATGCCCGGATCCTTTTCATTCAGTTCCAGCAGCAGCGGCGAGCAGTCGGCCATCATCGGGATAAACTGCTCGTAGCCGACCCAGGCCGAATCAAACAGGATGTAATCGCACAGATGCCCGATCTTATCCACCACCTGACGCGCGTTATAAATGGTGCCGTCATAAGTGCCAAGCTGGATCACCGCCATGCGGAACGGGCGGGGCGTATTCCTGTGTTGCGGGGCAACTTCCGCAATCTGCTCGCGCAGATAGTTTTCTGCAAAACAGTGCGCGTCTATGCCGCCGATAAAGCCGTAGGGGTTACGCGCCGTTTCCAGATACACCGGCGTCGCCCCGGCCTGCAACAGCGCGCCGTGGTGGTTGGATTTGTGATTATTACGGTCGAACAGCACCAGATCCCCCGGCGTCAGCAACGCATTGAGCACCACTTTGTTCGCCGATGAGGTGCCGTTCAGCACGAAATAAGTTTTATCGGCATTAAAAACTTTTGCCGCATGCTGCTGGGCAATACAGGGCGCGCCTTCGTGGATCAGTAAATCGCCCATCGCCACGTCGGCATTACAGAGATCCGCGCGGAACAGCGTCTCGCCAAAGAAATCGACAAACTGATTACCGGCAGGATGGCGGCGAAAGAATTGTCCGCCCTGATGGCCGGGGCAATCAAAGGCGCTGTTTCCCTGTTTTACGTAATCCACTAACGCACTGAAAAACGGCGGACGTAAGGCGCGCTCATATTTTTGCGCGGCGGCTTCGAGCTGGCGGCCATAATAATCATGGCAGGCATCCTGATATTCAAATACCCCTTGAATGCGCGCCAGATACTCCGACGGCACAAATTCCCCTTCGTGGCTGACGACAAAAAGCGGAATGCCAAAACCGGTTTCTTCTATTTCTTCGACGATCCCTTTATAAATATCGTTAATGGATAATACGACCGCGGCGACATCCATATAATCGGTGTCGTTAACATTTACTATTTCACGCTGGGTGGTAAAACAGTCCGGACAGGCGCGGCTGACCGCAATTTTTAAGCGTTGCATAATCTTTCCTTGTTTAAAGGGACAGGGCGTCCCGCAACTCCCGTAAGGGGAATTGATATGATTTTTAAATAAGCGTCAGCGCCGGAAAATAAACTCCGGGGAAAACGTTATTTTTATTTATGTTGGGCGTGCACGAAACCAGACGTCAGCTAACTCGCTGAAATCAGGAAAAGAAGGCAGACCCGAAACCGGAACGGTTATCGGGCGTTAAAGAAATGAAAGTCGAAGCTGTTACGGTGGGCAAACATCATAATATGGGTGGTGCGTCTTATATGGGGCATCAGCCTGCTGTTATTTTCCATAATAAAATCCTTTTGCTGTTTGAAAGCGCGGTCATTTTATCCTGGAAATACGGGTAGTCTGTGAGGGCGATCAACAAAAACAGCGCAGATCAGAAATATTTAGTCGGTAAAAGTGAATAATGCCGTACGGATCGCCTGGTGGCGTGAAAAGGTTAATTAGATGTTATAAAGCTGCTTTTAATATATTTTTGCTGTTTTATTCACCTGGTGGAAATAAATGGCCTCCAGGCCTCAAATAAATGAATAAAGCGGGCAGGATTGCGTGTTTTTATTCAAACGCAAGAGAAGACGTGTTAACAGGGACGCTTACAGCATAAAACGATAGCCGATGCCGGTTTCCGTTAACAGATGACGCGGGCGCGCCGGATCGCTTTCCAGCTTCTGGCGCAGGTGGCCCATATAGATGCGCAGATAGTGGCTGTGCTCAACAGCATTCGGCCCCCACACCTGGCTTAGCAGCTGGCGCTGGGTCAGCACTTTGCCGTGATTATTTAACAGCACCGCCAGCAGGCGAAACTCAATGGGCGTGAGGTGGATCTCTTCGTCATTACGGGTAATGCGCCGCGCCGCCAGATCGACCTGAATATCGGAAAAACTGACCAGCGGATCGCTTTGCCGCGCCCCGGCATGACGGCGCAGCGCCACCCGAAGGCGCGCCTGTAACTCGCCAATGCCGAACGGCTTGCTGAGATAATCGTCGGCACCGGCATCGAGGGCGGCGATCTTGTCGCTCTCCTCAATGCGCGCCGACAGCACCAGTACCGGCACCTGGCTCCACTGGCGCAGATCGCGAATAAAATCAATGCCGTCGCCGTCCGGCAGGCCGAGGTCAAGGATCACCAGGTCGGGCTTGCGCGTGACGGCTTCGAGCAGACCGCGCTGTAAGGTTCCGGCGTCGTAAACGCGCAGGCCATCGGCCTCCAGCGCGGTGCGCAGAAAGCGGACAATGGCCTGTTCATCTTCAACAATGAGTACGCTTATCACAGATCCTCGGGGAGTTCAGTCAGGGCCGGGGGGGATCCCTGCGGCAGTGTAACACAGAAACAGGCCCCGCCTTCCGGGCGGTTAGCGGCGGTAATAGTGCCGCCGTGCACGCTGACAATCGCCTGGCAAATGGCCAGCCCCAGCCCGACGCCGGGAATAGCCGACTCTTTATGACCACGGGCAAATTTATCAAAAATACTCGCCTGTTGCCCCTCCGGAATGCCGGGGCCGTTATCCCATACCGCCAGCCGGAATTCCTCTTTTTCGACACGGGCGGAAATGCCGATCTGCGCCGTCGGCCCGGCGTATTTCAGGGCGTTTTCCAGCAGATTGATCAGCACCCGCTCGAACAACGGCCCGTCGATATGCACCAGCATCAGCGGATCCGGCATCTCAAGGGCGATCTGCCGGCTGCCGGGCAGCGCCTCCATGGTGCGCAGCGCGCTGCCGATCACTTCTTCCAGCGTCAGCCACTCCTTTTTAAGATTAAATCCGCCGGACTGAATACGCGCCATATCCAGCAGATTATTCACCAGCCGCGTGGTGTTCAGCACATGCTGACGGATTTCACTGGCCTGGGTGGCGTGGGGCGAGCCTTCGCTGGCCAGATCCAGCGTCAGGATCTCCGCCTGGCCGAACAGCACCGTCAGCGGCGTACGCAGGTCATGGGACAGCGCCGCCAGCAGCGCATTGCGCACGCTTTCCCGCTCGCTCGCCAGCCGCGATTGCTGTTCGCTGGCGGTGAGCGCCAGACGCTCCAGGGCGTTCGCCACCAGCAGGGTAAAGGTTTCCAGCAACCGCTGCTGTTCAGGGATCATCAGCTGGCGCAGGCTGGTGGGCTCCACCACCACCAGGCCGCGGGTTTTATCGGCGCTGTTCAGCGGCAAAATTTGATAGGGCACGCCGGGCAGCGTATCGGTGCCCGCGCCCGCAGGCTGGCCTTTGGTAAAGCTCCACTGGGCGATGGCGTCATCCCAGGGCGTCAGCCCCGGCTGGCGGGTGAGGGCGGTCAGCGTGCCGTCCGGTCCGGCGATCAGCAACTGGCTTTGCGCGTGAAAGGTGGAGCGGATAAAGGCTTCGCTGGTGGCGGCGATGTCGCGCTCGTTACGCCCGGCGGCCAGCGCTTTCGACAGCTCATACAGATGCCGGGTACGCTGCTCGCGGTAACGCGCCACCCGCGCCTGATAGCGCACGCCAGCGGTGAGATTACCGATCACCAGCCCGACGGTGAGCATGACGCCGAAGGTCAGCAGATACTGCACGTCCGACACCGCCAGGGTACCGCGCGGGGCGATGAAAAACAGATCGAAGCTGACCACGTTAATCACCGTCGCCAGCACCGACGGCCAGCGGCCATAAAACAGCGCGACTATCACCACGCCCAGCAGGTAGAGCATCACCAGGTTGGCGGCGTCAAAGGCCATCAGCCACTGGCTGGCGATCAGGGTGATCAGCGCGCACAGCCCGACGGCCACCAGCGTACCGGTGAGCTGCACGCGCCAGCGATCCAGCCACGGCCGGGTGTCCGTCGTACGGGCGGCGGCAGGGGCGGGTTTATCTTCCAGGGCGACGATCATCAAATCCAGATCGGGAGCCAGCCGCGCCAGCCTTTCGGCAAAGGTTTCATGCTGCCAGAAACGGCGCGATGTACGGCGGCCGGTGATAATTTTGCCGAGATTATGCTCACGGGCGTAGCGGACAATCGCCTTTTCCTGCTGTGGATCCGCAAGGGTGGCGGTTTCCGCGCCCAGTTCCTGAGCTAAGCGTAACGCGCTGAGAATGGCGCGGCGCTGCGCTTCCGGCAGTTTGTGCAGAGTGGGGGTTTCCACGTACACCGCATGCCATTCGCTGCCGAGTTTGGCCGCCAGACGCGCGGCAGTACGCACCAGTTTTTCATTACCGGTGCCGTGACCGATGCACAGCAAAATGGCGTCCCGCGTATGCCAGACTTTCTCCTCGCCGGGGCGACCGCGAAAGGCGCGCATCTGCGAATCCACCCGGTCGGCGGTGCGGCGCAGCGCCAGCTCGCGCAGGGCGATCAGATTGCCTTTACGGAAAAAGTGTTCGATGGCGCGCTCGGCTTGGCCGCCGAAGTAGACTTTGCCATCGTGCAGGCGCTGGCGCAGATCGTCCGGCGGCAGATCCACCAGCACCACTTCGTCGGCGGCATCAAAAAAGGGATCCGGCACGGTTTCCCGCACCTGGATCCCGGTGACGCCGCTGACCACATCGTTGAGGCTTTCCAGATGCTGCACATTAACGGTGGTGAACACATCAATGCCTGCTTCCAGTAACTCTTCTACATCCTGCCAGCGTTTTGGATGGCGTGAGCCGGGCGCATTGGTGTGCGCCAGCTCATCCATTAAGATCAGCGCCGGACGCCGCGCCAGGGCGGCATCCAGGTCAAACTCATCCAGCTCCCGCCGCCGGTGAGCGATACGGCGGGGCGGCAGCGTCGCCAGCCCCGTCAGCATCGCCGCGGTTTCCGGGCGGCCATGGGTTTCCACCACGCCGATTAAAATATCCAGCCCCTGCGCCCGCAGGCGCTGCGCTTCCGCCAGCATGGCGAAGGTTTTGCCGACCCCGGCGCAGGCACCAAAAAACACCTTCAGCTTGCCGCGATGGGGGGCAGCGGCCTGCTCCAGCAGGCGGTCAGGATCCGGGCGCAACGGCTCGTCTGTCATTCAGGATTATCCTTAAGCGCGTCCAGCGCGAGGTTTAACTCAACGATATTCACCACCGGCTCGCCGCTAAACGCGATGAGCGGCTGCTGCGTATGGCGTTCGACCAGCTGCGACAGCACCTCTGCCGACAGCCCACGGGCCTGCGCCACGCGCGGGATCTGCCAGCGCACCGCCGCAGGGCTGAGGCCATAATCCAGCCCGCTCGACGAGGCGGTGACCAGCTCTACCGGCACGCGCTGATCCGCCTGGGGGTTGGCCGCCCGCAGCGCGGCGACGCGCTCACGGATCGCCGTATCCAGCGCCGGATTGCTGGCCGCCAGATTACTGCCGCCGGACGCCAGCGGATTATAAGGCGAATCTGAAGTTACAGAAGGGCGACCGTGAAAATATCCCGGCGCGCTAAAGTTTTGCCCGATCAGCCGCGAGCCACGAACCTCATCTTCCACGCGGATCAGCGAGCCGTTCGCCTGGTCGCGGAACCACCACTGGCCCAGCACGGTAGTGACCAGCGGGTACAGCCCGCCGGTGATCAAGGTTAAGAATAACAACAGCAGAACAGCAGGACGTAAAACAGCCATTTTCAGGATCCTTACACCAGACCGGTGAGCGACAACAGCAGGTCAATCAGCTTGATGCCGATAAAGGGCACCACCAGGCCGCCGAGACCGTAAATCCACAGGTTACGGCGCAGCATGGCGGAGGCGCTCAGGGGCTTATAGCTCACGCCTTTCAGCGCCAGCGGAATGAGAAACACGATGATCAGCGCGTTAAAGATCACCGCGCTTAAAATCGCCGACGCCGGGGAGTGCAGGTGCATCACGTTCAGTGCGTTCAGCTGCGGATAAGTCACCGCGAACGCCGCCGGGATAATGGCGAAATACTTCGCCACATCGTTGGCGATACTGAAAGTGGTGAGCGAGCCGCGTGTCATCAGCATCTGTTTACCGATATGCACCACTTCGATGAGCTTGGTGGGGTTTGAGTCCAGATCCACCATGTTACCCGCCTCTTTCGCGGCCTGGGTACCGGAGTTCATCGCCACTGCCACATCTGCCTGCGCCAGCGCTGGCGCATCGTTGGTGCCGTCGCCGGTCATTGCCACCAGACGGCCATCGGACTGATACTGGCGGATCAGCGCCAGTTTCGCTTCCGGCGTCGCTTCCGCGAGGAAATCATCGACGCCCGCTTCGGCGGCAATAGCCGCAGCGGTCAGGCGGTTATCGCCGGTGATCATCACGGTTTTGATACCCATGGCGCGCAACTGGGCGAAACGCGCCTTGATGCCGCCTTTGACGATATCTTTCAGGGCGATGACGCCGAGCACCGTTGCGCCGTCCGCCACCACCAGCGGCGTGGAGCCCTGACGGGCGACGGTTTCCACCAGCGCGTCGACATCCGGCGGGAAGTGCCCGCCGTTGGCCTCGATATGGCGGCGCAGCGCATCCACCGAGCCTTTACGGATCAGACGATCCTGAATATTGATGCCGCTCATGCGCGTCTGGGCGGTGAAGGGCACGAAAGTCGCATTCAGGCTCTGAATATCCCGCTCGCGCAGATTAAAGCGCTGACGGGCGAGGATCACGATGCTGCGGCCTTCCGGCGTTTCATCCGCCAGCGAGGAGAGCTGCGCGGCGTCTGCCAGCGCCCGTTCTTCCACCCCTTTTACCGGCAGGAAGGCGGAGGCCTGACGGTTGCCGAGGGTGATGGTGCCGGTTTTATCCAGCAGCAGCACATCGACATCGCCTGCCGCTTCCACCGCGCGTCCGCTGGTGGCGATCACGTTTGCCCCCAGCATACGGCTCATCCCCGCCACGCCGATGGCGGATAACAGCCCGCCGATGGTGGTCGGGATCAGACAGACCAGCAGCGCCACCAGCACCGTCACGCTGACCGCCGTGCCGCCGTAAGCCGAGAACGGCCACAGGGTCGCCGTCGCCAGCAGGAAAACGATGGTCAGCGCCACCAGCAGAATGGTCAGCGCGATTTCGTTCGGCGTTTTGCGGCGTTGCGCGCCTTCCACCATGGCGATCATGCGATCAAGGAAGGTTTCGCCAGGGTTAACGCTGCACTGGATCACCAGCCAGTCAGAAAGAATGCGTGTGCCGCCGGTCACCGAGGCAAAATCGCCGCCGGATTCGCGGATCACCGGCGCGGATTCACCGGTAATGGCGCTTTCATCCACCGACGCGCCGCCTTCGATCACTTCGCCGTCGCAGGGGATAATGTCACCGGCTTCCACCAGCACAATATCGCCCTTGCGCAGATCGGCAGCGGGCACCTGATCCTGCTGCGCATCGTGACGCGGGGCGCGCAGCTTGCGGGCAAACGCCGTTTTCTGTACCCCTTTCAGGCTGTTGGCCTGGGCTTTACTGCGGCCCTCCGCCAGCGCTTCGGCAAAGTTGGCGAACAATACGGTAAACCACAGCCAGAGGCTGATGGTGCCGGTAAATCCGGCGCTGCCCGACATCTGCCCGGTGGCCATCGCCACGCACAGCAGGGTGGTGAGCAGGCTGCCCAGCCAGACCATAAACATCACCGGGTTGCGCCACTGCGCACGCGGGCTTAATTTGCGGAAAGAATCTAAAAGTGCCTGACGAACCAGCGCGGGTTCGAGCAGGGCAAGTTGCTTGCGGCTCATTGTGTGCGCCTTAACGTAAGGAAAGATGTTCTGCGACCGGGCCTAAGGCCAGCGCGGGAATAAAGGTCAGCGCACCCACCAGCAGCACGGTGCCGATCAGCAGACCGACAAACAATGCGCCGTGCGTGGGCAGGGTGCCGTTACCGGCGGGCTGGCGTTTTTTCATCACCAGCGACCCGGCGATAGCCATGACCGGGATGATCACCCCGAAGCGCCCGGCGAACATGCAGACCGCCAGCAGACAGTTCCAGAACGGCGTGTTGGCGCTCAGTCCGGCAAAGGCGCTGCCGTTGTTGTTCGCGGCAGACGACACCGCATACAGCACTTCGCTGAAGCCGTGGGTGCCGGGGTTTAACATGCCTGCGCGTCCGGCCTCGGTCATCATCGCCAGCGCGGTGCCGAGCAGCACCAGCAGCGGGGTGACGAGGATCGCCAGCGCGGTCATTTTCATCTCGCGGACGTCGATTTTTTTGCCGAGGTATTCCGGCGTGCGGCCAATCATCAGCCCGGCGATAAAGACTGCCAGCAGGACGAACAGCAACATGCCGTACAGACCGGATCCGACGCCGCCGAACACCACTTCGCCGATCTGCATCAGCCACAGCGGGATCATGCCGCCCAGCGCGGTGAAAGAGTCGTGCATGGCGTTCACCGCACCGCAGGAGGCCGCCGTGGTGACCACTGCATACAGGCTGCTCGCCAGAATGCCGAAGCGACTCTCTTTGCCTTCCATATTGATGTGGCTGTCTGCGCCAAACGCCGTGAGGTTAGCGTTGCCGTGCAGCTCGCCCCACATTACCAGCGCAACGCAGACCACGAAGATGATGGACATCGCCCAGAGGATCATGTGACCCTGGCGTTTATCGCCGACCGCGTCGCCAAAGGCGAAGCAGAGCGCGGCGGGGATGATAAAGATCGCCAGCATCTGCACCAGGTTGGTCAGCGCGGTGGGGTTTTCAAACGGATGCGAGGAGTTGGCGTTAAAGAAACCGCCGCCGTTGGTGCCCAGCAGTTTAATGGCTTCCTGCGAGGCCACCGGTCCCATCGGCAGCACCGACTTCGCCCCTTCCAGCGAAGTAAAGGGCTGATAGGCATCGATGTTTTGCAGTACGCCCTGTTGCATAAAGAACAGCGCCAGCAGCAGCGAGAGCGGCAGCAGGATCCACAGGGTAATGCGCGTCAGATCGACCCAGGCGTTACCCAGCGTATTAACGCTTTGTCGGGCGAACGCGCGGATCAGCGCAAAGAGCACCGCAATGCCGGTAGCGGCAGAGAGGAAGTTCTGTACCGTCAGCCCGACCATCTGGCTGAAATAGCTGAGCGTGCTTTCACCGGCATACGACTGCCAGTTGGTGTTAGCGACAAAACTCACCGCAGTATTCAGCGCCAGATGCCATGACAGGCCAGGCAGTTGCTGCGGGTTCAGCGGCAGATGATCCTGCACCATCAGCATCGCGAACAGCAGCACCAGCCCGCAAATATTGATCGCAAGAATGGCGAACAGATATTGCCGCCAGTTCATCGGCGACGGATTAATGCCCAGCCCGCGCCACAGCAGGTTTTCAACGCCCCCCGTGCCTGCAAGGGGCGCACCGCGCACCATTTTTGCCAGTACGCCGCCCAGCGGTCGTGCCAGCACCATCAGCACCAGCATAAAGCTGGCGATCAGTAAAAACGCCTGAGCCGCCATCAGAAGGCCTCCGCGTTTATCAGGGCGTAAACCAGATAGCCCAACAACAGGAAAACCAGTACCACACCGGTTATTACGCCTGCACTCACAATCCACCTCCAGGTGTCTTTTGTTAACGTAGTGAAGGTAGGATTTTCGGTGCAAAGATTTCGCAAAAATCAGGCGGGCGGGTGTAAAAAAAGTATAAAAATGAAAAATGGCACAATTTAACTAAGGTTTAGTATTTATTTAACTATTTTGTAACTTAATTACGGTGGGTTGTGTAAATATTGGCTAAACAGGTGAAAAATAGTGGTCGGATGAGTAGTAAAATTACAAACAAAACGGTACTATTTTAACCAGTTCAGCAGATTCATTTTTACGGTGAATGTTACCGACCAACAAAAGGGGGAAGCTTATGTCTTTATATCGGGAATATCCTGCACACGTCATTTTCGTACGCCGCGCTTTCGCCGTTGCGGCAGGCATCATCGCATTACCGGTGATGTTATTCTGGAAAGATCGTGCACGTTTTTACAGCTATCTGCATCGGGTCTGGGCGAAAACCAGCGATAAGCCGGTGTGGATGGATCAGGCCGAGAAAGTCGCCTGCGATTTCTACTAAGAAGCAAAGCGCACACAGCAAACTACAAGCCCATGCGGCAAAAAAAGAAAAACCGCCAAATCTGATTTGGCGGTTTTTTTATGCCTGTAGATCCGCTATTCATTGTGAAACGTGTTCGGTTGCTGCTTTTACCAGCAGTCAGCTGTTCATCACGTGTTCCACGCAAACCGGCGCGGTATTTTTTGATGTTCTCAGGCTACACTCATTTTACGGGCTAAAAGGAGTCGTTATGAGTGAGAAAATCCCTGTTGGCATCAGCGCCTGTCTGTTAGGGGAACAGGTGCGTTTTGATGGCGGCCATAAGCGTCTGGCGTTTGCGGTTGAAGAGTTATCGCCGCTGATGAAATTTGAGCCGGTATGCCCGGAAATGGCGATTGGCCTGCCGGTGCCGCGTCCGGCGCTGCGGCTGGTAAAAAAGGATACGGGTGACCTCTCGCTGCGCTTCAGCGACGGGCGCGAAGGCGACCTGACGCAGGACATGATCGACTTTGCGGAAAAACGCATCAGTCAGTTTGACCGCCTGTGCGGTTATATCGTCTGCGCCAAATCCCCCAGTTGCGGCATGGAGCGGGTGCGCGTCTACGAACTGGAAAACAATAATAACCGTAAAGCCGGGCGCGGCATCTATACCGACGTGCTGATGAAAACTTTCCCCTGGCTGCCGGTGGAAGAAGACGGGCGGCTGCACGATCCCATGATCCGCGAAAACTTCGTTGAGCGCGTCTATGCCCTGCATGAACTGAACAGCGTGCGCGAGCGCGGCCTGACCCGCGGCGAGCTTATCGCCTATCACAGCCGCTACAAACTCCTGCTGCTGGCTCATTCACAGCCCAAATACCGCGAACTGGGACGCTTCGTGGCGGCCATACATGAATGGTCATCGCTGGAGGAGTGGTTTGTCGAATATCGTCTGCGGCTGATGGATCTGCTTTCCCATCAGGCCACGCGCCGCAACCATACAAACGTGCTGATGCACGTGCAGGGCTATTTCCGCAAACAGCTTAACGCGCGCCAGCGCGAAGAGCTCTCCTCGCTTATTGACCGCTACCGTCAGGGCACGCAGCCGCTGCTCGCCCCGGTCACCTTACTTAAACACTATATGGCCGAATTCCCGGACGCTTATCTGTCGGGACAGCGCTATTTTGATCCCTGGCCGGAAACGCTTCGTCTTCGCTACGGACATTAATTCAGGAGAGTTATGACCACGCATCTGGTCTGGTTTCGCGCGGATCTCCGCGTGAACGATAATTTTGCGCTCGCGGCGGCCTGCCGCAATCCCCATGCCCGCGTACTGGCACTCTTTATCGCCACGCCACAGCAGTGGGAAAATCACCTGATGGCGCCCCGTCAGGCAGCCTGTATGCAGGCGCAGTTAAACGATCTTCAACAGTCGCTGGCGGAGCGCGGCATTCCGCTGATTTTTAAAGAAGTGGATGACTTTGCTGCCAGCCAGCAGGTAGTAAAAGAACTCTGCGAGGCGCAGCAGGTCACGCATCTTTTTTATAATTATCAGTATGAAATCAACGAGCACCAGCGCGACCGCGCGGTGGAAAAACTGCTGCCGGAGGTGGTGTTTCAGGGCTTCGATGACAGTGTGCTGCTTGCTCCGGGCAGCGTCGTCACCGGCAATCATCAGATGTACAAAGTCTTCACGCCCTTTAAGAACGCCTTTTTACGGCGGCTGCGTGAGGATCTCCCCGAATGCGTCCCCGCGCCAAAAGTACGTGAAGGCGGCGCACTCAGCGACCCTCTCACGCCCATCGGGCTGAACTATCCGCAGCAGGATTTTGATCGTGAGCTGTTCCCGTGCAGCGAAAAAGCCGCCATCGCCCGTTTGCGGGAATTCTGCCAGCAGGGGGCAGGGGAATATGAGGCGCGGCGGGATTTTCCGGCTATCGACGGCACCAGCCGCTTATCCGTTTGTCTGGCGATTGGCTCGTTATCGCCGCGCCAGTGTCTGCATCGCCTGCTGAAAGAGCAGCCCGATGCGCTGGGCGGCGGCGCAGGGGCGGTATGGCTCAGCGAGCTGATCTGGCGCGAGTTTTACCGCCATCTGATGACCTTTCACCCGGAGTTGTGCAAGCACCAGCCCTTTATCGACTGGACGCGTCGCGTGCAGTGGCAGGATAACGACGCGCATTTCCGGGCGTGGCAGGAGGGTAACACCGGTTACCCGATTGTCGATGCCGCCATGCGTCAGATGAATGAAACCGGCTGGATGCACAACCGGCTGCGCATGATCACCGCCAGTTTCCTGGTCAAAGACTTACTTATCGACTGGCGCGCCGGAGAGCGGTACTTTATGTCTCAGTTGATTGACGGCGATCTGGCGGCCAATAACGGCGGCTGGCAGTGGGCGGCCTCCACCGGCAATGATTCCGCGCCGTACTTTCGTATTTTTAACCCCACGACGCAGGGCGAGCGATTCGATAAAGACGGTGAATTTATTCGCCGCTATATTCCGGCGCTGGCGAAGGTGCCCGCCACCGCGCTGCATGAGCCGTGGAACTGGGCCGATAAACAGGGCGTGACCCTCGATTATCCTCGCCCCATTGTCGATCATAAAAAGGCCCGCGTTGCCACGCTGGCGGCGTACGAAGCCGCGCGAAAATCGTAAAGGAGAGGCACGATGAAAAATAGCGATCTGGAAAAACTGATCAACGACAAACTCAACAGTGGCGCGTTCAGCGATTACGGCCCGAACGGACTCCAGGTTGAAGGGCGCGACAGCGTACAAAAAATTATTACCGGCGTCACCGCCAGCCAGGCGCTGCTGGATGAAGCCGTGCGCCTGGGCGCGGACGCGGTGATCGTCCATCACGGCTATTTCTGGAAAAACGAAGCGCCGATCATTCGCGGCATGAAGCGTAACCGCCTGAAAACCCTGCTGGCCAACGACATCAACCTCTACGGCTGGCACCTGCCGCTGGACGCGCACCCGGAGCTGGGCAACAACGTGCAGCTGGCGAAGCTGCTCGGCATCACGGTGATGGGCCAGGTGGACGATCTGGTGCCCTGGGGCGAGCTGGCGATCCCGGTGCCCGGCCCGGAGCTGGCTTCGTGGATCGAAGCGCGTCTGGGGCGCAGGCCGCTGTGGTGTGGCGACACCGGGCCGGAGGAGATCCGGCGTGTCGCATGGTGCACCGGCGGCGGTCAGGGCTTTATCGACAGCGCCGCGCGTTTTGGCGTGGATGCCTTTATCACCGGCGAAGTTTCGGAGCAGACCATTCACTCCGCCCGTGAGCAGGGCCTGCATTTCTATGCGGCGGGTCATCACGCCACCGAGCGCGGCGGTATTCGCGCCCTGAGCGAATGGCTGACGGAAAATACCGATCTGGACGTCACCTTTATTGATATTCCTAATCCAGCCTGATGCGAGGAGCGAAAGTGCAGCGAGCGCGTTGTTATCTGTTAGGTGAAACGGCTGTCGTGCTTGAACTTGAGCCGCCGGTCACGCTGGCCAGCCAGAAGCGGATCTGGCGACTGGTTCAGCGGGCGATGACCATCCCCGATGTGGTGGATGTCATTCCCGGTATGAATAATGTCACCGTGGTATTGCGCGATCCCCAGGGAAACGCGCTGGATGCCATTGAGCGTTTACAGCGCTGGTGGGAGGAGAGCGAGGCGCTGGAGCCGGATCCGCGCTTGATTGAAATCCCGGTGATCTACGGCAAAGAGGACGGCCCCGATCTGCCGCACGTCGCCAGCCACTGCGGCCTGAGCGAAAAACAGGTGGTGGAGCTGCACGCGTCGGTGGATTACCAGGTCTGGTTTCTCGGTTTTCAGCCGGGCTTTCCCTATCTTGGCAGCCTGCCCGCACAGTTAGCGACCCCGCGCCATGCGGAGCCGCGCCTTAGCGTGCCTGCCGGATCGGTGGGCATCGGCGGCGAGCAGACCGGCATCTATCCGCTGCCGACGCCCGGCGGCTGGCAGCTGATTGGCCGCACGCCGCTGGCGCTCTTTGATCCGCACAGCGCTGAACCTGTTCTGCTGCGCCCCGGCGACACCGTGCGTTTTGTGCCGCAAAAGGAGGGCATATGCTGAAGATTATTCGCGCGGGGATGTATACCTCCGTACAGGCCGGAAAACGCAAAGGGCTGCGCCAGTCCGGCATCAGCTATAGCGGCGCGATGGACGGCCCGGCGCTGGAAATCGCCAATGCGCTGGTGGGCAACGAGGCCGACGCCGCCGCGCTGGAAATTACGCTCGGCCAGTGCGAAATCGAATTCACCCACGACGGCTGGTTTGCGCTGACCGGCGCAGGCTGCGACGCGCAGCTTGACGGCAAAGCGGTGTGGACCGGCTGGCGTCAGGCGATGAGCGCAGGGCAGCGTTTGACCCTGAAAAGCCCGCAGCGTGGTATGCGCAGTTATCTGGCCGTGGCGGGCGGGATCGATGTTCCGGAAGTGATGGGCTCGCGCAGTACCGATTTAAAAACCGGCACCGGCGGCTTTAAGGGCCGGTTGCTGAAAGAGGGCGACGTGCTGCCGGTGCTGCCCGCGTCGCGGCAGTTCAGCGGTCCGCAGGGCGTCAAACAGTTACTCTGGGGCAACCGCATCCGCGTGCTGCCGGGGCCGGAATATCACTCCTTCGATAAAAACTCCCTTGAGGCGTTCTGGCGCTTACCCTGGCAGTTAAGCCCGCAGAGTAACCGCATGGGGTATCGTTTACAGGGGGCGCAGCTGACCCGCACCGACACCCGCGAGCTGCTGTCCCACGGGCTGATCCCCGGCGTCATTCAGGTGCCGCACAACGGTCAGCCGATTGTGCTGATGAACGACGCCCAGACCACCGGCGGCTATCCGCGTATCGGCTGTGTGATCGAAGCGGATATGTATCATCTTGCGCAGATCCGCCTCGGCGATCCGATCCATTTTGTGCCCTGCACGTTAGAAGAAGCGCTGAAGGCGCGACGCGAGCAGCGGCTGTTCCTTGACCAGCTGGCTTACGGAGTGCGCGGTGATCGTTGATCTTAATGCCGATCTGGGGGAGGGCGCGGGCTGTGACGCCGCGCTGCTGCAACTGGTTTCTTCTGCCAACATCGCCTGCGGTTTTCACGCCGGTGACGCGCAGATGATGCAGGACGCGGTACGCGAAGCGCTGAAAAACGGCGTCGCCATTGGCGCGCACCCCTCCTTCCCGGATCGGGAAAACTTTGGCCGCACGGCGATGACGCTGCCTGCGGACACCGTTTATGCGCAGATGCTGTATCAGATCGGCGCGCTGGCGGCCATTGCCAGGGCGCAGGGCGGGCAGGTGCAGCACGTCAAACCCCACGGCATGCTCTATAACCAGGCGGCGCAGGACGCGGTGCTGGCGGATGCCATCGCCCGCGCGGTGCACGATCTGGATCCGACGCTCATTCTGGTGGGGCTGGCGGGTAGCAAGCTCATCGACGCGGGCAGGCACTATGGCCTGCCAACGCGCGAAGAAGTCTTTGCCGACCGGGGATATCAGGACGACGGCACTCTGGTGCCGCGCTCGCAGCCCGGCGCGCTCATCAGCGATGAAGAGCAGGCGCTGGCGCAGACGCTGACCATGATCCAGCAGGGCCGGGTGAAAAGCATTCACGACAATTGGGTGAAGGTGAACGCGCAAACCGTCTGTCTGCATGGCGACGGCGATCATGCGCTGGCCTTTGCGCGCCGCCTGCGACAGGCGTTTGAGGCACATAACATTACCATTTCGGCGGTGCAGCATGCCTGAAGGCCCGGAGATCCGCCGGGCGGCGGATACCCTTGAAGCGGCTATCGGCGGGCAACCGCTGACCGACGCCTGGTTCGCCTTTGACCGTCTGCAACCCTACGCCGCTGATCTTATCGGCCAGCATGTGACCCATATGGAGACGCGCGGTAAAGCGCTGCTGACGCATTTTTCCGGCGGCCTGACGCTGTACAGTCATAATCAGCTGTATGGCGTCTGGCGCGTGGTAAAAGCGGGGGAAACGCCGCAGACGACGCGTATTCTGCGGGTGAAGTTGCAGACCGCCGAACGCGCAATACTGCTCTACAGCGCCTCGGACATTGAGATGCTGACACCGGAGCAGCTGGCAAGCCATCCGTTCTTACAGCGCGTCGGCCCTGACGTGCTGGACATGAGCCTGACGGTGGAGGAGGTGAAAGCGCGGCTGTGCTCGCCAAAATTCTGCCGCCGACAGTTTTCCGGTCTGCTGCTGGACCAGGCGTTTCTTGCCGGGCTGGGCAATTATCTGCGGGTGGAGATCCTCTGGCACAGCGGGCTTGCGCCAACGCATAAAGCGGCGCAATTAAGTGACGCGCAGATCGAGGTGCTGGCGCAGGCGCTGCTGGATATTCCCAGGCTCTCGTACCAGACGCGCGGCAAGGCAAAAGAGAACAAACATCACGGGGCGCTGTTTCGCTTTAAGGTGTTTCACCGGGCAGGGAAGAAATGTGAGCGGTGCGGGGGGATCATTGAGAAAACCACGCTGTCGTCGCGGCCGTTTTACTGGTGTCCGGGGTGTCAGATTTGATGTGAAAAGCCGGGTGGCGCTGACGCTTACCCGGCCTGTGGTTACTGGCTGAATTCGTAGGCCCGGCAAGCGAAGCGCCGCCGGGCGCCACAAACCTTAGCGGTTCGTCAGTTCCGATTTGAAATCACGCTGCTCGTAACCGGTGTACAGCTGGCGCGGACGGGCGATCTTGATGCCGTCGTCGTGCATTTCGTTCCAGTGCGCGATCCAGCCAACGGTACGGGCCATCGCGAAGATCACCGTAAACATGGAAGACGGAATACCCATCGCTTTCAGGATGATACCGGAGTAGAAGTCCACGTTCGGATAGAGCTTACGCTCGATGAAGTACGGGTCGTTCAGCGCGATGTGTTCCAGCTCCATCGCCACTTCCAGCAGATCATCTTTGGTGCCCAGCTCTTTCAGCACTTCGTGGCAGGTTTCACGCATTACGGTGGCGCGCGGATCGTAGTTTTTGTAAACACGATGCCCGAAGCCCATCAGACGGAACGAATCGTTCTTGTCTTTGGCGCGACGCACGAATTCCGGAATGTGCTCAACGGTGCTGATCTCTTCCAGCATTTTCAGCGCAGCTTCGTTCGCGCCGCCGTGTGCCGGTCCCCACAGGGAAGCGATACCTGCCGCGATACAGGCAAACGGGTTCGCGCCGGAGGAGCCTGCGGTACGCACGGTAGAAGTAGAGGCGTTCTGCTCATGATCCGCGTGCAGCACGAGGATACGATCCATCGCGCGTTCCAGCACCGGGTTCACTTCGTACGGCTCGCACGGCGTGGAGAACATCATATGCAGGAAGTTACCGGCATAGGAGAGATCGTTACGCGGATAAACAAACGGCTGGCCGATAGAATATTTGTAACACATGGCGGCGACCGTCGGCATTTTGGACAGCAGACGGAATGCAGCGATGTCACGGTGGCGCGGATTGTTGACGTCCAGCGAGTCATGATAGAAAGCCGCCAGCGCGCCGGTCACGCCGCACAGCACAGCCATCGGGTGTGAATCGCGACGGAAACCGTGGAACAGACGGGTGATCTGCTCGTGGATCATGGTGTGACGGGTGACGATGGTGCGGAAATCGTCATACTCTTCCTGGCTCGGTTTTTCACCGTACAGCAGGATGTAGCACACTTCCAGATAGTTGGATTCAGTGGCTAACTGATCAATCGGGAAACCGCGATGGAGCAGGATACCTTCGTCACCGTCGATAAAGGTGATTTTGGATTCGCAAGATGCGGTAGAGGTGAAACCAGGGTCAAAAGTAAATACCCCTTTCGAACCCAGACTACGAATATCAATAACATCCTGACCGAGCGTGCCTTTTAGCACATCCAGTTCAATAGCATCTTCACTATTGTAAGTGATGGTTGCTTTCTTATCAGCCATTTACGGTCTCCTTAGCGCCTTATGCTTAAGACTGCACAGAAGCCGGATTTGCATTCATAGCGAAAATCAATGTTACCAATTTGTTATTTGGCACGACACTCTGCAGAGAGGTGGTACCAGGGTACAGAGCGATGGGCGCTGGCAGGCAAACATTGAAAAACCAGTGAAACAACAGCAAATCAGGGTCTTAGCAGTCCGAATTTGTCAAATCTGTCTATCACTAATAACTGTACTGATAACGTCGGTCAATCCTTCTCACTCTTACATAACTAAATCTCAGGTGAAAGAGAGACCCCATAACTTTTACGAATTATATGCCTTTTCGGCTGTCGTTTGTAACAATAATGTTTAACTATTGTCAAATCCCATGGTTAAAAATTAAAAATATGTTGTTATCGTGATGACGGTCACTGTTCCGCATAAAACCCGACAAACTATATGTAGGTTAATTGTAATGATTTTGTGAACATCCTATACTGCCGCCAGGTCTCCGGAATCCTCTGCCGTCCCGAGCCACCCAGCGTTGTAACGTGTCGTTGAGCATCTGGAAGCGATGTTATTTGCATAACGTGCGGTTATTGAAAGGACGCTGTCTGACCCGCCTGCAGACCGGAGGAAAGGAACTATAAGAACAGCATGTGGGCGTTATTCATGATAAAAAATGTCAAAAAACAAAGACCTGTCAATCTGGATCTGACAACGATCCGGTTTCCTGTTACGGCTATAGCGTCCATTCTGCACCGTGTTTCTGGCGTCATCACTTTTGTGGCGGTCGGGATCCTGCTGTGGTTGCTGGGCCTGTCGCTCTCCTCTCAAGAAGGCTTCCAGTCAGCCGCCGCCATCATGGACGGCTTCTTCGCTAAATTCATCATGTGGGGCATTCTCACCGCGCTGGCATATCACGCCGTCGGTGGTATTCGTCATGCATTGATGGATGTGGGCTATCTTGAAGAGACCTTCGAAGCCGGGAAACGCTCTGCCTGGGTCGCTATTGGTATTACTGTCGTGCTTTCAATTCTCGCAGGAGTCCTCGTATGGTAAGCAACGCCTCCGCATTCGGACGCAACGGCGTACATGACTTCATTCTTGTTCGTGCTACCGCCCTCGTTCTGACGCTTTACATCATCTATATGGTCGGTTTTTTCGCCATTTCCGGCGAGATCACTTATGACGTCTGGACGGGTTTCTTCTCATCCGCCTTTACCAAAGTCTTCACCCTGCTGGCGCTGTTCTCCACGTTAATTCATGCCTGGATTGGCATGTGGCAGGTGCTGACCGACTACGTTAAATCAACGGGCCTGCGTCTTGGTCTGCAACTCGCCATTGTGGTTGCGCTGCTGGTTTACGTTATTTATGGATTTGTTGTGGTGTGGGGTGTGTGATGAATTTACCAGTCAGAGAGTTTGATGCAGTCGTCATTGGTGCCGGCGGCGCAGGTATGCGCGCGGCGCTACAAATTTCCCAGAGCGGCCAGACCTGTGCGCTGCTCTCCAAAGTATTCCCGACCCGTTCCCACACCGTATCTGCGCAGGGCGGTATTACCGTTGCGCTGGGTAACACCCACGAAGATAACTGGGAATGGCACATGTATGACACGGTGAAAGGTTCCGACTATATCGGTGACCAGGACGCCATTGAATATATGTGTAAAACCGGCCCGGAAGCGATTCTGGAACTGGAACATATGGGTCTGCCGTTCTCCCGTCTGGAAAACGGCTCTATCTATCAGCGTCCGTTTGGCGGCCAGTCGAAAAACTTCGGCGGCGAGCAGGCGGCACGTACCGCCGCAGCGGCTGACCGTACCGGCCACGCGCTGTTGCATACCCTTTATCAGCAGAACCTGAAAAATCACACCACCATTTTTTCCGAATGGTATGCCCTTGACCTGGTAAAAAACCAGGATGGCGCGGTGGTAGGTTGTACTGCGCTGTGCATTGAAACCGGCGAAGTGGTGTACTTCAAAGCCCGCGCTACCGTGCTGGCGACAGGCGGCGCAGGCCGTATTTACCAGTCCACCACTAACGCCCACATCAATACCGGCGACGGTGTTGGCATGGCGCTGCGCGCTGGCGTGCCGGTGCAGGATATGGAAATGTGGCAGTTCCACCCGACCGGCATCGCCGGTGCAGGCGTTCTGGTGACAGAAGGCTGCCGTGGTGAAGGTGGTTATCTGCTGAACAAACACGGCGAGCGCTTTATGGAGCGTTATGCGCCGAACGCCAAAGACCTGGCGGGTCGTGACGTGGTGGCGCGTTCCATTATGATCGAAATCCGTGAAGGTCGCGGCTGCGACGGTCCGTGGGGTCCGCACGCGAAACTGAAGCTCGACCACCTGGGTAAAGAAGTGCTGGAATCCCGTCTGCCGGGCATTCTGGAACTTTCCCGCACCTTTGCGCACGTCGATCCGGTGAAAGAGCCGATCCCGGTGATCCCGACCTGTCACTATATGATGGGCGGTATTCCGACCAAAGTGACCGGCCAGGCGCTGACCGTTAACGCCCAGGGCGAAGACGTGGTGATCCCGGGCCTGTTCGCGGTAGGCGAAATCGCCTGCGTATCGGTACACGGCGCTAACCGCCTGGGCGGCAACTCACTGCTGGATCTGGTGGTATTTGGTCGCGCGGCTGGTCTGCACTTGCAGGAATCTATCGCCGAGCAGGGCGCACTGCGCGATGCCAGCGAATCCGATATCGAAGCTTCCCTGACCCGCGTGAATCGCTGGAACAACACCCGTAGCGGTGAAGATCCGGTGACCATTCGTAAAGCGTTGCAGGAATGTATGCAGCATAACTTCTCAGTATTCCGTGAAGGGGATGCGATGGCGAAAGGACTGGAGCAGCTGAAAGAGATCCGCGAGCGTCTGAAAACCGCGCGTCTGGACGATACCTCCAGCGACTTCAACACCCAGCGCGTCGAATGCCTTGAACTGGATAACCTGATGGAAACGGCTTACGCCACGGCAGTATCGGCGAACTTCCGTACTGAAAGCCGTGGAGCGCACAGCCGCTTTGACTTCCCGGATCGTGACGACGAAAACTGGCTGTGCCACTCCCTGTATCTGCCTGAATCGGAATCCATGACGCGCCGTAGCGTCAATATGGAACCGAAACTGCGTCCGGCATTCCCGCCGAAGATTCGTACCTATTAATGCGGAGACAGGATAAATGAAACTCGAATTTTCGATTTATCGCTATAACCCTGATGTCGACGACGCGCCGCGTATGCAGGATTACACCCTGGAAGGCGAAGAAGGCCGCGACATGATGCTGCTTGATGCGCTGATGCAGCTGAAAGAAAAAGATCCGACGCTGGCGTTTCGTCGCTCCTGCCGTGAAGGCGTGTGCGGCTCCGACGGTCTGAACATGAACGGCAAGAATGGCCTCGCCTGCATCACGCCGATTTCGGCGCTGGGTAACGGCACGAAGAAAATTGTCATCCGCCCGCTGCCCGGTTTGCCGGTCGTCCGCGATCTGGTGGTGGACATGGGGCAATTCTATGCCCAATATGAGAAGATTAAGCCTTACTTGTTGAATAATGGACATAATCCGCCAGCTCGCGAGCATCTTCAGTCGCCAGAGCAGCGTGAAAAACTGGATGGGCTGTACGAGTGTATTCTCTGTGCATGCTGTTCCACATCCTGTCCGTCATTCTGGTGGAACCCGGACAAGTTCATCGGCCCGGCGGGTCTGCTGGCTGCGTATCGCTTCCTGATCGACAGTCGCGATACCGAAACCGATCAGCGCCTCGAAGGGCTGAGCGATGCTTTCAGCGTATTTCGCTGCCATAGCATCATGAACTGCGTCAGTGTGTGTCCGAAGGGGCTGAACCCGACGCGCGCCATCGGCCATATTAAGTCGATGCTGCTGCAACGTAGTGCATAAGTAAGATTGCCGGATGGCGCTGCGCTTATCCGGCCTACAGTTAAGTAGGCCCGGTAAACGCAGTGCCACCGGGCAAACCGAGTGAAAATGCAGGAAACCTCTAAAAACTGCCCTGACAGAGAGACAGTTTTTAAAGGTTCCTTCGCGGGCCAACTCAGTGAAAAGAGCTCGCAAGTGAACCCTGGTACGTGCGCCTGGCGGTGTACGGTGTAGTTATCCACGGCGAATAAGCATACCAATGCTTAAGGGATCACGATGCAGAACGGCGCAATGAAAGCCTGGCTGGACTCTTCTTACCTCTCTGGCTCCAACCAGAGCTGGATAGAACAGCTCTATGAAGACTTCTTAACCGATCCTGATTCGGTAGATGAAAACTGGCGCTCTATGTTCCAGCAGCTACCGGTGACCGGTATCAAACCGGACCAATTCCATTCCAAAACACGTGATTATTTCCGTCGTCTCGCGAAGGATGCCTCACGTTATACCTCTTCAGTTTCTGACCCTGACACCAACGTGAAGCAGGTTAAAGTCCTGCAATTGATCAACGCCTACCGCTTCCGCGGCCACCAGCATGCGAATCTCGATCCGCTGGGACTGTGGAAACAAGAGCGCGTGGCCGATCTCTCCCTCGATTATCACGACCTGACCGAAGCCGATCTGGAAGAAAGTTTCAACGTGGGATCTTTTGCCATCGGCAAAGACACCATGAAACTGGGCGAGCTGTTAGAAGCGCTGAAACAAACCTATTGCGGTTCGATTGGCGCGGAGTACATGCACATCACCAGCACCGAAGAGAAGCGCTGGATCCAGCAGCGTATCGAATCGGCAGCGGGTCATGGCATTTTCAGCGCCGAAGAGAAAAAACGCTTCCTCAGCGAACTGACGGCGGCGGAAGGGATGGAGCGCTATCTGGGCGCGAAATTCCCTGGCGCGAAACGCTTCTCGCTGGAAGGCGGCGACGCGCTGGTGCCGATGCTCAAAGAGATGATCCGTCATGCCGGTAAGAGCGGCACGCGCGAAGTGGTGCTGGGTATGGCGCACCGCGGACGTTTAAACGTGCTGATCAACGTGCTGGGCAAAAAATCCCAGGATCTGTTTGACGAATTCGCCGGTAAGCATAAAGAACATCTGGGCACGGGCGATGTGAAATACCACATGGGCTTCTCCTCGGATATCGAAACCGAAGGCGGCCTGGTGCACCTGGCGCTGGCGTTTAACCCGTCGCACCTGGAGATCGTCAGCCCGGTGGTAATGGGTTCTGTGCGCGCCCGTCTGGATCGTCTGGACGAGCCGAGCAGCAACAAAGTACTGCCGATCACCATTCACGGCGATGCGGCGGTAACCGGCCAGGGCGTGGTGCAGGAAACCCTGAACATGTCGAAAGCGCGGGGCTACGAAGTTGGCGGTACCGTGCGTATCGTGATCAACAACCAGGTGGGCTTTACCACCTCTAACCCGCTGGATGCCCGTTCCACGCCGTACTGTACTGACATCGGTAAAATGGTGCAGGCGCCGATTTTCCACGTGAATGCGGACGATCCGGAAGCCGTTGCTTTCGTCACCCGTGTGGCGCTGGATTTCCGTAACACCTTCAAGCGCGACGTGTTTATCGATCTGGTGTGCTACCGCCGTCACGGCCATAACGAAGCCGACGAGCCAAGCGCAACCCAGCCGCTGATGTACCAGAAAATCAAAAAACATCCGACGCCGCGCAAAATCTACGCCGACAAGCTGGAGCAGGAAAAGGTCGCCACCCTGGAAGATGCCACCGAAATGGTCAATCTTTACCGCGACATGCTCGATGCGGGTGAATGCGTGGTGAAAGAGTACCGTCCGATGAACATGCATTCGTTCACCTGGTCGCCGTATCTGAACCACGAGTGGGATGAAAGCTACCCGAACAAGGTAGAGATGAAACGTCTGCAGGAGCTGGCGAAGCGCATCAGTACGGTGCCGGATGCCATCGAAATGCAGTCCCGCGTGGCGAAAATTTACGGCGATCGTCTGGCGATGGCGGCAGGCGAGAAGCTCTTTGACTGGGGCGCAGCGGAAAACCTTGCTTACGCGACCCTGGTTGATGAAGGCATCGCGGTGCGTCTGTCCGGCGAAGATGCCGGCCGCGGCACCTTCTTCCACCGTCATGCGGTGATCCATAACCAGACCAACGGCTCCACCTGGACGCCGCTGCATCATGTCCACAATTCACAGGGCACTTTCCGCGTCTGGGACTCCGTGCTCTCTGAAGAAGCGGTGCTGGCGTTCGAATACGGCTACGCGACTGCAGAACCTCGTACCCTGACCATCTGGGAAGCGCAGTTCGGCGACTTCGCTAACGGCGCGCAGGTGGTCATTGACCAGTTCATCAGCTCCGGCGAGCAGAAATGGGGCCGTATGTGCGGTCTGGTGATGCTGCTGCCGCACGGCTATGAAGGTCAGGGTCCGGAGCACTCCTCCGCCCGTCTGGAGCGTTACCTGCAACTCTGTGCAGAACAAAACATGCAGGTCTGCGTACCGTCCACACCGGCGCAGGTGTACCACATGCTCCGCCGTCAGGCGCTGCGCGGTATGCGCCGTCCGCTGGTGGTCATGTCGCCGAAATCGCTGCTGCGTCATCCGCTGGCGGTATCCAGCCTTGACGAACTGGCGAACGGCACCTTCCTGCCTGCTATTGGCGAGATCGACGATATCGATCCGCAGGGCGTGAAGCGGGTCGTGCTCTGTTCTGGTAAGGTTTATTACGACCTGCTTGAGCAACGTCGTAAGAACGACCAGAAAAACGTCGTCATCATCCGTATCGAACAGTTGTATCCGTTCCCGCACCAGGCGGTGCAGGAAGCCTTAAAACCTTATGCCCATGTGCATGATTTTGTCTGGTGCCAGGAAGAGCCGCTGAACCAGGGCGCATGGTACTGCAGTCAGCATCATTTCCGCGAAGTGATCCCGTTTGGGTCCGCTCTGCGTTATGCCGGTCGTCCGGCCTCCGCCTCTCCGGCGGTAGGGTATATGTCCGTTCACCAGAAACAGCAGCAAGATCTGGTCAATGACGCGCTGAACGTCGATTAATTAAAGGATAAATAATGAGTAGCGTAGATATTCTTGTTCCCGACCTGCCTGAATCCGTTGCAGACGCGACTGTAGCGACCTGGCACAAAAAACCAGGCGATGCGGTTACCCGTGATGAAGTGCTGGTAGAAATCGAAACTGACAAAGTGGTACTGGAAGTACCGGCGTCGGCCGACGGCATTCTGGACGCGGTGCTGGAAGAAGAGGGGACCACCGTCACCTCCCGCCAGATCCTGGGTCGTCTGCGCGAAGGCAACAGCGCAGGTAAAGAGAGCAGCGCGAAGTCCGACAGCAATGAGTCCACTCCGGCTCAGCGCCAGCAGGCATCCCTGGAAGAACAGAATAACGAGGCCTTAAGCCCGGCGATCCGTCGCCTGCTGGCTGAACATGGTCTTGAAGCGGGTGCGATTAAAGGCACCGGCGTGGGTGGCCGTCTGACCCGCGAAGATGTTGAAAAACATCTGGCGAAAGCGCCTGCCGCAAAAGAAGAAAAAGCGCCGGCTGCACCGGCTCCTGCCAGCGCGCCGTCCCAGTCTGCGCCAGCGCTGGGCAACCGCTCCGAAAAACGCGTGCCGATGACCCGTCTGCGTAAGCGCGTGGCCGAGCGTCTGCTGGAAGCGAAAAACTCAACCGCCATGCTGACCACGTTCAACGAAGTCAACATGAAGCCGATTATGGATCTGCGTAAGCAGTACGGTGACGCCTTCGAAAAACGTCACGGCATCCGTCTGGGCTTTATGTCCTTCTACGTGAAAGCCGTGGTGGAAGCCCTGAAACGCTTCCCGGAAGTGAATGCCTCCATTGATGGCGATGATGTGGTGTACCACAACTATTTCGACGTCAGCATGGCGGTGTCCACCCCGCGTGGTCTGGTCACGCCGGTACTGCGTGACGTTGACGCGCTGGGCATGGCCGACATTGAAAAACGCATCAAAGATCTGGCGGTGAAAGGTCGCGACGGCAAACTGACCGTTGAAGATCTGACCGGCGGTAACTTCACCATCACCAACGGTGGTGTGTTCGGTTCCCTGATGTCCACGCCGATCATCAACCCGCCGCAGAGCGCCATTCTGGGCATGCACGCCATTAAAGATCGCCCGATGGCGGTGGATGGCAAGGTTGAGATCCTGCCGATGATGTATCTGGCGCTGTCGTACGATCACCGCCTGATCGATGGCCGTGAATCGGTGAGCTTCCTGGTGGCCATTAAAGAGCTGCTGGAAGATCCGACGCGTCTGCTGCTGGACGTGTAGTAATAAGAAGATCACCTGCTCCGTAGGCCTGATAAGACGTGACAACGTCGCCATCAGGCGTTGCACCATCGCCGGATGGTGGCGTTACCGCCTTATCCGGCCTACGGATCTAAAAAACGATTACCTGAAAAGTGGATAGAACACATGAACTTACATGAATACCAGGCAAAACAACTTTTTGCCCGCTATGGTTTGCCCGCGCCGGTAGGCTATGCCTGCAACACTCCGCGCGAAGCCGAAGAAGCCGCGTCTAAAATCGGTGCCGGTCCGTGGGTGGTAAAATGTCAGGTTCACGCCGGTGGCCGCGGTAAAGCGGGCGGTGTGAAAGTGGTGAAGAGCAAAGAAGAGATCCGTGCTTTTGCTGAGCACTGGCTGGGCAAGCGTCTGGTGACCTACCAGACAGACGCCCACGGTCAGCCGGTTAACCAGATCCTCGTGGAAGCCGCAACCGACATCGATAAAGAACTGTATCTGGGCGCGGTAGTGGATCGCAGCTCCCGTCGCGTGGTGTTCATGGCGTCTACTGAAGGCGGCGTGGAAATCGAAAAAGTGGCGGAAGAAACCCCGCACCTGATCCACAAAGTGGCACTGGATCCGCTGGCCGGCCCGATGCCGTACCAGGGACGCGAACTGGCGTTCAAACTGGGTCTGCAGGGCAAACAGGTTCAGCAGTTCACCAAGATCTTCATGGGTCTGGCGAACATCTTCCTGGAGCGCGATCTGGCGCTGATCGAAATCAACCCGCTGGTGATCACCACCCAGGGCGATCTGATTTGCCTCGACGGCAAACTGGGCGCTGACGGCAACGCGCTGTTCCGCCAGCCGGATCTGCGCGAAATGCGTGACCACTCTCAGGAAGACGCCCGTGAATCTCAGGCGGCACAGTGGGAACTGAACTATGTGGCGCTCGATGGCAACATCGGCTGCATGGTGAACGGTGCGGGCCTGGCAATGGGCACCATGGACATCGTTAAGCTGCACGGCGGCGAACCGGCTAACTTCCTTGACGTGGGCGGCGGCGCGACCAAAGAGCGCGTAACCGAAGCGTTCAAAATCATCCTCTCTGACGACAAAGTGAAAGCCGTTCTGGTTAACATTTTCGGCGGCATCGTACGTTGCGACCTGATCGCTGACGGCATCATCGGTGCGGTTGAAGAAGTGGGCGTGAACGTGCCGGTCGTGGTTCGTCTGGAAGGTAACAACGCCGAACTGGGCGCGAAAAAACTGGCTGACAGCGGCCTCAATATTATCGCAGCGAAAAGTCTGACGGATGCAGCACAGCAGGTTGTTGCCGCAGTGGAGGGGAAATAATGTCCATTTTGATCGATAAAAACACCAAAGTGATCTGCCAGGGCTTCACCGGCAGTCAGGGCACGTTCCACTCTGAGCAGGCGATTGCCTACGGTACGCAGATGGTTGGCGGCGTGACGCCAGGCAAAGGCGGTACCACGCACCTCGGCCTGCCGGTGTTCAACACCGTGCGCGAAGCAGTAGAAGCCACCGGCGCGACCGCGACCGTGATCTACGTTCCGGCGCCGTTCTGCAAAGACTCCATTCTGGAAGCTATCGACGCAGGCATTAAGCTGATCATCACCATCACCGAAGGCATCCCGACGCTGGATATGCTGACCGTGAAAGTGAAGCTCGACGAAGCGGGCGTGCGCATGATCGGCCCGAACTGTCCGGGCGTGATCACGCCGGGCGAATGCAAAATCGGCATCATGCCGGGCCACATTCACCAGCCGGGTAAAGTGGGCATCGTCTCCCGCTCCGGTACCCTGACCTATGAAGCGGTTAAGCAGACCACCGACTACGGCTTCGGCCAGTCCACCTGTGTGGGCATCGGCGGCGATCCGATCCCGGGCTCTAACTTCATCGACATCCTGAAGCTGTTCCAGGAAGATCCGCAGACCGAAGCGATCGTTATGATCGGTGAGATCGGCGGCAGCGCGGAAGAAGAAGCGGCGGCGTATATCAAAGATCATGTCACCAAACCGGTTGTCGGCTACATCGCAGGCGTGACCGCGCCGAAAGGTAAACGTATGGGCCACGCAGGCGCGATCATCGCGGGCGGCAAAGGCACGGCGGATGAGAAATTCGCAGCGCTGGAAGCAGCAGGCGTGAAAACCGTGCGCAGCCTGGCAGACATCGGCGAAGCGCTGAAAAGCATCATCTGATCTTACTGAAGTAAGACAATAATAACGTTCGACATGGTTGGCCATCGCAAGATGGCCTTTTTTATTGCCGCCGTTTTGCCACCAGCGTGAATTTATAGTCGTCGCTTTTGAACAGATTGCGGCTGTACTCGAACACTTCCCCGCTTTTCAGAAAACCGCGTGAGATCTTCTCAAGGATCGGTCTGGCAGGATCAATCCCCAGCGCGTCGACCGCCTCCTCGTCGGGCATCACCGGCACGATCTCCTGCTCGCTGCGATCGATAACCCGCTTTTTCACCTGCTCGATAAAATGGTATTTGGAGTTTTCCATCACCTCCCAGGTGAGATCAGGAAAGAGCGCAAGCGGCATCCAGGTCTCTTCCAGCGCCACCGGCTTTTGCCTGATAAAGCGCACCCGCTTCACATGCCAGGCTTTATCACCAGGGGTAAGGTGCAGCTGCGCCGCCAGCGTTTCATCCGTTTTGATCACTTCGAACACCTGCACTTCGCTGTGCGTATCGGCATGACGATCGCCGAGCTTTTCCGAAAAGCTGGTCAGCTGATAGATGTCGTAATTCACGCGCTCCTCTTTCACATAGGAGCCGCTGCCCTGAATGCTTTCAATAATTCCCTGTTCCGTGAGCTGTTTCAGCGCCTGGCGCACCGTGACCCGACTGACGCTAAACTGCGCCTGTAAGGCCGACTCGGTAGGCAGCGCATCCCCCGGCTTCAGTTCGCCGCTTTCGATCTGCGTGCGGATCGCCCCGGCGATCTGGCGGTACATTGGCTGTCTGCTCATGGAACCCTCGTGTTGTACCAGACAAATATCCCCGATTATGCCCGGCGCGGCGCTGAAGTAAATAATACAAATTTAATACAACTATTCATTAAGTTGAATTTGATCGCAAAATTGTATGGTTAGATCGCACAGAATGCCTTCGTCTGAAGCCGTCATGGTGGCGGCTTACCCAGGACTCAATGAGGAAGAGATGAACCTGACGGCATTAACTCACCCGGACGCCTGCCTGATCCAGACGCAGTTCGTCAGTCGGGACGACGCCATTCGTGCACTGGCCGTGCGGCTGCACCAGCTGGGCAACGTGCGCAATCTGGATGAATTTGTGAACGAAGTGCTGCGCCGCGAAGCGGATGGCCCGACGGCGCTCGGGGAAGGGCTGGCGGTGCCGCACGGCAAAACCGACGCGGTTGTAGAGGCGGCCTTCGCTGTCGCCACCCTGCGTGAGCCGCTGATGTGGGAAGGTATCGATGGCCCGGAGCCGGTGACGCTGATTGTTCTGCTTGCCATTCCCTGCGCCGAAGCCGCTACCACCCATATGCAACTGCTGACCCGGCTGACCAGTCTGCTGGCGGATGACGCCCTGCGCGAACAGGTGCAGGGGGCAAACAACGCCGACGAACTGCTGGCGCTGCTGGCAGAGGCACCCGCAGAGAAAACGCCGCTAACCCTGCGCGATGCGCCGACGGTGGTCTGCGTCACCGCCTGTCCGGCGGGCATCGCCCACACCTATATGGCGGCGGAATATCTGGAAAACGCCGGGCGCAGGCGCGGCATTCAGGTGTATGTCGAAAAGCAGGGGGCGAACGGCATTGAGGGGCGCTTAACCAGCGAGCAGCTGAAAGCCGCCCGCGCCTGTATCCTGGCGGCTGATGTGGCGGTAAAGGACGCCGAACGCTTTCAGGGTATCCCGACGCTGGCGGTACCGGTGGCGGAACCCATTAAACAGGCCGATGCGCTGCTTACCCGGGCGCTGGCGCTTGATGCCAGCACCGAACCCCGGACGGCGGCACCCCTTAGCGTTAAAACCGAGCTGAAGCAGGCGCTGCTGAGCGGTATTTCCTTTGCCGTGCCGCTCATCGTCGCGGGCGGAACCGTGCTGGCGGTGTCGGTGCTGCTGGCGCAGATTTTCGGTCTGCAACACCTGTTCGAGCTGGAAAACTCCTGGCTGTGGCTGTACCGCAAACTGGGCGGCGGCATGCTCGGCACCCTGATGGTGCCGGTGCTGGCGGCCTACACTGCGTATTCGCTGGCGGATAAACCGGCGCTGACCCCAGGCTTCGCGGCGGGGCTGGCGGCCAATATGATAGGCGCGGGCTTTCTGGGCGCGGTGGTGGGCGGGCTTATCGCTGGCTACCTGATGCGCCAGGTGAAAATCCATATCCGGCTGGGCAGCCGTTATAACGGCTTTCTGACCTTTTATCTCTATCCGGTGCTGGGCACGCTGGGGGCGGGCAGCCTGATGCTGTTTGTCATCGGTGAGCCGGTGGCATGGCTGAACCAGGGACTCACCGCCTGGCTGAACGGCTTGTCCGGCAGCAATGCACTGCTGCTGGGCGCTATTATCGGCTTTATGTGTTCCTTTGACCTTGGCGGCC
The DNA here is from genome assembly GCF_001888805.2 of Enterobacter sp. SA187. NCBI lineage: Bacteria > Pseudomonadati > Pseudomonadota > Gammaproteobacteria > Enterobacterales > Enterobacteriaceae > Enterobacter > Enterobacter sp. SA187. The sequence continues at coordinate 2,559,615 of NZ_CP019113.1, forward strand.
CGGTGAATAAAGCCGCTTACGCCTTCTGCCTGGGGGCGATGGCGAACGGCGTATACGGGCCTTACGCCATTTTTGCGGCGGTAAAAATGGTCTCTGCGTTTACCGTCACCGCCTCGACCCTGCTTGCTCCCCGCCTGTTCAGAGCATTTGAAATCGAAACCGGTAAATCTACCTGGCTGCTGGGGCTGGCGGGGATCACCGAAGGGGCGATCCCGATGGCGATTGACGATCCGCTGCGGGTGATCGGCGCTTTTGTGATCGGATCGCTGGTCACGGGGGCGCTGGTGGGTAGCGCGGGCATCGGGCTGTCGACGCCGGGGGCGGGGATCTTCTCGCTGTTTTTACTGCATGACAACGGGCTGGGGGGCGTTACCGCCGCCGCCATCTGGTTTGCCGCGGCGCTGCTGGGCGCGGCAATTTCCACCGCTATTTTGCTGGCATGGCGTGCTCACGCGGTGCGTAGCGGCACATATCTTACCGATCGCCATTAAAGGACAGAACGATGAAAAAGGTATCGCGCGTGCACATCACGCCGCATATGCACTGGGATCGTGAATGGTACTTCACCAGCGAAGAGTCGCGCATTTTACTGGTCAACAATATGGAGGAGATCCTCACCCGCCTGGAGCAGGATGCGGAGTACAAATACTACGTGCTCGACGGGCAAACGGCGGTGCTGGAAGATTATCTCGCCGTTAAACCGCAGAACGCGCCGCGCATAAAAGCGCAGGTCCAGGCGGGAAAACTGATCGTCGGCCCCTGGTATACCCAGACCGACACCTGCATCGTGGCGGGGGAGTCGATTGTGCGCAATCTGCTGTACGGCATGCGCGACTGCCGGGCCTTTGGCGAGCCGATGAAAATTGGCTATCTGCCGGACTCCTTCGGCATGTCCGGCCAGCTGCCGCACATCTATAACGGTTTTGGCATTACCCGCGCCATGTTCTGGCGCGGCTGTTCAGAGCGGCACGGCACCGACAAAACCGAGTTTATCTGGCAAAGCCGCGACGGCAGCGAAGTCATCGCCCAGGTGCTGCCGCTGGGCTATGCGATCGGCAAATATCTGCCGGAAGACGAAGCGGGTTTGCGCAAGCGGCTGGAGAGTTACTTTGCGGTACTGGAAAAGGCCTCGCTGACCGGGGAGATCCTGCTGCCAAACGGTCACGACCAGATGCCGCTCCAGCAGAATATTTTTGCCGTGATGGAAAAAATGCGCCAGATCTGGCCGCAGCGCGAATTTGTGATGAGCCGCTTCGAAGACGTATTTGAACTGATCGAACAGCAACGGGAGAGGCTGCCGCGGCTGACCGGCGAGTTTATCGACGGCAAATACATGCGCGTGCATCGCACCATCGGTTCGACGCGCATGGATATAAAACTGGCCCACGCGCGCATGGAAAACCGCATTGTAAACCTGCTGGAGCCGCTGTGCGCCATCGCCTGGCGGCTGGGCTTTGAGTATCCGCACGGGCTGCTGGAGAAGATGTGGAAAACGATTTTAAAAAATCACGCCCACGACAGCATTGGCTGCTGTTGCAGCGATAAGGTGCATCGCGAAATCCTGGCGCGCTTTCAGCAGGCGGAGGACATGGCAGAAAATCTGCTGCGCTTCACCCAGCGCAAAATCGCCGACGGCCAGCCCGGCGATGGCGACAAGCTGGTGCTCTTCAACCTGATGCCGTACCCGCGCGAAGAGGTGATCAACACCACCCTGATCTTACGCGCCAGCCAGTTCCGCCTGCGGGATGTCGACGGGCGCGAGGTGGCGTATTTTATTCGCGGTAAGCGGGAGATCGATCCGGGACAGATTGACCGGCAAATCGTCCATTACGGCAATTACGATCCCTTTATGGCCTTTGACATACAGCTGATACAGACGCTGCCCGCCATGGGCTACAGCACGCTGTTTATCGAGCCTGACGTGCCCGGCATGCTGGCCGCGCCGCTCGCATCCCCGCGCACGGCGCTTATGGAAAACAGCTTCTGGGAAATCAGCCTGAATGACGATGGCACGCTGCATCTGCGCGATAAAGCGAACGGGCAGGTTTATGACCGGGTGCTGACCCTGGAAGAAAGTTCTGACGACGGCGATGAATATGACTACTCCCCGGCGCGCAAAGAGTGGCTGCTCACCTCTTTACAGTCGACACATACCCATGAGGTGATCCACGAGGCCTGGCAGAGCAGGGCGGTTATTCGCGTCGCGCTGGCGGTTCCACTTAACCTGGACGAGCGGGCGGCGCGTCTTACCAGCGGGTCGCTCGGGGCGGAATTCCATGTCACGTTAAGTCACAACAGCCGCCGTATCGACATTGAGGTACAGCTGGATAACCAGGCGGATGACCACCGCGTGCGGGTGCTGATCCCCACACCTTTCGTCACCGATCACGTGCTGGCGGATACGCAGTTCGGTACGGTTTCGCGCCCGGTTAATGACGGCGCGATGGCGGACTGGCAGGCGCAGGGATGGAAAGAAGCGCCGGTGTCGGTGTGGAATATGCTCAGCTATACCGTGCTGCAACAGGCGGAGCACGGGCTGGCGCTGTTCAGCGAAGGGCTGCGTGAATTTGAAATTGTCGGGGAAGGGGAGAAAACCTTCGCCCTGACGCTGCTGCGCGGCGTGGGAATGCTTGGCAAAAGCGATCTGCTGCTGCGCCCCGGCAGACCGTCGGGCATTGGGCTGCCGGTCCCCGACTCTCAGCTGCGCGGACGGCTGCAAAGCCGGTTCAGCCTGTGGAGCTTCAGCGGCGATCCCCTTGACGCCGGGGTGGCGCAGCAGGCGCGCCGCTGGCTGACGCCGGTGCAGTGCTATAACAAAATCCCATGGAACGCGATGAAGCTCAACCCTTCGCCGCAGGTGACGCCGGCGCATTACAGTCTGCTGACTCTGCCGCCGCATGGCTGCCAGCTGAGCGCGCTCAAAAAAGCAGAAGATCGGGACAGGTTAATCATCAGGCTGTTTAACCCGTCCGCGACCACCCTCTGCGGGACGCGGCTGGCCTTCAGCGGTCCGGTGAGCCTGCGCGAAACCGGTATGGATGAGCAACCCCGTGAGCGGGGTGAAGAGGAATGGCAGCGCTTATCGCCGGGACAGTCCGTGACGCTGGAAGTGGCATTTCCTGAATAAGCTCATTCTCATCTCGTATTAATTATCGGTTTTTTAACATTTATCCCTTTATAAAAGTCGCGCCCCGGGAAATTATTTTCGTGGCGCGAACACCTCGTTGTGAAATTAAAAATTACGTTGTGCGAAATTTATTATTAAAATGCAGAAATCAGGTAAATATTGACTCCTTTTATAAACATAATTTTAACATGGTTTTTACCAATACATTCATTGGTGACACAACGTTAACAAACGCGCCAAAAATTGATTTAAATCAATATTTAAATCGTGGAAAAAGACTTTAAAAAACGTTAAATTGCTCCCGATCAAATTGGTTGAAAAGTAGTAGAATGCCGATAAATTGATCCCCGTCGAAAAACTCAAAAGAGCATCAATAAAAACCTGTTTATTGTAAGGGTTTTGCGGCGTAATATATTGCGGGATCAATTTAGGGTGTTTTTTAACGTATCTTTAACTTTTCTTTGCGCCTGTCACTTTCATTCGAATAACAGCGACAAAGAACAGCGCGGATATTTTTGTAATGGGGCATGTGTGTAAATCCGTTTGCCGGGTTTACTCCCGAAGTCTTCATGCGTTGAGCAAGGAGTCATGATGTTAGATATAGTCGAACTGTCGCGCTTACAGTTTGCCTTGACCGCGATGTACCACTTCCTTTTTGTGCCACTGACGCTCGGTATGGCGTTCCTGCTGGCGATCATGGAAACGGTGTACGTCCTCTCCGGCAAACAGATTTATAAAGATATGACCAAATTCTGGGGCAAGTTGTTTGGTATCAACTTTGCGCTGGGTGTGGCAACCGGCCTGACCATGGAGTTCCAGTTCGGGACTAACTGGTCTTACTATTCCCACTATGTGGGCGATATCTTCGGTGCGCCGCTGGCCATTGAAGGTCTGATGGCCTTCTTCCTCGAATCCACCTTTGTAGGTCTGTTCTTCTTCGGTTGGGATCGTCTGGGTAAAGTTCAGCACATGGCCGTCACCTGGCTGGTGGCGCTGGGCTCTAACTTATCCGCATTGTGGATCCTTGTTGCTAACGGCTGGATGCAAAACCCTATCGCGTCGGATTTCAACTTCGAAACCATGCGTATGGAAATGGTGAGCTTCTCCGAGCTGGTGCTGAACCCGGTCGCGCAGGTGAAATTTGTTCATACCGTAGCCTCGGGTTACACCTGCGGCGCCATGTTCATCCTCGGCATCAGCGCCTACTACCTGCTGCGCGGCCGCGATGTCGCCTTTGCCAAACGCTCTTTTGCCATTGCAGCGAGCTTCGGTATGGCGGCGATCCTCTCTGTGATCGTGCTGGGTGATGAATCCGGTTACGAAATGGGCGACGTGCAGAAAACCAAACTGGCGGCGATTGAAGCCGAGTGGGAAACGCAACCGGCTCCGGCGGCATTTACCCTGTTTGGTATTCCCGATCAGGAAACCCAGGAAAATAAATACGCCATCCAGATCCCGTATGCGCTGGGCCTTATCGCCACGCGTTCCGTTGATACGCAGGTTATCGGCCTGAAAGATCTGATGGTGCAGCATGAAGAGCGTATCCGTAACGGGATGAAAGCCTACCAGCTGCTGGAAGAGCTGCGTGCCGGATCAACCGATCAGAACGTGCGCGATCAGTTCAACAGCATGAAGAAAGACCTGGGTTACGGCATGCTGCTTAAGCGCTATACCGAGAATGTCACTGACGCCACCGAAGCGCAAATTCAGCAGGCAACCAAAGATTCTATTCCGCGCGTTGCGCCGCTCTACTTCGCCTTCCGTATCATGGTAGGTAGCGGCATTCTGATGCTGTTTATCATCGGCTTCTCTTTCTGGACCGTCTGCCGCAACCGTATCGGTTCTAAACCCTGGCTGCTGCGCGCTGCCCTGTACGGTATGCCGCTGCCGTGGATCGCCATCGAAGCAGGCTGGTTTGTCGCAGAATATGGCCGTCAGCCGTGGGCGATTGGTGAGGTGCTGCCGACTGCCGTGGCGAACTCCTCGCTGACCATCGGCGATCTGCTGTTCTCGATGATCCTGATTTGCGGTCTGTACACGCTGTTTATGGTGGCGGAAGTATTCCTGATGTTCAAATTCGCTCGCCTTGGGCCGAGCAGTCTGAAAACAGGTCGTTATCATCACGAGCAGCCTACCGTGGCTTCTCAGCCGGCACGCTAAGACAGGAGTCGTCAAATGATCGATTATGAAGTATTACGTTTTATCTGGTGGCTGCTGGTTGGCATTCTGCTGATTGGTTTTGCGGTCACCGACGGCTTCGACATGGGCGTAGGGATGTTAACCCGCGTGCTGGGTCGCAGCGACACGGAACGCCGTATCATGATTAACGCCATCGCCCCGCACTGGGATGGCAACCAGGTATGGCTTATCACCGCTGGCGGCGCGCTGTTCGCTGCCTGGCCGATGGTCTATGCCGCCGCGTTCTCGGGCTTCTATGTGGCGATGATCCTCGTGCTGGCGTCGTTATTCTTCCGTCCGGTTGGTTTTGACTACCGCTCGAAGATCGAAGACACACGCTGGCGCAACATGTGGGACTGGGGCATTTTCATCGGCAGCTTCGTACCGCCGCTGGTCATTGGCGTGGCGTTCGGCAACCTGTTACAGGGCGTGCCTTTCCATATGGATGAATACATGCGCCTGTTCTACACCGGCAACTTCTTCCAGCTGCTGAACCCGTTTGGCCTGCTGGCCGGTGTGGTGAGCGTGGCGATGATCGTCACCCAGGGGGCAACCTATCTGCAAATGCGTACCGTCGGTGAACTGCATCTGCGTGTGCGTGGCGTGGCGCAGATCGCCGCGCTGGTAACCCTGGTGTGCTTCGCGCTGGCAGGCGTGTGGGTAGTGTATGGTATTGACGGTTACGTGGTGACCTCGGTTATCGATCATCATGCCGCCTCTAACCCGCTGACCAAAGAAGTGGCGCGTCAGGCTGGTGCCTGGCTGGTGAACTTCAACAACACGCCGATCCTGTGGCTGGTGCCAGCGCTGGGCGTCGTGCTGCCGCTGATGACCACCCTGATGTCACGTCTTGAGAAACCGGCGTTTGCCTTCGTCTTCTCATCACTGACGCTGGCGTGCATCATCCTCACCGCGGGCATCGCCATGTTCCCGTTCATTATGCCGTCCAGCACGATGATGAACGTAAGCCTGACGCTGTGGGATGCGACCTCCAGCCAGATGACGCTGAATCTGATGACCTGGGTTGCGGCGGTGTTTGTACCTGTCATTCTTCTTTATACCGCATGGTGTTACTGGAAGATGTTCGGTCGCATCACCAAAGAAGACATTGAAAGCAACACTCACTCTCTGTACTAAGTAAGGAGCATACAATGTGGTATTTCGCATGGATTTTAGGAACGCTTCTTGCCTGCGCATTCGGAGTGATCACCGCCCTGGCGCTTGAGCACGTAGAAGCGACTCAGGCAGGTAAAGAAGAACACTGATGAACGCTATTATCGCAAAACTCTATGCGGTAATGGATAAGGGCCCGCTTCGGGCCCTTTCCTTAGTGATGGCGCTGGTGTTGGCAGGCTGCGTATTCTGGGATCCTGCCCGCTTTGCCGCGAAGACCAGCGACTACGAAATCTGGCAAGGTTTCCTGATGATGTGGGCCGTCTGTAGCGGCGTGATCCACGGGGTTGGTTTTCGTCCTGCTGCCGTTCACTGGCAGGGCATATTTTGCCCGCTCATCGCAGACATCGTGCTGGCTGCCGCGCTGTTTTATTTTTTCTTTTGACTAAGAACTGTCCGTTAACGTCATGGGCTTGTAAAAGCCCATAAATTTTTACTCTCCGTTCACCTGAACCCATTCCAAAGCAACATTCCCGCGCGTATAGTAGCAACGTTTTTGAGCGCTAACTTTTATTGCATTACCGGGATGTAAAGTGAATACAACGCTGTTTCGATGGCCGGTTCGTGTCTATTACGAAGACACCGATGCCGGTGGTGTGGTTTACCACGCCAGCTACGTCGCTTTTTATGAACGGGCACGCACAGAGATGCTGCGCCACCACAACTTTAGTCAGCAGGTTTTGCTGGCAGAGCGCGTCGCCTTCGTGGTGCGTAAAATGACGCTGGACTATTTTGCGCCCGCCAGACTCGACGATATGCTCGAAGTCCAATCGGAAATTACATCAGTGCGTGGAACCTCTCTGGTTTTCACGCAGCGGATCGTCAACGCAGAGAACACCGTGCTTAATGAAGCTGAAGTACTGATTGTTTGCGTTGATCCACTCTTAATGAAGCCTCGTGCGCTTCCCAAGTCTATTGTCGCGGAGTTTAAGCAGTGACTGACATGAACATCCTTGATTTGTTCCTGAAGGCAAGCCTTCTGGTCAAACTTATCATGTTGATTTTGATTGGTTTTTCAATCGCATCCTGGGCCATCATCATTCAACGCACGCGCATACTTAACGCAGCCGGGCGTGAAGCGGAAGCCTTTGAAGACAAATTCTGGTCAGGCATCGAGCTGTCTCGCCTGTATCAGGAAAGTCAGGGCCGCCGCGAAACGCTCTCCGGTTCAGAACAGATGTTCTACAGCGGATTTAAAGAGTTTGCCCGTTTACATCGCGCCAACAGCCATGCGCCGGAAGCGATAGTGGAAGGGGCATCGCGTGCGATGCGTATCTCCATGAACCGCGAACTGGAAGCGCTGGAAACGCATATTCCGTTCCTGGGAACGGTCGGTTCCATCAGTCCTTATATCGGCCTTTTCGGTACGGTATGGGGGATCATGCATGCCTTTATCGCACTGGGTGCCGTTAAACAGGCCACGCTGCAGATGGTTGCGCCAGGTATCGCCGAAGCGCTGATTGCCACGGCAATCGGTCTGTTTGCGGCTATTCCGGCTGTTATGGCGTATAACCGCCTGAACCAGCGCGTGAATAAACTGGAACAGAATTACGACAACTTTATGGAAGAGTTTACCGCTATTCTGCATCGTCAGGCGTTTACCAGCAGCGAGAGCAACAAGGGGTAAGCCATGGCCAGAAAGCGTGGACGAGGAAGTCGCGAACTCAAGTCCGAAATCAACATTGTACCGCTGCTGGACGTCCTGCTCGTGCTGTTGCTGATCTTTATGGCAACCGCCCCGATCATCACCCAGAGCGTGGAGGTTGATCTGCCGGATGCGACAGAATCACAGAGCGTCAGTACCAATGATGATCCTCCGGTCATTATCGAGGTCTCTGGCGTGGGACAGTACAGCGTGGTGATTGAAAAAGATCGTCTGGATCAACTGCCGCCTGAACAGGTCATTGCCGAAGCGCAGCGTCACCTGCAGGCGAATCCGAAAACGGTCTTCTTAATCGGTGGTGCGAAAGAGGTGCCATATGATGAAATCATCAAAGCGCTGAACCTGTTACACAGCGCGGGTGTGAAGTCGGTTGGCTTGATGACGCAGCCTATTTAATCCTGCATAACAGGCGAACAGTTTTTGGGAACCGATAGTGTCAAAGGCAACCGAACAAAACGACAAGCTTAAACGGGCGATAACCATCTCGGCGGTGCTGCATGTGATTTTATTTGCACTGCTGATCTGGAGTTCGTTCGATGAGCACATAGACGCCTCTGCTGGCGGCGGCGGTGGTTCATCCATCGACGCCGTTATGGTCGATCCCGGCGCCGTTGTACAGCAGTACAACCGTGAGCAGCAGCAACAGGCGAGCGCGAAACGCGCTGAAGAACAGCGTGAAAAGCAGGCGCAACAGCAGGCGGAAGAGATTCGCGAGAAGCAGGCCGCCGAGCAGGAGCGTTTAAAACAGCTCGAAAAAGAACGTTTGCAGGCGCAGGAAAACGCCCGCGAACAGGCACAACAGCAGAAACAGGCAGAAGAAGCGGCGAAGAAAGCGCAGGAGCAGCAAAAGCAGGCTGAAGAAGCCGCTGCCAAAGCTGCCGCCGATGCGAAAGCGCAGGCTGACGCCCAGGCGAAAGCCGCCGCAGATGCCGCGAAGAAAGCCGAAGCCGAGGCTGCCAAAGCCGCTGCCGCCGCCGCGAAGAAAGCGGAAGCCGAAGCCGCCAAAGCCGCCGCCGATGCTGCGAAAAAAGCCGAAGCGGAAGCTGCGAAAAAAGCGCAGCAGGACGCCGAGAAGAAAGCACAGGCTGAAGCCGCTAAAAAAGCCGCTGCCGCTGAAAAAGCTGCTGCGGCGAAAGCAGCCGCTGCTGAAAAGGCTGCCGCTGAGAAAGCTGCTGCCGCTGCCGAAAAAGCCGCGGCCGCGAAAGCTGCCGCTGCTGAAAAGGCCGCCGCTGATAAAAAAGCTGCAGCTGAGAAAGCCGCTGCCGATAAGAAAGCAGCCGCCGACAAAGCCGCAGCAGCAAAAGCCGCCGCTGCGAAAAAAGCCGCGGCAGAGAAAGCCGCCGCGTCTGATGTCGACGACCTGTTTGGCGACCTCAGCTCCGGTAAGAATGCGCCGAAAACCGGCGGTGGAGCGAAAGGAAGTAATGCAGCGCCAGCAGGAAGTGGTAACACTAAAAACAATGGCGCTTCAGGGGCTGATATCAGCAACTATGCTGGTCAGATAAAAGCAGCCATCGAAACCAAGTTCTATGATGCCGCATCCTATACTGGCAAGGTATGTACGCTGCGCATCAGGCTTGAGCCAGATGGTACGTTGAAAGATATTCAGTCTGAAGGGGGCGATCCCGCGCTTTGTCAGGCCGCACTTGCTGCAGCCCGTCAGGCGAAGCTCCCGAAACCGCCGACGCAGGCGGTGTATGAAGTGTTTAAAAATGCGCCACTGGACTTCAAACCTTAAGATACACTTTTCCACATAACGCCGGAAAAGGGACTATTTTAGTCACGGGGTTTCGATAGTTTTGTCTATTTGAGTTTGTTAACATTCTGCTAAATTATCGCAGGTTTTCAGCCTGGATAAGGGAGATATGATGAAGCAGGCATTACGTGTAGTGTTTGGTTTTCTGGTACTGTTTGCAGCGGCGCTGCATGCAGAAGTGCGCATTGAGATCACCCAGGGTGTCGACTCTGCGCGTCCTATTGGCGTGGTCCCGTTCAAATGGGCAGGTCCGGGCGCAGCGCCGGAAGATATCGGCGGTATCGTTGCCGCTGACCTTGCGAACAGCGGTAAATTCAATCCGCTGGATCGTTCTCGTCTCCCGCAGCAACCGGCTTCCGCTCAGGAAGTTCAGCCAGCCGCCTGGTCTGCGCTGGGTATTGACGCGGTTATCGTAGGACAGGTTACGCCTACTCCGGACGGCGGCTACAGCGTGTCTTATCAGCTGGTGGACACCGGCGGCGCGCCGGGTACCGTGCTGTCGCAAAACACCTTTAAGGTTAACAAACAATGGCTGCGCCTTGCGGGTCACACCGCCAGCGATGAAGTCTTTGAAAAACTTACCGGTATCAAAGGTGCCTTCCGTACGCGTATCGCCTATGTAGTGCAAACCAATGGCGGCCAGTTCCCGTATGAAGTGCGCGTGTCTGACTACGACGGTTATAACCAGTTTGTTGTGCACAAATCACCGCAGCCGCTGATGTCCCCGGCCTGGTCACCAGATGGCAACCAGCTGGCTTATGTGACCTTCGAAAGCGGTCGTTCTGCGCTGGTGGTGCAGAATCTGGCAAGCACCGCAACGCGTCAGATTGCCTCTTTCCCGCGTCACAACGGGGCACCTGCGTTCTCGCCTGATGGCAAAAAACTGGCTTTCGCTCTGTCTAAAACCGGCAGTCTGAACCTGTACGTGATGGATCTTGCTTCTGGTCAGATCCGCCAGGTGACTGATGGTCGCAGCAACAACACTGAACCGACCTGGTTCCCGGATAGCCAGAACCTGGCGTTCACCTCCGATCAGGCTGGTCGTCCGCAGGTTTATAAAGTGAATATCAACGGCGGTACCCCGCAGCGTATTTCCTGGGAAGGTTCGCAGAACCAGGATGCTGACGTGAGTTCCGACGGCAAATTTATGGTAATGGTGACCTCTAACGGCGGTCAGCAACACATTGCCAAACAAGATCTGGTAGCGGGTGGCGTGCAGGTTTTATCGTCAACGTTCCTGGATGAAACGCCAAGTCTGGCACCTAACGGCACTATGGTTATCTACAGCTCTTCTCAGGGGATGGGATCCGTGCTGAACCTGGTTTCTACAGATGGGCGTTTCAAAGCGCGTATTCCGGCAACTGATGGACAGGTCAAATTCCCTGCCTGGTCGCCGTATCTGTAATAATAAATAATTGATTATTAAAGGAATCAAAGAAATGCAACTGAACAAAGTGCTGAAAGGGCTGATGCTCGCTCTGCCGGTTATGGCAATCGCAGCGTGTTCTTCTAACAAGAACGCAAGCAACGACCAGAGCGGCGAAGGCATGCTGGGTGCCGGCACTGGTATGGACGCTAACGGCGGCGGCAACATGTCTTCTGAAGAGCAGGCTCGTCTGCAGATGCAGCAGCTGCAACAGAACAACATCGTGTACTTCGATCTGGACAAGTACGACATCCGTTCTGACTTCGCTGCAATGCTGGACGCGCACGCTAACTTCCTGCGTAGCAACCCGTCTTACAAAGTCACCGTAGAAGGTCACGCTGACGAACGTGGTACCCCGGAATACAACATCTCCCTGGGTGAGCGTCGTGCTAACGCTGTTAAAATGTACCTGCAGGGTAAAGGCGTTACCGCTGACCAGATCTCTATCGTTTCTTACGGTAAAGAAAAACCAGCAGTACTGGGCCATGACGAAGCGGCTTACGCTAAAAACCGTCGTGCCGTACTGGTTTACTAAGAGAATTGCATGAGCAGTAACTTCAGACATCATCTGATGAGTCTGTCGTTACTGGTTGGCATAGCGGCCCCCTGGGCCGCTTTTGCTCAGGCGCCAATCAGTAGTGTCGGCTCAGGCTCGGTCGAAGACCGTGTCACCCAACTTGAGCGTATTTCTAACGCTCACAGCCAGCTTTTAACTCAGCTTCAGCAGCAACTTTCTGATAACCAGTCCGATATTGATTCCCTGCGCGGTCAGATCCAGGAAAGCCAGTATCAGCTGAGCCAGATGGTGGAACGCCAGAAGCAGATGCAGTCGCAGCTTGATGGTCTGAGCAGCGGTGGTGCCGCCGCACAGCCAGCGACAGGCGATCAAACAGGCGCAGCGACCGCGACGCCGAACGCCGGGGCGCAAACGCCATCAGCGCCGGTACAGAGCGGTGATGCTAATACGGATTACAATGCTGCTATTGCGCTGGTGCAGGATAAGTCCCGTCAGGATGAAGCCATTACCGCGTTCGGCAACTTCGTTAAAAATTACCCGGATTCCACTTACCAGCCGAACGCGAATTACTGGCTTGGTCAGCTGAATTACAACAAGGGTAAAAAGGATGATGCGGCGTTTTATTTTGCCTCCGTGGTAAAAAATTACCCGAAATCACCGAAAGCGCCGGACGCGATGTTTAAAGTCGGCGTGATCATGCAAGACAAAGGGGACACTGCAAAAGCCAAAGCGGTTTATCAGCAGGTGATCAGCAAGTACCCCGGCACTGAAGGCGCAAAACAAGCGCAAAAACGACTTAGTGCGATGTAATGAATGCTGCATGACCAGAAATCGCGGAATTTCTGGTCTTGTCGCATGAATCATAAGCAGTTAAGTGATCTATATCGAAATTTTTGTTGCGCCAGATTCATAAACCAGTAATATATGCCGCCGTTGCCACGGGATATGAGACATACCTGAAGCAGCGCAAAAAAGCGTTATAGTGGGTCGTTAGCTCAGTTGGTAGAGCAGTTGACTTTTAATCAATTGGTCGCAGGTTCGAATCCTGCACGACCCACCAATCTTTCGATTGAACGCAGTAGTAACAGAATGATGAGTAATTTGAGTGGGTGATTAGCTCAGTTGGTAGAGCATCTCCTTTACACGGAGGGGGTCGGCGGTTCGAGCCCGTCATCACCCACCACTCGGGTCGTTAGCTCAGTTGGTAGAGCAGTTGACTTTTAATCAATTGGTCGCAGGTTCGAATCCTGCACGACCCACCAATACTCAGGTGGAAAGCAGTAGTTAAACGTGAAGGATAACGTTGCAACAGCAACGGCCCGAAGGGCGAGGCGAAGCCGAGTCATCCTGCACGACCCACCAATCATTCTTGCCTGATTTAAATCTTCGAAGTCAACACCCTGAATGGGTCGTTAGCTCAGTTGGTAGAGCAGTTGACTTTTAATCAATTGGTCGCAGGTTCGAATCCTGCACGACCCACCAATTCATCGGTGGACCATGATAGTGAGACGTGAAGGATAACGTTGCGACAGCAACGGCCCGAAGGGCGAGGCGAAGCCGAGTCATCCTGCACGACCCACCACTTCGAAGAAAATCCCCTAAGGGGTCGTTAGCTCAGTTGGTAGAGCAGTTGACTTTTAATCAATTGGTCGCAGGTTCGAATCCTGCACGACCCACCACTCTTTAAGCAACAAAACAGTAATAAAGCGTGAAGGATAACGTTGCGACAGCAACGGCCCGAAGGGCGAGGCGAAGCCGAGTCATCCTGCACGACCCACCAATGTAGAAAGGCGCCCTAAAGGCGCCTTTTTGCTATGCGCGAAATGCAGGTTTTTTGCCGGGTGGCGCTGCGCTTACCCGGCCTGCAGCGTACGCGTAGGCCCGGCAAGCTTGCGCCGCCGGGCGTATACCTCTTCCCGCAAAAAAACGTCCGCCAGCATCTTTATCTCTGTGACTTTCCCCTGCTAATCGGCTATGCTTGTTTAGCATATAAAACGCATCTGGTTTTTTATAAGCAATTTATCGCTTTATGAACCGATATTTGTTAAGTCAGCAAAACGAGAAAGCCACATGAGCGTGATGTTCGATCCGGAAACCGCGATTTATCCCTTTCCGCCAAAGCCTGCGCCCTTAAACCATGATGAAAAACAGGCGTACCGCGAAGAAATTAAACGTCTTCTGAAAGCGCGGGATGCGGTGATGGTGGCGCACTACTACACCGACCCGGAAATCCAACAGCTGGCGGAAGAAACCGGTGGCTGTATTTCTGATTCGCTGGAGATGGCGCGCTTTGGCGCAAAACATCCTGCCTCAACGCTGCTGGTCGCGGGCGTCCGCTTTATGGGCGAAACCGCCAAAATTCTCAGCCCGGAAAAAACCATCCTCATGCCAACCCTTCAGGCAGAATGCTCGCTGGATCTCGGCTGTCCGGCCGATGCGTTCAGCGCATTCTGTGATGCCCATCCGGATCGCACCGTGGTGGTGTATGCCAACACCTCTGCCGCCGTCAAAGCGCGCGCCGACTGGGTGGTGACCTCCAGCATCGCCGTTGAGCTGATCGAGCATCTCGACAGCCTCGGAGAGAAAATCCTCTGGGCGCCGGACCGGCATCTCGGCAATTATGTGCAAAAACAGACCGGCGCGGATGTGCTGTGCTGGCAGGGTGCCTGTATCGTACATGATGAGTTTAAAACTCAGGCGCTGGCGCGCATGAAAGGATTGTATCCGGATGCTGCGATCCTTGTGCATCCGGAATCCCCGCAGGCGGTGGTGGAGATGGCTGACGCGGTGGGATCTACCAGCCAGCTGATTGCCGCTGCGAAAACGCTGCCGCAAAAACAGCTGATTGTGGCCACCGATCGCGGGATCTTTTATAAGATGCAGCAGGCCGTGCCGGAAAAGGAACTGCTGGAAGCGCCGACCGCAGGCGAGGGGGCAACCTGCCGCAGCTGTGCGCACTGTCCGTGGATGGCGATGAACGGCCTGAAGGCTATCGCTGACGGCCTCAGAAGCGGTGGCGCTGAGCATGAGATCCATGTTGACGCCGCGCTGCGTGAAGGCGCTCTCAGGCCGTTAAACCGCATGCTGGATTTTGCAGCTACACTACGTTCATCAACGTAAACAATCATTTGGGGAAAAGATGGATTTTTTTAGCACGCAGAACATTCTGGTTCACATCCCGATTGGCGCGGGTGGCTATGATTTATCATGGATCGAAGCGGTGGGCACCCTGGCGGGATTGCTTTGTATCTGGCTCGCCAGCCTGGAAAAAATCAGCAACTACGCGTTTGGTTTAATCAACGTCACGCTGTTTGCGATTATTTTCTTCCAGATCCAGCTCTACGCCAGCCTGTTATTACAACTGTTTTTCTTCGCCGCCAATATTTACGGATGGTACGCCTGGTCACGGCAAACCACACAAAACGAAGCCGTACTGCAAATCCGCTGGCTACCGCTGTCGAAGGCTATCACGTGGCTTGCGGTCTGCGTCGTCGCAATCGGTCTGATGACGGTGTGGATCAACCCGGTCTTCGCGTTCTTAACGCGTATCGCCGTGGCGCTGATGCAGAGCCTTGGGCTTAACGTGGCGATGCCTGAACTTCAGCCGGACGCCTTCCCGTTCTGGGATTCCTGCATGATGGTGCTGTCCATCGTGGCAATGATCCTGATGACGCGCAAGTATGTGGAAAACTGGCTGCTGTGGGTGGTTATCAATGTGATAAGCATGGTGATCTTTGCCCGTCAGGGCGTCTACGCGATGTCGCTGGAATACCTGCTGCTGACGTTTATTGCCCTCAACGGCAGCCGGATGTGGATCAAAAGCGCACGGGAACGTGGTTCACGCGCGCTCAGCCGTTAATGATGGTGATGTGCATGACCGGACGGCAGCGAATTCAGCTCGCAGTCCGGTCCGCTACAGGGCTGATACTCCATCTGCACGGTGACATGCTCAATGTCATAATGATGCGCCAGAAAGTGCTGAATGCGCGTCAGAAGGGCATCATGGTCGTGCGGCGGAACCACCTGCACGTGCAGCGTCATCACCGTCTTTTCACCAATCGTCCAGACATGCACATGGTGCGCATCACGCACTTCCGGTATATCCCGGCGCAGATGACGCTTGAGGGCATTAATATCCAGCGACACCGGCGCGCCTTCCAGTAATTCATTGACGCTTTCCCGTAACAGCTGCCACGCGCTGCGCAACACCAGACAGGACACCAGCACCGACAGGATAGGGTCGGCAGGCGTCCAGCCCGTCCACAGGATCACCACCGCGGCAACAATTGCCCCGACCGAACCCAGCAGATCGCCCAGCACATGCAGGGCAGCGGCCCGCACATTCAGATTTTTTTCCGAACTGCCCCGGTGCAGGATCCAGAATGCCAGCAGATTGGCGACCAGACCGGCGAAAGCAATCGCCATCATGGTGACGCTCGCTACCGGCTGCGGATGACGGAAACGCTGGTATGCTTCCCAGACAATAAGCAGAGTGATCACCACCAGCGCAATGGCGTTCACAAAGGCCGCCAGGGTGGTCAGCCGCAGCCAGCCAAAGGTGTGTCGGCCGCTGGGCGGCTTACGTGCAAATCCCACTGCCAGCAGGGCGAAGAGCAGGGCGGCGGAGTCGGTCAGCATATGACCGGCATCGGCAAGCAGCGCCAGCGAGCCGGAAACCAGGCCACCCACGACTTCAATAATCATAAACAGGGTGGTGACGCCAAACGCCAGCAGTAAACGGCGTCCGTTTTCATCGGCGGGCGGGTGAGAATGAGAGTGCGAATGCGCCATTTTTATAATCCCGGCATGGTTAATAATCAGCGCCTTACATCATTACAGATTTTTTTGTTTTCGGCACAAAAAAGGAGAGCCGAAGCTCTCCTCTTTATCAACTTATGGCTGCCGGTTACTGGGACGTGCCATCAGTTTTGGTGTTGGTATCGTTATTCACACCGTCACCGGTCTGAACTTTTTCATTGATGTCCGGGCATTTGCCGTCTTTACACTGGGTATTTTTGTGGATGTCGTCTTTACTCATCGTCTCGCCAGAGGCGCTGGTGTTGCCGCCAGTCATACCCGGCGCTGTAGTACCGGTGGTGGTATTGGTACCAGTTGCAGTATTGGTATTGCCGGTATTGATGTCTTTATTACCCACACTATTTGGCGCTACATTCTGATGAGCATCCGGGGCAACCTGACCCGCGCTCGCTGCCGCATTCGCGTTGCCGTTGTTATCGGAAGAAGCAGCATCCGCCGCCAGTGCTGCGCCGCTGGCCAGCGTTAATGTCGTCGTCAGGAAAAGTGCAGTTAATTTATTCATTTTCATCATATTGCTCCTGTGCTCGTCATTTGATTGGACATTGGGTCCAACAGTGCAGATGTGATACGAATTCATCGCCCAGTGGTGAAAGATGCCAAATCCAGCCGGTAAGGCAGAATGGGATCTCGTTAAAACAAACAAATAAAGTGCTTACAGTAAAAAAGTTTAGCTACGAACCCGACGTTCGCTACTATCTGGAGCTTTTTAACTGGTTTTCAGGAATTATCCGTATCAAGTGTAAAAGCGCGTTTACACTTTAATGCCGAGCAGTTAGATTGGGAGTATTGCAATCACTTCTATTTGTATGGCAAAGCTGGGATCCCCATGAATTATCAGAACGACGACTTACGTATTAAAGAAATCAACGAGTTATTACCCCCGGTTGCACTCCTTGAAAAATTTCCTGCGACAGAAACGGCTGCCAATACCGTCTCCCACGCCCGTAAAGCGATCCATAACATCCTTAGCGGTCACGATGACCGTTTGCTGGTGGTGATCGGCCCCTGTTCCATCCACGATCCCCAGGCTGCGAAAGAGTATGCCGCCCGCCTGCTGGCGCTGCGCGATGAACTGAAAGGCGAGCTGGAAGTGGTGATGCGTGTTTATTTTGAAAAACCGCGTACCACTGTGGGCTGGAAAGGGCTGATTAACGATCCGCATATGGACAACAGCTTCCAGATCAACGACGGCCTGCGTATCGCCCGTAAGCTGCTGCTGGATATTAACGACACTGGCCTGCCGGCAGCGGGTGAGTTTCTGGATATGATCACGCCGCAGTACGTGGCGGATCTGATGAGCTGGGGCGCTATCGGCGCGCGTACGACGGAATCCCAGGTGCACCGTGAGCTGGCATCGGGTCTTTCATGTCCGGTGGGCTTCAAAAATGGCACCGACGGTACCATTAAAGTGGCCATTGACGCCATTAATGCCGCCGGTGCGCCGCACTGCTTCCTGTCTGTGACCAAATGGGGTCATTCGGCGATCGTGAACACCAGCGGTAACGGCGACTGCCATATCATTCTGCGCGGCGGCAAAGAGCCGAACTACAGCGCGCGCCATGTGGCTGAAGTGAAAGAGGGGCTGGTTAAGGCCGGGCTGCCGCCGCAGGTGATGATCGACTTCAGTCACGCCAACTCCAGCAAGCAGTTTAAACGTCAGATGGACGTGGGCGCAGACGTCTGCAAGCAGATCGCGGGCGGTGAAAAAGCCATTATGGGCGTGATGATCGAAAGCCATCTGGTGGAAGGGAATCAGAGCCTGGAAAGCGGCGAACCCCTGGTATATGGCAAGAGCGTTACCGATGCCTGCATCGGTTGGGAAGATACCGGCGTGGTGCTGCGTCAGTTAGCGGAAGCGGTGAAAGCGCGTCGCGGCTGATCGGCCAATCTGCACTCTGCAGACCCGGCGCCTGCCGGGTTTTTTATATTCGCACCCCAAGCACGGGTGGGCGAAAAATGATAATTGTGAAAATTATCATATTGCCATGTCAAAGAATGATAATAGCCGTGCCCCAGTGATTATCACCTTTTGCTGCCTTCAGATACTCTTGAGTTAATTCACAGGAAGGGACACGCCATAAATATCCTTTCTGCTGAATGACCGCATTAATTACTGTTTCCGGTATCAGGGATCTTATAAGGATATTTATGATGAGCGGTGCAATGAGTGCTTTAGAAAAAGTGATATTGCCGGTGGCGATAAAGCTGGGAAAACAGGTTCACGTTAACGCCATAAAAAATGGTTTTATTCGCTTAATGCCGTTAACGCTGGTGGGGGCGATGTTTGTCCTGATTAATAATGTGTTACTGAATTTTGGCGAAGGGTCGTTTTTCTGGTCGCTGGGGATCCATCTGGATCAGGAAACGATAACCCGGCTTGATGCATTTAAGGTGATCGGCGGCAGCGTTTATAACGGTACCCTGGGCATTATGTCGCTGTTAACGCCGTTCTTTATCGGCATGGCGCTGGCGGAGGAACGAAAGGTGGATGGACTCGCCGCCGGGTTGTTATCGATTGCGGCGTTCATGACCGTAACGCCTTACCAGGTCGGTGACGTGGCTGCGATTGGCCCGGGCTGGCTCGGTGGCGCGAATATTATTTCCGGGATGATTATCGGCCTTGCGGTTGGCGAAATGTTCGCTTTTATCATTCGCCGCCAGTGGGTTATCACCCTGCCGGACAGCGTTCCGGCTTCCGTGGCGCGGTCGTTCACGGCGTTGGTGCCCGGATTTATCATTTTGCTGATCATGGGGCTGATAAGCGGCGGATTATCGCTGGCGGGTACGCATTTTCACCAGATCATTATGAGTATGGTTTCCACGCCTCTGGCCTCTCTGGGCGGCATAGTCGGCTGGGCATATGTCATCTTTAACTCTTTGCTGTGGTTTTTCGGTGTTCACGGTGGGCTGGCATTAACTGCGCTGAACAGTGGTATTCTTGGGCCGTGGGGTATGGAAAATATGGCCATTTATACCGAATATGGTTCTGTAGAGGCGGCACTGGCGGCGGGCAAAACCTTCCATTTCTGGACAGGGCCGATGATGGAATCCTATGTTTATCTGGGCGGTACGGGGGCCACGCTGAGCCTTATTTTTGCCATCTTTATTGCATCGCGGCGGGCAGATTATCGGCAGGTAGCGAAACTGGCATTACCTTCCGGCCTGTTCAATATCAACGAGCCTATTCTCTTTGGTCTGCCGATCATTATGAATCCGGTTCTGATGCTGCCTTTTGTGCTGATCCAGCCGTTGCTGGCGGGGATTACGCTTGCCGCTTATTCGCTGGGTTTGATCCCGCCCTCAACCAATTTTGCACCCTGGACGATGCCGCCAGGCTTAGGCGCTTTCTTTAATTCCAATGGCAGCATAGCGGCATTAATTCTCGCGCTGGTAAACCTGGTGTTGGCCACGCTGGTGTATTTACCTTTTGTTATTATCGCCAATAAGGCGCAGGGCGTGATTGCCGAAGAAGAAAGCGAGACCGACATCAGGGCAGCGCTGCAATTTTGAGGAAACGGTGATGGAAATTAATACCGTACAGGAAAGCCAGTTTTTGAAGGGTAATGATTTTTATTTTTTTATCCTTGATAAATCGACAAGCGTGAGCGGGCTGCACCAGCATGATTATTATGAATTTACGCTGGTACTGACTGGCCGCTGCCGTCAGGTCATTAATGGCAAATCAGTTTCTTTAAAGCGTGGTGACGTGGTTTTTATCCCGGTCGGATCGTCACATCAGACATTTTATGATTACGGCGTCGCGCGCATTTTAAATATGGGGATTGGTCGGCGCTATTTCGAAGCGCACTATTCCGCGATGCTACCGGTGTGTTTTGTGGCCTCGCAAAGTTATGCCATTGCACCAGCTTTTTTAACTTATATCGAATCCACGTTATCGTCTTTAAGTTTACAGCCGGGTGAATGTGATGAATTTAATAAGTTGTTGACCTATTACGTAGTGAATCATTTGCATCATTATGAACATCCTCAGTGTCAGCAGGATATTCCGGCGTGGCTGACGCGAGTGATCCGTGAGATGCATAATAAAACGCTGTTTGCCGATAACGCTCTGAAGAATATGGTGCGCCTGGCAGGGAAAACGCAGTCCTATCTGACGCGGGCTACGCAGTTTTATTATCACAAAACGCCAGGCCAGATCATTAATGAAATCCGCATCAATTTTGCTAAGCAGCAACTGGAAACCACTAATTTCTCGGTGGCCGATATTGCTTTCGATGCCGGATTCAGCAGCCCCGGCATTTTTATCAACAATTTTAAAAAAATCACCTCCTTCACGCCGGGACATTACCGTCGACAATTGGCAGGCCAGCCGACTAACGGAGCAACAGAGGAATAAGGATGAATAAATTAAAAGTAGTGACCATCGGTGGCGGCAGTAGTTATACCCCGGAATTAGTCGAAGGGTTTATCCGGCGCTATCATGAATTACCGATCGATGAGCTATGGCTGGTGGATATTGCCGAAGGAAAGGAAAAACTCGCGATCATCTGTGAGCTGTGTCAGCGCATGGTAGACCGTGCCGGGCTGCCCATGAAAATCGTTCAAACTCTTGATCGCCGGGAAGCGTTGCGCGATGCCAGTTTTATCACTACCCAGTTTCGTGTCGGCCAGTTAGCGGCACGGGAAAAGGACGAACGCATCCCGCTTTCTCATGGTTATTTAGGCCAGGAAACCAACGGGGCGGGGGGGTTATTTAAAGGGCTACGCACCATTCCGGTGATTGTTGATATCATCAAGGATATTGAGGAAATCTGCCCCGATGCGTGGGTCATTAATTTCACTAATCCGGCTGGTATGGTCACTGAAGCGGTATATCGTCATACTCATTTCCGCCGCTTTATCGGTGTCTGTAATGTGCCGGTAGGAATGCACAGGTTTATTCAGGATATTTTATCCCTTGGCAAAACCGATCACCTCTCTCTTGATCTCTTTGGTCTTAACCATCTGGTATTTATCAAAGATGTTCTCGTTAATGGTCATTCCCGTTTTACGGAGGTGATCGACAAAGTGGCTTCCGGTAACTTTAGCGGCAGCACGGTAAAGAATATTTTTAGCCTGCCTTTTGCGGGAAGCCTTATCCGGGGGCTGAATTTACTGCCCTGTTCTTATCTTCTCTATTACTTTAAACATAAAGAGATGCTGGCCATTGAGCTTGGCGAATATTACAAAGGCGAAGTGCGCGCGCAGGCAGTGCAGAAACTTGAACGCCAGTTATTTAAGATCTATCAGGATCCAACCCTTGCAGTAAAACCCGCCGAACTGGAGGCGCGTGGCGGAGCGTATTATTCCGATGCCGCCTGTGAAGTGATTAATGCCATCTATAACGATAAGCAAAGTGAACATTATATAAACCTGCCGCATAACGGCCACGTTGAAAACATTCCTGATGACTGGGTGGTGGAAATGACCTTTCTGCTGGGGCGCAACGGAGGAACACCGCACCCGCGCCTTACCCGTTTTGACGATAAGACCATGGGGCTTATCCACACCATCAAGGGCTTTGAAATCGCCGCCGCCCGCGCCGCGCTGAACGGCAACCTCAATGATCTGTTACTCGCGCTCAACCTCAACCCACTGGTGAATTCTGACAGCGACGCCGAATTACTGGCGCGGGAGATGCTGCTGGCGCATCAGTCATATTTGCCGCAGTTTGCCGATGCTATCGCAACCTTTACTGCAACAAGGGAGGCGTAATGTGACGAATCTGTTAATTGTGAACGCCGACGATTTTGGCCTGAGCCAGGGGATTAACTACGGCATTATTGAAGCTCATCGTCACGGGGTGGTCAGTTCCACCACGGCTATGATGAATGCGCCTGCGATCGAACACGCAGCAGAAATCAGCGCAGATTTTCCGGCATTAGGCGTGGGGCTGCATTTCGTGCTCAGCTTTGGCGTGCCTCTAACGCCCATGACTTCGCTCGTCCGTGAAGGGCAGCTGGGCAAATGGCTGGTGCAACAGGCAACGCTGGGGCTGCTCGCCAGTGATGAGATTGCGGCGGAATTGCAGGCGCAATATCAGCGCTTTATCTCCTTGTTTGGTTATCCACCAGTGCATATCGACAGCCATCACCACGCCCATTTTATCCCTCCGGTCTGGGCACAGGTGGTGTCGTTTGCCCGTGAGAAAAACATCCCGCTACGCATCGATCGCGAGGCGCTTCACCAGCAGGGGATCGTCCCGCAGGGTGTGCGCAGTACCGACGGTTTTATCGGTGATTTTTATGCTGATAACGTTTCAGCGCAGGCTTTTCTCTTAGCGCTGTCGCAGTCAAAAGCGCGCGGTGAGCGTTCAGTTGAGCTGATGTGCCATCCGGGTTATGTGGATCAAGGGGTCAAACAGAGCCGCTATTGCGATCAGCGGCTGGACGAACTGGCGGTATTGACCACAGCGTCACTCAGGCAAGCCGTGGAAGCCCAGGGTTACTGGCTGGGAAACTATGGTGATCTGGCGCAGATCGATGCATGAGACGGCAACGAAACCGGATAGCCATGCGGTTTGTAAATAACGCTTATAACAGGTAATGCCGTCGCTAAAAAAGCGTGGGAAGGTCCCACGCTTTTTTTATTACTTCGCTTTACCCTGGTTAGCGACGGCCGCCGCTTTTGCAGCGATTTCGTCAGCGTTACCCAGGTAGTAGCGTTTCAGCGGTTTGAAGTTCTCGTCAAACTCATACACCAGCGGTACGCCGGTCGGGATGTTCAGTTCGAGGATCTCGTCTTCGCTCATGTTATCCAGATATTTCACCAGCGCGCGCAGGGAGTTACCGTGCGCCGCAACGATCACACGCTCACCGGACTTCATGCGCGGCAGAATGGACTCGTTCCAGAACGGGATCACGCGATCGATGGTCAGCGCCAGGCTCTCGGTGGTCGGCAGCTCCTGGTCGGTCAGTTTAGCGTAGCGCGGATCGTGGCCCGGGTAGCGCTCATCATCTTTGGTCAGCTCCGGCGGGGTTACCGCAAAGCCGCGACGCCACTGTTTAACCTGCTCGTCACCGTATTTTTCAGCGGTTTCAGCTTTGTTCAGGCCCTGTAGCGCACCGTAGTGACGCTCGTTCAGTTTCCAGGATTTTTCAACCGGCAGCCAGGCCTGGTCGAGCTCGTCCAGCACGTTCCACAGGGTGTGGATCGCGCGTTTCAGCACAGAAGTGTACGCAAAGTCGAAGCTGAAGCCTTCGCTTTTGAGCAGTTTACCTGCTGCTTTCGCTTCGCTGACGCCTTTTTCGGACAGGTCCACATCGTACCAGCCGGTAAAGCGGTTTTCGTTGTTCCACTGGCTTTCGCCGTGACGAACCAGAACAAGCTTAGTAACTGCCATACTCTACTCCTCCAAAAACTGATTGAATGATAACAATTCTCATTATATTGCCCTGAGGTCGTCAGCGGCAACGCATAACCTTAACCATAGCGAAAATAGTCGCGCAGTGTAAGGTGCATGTGAATGCAGGGTTATGTTTTTGTCGGTAAATGGCGTTTATTTCAGCGAAATGAACAAAAAAGTCACGGCAAAACAGAGAACGCCCGGCAGGCGAAGCGCCGCCGGGCAAAACGAAAGGATCAGGATGGAATAAACTGGTACTCGGTAATACTCAGATATTCCTCGCCCGGACGCAGAACACAATCCGGTTGCGGCCACTCCGGATGATTCGGACTGTCCGGCAACAGCTCGCTTTCCAGCGCCAGTCCCTGCCAGGCCTCATACGCTTTCAGCTCGCGCGACGGCGTCCCTTCGAGGAAGTTACCGGAGTAGAACTGCAATGCCGGGGCGGTGGTATAGACCGACATTTGCAGGCGGTTATCGCTGGACCACAAATGCGCCGCAGGCTGGCTGAGATCGCCTTTCGCCTGCAGTAAAAAGGCGTGGTCGTAGCCCTTCACCTTTTTCTGATCGTCATCGCTGAGGAAATCCTGCGCCAGGGTTTTCGGGCGGCGGAAATCAAAGCTGGTCTGATCGACGGCTTTCAGGCCACTGTCCGGAATGCCGTCTTCGCCCACCGGCAGATAGTGATCCGCCAGCAGTTGCAATTGATGCTGACGCACGTCTCCCTGCGCGCCATCCAGATTGAAATAGGCGTGGTTGGTCAGGTTCACCGGGCACGGCTTGTCGGTGGTCGCGCGATATTCAATGCGGATACGGTTGTCGTCCGTCAGACGGAACAGGGCGCTGGCGGTGAGATTGCCGGGGAAACCCTGATCGCCGTCCGGCGAGTCGATGGAGAACAGCACTTCGCTGTCGTTCTGCCGCACAATGCGCCAGCGGAGCTTGTCAAAGCCCTGCGGGCCGCCGTGCAGCTGGTTTTCGCCCTGGCTCGGCAGCAGTTGATATTCCTGCCCGTCGAGGCGGAAACGGCTTTTGCTGATGCGGTTAGCATAGCGTCCGACAGACGCGCCCAGATAGGCGGTCTGCTCCGGGTAGGTCTGCGGCGTACGGCAGCCGAGCAGGGTTTCACGCACCGAGCCATCCGGCAGCGGTACGCGCGCGGAGAGCAGGGTTGCGCCCCAGTCCATCAGCGTCACCACCATCCCTGCGCCATTGCGCAGGGTGATCAGACGATAAGCCAGCCCGTCCGGGGCCAGCGCAGGCGTTTCGTTTAGCACTGTCCTGCCCCCTGTGATGCTTTGCAAACGTAGAAGGTTTCTTTGATCCCGGTTTTGGCTTCGTACTGTTCCGCCACGGCTTTCTGCACTTCCGGCACCATCGCTTCCGGTACCAGCGCCACGATGCAGCCACCGAAGCCGCCGCCGGTCATACGCACGCCGCCTTTGTCGCCAATGGTCGCTTTGACGATGTCCACCAGGGTGTCGATCTGCGGCACGGTGATTTCGAAATCGTCACGCATAGAGGCATGGGATTCCGCCATCAGCTCACCCATACGGGTCAGATCGCCTTTTTCCAGCGCGCTGGCCGCTTCCACGGTACGCGCGTTTTCAGTCAGCACATGGCGAACGCGTTTCGCCACCAGCGGATCCAGTTCATGAGCCACGGCGTTAAACTGATCCAGCGACACATCACGCAGTTTCGGCTGCTGGAAGAAACGCGCGCCGATTTCACACTGCTCGCGGCGGGTGTTGTACTCGCTGCCCACCAGCGTACGTTTGAAATTACTGTTGATGATGACCACCGCCACGCCTTCCGGCATGGAGACGGCTTTGGTGCCCAGCGAACGGCAGTCGATCAGCAGCGCGCTGCCTTCTTTACCCAGGGCAGAGATCAGCTGATCCATGATGCCGCAATTACAGCCAACAAACTGGTTTTCCGCCTCCTGACCGTTGAGCGCGATTTGCGCGCCGTCGAGGGGCAGGTGATACAGCTGCTGGAATACGGTGCCGACCGCCACTTCCAGCGAGGCCGATGAACTCAGGCCCGCGCCCTGGGGCACGTTGCCGCTGATCACCAGATCCGCGCCACCGAAGCTGTTGTCACGCTGTTGCAGATGCTTCACTACGCCGCGCACATAGTTAGACCACTGCTGGCTGTCGTGGGCCACAATGGGCGCATCCAGGGAAAATTCATCTGACTGATTGTCGTAATCGGCGGCAATTACCCGCACGGTACGATCCTGACGCGGCGCGCAGCTGATCACCGTCTGGTAATCAATGGCGCACGGCAGCACGAAGCCATCGTTATAGTCGGTGTGCTCCCCGATCAGATTCACGCGGCCCGGCGCCTGAATGGTATGAGTTGCAGGGTAGCCGAATTTTTCAGCAAACAGGGATTGTGTTTTATCTTTCAGAGGCATTGTTATTCTCCGGATGCACGAAAATGGATATCACTGACCGCGCGCAGACGTTCGGCGGCCTGTTCAGCCGTCAGGTCACGCTGGGTTTCCGCCAGCATTTCATAGCCGACCATAAACTTACGCACCGTCGCGGAGCGCAGCAGCGGCGGATAGAAGTGCGCATGCAGCTGCCAGTGTTGGTTTTCTTCACCGTTGAAAGGCGCGCCGTGCCAGCCCATGGAGTAGGGGAAAGAGCACTGGAACAGGTTGTCGTAACGGCTGGTTAATTTCTTCAGGCACAGCGCCAGATCGCTGCGCTGGGCGTCCGTCAGATCGGTAATGCGCAGGACGTGCGCTTTTGGCAGCAGCAGCGTCTCGAACGGCCATGCCGCCCAGTAGGGCACCACGGCCAGCCAGTGCTCGGTTTCCACCACGGTGCGGCTACCGTCAGCCTGTTCGCGCTGAACATAATCCAGCAGCATCGGCGACTGATGCTCATCGAAATAGGCTTTCTGCAGGCGATCTTCCCGCTCCACTTCGTTCGGCAGGAAGCTGTTCGCCCACACCTGGCCGTGCGGATGCGGGTTAGAGCAGCCCATGGCCGCGCCTTTATTTTCAAACACCTGCACCCACGGGTAGGTTTTCCCCAGATCGGCGGTCTGCGCCTGCCAGGTTTTGACCACTTCTTCCAGTGCAGGCAGGCTTAACTCCGGCAGCGTTTTGCTGTGATCCGGCGAGAAGCAGATCACCCGGCTGACGCCGCGCGCGCTCTGGGTGCGCATCAGCGGATCTGTACTCTCCGGCGCTTCCGGGGTATCGCTCATCAGCGCGGCAAAATCGTTGGTAAACACGAAGGTGCCGGTGTACTGCGGGTTTTTATCCCCCGTCACGCGCGTGTTGCCCGGACAGAGGAAGCAGTCAGGATCGTGGGACGGCAGGGTTTCCTGCGACGGCGTCTCCTGTGCGCCCTGCCACGGACGTTTGGCACGATGCGGTGAAACTAAAATCCATTGCCCGGTAAGCGGGTTATAACGTCGATGCGGGTGATCGACCGGGTTAAATTGCGTCATCACTATTCCTTAATCTGCATATCCCTGCGGATGGCGTGACTGCCAGCGCCAGGTATCTTCAGCCATTTCGTCCAGTGTGCGGGTGACTCGCCAGTTCAGTTCTTTATCAGCACGGCTGGCATCGGCCCAGTAAGCGGGCAGATCGCCATCGCGACGCGGGGCAAAGTGGTAGTTAATGGGTTTACCGCAGGCTTTGCTGAAAGCGTTGACCACGTCCAGCACGCTGCTGCCGACGCCCGCGCCGAGGTTGTAAATATGCACGCCGGATTTACCTGCCAGCTGCTGCATGGCTGCCACATGACCGTCTGCCAGATCCATGACGTGAATGTAATCGCGCACGCCGGTACCGTCTTCCGTCGGGTAGTCGTTACCGAAAATCGCCAGCGACTCGCGACGGCCTACCGCCACCTGGGCGATGAACGGCATCAGGTTGTTCGGAATACCCTGCGGATCTTCCCCCATATCGCCCGACGGATGCGCGCCGACCGGGTTGAAGTAGCGCAGCAGCGCGATGCTCCATTCCGGCTGCGCTTTTTGCAGGTCGGTAAGGATCTGCTCAACCATCAGCTTGCTCTTGCCGTACGGACTTTGCGGCGTGCCGGTGGGGAAGCTTTCAACATAAGGGATTTTAGGCTGGTCGCCGTAGACGGTGGCCGACGAGCTGAAAATGAAGTTTTTGACATTGGCCGCGCGCATGGCGCTAATCAGGCGCAGGGTGCCGTTGACGTTGTTGTCATAATATTCCAGCGGTTTGGCAACGGATTCGCCCACGGCTTTCAGACCGGCAAAGTGGATCACCGTATCCACGGCGTGATCGTGCAGGATCTCGGTCATCAGGGCTTCGTTACGAATATCTCCTTCAACGAAGGTAACGGATTTGCCCGCCAGCCGCTCGATCACCGGCAGCACGCTGCGCTTACTGTTACATAAGTTGTCGAGAATAATGACCTCGTGGCCGTTTTGCAGCAGTTGCACACAGGTGTGACTCCCAATGTAACCGCTACCACCAGTAACCAGAACTCGCATATGACACTCCATCAGGCGTATGTTATGTAATAAACATAGCATAACAGAGCGGGAAAAAGTGTGACATGACCGAAAATAGTGGAATCGTTTACACTAACGCATTTCAGGATCGCTGGGGCGTCAAAGGCTACTATAAATCAATAAGATAGTAGGGTGGCGCTGTAATTTGTCTGAAAGTGAGCGCCTGCCGGGCGGCAGGCGTGAAAGGGTCAGCGCACGGCGGCGAGATGGTAACGGTATCCCTCGCCGTCCGGCAAAAATTCCAGCCGGTGCGTAATACAGGCCGGGGCATCCGCGGCGTGGTGGGAGACAAACAGCAACTGCGTTTCCCCTTCGCTAATCAGCACATCCACAAAACGGCGCACCAGCTGGCGGTTAAGCGGGTCGAGGCCCTGAAGCGGCTCATCCAGAATCAGTAAGGTCGGATGTTTCACCAGCGCACGCACGATCAGCGCCAGCCGCTGCTGCCCCCACGACAGGCTATGAAAGGGCGCGTCGGCGGTGCGGGCGTCAAAGCCCAGAATATCCAGCCACGCCTGCGCCAGCTTATGCTGCTTGTCCGATACCGCCTGATAGATGCCGATGGAATCAAAATAGCCGGACAAAATCACATTGCGCACGTTGGTGCTGACGCGGTAATCCAGATGCAGGCTGCTGCTGACATAGCCGATATGCTTTTTAATATCCCAGATGGTTTCGCCGCTGCCGCGACGCACGCCGAACAGCGTCAGATCGTTGCTGTAACCCTGCGGATGATCGCCGGTGATCAGATTCAGCAGCGTCGATTTCCCCGCGCCGTTAGGCCCGGTGATCTGCCAGTGCTCGCCCGGTTTTACCGTCCAGCTCAGATGATTAATGATCGGCCTGTCATCATAAGAGACCACGCCGTCCCTGAGCACGATGCGCGGCGCGTCCGGCGGCAGGGCATGGCGGGCGGAGGGGGCATCCGGCGGCGGCAGGGCGATGCCCTGTAGCCGTTCACTGTGCGCGAGCTGGGCGATCAGCGCCTGCTGCAACAGCGTCGCCTTTTCGCCGGTTTCCGCCAGCGCGCAGTCCACCACCACCCCGGCATGCTGCACAAATTCGGGGATCTCATCAAAGCGGTTAAGCACCAGCACCAGCGTAATGCCCTGGCCGTTCAGCAGGGCGAGGTGTTCCGCCAGCTGTGCGCGGGATGCCACATCCAGCCCGTCAAAAGGCTCATCCAGGATCAGCAGTTCAGGGGAGGCCATCAGCGCCTGGCAGAGCAGGGTTTTTCGCGTCTCGCCGGTGGAAAGGTATTTGAAACGGCGATCGAGCAGGCCGCTGATGCCAAACTGCGCCGCCAGCGCTGCGCAGCGTTCGCTGTCTTTGATCTCGTCCTGGATGATGTCCGCGGTGGTGCGCCCGGTATCGGTCTCATCGGGACTTTGCATGTCGGTGTTATTGCGCTGCCACTCGTCGCTGACCAGTTTTTGCAGCTGTTCAAAGGAGAGACGGGTGACGCGGGCGTAGTCGCACTGGCGCTCGCCTTTCAGCAGCGGCAGTTCCCCTGCCAGCGCGCGGGCAAGGGCGGATTTGCCGCTGCCGTTGCTGCCGACAAAGGCCCAGCTTTCCCCGGTGTGCAGGTACAAATCGGCGATCTGTAAGGTGCGGGTGTCGCTAATGCGAAACGTGCCTTGCGAAATATGCAATAAAGACATTGTGTATCCCGTTTTTTGCAGCAGAAAATACAGAAATACGTGGCAGCGGACGCTTTGTCAATGCACTCAGCACAATGTCGCGACAATCACCTGGTCGGCGGCAAAACAGGCGATGACCTCGCTGTTTTCAGCCAGATCCTTCGCCTGCGCCTGCGGCAGGGTGGCGCACAGCGTCTGCCCGTCCGGGAGTGTCATCAGCACTTCGCACTGGGTTTCCCCGCGTTCGATATGGCTGACAATCGCGGGTAGCTGGTTATCCATGCCCGCCGCCACCGCCGGATCCTGTGTCAGCTTCACCCAGGGCGCTTTCAGCAATACCAGCACCTCTTTACCTTCCACCAGCCCGAGCCGGGCGCTGCTTTGCGCGGTGATCGCTACTTTCAGACGCGTGCTGCCATCCGCCAGCAATACCTCAATGGCGTGCTGCACCTGGTGGGATTCGCGGGCGACCACGGTGCCGAACCACTGATTGCGGGCGCTGGTTTGCAGGGAAAAACGTGAGATGGCCGCCAGCAGGCTGTCCAGCGGCAGGGCATCGTCGTCGCTCAACACATCAAAGGCTTTTTGCTGGATCTGCGCCAGCAGATCATAAAGCGCGATCAGCCGCTGTCCGTAACGGGTAAGCAGCGCGCCGCCGCCGCCCTTACCGCCGGTGGCGCGTTCCACCAGCGTCTGTTCGCTCAGCTGGTTCATCTCGTTGATGGCATCCCAGGCGCTTTTATAGCTGATGCCGGCGTTCTTCGCGCCCTGGCTGATGGAGCCGGTTTCGGCGATCTGTTTGAGCAGGGAAATGCGGCGCGGATCGGCAAAAAGCCGTTGCTGAAGTTTGAGAGTGAGGAGAATTTCGGCCTGCATAACAATGTCCTGGCAAATAGGGTATTGTGACGGAATTCGCCCCTGGCGCAACGGGCACCGCACAAAAGGGACGTGTAATTTTCGCGGATCGGGTTAGAATAAATGCTTAACTCACTGTGGAGTCGACCATGTTAGAATTATTAAAAAGTCTGGTATTTGCGGTCATCATGGTACCGGTGGTAATGGCGATCATTCTTGGCCTCATCTACGGCCTCGGTGAAGTCTTCAATATCTTTTCCGGCATTGGCCACAAAGATAAATCCAGACAATCACATTGATTTCAAAAAAAGCGCCCGCTCAGCGGGCGTTTTGCTATTCAGGATTTGCCCCAGCCTGCCGATAATTTCTCTGCCGCCCCGTTAACACCAGAGTAGTACCAATTAGTCCTGTAAATTTGTATGGCTATCGTTATATTATAAAGTATATAACGAAATGCACAGGAGTTAAAAAATGATCCGTACCGGTTTACGTCTGCTGGCAGGCGCCACGCTCTCCCTCTCACTGGCGGGCGCTGCGCTGGCCGATGAAAGTAAAATCACCGTATTTGCTGCCGCCTCGCTGACCAACGCGATGCAGGATATTGCCACGCAGTACAAAAAAGAGAAAAACGTTGAGGTGGTGTCGTCCTTTGCCTCATCGTCCACGCTGGCGCGGCAAATCGAAGCCGGCGCGCCCGCCGATCTGTTTATTTCTGCCGATCAGAAATGGATGGATTATGCGGTGGAAAAAAAAGCGATTGAAACCGACAGCCGCGAAACGCTGCTGGGTAACAGCCTGGTGGTGGTGGCATCGAAAGCCAGCGTCCAGGGGCCAATCGCCATTAACGCGCAAACACAGTGGACAACCCTGCTGAACGGCGGCCGTCTTGCGGTGGGCGATCCGGAGCACGTTCCGGCAGGCATTTACGCCAAAGAGGCGTTACAAAAACTGGGTGCCTGGGATACGCTGTCGCCCAAACTTGCCCCGGCGGAAGATGTCCGCGGCGCGCTGGCGCTGGTGGAGCGTAACGAAGCGCCGCTCGGCATCGTTTACGGCTCTGATGCGGTGGCCAGTAAAGGCGTGAAAGTGGTGGGGACTTTCCCGGAAGATTCACACAAAAAAGTGGAATACCCGCTGGCGATTGTCGAAGGTCATAAAAACGCAAGGGTGAGCGCGTTTTACGACTATCTCAAAGGCCCGCAGGCTTCTGAAATCTTTAAACGTTATGGATTTACAACGCACCAATGATACTGACCGATCCCGAATGGCAGGCGGTTTTGCTGAGCCTGAAAGTCTCATCCCTGGCCGTACTCTTTAGTCTGCCCTTTGGGATCTTCTTTGCCTGGCTACTGGTGCGCTGCACCTTTCCGGGCAAAGCGCTGCTCGACAGCCTGCTGCATCTCCCTCTTGTCCTGCCGCCGGTGGTGGTGGGCTATCTGCTGCTCATCAGCATGGGGCGGCGCGGGGTGATCGGCGGCTGGCTGCATGACTGGTTCGGTATCACCCTGGCGTTCAGCTGGCGCGGGGCGGTGCTGGCGGCGGCCGTGATGTCCTTTCCGCTGATGGTGCGCGCCATTCGCCTCGCGCTGGAAGGGGTGGATATCAAGCTGGAGCAGGCCGCCCGTACGCTGGGTGCCGGGCGCTGGCGCGTCTTTTTCACCATCACCTTACCGCTGACGCTGCCCGGCATAATCGTCGGCACCGTGCTGGCCTTTGCCCGTTCGCTGGGGGAGTTTGGCGCGACTATCACTTTCGTCTCCAACATTCCCGGCGAAACGCGCACTATCCCTTCCGCCATGTACACGCTGATCCAGACGCCGGGCGGGGAAAGCGCCGCCGCGCGGCTGTGCGTGATCTCCATTGTGCTGGCGTTAATTTCACTGTTGATTTCTGAATGGCTGGCGCGGGTCAGCCGCGAACGGACGGGGCGCTGATCATGCTGGAACTTCACTTTACCCAGACGCTGGGCACGCACCGTTTACAGATTAACGAAACCCTGCCCGCCAGCGGTATTACCGCCATTTTTGGCGTTTCCGGGGCCGGCAAAACCTCGCTGATTAACGCCATCAGCGGCCTGACGCGTCCGCAGCAGGGGCGCATTGTGCTGAAAAATCGCGTGCTCAACGACGCCGAAAAGGGCATTTTCCTCGCCCCGGAAAAACGCCGCGTGGGTTATGTTTTTCAGGATGCGCGTCTGTTTCCGCACTATAAGGTGCGCGGTAATCTGCGCTACGGCATGGCGAAAAGCATGGCCGGACAGTTCGACAAGCTGGTGGAACTGCTCGGCATTGCGCCGCTGCTCGATCGGCTGCCGGGCACGCTCTCCGGCGGTGAAAAACAGCGGGTGGCGATTGGCCGCGCGCTACTCACCGAGCCGGAGCTGCTTCTACTCGACGAGCCGCTGGCCTCGCTGGATATGCCGCGCAAGCGTGAGCTGCTGCCCTACCTGCAACGGCTGGCGCGGGAAATTCACATTCCGATGCTCTACGTCAGCCACTCGCTGGATGAGATCCTGCATCTGGCGGATAAAGTGATGGTGCTGGAGGGCGGGGCGGTGAAAGCGTTTGGCTCGCTGGAGGAGGTCTGGGGCAGTCGGGTGATGAACCCCTGGCTGCCGCCGGATCAGCAAAGCAGCGTGCTGAAGGTCAGCGTGCTGGAGCATCACCCGCACTATGCGATGACCGCGCTGGCGTTGGGCGATCAGCATTTATGGGTCAACAGGCTGGATCGCCCATTGCAGTCCACGCTGCGCATACGTATTCAGGCGACGGATGTTTCGCTGGTGCTGCAGCCGCCGCTAAACAGCAGCATTCGTAATATCCTGCGCGCGAAGGTGTTGCAGTGTCTGGACGATCAGGGGCAGGTTGAAGTGCAACTGGAGGTGGGCAGCCGGACGATCTGGGCGCGCATCAGCCCGTGGGCCAGGGATGAACTGGCGATCAAACCCGGCCTCTGGCTGTACGCGCAAATCAAAAGCGTGTCGATAACCGCCTGATCACAACAGATGTTTGTAGAGGTATTCGGCGATAGTCTCAGTGCTGTTATCGCCGATCACCACATCCGCCCGCGCTTTGACCTCATCATCGGCATTGCCCATAGCGACGCCGGTGCCCGCCGCTTCCAGCATACTGATGTCATTATAGTTATCGCCAAAGGCGATCACGTCCTGCATTGACAGCCCCTGCGCCGCCACCCACTGGGCAAGGCGTTTGCCTTTGCTGTTGCCGCGCCGGGCGATATCCACCTGATCGTGCCATGAACGTTCGCACTCCAGTCCCAGCGTCTGCTCCACATGCAGGGCGAAGGCATTTAACTTATCGCTGTTTTCATCGGTCAGGGCGAATTTCCAGATGGCCTCCACCTCCTGCGCCGTCTGTTTCAGGGAGGCCACCTGCGTGAAGGTCGGGCGCTGGGCTTCCGGTAGGTTCAGCGCCCAGTTGCGGGTGCGGATCACATGGCCGGTGGGCTTTTCATACACCATCGCATCGTCAACATACATCAGGGCGTGCACCTCATGATCATTCAGCATATCTATCAGTTGCAGCGCCTGATCGACCGGCAGCGGATCGGACTCCAGCACCGTTTTTGCATGATAATCATACAAATAAGTGCCATTACAACAAATTGCAGGTGTATCAAGAGCCAGTGCCTGATAAAAAGGATGGATGGCAACATGATGGCGACCGGTCACGATAATTAACTGATACCCGGCAGCTTTCGCACGGTTCATGGCCTCAAGCGTGGCGGGAAGCAGGGTTTTGCCGGGGGACAGTAAGGTGCCGTCTAAATCAAGAGCGATAACGCGCGAGGTCATGTCGTATTCCATATGAATGATGAGAAATCAGCTGCCGGAATGGTACACCCGATACGGGGTCGGACAAAATGCACGCGCAGAAATCCAGCATTCACCGTTAAAAAAGACTATCCTGGTAATCTACTTCACTGCTTTGTGATCAAGGAGAATTCATGAAACAAACCGTTTATACCGCCAGCCCGGAAAGCCAGCAGATCCACGTCTGGCGTCTTAATCCGGAAGGCGCGCTGACGCTGGTCCAGGTTGTTGATGTGCCGGGGCAGGTACAACCGATGGTCGTAAGCCCGGATAAACGCTTTTTGTACGTCGGTGTGCGCCCGGAATTTCGCGTGCTGGCGTACCGCATCTCAGCGGAAGACGGCGCGCTGACCTACACCGCCGAAGCGCCGCTGCCGGGCAGCCCGACGCATATCTCCACCGATCACAGCGGTCGCTTCCTGTTCAGCGGCTCCTATAACGCGGGCTGCGTCAGCGTGACGCGTCTCGATGACGGTATTCCGGGTGAAACCGTGACGGTTGCCGAAGGGCTGGAAGGCTGCCACTCCGCGAATATCTCCCCGGACAACCGCACACTGTGGGTACCGGCGCTGAAACAGGATCGCATCTGTCTGTTCACGCTGGGCGAGGACGGCTCGCTGTCGGCACAGGAACCGGGCGAAGTGAAAACCGTGGAAGGGGCCGGTCCGCGCCATATGGCGTTTCACCCGAACCAGCAGTTCGCTTACTGCGTGAACGAGCTGAACAGCAGCGTCGATGTCTGGCAACTGAAGAACCCGCACGGCGAGATCGAATGCGTGCAGACGCTGGATATGATGCCGGCCGATTTTGCCGATACCCGCTGGGCGGCGGATATTCATATCACCCCGGACGGACGTCATTTGTATGCCTGTGACCGTACCGCGAGCATTATCACCGTGTTCAGCATCTCGGAAGACGGCAGCGTGCTGGCGATCGAAGGCTATCAGCCGACGGAGACCCAGCCGCGCGGCTTTAACATCGATCACAGCGGTAAATTCCTGATTGCTGCCGGGCAGAAGTCGCACCATATCGCGCTGTATGAAATCAGCGGCGCGCAGGGCTTACTGGAAGAGAAGGGCCGTTATGCGGTCGGCCAGGGCCCGATGTGGGTGGTGGTTAACGCGTACTAAACCGGACGAAAAAAAAGCCCGCCATCTGGCGGGCTTTTTTATTACTCATAGGTTACTGCTTCGGCTCTGCCACAACCTGACTGCCCACGCCGCGGTTGTTGAACTCCCACATGCGGTTGAACTGCGCATCGTTCAGATCGCGCGTCACGTTGCCTTTGTCATCCACGCTGCCGGTGTTACCCGCAAAGGCGCGCTGTGTACCTGCGGCCGCGGCCCAGGGTTTCGCCACGTTAAAGCCTTCGTTGATCACGCTGTCGCGGATCACTACCTGACCGTTGGTCGCGGAGTCAATATCCAGCGAGCGGCCCAGCTGCGCCACGCCTTCACCGGCGGCGCTGAAGCGGCTGTTCACTGCCAGGAAACCGTAGAAGATGTTCGCCTGAGTAGCCGGCGCGAAGACATAACCTTCCTGCTGGGTGCGCGAATTCACCACGCGGAAATCGGTGTTGTCAAAGACCACCGCGCCGCGACCGGCAACCAGATCCACATCGCCCTCAACGTAGCTGTCTTTCACCAGCGTACGGGTCTGGCGATCGGTACGCAGGGTATTATCCACGCTGCTGTTGGTGACGAAGAAGGTGTTCTGGCGACCCAGAATGTTCACCTTGTTGATCTGCACTTTATCGCCATCGCTGCGCAGAGCCACCGCCTGGTGGTTACCCGCATCGACGCTGTCGCCCAGGCTGTTCTGGATGGTCAGGTTTTGCAGTTGCAGGCCATTGTTCTGTGACCAGACGACCGCCGAACACATCACGCCCACGGTGGCGTTACGTTTGCTCTGGCAGGCATCAAACATATACCAGGCAGGTTTACCCGGCATATATTTCCCTGCCGGATTCACCAGGCGACGCCAGGTGTTGGTGTCCATTTCGGAATCCACCGCGAGGCCGATTTTCACGTCCAGCGGTTTTTCGCCGGTGCCGTACAGCGTCAGGCTGCCAGGCGCTGCCGGAATATACACGGTGCCTTCATATTCGCCCGGCAGAATCGCAATGTACTGGCGATCGCTGGTGTGTTTATTGATAGCCGCATCCACGGCGGCCTGGATGGTGGTATGCGTGACACCGGCAGTGCCAGCCGGGCCGACGACAAAGTTCGCCTGCTGCGGCAGACGAATGCCGGACGGGCTCCATGGCGCGGCGTTCGGATCCATAGACGCGAAATAGCGCGCCGGGACAAAATTCTGTGCTTCATTCGCAGACAATACCGGACGGGAGGCAGTCCCCGGCGCGGCTTGCGTGGAAGGTTGTTGGTCCGGTGGCGTTGAGCTGCATGCAGTCAGTGTCACGCCAAAAGCCAGTGCCAGCGTCAGACGGGAAACCGAAAATGTGTTCAAGGGATGCTCCAGGCTATCAGGTTAAAATGAATTCCTTAGAAGCCTGCTTTTTTATACTAAGTTGAGCGAAACGGGAAGCCGATTGTTTAAATCGGCTGCAATATCCCGAAATATTTACCCAATTTTGCACGCCGCCCGTTATGGCAGGAAATGTTCCGGCTCCCGAACCGCATCGCATACCGCCCGCGTCAGTGCAGAGAGTTGTTGCGGGGTGATGATATAAGGCGGCATCAAATAGATCAGCCGACCGAATGGCCGCACCCATACGCCGCGTGACACAAAGAAGCGCTGCAAGGCCGCCATATTGACCGGCTGGCGGGTTTCGACAACGCCGATCGCGCCCAGTACCCGCACGTCCGCCACCGCATCCGCCTCACGGATCTCTGCCAGTTCACGGATTAACTGGGTTTCGATAGCCGCCACCTGTTCGCGCCAGTCGCCGCTCTCCAGCAGTTGTAGGCTGGCATTCGCCACCGCGCAGGCCAGCGGATTACCCATAAAGGTTGGGCCGTGCATAAAACAGCCCGCCTCGCCGTTGCTGATGGTTTCTGCCACTGCGCGGGTGGTCAGGGTGGCGGAGAGCGTCATGGTGCCGCCAGTCAGGGCTTTTCCGAGGCAGAGAATATCCGGCGCAATGCCAGCGTGCTCGCAGGCGAACAGCTTGCCGGTGCGCCCGAAGCCGGTGGCGATCTCATCGGCGATCAGCAGAATGCCTTCGCGGTCGCACATCTTACGAATACGTCTTAACCACTCCGGGTGATACATCCGCATTCCGCCCGCGCCCTGCACGATGGGTTCGAGGATCACCGCGGCGATCTCATGACGGTGTGCCGCCATCAGCCGGGCAAACGGCACCATATCAAGCTCATCCCATTCGCCGTCAAAACGGCTTTGCGGCGCAGGGGCAAAGAGGTTATCCGGCAGGTAACCCTGCCACAGGCTGTGCATGGAGTTATCCGGATCGCATACCGACATCGCGCCAAAGGTATCGCCGTGATAGCCATTGCGGAAGGTGAGGAAACGCTGGCGCGGCTCGCCTTTCGCCTGCCAGTACTGCAACGCCATCTTCATCGACACTTCAACCGCCACCGAGCCGGAATCCGCCAGAAACACGCACTCCAGCGGCTCCGGCGTCATCGCCACCAGCCTGCGGCATAAATCCACCGCGGGCTGATGAGTGATGCCGCCAAACATCACGTGGGACATCTCATCAATCTGCGCTTTCATCGCCGCATTGAGCTGCGGATGGTTATAGCCGTGGATCGCCGCCCACCAGGACGACATGCCGTCCACCAGTCGTTCGCCTGTCGCCAGATGCAGCTCACAGCCTTGGGCAGACTGCACCGGGTAGACCGGCAGCGGGGTGGTCATGGAGGTGTAAGGATGCCAGATATGGCGCTTATCAAAGGCGAGATCGTTCGGTGTCATAATCGACTTGTAAACCAAATTAAAAACATTTAGGTTTACGAGTCTACACCAAATCAAAACGTAACACACCTTTGGAGACGCCCCATGGCTCACCGCTGGACTTTGTCGCAAGTCACCGAACTCTTTAATAAACCGCTGCTCGATCTGCTGTTCGAGGCGCAAACCGTACACCGTCAGCATTTCGACCCGCGTCAGGTGCAGGTCAGTACGCTGCTGTCGATCAAAACCGGCGCCTGTCCGGAAGACTGCAAATACTGCCCGCAAAGCTCGCGCTATAAAACCGGGCTGGCCACCGAGCGGCTGATGGAGGTGGAGCAGGTGCTGGATTCAGCCCGTAAAGCCAAAGCGGCCGGTTCGACGCGCTTCTGCATGGGCGCGGCGTGGAAAAACCCGCACGAGCGCGATATGCCCTATCTGGAGCAGATGGTGCAGGGCGTGAAGGCGATGGGGCTGGAAGCCTGCATGACGCTCGGCACCCTCGAAGACAGTCAGGCGCAGCGCCTTGCCGCCGCCGGGCTGGATTACTACAACCACAACCTCGACACCTCGCCGGAATTTTACGGCAACATCATCACCACCCGCACCTATCAGGAGCGTCTCGACACCCTGGATAAAGTGCGCGATGCGGGGATCAAAGTCTGCTCCGGCGGTATCGTGGGCTTAGGTGAAACCGTCACCGATCGCGCCGGTCTGCTGCTGCAACTGGCGAACCTGCCGACGCCGCCGGAAAGCGTGCCGATCAATATGCTGGTGAAGGTGAAAGGCACGCCGCTGGCGGATAACGACGACGTGGACGCTTTCGATTTTATCCGCACCATCGCCGTGGCGCGCATCATGATGCCGACCTCCTTTGTACGTCTTTCCGCCGGGCGCGAGCAGATGAATGAGCAGACGCAGGCGATGTGCTTTATGGCCGGCGCGAACTCCATTTTCTACGGCTGCAAACTGCTGACCACGCCAAACCCGGAAGAGGATAAAGACGTGCAGCTGTTCCGCAAGCTGGGTCTTAATCCGCAGCAAACCGACGTCGTCAATGGTGATAACGAGCAGCAGTATCAGCTTGAACAACAACTGCGTAACGCCGACACCGACCAGTATTACAACGCGGCGGCGGTATGAGCTGGCAGACGCGCATCGATACGGCGCTCGACAAACGTCGCGCGGCGCAGGCGCTGCGCACCCGGCGCGTGATGGAGCAGGGTGCCGGGCGCTGGCTGACACACGACGGCGAGCGCTTTTGTAACTTTTCCTCCAATGACTATCTGGGCCTCAGCCAGCATCCGCAGGTGATCCGCGCCTGGCAGCAGGGCGCGGAACGCTATGGCGTAGGCAGCGGCGGCTCCGGGCACGTCAGCGGCTACACCGGGGCGCATCAGGCGCTGGAAGCGGAGCTGGCGGACTGGCTGGGCTACCCGCGCGCGCTGCTGTTTATCTCCGGTTTCGCCGCCAACCAGGCGGTGATCGCCGCGCTGGCGGGTGAGGATGACCGGCTTGTCGCCGACAAGCTCAGCCACGCCTCGCTGCTGGAAGCAGCGGCCTTCAGCCCGGCGCAGCTACGGCGCTATGCGCACAATGACGTGCAAAGCCTGACAGGGCTGCTGGATAAGCCCTGCGCCGGACAACAGCTGGTGATCACCGAAGGGGTGTTCAGCATGGACGGCGACAGCGCGCCGCTGGCGGAAATTGCCGCCGCCGCGCAAAGCGCGTCCGCCTGGCTGCTGGTGGATGATGCCCACGGCACCGGCGTCACCGGGCCGGAAGGACGCGGCAGCTGTCACGCCGCAGGCATCCGCCCGGAACTGCTGATCGTCACTTTCGGCAAAGGTTTTGGCGTCAGCGGCGCGGCCGTATTGTGCAGCGAGGCGCTGGCAGATTACCTGGTGCAGTTTGCCCGCCATCTGATTTACAGCACCGCCATGCCGCCCGCCCAGGCGATGGCCATCAGCGCCTCGCTGGCGGTGATCCGCCAGGCCGACGGCGCTGCCCGGCGGGAAAAACTCGGCGCGCTGATTGACCGTTTTCGCGCAGGCGCGCAGGCGCTGGATGTCAGCATGACCGCGTCACAGAGCGCCATTCAGCCGCTGATCGTCGGCGATAACGGACGGGCGCTGGATCTGGCCGCGCGGCTGCGGCAGGCGGGCTGCTGGGTGACGGCGATCCGCCCGCCCACCGTGCCGCCGGGCACCGCGCGTCTGCGGCTGACCCTGACGGCAGATCATGAACCGCAGGACATTGATCGTTTGCTGGAGGCGCTGCATGACGCCGGTGAATAAATCTGCGGTCGCCGCCGCCTTTGGCCGCGCCGCGCAGGGCTATGCCCATCATGCGCAATTGCAGACGCAAAGCGCCGAACTGCTGCTGGCGATGACCGGTGAACGATCCGTTGAACGGGTGCTCGACGCCGGTTGCGGTCCGGGAACCCTCAGCCGTTACTGGCGTGAGCAGGGCGCGCAGGTGACTGCGCTTGATCTCTCCGCGCCCATGCTCGACGAAGCCCGCCGCCAGCAGGCCGCGCATCACTATGTGCTGGCAGATATTGAAGCGATGCCCTTTGACCACGCGCAGTTTGACCTGGCGTGGAGCAATCTGGCGGTGCAGTGGTGTGACGATCTGCATCAGGCGTTAAGCGAGCTGAACCGCGTGGTGCGTCCCGGTGGCGCGGTGGCCTTTACCACGCTGGCGGCAGGCTCCCTGCCGGAGCTGAATCAGGCCTGGCAGGCGGTGGATCATCACCCGCACGCCAACCGTTTTTTACCGGCGCAGCAGCTGACTGACACGGTGAGTGGCTGGCGCGGCCGCAGCGGGCTCGCGCATATCACGCTGGATTTTGACGATGCGCTCAGCGCCATGCGTTCGCTGAAGGGCATCGGCGCCACGCATCTGCATGAAGGGCGTCAGGCCCAGGCGCTGACCCGCGGACAACTGCAACGCCTGCAGCTGGCGTGGCCGCAACGCGCGGGACGCTATCCGCTGACATATTCACTATTCTGGGGAGTAATTGAACGTGACTGAACGCTATTTTGTCACCGGTACGGACACCGAAGTGGGGAAAACCGTCGCCAGCTGCGCGCTGTTGCAGGCGGCAACCGCGCGGGGAAAACGCACTGCGGGTTATAAACCTGTGGCCTCCGGCAGCGAGATGACCCTGGACGGGCTGCGCAACAGCGACGCGCTGGCCCTGCAATGCCACGCCAGCCTGACGCTGGACTATGAGGCGGTAAATCCCTATATCTTTGCCGAGCCGACCTCGCCGCATATCGTCAGCGCCGATCAGGGGATCCCCATTGATTTTGGCGTGATGTCAGCAGGCTTACGCGCGCTGGAAACACAGGCGGACTGGGTGCTGGTGGAAGGCGCTGGCGGCTGGTTCACCCCGCTGACAGAACGCCAGAGTTATGCGGACTGGGTGAGACAGGAAGCGCTGCCGGTAATACTTGTGGTCGGCGTGAAGCTCGGCTGTATTAATCATGCGATGCTTACCGCGCTGGCGGTACGTCAGGCGGGGTTACGGCTGGCAGGCTGGATCGCCAACGACGTGCAGCCGCCGGGCAAACGTCATGCGGAGTATCTGGAAACGCTGCGACGCGTGCTGCCCGCCCCTTTTCTGGGGGAGATCCCCTGGCTTGCAGACGCGCCGCTGGAACGGCAAAACGGTCATTATCTTGATCTCAGCGGTCTTGATCCTGCGTCATCCAGTGGGAAATAAGCTGGTCATCTAACTGATGCACATGCCCCTGCGCCACGTTGCGCCCGCGATGCAGCAGGCAGAAGCGGTCGGCAACGCGGCGGATAAACGACAAATGCTGCTCCGCCAGCAGGATGGTCATGCCGAGATCCTGATTCAGCCGCACCAGTAAATTGCCGAGCTTATGGATAAAGGCCTGGCCCGCGCCCCGCGTCGGTTCATCAAGGATCAGCAAACGCGGTTGGGTGACCAGTGCGCGGGCCAGCGCCAGCTGATACTGGTCGTCTTCGGACAAGCCCGCGCCCTTTACCTGGCGCAGCGCGTACAGTTCCGGAAAGAGATCGTAGATCGCCGGTGTCACCGCACAGCCCGGCTCGCCTGCCGCCAGCATCGCAATATGCAGATTTTCCTCGACCGTCAGCTGGGAAAAGATCCGCCGATCCTGCGGCACATAACCAATCCCCATCGCCGTGCGGTGCGCCGCCGTCACCTGTAACAGATCCAGCGGCGGGGCGCTGGCTTCCTGCCAGATAATGCTGCCGCTCTCTATGGGCAGATTGCCGGTGATACAGTTTACCAGCGTGGTTTTCCCCATCCCCTGTAAGCCCATCACCGTGGTACAGGTGCCGGGCACTAAATCTAAATCCACGTTCCACAGCGTATGCTGATCGCCGTAATACTGATTTACTGCGCGTAGACGTAACATCGGGCTTCTCCTGTTGCTGGTGGCTACTGGCGCTGACTCTGTAAACGAGATGTTGCAAAAGACTTGCCACCTCCGACAAAAGTCGTATTTTTCGGAGCAGGATGACCAAAAAGACGGGAATTTACCGCACGCTGAGATTACCGCAGAAAATCCTGCACGCTGTGGGTGCGTGGCAGGCGAAAAGGGTGCATCAGCGAAACGGTTTGGTCACCGAATCGCCAGGCTTTTAC
The DNA here is from genome assembly GCF_001888805.2 of Enterobacter sp. SA187. Classification (NCBI taxonomy): domain Bacteria; kingdom Pseudomonadati; phylum Pseudomonadota; class Gammaproteobacteria; order Enterobacterales; family Enterobacteriaceae; genus Enterobacter; species Enterobacter sp. SA187. The sequence continues at coordinate 2,602,975 of NZ_CP019113.1, forward strand.
CCGACGGCACACTTTGTTCCACGCAAAATTTAGTGATAAAAATTTTTTGTTATTGCCGTCTCGCCTGAAACCGGGAATTTGCTGAGCGGCAGGGGATATGGCCTGGCGGGAGTTATCCACTATTCCTGTGGATAACCATGTGCATTAGAGTTAGAAAACACGTGAGAAGCGAGAGTTCATGCGGCCTGGACATGAATTGATGCGAAACGCGGCTTTTCAGTATATTTATTTAATATCAATAACTTGTATAAAAGCAATGCCTGTAAAAAAAGTGTCACTGACTGCCACAAAACTTTCATGACATCACTTGACAAATGTTAAATAGGAAAACTTTTTGGGGATAACCTTTTTAGCGCAGCGTTTTATGCCGCAGGCAGGATAAAGTCCCGCCCGTTGCGCGCGCAGGTTTACGCCTCCACTTTCATAAACTAGCCTGATACTGGTTTTTCATCCAGTATTTTTTATTGGCAAAAATCGCCGTCGCGAGTAAAATTAATCACCTGCCCGCTCATTCCTCCACCAGGTAGCCGTTCATGAGTAAACCGTTCAAACTGAATTCTGCGTTTAAACCTTCTGGCGATCAGCCAGAGGCCATCCGTCGCCTGAAAGAAGGGCTGGAAGACGGACTGGCGCACCAAACCTTGCTGGGGGTAACCGGTTCAGGGAAAACGTTCACCATCGCTAATGTGATCGCCGACCTTCAGCGTCCGACCATGGTGCTGGCGCCTAACAAAACCCTGGCCGCGCAGCTCTATGGCGAGATGAAAGAGTTCTTCCCGGATAACGCCGTGGAATATTTCGTCTCCTACTACGATTACTACCAGCCGGAAGCCTATGTGCCGAGCTCTGACACCTTTATCGAAAAAGATTCGTCGGTGAACGAGCATATCGAACAGATGCGTCTGTCGGCGACCAAAGCCCTGCTGGAGCGTCGTGACGTGGTGGTGGTGGCTTCCGTATCGGCCATTTACGGTCTGGGCGATCCTGATCTGTACCTGAAAATGATGCTGCACCTGACCACCGGTATGATCATCGATCAGCGCGCCATCGTGCGCCGCCTGGCGGAGTTGCAATACACCCGTAACGATCAGGCGTTCCAGCGCGGCACATTCCGCGTGCGCGGCGAAGTGATCGATATTTTCCCGGCGGAATCCGACGATATGGCGCTGCGCGTCGAACTGTTCGACGAAGAGGTGGAGCGCCTGTCGCTGTTTGATCCGCTTACCGGGCATGTGGAATCGTCTATCCAGCGCTTTACCGTGTATCCGAAAACGCACTATGTAACGCCGCGCGAACGTATCGTGCAGGCGATGGAAGAGATCAAAGTCGATCTCGCCGACCGCCGTCAGACCCTGCTTGCTAATAATAAACTGCTGGAAGAGCAGCGCCTGACGCAGCGCACCCAGTTTGACCTCGAAATGATGAACGAACTGGGCTATTGCTCCGGGGTGGAAAACTACTCCCGCTACCTTTCCGGTCGCGGGCCGGGGGAAGCGCCGCCAACGCTGTTTGACTATCTGCCTGCGGATGGCCTGCTGGTGGTGGACGAATCCCACGTCACCATCCCGCAGATCGGCGGCATGTACCGTGGCGACCGCGCGCGAAAAGAGACGCTGGTGGAATATGGCTTCCGTCTGCCGTCGGCGCTGGATAACCGTCCGATGAAATTTGAAGAGTTCGAAGCCCTGGCGCCGCAGACCATCTACGTGTCGGCGACGCCGGGTCCTTACGAGCTGGAAAAATCAGGGGAAGATATTGTCGACCAGGTGGTGCGTCCGACCGGCCTGCTGGATCCGATTATCGAAGTGCGCCCGGTGGCGACCCAGGTGGACGATCTGCTTTCCGAGATCCGCAAGCGCGTCGCCATCAACGAGCGTGTGCTGGTCACCACGCTCACCAAACGTATGGCCGAGGATTTGACCGAGTACCTCGAAGAGCATGGCGAAAAGGTGCGCTATCTGCACTCAGATATCGATACCGTGGAGCGTATGGAGATCATCCGCGACCTGCGTCTTGGCGAATTTGACGTGCTGGTGGGCATTAACCTCTTGCGTGAGGGGCTGGATATGCCGGAGGTGTCGCTGGTGGCGATCCTCGATGCCGACAAAGAAGGCTTCCTGCGTTCTGAACGCTCGCTGATCCAGACCATCGGTCGCGCGGCGCGTAACGTTAACGGTAAAGCCATTCTCTACGGCGATCGCATCACCGCGTCGATGGCGAAAGCCATCAGCGAAACCGAACGTCGTCGCGAGAAACAGCACCAGTACAACGTCGAGCACGGCATTACGCCGCAGGGTCTGAACAAGAAAGTGGTGGATATTCTGGCGCTGGGCGAGAACATCGCGAAAACCAAAGCGAAAGGCCGCGGTAAGTCCCGCTCGCCGGTGGTGGAAGAGAGCCTGGAACGCCTGCTGACGCCAAAAGCGATGCAGCAGAAGATCCACGAACTGGAAGCGCAGATGATGCAGCACGCGCAAAATCTGGAGTTCGAAGAAGCCGCTGCCGTGCGCGACCAGCTGCACCAGCTGCGGGAATTGTTTATCGCGGCGTCCTGATCCCGGCCGCGCTATGCCGCTATGGTATAGCGCGGTTTGTTTATTGCGCCTCAGCATATGCCAGGCATATACTTCTCTGAATGCAGTTGTCCCTGCCCGGGAGGAGTAAAAGATGAGAACGGTATCGATATTCAAAAATGGCAATAACCGTGCAATACGTTTGCCCCGTGATCTGGATTTTGACGGCGTGAACGAACTGGAAATCATAAGGGAAGGCGACACCATCATCCTGCGACCAGTTAAACCCTCCTGGGGTTCATTTTCGCAGGAAGAAAAAGCCGACAAGGATTTCATGCAGGAGCGTGAAGATATCGTCAGCGACGAGGGACGTTTTAAATTATGAGCATGACCTACATGCTGGATACCAATATTTGCTCATTTATTATGCGTGAGCAGCCAGCGTCGGTATTAACACGGCTGGAGCAGGCTGTAATGCGCCGCAACCGTATTGTGGTATCCGCTATTACCTACGCAGAAATGCAGTTTGGCGCTATCGGTAAAAAAGCCTCACCGCGGCACGGGCAGCTGGTGCAGGCGTTCTGCGCCCGCCTCGATGCCATACTGCCCTGGGATCGCGCTGCCGTTGATGCCACCACCAGGATCAAGGTTGCGCTGGCGGCGGCGGGTACGCCTGTTGGTGCCAACGATGCCGCTATCGCCGGACATGCTATCGCCGCCAATGTTATTCTGGTGACTAATAATATACGTGAATTTGCGCGGATACCGGGTTTGATCCTTGAAGACTGGGCGGAATAATAATGCTACATAATATTATTTACCGCTCTTATTAATCCCATTAATTAACCCCAATCCCTATTTTTAATTGCTGTGATCTGAATAACGCTGAGCTTTGCATAAATGCCTCCCTGCATTAATTGATGGCAAAATACGCAGGATCTTTTCTGCGCTTTTTTATTAAGCTGGTTTTTATTATCCCTCCCGTAAAAACCAGGAAAAGAGAATGGAATCGGTAAAATGTCTGTTAAGAGAAAATGAATATGCCATGGATGATGTTCTTACCTGTTCAGGTATTAACGAAGAACATCATAAAAATTATGGCGCGGTCAGCCCACCGCTGGTGAAAACCAGTTTATTCGTGCAGCAGGATTATCAGCGCTATTGTGACGACATGCAGCACGAGGCGGAGCGTTATATTTATTCCCGCGGGCTGAATCCCACCACGGAACTGCTGGAAAATAAACTCGCCGCCCTTGAGCGGGGCGAAGCCTGCAAAGCCTTTGCCTCCGGTATGGGGGCGATTGCCGCCACGCTGTTCGCGCTGTTGCGCAGCGGGGATCACATTATCCTCGCTAATAACGTCTATGGTCCGACGCTGGCACTGGTTAAGCAAATGCAGGCGCGGTTTAACATTACCTTTGACGTGGTACTGAGCGGCGAAGCGGCGGACATCGCGGCAAAAATCCGCCCCGGCACGCGGATTATCTATACCGAATCCCCCGGCACCATGACCATGCGGGTGGTGGATCTGCGCGCCATCGCCCGGCTGGCAAAAGCGCACGGCATTATCACCGTTATTGACAACACCTGGGCTACGCCGCTGTTCCAGAAGCCGCTGACGCTCGGCTTCGATCTGACGCTGCACTCCTGCACCAAATACATTGGCGGCCACAGTGACTTAACCGCCGGGGCGGTGGTGGGCCGCCGCGAGCATATTGACGCGATCCGCGATTTTTCCCATCAGCTGCTTGGCGCGGTGCTGGCACCGGACAGCGCCTGGCTGGTGATCCGCGGTCTGCGCACGCTGCCGCTGCGCATGAAGCAGCATCAGGAAAATACGCTGGCGGTACTGGCCTGGCTGTCGGACTGCGAAGAAGTGGAAAAACTCTGTCACCCGGCGGTGGCGGATACACGCAGCCGGGAATTAATTGCCGCGCAAATGTACGGGCTCTCCGGTTTATTCAGTTTTGAATTACGTGACGGCAGCTTTCAGAAAGTAAAAACCTTTATTGATAGTTGTAAAATCTTCAAACCCGGATGCAGCTGGGGCGGTTATGAAAGCCTAATTATTTCCCCCAATCGCGGTTATAACGAGGAAGATATTGCCCGCGACGGTATGGCGGCAGGATTAATCCGTATTTCTGTCGGCCAGGAAAGTCCGCAATTATTGATCGCCGATTTGCATCGCGCTTTTAGCGCCATTAAAAACTGCTAAATATACAGGAAAGATGATGAACGCTAACAGGGAACCGGGCTTTACCGCTGCGATGCTGTTATTAGCGGTAGTCTTTATCGTATTTTTTACCGGCATCGGTATGTTAAATTATCCGGTAGAATTCATTCTTATTGTCATCACTATTGTTTCCGGCTTTTTTGCCCGCTATTACGGGGCAGGCTGGCAGGAGATCATGCAGACGTTTATCGGCAAAATAAAAGATGCCGTGCCGGCAATGCTGATCCTGCTTACCATCGGCATGTTAATTGGCTGCTGGATGGTCAGCGGCACCATTCCGCTGATGGTGTTTTACGGCCTGGAAATTATCAATCCGGCCTATCTTTACCTGACGGCCTTTCTGGTGACGGTGTGCATCTCAACCTTTACCGGTACTTCATGGGGATCGGCGGGCACCATTGGCGTGGCGCTGGTGGCGGTGGCGGCCGCCATGAACGTTTCGTTGCCGGTGACCGCCGGAGCGGTGATCTCCGGCGCTTACTTTGGCGATAAGCTCTCACCGCTGTCCGACACCACCAACATGGCGGCGTTGGCGGCAGGGGCGGAGCTATACCAGAGCATTCGCCACATGATGTACACCTCGGTCCCGGCGTTTCTGTTCGCCTGTCTCGGCTTCTGGATTGCCGGTTCGGATTTGCAGGCGACAGAGGCGCTGCAACTGGACACCATTCCGGTCATGAAAAATGCCCTTGAGCAGCTATTCTGGCTGAACCCACTGCTGATGGTCCCGGCGCTGCTGGTATTTGTCGGCGCCATGCGCAAATGGGATACCGTGATTGTGCTGGTCGCCTCGTCGTTTATGGCGCTCGGTCTTGCCGCTTTTGCGCAGCCGTTCGCGCTGGCGGATCTGGTTAAGGCGGCGATTAATGGCTTTCACACCAGCATGATCCCGGATTTCAGTTCGGTGCCGATGAACGAGGCGACCAGTAAAAATATCAACACGCTGCTTAACCGGGGCGGGATGTACTCTATGGTCAGCCCGATTGTGGTGATGCTGTGCGCTTTTCTGTTTGCCTCGGCGCTGGACGTGTCCGGCGGGCTTAACGTTATTTTGCAGCGGCTGGTGAAAAAGCTCACTTCGGTGACCAGCACCGTGCTGGCAACCATGCTGACCAGCTCGCTGCTGGTGGCCTGTACCGGCAATGCGGTGATCAGCTTTTTCCTCGTCAAAAACATGTACGATCCCTGCTTTAAAACCAAAAAGCTGCATATGGTAAACATGTCCCGCGCCATGGAGTCCGGCGCGACGCTGCTGGAAGGGCTGTTCCCCTGGACCATTTCAGGGATGTTTATGGCGAAAACCCTCGGCGTGGCGACGCTGGAGTATGCGCCCTGGGTGCTGTTTAATCTGAGCTGCTTCGTGATGGCGGTACTGTACGCGGTGCTGGCGCGCTGGTCCGCTTTCGGAACGCGTTACGAAACGGAGAATGAGAGGGGCATCACATCGTAACGCATTTATTCATACGGCTTAATCTAACCTTAATCTTGCGCAGCGACACTGTCCTCAGCTTAATGAGGACAGTGCCATGCAAAAAATAACTTCCGTACAATTACTCGCCCTTGCTGCCACGCTGATGATCGTCGCCAGCTTCCTGCATACCTGGTTTACCGTCTGAGCGCCGCCTGAGCGCGGGCATCCGGAAACCGTACCCCTGCACGCAGCCCAGGTCCTGGGTGGCGATTATGTAAAAATAACTCCCCGTCATGTAACTGGGCGATACGGCTGACGATACTCAGACCCAGCCCCATGCCGCCGTAACGGCTGTCCATACGCACAAAGGCTTTGCTCAGCTCGTGGCTGGAGGCTTCATCAATGCCGGGGCCTTCATCTTCAACGGCCAGTACAGGGGCGTCGTCATCGCTGACGGTGAGGGTAATGGTGGCCAGCTCCGGGCTGTAACGGTGCGCGTTTTCCACCAGATTTCTCAGCAGAACGCGCAGTTGCGGCGCATCGCCGCTCACCGCAATATCCCCGGCGTTTTCCGGCCACACTAATTTCTGCTGGCGTGTGCTCACCATGGTGAGCAGTTCGTCCTGCAAGGGCAGGATCACATCGCGGATCAGCATCACCTGCTGATAGCTTCCCGCCGAGAACGACTGCGCCACCCGTGCCAGTTGCAGCAACTGCGAGACGTTTTCCGTCATCTGCTCAATGCGCAAAATGAGATGGCTGACGTCAATCGCATGGCTTTTCGACAACAATTCCAGATGCAGCCGCAGCCCGGCGAGCGGTGTGCGCAGCTCGTGAGCCACGTCCGCGGTGAACAGGCGCTCCCGATCGAGAGTCACCGTCAGGCGGCCCACCAGCTGGTTGATCGCCGTGGTGACCGCTTCGACTTCCGGCACGGGTTTTTCCAGCGCGATGGGTTGCAGATTGTCCGGCGTGCGGATCTCCAGTTCATGCTGCAAATCTTTTAATGGGCGGGTGATGCGTTTTATCGCCTGTAAGCACAGCACCAGCGCAAGGCCGATGATGACCAGGCTTGGGATGAGCAGGCTGGCGACCGCTTCGTGCACTTCATGTTTAATATTGCTGTGATTGTTGGCTTTGTAGATCTCGCTTTCCACAATCAGCTGGATCTGCTCTTTGCTTTCATGCCACAGCCAGAACACGCTCACCAGCTGGCAGACCACCAGAATGGTGCCAATGGTCAGCAGCAAGCGACGCCGCAGCGTCCAGTGTCGGAAATTCATGCTTTACTGCTCTCCCGGCGTTTTTACCAGCAGATAGCCGAAGCCCCGCACCGTACGGATGCGATCTTTACCCACTTTGTCGCGCAGATTATGAATATGCACTTCCAGGGTGTTGGTGGCCGGTTCGTTATCCCAGCTGTAAATATCGTTGTATAGAATTTCCCGGTGCACCGCGTTGCCTGCTTTTAACATCAGGCGCGAAAGCAGGGCGTACTCTTTCGGCGTCAGCTCCAGCGGCCTGCCCGCCAGCTTCACCTGACGGTTATTCACATTCAGTTGCAGATCGCCCACAGTCAGTTCGCTGTCGCCCTGATTATGCTGACGGCGCAGCAGGGCGCGGATGCGGGCGTTGAGCTCCTCCAGCGCGAAGGGCTTCATCAGATAGTCATCCGCGCCCGCATCCAGTCCCGATACGCGATCCTCAACGGTATCGCGCGCCGTGAGCACCAGCACCGGCAGGGCGCATTTTTCGCGGCGGAGTCGCTGCAAAAAATGCACGCCGTCTTCATCGGGCAGTCCCAGATCCAGTACGATCAGGCTGTAATGCCCCATCGCCAGGCTCTGCGAGGCCTCCCGCGCCGTAGAGACGCCATCGCAGGCGTAACCTTCGGACTGCATCGCCAGCAGCAGGCCCTGCAATAACAGGGTATCGTCTTCCACCACTAAGATTTTCATCAGCATTACCCCCTGCACGGCGCGAGAATATCATCTGCCGCATGATACTCGCTGGTTTGTACGCCCACTAACCCTAACATCGTTGAGAACAGATTATCCTGGGAAAATGCTTCCGCGCTGGCGCGTTTTTTCAGGCAGCTGTAATTCACAGCGTGACCTTTCTGATACTGGTCGGAAAGCCAGATCACCATCGGAATATGTTTTTGTGAATCCGGCGCGATGGAATAGGGCAGACCGTGCAAATAAACGCCATTTTCACCTAAGGATTCGCCGTGATCGGAAAGATACATCAGGCTGGTGGTGACGTTGTCCGGCTGCGCCTGCAATAATTTAATCGCCTTATCGACAATATAATCCACGTACAGCACCGTATTATCATAGGTGTTAACCAGCTGCTCGCGGGAACAGGTCTGGATTTCATTGGTGTCGCAGGTTGGGGTGAATTTGCGGAACTGCGGCGGATAGCGGTTATAGTAGGTCGGCCCATGGCTGCCAATAGTATGTAATACGATCAGCCCGTCACCGGGAAAACTGTCGATAGATTTTTGCAGATCGTGAAACAGAATTTCATCCTGGCATTCGCCCGCAATGCAATAATCTGCCAGATTCAGTTTCGTCATATCCTGGTGCGGCACACGGTCGCAGGCACCTTTACAGCCGCCGTCATTTTCATTCCACTGCACTGATATTCCCGCGCGCTGCACAATATCCAGCAAACCTTCACGATGATGCGCGAGTTGTTCATTGTAATTTTTGCGCGGCATGCCGGAAAACATGCAGGGCACCGAAATTGCCGTCGCCGTCCCGCAGGAGGTGGTTTTCGGGAAATAGACCACATTGTCTTTCGACAGCAGCGGATTAGTATCTCGTGGATAGCCTGACAGCGCGAAGTTATCCGCTCGGGAAGTTTCGCCAACGATCAGAATAGTCAGGTGTTTGGTCTGCGGCTTGTGCATCGCGGGGGTAAGTGTTGCGTCCTCGCCCAGCCGGACCAGCGGCAGATTATCCATACGGTGATGAACATCATAAGACAGGAGGGCGCTGATGCTGTTCGACGGGCCAAGGGATTTCACCAGCTCTTTATTATTGCGAAACAGCGAGGCGTAATCTTTATAAAAGCAGGCGGCGATAAGCAATATTATCGCCACAGACGCGAGAATATTCACACAGCGCATAGCGGCGCTATGTACACGCGTACGGCTTTTTTTGAATTTCACCACAAAGGCGAGGATCGCCATGGCAATACCGGAAAGGCCTATGGTCAAAATTAACTGCGGCGTCATCAGGGCGAAGGATTCCGCTGGCGTGGTATCCAGCATATTGGCAATCATCGAGCGGTCAATAATGATGCCGTAGGTCCAGATGAAATACTGCGTGGCGGCGCTGAGCAAAATAAACACCGCGATCACCAGCCGATCCAGCCACAGAAAAGAAGCCAGCGTTGCGATGATATTAATCACGCTGAACGCCACCAGCGGCATCGACAGAAACACCGCCAGATTGTAAGCCGAGTTAACGGGTAACAGGGCCCAGGCCTGACGGTAATAAATGAGGTTGAGGAAAACAGCAATATAAACAGAAAACAGCAGCAAAAAAGTCAGGCGACTCATTGCAGGGCGGCGAAGCGGAATACGGCGCATAGTGAAGGTCCTGTGAGAATATACCAGGCATGTTCACAGACAAGGGTTAAGCCAACCTTAAGAACTTAAGAAAGCGCTGAGTAAAGTGTTTCCCCTCGTAACAGGCGAGGGGAATGCTGTCAGCCAAGGCTTTGCACCGCACGCTCCAGCGCCGCGCGCAGCAGGCGGCGGTCATGGCGGTAGGGCACGTCGCTGGCTTCCAGCACGTCCTGGATCACGATGCGGTCTGTCACCGACGAAACGTCCACCGTCGGGCCAACCACCACCGCGTCAATAATGCGTTTGCCGACGTACTGCTCCATCAGCGCCAGCTTGTCGTTCAGGCTGAGGCTGGCGGCGGCGACGCTGAGTTCTTTGCCAAGATTACCGATATAGACCACCGGAGCCGGAGTGCGGCGCAGCGCCTGCGCCAGATTGTCGAGCAGCAGCAGCGGCAGCAGGCTGGTGTAAAAACTCCCCGGCCCGATTAAAATCAAATCCGCTTCGGCAATGGCCTGCACCGCCTCGCGGGTGGCCTGGGCGCTGGGGAACAGCATCAGCTCCTGCACCGGCTGCGTCAGCTGATCGATATTCACTTCGCCATATACCGCATGGCCTTCGCTGTCGAGCGCCATCAGATCCAGCGGCTGCTCCGACATCGGGATCAGAAAGGCGTCCACCTTCAGCAGATTACGGATCAGGTTAATGGCCTCCAGCGGCCGGACGCTGAGATGATCCAGCGCTTTCAGCATCAGGTTGCCCAGGTTATGCCCCGCCAGCTCGCCGTTGCCGGTGAAGCGGTACTCGAACATCGCCGAGGCGACGCTTGGCTCGGTGATAAGCTGGTTAAGACAGTTACGCATATCGCCCCAGGCGATGCCGCCTTCAGAACGACGAATGCGTCCGGTCGAGCCGCCATTATCGGTGGTGGTCACGATGCCGGTTAAACGGGAGCCGAGCGAGGAGAGGGAAGACATCACCCGTCCCAGCCCGTGCCCGCCGCCGAGGGCGACAACCCTGTCGAGATCCGCAAGAGTGCGATTGCGCATAGCCAGTCCTTATGTCGAAAAAATCACGTTACGTTACCCGAAATACCCCTTTATGACGATGTCACGTCGGGGGGAAGATGACACATATCAATGCAAGGCCGGGATTATCGCGTAGTCTGTAATGAAAATGCACGATTATGTCGCTATGTAGTTAATTATATAGCGCTATGCAAGGATGGCGGAACAGGTCGTATCGCGATATTATCGCCTGAGCTTGCTAACTAAACACACTCTAGCCTCTGCGCCTACGTCTTAATGATAGGGTGCTTTGGCCGTGGCGAACCGCCACCAGGGTGCAGGAAGAAATGACTGCACCTCCCGTATCTGGAAAGGTGTACATGGCCTCACAACTTACCGATGCATTCGCGCGTAAGTTTTATTACCTGCGTTTGTCTATTACCGACGTGTGCAATTTTCGTTGCACCTATTGTCTGCCCGATGGCTACAAGCCGGGTGGCGTGACGAACAAAAGCTTTCTCAGCCTCGACGAAATTCGTCGCGTCACCCGTACCTTTGCCGCGCTCGGCACGGAAAAAGTGCGTCTGACCGGCGGGGAACCCTCGTTGCGCCGCGATTTCACCGACATTATCGCCGCGGTACGCGAAAACGCCGCTATCCGCCAGATTGCGGTGACCACCAACGGTTATCGCATGGCGCGCGACGTGCAGAGCTGGCGCGATGCCGGGCTGACGGCGATTAACGTCAGCGTCGACAGCCTTGATGCCCGCCAGTTTCACGCCATTACCGGCCAGGATAAATTCCGCCAGGTGATGGACGGCATCGACGCCGCCTTTACCGCGGGCTTTGAGAAAGTCAAAGTGAATACCGTGCTGATGCGCGATGTTAACCATCATCAGCTGGATACGTTCCTGGCGTGGATCCAGTCGCGTCCCATCCAGCTGCGCTTTATCGAACTGATGGAAACCGGCGAGGGCAGCGAGCTGTTCCGCAAACATCATCTCTCCGGCATGGTGCTGCGCGATGAACTGCTGCGCCGTGGCTGGATCCAGAAGCTCCGTCAGCGCAGCGACGGCCCGGCGCAGGTGTTCTGCCACCCGGACTATGAAGGCGAAATCGGCCTCATCATGCCGTATGAGAAAGACTTCTGCGCCACCTGCAACCGTCTGCGCGTCTCGTCCGTCGGCAAGCTGCACCTGTGCCTGTTCGGCGACGGCGGCGTCAGCCTGCGCGATCTGCTTGCCGATGACAGCCAGCAGGCTGCGCTGGAAGCGCGAATTTCAGAGGCGCTGACGCATAAAAAGCAGACCCATTTCCTGCATCAGGGCAATACCGGTATTACGCAAAATCTGTCGTATATCGGCGGGTAACACCGAATAAGGAGATCCTTTATGAGTCAGGTCAGTGCAGATTTTATCCCGACCCGTATCGCCATTTTAACCGTCACCAGCCGTCGCACCGAAGAGGACGATACTTCCGGCCACTATCTGCGCGACGCCGCGCAGGAAGTCGGGCATCACATCGTCGACAAAGCGATTGTTAAAGAGAACCGCTACGCCATTCGTGCGCAGGTTTCCGCGTGGATCGCCTCGGACGACGTACAGGTGGTATTAATCACCGGCGGCACCGGATTCACCGCCGGCGATCAGGCCCCGGAAGCGCTGCTGCCGCTGTTTGACCGCGAAGTGGAAGGTTTCGGGGAAGTGTTCCGTATGCTGTCGTTCGAAGAGATTGGCACCTCGACGCTGCAATCCCGCGCTATTGCGGGCATCGCCAATAATACGCTGATTTTTGCCATGCCCGGCTCGACGAAAGCCTGCCGCACCGCCTGGGAAAATATCATCGCCCCGCAGCTCGACGCACGCACCCGTCCGTGCAATTTTCATCCTCATTTAAAGAAATAAACCATGTCTCAGTTGACCCACATTAACGCCGCAGGCGAAGCGCATATGGTGGATGTGTCCGGCAAGGCTGAAACCGTGCGTGAAGCGCGCGCCGAAGCCTTTGTCACCATGCGCCCGGAAACGTTACAGATGATCATTGACGGCAGTCACCACAAAGGCGATGTGTTTGCCACCGCGCGCATTGCGGGCATTCAGGCCGCCAAGCGCACCTGGGATCTGATCCCGCTGTGCCATCCGCTGATGCTCAGCAAAGTGGAAGTCAATCTTCGCGCCGAACCCGAACATCACCGTGTGCGCATTGAGTCCCTCTGCCGGCTGACCGGAAAAACCGGCGTCGAAATGGAAGCGCTGACCGCCGCCTCCGTGGCGGCGCTGACTATTTACGACATGTGCAAAGCCGTACAGAAGGACATGGTCATTGGCCCGCTGCGCCTGCTGGCGAAAAGCGGCGGAAAATCCGGCGATTTCAGGGTGGATAGCGATGATTAAGGTGCTGTTTTTTGCGCAGGTGCGCGAACTGGTGGCCTGCGACGGGCTGGACGTTAAGGCCGAATATGCAAGCGTAGAACAGCTGCGTGCGGCGCTGGCGGCGAAAAGCGATCGCTGGGCGCTGGCGCTGGAGTCCGGCAAGCTGCTGGCGGCGGTCAATCAGACGCTGGTGGATTTTAACCACCCGCTGCGCGAAGGCGACGAAGTGGCCTTCTTCCCGCCGGTAACCGGAGGTTAAGCTGATGGAAAATACCCGTATCCGCGTGGGTCATGAAAATTTCAGCGTCGGCGACGAATATCAGTGGCTGGCCGCCTGCGATGAAGACGGAGCGGTGGTCACCTTTACCGGCAAAGTGCGTAATCATAATCTGGGCGACAGCGTCAGCGCGCTGACCCTTGAACACTATCCCGGTATGACCGAGAAAGCGCTGGCTGAGATCGTCAGCGACGCCCGCGCGCGCTGGCCGCTGCAACGGGTATCCGTTATTCACCGCATCGGGGAATTATGGCCGGGCGATGAAATCGTGTTTGTCGGCGTCACCGGCGCGCACCGCAGTTCCGCCTTTGAAGCCGCGCAGTTTATTATGGATTATCTGAAAACCCGCGCGCCGTTCTGGAAGCGTGAAGCCACGCCGGAAGGCAGCCGCTGGGTGGACGCGCGTGACAGCGATAAGCAGGCCGCCGAACGCTGGTGACCCGCTTTCGCAGGGATGTGTTAACCTTATAGTCTCTTCACTTAATCAGGAGTTAATCATGGACAGATACCCAGGAAGCGGTTCGATTGTCGAGGCGCGCAGCGGGCTGCAAACCTATATGGCGCAGGTGTATGGCTGGATGACCTGCGGTCTGCTGTTGACCGCCTTTATTGCCTGGTATTCTGCGAATACCCCGGCGGTAATGATGTTCGTCTTCTCCAGCAAAATTACCTTTTTCGGGCTGGTGATTGCGCAGCTGGCGCTGGTGTTCGTGCTTTCCGGCATGGTGCATCGCCTGAGCGCGGGTATGGCCACCACGCTGTTTATGCTCTATTCCGCGCTCACCGGGCTGACGATTTCCAGTATTTTTATCGTCTACACCTACTCCTCTATTGCCAGCACCTTTGTGGTGGCCGGCGGGATGTTTGGCGCGATGAGCCTCTACGGTTACACCACTAAGCGTGATTTGAGCGGCTTCGGCAACATGCTGTTTATGGCGCTGATCGGTATCGTGCTGGCTTCGCTGGTTAACTTCTGGCTGAAAAGCGAAGCGCTGATGTGGGCGGTGACCTATATCGGGGTGATTGTGTTTGTGGGGCTGACGGCCTATGACACGCAGAAGCTGAAAAACATTGGCGAGAATATCGATACCCGCGACAGCACTAACCTGCGTCGTTATTCGATCCTCGGCGCGCTGACGCTGTATCTGGACTTTATTAACCTGTTCCTGATGCTGCTGCGGATTTTCGGTAACCGCCGCTGATAATAACAGAGCCGGGCGGCACGTTGTTTGCCCGGCCTACGTTATCTACAGAACGCGTAGGCCCGGATCGCTGCGCGCCACCGGGCGATACTAATCTTACTTCGCCATCGCCTTCTCGTTCTTCGCCCGTAGCTTCTTCGCCCGGCTTTCCAGCAGCAGGTAACACACCAGCGCCAGCAGCAGCGGGATAAAGTAATACAGCATACGGTAAGCGAGCAGGGCGGCGATAATTGCCCCTTTAGACGTATGTTCCCCCGCCAGCAGCGCAATAAACACCGCTTCCAGCACGCCGATACCCGCCGGGATATGAATGATCACCCCTGCGATACTGCTCACCAGCAGGACGCCCAGCACGAAGAAATAGTTCACTTCCTGGCCCAGCAGCAGCCAGATAATAGCCCCCATCGCCATCCAGTTGGCGCTGGAGATCGCCATCTGCGCCAGCGCAAACTTCCACGACGGCAGCACCAGCTTCTGGCCTTTGATGGTGGCATGGCGACGTTTGGCAAAGGCGCAGAACCACATATAGGCGGCGATAAACGCCAGCAGCACCACGCCCGCAATACGCAGCGTACCTTCGTCGATATACCAGTGGGCGGGCAGTTCCACCACGCCAAAGGTGAAGATAATGCCGCCAAGCAGAATATAGCCCAGCCAGTTCGTGGTGATACTCAGGGAGAAAATACGCGTGATGGTGCTGCCCGGCAGCCCCAGGCGGGAATAGAGCCGGTAGCGCATGCCGATACCGCCAACCCAGGTGCTTAACGTCAGGTTAAAGGCATAGCAGACAAAGGACACCAGCATCACCTGCCGCGCCGCCAGCTTATGCCCGCAGTAGGTGCGCGCCAGCAGATCGTAACAGCCGTAGAGCAGATAGCTCACCACCACCAGACCCAGCGCAATCAGCAGCGTCGTGCGGTTATAGTTGCGGATCACCTCCCAGACATCTTCCCAGTTCACCGTGCGCGCATACACCACCAGCAGAACTGCCATGGCGATAAAAAACACCCATGTCAGGATTTTTTTGGCAAGACGCCACTTCGGATGCGATTTTGCCATCAGGGTTTTACCTCAGAGTTTTCGGGAGTGACACGATCCTGGGTTTCGATTTCAGGCTGTACCGGCGCGGGCACCTGCGCCAGCCGCGGCGTATGGGCTGGCAACCATCCCACCAGCGCCGGGAATTTACGCAGGAAGTGGAACACCACCACGTTGATGGCCAGGTTCCACCAGGTGCGCTTCGGCGCCATGGTTTCATCCACGCGCTTACAGTCATTAGCGATAATCGCGTTGAGATTCTCGCGTAGCGTCTGGTTAAACTCGCGGTCATGAATGATCAGGTTGGCTTCCAGATTGAGCGACAGGCTGAGCGGATCGAGGTTGCTGGAGCCGACGGTCGCCCAGTGATCGTCCATCAGCGCCACTTTGCCGTGCAGCGGGCGACGCCGGTATTCATACACCTGCACACCGCCTTTCAGCAGATAGTTGTACAGCAGTTCCGCGCCCACTTTCACAATCGGCATGTCGGGTTCGCCCTGTACAATCAACTTCACCCGCACGCCGCGCCGCGCCGCATTGCGCATGGCATGCAGCAGACGATAGCCGGGGAAGAAATAGGCGTTGGCGATGATCACCTCGCGTTTGGCATTGGCGAGCATTTTCAGGTAGTGACGCTCAATGTCGTCCCGGTGATCGTCGTTGTCGCGCCAGACGAACAGCGCCTGCGCCTCGCCTGGGGTGCGGTTTTCCTCCGCCAGATGACGACGACGCTGCTGCCACCAGCGGCGGGTTTGCGCGTTCTGCGGCAGGTTTTCCAGTTCAAATTGCAGAATATCCTGCACCACCGGGCCTTCCACCCGTACTGCGTAATCCTGTTTGGCTTCTGGTCCGTAATCGGACATATGTTCGGCAGAGTAGTTAATGCCGCCGACAAAGGCGATGGTATTGTCGATCACCACGATCTTGCGGTGCATTCGGCGGAACACGTTGGTGCGCATGCCCATCAGCGGAGGGCGCGGATCGTAATAGCGGAACACCACGCCCGCAGACGTCAGTTGACTGACAAATTCGTCGCTCAAATCCGGTGAGCCGTAGCCGTCCAGGAGTACTTCCACATCCACGCCGCGCTGCGCCGCGCGCAGGATCACCGCGTGCAGCTGTTTGCCGACCTCATCCTCAAACCAGATAAAGGTTTCGAGGATCACTTTGCGCTGTGCATGATCGATTGCATCAAACACCGCGGGATAATATTCGTCACCGTTTTCCAGAAGCTGGATACGGTTCCCTTCTCGCCAGCCACATTTCATAAATGGATCTCCGCGCTCAGCGGCGCATGATCGGACAAATGACGCCAGTTGCGCAGCGGAAGCGCCGTGGGCGCGCTGGCACTGGCATTTTTCACATAAATACGATCAAGACGTAGCACCGGGAAACTAACCGGAAAAGTACGCGCCGGACGGCCATGCGCCCGCGTAAAAATCTCTTCCAGTCCGGCCTTCGTTTGCAGGGGACGATTTGCCTTTTGCAGCCAGTCGTTAAAATCACCCGCCACCAGCACCGGCTCACCTTCCGGGAAGGCATTTACCCACTCAGCCAGCATATCCAGCTGCGCCTGCCGATGCGCCTCGCGCAGGCCCAGATGGACGCAAATCACGTGGATTGGCCGGTCATATTGCGGCGGCACAATGCGGCAGTAGAGCAGACCGCGATTTTCGCTGCCCTCCACCGACACATCACGGTTTTCATAGTGTTCTATCGGGTAGCGCGACAGCACGGCATTGCCGTGGTGCCCTTCAGGGTAGACCGCATTGCGGCCATAGGCAAAGTCGCTCCACATGGTATCGGCGAGGAATTCATAATGCGTGGTATCCGGCCAGTTCTCGACGTGCAGCGGGTGCACTTCATGCGCGCCCATGACCTCCTGGAGGCAGACGATATCCGCGCTGACGGTGCGCACCGCATCGCGCAACTCAGGCAAAATGAAGCGTTTATTAAATGCTGTGAAGCCCTTGTGCGTATTAATGGTGAGCACTTTCAAAGAAAACTGTCGGGTTTGTTGCGTCATTTTTATCCTTCCCGCGTCACTATCCTGATGAAAATAAAGTGTAGTCCTTGTCACAAAAAGATGCGGCCTTACGGATTTTTCCGTAAAGTCCGGTACTCTCAATACAGTTAGATATCCGTTAAGGAGATAAGCCATGAGATGGCAACAGCGTATTCGTGTCGCAACAGGCTTAAGTTGCTGGCAGATTGTGTTGCATTTAATGGTCGTCGCAGTGCTGATAATGGGCTGGATGAGCAAGGCGCTGGTGCATGTCGGCCTGGGGCTGTGCGTGGTCTATGGCGTCACCGTGCTGCTGATGCTGGCGCTGCAACGTCACCATGAGGCGAAATGGCGCGAACTGGGGGATTTCCTCGAAGAGCTGACCACCACCTGGTATTTTGGCGCGGCGATGATCGTGCTGTGGCTGCTCTCCCGCGTGCTGCAAAATAACCTGCTGCTGGCGCTGGCGGGCGTGGTGATCCTCGCCGGTCCGGCAATCATTTCGCTGCTGATGAAAGATAAAACCTCAGGCCACTTTACGACGAAACATCGCGTACGCCGCTGAACCTGTCGTGGCCGTTATCACCAGTAACGGCCATAAACTTCCCCATACGATCCCCAGACTCGCATCCTTGAGATAAATTTGCTTGGTAATGTCGGTGAAATGGCGGATCGGATTCACCCACGTCAGATTCTGCAACCAGACAGGCATGTTTTCCACCGGCGACACATAGCCGGAGAGCAAAATCGCCGGCATCATAAACACGAATACGCCGATAAACGCCTGCTGCTGGGTGGCGCAGAGCGACGAAATCAACAGCCCGAAGCCCACCAGCGACAGTCCGTAAATCACCATGGTGAAATAAAACAGCAGCAGCGATCCGGCAAAGGGGATCTGATAGGCAAAAATACCGATGGCCAGCACGATGGTGGCCTGGAAGGTGGCGACGATTAACGCCGGTACCGCCTTGCCGACGAAGATCTGCCAGGTCGCCAGCGGCGACACCAGCAGCTGATCCAGGGTGCCCTGTTCCCGCTCGCGCGCCACCGACAGCGAGGTGACAATCATCACGCCAATGGTGGTGATCATCGCAATCAGCGACGGCACGACAAACCATTTATAGTCCAGATTCGGGTTATACCAGTTGCGCACCACCAGTTCGCTGTTATTCGGTTTTGGCCGATCCCCCAGCAACTCCTGCTGATAGTCTTTGACGATTTGCTGTAAATAGTTGGCGGCGATCTGTGCGCTGTTGGAGTTGCGCCCGTCGAGGATCAGCTGCATCGGCGCAGGCTGGAAGCTATCCAGATTGCGCGAGAAATCCGCCGGGAAGCGGACCAGCAGCAGGGCTTTTTGCTGGTCGATGGTCGGCTTGATCTCCTGCGGACTGTTGAGCATGAGGACGTGCGTAAAGGCTTTCGCCCGCGCAAAACGCTGGGTCAGCTCGATGGCATGTTTGCCGTTGTCTTCGTTATAGATGGCTATGGTGGCGTTGGTCACTTCCAGGGTGGCGGCAAAGGGAAACAGCAGCACCTGGATGAGCACCGGCAGCACGAGAATGGCGCGGGTTTGCGGCTCACGCAGCAGCGATTGCAGCTCTTTGCGGATTAACGTCCAGAGTCGGTGAAACATGTTTGCTCCTTAAAACGATCCTGACGACCTTGTTGGCCCGGTAAGCGCAGCGCCACCGGGCATAATCAATCCAGCCGCCGTTTGGTTTTCATCCACGTCAGGCCGATAAACATCACCGCCGAGGCCACCAGAAACAGCGTATTGATCACCAGCACCGTCGGGATGTTTCCCGCCAGAAACAGGCTTTGCAGGGTACTGGCGAAATAACGCGCCGGAATAATGTAGGTCACCATGCGGATGGCGGCGGGCATACTGTCGATCTGAAAGATAAAGCCGGACAGCATTACCGAAGGCAGAAACGCGGCGTTCAGCGCCACCTGCGCGGCATTAAACTGGTTGCGGGTAATGGTCGAAATCAACAGCCCCATGCCGAGCGTGCTCAGTAAAAACAGACTGGTGATCAAAAACAGTATCAACAGCGAGCCGCGGTAGGGCACGCCCAGCACGAACACCGACACCAGCATGCACAGCAGCATCGCCAGCATGCCGAGAAAATAGTAGGGGATCAGCTTGCACAATAGCAGCTCGCCGCGCGTCACCTCGGTGGAGAGCAGCGCCTCCATAGTGCCGCGCTCCCACTCCCGCGCCACCACCAGCGAGGTAAGAATTGCGCCGATCACCGTCATAATGATGGTCACCGCGCCGGGAATAATAAAATGTTGGCTGATGGCCGCCGGGTTAAACCAGTAGCGCATCTGCACGTCGATCAGCGGTTCAAAGGTTTCCCCACGATCGCTGGCGCGCTGGGTCTGCCACAGCTGCCAGATGCCCTGCACATAGCCCTGCACAAAGTTGGCGGTATTCGGCTCGCTGCCGTCGGTGATCACCTGCACCGGCGCATCATCGCCGGGGCGCGCCATTTTTTCGGCGAAATCCACCGGGATCACCACCAGACCGCGAATGCGTCCCGCCTGCATCATTTCAATCAGCTGTGGACGGCTGTTGCTGATGGTGGCGTCAATATAGGGGGAGCCGGTCATTGCATGGGTGAAATCCAGCGCCTCCTCGCTGCGCTGCTCAAGCAAAACGCCGACGCGCAGCTTGCTGGAATCAAGGTTAATGCCGTAGCCGAAGATAAACAGCAACAGCAGCGGAATGACAAAGGCGATCAGCCAGCTGCTGGGGTCGCGCACGATCTGCCGCGTCTCTTTCACGCACAGCGCGCGCACCCGCCGCCAGCTTATAGCGGAACTACTCATTGGCATGCTCCTCGTCCCAGTCGTTGATCAGGCGGATAAAGGCCTGCTCCATGGTCGGATCCGGCTGCGCATCGTCGGCGGCCTGCGCTTTAAGATCGTCCGGCGTACCGCTGGCGATCAGCTTGCCGCGATACACCAGGCCAATACGATCGCAGTACTCCGCTTCGTCCATAAAGTGCGTGGTCACCATCACGGTGACGCCTTTTTCCACCATGCTGTTAATGTGCAGCCAGAATTCACGGCGGGTGAGGGGATCGACGCCGGAGGTCGGCTCATCCAGAAACAGAATATCCGGCTCGTGCATCAGCGAGCAGGCCAGCGCCAGCCGCTGCTTAAAGCCGAGCGGCAGAGAGTCCGTCGCCTGTCCGGCCAGCGTTTTCAGGCCGAACGCCTCGCTCATACGGTTGATTTTCTCCTCCTGCGCCCGCCCACGCAGGCCATAGACGCCGGAGAAAAAGCGCAGGTTCTGTTCAACGCTCAGGTTGCCGTACAGCGAGAATTTTTGCGCCATATAGCCGAGATGCTGCCGCGCTTTGCCGGAGCTGACTTTCAGATCCATCCCTAACACCAGCGCTTTACCGGACGTCGGCACCAGCAGGCCGCACATCATTTTAAAGGTGGTGGATTTCCCCGCGCCGTTCGGCCCGAGCAGGCCGAAGATCTCCCCGCGTTTGACGCTGAAATCCACGTGATCGGTGGCGGCGAAATCGCCGAATTTTTTGGTCAGGGACTGCGCTTCGATCACCGTTTCGTCCACGCTGCCAGTAACGGTGTGCAGAATAGCGCCGAGCGGGGATTCTGACGCCCCCGCGCCGCCGAGCAGATCGATAAAGGCATCCTCAAAGCGCGGCGCGGTTTCAGCGATCTCAATGTCCGGCATACCGGGCGCCTGGCGAATATCGTCGGCGGTGGCCTCTTTTTTGAGGATCAGGCGTACCGATTTGCCCTGGATCATGCCGTCGCTCACCTGCGGCAGCTTCAGCGCGCGCTGCAACAGACGACGGTTATTTTCCTGCGGGCTGTGCAGCAGAAAACTGCGTCCGGCGATGGTTTGCGTCAGCGCTTTTGGCTCGCCCTGATACAGCAGCTCGCCTTCGTTCATCAGCAGCACATCGCGGCACTGTTCCGCCTCGTCCAGATAGGAGGTGCTCCACAAAATCAGCATGCCGTCCCCGGCCAGCTCATGCACCATCTGCCACAGCTCCCGGCGGGAGATGGGATCGACGCCGACCCCCGGCTCGTCCAGCAGCAGCACTTTCGGCTCGCCCACCAGCGTGCAGGCCAGCCCCAGCTTCTGCTTCATACCGCCGGAAAGTTTTCCCGCCAGCCGCCCGGTGAAGGGGCCAAGGGCCGTAAATTCCAGCAGCCGGGCAAAAGTTTGTTTTCGCGCTTCGCCGGTGACGCTGCGCAGATCGGCATACAGATTGAGGTTTTCCATCACCGTTAAATCTTCGTACAGGCCGAATTTTTGCGGCATATAGCCCAGCACCGCATGCAGAGCGCGGTCGTCCTGGACAGGATCGAAGCCCAGCACCCGCGCTTCCCCCTCATCAGGCTTCATCAGCCCGGCCAGCATCCGCATCAGCGTGGTTTTGCCCGCGCCGTCCGGCCCGACCAGGCCGGTGACGTAGCCGGAGGCGATCCCGCAGTCCAGCCGCGCCACGGCGGGCTTGTCCATCCCGGCAAAGCGTTTAACCAGGCCGCTTAACTGGATGCCGTCATTACTCATGCGCCGCGGCATCCTGGAAGGTGGCGGTGATCGGCATCCCCTGGCGCAGGTTATCGTCGGCATCGGTGACGATAATGCGCAGGCGATACACCAGGTCGGTGCGCAGATCCGGCGTCTCGACAGTTTTCGGCGTGAACTCCGCCGTTGGCGAAACAAAGCCGATTTTGCCGTGATAGGGCTTATCCGGGCGGCTATCGGTATAGAGCAGGATTTCGCGGCCTGGGCGCGCCTCGCCGAGGCTCTGTTCATTGATATAGGCGCGCACCCACACCGGGCGGGTGAGGGACAGGGTTAACACCGTGCTACCCGCATTCAGCATACTGCCCGGCTCCACGGCGCGGGTCAACACCGTACCGTCGGACGGCGCGACCAGCGTGGTGTCATGCAGATCCAGCTCCGCCTGGGCCAGCTGCGCCTGTGCCTGTTCAAGGCCCGCTTTTGCCTGGGCGATTTCCTGCGGCCGGTTCCCGGCGCGGAACTGGCTGAGCTTATCCTGCGCCGATTTCAGGCTGGCCTGCGCCTGATCCCGTGACGAACGGGCATTTTCCAGATCGTTGGCGGAGATCACCCGGCTTTTCCACAGCCCCTGCTGGCGCTGATAAAAGTTTTGCGCATAGTCATAGGCCGCGCGCGCCTGATTGACCGCCGCCACCGCCTGGGCGATCTCCTCATCACGGTAGCCCGCAATGGTCAGATCGTATTTCGCCTGCGCGGTGGAGACATTGGCCTTCGCCTGCAACAGCGCGTTCTCATAAGGGGCGCGATCCAGCACGCCCAGCGTCTGGCCCGCTTTCAGCCGGTCCCCTTCATCGACGTTCAGCGTCTGTAAACGGCCGCCGACGCGAAAGCTGAGATTCACCGTGCGAATATCCACGTTGCCGTACAGCGTCAGCGGCTGATCCTGACGGCTCTGATACCACAGCGTGCCCGCGCCGATAACAGCGAGCACCGCCACCATCGCCAGCGCGATAATCACCGGTTTTTTCATGACTCCTGACTCCTTAACGTTAATCCTTCGAGGATAAGATCGAGATGGCAGCAGATGACTTCATAGATTTGCGCGCATTTTCCGGCATCAAACGCCTGCCAGCCTGCGCGCAGTAAAATGGTTTCCCGTCCGAGACGGAAGGCGAGGATCTCGCCGAGCAGGGCGTGAGTGTGCAGAATCGTGCGCGTATCCCCGGCGTCGCGCCCGGTAAAGGCGGCGATCAGGCGCGTTAAATGGCTATGTAAGGGATCGATCACCTGCTCATGGATCAGGTGATAGGCGCGGGTAGGGGAGAGCTGCTCGCGGGAGATAAATTTGCTCAGCGGCAGGGTTTCATCTTCGGTCAGCAGCTGGATCATATTGTTGCAGGCGCGCAGGATCAGCTCGCGGATGGCGGCTTTGTCCGGTGCGGGCTGCGCCAGCAGACGCTCGGCGGCCTCGGCATGGGCACGGAAATTCTCGCCGATAAAGTCGGCAATCGACTGGGCGCAGGCGAGGTAAAGATCCTCTTTCGAACCAAAATAGTAGGGGATGGCGGCAATGTTTTGCCCGGCCTGCGCGGCGATCTCGCGGGTGGTGGCATTCAGGCCATACTCACCGAACTGCGCCAGCGCTGCTTTGATCAGCAGGCCTTTTGCCTGTTCGCCTTTGCTGGTTTTCAGGGATGCATTCATGGCGTCATTAAAAATTAATCAATCGATTGATTAACATTATGCCTGTTTTTTGACCTTGTCCAGTACAGTGAATTATTTTGCTGACAACCGCCTTCGGGATAATTTATGCGGTATGTCACAAAAGCTGCTACACTCCGCCTCTTCATGACATTGTGGTTTTTGTCATCCGTCACGTTACTGATCTCCCTGAAAACTACACCGGTAACGGTCGGGGCGGTTCGGAGTTGTTATGTCTTTTGATGAACTGGGTTTAAACCCTGAGATCCTGCGCGCCGTTGCCGAGCAGGGCTACCGCGAACCTACTCCTATTCAGCAGCAGGCCATTCCGGCCGTGTTGCAGGGGCGCGACCTGATGGCCAGCGCTCAAACCGGTACCGGCAAAACCGCAGGCTTCACGCTGCCGTTACTGCAGCACCTGGTGAACAACGAGCCGCACAGCAAAGCCCGCCGTCCGGTGCGCGCGCTGATCCTGACGCCAACCCGTGAGCTGGCGGCCCAGGTGGGCGAAAACGTCCGTGAATACAGCAAATACCTGAATATCCGCTCGCTGGTGGTTTTCGGCGGCGTGAGCATTAACCCGCAGATGCTAAAACTGCGCGGCGGCGTGGACGTACTGGTGGCGACACCGGGACGTTTACTGGATCTGGAACACCAGAACGCCGTGAAGCTCGACAGCGTGGAGATCCTCGTGCTGGACGAAGCAGATCGCATGCTCGACATGGGTTTCATTCACGACATCCGTCGTGTGCTGGCGAAGCTGCCGAAAAAGCGTCAGAACCTGCTGTTCTCCGCCACCTTCTCGGATGAGATCAAGGGACTTGCGGAAAAGCTGCTGCATAACCCGCTGGAAATCGAAGTGGCGCGTCGTAACACCGCCTCTGAGCAGATCACCCAGCACGTTCACTTTGTGGATAAAAAACGCAAACGGGAACTGCTGTCACAGCTGATCGGCCAGGGCGACTGGCGGCAGGTGCTGGTGTTTACCCGTACCAAGCACGGCGCGAACCATCTGGCGGAGCAGCTTAACAAAGACGGCATCCGCAGCGCGGCGATCCACGGCAATAAAAGTCAGGGCGCACGTACCCGGGCGCTGGCTGATTTCAAATCCGGCGATCTGCGCGTACTGGTGGCGACGGATATCGCCGCCCGTGGACTGGACATCGAAGAGCTGCCGCACGTGGTGAACTATGAACTGCCTAACGTGCCGGAAGACTATGTGCACCGTATTGGCCGTACAGGCCGTGCTGCCGCCACCGGCGAGGCTTTATCGCTGGTGTGCGTCGATGAGCACAAACTGCTGCGCGATATTGAACGTCTGCTGAAAAAAGAGATCCCGCGTATCGCCGTACCGGGCTATGAGCCGGATCCGTCCATCAAGGCGGAACCTATTCAGAACGGTCGCCAGCAGCGTGGCGGCGGCGGTGGACGCGGGCAGGGCGGCAATGGCCGCAGCCAGCAGCCACGCCGTAACGACAGCGCAGCGCCTGGGGCACGCCGTAGCAGCGAGTCAAAACCAGCCGGTGAAAAACCGCGTCGTCCGCGTCCGCGCAAACCGGCGGCCCAGTAACCGGAACGCCCTCTCCTGCGGGAGAGGGAAAATCCGCGTTGTCACTTTGTCAGCGGATCGCTAACATACGCTTCACTCTGTGCGGAGCGCTCTGATGATCGATAAACATTCTGCCGTCCCGGTATATTTACAGCTTGAACAGTATCTGACCCGCCGTATCTGCGCCGGTGATTTACGTCCGGGCGACGTCATTCCATCGGAAAATGAACTCTGCCAGCAGTTTTCGGTGTCGCGCATGACCGCGCGCAAAGCCGTGGATTATCTGGTGCGTCAGGGAAAAGTGGAGCGCCGTCGCGGTCAGGGCACCTTTGTCGCCCATCCAAAAAAAATCCTCCGCATTCCGTTACCTCTCGATCGTCATCTCTCCTCCAGCGAAGCCACCCTCGGTCTTGATGATCCGGTGATAAACCGCCTGATCTGCCTGTCCCGCCAGCCTGCGCCCGGTGATATTGCCGACAAACTGCAATTGCAGGCCGGGGAAGAGGTCTGGTTTATGAAACGCCTGCGCCTGCTGGATGACATCCCCTTCGTGTTTGAGCAGTCGTGGATGTTACTCGCCCCGTTTTCCGATCTGAGCGAAGCCGATCTCAACGCTTCGAAATACGCTTACATCAGCCGCAAGGGACATACCGTCGCCCGCTCAGAGAAAGAGATCCGCGCCGAGCTGCCGTCCCAGGACGTGCGGGATATGCTCGGTATTAATCGTGACGAACCCGTACTACATGCCACTTCCGTCGCCTGGCTTGCGGAAGGCATTCCCTTCGAAGTTTCTGAAATCTATTACAACCAACAGCATTACCGCTTCACGCTTACCGCTGAACGGCCGTAAATAACGGCGAATTTGTGATCCATCTCTGGTTATAAAATAAGTGGGCTAGACAACTATACATGTTAACTGGCTATACTCATGGCAGGTCTTCGATCCGTAAATCACTTACTTCAATAAGGATCACGCTATGAGTCGCGCTGGCGAGTTTTTACAAGATTTAGGAAAGGCATTAATGATGCCGATTTCGGTGATTGCCGCCGCCGGGATATTTCTTGGCCTTGCAGCGGCATTGCAGAATCCGGCGATTGTCAGTGCTGACATGATGAATGCGCAGATGATGCAGCACATCATCGGTTTTATTCGTAAGGTGGCCGGATCGCTGTTTGCCAATTTACCGTTGCTCTTTGCCATTGCCGCCGCCATTGGGCTGGCGCGGGATGAAAAACCCACGGCGGCGCTGGCAGCGGTGATCGGCTTTATTACCTTTCACGTCGGCGTCAATTTCAGCCTGCTGGTGCAGGGCTTAACGCCCACCACCACCTCCGTGGCCGCCTTTGTTGAAAAAGGTTATAGCCAGACCGAAGCGGTGATGTATTCCGCGGAATTCGCCAGCACGCTGGGGATATTTTCCTATCAGATGAGCGTACTCGGCGGGGTGATTGCCGGTATGGTCACGGTATTACTGCATAACCGTTTTTATATGATTAAACTCCCGGCGGCCATCGCCTATTTTGGTGGCCGCCGCTTTGTCCCTATTATTACCGTGGTGGTCCTGCCGCTGGTCGGCGTCTTAATGTCGTTAATCTGGCCGGTTATTGCCACGGCGATTATTCATATCGGCGAATTTATTGGCGAGTCCGGGCCGTTCGGCACCTTTGTTTATGCCTTTACCGAACGCATTCTGATCCCGACCGGCCTGCACCATATTCTTAATGAAACCGTGCGTTTCACCCCGGTCGGCGGCATGGTGCATGTCGATAACGAAAGCGTGATCGGCGCGCTCTCTATCTTCAACTATGCGCTGGCGCATCCTGGCGCGCTGGCAGATGACATTACCCGCGAAGCCACGCGTTTCCTGGCGCAGGGCAAAATCCCGGTGATGATGTTCGGTTTACCCGCTGCCGCGCTGGCTATTTATCGCTGTGCCCGACCTGAGCATAAACAGCGGGTTAAAGCGCTGATGATGGCGGGCGCGCTGGCCTCCTTTACCACCGGTATCACCGAGCCGCTGGAATTCAGCTTCATCTTTGTCTCACCCATCCTGTTCATATTCCACGCCATCATGTCCGGGCTCTCTTTTGCCGGCGCGCAGTTGCTGGAGGTGATGATCGGCAATATTCAGGGCGGCTTTATCGACTTTATGGTGTTCGGCGTACTGGGCGGCACGAAAACCCACTGGTGGTTCAGTCTGCTACAGGGCGCTATCTGGGCGCCGGCGTACTACTTCGTTTTCAAATGGGTCATTTTGCGCACCAATGCTAGAACGCCGGGTCGTGAAGATGAAGAGAGCGTGCGCAGCGTACTGGCAGGGGCAGGGGAGCCGTCCGGTGAAACCGCACTGATCGTGAAAGGTCTGGGCGGCAGCGAGAATATTCAGCACGTTGACTGCTGCTTTACCCGTCTGCGCGTGAAACTGCGCGATATGGCGAAAGTGGACGAAGCCGCGCTGAAACAGAGCGGAGCCAGTGGGTTTATTCGTACGACGGAGAACGATCTTCAGGTTATTTACGGACCGCAGGTGGAAAGCATCGCCAGCGCCGTAAAACAAAATTTAATTCAACAGACGCAATAAGAGAACTGATGATGAAAAACACTTTTAATATCGTATTAGTTGGCGGTGGTTCCACCTGGACGCCGGGTTTATTAAAAGCATTATGCAAACTCAAGGCGCGTCTGCCGCTGAAGAAACTGGTGATGTTTGACGTTAATGAAGAGCGCCAGGCGGTCATTGGCGAGTATGCGAAAGTGCTGTTCCGGGAAGAATACCCGGAACTGGAATTTACCTACACCACGGATAAAGACGTGGCCTTCACCGATATGGATTTCATCTTCTGCCAGATGCGCACCGGCGGCTACGCGATGCGCGAAAAAGATGAAAAAATTCCGCTGAGCCTCGGCGTGATCGGTCAGGAAACATGTGGCGCAGGCGGCTTCGCCTACGGTATGCGCTCGATCCGCGACATGATCCAGCTGGTGGAAGATGTGCGCGCCCGCTCACCGAAGGCGTGGATCCTCAACTATACCAACCCGGCGGCCATTGTCGCCGACGCGCTGAACCAGCGTTTCCCGGACGACGATCGCATCATGAATATCTGCGACCAGCCGGTGAACCTGCTGCGCTCTTACGGTCGCCTGCTGGGACGCAATCCGGAAAACTTCGAGCCGGTCTATTTTGGTCTTAACCACTTCGGCTGGTTCACCCACCTGTACGATGAAAACGGTGTCGATCTGGTGCCGGAACTGAAAGCCATTATTTCCGACAACGGCTTTAAACCGGCGGATGCCGAGCAGCGCGATCAGTCCTGGCTGGACACCTACGCCGCCGTCGCCGATATGCTGCGCGATTTCCCGGACTATCTGCCGAATACCTATTTGCAGTACTACCTCTATCCGGAATACAAATTCTCCAAACTGGATCCGAATTTTACCCGCGCCAACGAAGTGATGAACGGTCGCGAAAAACGCGTGTTTGAGGAGTGCCGCACGGCGGTGGCGGAAGGCACCACCCAAAACGTTAAAGTCGTGCATAACGACGCGCATGGCGACATGATTGTTGAGCTGGCGGAAGCCATCGCCTTCAATCTGAAGAAGAAATTCATCGTCATGCTGGAAAACAACGGTCTGGTGGAGAACCTTGACGACGACGTGATGGTGGAAGTGGTGGCGGAAATCGGCGTTAACGGCGCGCGTCCGTATGGCGTCGGCAAAATCCCCACCTTCTACAAAGGGCTTATCGAGCAGCAGTTTGCCTATGAGCGACTGACGGTGGAGGCCTGGTTTGAAGGCTCTTACACCAAAGCGTTGCAGGCGCTGACCCTCAACCGCACCATTGTGGATGCGAAAAAAGCCCGCAAAGTGCTGGATGCGCTGATCGAGGCCAACAAAGAGTACTGGCCTGAACTGCGCTAAGCGGAGCGGGAGAAGGTAACTTCTCCCGTTTTTACGAGCCGCCTTCCAGAGGCGGCAAAAAAAGGTACTGCCTGAACGCTAAAAATGCCACAATAGTGGCTGTTTATACAGTGTTTCAGGTTTCCCGATGGGCTTATCCGCCGCGCTAAAAACGCAGATTGCCGCCTGGTACAAGGCGCTACAACAACAGATCCCGGATTTTATTCCCCGCGCACCGCAACGGCAGATGATTGCCGATGTGGCGAAAACCCTCGCCGGTGAAGAGGGGCGGCATCTGGCGATCGAAGCGCCCACCGGCGTCGGTAAAACCCTCTCCTATTTGATCCCCGGCATCGCTATCGCCCGCGAGGAGCAAAAAACGCTGGTGGTCAGCACCGCTAACGTGGCGTTGCAGGACCAGATCTTCAGTAAAGACCTGCCGTTGCTGAAGAAAATCATCCCCGATCTGCGCTTTACTGCCGCCTTCGGGCGCGGGCGCTATGTCTGTCCGCGTAATCTTGCGGCCCTTGCCAGCAGCGACGCCATGCAACAGGATCTGCTGGCCTTTATGGACGACGAGCTGACGCCGGGCAGCAAAGAAGAGCAGCAGCGCTGTGCAAAGCTTAAAGCCGATCTCGACAGCTACAAATGGGACGGCCTGCGCGATCACACCGATCAGAACATTGAAGACGCGCTCTGGGCGCGGCTCTCAACCGATAAAGCCAGCTGTCTGAACCGTAACTGCCACTACTACAAGGAATGCCCGTTCTTCGTCGCGCGCCGGGAAGTGCAGGAAGCGGAAGTTGTGGTGGCAAACCACGCGCTGGTGATGGCGGCGATGGAATCTGAAGCCGTGCTGCCGGAGCCGAAAAACCTGCTGCTGGTACTGGATGAAGGCCATCATCTGCCGGATGTGGCGCGGGATGCGCTGGAGATGAGCGCGGAGATCAGCGCGCCCTGGTACCGCCTGCAGCTGGATCTGTTCACCAAACTGGTGTCCACCTGCATGGAGCAGTTCCGCCCGAAAACCACGCCGCCGCTGGCGACGCCGGAGCGGCTGAATGCCCACTGCGAGGAGCTGTATGAACTGATCGCCTCGCTGAACAATATTCTGAATCTGTACATGCCCGCAGGCCAGGCGGCTGAGCATCGTTTTGCGATGGGCGAGCTGCCGGATGAAATCATGGAGATCTGCCAGCGGCTGGCAAAGCTCACCGACATGCTGCGCGGGCTGGCAGATCTCTTCTTAAGCGATCTGAGCGAGAAGACCGGCCAGCACGACATCGTGCGTCTGCACCGGGTGATCCTGCAAATGAACCGCGCCCTCGGCATGTTTGAAGGCCAGAGCAAGCTGTGGCGGCTGGCGTCTATGGCGCAGGCGTCCGGCGCGCCGGTATCGAAATGGGCGACGCGCGAGCTGCGCGACGGCCAGCTGCATCTGTTCTTCCACTGTGTCGGCATTCGCGTCAGCGATCAGCTGGAAAAGCTGCTGTGGCGCAGCGTGCCGCACATTATCGTCACCTCCGCCACGCTGCGCTCGCTGAACAGCTTCACCCGGCTTCAGGAGATGAGCGGCCTGAAAGAGAAAGCGGGGGACCGTTTTGTGGCGCTGGATTCGCCCTTTAATCATGTCGAGCAGGGAAAAATCGTTATCCCGCAGATGAAGTACGAACCGCTGATGGAGCATGAAGAGCGGCACATCGCGGAGATGGCGACCTATTTTCGGGAACAGCTGGAGAGCAAAGTCCATAAAGGCATGCTGGTGCTGTTTGCCAGCGGACGCGCCATGCAGCTGTTTCTGACTTTTGTCACCGACCTGCGGCTGTTGCTGCTGGTGCAGGGGGATCAGCCACGTTACCGGCTGGTGGAGCTGCACCGTAAACGCATCGACGGCGGCGAGCGCAGCGTGCTGGTCGGCCTGCAATCCTTTGCCGAAGGGCTGGATCTGAAAGGCGATTACCTGACGCAGGTGCATATCCATAAAATCGCCTTCCCGCCTATCGACAGCCCGGTGGTGATCACCGAAGGCGAATGGCTGAAAAGCCTCAACCGCTACCCTTTTGAAGTACAGAGTCTGCCGAGCGCTTCCTTTAACCTGATCCAGCAGGTGGGGCGACTGATCAGAAGCCATAGCTGTCACGGCGAAGTGGTGATCTACGATAAACGTCTGCTCACCAAAAGCTATGGCAAGCGTCTGCTTAACGCGCTACCGGTATTTCCTATTTCACAACCGGCCGTCCCGGACGTTATAGTGAAAAGTAAACCAAAAGCAGAAGCAAAACAGAGCCGTCGCCGACGACGCTAATCCGGGCACAGGAAGGAGATTTCATGGACTATCGCAAGATCATCAAAGAGGTCGGGCGCGGCAAAAATCACGCCCGCGATCTGGATTTTGATACCGCACGCGCGCTGTACACGCACATGCTGAACGGCGAGGTGCCGGAGCTGGAAATGGGCGGCATTCTGATCGCGCTGCGCATCAAAGGCGAGGGCGAAGCGGAAATGCTCGGCTTCTATGACGCCATGCAGCAGCAGACCATGCGCCTGACG
The DNA here is from genome assembly GCF_001888805.2 of Enterobacter sp. SA187. Taxonomy (NCBI): domain Bacteria; kingdom Pseudomonadati; phylum Pseudomonadota; class Gammaproteobacteria; order Enterobacterales; family Enterobacteriaceae; genus Enterobacter; species Enterobacter sp. SA187. The sequence continues at coordinate 2,634,827 of NZ_CP019113.1, forward strand.
CCGCCAGTGGCAAAGCCGATGCCGATTGTTATTCCGAGCTATAACGGCGCGCGTAAACAGGCCAACCTGACGCCATTGCTGGCGATCCTGCTGCATAAGCTCGGTTTTCCGGTGGTGGTGCACGGCGTCAGCGAAGATCCCACCCGTGTGGTGACGGAAACGATTTTCGCGCTGCTCGGTATTGAGGCCACGCATCTGGCAGGTCAGGCGCAGGCGAAGCTGGACGGTCATCAGCCAGTTTATATTCCCGTCAGCGCCCTCTGTCCGCCGCTGGAAAACCAGCTGGCGATGCGCTGGCGAATGGGGGTGCGTAACAGCGCCCACACGCTGGCGAAGCTGGCGACGCCGTTCCCCGAAGACGCCGCCCTGCGCCTCTCCAGCGTTTCCCATCCGGAGTATGTGCCACGCGTGGCGAAATTCTTCAGTGATATTGGTGGACGCGGCCTGCTGATGCACGGCACTGAAGGTGAAGTGTATGCCAACCCGCAGCGCTGTCCGCAGATGACATTAATAGACAGCCAGGGCGCGCGCGTCATCCTTGAGCGCCAGTCTGAAGAGCAAACCGGCGTCTCGCTGCCAGACGCCAAAGATCCACACACCACCGCGCGCTGGATCGAGCGCTGCATTGTAGGCAGCGAAGCGGTGCCGCAATCACTGAAAATGCAAATGGCCTGCTGCCTGTATGCCGCAGGTCAGGCCGATTCCATTGAGGCGGGGCTGACGCAGGTCAACGCCCGTTTTTAAGGCAAAAAAAAGCCCGTCCAGGGCCGGACGGGCAACAAGGGTAATAACACTCTGGTATTGCAAAATACAACATATGATGAGGGTAAAACGCACCGGCGGGCGGGTAGCCCGCAGGTGTAAAGCATTCAGTCGATTATTTATAGATAACCGCGGTGCCGCTCATTTTGTTACTGGTGTTAGCGGAAGTAATGCTGTAACCGGTCGCGCCAGCTTCAGCCGCTTTCTGTGCCAGCTGTGCTTCCAGACCGTCCAGCGTGGTCGCGCCGTCGGCTGCCACGACGCCGATTTTGCTCATATTCTGCGCCTGTTCAGCAGTCACTGCCTGGGCGGCAAACGCGCCGAATGACAGGGTGGAAAGGGCGATGGCGGCAACAGCATATTTAATGGTTTTCATTGGTAATCTCTCGCAGATAATTCTGTTAAGGGGACGATGTTCCGTCGATGTGATAAGTATCACAGTATTTTGCGAAAGATAAAATCGAAGAGAATTGACGACCTTGTTCTAAAAAATTGAACGATCGTTAATTAATTGATTAGCAATATATTTTTCAGATGAATGGGTATAAAGCCGGGCAGGACGACGCGACAGCGGCGTTAGCGGCACGATTTGCTACTTTCTGAGCGATTTTTTATGGTCTCCCCCGCAACCGCTTGCGCTGTCATATTACGTCAGGAAAGGTCAACGTAACTGGCTGTCCTTGGAACCTCTGCGATTATATCCTGAGTTAGCCTGATTTTTTAAATCTTTCTTCTGCTGGCAATTTACGCACAGACGCACGCCGGGGATCGCCTTACGACGCGCGTCCGGAATAGGTTCGCCGCACTCTTCGCACTCCTTCAGGCTTTCGCCCTTCGGCAGATCGCGCCGTGCACGTGCCACGGCGTCTTCAACAGTGCTGTCGATTTGATCCTGCACTGCGCCATCATTTGCCCAACCGGATGCCATCGCCTTCTCCTTCTCTCTGTACATACCTTAAGTTTAGACCATGTACAGACAAGCCAGGACGACAGGCTTAGCGGGCGTCGGGGCGAACCAGGTCGAAGCGCTGGGATTCGTCGATGGTGTAGTAAGCCGACGGGCCGCCCGCACGCAGTACCGGACGGGCTTTAGCCGTCTGATAAATCCCGTTTTCCAGCAGGGATTCATCAATATGAATACCAACCACTTCGCCCAGCACCAGCCAGCTGTCAATCGGCGTACCGTCGGCGGCGGTCAGTTGAATACACTGGGACAGGCGGCATTCGAAATTGACCGGGCTTTCGGCGACGCGCGGCACGCTCACTACCTGGCTTGCCACCGGCGTCAGACCGGCACGCACAAATTCGTCCTCGTCGTGGGGCAGGGACGCGGAGCTTTCATTCATCCGCACCGCCAGATCATAAGTTGTCAGGTTCCAGACGAACTCTTTAGTTTCAGTGATGTTTCGTACGCTGTCTTTCCAGCCGGTGCTGGAGAAGCCAATGATCGGCGGGCGATAGTTAAAGCAGTTAAAAAAACTGTAGGGCGCGAGATTACGCTGCCCCTGGCTATTCTGCGACGCGATCCAGCCGATGGGACGCGGGCCGATAATGGCATTCAGTGGATCGTGCGGCAGGCCGTGCCCCAGTGCTGGCTGATAAAAATACATAGTTCACCCGTTTTTACGATTAAATCAGAATAGCGAGCGTCACTTATTTACCGCGCCGCCGTCAACGGGTATCTTACGCCGCTGTTGAAAGGAGAATGCCATGACTGCCCAGAAGCCGGGATTACACCCGCGAAACCGCCATCACAGCCGCTACGATCTTGATGCCCTTTGTCAGGACTGCCCGGAGCTGCGTGGCTATATTATTGCCACGCCAACGGGTGAGGCGACGGTGAACTTTGCCGATCCCCTCGCCGTGAAAGCCCTGAATAAAGCGCTGCTGGCGCATTTCTATGGCGTCGCCCACTGGGATATTCCGCAAGGGTTTCTCTGTCCGCCGGTGCCGGGCCGCGCGGATTATATTCATCATCTGGCGGATCTGCTGGCGGAAAGCGCCGACGGCGCTGTGCCGCGTCAGGCGAGCGTGCTGGACGTGGGCGTGGGCGCGAACTGCATCTATCCGCTGATCGGCTATCACGAATACGGCTGGCGCTTTACCGGCACGGAAGTCAACAACGAGGCCTTTGCCAGCGCCCAGGCGATTATTAACGGCAATCCGGGGCTGACCCGCGCTGTGCGTCTGCGTCGCCAGAAAGATCCTGCGTCTATCCTCAACGGGATCATCCACAAAAACGAACAGTATGACGCTACGCTCTGTAACCCGCCCTTCCACGACTCGGCCGCCGCCGCCCGCGCCGGCAACGAGCGCAAGCGCCGTAACCTTGGTCAGAGCAGCGAGGCGCTGAACTTTGGCGGTCAGCAGCAGGAGCTGTGGTGCGAAGGCGGGGAAGTGGCCTTTATCACGCAGATGATCGCCGAAAGCCAGGCCTTTGGTCGTCAGGTGCTGTGGTTCAGCTCGCTGGTGTCACGCGGGGAAAACCTGCCGCCGCTGTACCGCGCGCTGACCGAAGCCGGGGCGGTGAAAGTGGTGAAAAAAGAGATGGCCCAGGGGCAAAAGCAGAGTCGCTTTATCGCCTGGACCTTTATGGATGACGCCCAGCGTCGCCGCTGGGCAAATACCCGCTTTAAAGCGTAGGGGCAGCGGGCGGCGGCAGTTCCTGCGGCGCGGCAGATGGCGGCGTGGCAGGCTGCGCCAGCACCTGATAAGTCTGCACCGGCGGGCGTACCCCTGCCAGATCGAAGTATTTCTTCACCATGCTGTCGAGCGCAAAGCGCACCGTCCACTGCTTGAGCGGCTGCGTGGTGAAGGTCACGCGCAGGGTAAAGGCGGTGTTGGTCAGGCCGACGATGCCGACAAAAGTCGGTTCGCCGATGATCAGCCCGCGAATATCCTCCCGCGCCATCAGTTCCCCCACCGCATCCTTGAGCGCCTGATTCGCGTTATCCGCATCTTCATGGCGATCGACATCGTAGTTAGCCACAATCGAGCCAATGCCGCGCACAAAGTTGGCGAAGGTGGTGATAGATGACCAGGGGATGATGTGGTACGCGCCGGTATCCTGGCGCACCCCCACCGAACGGATCGACATGCGCTCCACCGTGCCGGTTAGTGGCCCGATGGTCACCAGATCGCCGGTGTTCATCCCGTTTTCAAACTGAATAAACACCCCGGTAATAATATCTTTCACCAGCGTCTGCGAACCAAAAGAGATCGCCAGACCCAGCGCCCCGGCACCCGCCAGCAGCGGCGCGATGTTCACGCCAATCTCCGACAGCACAATCATCACCGTGATGGTGCTGATCACCACCGCCAGCGCATTACGGAACAGCGTCAGCAGGGTACGGGTACGGGCGCTCGGCAGCGGGCGGCCGTGAATATCGGAAGACAGGCGGTTTTCGATAAGACTGGCCAGCACCGTCCAGCCGACGGCGGAGAAGAACAGGATCAGCGCGATGCGGATCAGAATATCCACGGTTTTCTCGCCTGCGCCGTTATGCAGCCAGTTCCAGAAATCAAACAGACCCCAGGCATTGAGCAGCAGCATGATCGCCACGCAGACCACCAGAATACGCGCCACTTTCAGCGAGGCGGAGATCCAGCCATTAACGCGCTTTTGCAGCTCCGGATAGTTACGTTGCACATGGGGCGACAGGGTGATGGTCTTGGTGAGCCAGCGCGACAAAATTCCCGAAGCAAAGGCGGCGACGCTGATGATAGCCAGACTGTGCAGCGACGCGCTCATCATAAACTTCAGGCTGTTGCCGGGATCGAACAGCGAGAAGAAGAACAGCACCACGAAGTAAGCGCTGGCCAGCCAGTGCCACACCAGCGCAAAGGCGCGGATAAAGAGGCTGAAAAACGACAGCGAGCGCTCCGCCAGATGGATGAGATTTTGCTGGACGGTGATCCTGTTATGAAAGATCAAATACAGCGCCCAGCTGGTGATGCAGAGCATGATAATGACGTTCGCCACCGCGCCCACCTGCACATTCACCTGATTGGAAATGATGGGCACCGCCACCAGCAGGCCATAGCCGATCAGGCTGCTTAAGGCGCTCAGGCGCAGATGCCAGTATTTTGCCGCCTCATCCTTTACCGGGAACGGGCGCAGATCGGGAAAGCGCGGGCAGAAAATCAGCCGCAGTATGGCTTTGAAAAACTCAATCAGCGCGAAAGCGTTCAGGAACAGCCCCTGCTGGAAGGCGATAGTGCGGTTGCCGCCGTTGAGGTTATCGCTCAACAGCTGGCCGACAAACAGCGTCAGGGCCAGCAGCATGATGTCGATAATAAACGCGCCTATGATCATCGCCGGTAGCTGCAACCAGTTGGCGTGCTCGCGGTTTTTACGCCGCGCCCAGGTGCCCATTTTGCGGTACAGCGGCGAGACGCTAAAACGCACCACCCAGAAGAAGACGAACACGCTCACCGCCAGCATCAGAAAATGCGAGGCGGCGTTGTAAAAGGTCTGGGGATTAAACGCTTTATGCGGCGAACCGGTAATGTTGCGGTACAACTGCGCGAAACGGGAGGCCAGTTCATCGCCGTAATGGCGGGTGACGGCGGTGACGTTCTCCAGCACGGTAGTTTCTTCGACCACTACCGGCGGCGTGATAGTCGGCGCTTGCCCTGTGGCTGGCGCGGCGGCCGCATTACGTAACTGACCGATCAACTCCTCCCGCGAGGCGCTGTTTTCCAGCACATCCGCCAGCGCGCCATAGGCGGCTTTTTTTTGCTCGGCATCTGGCTCAGCGGGGGTGGTTTCGGCCGGGGTGGCAGTAGCGCCTGACGTGACGCCAGGAATTGTCGCCGCGTGCAGCGGCATGAAGAACAGGCTAAGCAGCAACAAGATCCACTTCACGGACTCCTCCTGAGAAAAGCACAACAAAAGGATAAGTATAGAGGATTGCAGGGCGGCGACGGGAAATGGGAGAAATCCAGGCGGGGTGGAAAACAGCCCTCTCCGGAAGAGAGGGCCGGGCAGTTACGACACGTGCTGTAAGAATTCCTGCAGACGCGGGCTTGGCGGATTTTCAATCAGCGCCTGCGGATTGCCGTCTTCGGCAATGCGGCCTTTATCAATGAAGATCAGGCGTGAGGCCACTTTTTCAGCAAAGCCGATTTCATGGGTCACGATCACCATCGTCATGCCTTCTTCCGCCAGATCCTGCATCACCTTCAGCACTTCATGGCGCAGCTCCGGATCCAGCGCTGAGGTTGGCTCATCAAACAGCATCATTTTCGGCTTCACCGCCAGGGCGCGGGCGATAGCAACACGCTGCTGCTGCCCACCGGACAGCTCCGACGGGTAGTGATGCGCACGTTCAGCAAGGCCGACTTTCGCCAGCAGCGCTTTGGCCTGCACTTCGGCGTCTTTTTTGTTCGCGCCACGCACGCGCAGCGGGCCAAACATCACGTTTTCCAGCGCGGTCAGGTGCGGGAACAGATAAAACTGCTGGAACACCATACCGGCTTCCTGACGGATCAGCCGCTCATCCACCTTCGGATCGTTCACTTTCAGACCGTCAACAATCAGATCGCCGCTGGTGATCTCTTCCAGCTTGTTAATGCAGCGTAAGAGCGTCGATTTACCGGAGCCGGACGGCCCGATAATCACCACCACTTCACCCTGTTTGATGTTCAAATCGATATTGTGCAGCACCTGGGTCGGGCCAAAGTGCTTGGAAACATTTTTAAATTCAATCACAGGATTTTCATCCTTCTTTCAAGACGACGCAGAATAAAGCTCAGCACCAGGGTGATGATCAGATAGAAGACCGCAACGGCGCTCCAGATTTCCAGCGCGCGGAAGTTGCCGGCGATGATCTCCTGGCCCTGACGTGTCAGTTCGGCGACGCCGATAACAATAAACAGGGAGGTATCTTTAATGCTGATGATCCACTGGTTGCCCAGCGGCGGCAGCATACGGCGCAGCGCCAGCGGCAGGATCACGTGGCGAATGGTTTCGCGGCGCGACAGCCCCAGCGCCAGACCCGCTTCACGGAAGCCTTTATGGATAGACAGCACGGCGCCGCGGGTGATCTCGGCAATGTATGCGCCGGAGTTGATCATAATGGTCACGACGGCGGCGCTGAACGGATCGATACGCAGGTCGTTAAACGCCATGGGCAGCGCAAAATAGATGAACATCACCTGTACGACGATAGGCGTGCCGCGGATCACTTCGATAAAGACCAGCGCGATGTGGTTAGCCAGCCAGCCGCCGAAACTGCGGGCGAAACCGGCGGCAAGACCGATAAGCAGGCCGCCAGCGAGACCGAGGACCGAGATCCACAGCGTCATTTTGGCGCCTTCTAAGAGAAGCGGAATGGCAGGCCAGATGGCACTCCAGTCAAACTGCATGATGAATTCCTGTAAACCGTGGTTTAAAAACAGCAGGGGCGAATGGTCGCCCCTGAACTAACTTGTTAAAACTTATGATTATTATTTAGGCTCGGTGCCGAACCATTTTTTGTAGATTTCGTTGTAGGTGCCGTTCTCTTTCAGGGTTTTCAGCGCGCCGTTAACTTTGTTACGCAGATCGTCGCTGCCTTTCGGGAACGCGATACCGTACTGCTGCGCTTCCAGAGAATCGCCTACCGCTTTGAACTTACCGTTACCGGCGGTTTTGATGAAGTAGAGAATGTTCGGCGTGTCATGCAGCACCGCGTCGGCACGGTTGGTGCCCAGTTCCATATAGGCATTGTCGATGTTCGGGAACTGACGCAGATCTTTGGTTTTGATGTTCGCTTTTGCGTAGTCAACAGAGCCGGTACCGCCTTTCACGGCAACGACTTTACCGTCCAGATCTTTTACGCTCTTCACGTCGTTGTTGTCGGCTTTCACCATCACCAGCAGACCGCTCTTGTAGTAGCCATCAGAGAAGTCGATCGCTTTTTTACGTTCTTCAGTAATGGTGATACCCGCCAGCGCCACGTCGACGTTTTTGGTTTGCAGAGCCGGGATAATGCCGCTGAAATCCATAGGTTTCAGCTGGTAATCCAGCTTCAGCTCTTTCGCCACGGCAGCCCACAGATCCACATCGAAACCAACGTATTTATCGCCTTGTTTGAATTCGAACGGAACGAAAGCAGTATCTGTTGCCACAACCAGTTTATCGGCGGCGTGAGACGAAACCGCAAATGCCAGGGTCAGAGCAGCCAGGGAAACTTTTAATACAGACTTCATAGCATTTCCTTTTATATCCACGGGGCGATCCCCTGAGAGAACCTGTGCAGTATGAAAAAATCGTGCCAGGTTTACAACCTGTTGTTTTGTAAAGACGTGTCATCGCCAGGGTGCACTAAAAGCAGCGCAACGGCAACGGAATGCACCATGATGGGGCGCTATTTTAGTGCAGTTACGCCGGGCACCGGGAGACGTCTATTTTTAACGCAGGAAATGGGCAGGAAACAATCTTTTATTAACGATTGTGTGAAGTGATTATTACATCTTTTTCACGATTGACGGCAGGAGTGGAAGAAAGGATGCACCATAAATGTGCAAAACCCCCCGCCGGGGCGAGGGGTCATAGCAAATCACAATACTTATTCGATATTGGATTCAATGAACCACAGATACTGATCCAGGTCGCGTGATGCGGCGGTCAGAATGTCAGCGGTGTCTTCATCCTGCGCTTCGCTGATGGCTTTACGCACATCGTTTGCCACTACCGCGTAGCGGTCGGCCAGCTCTTTCAGGTGTTCCTGAACGGAATGAATGTCCAGCGGGTAGCTTTTCAGCGGGGTTTTGCTGTTGATAACCTGAGTGGTACCCAGCGCAACACCGCCCAGCTGTACAGCACGTTCTGCCATGGTATCCAGATGATCCACCAGGCCTGTACGGAAGCCATCCAGCATTTCGTGAACAGCGATAAAGTTTGCGCCGCGCATGTTCCAGTGCGCCTGCTTGGTGATCAGAGACAGGTCAATGAACTGGGCCACCTGACGATTCAGCAACTCGATAGTCGCTTTCTTATCGTTATCAGAGACATCATTGCGGGTATAAAGCAGATCGGAAGCTTTCGTTTTTACCAGTTTAGCGGTACTCATAATCTCATATCCTCTTGATGTTTATGTCCCGGGTAATTACTGGAACTAAGTATAGCAGCGGATCCTGGCTTTGCTTTTCGTCTCTGCCTATCGGTTTAATAGCGACAACGATAGGAAAAATTAAATCCTATTAAATTTCAGTGTTTTGATGGTTTTTTTAGGAATGATTCTTAATTCTGACCGGGACGGAAGAGTGTGAATAAATATTACTGAAAATAAAGCGAAACAGCGCAGGAATTATTCCGGGCGCTTCGCCTGGCGCCCGGAAATATAATTTAACTGATATCCACTTTCTCAATTTTCGCTTCACGGCGCAGCGTCAGGGTCGATCCCATGGACGCCGTAATGATAGCGAGCAGCGCCAGCCACTGGGTCAGCGTCAGGGTTTCCCCGAGGAAAACCATGCCCGACAGCGCCGCCAGTCCGGGTTCCATACTCATCAGCGTACCGAAGGTGCGGGTCGGCAGACGGGTTAGCGCCACCATCTCCAGCGAGTAGGGCAGCGCCGTGGAGAGGATCGCCACGCCCAGCCCCAGCGGTAAGACCGACCAGTGCCACAGAGCATCGCCCGCCTGCCAGACACCGACCGGCACAAACACCAGCGCGGCGATCAGCGAACCAATGGCCACCGTTGCCGGACCGTGTTCTTCCCCGGCACGCTGGCCGCTTAGTATATAGATAGCCCAGCAGGCTCCCGCGCCAAGGGCCAGCGCCGCACCGGTCAGATCAACATGTGAGACATCCTGGCCGAGGGGCAGCAGAAACCACAGTCCGAGCACCGCCAGCGCCACCCAGATAAAATCCACCGCGCGCCGGGACGCGAAGAGCGCCACCGCCAGCGGTCCGGTGAACTCCAGCGCCACCGCGATGCCCAGCGGCACCGTCTGGATAGATAAGTAAAAGAGATAGTTCATCGCCCCGAGGGATAATCCATAAAGCAGCAGCGGCTTGCGCTGCGCTTTAGTAAAACGTAAGCGCCACGGCTTGAAGATAACCACAAGGATCAGGGTGCCGAGGGCCAGACGCAGGGCGGTGACGCCGGGCGCGCCAATTAACGGAAAAAGCGATTTCGCCAGCGAAGCCCCGCTCTGTATAGAGAGCATGGCAATGAGGATCACCAGTACGGGCATCCATACCGGCGTTTTACGGGACAATCCAGGCATCCTTTCTCCTGTCAATTTATGTCAAACGAAGTAAAAGAAGGCAGTGTAATGGAAATACCTGCCCACGGTTGAACCTTCGTTGAAAAAAAGTCGCCGTAAATCCGTACAATAGGCCATAGTTGATGGATTAATCGCCGTTTGATTAGGATTAATCTGGATGAATATGTTGCGTTTCTCGCGTAAAAATAGCGTCCTGTGTGGGAAAACCGCTGCATTTTGAAAGAGATAGTCAGTGCTGGAAACGTTCTGTTACAGGAAAAGAGCCCTTAGACAACGTAAACCTCCAGGAGTTTCCTGACTATTTTTGATATATTTAAAACTTAGGATTTACTTGAAGCACATTTGAGGTGGTTATGAAAAAAATTGCATGTCTTTCAGCGCTGGCCGCGATTCTGGCCGTTACCGCAGGTTCCGCAGTAGCTGCATCCACCGTTTCTGGCGGTTACGCTCAGAGCGATGCGCAGGGCGTAGCGAACAAAACAAACGGTTTCAACCTGAAATACCGTTACGAAAATGATACTCCGCTGGGCTACATCGGTTCCTTCACTTACACCGAAAAAGATCGTACCGAAGACGGCGCTTATAACAAAGCACAGTACTACGGCGTGACCGGTGGTCCTGCTTTCCGTATCAACGACTGGGCCAGCATCTATGGCGTAGTGGGTGTTGGTTACGGTAAATTCCAGCAGCGCGAAGATGGCTTCAAAACCGCTGACACCAGCGATTATGGCTTCTCTTACGGTGCAGGTATGCAGTTCAACCCGATGGAAAACGTTGCTCTGGACGTGTCCTACGAGCAGAGCCGTATCCGTAGCGTTGACGTTGGCACCTGGATCGCAGGCGTTGGCTACCGCTTCTAATCACTTCTGTGATGATAAAAAATCCGCCCACGGGCGGATTTTTTTTTGCTCTATGGAAACGAATGGCTACGGTCACAGCGTTTACCGCGTTTTGGTCTCAAAAATATCCGTGCCCAGATGGGTGTAATCCACTTTCTGCAGTTTGAAATTCGTCACCCAGGTAGTGCCGCTTTTTTGCGAGGACATAAAACGGTATTTATTGGTGATCTCTTTTGCGCTGATGCCGGTCCACTGTGAGAAAAAGTTCAGGAAATCATTGGCCGAGCGACGGGCTTTGATCACGCGATGGGTCTTGTCATCGCTGGAAAGCACCATAAAGGGCACCTGGAAGTTCTGCTGGAAGGTGTCGCCATGGGCCAGATACTGCACATCTTTGCCGCGCTCTTTAATGGCAAGGCCATGATCCGAGAAATAGACCATCGAGAAACTGTCCCCCGCGCCCTGCAACTGCGCATAGAGTTTGCCGAGCAATTCATCGGTCTGGGTGATGGAATAGAGGTAGCAGGAGGTCTCTTTCGACTGCACAAACACCTTATATTTACCTTCGGTGCGATCGCAGGCCTGAGGGTGAGAACCCATCAGGTGCAGGACGATCAGCTGCGGCTGGCTGCGCGGCGTGGACAACACCTGGGCCGTCATTTTCAGCAGCGCCTCATCCTTGACGTTTTTATCCGCTTCGAAATCGCCGTTCTTCAGGAACTGCACTTCATCGGCGCGTTTCGCGATGCTGGCGATGGCGGTATCGTATTCGCCAATTTGTCCCTGATTGGAGAACCACCAGGTCTGGAATCCGGCGCGGTTCGCCAGGGTGACGAAGTTATCCTGGTATTGCGGTTTATCGTCCACCACGCGGTTCAGGGTCAGGCCGAGGGATTTTTGCGTCGAGCCGCTGGCGGCCACGTAGTCGGTAAAGAAGGTGCCGTTAACCTGGCTGGCGAAGGGCGTGTTATTCCAGTAGCCACCAAAGGCGCCCATCGCGTCGCGTCGCACGCTTTCGCCGATCACCACCACATAGGTATGATATTTCGGCTTCACGCCCAGCACTGTCCAGGTATCTTTCATGCCGGACAGCTCCGCCATGCGGGTCTGTTCTTCCCGCACTTCGCGGTTATTCACCACCACATCTTTCACGAAGCGCACTACCGGATAACCGGTGTCTTTCAGATGGAAGCCCCAGCCGTAGTAGAGGTTGCTTACCGGCTGCACGAACACTACCGCGAGACAGAAGGCGACCCCCAGATGATCCCATTTACCCCAGGCCGGACGTTCCGCCGCTTTGCGGCGCACGGCGATCACGCCAAGGCCAAAAATAAACAGGCCTATCACGTAGTTGTACCACGGGAAAATTGTCAGGATCTCCGTGGACTCTTCCATATTGGTGGAGTGCAGCGCCAGCAGGGTATTAAAGTTTGGCGCGCCATAAGCCTGGCCGAATGGATAGTAGGACGCCGCCACCAGGGTACAAAGGCCGATCAGCACTTTCTGTACCCGCGGGGCGTGACGCCATAGTAGCTGTAACACCAGTGCAAAGGCCACGGCATACAGCAGGCTGAAAGGATAGCCAAGGGCGTAGTTAATAAGTAAAGACTGCAAAAAATAAAAACCTGTCCACGGGCTGATGTTCAGCCCGCGCGCAGCGAGGGTTTCTTTTATGATTAAATTCATATGACACTATCGCGAAAACGCCATGTGCTCACCCTGGCGTCGAGGGTCAAAACCTGCGGGACAATGCGTGAAGAATGAGGAGGGGGCCGTCATCCGCAAGCCGCATTTGTGCAGGGCTGCGAGAAGATAGAGCGAGCCGCCATGAAGGTCAACAGGCGTCAGGGCTATGTTTTGCGATAATGGTTACAAAACCGACAAATAATAAGAAAATTCTATAGAAACGATCAGTATGACGGGGAGATGTGACAGAAAAATGAAGCGGCGTACCGCGACGCCGCGTTAGCGTGAAGGTTTATCGTCCGGCTGCGGTTTGCTGTGGAACATGTCACACAACAGATTAACCAGCAGTAAACGCACTTTAAAAGGGGAGTGACTGAACACGGCCATACATCTCCTGAATTCGTTCATTAGTTACCTCCTGTCCAGATAAAAACCATTCCGTCCGTGAAGGGTGACTGCATTACATACAGATATAGCATAGGCTATATTTTATAGCTATGGCTAATGCGTTAATTTTTTGTACTCCTCAGGCGATGGTTTACAATGGCCGCTCGCTTAGAGGATGCGGTATTCGCGTCACGTCAATGAGGAAGCACTATGAGTCGTCGCGCAGGTACGCCAACAATAAAAAAAGTGACGCAACTGGTTAATGTTGAAGAACATGTCGAAGGATTTCGCCAGGTTCGCGAGGCGCATCGCCGCGAGTTAATCGATGATTATGTTGAGTTGATTTCCGATCTGATCCGCGAAGTGGGCGAAGCGCGTCAGGTGGACATGGCGGCGCGGCTGGGCGTTTCGCAGCCGACGGTAGCCAAAATGTTAAAACGACTTGCCAGCGTAGGATTGATCGAACAGATCCCCTGGCGCGGCGTGTTCCTGACGCCGGAAGGGGAGACCCTGGCGCAGCAAAGCCGTGAGCGTCATCAGATTGTAGAAAGTTTCCTGCTGGTGCTCGGCGTCAGCCCGGATACCGCCCGCCGTGATGCGGAAGGGATGGAACATCACGTCAGTGAAGAAACTCTTGAGCGTTTCCGTCTGTTTACCCTGCAACAGGGGCAGAACGCAGAATGACGCTGCCTTTCGTGCGTGCGCTGGCCCGCGACCGATTCTTTCATCTGTTACTGCTGGTGGGCGTGCTCCTCAGCTTTTTCGTCCCCTTTGCCCCGGCGGGCTGGGGTAAAGCCATCGACTGGCACACCATTATTACCCTCAGCGGGCTGATGCTGCTGACCAAAGGCGTCGAGCTGTCGGGCTATTTCGATGTGGTGGGACGCCGCATGGTGCGCCGCTTCGCCACCGAACGCCGTCTGGCGATCTTTATGGTGCTGGCGGCGGCGCTGCTGTCGACCTTTCTGACCAACGATGTGGCGCTGTTCATTGTGGTGCCGCTGACCATCACGCTGAAAAAACTTTGTGAGATCCCGGTCAACCGGCTGATCATCTTCGAAGCGCTGGCGGTAAATGCCGGCTCGCTGCTTACGCCCATCGGCAACCCGCAAAATATCCTGCTATGGGGACGCTCCGGCCTGTCGTTTGCCGCCTTCTGCGCGCAGATGGCGCCGCTGGCGCTGGCGATGATGCTGACATTACTGGCGCTGTGCTGGTTTGCCTTCCCGAAAAAAGCCCTCAATTACCATAGCGGCAGCCAGAGCGCCGACTGGCAGCCGCGGCTGGTGTGGAGCTGTCTGGCGCTCTATATCGTGTTTCTTATTTCACTGGAGCTGAAACAGGAGCTGTGGGGGCTGGCGGCCATCGCTGTCGGTTTTCTGATCCTCGCACGCCGCGTGGTGCTGAGCGTCGACTGGACGCTGCTGCTGGTGTTTATGGCGATGTTTATCGACGTGCACCTGCTGATCCAGCTGCCGGTATTGCAGGGGGCGCTGAACGACGTCGGCAACTTATCCGCGCCCGGCCTGTGGCTCACCGCCATTGGCCTGTCGCAGTTTATCAGCAACGTTCCGGCCACCATTTTACTGCTTAACTATGTACCGCCGGATAAGCTGCTCGCCTGGGCGGTTAACGTCGGCGGTTTCGGGCTGCTGCCCGGCTCGCTGGCGAATCTCATCGCGCTGCGCATGGCGCAGGATCGCCGTATCTGGTGGCGTTTTCACCTCTGGTCGCTACCGCTGCTCGTCTGGGCGGCGCTGGTCGGCTACGGTCTTTTTATTCTCAGTTAGTGCTCAATTGTCAGTTTTTCCTGGCAAATGTATAGCAACCTCCTAACTTTAGTTAACGGCGCACCTGCCGCGCCGTTAACTGACAGGAACGTTGTAACGCTATGGCTGAGAACATGAACGCGTCTGACGAGACGCAAAAAGACGACAATAAAACCGACAATAATAACGAAAAAGCCGAACGCAAACGCCCCGGCAAAAAGCCGATTATTATTCTTGGCATCGTGGTGATCGTCATGGTGGTCGGCGCGCTGGTGTGGTGGCTGCTGACCCGCAATGAAGAAACCACCGACGACGCCTTCACCGATGGCGATGTGGTGACTATTGCGCCCAAGGTCGCGGGCTACGTGACCGAGCTGCGTGTGAAAGATAACCAGCGGGTGAAGAAGGGCGATCTGCTGGTGACCATCGATCCGCGCGATACCCGCGCCCAGCGCGATCAGGCGCAGGCCCAGCTGGGTCTGGCGACGGCGCAACTGCATCAGGCGCAGGCGCAGCTGGCGCTCTCGAAAGTGCAGTATCCCGCCCAGCGGGATGAAGCGCGCGCCCAGGTGCTGAAAGCGCAGGCAGATCTGGCCAATGCCGAGGCCGCGTACCGCCGTCAGCGCGGCGTCGATCCCCGCGCCACCACGCAACAAAATATTGATACCGCCAACGCGCAACTGCGCAGCGCGCAGGCCCAGCTGGCCAGCGCTAAGGCGCAGGCGGAAGTGGCCGAGCAGGTGCAGCTGCAAATTCGCCAGCAGGAAACTAACGTCGAAGCGCGCCAGCGTCAGGTCGATCAGGCGCGGGCGCAGCTGGAAAACGCCGAGCTGAATCTCTCCTATACCGAAGTGCGCGCGCCTTTCGACGGTTACGTCACCAAACGTAACGTGCAGACTGGCACCCTGGTGCAGGCGGGCAGCGCGTTGTTCTCGCTGGTGTCGCCGGACATCTGGGTGGTCGCTAACTTTAAAGAGTCGCAGCTGGAGCGTATGCGCCCCGGCAATAAAGTCACCATCAGCATCGACGCCTGGCCGGATATGGAGCTGGAAGGGCATATCGACAGTATTCAGCAGGGCAGCGGATCGCGTTTCTCCGCGTTCCCGGCAGAAAACGCCACCGGTAACTTTGTGAAGATCGTCCAGCGCGTGCCGGTGAAAATCGTCATCGACAAAGGGCTGGATCCCAACAAGCCGATGCCGCTGGGTCTGTCCGTTGAGCCGAAGGTTACGCTGGAATGACCGATCACAACCATGAAAGCTGGAAACCCGCCAGCAATCCGTGGGCGGTGGCGATTGTCGTCACCCTGGCGGTTTTTATGGAGATCCTCGACACCACTATCGTTAACGTGGCGCTGCCGCACGTCGCCGGATCGCTCTCCTCCAGCTACAGCGAATCGACCTGGGTGCTGACCAGTTATCTGGTGGCGAACGGTATTGTGCTGCCCATCTCAGCGTTTTTAAGCCGGGTTTTTGGCCGTAAACGCTTCTTCCTGATCTGCATCGTGATGTTTACCGTCTGCTCGTTTTTGTGCGGTATCGCCACTGAACTGTGGGAAATCATCCTGTTCCGTATCTTGCAGGGCTTCTTTGGCGGCGGTTTGCAGCCGACGCAGCAGTCGGTGCTGCTGGATTACTTTAAGCCGGAAGATCGCGGCAAGGCGTTCGGCCTGTCATCCATCGCCATTATCGTCGCGCCTGTGCTTGGCCCGACGCTCGGCGGCTGGATCACCGACAACTACTCCTGGCGCTGGGTATTCTTTATCAATATCCCGGTGGGCATCATCACGGTGCTGGCGATCTATCAGCTGCTGGAAGATCCGCCGTGGGAGCGTAAATCGGAAGAAAAACTCTCCATCGACTGGACGGGCATTGGCCTGATCGCGCTGGGTCTGGGCTGTTTACAGGTGATGCTGGATCGCGGCGAAGATGACGACTGGTTTGCTTCCGGCTTTATCCGCACCTTTGCGGTGCTGACGCTGGTGGGCATTATCGGCGCTATCTACTGGCTGATTTATGCCAAAAAACCGGTGGTCAACCTGCAGTGTATGAAGGATAAAAACTTTGCGGTGTCGAGCCTGCTGATGGCGGGTATGGCGATGATCCTCTACGGCAGCTCGGTGGTGATCCCGCAGCTGGCGCAGCAGGATCTGGGCTATACCGCCACATGGTCCGGGCTGGTGCTGTCGCCGGGGGCGATACTGATCGTGCTGACCATTCCGCTGGTGCTGAAGCTGATGCCGGTGGTGCAGACGCGCTGGATCATCGCCTTTGGCTTTGCCTGCCTCGCGCTGTCGTTTTTCTGGTCGCGCACCCTGACGCCGGACATCGATTTTGAAACCCTGGTGCTGTTCCGCAGCGCCCAGTCGATTGGTCTTGGCTTCCTGTTTGTGCCGCTGACCACCATCGCCTTTATCACCATACCCCGGCAGCTGAACGCCGACGCCGCGGCGCTGTTCACCATGTTCCGTAACGTCGCGGGGTCGATGGGCATTTCGCTCTCCACCGCCGCCATTACCGAACGATCCCAGGTGCACAGCGCCTATCTCAGCGAACATGCCTCGCCTTTTGACGAGCAGTTCCAGCAGGCGATCCGCAGCTCAGCAGAGGCGATACGCAATTTCACCTCGCAGGTGGGCGATCCCACCGCCATTGCCAGCGGGCAGATGTACCAGACCTTAATCGAGCAGTCGCGCTTTCTCGCCTACGTGGATGTCTTCACATTGCTCAGTCTGGTGGCCGTTCTGTTGATCCCATTTTGTTTACTGCTTTCGCCGGTGAAAAGCGAAGGCAGCGCAGGAGCACATTAAGATGCACAGGAAAACTCATCCCACTTTCACCCTGCTGGCGCTGTTGCTGGCAGGCTGCGCCGTCGGGCCGGATTATCAGCAGCCCGCCGCCCCGGCGGTCAGCCACTGGAACGATCAGGGCGACCGCAACGTGAAGTCGCAGACGGCGTCCCAGGCGGTCAATCCCCGCTGGTGGACGACCTTCAACTCCCCGCAGCTCAACAGCCTGATCGAGCGGGCGATCGCCGATAACCTGTCGTTGCAGCAGACCGTGCTGCGTATCGCCGGGGCGCGGGAGCAGATCAACCAGGCGGGCGGGGCATTGCTGCCCGCGGTAAACGGCAGTCTGAAGGCCACCCGTCAGCAGCTCGGGCTGGAAGGGGAGCTGAAATCCCATGACGTTTATGGCCAGCTGAATGACGTCGATCCCGAATTGCAGGGGGCGCTTGGCACCCTGACGCAGCCGGTGAACCTCTATCAGGGCAGCTTTGATGCCCAGTGGGAGATCGATCTGTGGGGCAAAGTGCGCCGCCAGGTGGAAGCGGCGCAGGCGCAGCAGCAGGCGGCCATTGAACAGCGCAACGACGCGCTGGTGTCGCTGGAAGCGGAAGTCGCCCGCGCCTGGCTGCAACTGCGCGGCGCGCAGAGCATTATCGCCACCATGAACACGCAGATCGCCACCGCCCAGGAAACCTTCACGCTGACGGAAAACCGTCAGCGCGGGGGCCTCTCGCCGCAGCTGGATGTGGAAAACGCCCGCGCCCAGCTTGGCAACCTTGAAGCGCAACTGCCGCAATATCAGGCGCAGGAGCGGCAGGCGATGAACGCGCTGGCGATCCTGCTCGGCAAGCCGCCGGGCGCGCTGGACGCGGAACTGCGCAACCCACAGCCGCTGCCGAAACTGCCGGATCTGGTGGCGACCGGCATTCCGTCCACCCTGGCGCGGCGTCGTCCGGACGTGCGCGAAGCGGAAGCGAATTTACATGCCGCCACCGCGCAGATCGGCGTGTCGGTGGCGCAGCTGTTCCCCAGCCTGTCGCTGACCGGCCAGTTTGGCCTGCGCAACAGCGAAACCAACTGGCTCACCGACTGGAGCAGCCATTTCTACAGCTTTGGCCCGCAGGTTTCGATCCCGATTTTCCAGGGCGGACGGCTGGTTTCCAGCGTCAAACTGGCGCGGGCGCAGCAAGGGGCGGCGGTGCTCAACTATCGCCAGACGGTGCTGAGCGCGCTCGGGGATGTGGAGAACGCGCTGGTCAGTTACCGCACCGATCAGCAGCGTGAAGCCGGTCTGAGCAAAACTATCACCGCGCTGCAAAACGCCTTCGATCTGGCGAGCGACAGCTACCGGCAGGGGATCGCCACCTTTATCGATGTGCTGGATGCCCAGCGCCAGTTAGCCCAGGCGGAACAGCAGCGGGCGCAGGCGCGGGTGCAGACCAGCCTCGATCTGGTGGCGCTCTATAAAGCCCTCGGCGGCGGCTGGGAGCCATACCAGAACGTGCAGATGCCTGACTACGCCGTGTTTGGCGACGCGCCGCGCGGATAACTTTCAGAGGATTGGGCAAGAAACGCGCAGGATCGCCACATTCGCATAACCGGCAGGGCGGGTATAACTACAGAACATTCACGGCAGCATCTTTATGAGGAAGGTTCTATGCGATACCAGAAACTTGGCAATACCGGTCTGTTTGTGTCGGAACTGTGCCTTGGCACCATGACCTTTGGCGGCGAAGACGACATGTGGGGCAAAATCGGCAAGCTCAGTCAGAGCGACGCGGATCGCCTGGTCGGTAGCGCGCTGGATGCGGGGATCAATTTCATTGATACCGCCGATGTGTACTCCGGGGGCCGCTCGGAAATCATCACCGGGCAGGCGCTGAAAAACCTGAAGGTGCCGCGCGAGAACGTCATTGTCGCCACCAAAGTGTTCGGTGAAACCGGCACGGCAGGAGTGAACTCGCGTGGCAGTTCCCGTCACCACATTATCACAGGCGTGAAGCAGAGCTTACAGCGCCTGCAACTGGATCATATCGATCTCTATCAGCTGCACGGCTTTGATCCGGCGACGCCCATCGAAGAGACGCTGTACGCGCTGGATAATCTGGTGCAGCACGGCCATGTGCGTTATATCGGCGTCTCCAACTGGGCAGCCTGGCAGATCGCCAAAGCGCTGGGCATTTCCGAACGTTTAGGTCTTACGCGCTTTGCCTCGCTGCAGGCCTATTACACCCTCGCCGGACGGGAACTGGAGCGCGAGCTGGTGCCGATGATGCAGAGTGAAGGCGTCGGCCTGATGGTCTGGAGCCCGCTGGCAGGCGGCCTGTTAAGCGGAAAATACAGCCGCGACGGGCAGGCGGAAGCGGGCAGCCGTCGCCAGGAATTCGACTTCCCGCCGGTGAATAAAGATCGCGCGTTTGACTGTGTGGACGTGATGCGCACCATTGCCGACGCGAAGGGCGCGAGCGTGGCGCAGATCGCCCTGGCCTGGCTGCTGCATCAGCCGGTGGTCAGCAGCGTGATCATCGGCGCGAAGCGCGAAGAACAGTTGCTGGATAATATCGCCGCCACCGGCATTCGCCTGAGCGACGACGAGCTGCAACAGCTGGATGCGGTCAGCGCGCTGCCGCGGGAATATCCGGGCTGGATGCTGGAACGTCAGGGCGAATACCGCCGCAAGCAGCTGGCTGCGCAGTAATTTATTGCAATTTTGTTACATCCATAACATATCATCCATAAGAGCATTGCCAGCGCCGTCTGACCCGGCATCATGTCGCGAAAGAGAGGGGAGTGATGCTAATGGTCCGTGTCGTGCTGGTGGATGATCATGTTGTGGTACGGTCGGGGTTTGCCCAGCTCCTTGGCCTGGAAGAGGACGTGTGCGTGACCGGGCAGTTCAGCACGGCTGCTGAGGCCTGGCCCGCACTGCTTCAGAATGATGTTGACGTGGCGGTGCTCGATGTCGCCATGCCCGATGAAAACGGCCTCAGCCTGCTAAAACGCCTGCGGCAACAGCGGCCTGGCTTTCGCGCCATTATTCTCAGCATTTATGATACCCCGGCCTTTGTGCAGAGCGCGCTCGACGCCGGAGCCAGCGGCTATCTCACCAAGCGCTGCGGCCCGGAAGAGCTGGTGCAGGCGGTGCGATCCGTCGGCATGGGCGGCCACTATCTGTGCGCCGATGCCCTGCGCGCCCTGCGCGGCGGCGAACCCTCCGGTAAAGTGCTGAATATTCTCACCCCCCGCGAGCGGGAAGTATTCGATCTGCTGGTCAAGGGCGACAGCGTGAAAGAGATCGCCTTTAAGCTCGAACTGAGCCACAAAACCGTGCATGTTCACCGCGCCAATGTGCTGGGCAAATTACAGTGCAGCAGCACCATTGAACTGGTGCATTTTGCCCTCGACCACCAGTTGCTGACGGGGCACTGATGTCGTCAGCGTCCCGGCGTTTTATGGTGCTGTCGCTGTTTATCGTCCTGGCCTGGGGACCGGGCTGGCTGATGCTGTGGACGCTGAGTTTTTACCTCACCCATAACGGCCAGCAGGCGGTGCTGTTTCTGCCGCAGGGCGTGTTTCTGGCGCTGCTGATTTTGCTGTCGCGCCGCTTCTGGCCGGCGCTGTTACTGCCGTTGCTGGCGATGATTTTCTGGCTGCACAGCGAACAGTTGCTCACTGGTTACACCATGCTGGCCGCCCCCTTAATCGCGCTACCGGTGGCGCGTGTGGCGCACTATTACTGGCACCGTTTTCCCCTCTACTGGCATCGCCTGACGCTGCTGCTGACGGCGGTCACCGCCTGCGCCCTGCTGCAAACCCTGCTGCTGGCCCCCTTTCTGGAAAGTAAGGCGACGCTAATCGGTCTTGCCAGCTTCACCGGCGGCGTGCTGCTGACGCCGTTCGTCTACCTGATTTTTGAATTTCTGCGCCAGCAGCATCGCTATCATTTGCTTGGGCTGGACACCAGTAATCCGCCGCTGCGCACCTCGCTGATTATCTGGTGCAGCCTGTTTTTTATTATCGGTATTGGCACGCAGATGGTGCTGTCGCCGGAAATCGAACGGCTGCTGCTGATCGTGGTGTTTCTGCCTAACGTCATCATGGCGTGGAAATTCGGCTGGCAGGGCGGGGTGCTGGCGGGGCTGCTTGGCAGCATGATGATCACCATCGCCCGTCAGGTGGGTATCGGTTTTGGCGATCTGCTGGAGCTGGAGATTTTCCTCGCCACCCAGGCGCTGCTCGGCATCGGGCTTGGGATCGCCATCAGCCGCCAGCAACATCTGGCGCAAAACCTTGATCGCTATCGCCAGCGGCTGGAGGTGGAGTTACAGGCGCGCCGCGCGCTGGCGGAGAAGCTGATCCACAGCGAAGAGGACACCCGTAAAAGCCTTGCCAGGGAGCTGCACGATGAGATCGGCCAGAACATTACCGCCATTCAGATCCAGTCGCAGCTGGTAAAACGCAGCGCGGGCAGCAGCCAGGCGCTGGACGCCGCCAGCCAGATTAACGATCTGGCCCGGCGTATTCACACCTCCACCCGCCAGCTGTTGCGCCAGCTGCGTCCGCCGGTGCTGGATGAACTCTCCTTTCGCGAGGCGCTGCACCATCTGGTGAATGAGTTCGCCTTTGCCGAGCGCGGCATCATCTGCCGCTTTGATTACCGGCTCAGCGCGCCGCCGGAAAACGAAACCCTGATTTTTACCCTTTACCGCCTGTTGCAGGAGCTGCTGAACAACGTCTGCAAGCATGCGCAGGCCAGCCGGGTGAGCATTGTCCTTGAGCCGCGCGACGGGCAGATCTGGCTGACGGTCGCGGATAACGGTATCGGCCTACCGGCCGGGCAGTCCCCTGGCTTCGGCATTCAGGGGATGCGCGAGCGGGTGCATGCGCTGGGGGGCGATCTGGTGCTGGAGTCCGCTCAGGGAACACGCGTAACTGTTAACCTGCCCACACTTTTGCCACAAACCCCCCGCTAACCAGGAAAAAGTCTTAGTCAGTGCGGACTTTCTCTCATCCCCTTTTTCGTTCGCTTTCATATAGTCAGTGCCACCGGAGGCCTTATGCAGGAACTGTCAGCCACTGCCATTAGCCAGCGCTACCGCCGTCTACGCCCGCGTTTATTGCTGTCGATGGTGGTGGGTTACGCGGCCTTTTACCTGACGCGCAAAAGCGTCAATTACGTGCTGCCCGCGCTGCAACTGGATCTCAGCTTAAGCAAGAGTGATATCGGCCTGCTGGGTTCGCTGTTTTATCTCAGCTACGGCCTGTCGAAGTTTGCCGCCGGCCTCTGGCACGACAGCCACGGCAGCCGGGTATTTATGGGCATCGGGCTGTTTGCCACCGGGCTGTTAAACGTGCTCTTTGCGTTTGGCGATTCGCTGCCGACGCTGCTGTTCATCTGGACGCTGAACGGCTTTTTCCAGGGCTGGGGCTGGCCGCCATGCGCGCGCCTGCTGACCCACTGGTATTCGCGCAACGAGCGCGGCTTCTGGTGGGGCTGCTGGAACACCTCCATCAATATTGGCGGGGCGATTATCCCGCTGATTTGCGCCTTTGCCGCCCACTGGTGGGGCTGGCAGGCCGCGATGCTGACACCGGGGATCATCAGCATGGCGCTCGGCGTGTGGTTAACCATGCAACTGCGGGGCACACCGCAGGAAGAGGGGTTACCTTCCGTCGGGGAGTGGCGGCAGGATCCGCTGGAATTACGTCAGGAGCAGCAAAGCCCGCCGATGGGGCTGTGGCAGATGTTACGCACCACCATGCTGCAAAACCCGATGATCTGGTTGCTGGGCGTCTCTTATGTGCTGGTGTACCTCATCCGCATCGCGCTCAACGACTGGGGGAATATCTGGCTGGCGGAGAATCACGGCGTCAATCTGCTCAGCGCCAATGCCACTGTGATGCTGTTTGAAGTGGGCGGGCTGCTGGGGGCGCTGTTTGCCGGATGGGGATCGGATGTGATGTTCAGCGGGCAGCGCGCGCCGATGATTTTGCTGTTCACGCTCGGCCTGATGGTCTCCGTCGCCGCGCTGTGGCTGGCGCCGGTGCACCATTACGCGCTGCTGGCGATGTGCTTTTTTACCGTGGGCTTTTTTGTTTTCGGCCCGCAGATGTTGATTGGTCTGGCGGCGGTGGAGTGCGGTCACAAAGGGGCGGCGGGTTCCATTACCGGTTTTCTCGGGCTGTTCGCCTATCTGGGAGCGGCGCTGGCGGGCTGGCCGCTGTCACAGGTGATCGAACGCTACGGCTGGTCGGGGATGTTCACCCTGCTGTCCGTCGCGGCGGTGCTGATGGGTTTATTGCTGATGCCGCTATTAATGGCGGGCATTACGGCTTCTAACACGCAAAGGATAAAAACATGAAAGTTACCCTGCTCTCTACACTGGTTGCCACCGGTATCGCGCTTGCCACGTTAAGCGGCGGCGCACAGGCGAAAGGCCGTCTGGTAGTCTATTGCAGCGCCACCAATGAAATGTGTGAAACCGAAACCAAAGCCTTCGGCGACAAGTATGATGTGAAAACCTCGTTTATCCGCAACGGCTCCGGCAGTACGCTGGCGAAAGTTGATGCCGAGAAGAAAAACCCGCAGGCGGACGTCTGGTACGGCGGCACCTTAGATCCGCAGTCGCAGGCCGGTGAAATGGGGCTGTTGCAGCCGTATAAATCGCCAAACCTTGAGCAGATCATGACGCAGTTCCGCGATCCCGCCAAAGTGAAAGGCAACCTGTCGTCGGCGGTGTATGTCGGCATTCTTGGCTTCGGGGTTAATACCGAGAAGCTGAAAGAGAAAAACCTGCCGATCCCGAAATGCTGGAAAGATCTGACCAAACCGGAATACAAAGGCGAGATCCAGATTGCCGATCCGCAAAGTTCCGGCACCGCCTACACCGCGCTCGCCACCTTCGTACAACTGTGGGGCGAAGATCAGGCGTTCGATTACCTGAAGCAGCTTAATACCAATATCTCTCAGTACACCAAATCCGGGATCGCCCCGGCGCGTAACGCCGCCCGTGGCGAAACGGCTATCGGCATCGGCTTCCTGCATGACTATTCGCTGGAAAAGGAGCAGGGCGCGCCGCTGGAGCTGATCTCGCCGTGCGAAGGCACCGGCTATGAAATCGGCGGCGTCAGTATTCTGAAAGGCGCGCGCAATGCCGACAACGCGAAGCTGTTCGTTGACTGGGTGCTGTCGAAAGAGGCGCAGGAGCTGGCGTGGAAGAAGGGCAAGTCCTATCAGATCCTGACCAACACCACGGCGGAAACTTCGCCGAACTCGCTCAAGCTCGACGATCTGAAGCTTATCAGCTACGACATGGACAAATACGGCTCAACGGATGTGCGTAAGGCGCTGATCAATAAATGGGTCAGCGATGTGAAGATGGGGAAATAACCCCACGACGGTCACTGCCGGGTGGCAGCGTTAACGCCTTACCCGGCCTACAACTTTCCCAACACCGGAACACTTATGTCACACACTCTTGCACTCCATCCCGCGAAAAAGCGGGATGCGGTCTTCCTTTGGCTGTTTTTAGGCTGGCTGGCGTTCGCGCTGCTGCCGAGCTGGAGCCTGGATTATGGCCTGTTTGAATCCACGGCGGACGAAATTCTTGATGCGTACGCCTGGTCGCATCTTAACGTCAGCCTGCTGTGGTACCTGTTCCCCAGCCTGTTGCTGCTGCGCCCGTTCAGCGCGGCCAGCCGCGATCAACGCCGTCGCCACTGGTTTGACGCCGGCTGGGCGCTGGCCTGTATGGCGTTTATCGTTATCAGCGCGACGCTCGCCGGGCGTGGGCTGGGCTATGCCACCATCGTGCTGTTCATCTCCCTTGGCGCGATCATGACGCTGGCGTTGACCCGCCTTGAATGGCTGAGCGGCGACCGCTTTGTGATTGGCTCGCTGATCGCCATTATCGCGCTGATCGGCATCTTTATCGTCTGGCCGAGTATCGCCATCTTTATTCCGATGTTCACCACCGACAGCGGGGAATTCGCGCCGCTGGCCTTTATGACGGTGCTGTCGCAGGCGCATATCGTGCAGGTGATCGTCAACTCGATCCTGCTGTCGATGGCGGTGGGCGTGGGCTGTACCTTCTTCGGGCTGGTGCTGGCGATCTACACCACGCGCATCGCCCGGCGCAGCGCCATTATTGGCCGTATTTTCTCTATTCTGCCGATCGTTACGCCGCCCTTTGTGGTCGGGCTGGGGGTGACGCTGATGATGGGCCGCTCCGGTTATGTCACCGAGCTGATGGTCGACTGGTTCGGCCTGACCAACACTAACTGGCTGTACGGTTTTACCGGTATCTGGATCGCGCAGGTGCTGGCCTTTACGCCGATGGCCTTTATGATCCTCGATGGCGCCATCAAAACCATTCATCCGTCGCTGGAAGAAGCCTCTTATACCCTGCGCGCCAGCCGCTGGCAGACCTTTAACGGCGTCTTTGTGCCGCTCTTGAAACCGGCGCTGGCGAACGCCTTTTTAGTTGTCATCGTGCAGTCGCTGGCAGACTTCAGTAACCCGCTGGTGCTGGGCGGCAACTTCGACGTGCTGGCGACGCAGATCTATTTCTATATCACCGGCTCGCAGCTGGATTATCAGGCCGCCAGTACGCTGGGCGCGTTCCTGCTGCTGTTCTCGCTGCTGGTGTTCTGCATCCAGTATATGTGGATCGGTAAACGCTCCTACGTCACCGTCTCCGGGAAATCCTACCGGGGCGACGTGCAGCCGCTGCCGGTGACGCTGGTGTGGGGCGTGATGGCGCTGCTGGCGGTGTGGGTGGCGTTCAATGCGCTGCTGTACGGCAGCATTTTCTACGGCAGCTTTACCGTCAACTGGGGCGTGGATTACACCCTGACGCTGGATAACTTTATCAAGCTGTTCGGTCAGGGGATGAGCGATGGCGCATGGCCGTCACTGCTCGATACGCTGCTGTACGCCGGTATTGCCGCACCTATTACCGCTATTTTTGGCCTGCTGATCGCCTGGGTGGTGGTGCGCCAGCAGTTCCGCGGCAAAAAGACTATCGAGTTCACCACCATGCTGTGCTTTGCCGTACCGGGCACCGTGGCGGGCGTTTCTTATATTCTCGCCTTTAACAGCGCACCGGTTTACCTGACCGGCACCGCGGCCATTGTCATTATCTCGATGGTGATGCGCAACGTGCCGGTGGGTATTCGCGCCGGGATCGCGGGGCTGGGGCAGATCGACAAATCGCTGGATGAAGCTTCCCTCAGCCTGCGCGCCGGATCACTACGTACCATTACGCACATTCTGCTGCCACTGCTGCGCCCGGCGATCCTCTCGGCGCTGATCTACAGCTTTGTGCGCGCCATTACCACGGTGAGCGCCATTGTGTTCCTCGTCACCCCGGACACCCGTGTGGCTACGGCCTACATCTTAAACCGTGTTGAGGACGGCGAGTACGGCGTGGCCATTGCCTACGGCTCGATCCTGATTGTGGTGATGCTGGCGATCATCTTCCTCTTTGACTGGCTGATCGGTGAGGCGCGTATCTCCCGTTCAAAAGCTAAAAACCAGGCGTAAATTTATGACTCAGAAACATTTTGTTGAGCTGCGCAACGTTGGTAAAACCTTTGGCAGCAATGTGGTGATTGAAAATATCAATCTGGCGATCCCGCAGGGGGAGATGGTGACGCTGCTCGGCCCGTCCGGCTGCGGTAAAACCACGGTGCTGCGGCTGGTGGCGGGGCTGGAAAAGCCGACTTCCGGGCAGATTTTTATCGACGGTGAAGACGTGACCGACAGTTCGATCCAGCAGCGTGATATTTGTATGGTGTTCCAGTCCTACGCGCTGTTCCCGCACATGTCGCTGGGCGAGAACGTCGGCTATGGCCTGAAGATGCTCGGCGTGTCGCGCGCGGAGATCAAAACCCGCGTCAAAGAGGCGCTGGCGATGGTGGATCTGGACGGGTTTGAAGATCGCTATGTGGATCAGATTTCCGGCGGTCAGCAGCAGCGTGTGGCGCTGGCGCGCGCGCTGATTTTAAAGCCCAAAGTGCTGCTGTTTGATGAGCCGCTCAGTAACCTCGACGCCAACCTGCGGCGCAGTATGCGCGATAAAATTCGCGAGCTGCAAAAGCAGTTTAATATCACGTCGCTCTATGTCACCCACGATCAGAGCGAAGCCTTTGCGGTATCCGATACCGTGCTGGTGATGAACAAAGGCCACATCATGCAGATGGGCTCGCCACAGGATCTCTATCGTCAGCCTGCCTCGCGCTTTATGGCCAGCTTTATGGGCGATGCCAACCTGTTCCCGGCAGCATTCTCCGCAGATCATGTTGATATTTACGGTTACCGGCTACCGCGCCCGGCGCAGTTCGCCACCGTGGGAAGCGGGCAGGTGGGCGTGCGTCCGGAGGCGATCACCCTCGGGCAGCACGGCAGCGAAAGCCAGCGCTGTGTGATCCGTCATGTGGCCTATATGGGACCGCAGTATGAGGTGATTGTTGCGTGGCATGGGCAGGAGATTTTGTTGCAGGTGAATGCGACGCGATTGCAGCCGGACGTGGGGGAGAATTATTTCCTGGAGATCCATCCGTATGGGATGTTTGAGATGCGGGAGGCGGGTTAATAAGGGTGGCTTTTAGTGGAATGTTCCGTTCAATGGAATGTTCGGTTTAGTGGAATGTTCCGTTCACTTTGCGTTCCGTGTCAGGCGTAACACCGCTGACGGTGAACGTGCTAAGGGGGCCACCGCGGCCCCCTTAGCAATCCCCGCGGCCCCGCAAAGAAACCGGTGCTGCGCACTGCGCTCACCTCCCGACCGTCTGCCCGCGGTCGGCTCTATTCGGCCTCCTGCCTCATTTCGCCTCTGGCCGCCATCCATGGCGTCCAGCCCTTGTCATCCGGCCTCCGGCTCGCCGGTTTCAGCGGGGACTCAACCCCTCGCGTTAATATCTCTGTTTTTTATAAAGCGACTGAGTGGCTTTGTGTTTGTCTGAACTTACAGGAACTGCTGAGTTAATTTATTTAGAAATCATGAAGTGTGGGGGGAGCCCGGGGGTGCAGGGGGCGGCGGCGACTGGCCGCCCCTTGCGCGCTCTCGCCATCCGGTGTTCCGTTGTTCCGCAATATTAATAAGAGCGCAACCTACCATCATCAATAAAAGCGCAACCTGCCGCATGCAAGAGATCATTACGCGATCTTTACGGCGCTGGTCACAAAACCAGCACCCTCTCTTTGCCTGCCTTATCCGCATCCGCTATATGACTAGTCATATAAATTAAATGACTTTACATAATCACCAGCGGAGATCAGATGATGACTAAATCCTTACCGGCGGGTTTTTTGTGGGGTAACTCGGTATCCAGTATGCAGACGGAGGGGGCGTGGAACGAAGGAGGAAAAGGGCCGTCGGTTTACGATATTCGCGAAGCCAGCGAATTTGCCTCCGACTGGAAAGTGGCAACCGACTCCTACCATCGTTATGCCGAAGATTTCGACCTGATGCAGGATCTCGGCATGAACTGCTACCGCTTCCAGATCGCCTGGAGCCGCGTCTGCCCGCAGGGCGACGGAGAGTTCAACGACGAGGGCATCGCCTTTTACGATCGTTTTATCAACGACCTGCTGGCGCGCGGCATCGAGCCGATGATCTGCCTGTATCACTTCGATATGCCGCTGGCGCTGGCGCAGACGTACAATGGTTTTACCGATCGCCACGTCATGGAGGCGTTCGTTCGCTACGGCAAAAAGATGATCGACTGCTTTGGCGACCGCGTGAAGTACTGGCTGACCTTCAACGAGCAGAATATCTACCATATGCCGGAGGCCTTTAAGGTTGGCGGTTATCTCGAAGGCGAAAAAACGCTGCGCGAGCTGTACCAGATTTCGCATCACGTGATGATGGCCCACGTCCGCCTCACACACTATCTGCATGACACCAAACCGGGGCAGCTGATGGGCGGCATGCTGGCGCATCAGCTGATCTATCCCGCCACCTGTAAGCCGCAGGATATTTTCTGCGCCCAGCAGTATGACGAATTCCTCAACCAGAACCTGCTGCGCGTCTTTGCCGGTCAGGGCTACAGCCCGGCGGTGATGGCGGTGGTGGAGCGCGAAGGCTTCGGGGATATTTTCCTCGACGAGGATCTGGAAGAGATCGCCCGGGTGAAAAACGACTATATGGCGTTCAGCTACTACGCCAGTAAAACGCTGGACAGCGATGCCATCCCTGACGGGACGCCGGTGAACTATTACCTGTTGCACGGCGATAAAAATAACCCGTTCCTGAAGGCCACCGAATGGAACTGGCAGATCGATCCGCTCGGCTTTCGCACCATTATCACCCGTTATTATAACGACTGGCGGCTGCCGGTATTCCCCATTGAAAACGGCATCGGCGTGATCGAATCCTGGGACGGCGTAAACCCCATCGACGACCAGTACCGCATCGACTATCACCGTGAGCATTTGCAGGCGATGAAAGACGCCATTTTTGAGGACGGCGCGCAGGTGATTGGCTATCTCGGCTGGGGGCTGATTGACATTCTCAGTTCGCAGGGGGACATGCGTAAGCGCTACGGCGTGGTGTATGTGAACCGGGAAAACCACGATCTGAAAGATCTGAAACGGGTACCGAAAAAGAGCTACGCCTGGCTAAAACGTGTGATCCACAGTAACGGCGACGAGATGTGATCCCGCCTGCCGGACCGTTTTGTGACTGATTGAAGGGAAGGTATCTGCGATGTCTGATGCAAACATGAAACCGAATATGCAGTCGTTTGTTGATCGATTTGTTGAGTTCTCCGCCCGTATCGCCAACCAGGTGCATCTGCGCTCGCTGCGCGATGCCTTTGCGGCGGTGATGCCCATTTTCATTCTTGCCGGGCTGGCGGTACTGGTGAATAACGTGGTGTTTCCCTGGGTGATGGACGGGGAGCTGCTCACGCGCTTTAAAGTGTGGGGCGATGTCATTATCAACGGCACGCTGAACATTGCGGCGCTGTTGATCGCGCCGATGATCGCCTGGTCGCTGGCGCGCAACAAAAATTTCGACAACCCGGTCTCGGCAGTGGTGATCGCCTTATCCAGCTTTATCATTATGATGCCGATCCAGCTCGACGTGGTGCCGGTGGGCGGCAAGACGACGGTAACCGTCGGCCAGATGCTGTCGTTCGCCAACATTGGCACCACCGGGATTTTCGCCGGGGTGATCATCGGCCTGCTGTCCACCGAGCTGTTTATCCGCATTGCCGGGATCAAAAAGCTCGATATTTCCCTGGGCGAAAACGTGCCGCCGGCGGTGAGTAAATCCTTTTCCGCGCTGCTGCCGACCATTTTTACGCTCTCCACTTTCGCCATCATCGCCGCGCTGCTGGCGAACGTGCTGCATACCGATCTGATCCATCTGATCACCACG
Source organism: Enterobacter sp. SA187 (assembly GCF_001888805.2). Taxonomy (NCBI): domain Bacteria; kingdom Pseudomonadati; phylum Pseudomonadota; class Gammaproteobacteria; order Enterobacterales; family Enterobacteriaceae; genus Enterobacter; species Enterobacter sp. SA187. The sequence continues at coordinate 2,665,663 of NZ_CP019113.1, forward strand.
CTCATCCAGCAGCCGCTGCGTCTGATCAACACCAGTCTGCCGGGCACGCTTTTTATCTACAGCTTCGGCAACTTTCTCTTTACGCTGGGGATCCATCAGTCGGTGGTTAACGCCGTGGTGCTGGAGCCGTTCCTGCTGATCAATACCAACGAAAATATGATCGCCTTTGCCAACGGGCAGCCGATCCCGCATATCATCAACAATATTTTTGTGCCGACGTTCGGCATGATTGGCGGCACCGGCAGCACGTTGTCGCTGCTTATCGCCATCTTTCTGTTCTCGCGCCAGAAGGCGGCGAAACAGGTGGCGCGTCTGTCCATTTCGCCGGGACTGTTTAACATCAACGAGCCGGTGATTTTCGGTCTGCCGATTGTGTTTAACATTCCGCTGATGATCCCCTTTGTGCTCTTGCCTGCTATCGGGATTTTCTTTGCCTGGATCTGCACCACCCTCGGGTTGATGTCGCGCTGCGTGGTGATGATCCCCTGGACCACGCCGCCGGTTTTAAGCGCCTGGCTGGCGACGGCGGGGGACTGGCGGGCGGTGGTCGTTCAGTTGATAATCATCGTCTTTGGTGTATTCTTCTACCTGCCTTTCCTCAAGATAGCCGAGCGAGTGGCCTTAAAAAACAGTGGGATAGTCGAATAATAAAAGGAACGGGCAATGTCGGCGAAATACGTTTCTATCGCGCGGGAAATTAAGCAGCGCATCATGAGCGGACAGTATTCTGCCAGCGAGCCGCTGCCCGATCAGTTCGCTCTGGCGGCGGAGTTCAGCACCAGCCGCATGACTATCCAGCAGGCGATACGCCAGCTGATCGTCGAAGGGCTGGTGTATACCCGTCAGGGGCAGGGCACCTTTATCCGCAAGAATTTCCTTCAGCTCTCGCAATGGGATCTGCCCGGCAGCGACTATTTCGGCGCGACCAAAACCTGGGAAAACGTCGGCACCGTCACCAGCGAGATCATCCGCTTCGATTTACGCTTTGCCGATGAAAAAGAGCAGGCCTCGCTGCTGATCGACGCCGATGCGCCGGTCTATGACTTCGTGCGCCTGCGGCTGCTTGACGGCGAACCGGTCTCGCTGGAGTTTACGCTGATGCCGGTGGCGCTGGTGCCCGGCCTTAACCGCGGCCATCTGCAAAGTTCAGTGTTTCGCTATGTGCAGGACACCCTGGCGCTGAAACTTATGGGTTCGTACCGCGTGGTGCGCGCCCTGAAGCCGAACGCCGAGGATAAACGTTACCTGAGCTGCGACGACACCGATCCGGTGCTGGAAGTGGAGCAGGTGGTTTATCTGGAAGATGGCACGCCGCTGGAGTATGCCCACTGCCATTATCGCTACGATCATGGCGGCATTATCATGGTCAATCACGGATAAAAAAAAGCGATGGTTTCCCATCGCTTTTTTTGTTTACTGCCGGGGCAGGATCAGTTCAGACGAACCGGCATACCGGAGCGGTTTTCAATCGCCTGCTCAACAACGGCCTGGTCAACGTCAGCCTGGCTGGTCACGCTCTGCACGCTTTTGGTGAGGGTGATCGGTACGATTTCGCCGCCTTCAAACTGCGCTTCGGTGGTGGACAGCGGATTGTGCACTTCCACATAACGGCTGCCATCCGGCTCGGTGGTGGCTTTCACCGGCTCATCGATAAACTGAACGCGGGTGCCGACCGGCACGTTCTGGAACAGGAACTTAATGTCTTCGTTACGCAGACGCACGCAGCCGTGGCTTACGCGCAGGCCGATACCAAAGTTGGCGTTGGTGCCGTGAATGGCATACAGACGGCCAATGTAGAGCGCGTACAGACCCATCGGGTTATCCGGGCCAGCCGGAACTACTGCGGGCAGCGGGTTGCCGGCGGCAATATATTCCGCATGCATTTTGGCGGTCGGCGTCCAGGTCGGGCCGGCTTTTTTACGCTCAACTTTAGTAGTCCAGTTGATCGGCGTATCTTTGCCTAACTGACCGATACCAATCGGCAGCACGATCACCGTGTTGGTGCCTTTCGGGTAGTAGTAGAGGCGCATTTCGGCGCTGTTGATCACAATGCCTTCATGAACGGTGTCCGGCAGGATCAGCTGCTGCGGGATATTCAGTACGCTACCGCCTTTCGGCAGGTAAGTGTCCACGCCCGGGTTCGCTTCCAGCAGGTTAGACAGGCCCATCTGGTATTGCGCCGCAAAGTACTCCAGCGGCTGCTGGTTCCCTTCCGGAATGGTGATGACCTGGTTCTGGCCAACCAGACGGCTGCCGTCGGTTGGCAGTGGATAAGTTACTGCAGAGGCAGATTTGCAAAACCCTACTACCGCGAAAGCCGCCGCTAAAATCGTTGTTAATTTAATTTTCATGTTGTGCGAGGTATCTTTGCCACTGGCCATCCGGCCGTTGAGTTAAAGTCTTAATGGAGATGGGAGCGCATTATATGTGCATTCCCCCGCGCATGGAATTCAGATGTGTACGAAATCACATTTTTTTCTGAAAGCTACAGTGTAGCTGCTTATCACGGTGCGCGATTTCAATTCGGAATTGTGGCATAATGCACGGTTTGTCACACATTTTTAGGATAACGCCGTGTTAGTTACCAGCAACGTCACCATGCAGTTCGGCACTAAGCCGCTGTTTGAAAACATTTCCGTCAAATTTGGCGGCGGCAACCGTTACGGCCTGATTGGCGCCAACGGTAGCGGAAAATCCACCTTTATGAAGATCCTCGGCGGCGATTTAGAGCCGACGCTGGGCAACGTCTCCCTCGATCCCAACGAGCGCATCGGTAAGCTGCGTCAGGATCAGTTCGCTTTCGAAGAGTACAGCGTGCTCGACACGGTGATCATGGGGCATACCGAGCTGTGGGAAGTGAAGCAGGAGCGTGACCGCATCTACAGCCTGCCGGAAATGAGCGAAGAAGACGGCTACAAAGTGGCCGATCTGGAAGTACAGTATGGCGAAATGGACGGCTACTCTGCCGAATCCCGCGCCGGTGAGCTGCTGCTCGGCGTGGGCATTCCGCTGGAACAGCACTACGGCCTGATGAGCGAAGTCGCGCCAGGCTGGAAACTGCGTGTGCTGCTGGCCCAGGCGCTGTTCGCCAACCCTGACATTCTGCTGCTCGATGAACCGACGAACAACCTCGACATCGACACCATTCGCTGGCTGGAGCAGGTGCTGAACGAACGTAACAGCACCATGATCATCATCTCGCACGACCGTCACTTCCTGAACATGGTGTGTACGCACATGGCGGATCTGGATTACGGCGAGCTGCGCGTGTATGCAGGCAACTACGACGAATACATGACCGCTGCGACTCAGGCGCGTGAGCGTCTGCTGGCGGACAACGCCAAGAAGAAGGCCCAGATCGCCGATTTGCAGGCCTTCGTCAGCCGCTTTAGCGCCAACGCCTCCAAATCCCGTCAGGCGACCTCCCGCGCCCGTCAGATCGACAAAATCAAGCTGGACGAAGTCAAAGCCTCAAGCCGTCAGAACCCGTTCATTCGCTTTGAGCAGGATAAAAAACTGTTCCGTAATGCGCTGGAAGTGGAGCAGCTCAGCAAAGGCTTCGATAACGGCCCGCTGTTCAAAAACGTCAATCTGCTGCTGGAAGTGGGCGAGAAGCTGGCGATCCTCGGCACCAACGGCGTGGGTAAATCCACCCTGCTGAAAACCCTGGTCGGCGATTTAACGCCGGACACCGGCACTGTGAAGTGGTCGGAAAACGTGAAAATTGGCTATTACGCCCAGGATCACGAATACGAGTTTGAAAACGGCATGACCGTCTTCGACTGGATGAGCCAGTGGAAACAGGAAGGCGACGACGAGCAGGTGGTGCGCGGCATTCTGGGCCGTCTGCTGTTCAGTCAGGACGACATCAAGAAACAGGTGAAAGTCCTCTCCGGTGGTGAAAAAGGCCGTATGCTGTTTGGTAAGCTGATGATGCAGCGCCCGAATATCCTGGTGATGGATGAACCCACCAACCACCTGGATATGGAATCTATCGAATCGCTGAACATGGCGCTGGAAATGTACCAGGGCACGCTGATCTTCGTTTCCCATGACCGCGAATTCGTCAGCTCCCTGGCGACCCGCGTGATTGAAATCACCCCTGAGCGTGTGATCGACTTCAGCGGCAACTATGAAGATTACCTGCGCAGCAAAGGTATCGACTGATTTTGCCCCTCACTCTGCTCCCCGAACTGATGGGGAGCAGTGCTTCATATTTATATTATAAATAACTCACTTCTTATTATTCGCCCCCTGAATATATATTTCCCTGAAGCCGTGAAATAAAAGAAAATCTCTTTTTCTTTAAATTTGCGACAGCTCACAAATATGCATTTAATTTCGTCATAACCCGCTTTATCACGGCCCCGCTACGTTGACACCCCATTTCAGGAGGAGTAATTTTCCGCGTCATGGGACCGATACCACGGAAAGTCAAATGAACGGAAACATTAACACACTGCTTCGGGAAGTTTATGCCGGGCGTTTCACCGACTCACATTATGAAAAATTAACGGCCTGTATTGAGAAATACCGGCCGCTTATTACTCAAAGCCGTAAACAGAAATGGGATGAAAGCGATGTGGTGTTAATTACCTACGCCGATCAATTTCATCATGAAAAGGCTAAGCCCTTAGCGGTATTTAACGATTTCTATTATAAATGGTTTAAATCTGTTTTCTCGCATGTCCATTTATTACCATTTTATCCATGGTCGTCTGACGACGGCTTTTCGGTAATGGATTATCACCGCGTCGCTCCGGAAGCAGGGGAGTGGAGCGATATTGCCGAATTAAACAAACAGGCGCGGCTGATGTTCGATTTTGTCTGCAATCATATGTCGGCAAATAGCGAATGGTTCAACAATTATCTGCAACAGAAGCCAGGCTTTGAGAATTTCTTTCTCGCCATGGATCCGTCCACCGATTTATCGGCGGTGACCCGCCCGCGCGCGCTGCCGTTATTAACGCCTTTCACGCTGCATGATGGCTCGCAGCGCCACCTGTGGACCACCTTCAGCGACGATCAGATTGACCTTAACTATAACGAGCCGGACGTGCTGCTGGCGATGATCGAGGTGCTGCTGCACTATCTGGCGCAGGGGGCGGATTACGTGCGCCTGGATGCGGTTGGCTTCATGTGGAAAACGCCGGGCACCAGCTGCATTCACCTGGAGAAAACCCATCAGCTGATCAAACTGTTCCGCGCCATAACAGACGAGGTCGCACCGGGTACGGCGATCATCACTGAAACCAACGTTCCCCATAAAGACAATATCTCTTATCTGGGCAACGGGCGCGATGAAGCGCACATGGTGTATCAGTTCTCGCTGCCGCCGCTGGTGCTGCATGCCGTTCACCGTCAGGATGTCACCGCGCTGTGCCAGTGGGCGCAGGGGCTGAAGCTGCCAGGTCGCGACACCACCTGGTTTAACTTCCTCGCTTCCCACGATGGTATTGGTCTTAACCCGTTACGCGGCATTTTGCCGGAAGAAGAAATTCTGCACTTAGTGGAACAGCTGCGTCAGGAAGGCGCGTTAGTTAACTGGAAAAATAACCCGGACGGCACCCGTAGCCCGTACGAGGTGAACGTCACCTATATGGACGCGTTAAGCGCGCGGGACAGCACCGATGATGAACGTCTGGCCCGTTTCCTGCTTGCCCATGCCATTCTGCTGAGTTTCCCTGGCGTGCCGGCGATCTATATTCAGAGCATTATGGGATCGCGTAACGATTATGACGGCGTTGAACGTTTAGGTTATAACCGCGCTATTAATCGCCAGAAATACCATCAGGATGATATTGAAAGTCAGCTACAGGCCAGCGGCTCCCTGCGGCATCGTGTTTATCACGCTTTATCCAGAATGATTGTGCTCCGCCGCCAGAGCAGTGTTTTCCATCCGGACAGCGCGTTCACTATCAATAGTCTCACGCCGCAGGTAATGCAAATTACCCGTACCGCTAAAAATGGCGAGACGCTGGAGGCATTATTTAATATCAGTAACGCCGAACAAAAAATAAAAGTCCACAGTACAGGCTTTGATTTAATAAGTGAATGTCCTGTCCCTCATGCGGAATTGACCCTGCGTCCGTGGCAGGTCATGTGGATCAAAAAACAATAAAGGAACATCTTATGTTTAAAGCAAAAGTCGTGCTGTTATCAGCACTGGTGTCGTGCGCCCTTATTTCCGGCTGTAAGGAAGAAAAAAAGACGGTCGCCATTGAATTTATGCACTCCTCCGTTGAACAGGAGCGCCAGGCGGTTATTTCCCGCCTGATCGAGCGGTTCCAGAAAGAAAACCCGGACATCACCGTAAAACAGGTGCCGGTGGAAGAAGACGCCTTTAACACCAAAATCATTACCCTGGCGCGTACCGGCGCGCTGCCGGAAGTGATCGAAACCAGCCACGACTACGCCAAAGTGATGGACAAAGAACAGCTGGTGGATCGTAAGGCCATCGGCGAAGTGATCGCCGCCGTGGGCGAGCAGAATTTCTATGACGGCGTGCTGCGCATCGTGCGTACCGAAGACGGAACGGCCTGGAACGGCGTGCCGATCAGCGCCTGGCTACAGGGCGTCTGGTACAAAAAAGATGTGCTGGCAAATGCCGGTCTGAGCGAGCCGCAGAACTGGCAGCAACTGCTGGAGGCGGCGCAGAAGCTCAGCGATCCGGCGCAGAAAAAATACGGTATCGCACTGCCGACGGCAGAAAGCGTGATGACCGAGCAGGCGTTCTCCCAGTTTGCGCTCTCCAACGACGCCAACGTCTTTGACGCCAGCGGCAGCATCACGTTCAACACGCCGGAAATGGAACAGGCACTGGGAATGTACCGTCAGCTGGCGGAAACCACCATGCCTGGCTCCAACAACGTCATGGAAATTAAAGACGCCTTTATGAACGGTGCCGCACCGATGGCGATCTATTCCACCTACATCCTTCCCGCAGTGTTTAAAGAGGGGGATCCGGCCAACCTCGGCTTTATGGTGCCCACTGAAAAATCTGCCGCGGTGTTCGGCACCATCACCTCGCTGACCATCAGTAACGGCCAGTCGGCTGACGAAACCGCCGCCGCAGAGAAATTCGTCACCTTTATGCATAAAGCTGAAAACGAAGCGGAGTGGGTAATGATGTCGCCCGGCGCGGCTTTCCCGGCCAACAAAGGCGTCACCGACACCGCGCTGTGGAAAGACAACGAGGTGATCAAGGCCTTTGGTCAGCTGCCGTATGACCTGATCGCCCAGTATCCGAATATGAAAGTCTTCGGCTCCGTCGGCGATAAAAACTTTACCCGCATGGGCGATGTCACCGGATCCGGGGCGATCAACCGGGCGGTGCATAACGTCACGGTAGGTAAAAAAGATCTCAGCCAGACCCTTTCTGAAGGGCAGGCGAAGCTGGAAGAACTTGTAAAACAACGTTAATCAAAGGATGTGAATTGCAGTTATGAAAAGGTTGTTTTCAGGTCGTTCTGATATGCCTTTCGCCATGCTGCTACTGGCCCCCAGCTTAATTTTGCTGGGGGGCCTCGTAGCCTGGCCGATGGTATCTAATATTGAAATCAGTTTCTTACGCCTGCCGCTAAACCCGCGCATCGACGCGACTTTTGTCGGGCTGGAAAACTATATCCGTATCTTAAGCGATCCGGGTTTCTGGCATTCATTGTGGATGACGGTCTGGTACACCGTGCTGGTGGTGGCGGGCAGTACCGTGCTCGGTCTGGCGGTGGCGATTTTCTTTAACCGCGAATTTCGCCTGCGCAAAACCGCGCGTTCGCTGGTGATTTTGTCCTACGTCACGCCGTCGATTTCGCTGGTCTTTGCCTGGAAGTACATGTTCAACAATGGCTACGGCATCGTGAACTATCTGGGCGTCGATCTGCTGCATCTCTACGATCGGGCGCCGCTGTGGTTCGATAATCCGGGCAGCAGCTTTGTGCTGGTGGTGCTGTTCGCCATATGGCGCTACTTCCCCTATGCCTTTATCTCCTTTCTGGCGATTTTGCAGACCATCGATAAATCGCTGTACGAAGCCGCCGAAATGGACGGCGCGAACGCCTGGCAGCGTTTTCGCATCGTCACGCTGCCCGCGATCATGCCGGTGCTGGCGACAGTGGTGACGCTGCGCACCATCTGGATGTTCTACATGTTCGCCGACGTTTATCTGCTGACCACCAAGGTCGATATCCTCGGCGTCTATCTCTACAAAACGGCTTTCGCATTTAATGACTTAGGAAAAGCAGCGGCCATTTCTATCGTGCTGTTCGTCATTATTTTCGCGGTAATTTTGCTGACCAGAAAACGGGTGAATCTCAATGGCAACAAGTAAACGTACCCTCAGCCGCATCGGGTTTTACGTCGGGCTGGCTGCCTTTCTCATCATCACGCTGTTTCCGTTTTTCGTGATGCTGATGACCTCGTTCAAAGGCGCGAAAGAGGCGATTTCCCTTACGCCGACGTTGCTGCCGCAGCAGTGGACGCTGGAACACTATATCGACATTTTTAATCCGCTGATTTTCCCGTTCGTCGATTACTTCCGTAACAGCATGGTGGTGTCGGTGGTGTCGTCCACGGTGGCGGTGTTTCTCGGTACCCTGGGAGCCTATGCGCTCTCCCGCCTGCGCTTTAAGGGCCGCATGACCATCAACGCCAGCTTTTACACGGTGTACATGTTCTCCGGCATTTTGCTGGTGGTGCCGCTGTTCAAGATCATCACCGCCCTTGGCATCTACGATACCGAAATGGCGCTGATCATCACCATGGTGACGCAGACGCTGCCTACCGCCGTGTTCATGCTGAAAAGCTACTTCGACACCATCCCTGATGAGATCGAAGAAGCCGCGATGATGGACGGCCTTAACCGCCTGCAAATTATCTTTCGCATCACCGTGCCGCTGGCGATATCCGGGCTGGTGTCGGTCTTCGTCTACTGCTTTATGGTGGCCTGGAACGACTATCTGTTCGCCTCGATTTTCCTCTCCAGTGCCAGCAACTTCACCCTGCCGGTCGGCCTGAACACCTTGTTCAGCACGCCGGACTATATCTGGGGACGCATGATGGCGGCCTCGCTGGTGACCGCGCTGCCGGTGGTGATCATGTACGCGCTTTCTGAACGTTTTATTAAAAGTGGACTGACCGCCGGTGGCGTTAAGGGCTAAGGCGGCCTGATTTTAACAGGAGACTGGTATGAAGAAGTTAGTGGCGACCGAACCGCGTGTTGCGGCGCTGGTGGAGTATGAAGATCGCGCCGTGGCGGAGAACGAAGTCAAAATCCGCGTCATGTTCGGTGCGCCAAAACACGGGACGGAAGTGGTGGATTTTCGCGCCGCCAGCCCGTTTATCGACGAGGAATTCAACGCTGAATGGCAGATGTTTACCCCGCGCCCGGCAGACGCGCCGCGCGGTATTGAATTTGGCAAATTCCAGCTCGGCAACATGGTGGTGGGCGAGGTTATCGAACGCGGCGCGCAGGTCACCGACTACGCCATTGGCGATCGGGTATGCGGCTACGGCCCGTTATCGGAAACCGTCATCATCAACGCGGTAAATAACTACAAACTGCGCAAAATGCCGCAGGGCAGCTCGTGGAAAAACGCCGTCTGTTACGATCCGGCGCAGTTCGCCATGAGCGGCGTGCGTGATGCCAACGTCCGCGTCGGGGATTTCGTGGTGATTGTCGGCTTAGGCGCAATCGGCCAGATCGCGGTCCAGCTGGCGAAAAAAGCCGGGGCCTCGGTGGTAATTGGCGTCGATCCTATTGCACACCGCTGTGATATCGCCCGCCGTCACGGGGCGGATTTCTGCCTCAACCCAATCGGCACCGACGTGGGTCTGGAGATCAAAAAGCTTACCGGCAAACAGGGCGCGGACGTGATCATCGAAACCAGCGGCTACGCCGATGCGTTGCAGTCAGCGCTGCGCGGGCTGGCCTACGGCGGCACTATCTCTTATGTCGCCTTCGCCAAGCCGTTTGCCGAAGGCTTCAACCTCGGCCGCGAAGCGCATTTCAACAACGCGAAAATTGTCTTCTCCCGCGCCTGTAGCGAGCCGAACCCGGACTACCCGCGCTGGAGCCGTAAGCGCATCGAAGAGACCTGCTGGGAACTGCTGATGAACGGCTATCTCGACTGCGAAGAGCTGATCGATCCGGTAGTGACCTTCGCCAGCAGCGCGGAAAGCTACATGCAGTTCGTCGACCGTCACCCGGAACAGAGTATCAAAATGGGCGTCACCTTTTAAGGTAAAGGATTACTGAACATGAAAATCGGAACACAGAACCAGGCCTTCTTCCCGGAAAACATTCTGGAAAAATTTCGCTTTATCAAAGAAATGGGCTTCGATGGCTTTGAAATCGACGGCAGGCTGCTGGTCAATAATGTTGACGCGGTAAAAGCGGCCATCAAAGAAACCGGTCTGCCGGTGACCACCGCCTGCGGCGGCTACGACGGCTGGATCGGCGACTTTATCGAAGAGCGCCGTCTTAATGGCCTTAAACAGATCGAACGCATTCTGGAAGCGCTGGCGGAAGTGGGCGGGCAGGGGATCATCGTCCCGGCGGCCTGGGGCATGTTTACCTTCCGCCTGCCGCCGATGACCTCGCCGCGCAGCCTGGCGGGCGATCGCAAAGCGGTCAGCGACTCGCTTATTTATCTGGATAAGGTTGCGGCGCGCACCGGCACCACGGTTTACCTGGAGCCGCTTAACCGTTACCAGGATCATATGATCAACACCCTGGCCGACGCCCGTCGCTATATCGTGGAAAACGATCTGAAACACGTGCAGATCATCGGCGATTTCTACCATATGAACATCGAAGAAGACGATCTGGCGAAAGCGCTGCACGACAACCGCGATCTGCTGGGACATGTGCATATTGCTGACAACCATCGCTATCAGCCGGGCAGCGGCACGCTGAACTTCCGCGCCCTGTTCGATCAGCTGCGCGCCGATAACTATCAGGGATACGTGGTATACGAAGGGCGCGTGCGGGCAGAAGATCCGTGTGCGGCTTACCGTCAGTCACTGGCCTTTTTGCGCACCTGCTAAGAGGTTCTCTGTGATGAGTGCAACCACGACTTTACCGCTGCGCGTCGCCATTATCGGCGCCGGACAGGTGGCGGATAAAGTACATGCTTCCTACTACTGCACCCATGACGCTGTGAAACTGGTGGCTGTCTGTGACAGCCGCCTGTCTCAGGCGCAGGCGATGGCAGAGAAGTACGGCGCGCATATAGAGGTCTGGGAAGATCCCCGGGCCATGCTCGACGCGGTGAAACCCGACATTGTCAGCGTCTGCTCCCCCAACCGTTTTCATTATGATCACGTGATGATGGCGCTGGCTGCCGGTTGTCATGTGATGTGCGAAAAGCCGCCGGCCATGACGCCGGAGCAGGCGGAAGCCATGTGCAGCGCCGCCCGCCGCGCCGGAAAAGTGCTGGCTTACGACTTTCACCACCGTTTCGCGCTGGATGCGCAACTGCTGCGCCAGCAGGTGATCGACGGCGCGCTGGGCGAGGTGTACGTCACTACCGCCACCGCGCTGCGCCGCTGCGGCGTGCCGGGCTGGGGCGTCTTCACCAATAAAGCCCTGTCCGGCGGCGGCCCGCTGATCGACATCGGCATTCATATGCTGGACGCGGCGCTCTACGTGCTGGGGTTCCCGGCGGTCAAACGCGTCAGCGCCCACAGCTTTCAGAAGATCGGCAATCGTAAAAACAGCGGTCAGTTTGGCGAGTGGGATCCGGCGAGCTACAGCGTGGAAGACGCGCTGTTCGGCACCATTGAATTTCATAACGGCGGCATCCTGCGGCTGGAAACCTCGTTTGCGCTCAACATGACCGCACAGTCGATCATGAATGTGACCTTCTGCGGCGATAAGGCCGGGGCGACGCTGTTCCCGGCCCAGGTGTACACCGACGAGGGCGGCGAGCTGAAAACGCTGTTTGCCCGTGAACAGGCCGATGACAACCGCCATTTACGCAGCATGGACGCCTTTGTACGCCACGTGCAGGGCGAAGCGGTGCCCATCGCCGACGCCGAACAGGGACGCATCGTGCAGCAGCTGGTGGCCGCGCTCTATCAGGCCGCCGAAACAGGGACAAGTGTGGAATTATGATCAAGCTTTCGACGCTCAGGCATACGGAATGCAGTCTGCATAGCCTGAACAAATACGCCTCGCTGATGACCACCGGCAACGGTTATATGGGCGTCCGCGCCAGCCATGAGGAAACCTGCCCGCTGCAAACCCGCGGCATGTATCTTGCCGGGCTGTACCACTGCGCGGGTAAAGGGGAAACCAGCGAACTGGTGAACCTGCCGGATCTGGTTGGCGTGCAGATCGAACTCAACGGCGAGATTTTTACCACCGCAGGCGGCGAGATCGGCGACTGGCAGCGCGAACTGGATTTCGCCACCGGCGAGCTGACGCGTTCGCTGATCTGGCGCTCGCCCAACGGCGCGCACTACCGCATCAGCAGCCGCCGTTTTGCCTCTGCCGCGCAGCTGCCGCTGTTCGCCATGACGCTCACCATCACGCCGTTAAACCGCGACGCCCGCGTGTCGCTGGTCACCGGCATTGACGCCACCCAGACTAACTGCGGGCGTCAGCATCTGGATGAAGTACAGCTGCGCGTTTTTGGCGAACACTGGTTGCAGGGCATCTACGCCACCCAGGACGGCGCGGCGGATGTCGCCATTACCAGCTGGTGCCGGGTGAGCGGGGCGGCGAGCACCTGCTTTACCGCAAAAAACCGCCAGCTTCTGCAACACAACGTGGCGAATGTCGCGGCGGGCGAGAGCATCACGCTGGAAAAACTGAGCTGGATCGCCTGGAGTGATGACCGCGCCCGGTTGCCGGAATCGCTGAGCCAGCAGGGGCGGGCCGAGCTTGAGCGCTGCGTTGCACAGGGTTATGACGCGCTGCGCCACGCATCGGACACCGCCTGGCAAAGCTTCTGGGCGCGCAGCCGCGTGCAGGTAATGAGTCAGGATCCGCGGGATCAGCAGGCGCTGGATTACGCCCTGTATCATCTGCATATCATGACGCCGGGCCACGACGAGCGCAGCAGTATTGCGGCGAAAGGACTGACCGGAGAGGGTTACAAAGGCCATATTTTCTGGGATACCGAAGTCTTCCTGCTGCCGTTCCACCTGTTCAGCCAGCCGGACATCGCCCGTCGTTTACTGCGCTACCGCTGGCACAATCTGCCGGGGGCGCGCAAAAAAGCGCGGCAAAACGGCTGGCAGGGCGCGCTTTTTCCGTGGGAGAGCGCCCGTAGCGGCGACGAAGAAACGCCGGAATTCGCGGCAATCAATATCCGCACCGGCGTGCGGCAAAAAGTGGCGTCTGCCCTGGCGGAGCATCACCTGGTGGCGGATATCGCCTGGGCGGTGGTGGCCTACTGGCACGCCGCCCGCGACCACTGCTTTATGGCGCACGAAGGGCTTGAACTGCTCATCGACACGGCGAAGTTCTGGATCAGCCGCGCGGTGGAGGTGAATAACCGGCTGGAGATCCACGACGTCATCGGCCCCGACGAGTACACCGAGCACGTCAACAACAACGCCTACACCAGCTACCTGGCGCATTACAACGTGGCGCAGGCGTTACATTTTGCGCGTCAGTTCGCCTGTGGCGACGAGGCCTTTGTGAGCCAGGCGGAACGTTTTCTGCAGCGTTTGTGGCTGCCGCAACCGCAGGCGGACGGCGTGCTGCCGCAGGATGACAGCTTCCTGCAAAAACCGGTTATCGATCTCAGCGCCTATAAAGCGAAAGCGGGCAAACAGACCATTCTGCTCGATTACTCGCGTGCAGAAGTTAACGAGATGCAGATCCTCAAGCAGGCGGACGTGGTGATGCTGACCTATATGCTGCCTGAGCTGTTCACCCCGGCGCAATGTCTGGCGAACCTGAACTTTTACGAACCGCGCACCATTCACGACTCGTCCCTCAGCAAGGCGATCCACGGCATCGTGGCGGCGGGCTGCGGCGACACCGACACCGCCTACCGTTTCTGGCGCGAAGGGGCGGACATCGACCTGGGGGACGATCCCCACGCCTGCGACGACGGTATTCATGCCGCCGCCACCGGAGCGATCTGGCTCGGCGCGATCCAGGGCTTTGCCGGGCTGTCGGTGCGTCATGGCGAACTGCATCTGTCACCGCGTTTACCCCGGGGCTGGCAGCAGCTCGACTTCCCGCTGCGCTGGCAGGGCGCGTCGCTGCACATCACTCTCGACGCGCAGCAGATCCGCATTCGCAGCACTGCCCCGGTCAGGCTGTATCTCCATCAGCAGCCGCTGACGGTGGACGGCGAGCTGACCTGTGCGCTGCGCGATTTTTATTTACCCACGACCGGGACCGCTACCACGGAGGGGCGCTAAGCCATGGCACAGCAACTACAGGCCGTCATTTTCGATCTTGACGGCGTGATCACCGATACCGCTGAACTGCATTTTCACGCCTGGCGACAGGTGGCGAAAGAGGTGGACATCGACATCGACGAAACCTTTAACGCCACCCTGAAAGGCATCAGCCGCATGGAATCGCTGCGGCGCATTCTGGCGCACGGCGGGCGGGAGCAGGATTTTAATCCGGCGGAGTGCGCGGCACTGGCGGCGCGTAAAAACGGCATTTATGTCGATTCACTGCGCCAGCTTACTCCGCACGCCGTGCTGCCGGGGATCAGGGCGCTGCTGACCGAACTGCGCAGCCGCGGCATTCCCGCTGGCCTCGCGTCCGTCTCCCTTAACGCCCCGGCCATTCTTCAGGCGCTGGAGATGACGGATCTGTTTGGCTTTTGCGCCGATGCGTCGCGCATCAGCCGCTCGAAACCGGATCCGGAGATCTTTCTTAACGCCTGCGCCGGGCTGGGCGTCGACCCGCAAGCCTGTATCGGCGTGGAAGATGCGCAGGCCGGTATTGACGCCATCAATGCCTGCGGCATGGCGTCCATCGGTATTGGCGACACCCTGAAGCACGCAACCTTGCGTCTTTCCTCTACGGAAGAACTGACGTGGCCGCGTTTATCAGCATTCTGGCAACACAGAAAGTAAGGACACAAAATGGCACAACTCTCGTTGCGACATATCCAGAAGATTTATGACAACCAGGTCCACGTGGTAAAAGACTTCAACCTGGAGATCGAGGATAAAGAATTTATTGTTTTTGTGGGGCCGTCAGGCTGCGGTAAATCCACGACCCTGCGCATGATCGCCGGGCTCGAGGAGATCAGCGACGGCGATCTGATGATCGACGGCAAGCGCGTTAACGACGTGCCCGCCAAAGCGCGTAACATCGCCATGGTGTTTCAGAACTACGCCCTGTATCCGCACATGAGCGTCTACGACAACATGGCGTTCGGCCTGAAAATGCAGAAGATCGATAAGGCGATTATCGACGAGCGCGTCAACTGGGCGGCGCAGATCCTTGGCCTGCGCGATTACTTAAAGCGCAAGCCGGGCGCGCTCTCCGGCGGCCAGCGTCAGCGTGTCGCCCTCGGGCGCGCCATCGTGCGTGAAGCCGGGGTGTTCCTGATGGACGAACCGCTCTCTAACCTGGACGCCAAACTGCGCGTGCAGATGCGCGCGGAAATCAGCAAGCTGCACCAGAAGCTGAACACCACCATGATTTACGTCACCCACGATCAGACCGAAGCCATGACCATGGCGACGCGTATTGTGATCATGAAGGACGGTATTATTCAGCAGGTGGGCGCGCCGAAGACGGTTTATAACCATCCGGCCAATATGTTTGTCGCAGGATTTATTGGCTCACCGGCCATGAATTTTATTCGCGGCACCATCGACGGTAACCAGTTTATTACCGAAACCCTTAAGTTAACTATTCCGCAGGATAAATTAAGCGCTTTACAGGCCAGCGGTTGTCAGCATAAAGCGGTGGTAATGGGGATCCGTCCGGAAGATATACATCCGCAGCATCATGAAGAAAATTGTGTTGCCGCGCGTATCAGCGTGGCGGAATTAACTGGTGCGGAATTTATGCTGTACAGCACCGTCGGGGGGCATGAGTTAGTGGTACGTGCCGGAGCAGTTAATGATTATCATGCTGGAGATAATATCAACATTCACTTCGATATGAATAAATGTCATTTCTTTGACGCGGAAACTGAACAGGCTATTTAACTGGCCGCTTAACTATATAAATATATCGCCGGATAGATTCATCCGGCATGACATTTTTATTTTTCTAAGGAATGAAAATGAAAATCTTACTGAGCCGTGCCGCCTTGATCCTGTGCGCCGGAACATTCTGCGCGCAGGCAACTGAAAACAACGACTGGCAGTTTAATATTGGCGCCATGTACGAAAGTGAAAACGTCGAAGGTCAGGGGGAGGACATGGACGGGCTGTATGAACCGTCGGTCTGGTTCAATGCCTCTAAAGGCCCCTGGCGCGTGGCGGTGGCTTATTATCAGGAAGGCCCGGTGGATTACAGCGGCGGTACGCGTGGCACCTGGTTTGATCGTCCGGAACTGGAAATTCACTACCAGTTTATTGACCGGGAAGATTTCTCCCTCGGTCTGACCGGCGGCTTCCGTAATTATGGTTATCACTTCAAGGATGAACATAATGAAGATGCCGGTACGGCGAATATGCAGCGCTGGAAAATCGCCCCGGACTGGAACCTGAAGCTTAACGACGCCTGGAGTTTTGGCGGCTGGCTGGCGCTGTACCAGTTTGCCAACGATCTCAACGCCACCGGCTATGCAGACAGCCGCGTGGAAACGGAAACCGGCTTTACATATAAAATCAACGATACCTTCTCGGTAGTAACCAACTACTATCTGGAGCGTGGTTTTAACATGGACAGCGGGCGCAATAACGGCGAGTTCTCCACCCAGCAAATCCGTGCCTATTTACCGATTTCGTTAGGTAATACCACCTTAACGCCTTACACCCGCCTTGACCTCGACCGCTGGTCAAACTGGGACTGGCAGGATGATATTACCCGCGAAGATCATGACATGAACCGTCTGGGTATGCTGTACGCGTACGATTTCCAGAACGGCCTGTCCATGACGCTGGACTATGCGTTTGAATGGCAGGGGCATGACGAAGGCAGCGACGACAAGTTCCACTACGTCGGAGTCGGCTTCAACTACGCGTTCTGAGATTGATCGTCAGAGTGGCACGCCTGTGCCACTCTTTTCATCAGGTGCCCTCAAATAATGGTCGTTGCCACAATCACATTTCGCGGGCAGGGCTTGCCGGAAATCAGCTTAAAGATCAGATCAAAGCTCTGCGCGCCTAGTTCCTGGGACGGCACGTCAATACCGCCGGGCGGCGGGTTGAGAATAAAAGAAAGGGTTTCGTTAAGGTAGCCCACCACCGTCAACTGCTGCGGGATACGGATGTTTTGCTCTGCCGCCGCGCGATAGACGCTCATCAGCTTCAGGCTGTCGGTGGCGAAGATCGCGTCGGGGCGTGTGGGCAGGCTCAGTAAGGCACGGGCGGCGTCCAGCGCGCTCTCCTGCCTGTAGCCGCCGTCGATGATCCACTCATCACGCAGCGGCAACTGGCTGGCCCGCAAACTGGCCTTAAAGCCGTTAACCCGATCGATGGAAACGTGATAGCTCAGCGGGGCGTGAATACAGGCGATATTTTTATGACCGCCTTTAATTAACGCATCGGTAATGGCGATACTGTCGTGATAGTTATCGGTATCCACCGAATAGACGTTTTCAAACTGGCCTTCCACTTTGCCGATCACCACCACCGGAATACCGTGCTTATCAAGCTGCGCCAGAAATAACTCATTCGCCGGAGAGCTCAGCATAATAATGCCCTTGATCATCTTCTGCATGATTTTGCTTTCGCATTTTTGCAGTTCATCGGCGGGGCTTAACGACGTCTGTAATATAACGTCAAAACCTGCATCTTCCGCTTTTTCGGTAATGGCATGTAAGGCTTCAGAGAAATAAGGATTACCGGCAGTGGTTTTTGTCGGCCGGGTATAAATAACCATAATGGCGTCAAAGCCGGATGAGGTCAGCGCACGGGCGGCTTTATTGGGATGATAATTTAGCTCGCTCATCGCTTTAAGAACTTTATCCCTCGCCTGCGGCGAAATATTGGTTTTTTTATTGAGTACCCGCGAGACGGTAGATTTTGAAACACCCGCCACGCGCGCAATATCATAAATGGTAGGGGACATAACCTTACAAGTTCCATTAATAGAGTTACATCGTCCATCTTACGGGAGATAAGGCGGGCAAGACAAACATTAAGTGGTTAATTGATGAAATGCATCACTGTACGGTCAGCCTTACTCTCAGTGAATGATTACCCGGCGGAATATCCTCTCCGCCGGGTAAGGGGCAGATTAATGAACCGGAGAAATATGCATCGCGGCGGTGGAGATGGCACCGGCAAACACCAACAGCCCGCAGCCGCCGTCGGTGAAAGCGTTGTCGTCGTCATCAATCACGCTAAGCCGGAGATGATCCACCGTGGCTTCAATCAGCCTGCCCTGCAGGCGAATATCAAAAGCGATCTCGCGCTCAAAAACGAAGGTACGCGGCG
Source organism: Enterobacter sp. SA187 (assembly GCF_001888805.2). NCBI lineage: Bacteria > Pseudomonadati > Pseudomonadota > Gammaproteobacteria > Enterobacterales > Enterobacteriaceae > Enterobacter > Enterobacter sp. SA187. The sequence goes on from NZ_CP019113.1 coordinate 2,684,203, forward strand.
CTTCGGCCAGAACCTTAACCTTATCGTCGCGCACCCGTATCAGCTGGAGCTTTTCATCAGCGGTGAGGCGCACGGCATAATAACGGCGCATCCCCTGGAAGCGGAACGCCAGCCCGCCGTAGTCGCCCAGGTGCAGGGTGAGATCGCACTGGATGCGGTAGTCGCGCCACTCGCGGGTGCCGTGGATCAACACCCCTTCGTCCCGTTCGCTGGAGATACGGATACGATCCGGATAGTGCCGGGAAAGTAAATCCGCGCCGTTCACCCAGGATCGCCACCAGAAATCGCTTTTGCCTGCCGGTTTACGCAGGGTGAGCTGCGGCGTTCCGTCCCAGCGCAGGGTATCCATCAGCACCCGTCCGGCAGAGGGGGCCGTCAGCGCAATGCCCACCTCGGCAATCGGCTGACCCTGGCAGTCCGGCAGCGTCATGGCGAGCGTGATCCCGCCGCCTGGCGGCAACGGCTGCGGTTCGCCGTAGTAAAGTTGCCGTTCACTGTTTTCGTCATACACCCGGTAGCAGAGCCGCACCATGACGGTTTGCCGGTTATCCGGCGGCGCAAACAGCGTGGCGCGCAATTGCTGACCCGGATAAACCAGCGGCGTCGCCAGCAGATCGTAACTGGCGTAGCTCAGCATATCGGCCACTTCCGGCGGCGAAAAGGTGAGGGTGGTGACGCAGGCGGGCGCGTCCGGCGGCAGGGCGGGGTAATCAAGGCACAGCATATTCCGGCCCTGATACGCCGCATTGCCCACCTGTACCGACGGTGTCAGGGAACGGAAACCCTGCACGCTGCCGGGCAGCGAGAAGTGAAACTGTGCGCCATCTTTACGGGGCGCCGGGCGCGGCAGCCCGGCGAGCTGGTGACCAAGATCGTACAGATCATCGGTAATGCGCACGGCGTTATTAATGGAAAAACCGCCGTCCGCCGAGGAGATGAGCAAACGATCCGCCAGCGGCCCGCGCCAGTCCGGCCCGGCGTCAATGCCCGCCAGTCCGGTCATGATCCCCGACAGACAGCCGACATTACCGGCGTTGCAGTCGGTGTCCCGGCCGGAGGTATTGATAATGCACTGCGCCTGCTGAAAATTATCAGGGGCATAGAGCATCGCCATGATCATCAGGGCGTGATTAGGTACCATCGGGCAGTTGCCGGGGTAGTTGTCGTAACCGTACTGCGCGTCGATCTTCTCGCGGGTGAGGTGCCAGTCGCCGTCCTCCCGGTGCCAGCGGCGAACGTCGGCGATCATACGGGCGATTTCACAGTCGGCAGGAATAAACGACAGGCCCACCTCCAGCAGCTGCTGAATATCACTACAGATAAAAGCCTGGGCTTCCATGGCTGCCCACAGCATCGCCGCCCATACCGCTTCGCCATCGTGACTGACGCTGGCGGCTTTTTGCGCTAAGGAGGCGGCAAGGGCGGGCTGACCGGGCGCGACCAGCGCCCAGCCATCAATAAATATCTGTGAGCCAATCTGTTCGGCAATGGTTTTGCCATTGGTAGAGGCCGCACCGCTTAACGGCGCGGGAATGCCTTTTTTGAGGTTAAGCCAGGCCGTCTGCTCGGTGGAATTCCCGTTGCCGCCCCACCATAAAATGGTGCGCTTATCGATAATGTAATTCAGCCAGCACTGGCCGATCTGTTCTGCGGTGAGCGTATCCGCAAGCCCATAGTCTTCCAGGGCGCGGATAAAGGTAAAGGTACCGGCCACGTCGTCATCCGCCACCACCAGCGGGCGGTCGAATTTATCATGCACGTAGTAATCGACGTGGCCAAGCCGGTCGACGATCTCCTGATAGCGCCAGCCTTCAAACGGGCGTCCTAAGTAGACGCCGATTAATTTCCCCAGCACGCCCGCGTACAGGCGCTGATAATAGTCTGCCGGTAAGGCCATCATTTCCTCCCTGATTGATAAGTTGCGACATCCGTTGTGCGCTGTCAGGAGTGGGGCGAATCAGCCAATGCGCCACTCACTGGTCGCCACGCCGTTCACCCACAGCTGCCGTTTTTCACCTGCCGGTAACGACACCTGCAACGCTTGCCAGGCGGGATTATAATCCCCGCGCCGGGTGATATTCAGTGATATGGATCCGGCATCGCAGCTCATTTCCCACGTCAGCCACAGCGCATTACCCTCCTGGTAACCCCAGGATTCACCGTCATCCTCAAACAGCAGCCCGGAAGTTTTACCGACGCCTTTCAGCGGGTACAGTTTCAGCTCGCGGCTGGTATCCGCGCAGGCGTCAACGTGAGTGATGCGCTCGCTCAGCGGCAGTCCCGCCCCGGCGCGTACCAGCAGCGGCAGTTTTTCCAGCGGCGCGTCGAGCGTCACCCACTGACCGCCGCTGTACCAGTCGCCGCTGTAAAAATCGTACCAGCCGCTGTGGTTATCCGGCAGCCACAGGCGGCGCTGGCGCTGACCCGGTTCCACGACGCTAGCCACCAGCAGATCGCGGCCGAGCATAAAATCGTCGCACTCGGCGAAGGTCTGCGCGTCATGCTCATGATCGAGAAAGGTCGGACGCAGCATGGGCTCGTCATCGGCATGGGCCTGCCACAACAGGGTGTAGAGATAGGGCAGCAGGCGATAGCGCAGTTCGATGGCGCTGCGTATCGCTGGCGTCACCGCCGGGTACATCCACGGCTCATTCACCGTGCGATCGTCATTCCATGAGTGGATGGTGAAACGCGGATGCATCACGCCGTTCTGCACCCAGCGGACAAACAGCTCGGCATCCGGTTTATCGCCGGAAAACCCACCGACATCATGGCCGACGTTAAACAGTCCCGACAGGCTCATGCCCACGCCCATGCGCGTGTTATAGCGCAGCGTATCCCAGTTGGTGCGGTTGTCGCCGCTCCAGGTCTGCACGTAGCGCTGCATCCCGGCGCAGCCGGAGCGGGAGATCAGATACGGGCGCTTGTGCGGCGCGAACCGCTGCTGGGCTTCCATTGAGGCGCGCATCATTAACAGCGGCATCACCGGGCGGATATGCTTAATGGCGATTTCGCGCCCGAAGCCGTGACAGCGCGCTTCGCCGTCCCAGACTTCATACTCGTTGTTATCGTTCCAGGTGGAATCAATACCCATCTCCAACAGTTGCGTGGTAACGCCGTTCTGCCACCAGGCGATGGTCTTTGGATGGGTAAAATCAAGATGCGATCCTTCGTCATCCCAGAAGCTGGAGCGCTCCGGCGCGTCGCTTTCGGAATCGCGGATAAACAGCCCCTGCTGCGCCACTTCCTCATAGCGCGGGTGATCCTGCAACAGACAGGGTTTGATGTTGGCCGCCAGCTTAATGCCCGCCTCATGAAATGCGCCGGACATCACCTTCGGCTGCGGCACTTTGTCGTAGTTCCAGTTAAAGACGTAGCGCTTGTTATTGATGGAGGTATAGCCGGACGACAGCTGGAAAGAATCGCAGGGAATGGCGTGCTCTGCGCACAGGCGGATAAAATTCATCAGCTGATGCTGGGCATCCGGCGCGTCGGTGTAGTGCATGGTCGAACCGCTGTAGCCGAGGCTCCATTTGGGGCCGAACAGCGTTTTGCCGGTCAGACGCACAAAGGCTTTGGTGACGTCCAGCACCCGTTTACCGGTAAAGACGTAGTAATCAATATCGCCCGCTTCCGCCTGCCAGCGGCGATAGGCGGTGTGATAGTTGTCGATCTCATTACCCAGATCGAGCCAGCAGCTGCTGAGGTTGTCATAAAACAGGCCGTAGCTGACGTCATCCCGGCGGGTAATGGTAAAGGGGATATGCTTGTACAGCGGATCGGTGCTGACGGCGTTATAGCCCATCGCATCCAGATTGCGCATCTCAAAACGCCTGCCGTTGCGCTGTAAATCCCCGGCTTTTTCGCCCAGGCCATAAAAGCGTTCAGTTTTCTCACGACGCAGATAGTGCGCCACGCCGTCGCCGTGGGCATTGAGCAGATAAGCGCTGGTGGGACGATCCCCCGCCAGCCACTGCCACGCGCCTGCGTCATCGCGATAATGCCACTCCAGCCACAGCGGCTGGTGGACGGTGACGCGCATGGCGGCGCTCTCGACCGTCAGGCTGTCATCAGTGCGGGAGAGCGTCCAGGCCGGGCAGCTAAAACCGCTCAGATCGTCCCGGGCGCGGCCTTCCCAGGGGACGTCCTGCGCCGGGGCGATGCTCCAGGTTCTGTCCAGCGCCAGTTCGCCTTTGCGTTTCACCAGTACGCGAAACAGCGTCTCTTCCAGCACGTACAGGCACAGCTTGTGCTGCCCGTCGACCAGCAATTCAAGGTGGTGGTCAGACTGCGTGTGCAGCGTCCAGTTTTTCAACGTTTTCATATCGATTTACATCCACTATCAGGCGCGTTTAGCGCGACGTTCAGCAATAAATGCCACCAGGAAAAAAGCGCCGATCAGGTCAAAGAATCCCATGGCGACAAACAGCGGGTTGAAGCCGATCTTGTCGGCGGTGACGCCAATCAGCAGGGAGAACAGGAAGCTGGCGATCCACGCGCAGGAACCGCGCATGCCGTTGACCGTCGCCATCTGCCCCTTGTCGAAGGACTCCACCACCAGCGCGCTCAGCATGCAGGAGATGATCTGATGGCCAAAACCGCCAATGGAGATCAGCGCGATGATAATGATCGGATCGCGGGTGAGGGTGACGACAGCCAGCGAGATCATCAGAAACGCGCCTGTCACCGAACTGGCAACAATAGAATTGATGCGCGCGCAGCCAAACCAGCGGGTATAAAGTTTGGTGAGATAGCCGCTGGCGATACTGCCCAGATCGGCGGCGAGGAACGGCAGCCAGGCGAACATGGCGATCTGTTTCAGATCCATGCCGTGCTCTTTCGCCAGATACAGCGGCACCCAGAAGCTCATCACCGCCCAGGCCGGTTCCGCCATAAAGGCCGGAATGGCGATGCCGTAAAACCGTTTATTTTTGGAGACGGTTTTCAGCGCGGTAAAGAAGGGCAGTTTTTCGGTAAGCGGCTCATTATCCTGCTGAATATGCGCCAGCTCCTCTTTGCTCAGATTGGGGTGTTTATCCGGGTTGTGGTAGAACGCCCACCACAGCACCACCCACAGTAATGCCAGACCACCGGTAAACATAAAGGCGCCCTGCCAGCCGAAAGAGGCATGGGCAAAATAGATAATCGGCGGGGCCAGCATCGCGCCAATTGAAAAGCCAACCCCCGCCCAGCCTGCCGCCACCGGACGTTCTGATTTCGGGAACCACTCCCCGAGGGTTTTGGCGTTGGCCGGTGTCGCCGCCGCTTCCGCACCCCCCATAAAGAAGCGCAGGATCGCCAGCTGCAGCCAGCTTCCGGCCCCGGCATGTAAAATACAGGCCAGCGCCCAGAGGGCAGCGCAGATCATAAAGCCCAGCTTCAGGCCGATGACATCAATCAGCCAGCCACAGAGCGGCTGAAAAAGGGTGTAGGCGAGCTGGAACGCGCCAACAATGTACGAATACTGTTCTGTGGTAATGCCGAGGCTGTCTTTTAACTCCGGAGCCAGAATACCCAGCGAGTTACGGGTGATGTAGTTGACGGTGACGCCGAGCAAAAACAGCACCAGCACCCACCAGCGAAGATTCTTGATGATGCGTCGCGGCTTGCCGACCGCGATGTCGTTATTAATGTCCTGACTCATAACACTCTCCGAAGGACGGTTTGTAGGGGTATCTGTTTGATACTTATGGTTTTAATTACAGAGTTATTACACAACTAGTATGGAAGTTGTGCGTCCTGTTGAGATTATGAAAATTCATTGCCGGGTAATAGCGGATTTTGTGCAAGTTTTCTCAGTAATTTGCCTTACATCCGGCGAAAATCACATCCAGCACAGAGATAGCGTGAAAGCACGCTTATGAAAATTCTTTCATTTAACGAACGGGCGCAGATCACAAAATGGACAAAAAGCTCAGAATCGCCGAAATCGCTGCCCGTACCCGGCTGTCGGCCAGTACGGTATCGCGGGTGCTGGCGGGAAAAGCCAATACCAGCGAAAAAGCGCGGGCAGCGGTGCTGGCCTGCGCCCGTGAACTGGGCGTGATGGACGGTATGGCCGCCGGACGGCTGCTGCTCAACAGTCTGCTGGTGTTCGCGCCGCAGCGGGCCTTTGATGAGCGCTCGGACATCTTCTATTACCGCGTCATCCAGAGCATCAGCAAAGCGCTGGCGCCGCACGAGGTACACCTGCGTTACTGCGCGCTGGAGGAGAACGACAGCGATGCCAACCTGTTTCTGGCAAAAATGAATGACAGTGACACCCAGGCGGCGATCCTGCTCGGCATCGACGACGAACATATTCACGATCTGGCCGCCGATCTGGCAAAGCCCTGCGTGCTGATCAACAGCCGGGACCGGAAAATGCGCCTGCCCGCCATCGCCCCGGATCACCGGCTGATCGGCGAATTTGCCGCCCGTTACCTGTTCGAAATGGGCCATCGCCACGTGATGAACGTGCTCTGCCTGCGGCGCTACACTATGGAGCTGCGGCTGGCGGGCATTCGTGACGCCTGGCGCGCGCAGAACCTCCGCTTCAGCGATAACCGCGACGTGCTGCTGGTGCAGAGTTTCAGCGCCCGCGAAGCGGAAGATCGGGTAGGGGAATGGCTCGACGCCCAGCCCGCGAAAACGCTGCCGACGGCCTTTCTGATGGGCGGCGATTTTCTGGCGGCGGGCGCCGTGAAAGCGCTGCAAAAGCGTGGTCTGCGGGTGCCGCAGGACGTGTCGGTGATGAGTATCGACGGCTTTAACCTGGCGGCGATCCAGGAGGTGCCGCTCACTGCGGTACACGTTCCGCGCGACGAGTTGGGAGAAGAGGCGGTGCATTTGTTGCAGCAGCGGCTGATCCGCCCTGACGGGCCAACCGGTACGCTGTTACTTAACGGCAGGCTGGCGGTGCGGGAGTCAGTGCGGCGGATACGCCCGGACAAAAGGCGCACCGCCGTGGAAAGGGAAGGGCTGTATGATGATTAAACCGGCATGCCCAGCGCGCGCTTGCCGTGCTCGTTCAGATCGTCCAGCGTAAAGCGATCCGCCCAGTTGGTTTCATAGTCTTCGCGCGGGAAGTCGCCCGGCGATGCGCCTTTTTCCAGCGCCGCTTTAACGCGTTTCGCATAGGCGAGGTTTTTCTCGCACAGCGGCGCGGCAGGAATGTACATCACGTTGCCCCAGCCCTGCTGATCGGTGACCGGCGCGACCGAGTGGATCACATCGCAGTGCCACCAGACCGAATCCCCGGCCTCCAGCGCCGGAATGCTGGTCAGCGCCTCAATGAGCAGCGGATGCCACTGGGCGGAAATCGGCAGCACGCGACCTGGCGCCACGCCGCACAGCTCGTCGTCCGGCACGTCGTCAAGCAGCGGACGCAGCAGCACATACGCCATCGCTTCCGGGATTGGCACCACATGCAGCAAGCCCTGGCCGGGCAGCATATCCGACAGCGCCGTCCAGCCCTGGAAGGTACGGAACACCGAGCATTTGGTGGTGTTATCGACGGTGTATTCTTCTACTTCGGTACGGTGCGCGGCATTCCACGGATCGTACTGCTCCGGTTTGCCGTTAAATACGGCGGCGAACACCTGCTGATAGGCAGGCAGCAGCCAGCGCTCGAGCGCGCCGGAATCCGTGTGCGCCCCCAGCCCTTTCGAGGTGGTGCCCGGCGGACGGCGGCGGATGCGGTCCGGGTAAATCACGCTGACATCCGGATCAAACCACTGTTTGCCTTCGCTCTCAAAGGTCCACAGGCGGTTTAAAAAAGACTGCACCTGCGCCATTTCACTGCTCTGCCGCGCCTGCATCTGCGCCTGCGACCAATAAATCGGGTAGATCTCCGGGCGGGAGGCCTCCAGCGTGCCGAAGAAGCTGTCGCCCGGTCCTTTGTACACCTCGTCAAAATGGTTGCGATCGAGATATTCCAGCATCGAACGGTCCCAGCCCAGCGCCTGTTCACGTGGGAAGTGGCCTTTGATCACTGCGCAGCCGCGGCGTTTTACCTCCTCGCGCTGCGCCTCGCTGAGGGTGCCGTTTTTAATATCGGCAAAAGGGATCACCGGCCACACCGGTTCGCCGCGGGCTTTCAGGGCGTTGATTTCCGCGACGCGGGCGGCAATACGCTCGCTTAACTGGTTAAATACCGCCTGCACGTCGCCGATTTGCGCGCGCAGCGCCTGCTTGAGTTGACGGATCGCCGCTTTGTGATCGGCAGGCAGCGTTTCGCTGGCAAAGGTTACAGCCATAATGACCTCACTTTTCTTTCATTCGAAAGTAAAATAACTTACACATGCTAATTTAAGTTAAAAAAAAGTTAATGCAAGTTTAAAAACTTGATGAGGTGCACAAAGCGGGAAAAGTGCGATGCCAGCGCAGGACGCACCGGCATCAGAAGGGTCAGGCCGTGAAGGGGCCAGTACCGTCGAGCACCGCCTGAATAACGTTCAGCGCGCCCTGGTGATTGTTATCATCCGTGCGATGGCGGGCAATGGCTTTAATGGCGTCGCCGGCATTGCCCATGGCAAAGGAGTAATCCGTCATACGCAGCATTTCGGCATCGTTGCCGCTGTCGCCGATGGTCACGCATTCCCCCGGCGATATGCCCCAGCGTTTCAGCAGGCGGGTAATGCCGTTAGCTTTGTGCAGACCGGGAATGATCAGATCGACAAAGCCAAAGCCGCTGGTGACGGGCTTCATGATGCCGTCGAGAGAGACATGCAGCGCGTCAATAAGTTGCGGAATGTCGCTATCCGGCAGGTTGAGGGAGAACTTAAACATTTTATCGTCGATGTCGTGATAATCGCGCACCGGTTTCAGACGGTGATAATGGTGCGACATCAGTTCGACAAAGGCGTCCGGGGCGCGATCGCTCACATAAGCGCTCTCCAGCCCGCAGGCGACAAAGTTCAGCCCTTTGTCCTTCAGCAGCTCGCCGAGCACGATCTGATATTCATGGCGGGTCAGCTCGCCGTGGAAAAGTTGCTGGCCGTGTTCATAGACCAGCGCGCCATTTTCGGAGACGAATGAAATACGATCCTGAATTTCCGGGAAGAAGGAGATGAGCTGATAATACTGGTTGCCGCTGGCGACCACGAATTCAATACCGCGGCGCTGTAGTTGCTCAAACTGTGCCAGAAAACGATCGCGATCGTAGGTTTTGGCATCATCAAGGAAAGTTCCGTCCATATCGGTGACGATAACTTTAACGGTCATGCATTGCGCTCCTGAATGTAACTGCGACCAGAAACATTCTAATAACAATATGAGCAGAAGCACAATTTTATTTCATTCGAAAGTTTGCCCGTCGTTATCAAACGGGTAGGCCCGGTAAGCGAAGCGCCACCGGGCAAGGGGGATTACAACGTATGTTCGGTACGGGCGATAATATCGTCCTGCGCATCCGGCGACAGGGCGGTGAAGAACGCCGAATACCCCGCCACGCGCACCACCAGGTCACGATACTGATCCGGATGCTGCTTCGCGGCGATTAACGTCTCGCGCGACACAATGTTGTACTGAATATGCCAGCCTTTATACACTTCAAAGAAGGTGCGCAGCAGCATCATCAGCTTTTGGCGGTCGCTGTCGTTTTCCAGCGTCGCCGGATTCAGCTTCTGGTTCAGCAACACGCCGCCCAGGATCGCCTCCGTCGGCAGTTTACCCACCGAGCCTATTACCGCCGTCGGCCCTAAATGGTCGGTACCGGAAGCCGGGCTTGCGCCTTCCGCCAGCGGGGTATGGGCTTTACGGCCATCCGGGGTCGCCATGGTTGCGGCGCCAAAAGGCACGTTGGCGGAAATGGACGAGGTACCGGCGTAGTAATTACCGCCGATCGGACCCCGGCCATAGCGCGGATTGTGATACTGCTTCAGCTCCTCAATGTAGGTCTGATAGGCGCGCGCCAGCAGCAGATCCACGCTGTCGTCATCATTACCGTATTTCGGCGCGCTGTTGATCAGACGCTGACGCAGCTGCTCGTGGGTCAGCCCTTCGTAATCTTCCGCCAACGCTTTTGCCAGTTCCTGCTGACCTATCGCCCCCTGATCGAACACCAGCTTTTTCACCGCCGCCAGGCTGTTGCCGAGGTTGGCGATCCCCACCTGCAAACCGGAAACCCAGTCATATTTCGCGCCGCCCTGTTTGATGCTTTTCGCGCGTTCGATGCAGTCGTCCACCAGCGCCGAGCAGAGAATATCGTGCACGTTCTCCTCCAGCATGGTGTCCACCACATACTCGATCTCAATGGATTTGCGCGTGTAGTAGCGGATCTGCGTGTCCCAGGCGTCCATCACCTGCGAAAAGTCGCTGAAATTGCCTTTCGACAGCGCCAGTTCCTGCGGCAGGAATACTTTGCCGCTGGTGGCGTCCCGTCCGCCTTCCAGCGCCGCCAGCATCACGCGGGCGAAGTTAATAAAGCTCATGCCGGTGCAGCGATAGCCCCACTTGCCGCCGACGGCGGTTTCGATGCAGCCAATCGCCGCATAATCGTAAGCGTCTGCCGGTTCGATCCCGAGCTTGATAAATTCCGGGATAACGATCTCATCGTTATTGAACGCCGGCATGCCGAAGCCGCAGCGGATCACCTGCACGCAGGCGTCGAGGAAATCGTTGCTCATCCCCGCGTGGTAACGCACGCTGAGGTTCGGCTGGGTGGAGCGCAGGCGGCCGCAGGATTCGAGGATCGCATAAGAGAGCGGGTTCACTGCATCCAGCGGCTTACCGTTGACCAGTTTCTGACCGCCGATGGTGACGTTCTGATACAGCGGGCTACCGGCCGAGGCTTTGGAGTGCGAGCCGGAACGGATTTTGTTCACTTCCAGCAGCTTCAGCCAGCAGGCATGCAGCAGTTCGATGGCGTCTTCCCGCGCCAGGCTCTGGTCCAGCTCCACGTCACGGCGGTAATACGGATACAGATACTGATCCATGCGGCCAAAGGACACCGAGTGACCGTTAGATTCGATCTGCAAAATCAACTGGATGAAATAGCACAGCTGCAGGGCCTGCCAGTACGTTTTCGGCGGCTGATGGGCAATGACATCGCAGTTTTCCGCGATCGCCAGCAGTTCGTCGCGGCGGCTTTCGCGGGTTTCTGCCTGCGCCATGTTACGCGCCAGATCCGCAAAGCGTGCGATATGCTGGCTGACGGCTTCCAGCACAATATCAATGGCTTTGAGGAACTGCTCGCCGTGCAGATCTTCCAGCACCGTCAGATTGATGCGCGAACGACGCTCGGCGACTTTCTGGCGCAGCCCGTCCATACCCAGCTCCAGCACCAGCGGGAAGTTCACCGCCAGGTGCGCATCGCCGGAGGTCATATTGCCTTCGGCTTTAATGATGCCGGTCTCCAGCAGTGATTTTTGCTCGTCGGTAAACATACCGTAGCAGCGATCCTGTACCGTCTGGCCGCGCCACCACGGGCAGATTTCATGCAGCACGCGCTTGTTCTCTTCGCTGACGGCAAACCCTGCGCCCGGACGATCGGCAAGATCGTCGATCTCGTTTTCTATCCAGGTCACCGTATATTCCGGGAAGATCGGCGCGGCGCGGACCATACTCGCCTGGTTGCCGACAATCAACTCATCATGCTTGATCCAGATGGTGCGTTCCGCCAGATGATGGGCGAGGGCAAGGGCGCGGCGCACCGGGATCGGCTTATCCATATGCTGCTGATAAGCCTGGGTATAGTGCAGCGCGCGCTCGGTGCAGACCGGCGGTTTGGTGATGGTGATCAGCGCATTTTTATGCGCCTTGATGCGGTCAGTCAGGGTATCGAGACGTAAAGTGGTCATAAGGTTATCCTCGTAACGTGGCGGTCAGCCCGCATTCGCGCGCGTAGTCTTCTGCAAAAGCCAGCAGATCCGGGGCGTCGAGCGGTTTGTCTGGCGCGGTGTAGGTCTGGCCGAGCAGGTGATACTTGTTCATGCCCAGCGTGTGGTACGGCAGAAAATGAATATCGCGGACGTTGAGTTCGTCGGCGGCAAAACGGGTAATGGCGCGGATCGACGTCTCATCGGCGTTAAAACCGGGGATCAGCGGCACGCGGATGGTCAACAGCTTGCCCTTGCGGGCGAGGCGTTTGAGGTTCTCCATCACCCGTTTTGCCGAGCCATCGGTCCAGGCTTTGAATTTCTCGCCGTCGACATGTTTCAGGTCCGCAAGGAACAGATCGACATTATCTAAAGAGGGCTCAACGTAGTGCCACGGCACATGCAGACAGGTTTCCACGGCGGTATGAATTCCCGCTTCATGGCTGGCCTTAAACAGCGCGGCGGCCAGCGCAGGCTGCATAAAGGGTTCGCCGCCGGAGAGGGTGATGCCGCCGCCGCTGCGATCGTAAAAGGGTTTATCGCGCAGGACGGTGGTCATGATCTCATCTACTGGTTTTGTTTCGCCGCAGACGGTCAGCGCCTGGGTCGGGCAGCATGCCGTCAGCGCGTCCAGGTGCGCGTCATTAAGATGCTGGCGATGGATCAGCAGACCGTTCAGCGCGCATTCAATCACCGTGGGGGCCGCCTGCTGGCACAGTTCGCAGCCGTCGAGACACAGCCGGTCGTCGTAGAGCAGATCGCGTTTCAGCGAACGGCTTTCCGGGTTCTGGCACCAGCGGCAGCCGAGCGAGCAGCCTTTAAGGAACACTACGGTACGGATACCGGGGCCATCGTGGGTGGAGTAGCGCTGAATATTGAATATCATGATTGTGCCTCATCTTGCGTACGAAGATTAAATGACTTTCGAATGAAAGTTATTTTGACGCCGATCAAGTATCATTCAGGTAGCCTGAGGTAAATTTCAGCGCATGCTACATCTCACATTTTGAAGGTCATATCATGGAACTCTATCTCGATACCTCCGACGTCGCGGCAGTCAGACAACTGGCGCGCATTTTCCCGCTGGCAGGCGTGACCACTAACCCGAGCATTGTCGCCGCGGGTAAAACGCCACTGGAGGAGCTACTGCCCGCCCTGCATGACGCGCTGGGCGGCAAGGGCCGGTTATTCGCGCAGGTCATGGCGACCACCGCGGAAGGCATGGTGGTGGATGCCCGTAAACTGCGCAGCATTATCGCGGATATCGTGGTGAAGGTGCCGGTCAGCGCTGAAGGGCTGGCGGCTATAAAGTTGCTTAAGGCGGAAGGCATCCCCACGCTCGGTACGGCGGTGTACGGTGCAGGGCAGGGGCTATTAAGCGCGCTGGCGGGGGCGGAATATGTCGCGCCCTATGTGAATCGCGTGGATGCGCAGGGCGGAAACGGTATTCAGACGGTGGGCGATTTGCAGCGGTTGTTAACCCTGCATGCGCCAGGCGCAAAAGTGCTGGCTGCCAGCTTTAAAACTCCGCGTCAGGCGCTGGACTGCCTGCTGGCGGGCTGTGAATCTATTACGCTGCCGCTGGACGTGGCGCAGCAGTTTATCGCCGCTCCGGCGGTGGAGGCGGCTATCGCGAAGTTTGAACAGGACTGGCAGGGAGCGTTTGGGCGGCTGGGGCTGTAAATTGCCGGGTGGCGCTGGCGCTTACCCGGCCTACCAAACCTGAATCGCCGGGTGGCGGCTGCGCCTGACCCGGCCTACGGGGACGAATGCGACGAATTTATGTAGGCCCGGCAAGCGCAGCGCCGCCGGGCATAGCGGCTAAGATTGCCCGCACACCTCGCATCCGGCATGGCGCATTAATTTCATCTCGCGGAACTGGCAGGTCATGGCGTCGTACATCACGATTTTCCCGGCGGCGGGCGTGCCATAATGCGCCAGCAGCTTGATGGCTTCCATCGCCTGTAACGAACCAATCACCCCCACCAGCGGGGCCATCACGCCCGCTTCCACGCAGGTCAGCGCATTCTCGCCGAACAGACGGCTCAGGCAGCGGTAGCACGGCTCGCCCGGCTGCCAGGTGAAGACGCTGATCTGGCCTTCCATGCGGATCGCCGCGCCGGAAACCAGCGGCACTTTCGCCTGAAAACATCCGGCATTAAGCTGATTACGGACCGCAACGTTGTCGGTGCAGTCCAGCACCAGATCGTGGGCGGCGATCTGCGCGTTCAGGGCGTCGTCGTCCAGCTGCGCGTTGAGCAGGGTAAAGGAGACGTGCGGATTGATACGCGCCAGCGCCGCGCGGGCCGACTCTACTTTGGGCTCGCCAAGCGTGGCGTCGCTGTGCAGCGTCTGCCGTTGCAGATTCGAGAGGGAGACAGTATCAAAATCCAGCAGCGTCAGATGGCCGACGCCCGCCGCCGCCAGGTACTGCGCCGCTGCGCAGCCCAGCCCGCCAAGCCCCACCACCAGCACCCGTGCGCCTTTCAGCCGCTCCTGACCGTCAAAGTCAAAGCCGCGCAGCACGATCTGCCGGTTGTAGCGCATCATCTCGCCATCGCTCAGTTCAATGGACATTACAGCCCTCCGAACAGATGATTAAACGGCTCCACCTCAACCCATTCTCCCGCTTCGACGTTCTGTCGCTCCGCTTCCAGCACGATAAAACAGTTGCCCTGGCTGAAGGAGCTGAAGATATGCGAGCCCTGATGCCCGGTGGTGCTGACGGTTAATTCGCCCTGTTCATTGCGGGTTAACAGGCCGCGCTGAAAATCGAGGCGGCCCGGTGATTTTTTCAGGCGGGTGGCGGTGCGCACGCGCAGACGCGTCGGCAGCGCGCTGTCATTTTTACCGCCCAGTTTCGCCAGTAGCGGGATCACCAGCTGATAGAAAGTCACTGCCGCTGATACCGGATTGCCCGGCAGCCCGCAGAACCAGCTCTGGCTCAGCTTGCCGAAGGCGAAAGGTTTACCGGGCTTGATCGCCAGCTTCCAGAAGCCGATTTCACCCAGCTCTTCAAGCAGCGTTTTGGTGTAGTCCGCTTCACCCACAGATACGCCGCCGGAGGTGATCACCAGGTCTGCCTGGCTGTCCGCGGCAATAAAGGCTTCCCGTAACCGGGCGGGATCGTCAGGAATAATGCCGAGGTTGATCACCGTGCAGCCAAGCTGCTCCAGCATTAAATGCACCGCCAGCCGGTTAGTATCGTAGATTTGTCCGTCGCCCAGCGGCTGTCCCGGCAGTTGCAGTTCATCGCCGGTGGAAAACAGCGCCACGCGCACTTTACGCACCACGTCGACGCTGGCGATACCCAGCGACGCCAGCACTGGCAGTTCGGCCACCGTCAGCGTCTGCCCGGCCTTAAACACCACCTCACCGGCGCGGATGTCTTCCCCGAGGCGACGGATATTCTGCCCGGCGCGCACCTCGCGGGTAAAACGCACGCCTGCGTCGCTCTGTTCGGTTTCTTCCTGCATCACCACCGCATCGCAGCCCGCAGGAACGGGCGCGCCGGTCATAATGCGCACGCAGGTGCCGACAGGCCACACATCGTTAAACGGCTGCCCGGCAAAGGCCTTTCCCGCCACCGGCAGGGGCGCGCCCGCCGCCAGATCCGTCAGCCGCACGGCGTAGCCGTCCATCGCGGAGTTATCAAAGCCGGGGACATTCAGCGGCGAAACCACGTCATGCGCCGTGACGCGCCCGAAACAGGCCAGCAGCGGCAGCGTATCGTACGCGGTGATCGGGGTAATAACGGACAGCATCTGAGACAGCGCTGTCTCCAGCGGCAAAAGGCCTGCGGAAAACTCCATGTGTGCTCCTGACTGGCAATCTGAACGTGCATTCAAAACGCCTATTATGGCAGAAAACCCGGTTCGGCTGAATGTAATCAATATGTGCCTTACCGGTCAGGTTGCTTTACTTCGTTGATTTGACTTTCTATAGTCAAAATTCATGCCTGTTTTCAGGCACTCAATCAGTAAGAGGTCAGAGGATGGTCGCACGTGCTTGAGTCAGACGCCAGTGAAGTGCTGCGGGTCAGTAAACTGAATATTCGTTTTCCGGACGAAGGCGGCACGTCGCACGTCGTGCGGGATCTCTCCTTTTCCCTGAAACGGGGGGAAACCCTGGCGATTGTCGGCGAATCCGGCTCTGGTAAATCCGTTACGGCGCTGGCGCTGATGCGTCTGCTGGCGCAGTCCGGCGGCATGGTCAGCAGCGATGAGCTTCGTCTGCAACGCCGAAGCCGTCAGGTGGTGGATCTGAATGGGTTAAGTCATGCTCAGATGCGCAGCGTGCGCGGAGCGGATATGGCGATGATCTTTCAGGAGCCGATGACCTCGCTCAATCCGGTGTTTACCGTCGGCGAGCAGATCGCCGAGTCGATCCGCCTGCATCAGGGGCTGGGGCGCGATGCCGCGCTGAAAGAAGCCCGGCGCATGCTGGAGCAGGTGCGTATTCCTGAGGCGGACGCCATTTTGTCCCGCTTCCCGCACCAGCTCTCAGGCGGGATGCGTCAGCGGGTGATGATCGCCATGGCGCTCTCCTGTCGCCCGGCGGTGCTGATCGCCGATGAGCCCACCACCGCGCTGGACGTGACTATCCAGGCGCAGATCCTGCAACTGATCAGCGTGCTGCAAAAAGAGATGGCGATGGGGGTGATTTTTATCACCCATGATATGGGCGTGGTGGCGGATATTGCTGACCGGGTGCTGGTGATGTACCAGGGCGAAGCCGTGGAAACCGGCAGCGTGGAGCAGATCTTCAACGCGCCGCAGCATCCCTATACGAAATCCCTGCTGGCGGCAGTGCCGCGCCTCGGTGCCATGCGCGGCAGCGATCTGCCGCGCCGTTTCCCGCTGCCGTCCCGCAGCGCCGCAGTATTGCCCGACACCGGAAACGGTCAGGACACGGTGGTGGCGGGAGAGCCCATTTTGCAGGTGCGGGATCTGGTGTCGCGTTACCCGATACGCAGCGGCATTCTCAATCGCGTGACCCGCGAAGTACACGCGGTGGAAGGCGTCAGCTTTGATCTCTGGCCGGGGGAGACGCTGTCGCTGGTGGGGGAGTCCGGCTGCGGAAAATCCACCACCGGGCGCGCGCTGCTGCGGCTGGTGGCCTCCCAGGGCGGCACCATCACCTTTAACGGTCAGCGCATCGACACGCTGCCCGACAGCCAGCTTCAGCCGCTGCGCCGGGATATTCAGTGTATTTTCCAGGATCCCTTTGCCTCCCTCGATCCGCGTAAAACCATCGGCTACTCGATTATGGAGCCGCTGCGGGTACACGATCTGCTGGATACGCAGGCCTCCGAGCGCCGTCTGGCCTGGCTGCTGGAGCGCGTCGGCTTAAAGCCGGAGCACGCCTGGCGCTATCCCCATGAGTTTTCCGGCGGCCAGCGGCAGCGCATCTGCATTGCCCGCGCGCTGGCGCTCAATCCAAAAGTGGTTATCGCCGATGAGTCCGTCTCGGCGCTGGATGTGTCTATCCGCGCGCAAATCATCAATTTGCTGCTCGATTTGCAGCGGGAAATGGGTATCGCTTATCTGTTTATCTCCCACGACATGGCGGTGGTGGAGCGCATCAGTCATCGCGTGGCGGTGATGTATATGGGGCAGATTGTGGAAATTGGCCCGCGGCGCGCGGTGTTCGAAAACCCGCAGCATCCCTATACGCGTAAGTTAATGGCGGCGGTGCCGGTGGCCGATCCGGGTCACCAGCGGCCGCAGCGGGTGCTGCTCTCGGACGAGATGCCGAGCAACATCCGCAAACTGGGCGATCCGCCGCGCCGCGTGCAGCTGCAACAGGTTGCGCCGGATCACCTGGTCGCACGCACAACACCAGGCAGCACTTCATCTGCATTTTAATGACAATAATATTCCCGGACAGACAGGGAAACTCAGGAGATTAACATGACACAATTTGTTGCGCGGAAATGGCAGGTTGCGCTCGGCGTCGCCTCTGTTCTTGCTGCCGCACCGGTGCTGGCCGCGAAAGACGTGGTGGTGGCGGTGGCCTCTAATTTCACCACCCTCGATCCTTATGACGCCAACGACACCCTCTCACAGGCGGTGGCGAAATCCTTCTATCAGGGGCTGTTCGGGCTGGATAAAGAGATGAAGCTGAAAAACGTTCTTGCGGAAAGTTATACCGTGTCGGACGACGGCCTGGTCTATACCATCAAACTACGTCAGGGCGTGAAGTTCCAGGACGGCACCGATTTTAACGCGGCAGCGGTAAAGGTGAACCTCGACCGTGCCAGCGATCCGGCCAGCAGCCTGAAGCGCTATAACCTGTATAAAAATATCGCGCAGACCGAAGCCGTGGATCCGTCGACGGTAAAAATTACCCTGAAACAGCCGTTCTCCGCCTTTATCAATATTCTGGCGCACCCGGCGACGGCGATGATTTCCCCGGCAGCGCTCTCTAAATACGGTAAAGAGATTGGCTTCCACCCGGTGGGCACCGGTCCTTATACCCTTGATACCTGGAACCAGACCGATTTTGTGAAGGTGAAAAAATTTGCTGATTACTGGCAAAAAGGGCTGCCGAAGCTCGATACCATCACCTGGCGTCCGGTAGTGGATAACAATACCCGCGCGGCCATGCTGCAAACCGGCGAGGCGCAGTTCGCCTTCCCGATCCCCTACGAGCAGGCCGCCGTGCTGCAAAAAAACAGCAAGCTGGAGCTGGTGGCAAGCCCCTCCATTATGCAGCGCTACATCAGCATGAACGTGACGCAAAAACCGTTCGACAACCCGAAAGTGCGTGAAGCGATCAATTACGCCATTAACCGGCAGGCGCTGGTAAAAGTGGCCTTTGCAGGATACGCCACGCCGGCGACCGGCGTGATCCCGCCGACGCTGGCAAATGCGCAAACCTATCAGCCGTGGCCTTACGATCCGGCGAAAGCCCGTGAACTGCTGAAAGAAGCAGGCTATCCGAAGGGTTTCAGCACCACGCTCTGGTCGTCGCACAATCACAGCACTGCGCAAAAAGTCTTGCAGTTTACTCAGCAGCAGCTGGCGCAGGTCGGCATCAAGGCGCAGGTCACGGCGATGGATGCCGGACAGCGTGCGTCGGAAGTGGAAGGCAAGGGGCAGAAAGAGAGCGGGGTGAGGATGTTCTACACCGGCTGGACGGCGTCTACCGGCGAGGCTGACTGGGCGCTGTCGCCGCTGTTCACCACGCAAAACTGGCCGCCAACGCAGTTTAATACCGCCTTCTACAGCAATCCGCAGGTGGATCAGGATCTGGTTGCGGCACTGAAGACCACCAATCCGGAAGAGAAAGCCCGCCTGTATAAAGCAGCGCAGGATACGATCTGGAAAGACGCTCCCTGGGTACCGCTGGTGGTGGAAAAGCTGGTGTCAGCGCATAACAAAGATCTGACCGGGTTCTACATCATGCCGGATACAGGCTTCAGTTTTGACGATGCGGATTTGAAATAGTGAGAATGCCCCTTTTGTTTGCAAAGAAGGCAGGGAAAAGGGGCATCGGATTCAGGGTAGAACATGCTTAACTATTTTCTCAAACGCCTGCTGGGTCTTATCCCGACACTGCTGATTGTGGCGGTGCTGGTGTTTTTATTTGTCCATCTGCTGCCAGGCGATCCGGCGCGGCTGGTGGCGGGGCCGGAGGCCGACGCGCAGGTGGTGGCGATGGTGCGCCAGCAGCTCGGCCTTGACCAGCCGCTGTATGTGCAGTTCTGGCATTACATTACGGACGTATTACGGGGGGATTTCGGCAACTCAATGGTGTCACGCCGTCCGGTGGCCGATGAGATCGCCAGCCGCTTTATGCCGACGCTGTGGCTGACGCTGGCCAGCATGAGCTGGGCGATGCTGTTTGGCCTGGCGGCGGGGATCTCCGCCGCCGTCTGGCGTAACCGCTGGCCGGATCGTCTCGGCATGGCGCTCGCCGTCACCGGGATCTCCTTTCCGGCGTTTGCCCTCGGTATGCTGCTGATGCAGGTCTTTTCCGTCGAACTCGGCTGGTTGCCAACGGTGGGCGCTGACAGCTGGCGGCACTATATTTTACCGTCCATCACGCTGGGCGCGGCGGTGGCGGCAGTAATGGCGCGCTTTACCCGCGCCTCTTTTGTCGATGTGCTGAACGAAGATTACATGCGTACTGCCCGCGCTAAAGGGGTGAGCGAGAAGTGGATCATCCTCAAGCATGGTCTGCGTAATGCCATGATCCCGGTGGTCACCATGATGGGCTTACAATTCGGCTTTCTGCTCGGCGGCTCGATTGTGGTGGAGAAAGTCTTCAACTGGCCGGGGCTGGGGCGTTTGCTGGTGGACTCGGTGGAAATGCGCGATTACCCGGTGATCCAGGCAGAAGTGCTGCTCTTCTCACTGGAATTTATTCTTATCAACTTAGTGGTGGATATGCTTTACGCCGCCATTAACCCGGCTATCAGGTACAAGTAAGGATGCGACTTTTAAACTGGCGTCGTCAGGCGATATTAAAGGCCATGCCCGGTCTGAAACCGGACCATGTGCGTACGCCGTGGCATGAGTTCTGGCGGCGATTTCGTCAGCAGCCGGTCGCCATGGCGGCGGGGCTGTTTGTGGTATTACTGATTGTGGTGGCGGCGATTGCCCCCTGGATCGCGCCTTTCGATGCGGAAAACTATTTCGACTATGACCGCTTAAACGACGGGCCTTCCATGCTGCACTGGTTCGGCGTCGATTCGCTGGGGCGCGATATTTTCAGCCGCGTGCTGACCGGAGCGCAGATCTCGCTGGCGGCGGGCGTCTTCGCGGTGCTGATCGGCGCGGCGATCGGCACCGTGCTGGGGCTGCTGGCGGGCTATTACGAGGGCTGGTGGGATCGGCTGATCATGCGCCTGTGCGATGTGCTGTTCGCCTTTCCGGGGATTTTGCTGGCCATCGCGGTGGTGGCGGTGATGGGTAGCGGGATGGCGAATGTGATCATCGCCGTGGCGGTGTTTTCCATTCCGGCCTTTGCCCGTCTGGTGCGCGGCAATACGCTGGTGTTGAAGCAGCAGACCTTTATCGAATCGGCGCGCAGTATCGGGGCCAGCGATGCCACCATTCTGTTCAGCCACATTCTGCCCGGCACTATTTCGTCGATTGTGGTCTATTTCACTATGCGCATCGGCACGTCGATTATCTCGGCGGCGAGCCTGTCGTTTCTGGGCCTCGGCGCGCAGCCGCCAACGCCGGAGTGGGGCGCAATGCTCAACGAAGCGCGGGCGGATATGGTGATCGCGCCGCACGTGGCGCTCTTCCCGAGCCTGGCGATTTTCCTGACGGTGCTGGCGTTTAATCTGTTAGGCGATGGTCTGCGGGATGCGCTGGATCCGAAGATAAAAGGGTAGTTACCCCTCACCCCGGCCCTCTCCCACAGGGAGAGGGTGAATTCAGCACTGGACGATCCCCTCTCCCTGTGGGAGAGGGTTAGGGTGAGGGGAGTTAAACCCGCGTACCCCACAGATCGTACTCGTCGGCGTTTTCCACTTTCACGCGGATCACATCGCCCGGCTTCACGTTAGTTTCGCCGTTCAGGTACACCGCGCCGTCGATTTCCGGGGCGTCAGCCATGCTGCGGCCAATCGCGCCTTCTTCATCCACTTCGTCGATGATCACCATGATTTCGCGGCCCACTTTCTCCTGCAGACGTTCAGCAGAGATCTGCTGTTGCAGCTGCATAAAGCGGTTCCAGCGCTCTTCTTTGATCTCTTCCGGCACCTGGTCCGGCAGCTCGTTAGCGGTTGCGCCTTCAACCGGGCTGTATTTGAAGCAGCCCACGCGATCCAGACGCGCTTCGGTCAGGAAATCCAGCAGCATCTGGAAATCTTCTTCCGTTTCGCCCGGGAAGCCGACGATAAAGGTCGAGCGCAGGGTCAGTTCCGGGCAGATTTCACGCCACTGTTTGATACGCGCCAGCTGGCGGTCAACGGAGCCAGGACGCTTCATCAGCTTCAGAATACGCGGGCTGGCGTGCTGCAACGGAATATCCAGGTACGGCAGGATCTTGCCTTCCGCCATCAGCGGGATCACATCGTCCACGTGCGGGTAAGGATACACATAGTGCAGACGTGTCCAGACGCCCAGCTTCGACAGCTGTTCGCACAGGCTGACCATGCTGGTCTTCACCGGCTCGCCGTTATAGAAACCGGTGCGGTGCTTCACGTCAACGCCGTAGGCGGAGGTGTCCTGGGAGATCACCAGCAGCTCTTTCACGCCCGCGTCCACCAGACGTTTCGCTTCCGCCAGCACGTCGCCAATCGGACGGCTGTCCAGATCGCCGCGCATCGACGGAATAATGCAGAAGGTGCAACGGTGGTTACAGCCTTCGGAAATTTTCAGGTAAGCGTAATGGCGCGGCGTCAGCTTCACGCCCTGTTCCGGCACCAGGCTTAAGAACGGGTTATGCTTCGGCTTCGGCACATAGTGGTGCACGTGTTCCAGCACCTGCTCATAGCTGTGCGGGCCGGTGATTTCCAGCACCTTCGGGTGCACTTCGCGGATCTGATCCACTTTCGCGCCGAGGCAGCCGGTGACGATCACCTTGCCGTTTTCAGTCAGGGCTTCGCCGATGGCTTCCAGCGACTCCTGGACCGCGCTGTCGATAAAACCGCAGGTGTTCACGATCACCATATCGGCGTCGTCGTAATTAGGCACCACATCGTAACCTTCAGTGCGCAACTCTGTCAGGATGCGTTCAGAATCCACCAGGTTTTTCGGGCAGCCGAGGGAGACGAAGCCAATACGGGGTTGTTGCATGCTCATACGCTCACAAAGTAAACAGGAAAATAAAAACCGGGCGATTTTACACGGGTTTTGGGCGGCGCTCTACTTCTGATTCGGGAGGGCGAAGGTTTTAACGGGTTAATGCACGGTAAAAAAATGTTAACAAGACTACAATTATTGATCTGGTGCATGTATCTGGCTAAAAAGTGAACTTAAGATAAATTTACACCCTGTTTGATAAGTGAGAGGAGGAAGGCGATGAACGTTGACAGGCTTCAGCTCCATCTGATGGAGAAACTGACCCACGCCAGACTCGAACTGGCTGCTTACGTCCAGCTTCTTAAGGCGAAAGGCTATATGTCGGTCAGCGAAAGTAATCAATTACGTGACAACTTCTTTAAGCTTGCCACTGAAATACGCGATCTGGCGGAGCAGCCATCTGCCCCCTGGACCCGTCATGAGTGGGAAGCGTTGCGACTTGCGGAGGGCGCATTGTCCTCTGCGGCGGTTTGCCTGATGAGCGGCCATCACGACAGCCCGACCTTTATCGCGGTTAATGCCGATAAACTTGACCGCTGCCTGAATGCCCTGAACACCTGCATTGATGGGCTGGACGAGCATACTTCCCTCGAAGAGGCCTGATCCCCGGGGGGAGGCGACTCCCCCTTCAGTTTGCTGAAGTTAAAGCTTTTGTAAAAGTCAAAGCGCAGCCGTCCTGACTGGCTAATCTTTATCCAGTGCGATTAAAGGAGAGCAATATGCGCCGTTCCCCCCTGCTGGTCATTCCTGCCCTGTTATTGAGCACATCAATATTTGCCGCCCCTGCGCCGGTCAAGGTTGATGCCCTGCAAACCAAACTTGATCACCCCTGGTCACTGGCGTTTTTGCCGGATAACAAAGGCATGCTCATTACCCTGCGCGGCGGCCAGTTACGCCACTGGCAGGAAAACGGCGGCCTGTCAGATCCGATAAGCGGCGTACCCCGCGTCTGGGCGAACGGCCAGGGCGGATTACTGGATGTGGCGCTGGCGCCGGATTTTGCCAGTTCCCGCCGCGTCTGGCTGAGCTACGCCGAAGCCGACAGCGACGGCAATGCCGGTACAGCGGTAGGCTACGGCAAACTGAGCGACGATCTTAAGCGGCTGGAGAATTTCCAGACGGTGTTCCGCCAGACGCCAAAACTCTCCACCGGCAACCATTTCGGTGGACGGCTGGTGTTTGATGGTAAAGGGCATCTGTTTATCGCGCTGGGGGAAAATAACCAGCGACCCACGGCGCAGGATCTGGACAAACACCAGGGCAAACTGGTGCGCTTAACCGAGGATGGTCAGGTGCCGGAAGATAATCCGTGGGCCGGTAAAGCCGGTGCGCGGCCGGAAATCTGGTCGTATGGCATTCGTAATCCGCAGGGCATGGCGATGAATCCCTGGAGCGATGCCCTGTGGCTTAACGAGCACGGCCCGCGCGGCGGCGATGAGATCAATATTCCCGAACGCGGCAAAAACTACGGCTGGCCGCTGGCGACCCACGGCATTAACTACAGCGGGCTGAAGATCCCGGAAGCGAAGGGCGAGATCGTGGAAGGCACCGAGCCGCCGATCTTTTACTGGAAGCAGTCCCCGGCGGTAAGCGGTATGGCGTTTTATAACAGTCCGACTTTCCCGCAGTGGCAGAACAAACTCTTTATCGGCGCGCTGAAGGACAAGGACGTGATCGTCATGAGCGTGAACGGTAATAAAGTCAGCGAAGACGGGCGCATTCTCGGCGATCGCAATCAGCGTATCCGCGATGTGCGCGTCGGGCCGGACGGGTATCTCTATGTGCTGACCGATGAGTCTGATGGCGAGCTGCTGAAAGTCAGCCCGCAGACCTGATTTGCGCGCCAGCAGTACCGGCGCGCAGGGAAGGTTAACGCATCACGCGTTTCAGGATGCGGTTGGCCTGCTGTTCAAAATCGCTGGCCGCCTCCTCGACGCTCATTTTGCCGTAGTCGAGCTTTTCACGTACGGCGGTAAAGAGCGCGCCAAACTGCATATCTTCCATATAGGGGGTGGCGACAAAGTTATTCGGCAGGGCGTAGGACTGCAACAGCCCGGCGATCACCGGATCGCTGTCCAGCAAAATGCCTTTTTCCCGCAGCAGTTTATCCGCCGCCTGACTCAAAGGCGCGCCGCGCTCCAGCCCCACCGGGATCACGCCTTCCGGCTCGTTCACCAGAAAGTTCAGCAGCAGCGCCGCCTCTTTTGGGTGCTTCGTGGTACGGCCTATCGAGTACATGATCGCCGTTTTCCGGAACTGTCCGGCATCTTTCGCCCCTGGCAACAGTGGATAGGGGCCTGGCACCAGATCGGCGGGATTTTTCAGCGTCACGCTCTGCGACGGGTAGAGCACGTTCCAGTTATAGCTGCCCGCCCATTCGCCCTCCATCCAGGGTTTCAGCTCATAAATCGGCGTGCTTTTCGCGCCGTAGGAGGCCAGCACTTTGGTATCGGGCAGTACATGGTTATCCACCAGCTTTTTATAGAAACCGAATGCCCTGGTAAGATCGGCCCGATCCCAGGCCAGACGTTTTCTGTTTACGTCGATCATCGGCTTTTGATCCTGCTGATACATCCACGAAAACACCAGCAACATACAGTCCTGCTCGCCGACGTAGATCGGATAGGCGTTATCGCCGAGCTTTTCCTTAAATACCGTCCCTGCCGCCAGCAGTTCATCCCAGCTTTTCGGCAGCGGCAGCCCGGCCTTCTGCCAGCTGGCCTGATTGTAATAGAAGCCCATTACGTTGGTGGACAACGGCAGGGCGTTGAGCTTGCCGTTGACCGTGGTGGTGGCCAGCGCGGCAGGGGAAAACTGGTTTAGATCGAGCGTACCCGCAAGCTGATTCAGATCGTAAAAGCCATCGCCTTTTCTGGACATTAGCGTCAGCCAGTTCCAGTTGGTCTGGATCAGATCGGCTTCCGTTCCGCTGTTGATCTGCGTGGTCAGCCGTGAGAAGTAGCCTTCCCAGCCGGTATATTCCGCTTTCACCTTAATATCCGGGTACTTCGCTTCGAAAGCCTGCAGGGCGGCGAGCGTCGCCTGATGGCGATCTTTGCCGCCCCACCAGGAGAAGCGCAGCGTCACCGCATCGGCGCTGAACGCGGGGGCCACCGCGCTGGCGCAGCAACAGGCAATAAGGAGAGGTAAGAGTCTTTTCATGATTCACTCCTCATTACCGAAGGCGTACTGCTGGATCTGCTGCTGGCGGGCGGTCAGGCGTTTGACAAGGTGCATCTCCTGCTCGCGCCAGGGTTCGCCTTCCGGCGTCAGCACATCGTGAAACCACAGCGACTGCGGATCCGGATGGGTTTTATTCACCCCCGGCCACGGCAGCCAGGTCTGGGTTTTGCCCTGCACCAGCCCCCAGTGATAACAGCCGGTCTGATAGAGGCTGAACAGCGGCAACTGCTCGCTGAACACGCAGCCGGTATGACGTGAAAGCCACTCGGTGCACAGCACGGGCCGGTCGTACTGCGCCAGCGAATGCAGGATCTCCAGCTGCATCATGGTCGGCGCGTAGGCGTGATAAGTGATGATGTCCGACTGCTCCAGCGCCGCGATATCAATGGGGTGCAGAAAGGCTTTGTTTGCCGCCACGTCCGCATGCCATGCGCCAATGGTGAGCGGCTGAACGGGATCCACATCCCGCGCCCAGTCAAACGCGCGATAGACCAGCTCCAGCGCAAAGCCCTCCAGCGCCTCGTCATATTCGGCATATTCGACCGGCGAGACGAACAGCCCGCGGTTGCCGGGTTCGTTATAGAGATCCCAGATAGTGATGCGATCATCGTCGCCAAAGCTGCCGATCAGGTCGCGCACGTAGGCTTCGACGCGCGGCCACTGGCCTGGATCCATGACGATTTTGCGTCCGGGGCTGGCCGCCGCCTGGCTGTTATGCACCGCCGGTCTGGGGGGCTTTTGCGGCCCGGTGAACGGCTCATCGCCTGAAAAAGCGCAGTCATCCATCAGCGTCAGCATGACTTTCAGACCGTGGCGGGCGGCCAGGCTGAGAAAGGTATCAATACGCGACAACAGGCCATCGCGGTCACTTTCCCAGACGATAAACGGCAGATTGGTGCGCAGACTGTTATAGCCGTAGCGCTCCGCCCAGCCCAGCTCCTCATCAATGGTGATCGGATCGAAGGTGTCCGCCTGCCACATCTCCGTCCAGTTTACCGCCGTGCGCGGCAGATAATTAAAGCCGCAGGCCCAGCCGTGTTCCTTATACCAGCCTTTTGCCTGCTCACTACTCCAGCGTGTTCTCATGACGTCCTCCCTGGTTGAATATTATTAGCTAATATTTATTAGTGCGCGCAGATAGTGAGCGTTTTTACGTCCCGATACTGTTATTCCATTCACAAAACAGCGATCCGGAAGAAGGAGCCTGATGTGGTATAGTCAGGCGGGGCTTGAGGACGAAAAATGCAGAAGAAAAATAAAATTACCATGGGCGATATTGCCCGCCTGGCGGGCGTTTCCCAGGCGACGGTATCGCTGGTGCTGAATAACAGCCGCACCATCCGGTTAAGCGACGCCACAAGAGAGCGCGTGTTTGATGCCGCGAAAACGCTGGGTTATCAGAAGCTGGCGGTGCAGCACCGCCCGGAAGGGCAGGAGGAAGTGGCGCTGCTGGTGAGCGGTATGCCCGGCTACGATCCCTTTGGCGATGCGCTCAGTGAAGCCAGCGCCTGTGCCTGGCAGCACGATACGCTGTTGTCAGTGTACGATTACGGCGAGGACAGCGAGCTGGCGCGGCATATCCTGCGTCAGCTGGCCAGCCGCCGTTGCGCCGGGGTGATTTTTGCAAGCCCCGTGACGCGCCCCTTTGATTTCTCGCCGTTCGAGGGCGTGTGCGATTTTCCGGTCGTGCTGCTTAATCAGTACGACGAACAGCGCCCACTGCTGCCCACCTTTTTACCCGACGATCGCGCCAACGCCTGCCAGATAACACAGCATCTGCTGGATCAGGGGGTCACCCGTATCGCCCATATTTCCGGTGATGAATGGATGGATGCCAGCAAGGAACGTCTCGAAGGCTATGAGCAGACGCTGCGCCACGCCGGGATCGAACCGGATGCGGCGCTGGTGCATAAAACCGACTGGTCGCTGAACGCGACTTTTGCCGCCACGCTGGAACTGATGCAGTTGCCGCAGCCGCCGCAGGCGATCTTCTGCGCCAGCGACTGGATGACGCTCGGCTGCTATCAGGCGCTCGCCACGCTGGGGAAACGTATTCCGGAAGATGTGCTGGTATGCGGCTACGACGATCAGCGCATTTCGCATCAGCTGACGCCGATGCTCACCAGTATACAGCTGGCCTATAACGAACTGGGCAGAATGGCGGTGGAGTATCTGTGCGCCGGGGAAGATGCCGCGGCGCACATTAAGCTGGTGGGAAAATTGCAGGTTCGCGCCAGCAGTCAGCGCATCAGGTGATCGGGATCATCACCACGCTCTGCACCGTCGGGCGCTCGCACAGCTGCTGATACCAGCGCGTCAGGTTCGGGCGCGGCGTCCAGGCGGTGTGCACATTCAGCAGGCTGTAAACAAAGGGCGCGAGGGCAATATCCCCCAGACCAAACTCCTTGCCGGAGAACCACGGCGTGCTGGCCAGCGCCTCGTCGAGGATGCCGAGCAGGCCATCACAATCGGCAATCGCCTCGTCAATGGCTGCCCGATCGCGCTGCTCCGGCGGGGTTCTCACCAGTCCTTTAAGGATCACGCTGTGGCGGGGCGCCAGCGTAGTCGCTGACCAGTCCATCCACTTTTCCGCCTGCGCACGGGCAGCCGGGGCGTCGATCCATAAGCGTCCCTGACCATACTGCGCGGCCAGAAAACGCACGATGGTATTGGATTCCCACAGCACGCTGTCAGTTTCGTCATCGCGCAGCAACGGCACCAGACCGTTCGGGTTCATCGCCAGGTATTCCGCATCATGATTCAGACCGTACTGTAAACCGGCCAGAATTTGCGTGTAAGGAAGTTCAAGCTCTTCCAGCGTCAGGCGGACTTTTTTGACGTTGGTGGAATTATTTCGGCCCCACAGGGTAATCATATAAATTCCTTCTCGGTGGACAGCGGGAACGCGCGCCAGGCACGTCTGATCCTCTATGTTGAAATAAATTTAACATTCAGGCAACGACTTACAAAAAAAATCCTCCACTTGCGGCGTCGATCCCGTAATTTGCATAAACTTTAAAAAACTTTACCGGTTAATGATTGGTTTCCATGCCTGAGTACGTTATTACTCACCGTTTATTGCGAAGCGGTGACGTGACGCGATTTGTTTTGAATGGATACACGGGTGGCATTTATGACGCATTTCGCTTTATCCCTGCGCGGCCTGGCGGCGGGCTCTGCGCTATTATTTCTTTTCTCCCCTTCGCTGTATGCGGTTGAACAGGTTCCGGCGGCACCGGCAGTGGATGCCCGCGCCTGGATACTGATGGACTATGCCAGCGGTAAAGTGCTGGCGGAAGGCAACGCCGACGAGAAGCTCGATCCGGCCAGCCTCACCAAGCTGATGACCAGCTATGTGGTCGGACAGGCGCTGAAGGCGGGAAAAATTCATCTTAACGATATGGTGACGGTAGGCAAAGACGCCTGGGCAACGGGCAACCCGGCGCTGCGCGGCTCGTCGCTGATGTTCCTCAAGCCTGGCGATCAGGTGCCGGTTTCCGAACTGAATAAAGGCGTGATCATCCAGTCCGGCAACGATGCCAGCATCGCCATCGCCGACTACGTGGCGGGCAGCCAGGATTCCTTCGTCAGCCTGATGAACAACTATGCAAAACGGCTGGGGCTGACTAATACCACCTTTAAAACCGTGCACGGTCTGGATGCGCCAGGGCAGTTCAGTACCGCCCGGGATATGGCGCTGCTCGGCAAAGCGCTGATCCACGATGTGCCGGAAGAGTACGCCATCCATAAAGAGAAAGAGTTTACCTTCAATAATATTCGCCAGCCGAACCGTAACCGTCTGCTGTGGAGCACCAACCTGAATGTCGACGGCATGAAAACCGGCACCACGGAAGGGGCGGGCTATAACCTGGTGGCCTCCGCGACCCAGGGCGACATGCGCCTGATTTCAGTGGTGCTGGGCAGTAAAACGGATCGCATCCGCTTTAATGAATCTGAAAAGCTGCTGACCTGGGGCTTCCGCTTCTTTGAGACCGTCACGCCAATTAAGCCGGATGCGACTTTTGTCAGCACCCGCGTGTGGTTTGGCGACAGCAAAGAGGTGAAGCTGGGGGCAGGCGAAGCCGGGTCTATTACCATTCCGAAAGGTCAGTTAAAGAACCTGAAAGCGACCTGGACGCTGACCGAGCCGCAGCTGACCGCGCCGCTGAAAAAGGGCCAGGTGGTGGGCACGATCGATTTCCAGCTTAACGGCAAAGTGATTGAAAAACGGCCATTGCTGGTAATGGAAGCGGTGGAAGAGGGCGGTTTCGTCAGCCGGATGTGGGACTTTGTGCTGATGAAATTCCACGAGTGGTTTGGCAGCTGGTTCTCGTAACCGGACCGGTTTTTTTGTTGCCGGGTGGTGGTCACGCTTACCCGGCCTACGGAACATGTGTAGGCCCGGCAAGCCTGCGCCGCCGGGCAACTCAACCCGCACTATGCGTCTGAATACATCAACGTGATCTGTTTCGCTTTCGCCAGCGCGCATAACGCCTCGTCCGGGCGGCGGTCGCTGACGATGGCGTCAAAAGCGTCCAGATCGCCCATACGCGCCGGGCGCACTTTATCAAACTTACTGTGATCCACCACCAGCACATGATACTGCGCATGGGCCATCGCCCAGTGCTTCACCGGTAACTCTTCCAGATTGAAACAGGTCGCTCCCTGGACCGGGTGCACGCCCGCCGCTGAATAAAATGCCAGATCCGGGCACAGGTTATTCAGCGTCTCGTTAAAGTTCAGCGGTTTAAAAATCGCATTGCTGGCGTGGAACTCGCCGCCGCAGAGGATGGCCCGACACAAGGGCTTTTCCTGCAACGCCATAAAAGTATTCAGCGAGTAGCAAATGGCGGTAAAGGGCAGATCCTGAGGAATGGCGTCAATGATCCAGGGCGTGGTGGTACCGCAGTCAAAAAATACCAGTTGGTGCGCCTGCACCAGCTTAGCGGCATATTGCGCGGCCAGACGCTTTTCATCCACCAGGCGGGTTTTCTGATCGCTTAACAGATAGTGGCTGGCGGTACGCGGCTCCAGCACGATATAACCGCCAAGCAGGACCACAGGCGCATTGCGGGCGCCGAGATCGCGACGAATGGTCATTTCTGAAACGCCTAATAACGCCGCCGCCTCTTTCAGGTGCAGCTTGTCGGTACGCTTCAGCGCCTGTAACAACAGGCCTAAACGCTCGTCACGTTTCGTTTCCATAAATCCCCTGGCATGATGAAAACCCCGCTCGCTGCGGGGTGCTCAATCTTACCTGTGCCGGCAGGCTTAGTCACGCACCCAGCCTTTGCGGATCGGCAGAGCAAAACAGACGCGGTAAGCCCGTTGCAGGGCGGCGTATAACGACTCGCCGAACGCCTGCCACAGCATCTGCGCCGTCAGACAGCCGCTGATGCCCACCAGCAAACCGCCCAGCATATCCAGCGGCCAGTGCACGCCGAGATAGACGCGCGACCAGGCGATCAGCAGCGCCACGCCCATCATCGCCACGCCGGACCAGATGCGGTGCCAGAACAAAAACGCCAGCGCAAAGGTAAAGGCGACGGTGCCGTGATCGCTCGGATAGGAATCATCCGGCGCGTGATGCAGGAAGTTATAGCCCACGCCCTCGACAAACGGACGATCGTGGGGGAAAACGTGCCCCATTACCCAGGACACCACAAGGCTGACGACGATCGCCAGCGCCATTTTAACCACTAACTGCCGCTGGGCAGGCCCCCACAGCCAAAGCACCACGGCCAGCAGCGGCACGATGTGGATCAGATCGCGGGCAATGAGAATGGCTGCCTGGATCAGCCAGGCGGGGGAGTCCGGCGTCGCATTCATCCAGGCGAACAGGGTATAATTCAGATCTTCCAGCATCGTATTGTCACTCTTTTGCCGCAGGCTACCTGTAGTGGCGCGTTGAAAAAGGGATCACCTTAGGATCACCGCCTTCGCCGGTAAACCAGTTTTGTCTTAGTTGTCCGGCGCTTGTGAGCAACCGGAATGAACACTCTGCGATAAGAGCATGCCGGAGCCCGCTTAAACCGTGGCAAAATAGCCCACGGGAAAACGGCGGTTAATGCCGTAAAATGTGCGAAACTTTGTGCAGGTCGCAAAATTCGCTGTTACAGGGACGGCGCATTCATTACACTTTGCGCGATTTTTCAGGATAAAAAATTTCATGCCAAACCATGCTTTACCTGGCCGCCGTTTAGGACGCCAGGCGTTGTTGTTTCCGCTCTGTCTGGTCCTGTACGAATTCTCAACTTATATCGCGAACGACATGATCCAGCCGGGCATGCTGGCGGTGGTTGAGCAGTACAACGCCGGCATTGAGTGGGTGCCGACCTCCATGACCGCTTATCTGGCGGGGGGAATGTTTTTACAGTGGCTGCTGGGGCCGCTGTCGGATCGTATTGGCCGCCGCCCGGTGATGTTAACCGGCGTGGTGTGGTTTATCGTCACCTGTCTGGCAACCCTGCTGGCGCAGGACATTGAACAGTTCACTATCCTGCGCTTTTTACAGGGTGTGAGCCTGTGCTTTATCGGTGCCGTGGGCTATGCCGCCATTCAGGAATCCTTTGACGAGGCGACCTGTATCAAGATCACCGCGCTGATGGCGAACGTGGCGCTGATTGCGCCGCTGCTTGGCCCGCTGGTGGGCGCCGCCTGGGTGCATGCTGCGCCCTGGGAGGGGATGTTTGTGCTGTTCGCGGTGCTGGCGGCTATTGCCTTTTTCGGTCTGCATCGCGCGATGCCGGAGACCGCCACGCGGCTGGGGGAGCCGTTATCCCTTAACGCGCTGGGGCGGGATTATAAAGCGGTAATGAAAAATGGCCGCTTCGTGGCGGGTGCGCTGGCGACGGGTTTCGTCAGCCTGCCGCTGCTGGCGTGGATCGCCCAGTCGCCGATCATCATCATCAGCGCCGAAGGCATGTCGAGCTACGAGTACGGCCTGTTGCAGGTGCCGATTTTTGGCGCGCTGATTATTGGTAACCTGGTGCTGGCGCGCCTCACCTCGCGCCGTACCGTGCGCTCGCTGATTATCATGGGCGGCGGGCCGATTGTGGGTGGTCTGCTGCTGGCGGCGGTGGCAACCGTGGCGTCATCCCATGCTTATTTGTGGATGACCGCCGGGCTGAGTATTTATGCCTTTGGGATTGGCCTTGCCAATGCCGGACTGGTGCGCCTGACGCTGTTCGCCAGCGACATGAGTAAAGGCACGGTGTCTGCTGCCATGGGCATGCTACAAATGGCGATTTTCACCGTCGGCATTGAGGTCAGCAAACACGCATTTCTGGCAGGGGGTAACGGTCTGTTCAGCCTGTTTAATCTGGCGAACGGCTTGATCTGGCTGGTGCTGATGGTGGTGTTCCTGAAGGATAAATCCGTCGGTAACGCGTTGTCATAGGCTGTTAAAACTGTAAGCCCGGCAAGCTTGCGCCGCCGGGCAAATCAGGACTAATTCTCACACGGCTGATTTTGTGGCTCAGGTTTCGCCACCGCGCGGGCAACCAGCGCGGCAATGATCACCAGCCCCAGCACCACCATCATCGCGCTGCGCAGACCATAGTGCTCGCCGAGGAAGCCAAGCAGCGGCGGTCCCACCAGAAACGCCAGATAGCCGGTGGTGGCGACCACGCTGACGCGCGTCGGCGCATCCGGGCCGGTATCGCTGGCGGCGGAAATGGTCAGCGGGAAGCCGAGTGATGCCCCCAGTCCCCACAAAATCACCGACACGCCCGCCACCCAGGCGCTGTCCACAAAGATGATCAACGCGATGCCCAGTGCGCCCATCAACGCACTGGCGCGCACCACCGCGACGCGGCTGTAGCGGTCGATAAACCAGCCGCCGGTAAAGCGTCCCACGGTCATACCCAGCGTAAAGCCTGTATAGATGAGCGAGCCGGAGGTCGGGCTGAACCCGTGCCCGTCCACCATCAGCAGCGGCAGCCAGTCATTGGCGGAACCCTCCGCAAAGGCCATCGCCAGCACCACCACGCCGATCAGCATCAGCTGGACATCGCGATAAAAAGGCACGCCTTTCCCGCCCTGACCGTTCTCCTCAGCGGAGCCCTTGCCGGTGCCGTCCGGTATGGCAGTGATGGCGATAATAATCGGCATAATGGTGGCCAGCGCCGCCAGCAGAATATGCAGATTAGCGCTCACGCCGAGCGCCGTCAGCCCCATGCCGACGCCTGCGCCCGCCAGGGTACCGAGGCTGTAGAAGCCGTGCATCATCGGCAGCACGGTTTTATCCAGCGCCTGCTCCACTGCCGCGCCTTCGACGTTGATCGCCACTTCGGCAGAGCCGAGGCTCGCGCCAAATACTGCCAGCCCGCAGGCGAACAGCAGCGGCGACGCGAACCACAGCGCCACGCTTAAGATAATCATACCGACCACGCTGAAGGACATGGCGGTGCGGATAACGCTGCGGGTGCCGAAGCGCTTAACCAGCCAGCCGGAGGAGAGGACGCCGCTCATCGAGCCGACGGACAAACCGAACAGCACCACGCCCATCCCGGCTGTAGAAACAGACAGGGTGTCGCGTATCGCGGGGGTACGCGTGGCCCAGGAAGCCATTAACAGGCCGGGTATAAAGAAAAACATAAATAACGCCCAGGTGCGGCGTTGCAGTGCCTTGCGGGGCGAGTGCGTCAGTGCGTTCATGCAAAATCTCCGTTGTGAAGCAAAAGTGTACGGCATTCTGCAAAAGAGGGTAAACCCGCAATGTTAATTATTATTGAACCGTTGCCGGGCGTTTTTCCGCAGGCGCAAAGCGGGTTTTACCGTGCGCATGCTCGCCGCCGCCCTGTCCACGCTTAAGCTGTATCACTTCGCCACGCTGCCAGGCATCGGCACCGGGGGCGACCGGGTGCGCATCCAGATCGCGGCGCGATTCGCGGATTTCTTTCGTATTCACGTCAAAAAGGCGATCGCGTTCGGCAAGCAGGGCGGGATCAAGCTGGCCGTCAGCGGTAAAGCCCATCATCAGCGCCGGAATGCCCAGCGGCAGGGTTTTGTCGCGATCAGTGTGCCAGGTGTGCCAGGTTTTACCGTAGGTATTAACGATTTTGCCCATCAGCGCTTTTTCCGCAGGCGCAGGCAGGCCAGGACCAATCAGGCTGCCGGACATCACTTCATGCCGGTGGCTGTGCCAGAGCTTTTTCTCTTCAGGCGGAAGGGTATTGAACAGCCGCTCGCTGATAATGTATTCCACGCCCATGAGTTTGGCATCGCGGGTATTACCGTCGTAAATCACTGCCTGCATCACGTCTTCGTTTAACACGGTGACATAATGGTGCGCTTCCATCTGTCCGTTCTGATCGCCATTATAAAAATGAAATCCGTCGAGATAAGTATTGATGGCGTCGATCGGCGGCCTGGACTGCATCACGCTGGCACCGGATTCCAGCAGCTGCAATTTACCGGAGGTTTCAGCGCCAGGCGCGGTGACTTTTGATGGTGAACTGCTGCCGCCGCAGCCGGAAAGAACCAGGGCGGTAAGGATGTACAGGGGGAATTTCATGTCAGCTCCGTAAGACTGTTCAGGGTCTAATAACCTTAGACGGTAATGGGATTTACGGCAGGAGAGTGATGAAGAACATGGCATCATTAGCGTTTCTTTATAATTATGTGAGATAGCTTTCAGCTTTTTTGTGTTGCTCAATAATATGTTTCCGAACTACTTTCCGATAATACAGCGTCAGTATCGCGCTGATTGCCAGCCAAAATAAACCTGTTTCAAACGTACTCAGTGCGGCGTAGAGCACGGTTTTGCTCTTCTCAAAATTTGTAATCTCTTTCGAAATGTACCGGGTATGTTCCTTTTTCCTGAACATGTCGCAAATGAAACCCGTCAGATCCGCAGACAGTCTGCTTCGCTGCGACAGGGTGTTAACCGGTGTCTGGTCACATTGCTCAGTCGTTACGGCTAAGGAATGACCGGAAAATAGTGATGCCGATTTTGCACTGTCATGGGTTAAATAAAAGAATTCATTGGTGGGCTTATACACCAGCAAAGTCCAGTTCTGCGGTGTAAGCAGGGTTTTAATGTGCATAGCGGAGAGATATGACGCCGAACCCGCGCCAAAGATGATAAGCAGAAAACCAAAGAATAGATCGGTTCGGGTATTTTTCGGGATCGTCTTTAAGGGAAGGCTGACATAAAAGAGCCGTAGCGGCCATGCCGGAATACCTGCCTGCAAAAGAAATTCCGATTTGCCTTTAATGGGAGCCGTAAGAAACTTTCTTATCAGAAGGAATGCAGCGTAAATACCACCAATTAAGCTGAAGATGCCGGTAAGTGTACCCACCGGAGAGGTAATAAATTCGTTGGTGATAATATCTGCGACAGAATCAAAACTCTTCATAGTGCCTCCTTGCCTGGTAATGAAGGTGTCCGGAAGAGGGGGGACGCGCCTGAGGTTCAGGTTATCTTGTCACAAATTTCAGGCAATAAAAAACCCATCAACCTTGAACCAAAGATGGCGGGGTTGATGGGCTCCACAAAATGGGGACATCAAAGAAAAGCAGTGGCAATAGTTATGACTGGCGCTTTGCGGAAAAGTTCTCGCGAAAGCATAAATAATTTGCCACTCCGGTCAGGTTGAGACTTATCCTAGCCCCGGCCAGATAATGATGATCAGCGTACCGGCAAGGGTCAGCAGCACGTTGGCGATGGCGTAGGTCCCGGCGTAGCCCAGCGCGGGGATGTTACTGCGCGCGGTGTCGCTGATGATTTCCATCGCCGGGGCGCAGGTGCGTGCGCCCATAATGGCGCCGAACAGCAGGGCGCGGTTCATGCGCAGCACATAAGCGCCAAACAGAAAACAGATCACCACCGGCACCAGGCTGACCAGCAAACCTGCCGCCAGCATCTGGCCGCCGACAGCGCCAAGCCCGTGACCGATGCCGCTCCCCGCGCTCAGCCCGACGCCTGCCATAAATACCATCAGGCCGAACTCTTTCACCATATTCAGCGCGCCCTGGGGGATGTAACCAAAAGTCGGATGGTTAGCACGCAGGAAGCCGAGCATGATCCCGGCGAACAGCAGACCGGCGGCGTTCCCGATGCCGAAGCTGAAATTGCTGAACTGGAAGGTGATCATGCCGATCATCAGCCCGACGATAAAGAAGGCGCAGAAGGCCAGCAGATCCGTGACCTGGCTGTGAATGGAGATAAAGCCGATGCGGTCGGCGATAGTTTTCACCCGTCGCGCGTCGCCGCTCACCTGCAACACGTCGCCCTTGTTGAGCAGAATGTTGTCGTCAATGGGCATCTCAATCTGGCTGCGGATCACGCGGTTAAGGAAACAGCCGTGATCGGTCAGCTTTAACTGCGCCAGGCGGCGACCCACAACGTTGTGGTTTTTCACCACGATCTCTTCGGTGACGATGCGCATGTCCAGCAGGTCGCGGTCAAACACCTCTTTACCATTACGGAAGCTCGGATCGAGACGCGCATGGGCATCCGGGTAGCCGACCAGCGCGATCTCATCGCCCATCTGCAATACCGCATCGCCATCCGGCGCGGCCAGGATGCCATTGCGGCGGATGCGCTCGATGTAGCAGCCCGTCTGGCGATAAATGCCCAGCTCGCGCAGGTTTTTACCATCGGCCCAGGCCACCAGCTCCGGCCCCACGCGATAGGCGCGGATCACCGGCAGATAGACTTTGCGGCTGGCGTCGGTATCCAGGCCGCGCTCGCGGGCGATTTGCTGGGCGCTGGTCTGTAAATCCTGATGTTGCAGTTTAGGCAGATAACGCGCGCCGACAATCAGGCTGACCAGTCCAATCAGGTAAGTTAATGCGTAGCCGAGGCTTAAATGATCGAGCGCGGAGGAAAGTTGCCCGCTGTCCATACCCGAGTGGCGCAGCGTGTCGCCGGCACCCACCAGCACCGGCGTGGAGGTCATGGATCCGGCGAGCATGCCGGCCGTCAGGCCAATATCCCAGCCGAATAATTTACCCAGACCAAGAGCGATAAGCAGCGCGCTGCCGACCATCACCAGCGCCAGCATCAGATAGTTTTTGCCGTCGCGAAAGAAAATTGAAAAAAAGTTGGGTCCTGCTTCCACACCGACACAAAAAATAAACAGCATAAAGCCTAAATTGAGCGCGTCGGTGTTAATCGCAAAATGCTGCTGGCCCAGTAATAAAGAAACGACTAAAACGCCAATGGAATTACCCAGTTGAATGGAGCCGAGGCGCAATTTTCCGAGGCAAAGCCCGAGAGCCAGTACCACGAATAATAACAGTATGTAATTCCCATTTAACAAATCTGCGACGTTTATATTCACGGAGTCTAACTTCTTGTTTACTTGTAAGCTGTTGAAAGAAATAATAAATTGCGCTAATGTTTTGCTTAAGGCCAGACGTTAATTAAAACAAATTCACTGACCAAAAATAGCCTGCAAACATAATCAGGCCGTAGTTTAGTCTTATTAAGAAACCACGGCTAGTCAGAATCGTGCATGTAAGTGGGTGGGTAATTTGGCAAGGATTGCTGCATAGCTTTATCTGACCGGGCGTTCCGAAGGAACGCACGAGGCGCTTGATAGAGGCAGTGTCAGGAGGATTGTTTGAAATCTAAACGTGGTTGGGCAAGCGCGTTTTGCTGCTTTCTGCTGTTTATTGTGGTGTGTCTGTCACTGGCGCTGAAGATGAAAGGGGCGTTTCGCGCGTCTGGTCATCCGGAGCTGGGCCTGTTGTTTTTTGTTATACCCGGTGCCGTCGCAAGCTTTGTATCCCGTAAGCGTCAGGTACTGTTGCCGCTGATGGGAGCGATGCTGGCCGCGCCGCTGTGCTTTGTGCTGATGCGCATGGTTATCGCGCAGGAGCGTGAATTCTGGCAGGAGCTGGCGTGGTTATTCAGTGCGGTTTTCTGGTGCGCGCTGGGGGCGCTGTGCTATCTGTTTGTCAGTAGCATGATGAGTAAAAAGGGGCGGAGTTAACGCCCCTTTTTTATTACTGTTAAGCGAACAGGCCAAGATTGGCTCTGGCGTACGCTTCAAAATCAGTGCAGCCGCCAATGTGTTTCTGATCGAGGAAAATCTGCGGCACGGTTTCTACCGGCTTACCGACGGTTTTTTCCAGATCGGCTTTAGTAATACCTTCCGCGTGAATATCCACGTAGCGATAGTTAAAATCATCGCGCTCAGCAGTTAATTTTT
The DNA here is from genome assembly GCF_001888805.2 of Enterobacter sp. SA187. Classification (NCBI taxonomy): domain Bacteria; kingdom Pseudomonadati; phylum Pseudomonadota; class Gammaproteobacteria; order Enterobacterales; family Enterobacteriaceae; genus Enterobacter; species Enterobacter sp. SA187. The sequence continues at coordinate 2,723,110 of NZ_CP019113.1, forward strand.
CTGCCAGTTCTTTAGCGCGTACACAATACGGGCATCCCGGGCGACCAAAAATTACAGCGAACATACACTCTCCTTAATGCTTGAGGCCTGACGGCGAATGAAACCATCATGACGACTATGGTCAGGCAGGGAAAGCAGGTTTTACCTGTTGGTCTGATACCGTAAGGCTATGTTTCGCCAAAAGCTGTCAGATAATTTCATCTATAATCTCATCCTTTTTTACCCGGAGAGATGTAATGACCCCGACTATTGACCTGCTGCTTGCTCATCGTTCCATTCGCCATTTTACCGGTGAGCCCATTACCCGGGTGCAGCGCGATGCCATTATTGCCAGCGCACAGGCGGCGTCCAGCTCCAGCTTTTTACAGTGTTCTTCCATTGTTCGCTTAACCGATCCGGCGCTGCGTGAAAAGTTTGTCACCCTGACCGGCGGACAGCAGCATGTGGCGCAGGCGGCGGAGTTCTGGGTGTTCTGCGCTGATTTCAATCGCCACCTGCAGATCTGCCCGGACGCGCAGTTAGGCCTGGCGGAACAGCTGCTGCTTGGCGTGGTGGATACCGCGCTGATGGGACAAAACGCCATGACGGCGGCGGAATCCCTGGGTCTTGGCGGCGTTTACATCGGCGGTATCCGTAACAGCATTGTGGAGGTCACGGAATTACTGGCGCTGCCGAAACATGTGCTGCCGCTGTTCGGCCTGTGTCTTGGCTGGCCCGCGGATAACCCGGACGTGAAGCCGCGCCTGCCTGCGGCCATGGTGGTGCATGAGAATCGCTACCAGCCGGTGGATGATGCTTTACTTGCGGCCTATGACGATGAACTGGCGGAGTATTATCTGACCCGCGGCAGCAATAATCGCCGCGATACCTGGAGCGATCATATTCGCCGCACCATCATTAAAGAAAACCGCCCCTTTATTCTCGATTATTTGCATCAGCAGGGCTGGGCAACGCGATAAATCACGTTCATCCTGCGCGCGCCTGCGTGTATTATACGCAGGCTTTTCCAGGTCTTGTCAGAGAGGTGCAGGGTGAAAATTGCCATATTGTCCCGGGATGGAACGCTCTGGTCGTGCAAACGCCTGCGCGAAGCCGCGATACGTCGCGGTCATCTCGTCGAGATCCTCGATCCGCTGTCCTGTTATATGAATATCAGTCCGGCGGCGTCGTCCATTCATTATAAAGGCCGTCAGCTGCCCTTTTTTGACGCCGTGATCCCGCGCATTGGCTCGGCCATCACCTTTTACGGCACCGCCGCGCTGCGCCAGTTTGAAATCCTTGGCAGCTTTCCGCTGAATGAATCCGTTGCCATCACCCGCGCCCGGGACAAGCTGCGCTCGCTGCAACTGCTGGCGCGCCAGGGCATTGACCTGCCGGTGACCGGTATCGCCCACTCGCCGGATGACACCAGCGATCTGATCGACATGGTGGGCGGCGCGCCGCTGGTGGTGAAGCTGGTGGAAGGGACGCAGGGGATCGGCGTGGTGCTGGCGGAAACGCGGCAGGCGGCGGAAAGCGTCATCGACGCCTTTCGCGGGCTGAACGCGCATATCCTGGTGCAGGAGTATATTGAGGAAGCGAAGGGAACGGATATTCGCTGCCTGGTGGTGGGCGATGAAGTGGTCGCGGCTATTGAAAGGCGGGCCAAGCCGGGGGATTTCCGCTCTAACCTGCATCGCGGCGGGGCGGCTACGGTGGCGAACATTACGCTGCGCGAGCGGGAAATTGCCATTCTGGCGGCGAAAACCCTCGGCCTCGACGTGGCGGGCGTGGATATTCTGCGGGCGAACCGTGGGCCGCTGGTGATGGAGGTTAACGCCTCGCCGGGGCTGGAAGGCATTGAAAAAACCACCGGCGTGGATATCGCCGACCGCATGATCGCCTGGATCGAGCGCCAGGCCACGCCGGATTTCTGTCTGAAAACCGGCGGCTGAGCGGTTTATCGACTTCGGCAATGGTATGGATCGGCATTTTTGCGTAAGCTAATGGCCGCATAATTTTTTAAGAGGTAGCACATTCTATGGATTCACTCGTCGTTCCCGGTCTGGACACGTTACGTCAGTGGCTTGACGAGCTGGGCATCAGTTTTTATGAGTGTGATACCTGCCAGGCATTGCATCTGCCGCATATGCAGAATTTCGACGGTATTTACGATGCCAAAGTCGATCTGGTTGACGACATTATTCTCTTCTCGGCGATGGCGGAAGTGAAGCCCTCGGCGCTGCTGCCGCTGGCGTCAGATCTGTCGGCCATTAACGCCAGTTCACTGACGGTGAAAGCCTTCCTGGATATACAGGATGATAATCTGCCAAAGCTGGTGGTTTGCCAGTCTTTATTCGCCGCGCCTGGCATTACTTTTAAACAGTTCTCCTGGTTTATGCGCCAGAGCGAAGAACAGATTTCCATGGTGATCCTTGAGGCCAGCGCGCATCAGATGCTGTTTACCAGCGAAGAAGAGGATCCGAACGCCGACGCCGCGCCGCACAATTTTCTTCACTAAGCGCCCCTGATTTAAACGCAGTCGCTGCCATGGCGGCTGCATAATTCCTCGTTTTATTCTGCTTTTAACTATTCTTTAAAGAATATTTCACCCCACTTCAGGCCGTTTCGGCTTATCACATAGACTGATCGTGCATAAAAAATTAGTAAAAGGCGTTTTTTAATCTGACCTATAGCCTCGAACCCTGGCTACAGTTATTCTTGCGGGGCTTCAATAGCATGCAGCGTCTGCCGGATAATTCAAATTATCCGTTGCAGCGGTGAGTGACAAACTATGCACGATTCTTGCATAGCGTAAAGGCGACGATTTAGTTCGAATGTTAACGAACTTTCCAGAAGGAATGAGATATGACCACCCTGAATAAAAAATGGCTGTCTGGTCTGGTTGCGGGTGCACTGATGGCGGTCACTGCCGGCACCTTCGCCGCTGAACAAAAAACGCTGCATGTCTATAACTGGTCTGACTATATTGCGCCGGACACGGTAGCGAATTTCGAAAAAGAGACGGGCATTAAAGTCGTCTACGACGTGTTCGATTCCAACGAAGTGCTGGAAGGCAAATTAATGGCCGGCAGCACCGGTTTTGACCTGGTGGTGCCGTCCGCCAGCTTCCTTGAGCGTCAGCTGACCGCTGGCGTGTTCCAGCCCCTCGACAAGAGCAAACTGCCGAACTGGAAGAACATGGATCCTGAAGTGCTGAAGCTGGTGGCGAAGCACGATCCGGAAAACAAATATGCGATGCCGTACCTGTGGGCGACCACCGGCATCGGTTTTAACGTCGATAAAGTGAAAGCGGCGCTGGGCAAAGACGTGCCGATCGACAGCTGGGATCTGGTGATGAAGCCGGAGAACCTGGAAAAACTCAAAAGCTGCGGCGTGGCTTTCCTGGATGCCCCGGAAGAGATTTTTGCCACCGTGCTGAACTATCTCGGCAAAGATCCGAACAGCTCGACTGCCTCTGACTACAGCGGGGCGGCCACCGATCTGCTGCTGAAACTGCGTCCGAATATCCGTTACTTCCACTCGTCCCAGTATATTAATGATCTGGCGAACGGCGACATCTGCGTGGCCATCGGCTGGGCAGGGGATGTCTGGCAGGCCGCTAACCGCGCTAAAGAAGCGAAAAACGGCGTGAACGTCTCTTACATCATTCCGAAAGAGGGCGCGCTGGCGTTCTTCGACGTCTTTGCGATGCCAACGGATGCGAAAAATAAAGACGAAGCGTATCAGTTCCTCAACTATCTGATGCGTCCGGATGTGATTGCCCACGTCAGCGATCACGTGTTCTATGCCAACGGCAACAAAGCCTCCACGCCGCTGGTGAGCGCGGAAGTGCGTGACAATCCGGCAATCTATCCGCCAGCGGACGTGTTCGCCAAGCTTTACACCCTGAAAGTGCAGGATCCGAAAATCGACCGCGTCAGAACCCGTGCGTGGACCAAAGTGAAAAGCGGTAAATAACGTCATTTGAAACAGTTGCCCGGTGGCGCTTCGCTTACCGGGCCTACAAGATCGCAGGACCGTAGGCCGGGCAAGCAAAGCGCCGCCCGGCGATACGCACCATGCCGGTGCGTTTGCACTCATATTTGTTCTATGCCGGAGAGCACCCCGTGAATGAGGCTACCCCCCGCCCACAGGCGAAGTCCCGCAAGGCGTTGACGCCGCTGCTGGAGATCCGAAATCTGACCAAATCCTTTGATGGTCAGCACGCTGTCGATGATGTCAGCCTCACTATTTATAAAGGCGAGATCTTTGCCCTGCTGGGGGCGTCCGGCTGCGGTAAATCCACGCTGCTGCGTATGCTGGCCGGTTTTGAGCAGCCCACCACCGGGCAGATTATGCTCGACGGCGTCGATCTCGCCCATGTGCCGCCGTACCTGCGCCCGATCAATATGATGTTCCAGTCCTATGCGCTCTTTCCGCATATGACGGTGGAGCAGAATATCGCCTTTGGCCTGAAGCAGGACAAGCTGCCGAAAGCGGAAATCGCCAGCCGCGTCGCCGAAATGCTCAGCCTGGTACACATGTCGGAATTTGCGAAGCGTAAACCGCATCAACTTTCCGGCGGCCAGCGTCAGCGTGTGGCGCTGGCGCGCAGCCTGGCGAAACGCCCGAAGCTGCTGCTGCTGGATGAGCCGATGGGCGCGCTGGATAAAAAACTGCGCGACCGTATGCAGCTGGAAGTGGTGGATATTCTGGAGCGCGTCGGCGTCACCTGCGTGATGGTGACCCACGACCAGGAAGAAGCCATGACCATGGCCGGACGTATCGCCATCATGAACCGCGGTAAGTTCGTGCAAATCGGCGAGCCGGAAGAGATTTACGAGCATCCGACCACCCGCTACAGCGCCGAATTTATCGGTTCCGTGAATGTCTTTGAAGGGCTGCTGAAAGAGCGTCAGGAAGACGGCCTGGTGATCGACTCGCCGGGGCTGGTGCATCCGCTGAAGGTCGATCCCGACGCCTCAGTGGTGGACAACGTGCCGGTCTACGTGGCGCTGCGCCCGGAAAAAATCATGCTCTGCGAAGATCCCCCTGCCGATGGCTACAACTTCGCTTTAGGGGAAGTGGTGCACATTGCCTATCTTGGCGATCTGTCGATTTATCACGTGCGCCTGCACAGCGGGCAGATGATCAGCGCGCAGTTACAGAACGCGCACCGCTACCGCAAAGGCTTACCGACATGGGGCGATGAAGTACGCCTGTGCTGGGATGCCGACAGTTGTGTGGTACTGACGGTTTAAGGAGCGGCGATGAGTATACCTGAAGCACCGGCTCGTGCTGGCAAGCCGGGCGGTTTTACGCTGTGGCTGGCGCGGATGCAGATGAGGCACGGGCGCAAGCTGGTGATTGCCCTGCCATACATCTGGCTGTGCCTGCTGTTTCTGCTGCCGTTTTTGATCGTATTCAAAATCAGCCTTGCGGAAATGGCGCGCGCGATCCCGCCTTATACCGATCTGATGGCATGGGAAGACGGGCAGCTCAGCCTGACGCTGAACATTAATAACTTCCTGCAGCTGACCGACGATCCGCTCTATTTTGAAGCCTATCTGCAGTCGTTACAGGTGGCGGCGGTTTCCACGCTCTGCTGTCTGGCGATTGGTTATCCGCTGGCGTGGGCGGTGGCGCACAGCAAACCCTCGACGCGTAACATCCTGCTGCTGCTGGTGATTTTGCCGTCCTGGACCTCGTTCCTGATCCGCGTTTACGCCTGGATGGGGATCCTGAAAAACAACGGCGTGCTGAATAACTTCCTGCTGTGGCTCGGGGTTATCGATCAGCCGCTGACCATTCTGCACACTAATCTCGCGGTCTATATCGGTATCGTGTATGCCTATCTGCCGTTTATGGTGCTGCCGATCTACACCGCCTTAACGCGCATTGATTATTCGTTGGTGGAAGCCTCGCTCGATCTCGGCGCGCGTCCGCTGAAAACCTTTTTCAGCGTCATTGTGCCGCTGACCAAAGGCGGGATTATTGCCGGATCCATGCTGGTGTTTATTCCGGCGGTGGGTGAGTTTGTCATCCCGGAACTGCTGGGCGGCCCGGACAGCATTATGATTGGCCGCGTACTGTGGCAGGAGTTCTTCAATAACCGCGACTGGCCGGTGGCCTCGGCGGTGGCGATCATCATGCTGTTGCTGCTGATTGTGCCGATCATGTGGTTCCACAAGTATCAGAGTAAAGGCACGGGAGACCACGCATGAACAACTTACCGGTAGTGCGCTCGCCGTGGCGTATTTTGATCCTCGTGCTAAGCTTCACCTTCCTGTACGCGCCTATGCTGATGCTGGTGGTTTACTCGTTCAACAGCTCAAAACTGGTGACGGTATGGGCAGGGTGGTCGACCCGCTGGTACGGCGAGCTGTTCCGTGATGACGCCATGATGAGCGCCGTGGGATTAAGCCTGACGATTGCCGCCTGCGCGGCGACCATGGCGGTGTTCCTCGGCACTATCGCGGCGGTGGTGATGGTGCGTTTCGGGCGTTTTCGCGGCTCGAACGGCTTTGCCTTTATGATCACCGCGCCGCTGGTGATGCCCGATGTCATCACCGGTCTGTCACTGCTGCTGCTGTTTGTAGCGCTGGCCCATGCCATCGGCTGGCCTGCGGATCGCGGGATGCTGACCATCTGGCTGGCGCACGTCACCTTCTGTACGGCTTATGTGGCGGTGGTGATCTCGGCGCGATTACGGGAGCTGGACAAGTCCATCGAAGAAGCGGCGATGGATCTGGGCGCAACGCCGCTGAAAGTGTTCTTTATCATTACGCTGCCGATGATCATGCCGGCGATTATTTCTGGCTGGCTGCTGGCCTTTACGCTCTCCCTGGACGATCTGGTGATCGCCAGCTTTGTCTCCGGGCCGGGCGCGACCACCTTACCGATGCTGGTGTTCTCCAGCGTGCGTATGGGGGTCAATCCGGAAATCAACGCCCTGGCGTCGATCATCCTTGGCGTGGTGGGAATTGTTGGTTTTATCGCCTGGTATATTATGGCGCGGGCAGAAAAGCAGCGAGTGCGTGACATCCAGCGTGCAAGACGCGGCTGATGGCACTAAAATCTCGTTAAGAACGCAATGCCGCGCCTGTCGCGGCATTTTTTTCGCAGGGAAGATAACGCATTGGATTTAATGAGCAAAAGACCAGGGATGCATGCCCGGCTCAACGTCCCGGCGCTGGTACAGGTGGCGGCTATCGCCATCATCACCACGCGCTGCGTTGACCTGATCATGCTCTTCGACCTGCTGGGCGTGCGCGGCGTGGTGGACTTTGTCCGTCGCAGCGCGCAGACCTGGGATCTGACGCTGATTTTTCTCGGCAGTCTGGTGCTGCTGTTTGTCGAATTTTACTGTGCGTTTTCCATGGGCAAAGGGCGTAACTGGGCGCGCTGGCTCTATCTCTGCTCGCAGATTGTGGCGACCGGTTATCTGTGGGCGGCATCCCTCGGCTATGGCTATCCGGAACTGTTCAGCATCGCCGGCGAATCGAAGCGCGAGATCCTGCACTCGCTGTTTATGCAAAAACTGCCCGATCTGCTGATCCTTTTTCTGCTGTTTGTGCCCTCGCCAAGCCGACGCTTTTTCCATCTGCGTTAACGGTGGTACAATCCCGGCCCCGCAAATTTTAAGGTTTTCATCATGCAGTGCGCACTCTATGACGCCGGGCGTTGCCGATCCTGTCAGTGGATCGAACAGCCCGTCGCCCGACAACTCGATGCCAAAATGGACGACCTCCGCACATTGCTGGAAGGTATGCCCGTAGCCGGGTGGTGCGCACCGGTAAGCGGCCCGGAGCAGGGCTTTCGTAATAAAGCGAAAATGGTGGTCAGCGGCAGCGTGGAAAAACCGCTGCTCGGTATGCTGCACCGTGACGGCACGCCGGAAGATCTTACCGGCTGCCCGCTCTATCCGGCCTCGTTTTACCCGGTCTTTGCGGCGTTAAAGCCTTTTATCGCCCGCGCGGGCCTCACGCCCTACAACGTGGCGCGTAAACGCGGCGAACTCAAATATCTGTTACTCACCGAAAGCCAGCAGGACGGCGGCATGATGCTGCGTTTTGTGCTGCGCTCCGACGCCAAACTGGCCCAGTTGCGCGCAGCGCTGCCGGAATTGCAGGCGCAGCTGCCGCAGCTGAAAGTCATCACCGCGAATATTCAGCCGGTGCATATGGCGATCATGGAAGGGGAGCAGGAGATTTTTCTCACCGGGCAACAGGCGCTGGCCGAGAACTTTAACGGCGTGCCGCTGTGGATCCGCCCGCAGAGTTTCTTCCAGACCAACCCGCAGGTGGCGGCAAGCCTTTACGCTACGGCGCGGGACTGGGTGCGGGCGCTGCCGGTGACGCATATGTGGGATCTGTTTTGCGGCGTTGGCGGTTTCGGTCTGCACTGCGCCACGCCGGAAATGAAGCTGACCGGTATTGAGATCGCCCCGGAAGCCATCGCCTGCGCCAGAGAGTCAGCCCGGGCGCTGGGGCTGCAAAACATACAGTTTCAGGCGCTGGATTCGACGCGTTTCGCCACCGCGCAGGGGGAAGTGCCGGAACTGGTGCTGGTCAACCCGCCGCGTCGTGGTATCGGCAAAGCGCTGTGTGATTACCTGAGCCGTATGGCCCCGCAATTTATTATCTATTCCAGCTGTAATGCGCAGACAATGGCGAAGGATTTGCGCGAACTACCGGGTTACCGCATCGAGCGTGTGCAGCTGTTTGATATGTTCCCGCATACCGCGCATTACGAAGTGTTGACGTTATTGGTACGGGAGTAATGCCGGGTGGCGCTGGCGCTTACCCGGCCTACTTAATGATGTTTTCCCTGGCCCGGCAAGCGGAGCGCCGCCGGGGGGAAAGGGCATCTTACTGCGGGAACCACTGGTCGCTGATTTTCTGATAAGTGCCATCGGTTTTAATGGCTTTCAGGGCGGCGTTCAGTTTTTCCAGCAGGGCTTTATTATCCGGGCGCACGGCAATACCGAGGCCGGTGCCGAAATACTGCGGATCGGTCACTTTCGGCGTGGCGGTGCCCAGCTGCGGGTTGGTTTTCAGCCATTCGTTCACCACCGCGGTATCACCAAACACGCCGTCGATACGACCATTTTTCAGATCGATAATCGCGTTCTGGTAGCTGTCATAGGCCACGGTTTTCACTTCCGGATGCTGATCCTGGAGGTATTTCTGATGCGTGGTGCCGTTTTCCATGCCGATGCGTTTACCTTTCAGCTCTTCAAAAGATTTAAACGCGCCTTTTTTGGCAATCACCACCGCTGAGTTGGCGTAGTACGGCTCGGTAAAGGCCACCTGCTTGCTGCGATCCGGGGTAATGTCCATGCCGGAGATCACCGCGTCATATTTTTTAAACTTCAGCGCCGGGATCAGGCTGTCAAAGGCGTGGTTAGTGAAGGTGCACTCTGCCTGCATCTGTTTGCACAGCGCTTTCGCCAGATCGATATCAAAACCGACAATCTGATTGCTGGCATCCAGGGATTCAAACGGCGGATAAGTGGCGGAAACGCCGAAGCTGATTTTGTCGGCGGCGCTGGCACCGGCTGCGAAGGTGGCAAGAATAGCGGCCAGAACTAACTTTTTCATGGTGGAACTCCTGTCTGTCAGTCTTATTGTTTTTACCGTATCTGCGGCATGGGTTAACCATGCCACTTAATGAATTTATATGCAATATAATTGATTAATTATATTTCTGCGGGCGTAAAAAAGGCGGGTTGCCCCGCCTGTTTTTAAGCATTAGTTTCGCCGTTCAAAAGCCAGCGCCCGACGCTCGATAAGACGCATCATTAACGTCAGTAAACCATTTACAATCAGATAGATAAGTCCGGCTGCGCCAAACACCATCACATCATACGTCCGGCCATACAGCAGCTGTCCGTGGCCCATGACTTCCATCAGTGTGATGGTATATGCCAGCGACGTGCTTTTGAATACTAATACCACTTCGTTGGAGTAGGACGAGAGGGCGCGTTTAAAAGCGTACGGCAGCAGAATCGCCAGCGTATCTTTTTTACTCATCCCCAGGGCTGAGCAGGACTGCCACTGGCCCTCCGGAATGGCGCGAATGGCCCCGTAAAACAGCTGCGTGGTATAGGCGGCGCTGTTCAGCGACAGGGCCAGCAGCGCGCACAGCCAGGGTTCGGAGAGCAGATGCCACAGTACCGGATATTCCTGTAGCGTCGGGAACTGTCCCGGACCGTAGTAAATCAGGAAGATCTGCACCAGCAACGGCGTACCGGTGAACAGCGTAATGTAACCGCGCACAATCCACACCAGCACCGGCGTTTTCAGCGTCAGCACAATGGTAAATAGTAGTGCCAGCACCAGCGCCACCAGAATGGACGCCACGGTGAGCGTCAGGCTGGTGTGCAGCCCTTTCATCAGTTCAGGTAAATACTCAAGCATCAGTCGGCTCTCCGCTCAAAACGTGTCGCGCGCAGGTCAATGCGTTTGAGGATGTACTGACTGAGCAGGGTAATGACCAGGTAAATGGCCGCCGCCACGATATACCAGGTAAAAGGCTCCTGAGTACGGGTGGCGATACTGCGGGTCTGCAACATCAAATCGTTCACGCTGATCAAGGATACCAGCGCCGTGTCTTTCAGCAGCACCAGCCACTGATTGCCCAGCCCCGGCAGCGCATGACGCCACATCTGCGGCATCACCAGACGGAAAAAAATCGCGCTTTTCGACAGGCCCAGCGCCTGGCCGGATTCCCATTGCCCCAGCGGAACGGCTTTCAGTGCCCCGCGCAGCGTCTGGGAGGCGTAGGCCGCGTAGAGCAGCGACAGCGCAATGACGCCGCACAGGAACGGGCTGACATCAAAGTTTTCAATCTGCATTTGCAGCGGAATTTGCACCACGCCCAGATTGAGCGTGAAGCCGTCAGATAACATTAACAGCAGCTGTGAGGAGCCAAAATAGACAAACAGCACCACCAGAATTTCCGGCAGGCCGCGCAAAATAGTGACCAGCGCCGATCCCGCCCATGCGACGGGACGCCATTTGACGGATTCCCATACCGCAAACAGCATCGCCAGCGCGAGGCCAATGATCAGCGCACAAACGGCAAGGCCGACGGTCATCCCGGCGGCGCTTGCTAAAGGGAACATGTCATTCATCAAGGATTACTTCTGGAACCATTTGTTATAGATGTTCTCGTAGGTGCCATCTTTCTTCACTTTATCCAGCGCAGCGTTGAATTTCTGCTGAAGTTCAGTGTTGCCCTGACGAACAGCAATGCCGAGGCCGGTACCGAAGTAATCTTTATCGGTCACTTTGTCGCCCACGGCGGCCAGCTTGTCACTGGCTTTCAGCCACTCGGTCACCACCGCGGTGTCACCGAATACCGCATCAATACGACCATTCTGCAGATCCAGCTTCGCGTTCTGATAGCTGTCGTAAGGCACGGTGGTGATTTCCGGGTGCTTATCGGTGATGAATTTCTGGTGCGTGGTACCGTTCTGCACGCCGACTTTTTTGCCTTTCAGCGCGTCAATGCTGGCGAATTTACCTTTCTGACCAATGAACAGCGCGGAGTTGTCGTAGTAAGGCTTAGTGAACAGCACCTGCTTTTCACGCTCCGGCGTGATGTCCATACCGGCCATCACCGCGTCGAAACGACGGAATTTCAGGCTCGGGATCAGGCTGTCAAAAGCCTGGTTGGTGAAGGTACAGGTCGCATCGATCTCTTTGCACAGCGCGTTGGCCAGATCGACGTCAAAGCCGACAATCTTGTTACTGGCATCCGTGGATTCAAACGGAGGGTAGCTTGCTTCGGTGGCGAAACGAATAGTCTGGGCAGCACCGGCGGAGAGGCTGACGCTGGCGAGCAGGGCGGCAATCAGTACTTTTTTCATTGTCATAGTCCCGAAAAGATCAGTGAGATAAGTAGTGTTTAAAAGCATCGGTCTGCGGCGCGGCAAAGCGGCTGGCATCCCCCTGCTCGATAATATGACCATTTTCCATGTACACCACGCGGCTGGCGGTCTTGCGCGCCACTTCCACTTCGTGGGTCACGATCACCTGGGTGATATTGGTTTCCGCCAGTTCGCGGATGATGCTCACGATCTGCGCGGTGATTTCCGGGTCGAGCGCGGCGGTAGGCTCATCAAACAACAGCACCTGCGGCTCCATCATCAGCGCACGGGCAATAGCCACGCGCTGCTGCTGACCGCCGGAGAGGTGCAGCGGGAAACGATCGCTGTAGGGTTTGAGACGCAAACGCTCAAGCAGCTTTTCAGCGCGCGCCAGCGCCTGATCTTTGCTCAGACCCAGCACGCGGCAGGGGGCTTCGATCAGGTTTTGCAGCACGGTCAGGTGCGGCCATAAATTGTATTGCTGGAACACCATGCCGACGTTCTGCCGCAGGCTGCGGATCGCTTTGTCAGACGGGGCCTTTGAGAAATCGAACTGATTGCCGGCAATAGTGAGCGTGCCGGAGCGCGGCATCTCCAGCAGATTGAGTACGCGCAGCAGGGAGCTTTTGCCTGCACCGCTTGGGCCAAGCAGCACCAGCGTTTCGCCCTCAGGGCAATCCAGGTTGATATCGAACAGCGCCTGATGTGCGCCGTAGAAACAGTTAATGCCGTTTAATTGAATACTCATCGAGGCAATCTAATAGCTATTGAGGCCGCAAATAGTAACGTTGACAGAATAGTTATGCAATATTTCTGCGTGAAAAGGTAAATATAAAGCGCATCCAGTAATAAAGTTAGCACAAAACCCTGGACGTGGTGTGATGCAGGTAGAAATGTCGGCATTCACCGCGGAATGCCAGACATTTTACGGGGGTTAACAGATTTAACCCGTTAATGATGCATAATTTATCAGCGATGCTCGACAGACTGACGCAGCGATCCGGCAGGCGCGTGAGCGTTGCCGCCCAGATAACGCACATCATCAACCGCCCAGCACTGACCTTCACGGATCATCAGCACTTCGTCCTGCCACGTCTGGCTGCCCTGGGTGAGGGTGACGCGCAGCGGAATATTGCGGGCATCGGTGTTAGGGATGGTTGAGGCGCTGCTGACGCTGGCGGTTTCCGGCTGGGTGGTGCGGCTGGAGAACGGATCGCTGCGCAGGAAGGCGGTGTTTTTGGTATCACGGCTGGCGTCGGCCAGCAGCTTCGCCAGATCGTCGCTCAGGTACGGACGCAGCGCGGTAGCATCAGTGCTGCGGTTCTGAATACGAAAATCGTAGAACTTTTGTGCCACACTGTCAGGACCGCCTTCGACACAGGGGCCGCTGCGTGTGCCAATATCCTTGAACGCGGGGGTTACCGTTGTACAGGCGCTCAACGCCAGCGCGCAGGGTACAATGACGGATAAAAATGAGTAGCGCATAATGATTTCCTTATTAACCTACTGTCTGTTCAATGATAGCGTATCGGTTTGATTATGCGCGCGTTAGGCACTGAACGTTAAAAGGAGAAGCACCATGCAATTTTCAACCACCCCAACGCTTGAAGGCCAGCCGATTGTAAAATATTGCGGCGTGGTCACCGGGGAGGCGATTCTGGGCGCGAATATCTTCCGCGATTTTTTTGCCGGGATCCGCGACATTGTCGGCGGTCGCTCAGGCGCTTATGAAAAAGAGCTGCGTAAAGCGCGGGAAATCGCCTTTCGCGAGCTGGAAGAACAGGCGAAAGCGCTTGGCGCAGACGCGGTAGTCGGTATTGATATCGACTACGAAACCGTCGGTAAGGACAGCAGTATGCTGATGGTGAGCATCAGCGGTACGGCAGTGAAAACCCGCTGATGAAAAGCTGGTTTGGGCTGATTGCGCTGGCGCTGCTGCTCACCGGTTGCGCCAGCGAAAAAGGCGTGGTGGATAAAGCTGGCTATCAGCTGGATACGCGCCATCAGGCGCAGGCGGCCTATCCGCGTATTAAGGTGCTGGTGATCCACTACACCGCCGACGATTTTGACGCCTCCCTGGCGACGCTGACCGACAAACATGTCAGTTCGCACTACCTGATCCCGGCACGGCCACCGCTGCATCAGGGCAAGCCGCGGATCTGGCAACTGGTGCCCGAGCAGGATCTGGCCTGGCATGCGGGCGTCAGCTTCTGGCGCGGCGCAACGCGCATTAACGATACTTCCATCGGCATTGAACTGGAAAACCGCGGCTGGCAAAAGGTTGCCGGCAGCAAGCGCTTTACGCCCTTTGAGCCGCAGCAAATTGCCGCGCTGGTGCCGCTGGCGAAAAACATCATCGATAGTTACAACATACTTCCGCAGAACATTGTGGCCCACTCGGACATTGCGCCACAACGCAAGGACGACCCCGGTCCGTTATTCCCCTGGCAGGCGCTGGCGCAGCAGGGGATAGGCGCATGGCCGGACGATGACCGCGTAGCGTTTTACCTGAACGGCCGCGATCCCGCGACACCGGTCGATCAGGCGCAGCTGCTGGATTTGCTGTCGCGTTATGGCTATGAGGTGAAACCGGAGATGACACCCGCGCAGAAAAAGCGGGTGATCGTGGCATTCCAGATGCATTTCCGTCCGGCGCGCTGGGACGGTGTGGCAGATGCGCAGAGCCTGGCGATTGCCGAAGCGCTGCTGGAAAAGTACGGGCAGGGCTGAACAGGCCTCAGCGGTGTAACTTACCGTGATCTTTCAGCCACAGCGCCGTGCGGCGAATGCCTTCATCAAGCGTAACCTGCGGCTGATAGCCCAGCTCCGTCTGCGCGCGTGACGTATCCAGCGTGAAATCAAAGTTCAGCTTCGCCACGCCGTAGTGGGTCAGGGCGGGCTCTTTCGCTTTTTTATCGCCAAAACGCTCCAGACTGCGGGCGATCATATCCAGCATCGGCCACGGCACGGAGCGGATACGGCAATCGATACCCAGTTCGTCAATTAATCGCTGCACGATAGTCCGCAGCTTCACCGGTTCGCCGTTGGTGATGTTGTACGCCCGGCCCGACGGCAGCGCATCGCACACCTCCTGACTTGCCAGCCACATCGCGTGCACGGCATTCTCGAAATAGGTCATATCCACTAACGCATCACCGCCGCGCGGCAACAGCACGCTGCGGTAGTGGTGCATCATCTGGGCAAGACGCGGGATAAACACTTTATCGTGCGGTCCGAACAGGCTCTGCGGACGCAGCACGGTGAAGCGGGTGTTGGGGTTCGCCTGCGCCAGCATATGCACCACGTCCTCCGCCGCCGCTTTACTGCGGGCGAATTCGTTGGCGTAGCGCAACGGACGGAAATCTTCCTGAATGTTCCGGTGATGGTGATAATCAAAATAGACGGACGGCGAGGAGACGTGAATAAAGTTACGCACGCCCCAGGCCACCGCCCACTCACCCAGACGACGGGTAGCGCGCACGTTAGCCAGATCGAAGGCTTCCTGGGTGCCCCAGGGCGAGGTAAAGCTGGAGCAGTGCCACAGCGTATCCACGCCTGCCAGCATCACTTTTGCCTGGGAAGAGACCAGCTCCGTCAGATCGGCCTGTACAAATTCAGCGCCCATTTTTTGCAGCAGCTTGCCCATCGCTTCATTGCGACCTGTCGCCCTGACGCTGACGCCTTTCTGCCGCAGAAACTCGACCGCGTTTCGGCCTAAACCGCTGGTTGCGCCCGTGACCAGAACCTTCATAGCAATCCACTGTGTTGAAAAGAATTTCGTGCGCATTCTTCCGTGAAAAACGGCTGGTTGCAATGGGAAAGGTGAAAGATTACCGCTTCCATTCAGACTTTCTCTCTATTTTGTTCTGTCGGGCGCGTGATGTGGCCTTCCGCGCCTTAGCGTTGTAAAAAGGCCTGCCAGTGCGCCACCAGTTCCGTCAGCTGTTCGCGGCTGACGTCAAGATGCGTTACCAGACGCGTCACCGGCGAGGCGTTCAGCAGCACGCCGCGCGCCTGCATAAATTCGCCCAGCGCCGCGGCATCTTCTTCGCCCACGCGCACAAACAGCATATTGGTTTCCTGACGGCTGACGTCCGCCCCGATATCACGCAGCTGCGCTGCCAGCCAGGCGGCGTTGTCGTGATCCTCTTTCAGACGCTGGACGTTATTTTTCAGGGCGTACAGACCGGCTGCCGCCAGAAATCCCGCCTGGCGCATTCCGCCGCCGGTCATTTTCCGCCAGCGCAGCGCGCGTTTGATGTAGTCATGGTTGCCCACCAGCAGCGAGCCAACCGGCGCGCCCAGGCCTTTCGACAGGCAAATGGTGAAGGAGTCGCAATACTGCGTGATCTCTTTAAGCTCGCAGCCGTATTCCACCACGGCGTTAAAGATACGCGCGCCGTCCACGTGCAGCGCCAGGCCTTTCTCACGGGTAAAGTCCCACGCCTGCTGTAAATAGTCGCGCGGCAGCACTTTGCCGTTATGGGTGTTCTCCAGGCTCAGTAAGCGGGTGCGGGCGAAGTGAATATCGTCGGCTTTGATTTTGGCCGCCACTTTGTCCAGCGGCAGGGTGCCGTCCGGGCTGGCGTCGATGGGCTGCGGCTGAATACTGCCCAGCACCGCGGCACCACCGGCTTCATACAGATAGTTATGCGCGCCCTGGCCGACGATGTACTCCTCGCCGCGCTCGCAGTGGCTTAACAGCGCCACCAGATTCGCCTGGGTGCCGGTGGGTAAAAACAGCGCGGCTTCCTTGCCGCTGAGTTCCGCCGCGTAACGCTGAAGTTCGTTCACGGTCGGATCATCTCCGTACACGTCATCCCCGACCGGGGCGGCCATCATATAGCGACGCATATTGCGCCCGGGGCGGGTGACGGTATCACTGCGTAAGTCGATCACGGCATTTCCTTATTTTGACTCAGAATTGTCCTTCTGTTTTACCTGAGCCAGTTGGTTTTCGCCAGTTCCATGACCTCATCACCGCGCCCGTTGATGATTGCGCGCAGCATATACAGGCTGAAGCCTTTGGCCTGCTCCAGTTTGATCTGCGGCGGCATCGCCAGTTCTTCTTTGGCGACCACCACATCGATCAGCACCGGGCCGTCGATGGCGAAAGCGCGCTGCAGGGCGTCGTCCACTTCGGAGGATTTCTCGACGCGAATACCGGTGATACCGCAGGCTTCGGCGATACGCGCGAAGTTGGTATCCTGTAAATCGGTGCCGTCAGTCAGATAGCCCCCGGCTTTCATCTCCATCGCCACAAAGCCCAGCACGCTGTTGTTAAAGACGATGATTTTCACCGGCAGCTTCATCTGTACCACGGAAAGGAAATCCCCCATCAGCATACTGAAGCCGCCGTCGCCACACATTGCCACCACCTGGCGGTCCGGCGCGGTGGCTTTTGCGCCCAGCGCCTGCGGCATGGCGTTCGCCATTGAGCCGTGGTTAAAAGAGCCGAGCAGACGGCGTTTGCCGTTCATCTTCAGATAACGCGCCGCCCAGACGGTGGGCGTGCCGACGTCGCAGGTGAAAATCGCATCGTCATCGGCGTAATGGCTGATCTGCTGCGCCAGGTATTGCGGATGCACGGCTTTTTCGCTTGGCTTCGCCAGATCGTCGAGGCCTTTACGCGCATCACGGTAATCTTCCAGCGCTTTATCAAGGAAGCGGCGGTCGGTTTTCTCCTCCAGCAACGGCAGCAGGGCGGTGAGGGTGGCGTTGATGTCGCCGATCAGCGCCATATCCACTTTGCTGTGCGCGCCAATGCTCGCGGGGTTGATATCGATCTGGATGATTTTGGCGTCGGTCGGGTAAAACGCGCGGTACGGGAACTGGGTGCCGAGCAGGATCAGCGTATCGGCATTCATCATCGCGTGATAGCCGGAGGAGAAACCGATCAGCCCTGTCATGCCAACGTCATACGGGTTGTCGTACTCCACGTGCTCTTTGCCGCGCAGGGCGTGGATAATCGGCGCTTTCAGTTTAGCGGCAAACTCGATCAGCGGCTGGTGCGCCCCGGCACAACCGCTGCCGCACATCAGCGCGATATTGCTGGAGTAGCGCAACAGCTGCGCCAGTTTTTTCAGCTCCTCATGCGTCGGCGTGATCACCGGCTGCGGCGCGTGATACCAGTGGGCGCTGGCGGTTTCAGGCGCGGCCTGAAGCGCGACGTCGCCTGGCAGTACCACCACCGACACGCCGCGGTTGAGAATGGCTTTGCGCATGGCGATGGCCAGTACCTGCGGGATCTGCTCGGGGCTGGAAACCAGCTCGCAATAGTGGCTGCACTCACGGAACAACTCTTGCGGGTGGGTCTCCTGGAAATAGCCGCTGCCGATTTCGCTGGACGGGATATGCGCGGCAATCGCCAGCACCGGCACGCGGTTGCGGTGACAGTCAAACAGGCCGTTGATCAGATGCAGGTTACCCGGTCCGCATGAACCGGCACAGACCGCCAGTTCGCCGGTCAACTGCGCTTCTGCACCGGCGGCAAAGGCGGCGACCTCTTCATGGCGGGTCGGCATCCATTCAATGGTGCCCATACGGTTGAGGCTATCGCTTAGGCCATTCAGAGAATCGCCGGTGACGCCCCAGATGCGTTTTACGCCAGCCTGTTCGAGTGTTTTGGCGACAAATGCGGCTACGGTCTGTTTCATAATGTCTGGTGTCCTTGTTAAAAGTCTCGTTAACAAGCGTAGATGAAAATGGCCGTCACACTTTTATCAGCCCTACAGCTAACAGGGGTTTATTTCCGCCAGCATTCGGAATAATCTGCAAGCCACATAATGAAAACAGGAATCATTTCAAATGGTTAAATCAATGTTAAATGCAGTTAACAGAATGTTTGCGCATGAAGATGCGGGCAAGTTTTTACTGCGTCTGACGGTGGGCGGGCTGATGTTATTTCATGGACTGCATAAGCTCTTTGACGGGATTGACGGCATCAGCGGCATGCTGGTGGCAAAAGGGTTGCCGGGTTTTATCGCCTACGGCGTGCTGCTGGGGGAAGTGTTGTGTCCGCTGCTGGTGATCCTGGGCGTGCTGACGCGTCCGGCGGCGCTGGGCATTGCGTTCACGATGGTGGTGGCGTGGCTGATGGTCGGCATTAATAAAACCGGCGCGCTGGATGTGACCGGCGCCTGGGCGATTGAAAGCCTGGTCTATTTCTTTGTGGCGTCGATCGCGGTGGCGTTGCTAGGCGCGGGACGGTATTCCTTTGCGCCCTCGGCAGAATGGCGTTAATAGCCTTGCCCGGCGGCGCAAGCTTGCCGGGCCTACAGGTGTGCAGTTGTGTAGGCCGGGTAAGGCGTAAGCCGCCACCCGGCATTTTTCAGTTGTCCAGGCCGGGTAAGGCGTAAGCCGCCACCCGGCGCTATTTATTACGCCAACACTAAATCACTCTGCGGATGGCAGGAGCAGGCCAGCACATAGCCCTCTGCCACCTCCGCATCGCTCAGCGTCATGCTGCTGGTTACGCTGTAATCCCCGGAAAGCACCCGCGTTTTACAGCTGCCGCACACGCCCGCACGACAGGCGGCATTAACCGGCACCTTATTGCTTTCCATCGCTTCCAGTAACGTGCTGCCAACCGGCGCATAAAAATCCCGCGCCGGTTGTAGCTTGCTGATTTTCAGCCCGCCTGTTGCCGCGGCAGCGGCGGGTACAAAGAACTGCTCTTTAAAGAAGCGGGTCACGCCCAGCGCTTTCACCTCTTTTTCCACCAGATCCATGTACGGTGCCGGGCCGCAAGTCATGACGGTACGCGAGGCCAGATCCGGCACGGATTTCAGCAACTCCGTGGTCAGGCGTCCGGAGACAAAACCGTGAGTGGCATTGTTTTCCGCCACCAGCGTCACCGGATAACGACGCCACTCATCGGCAAAAATGACATCTTCCGGCGAGCGGACGTTGAAAATCACCTGCACATCGGCGTCAGGGCGATACTTCGCCAGCCAGCGGCGCATTGACATAATCGGCGTCACGCCACAGCCCGCCGCCAGCAACAGCAGCCGATCGTTAGGTTCGTTATCACAGGTGAATTCCCCCTGCGCATCGGAAAGCCACAGATAGTCGCCGCGCTTCACGTCGCGGGTCAGCCATTCCGAGCCTGCGCCGCCGTCCAGACGACGGATGGTCAGCGTGATGTATTCGCTGACCCCAGGCGTTGAGGAGAGCGTATAGGCGCGCAGCGTATCGGCGGAATTACGAATGCTGACCAGCGCATACTGGCCCGCACGGTACGGGTAGTAGTCATGGCATAACAGCGACAGCGTCCACACATCAGGCGTTTCCTGTGTGATGTGGTGAACCTGCATACGCCATGGACATTGGGCTACGGGCATCGTCATAACGTCCTCCTTACGCGCTCAGCAGTTGCTGAATGTCCTGTTCCACGGTGGTCACGGAACGCAGACCAAACTTCTCATTCAGTACCGCCAGCAGATCCGGCGTCAGGAAGCCTGGCGCGGTCGGGCCGGTAACAATATTGGTGACGCCGAGCGACAGCAGCGTCAGCAGAATAACAATCGCTTTTTGTTCAAACCAGGAGAGCACCAGCGACAGCGGCAGATCGTTCACGCCGCAGCCCAGTTTTTCCGCCAGGGTGACCGCCAGAATAATCGCCGAATAAGCATCATTACACTGACCGGCATCCACCAGACGCGGCAGTCCTTCGATGTTGCCGAAGTCCAGCTTGTTAAAGCGGTATTTCCCGCAGGCGAGGGTGAGGATCAGGCAGTCATCCGGCACGCTGGTGGCAAAATCGGTAAAGTAGTTACGCTCGCCGCGTGCCCCGTCGCAGCCGCCGACGAGGAAGATGTGACGCAGTTTTTCACGGCTTACCAGATCGATCAGCGTATCTGCCGCGCCGAGCAGCGTCTGACGGCCAAAGCCCACGGTGATCAGATGTTCAATTTCGCTGAACGGGAAGCCCGCCATCTGCTGTGCCTGGGCGATCACCGGCGCGAAATTGTCACCTTCCAGGTGGCTTACGCCCGGCCAGCCGACGATGCTGCGCGTCCAGATACGATCGTCATACGCGCCGACCGTCGGGTCGATAATGCAGTTCGAGGTCATCACAATGGGGCCAGGGAAGCGGGCGAATTCCACCTGCTGATTCTGCCAGCCGCTGCCGTAGTTACCCACCAGATGTTTAAACTTACGCAGTTCGGGGTAGCCGTGCGCCGGCAGCATTTCGCCGTGGGTATAAACGTTCACGCCGGTGCCTTCGGTCTGTTGCAGCAGGTTGTAGAGATCTTTCAGATCATGACCGGAGATCAAAATACATTTACCGGCAGTGGCTTTGACGTTCACCTGGGTCGGGGTCGGATGGCCGTAGGTTTCGGTTTCACCGGCGTCGAGGATGCTCATCACTTTGAAGTTCATCTGGCCGATTTCCATCGAACATTCCAGCAGCGCATTCATATCCGCAGGCCAGGTGCCAAGCCACGCCATAATTTTGTGATACTGGGCGTAGATGGCGTTATCGTACTGGCCCAGCACGTGAGCGTGTTCCATATAGGCCGCCGCCCCTTTCAGGCCGTACAGGCACAGCAGGCGCAGGCCGAGAATATTGTCGCCGATGTCGGCTTTGTCTTTGTTCGGCGTGAAGGCTTCTGCCTGACGCTGCAACTCGCCCAGATCGTCGCTCACCAGTTGCAGATCCGCCAGCGGATGATCCACGCTGGCCGCCGGATCGATGCTCTGGCACAGCGCTTTCAGGGCTTCACGTTTCGCAATGGCGTCACGGGCATAACCCACGATACGCGGCGAATCGAAGTTTACGTTAGTTAAGGTGGAGAAGAAGGCGCGCGGCGCAAAGTTGTCGATCTCATGGTCGATGAGATCATAGTCGCGGGCTTTTACCGCCCAGGCGGATAACCCCTGCAGCGCCGCAATCAGCAGATCCTGCAAATCAGAAGTTTCTGCGGTTTTACCGCACATCCCCTGCGCGTAAGAACAGCCGTTGCCAGCCGGAGTACGGATAGTTTGCTCACATTGCACACAAAACATGATCACACCTGTATAAGTTATATTTAAAATGCATGTTTAAGCTTATGCCGCTGACGCAGGGGTTTAAAGTGATTTGTATGACTACTTGCAGGGAGATTGATTTAACGCAATTTCAGGCGGTAGTGACCTACCGCCGGAGGGGTATCAGGCGGAGAAAAAGGCCATTAACAGCGGTACCAGCAGACTTAACACAAAACCGTGCACAATGGCGGCGGGAACCATCTCCAGCCCCCCGCTGCGTTGCAGTACCGGCAGCGTGAAGTCCATGGAGGTGGCGCCGCATAATCCCAGCGCGGTAGAACGGCTACGGCGCACCAGCGCCGGGATCAGCATAATGGCGATCAGTTCACGGCCCAGATCGTTAAAGAAGGCGGCGCTGCCAATGACCGGGCCAAAGGATTCGGTCAGCAGGATACCGGAGAGGGAATACCAGCCAAAACCGGACGCCATAGCTAAACCGGTTTTCAGCGGCAGATCAAGGATCAGCGCGTTAATTATGCCGCCCGCCAGCGAGCTTAACAGTACCACCACGGCGACAATCATCCCGCGGCGGTTCAGCACGATCTGCTTTAAGGTCATGCCGTTATTACGCAGCTGAATGCCAATCAGGAACAGGAGGAAAATCAGCGTATATTCGCTGGCTTCGGTGGCGTGCTGCAGGAATGTCAGCCCGCTGAGGCCAATTATAAAACCGAGCACCACCACGCCGCACAGCTTAAGGGATTCCAGCGCCATGGCCACCCGCGACGGTAATTTTTCCTGCTGGTGCTGATGATGCCAGGGCAGGGCGCGTTCAAGCCATAACAGGGCGGCAATATTACACAGCATAATAATGACGATGCTGACCGCGGAATAATGCAGTATGGCCAGCAGATTGGTCGCCAGATTATCGAGAAAGGCCAGGCTTATCCCCATAAAAAAAAGAATGACGTACACGATCCAGCTTAATAAGCGGTTAATCAGCTTAAGGGCGGCGGTATGGTGCAGGGGAATGAGATAACCCACGATAAGCGGGATAAGTATGATGAGTAGTCCTGATAACATGAACAGCCTGGATCCTTTGCTTAAAAATGAAATAGCGCCGTAACACACTACTCAATCCGCTTAAGTGAGTAAAGAAGCAGAAATAAAGAAAAATTATGCAGATGTGATGTCCGTATATTCTCTCAGGTCTTGATATATTTTACTTTTTTCCGGCCCGCTATACTGTTGTACTCAATGGAGCGCCATTATTGCCGGAGGAGTTATGCTGCTGGAACGCGTGGACATTGCCGGATTTCGCGGTATTAACCGATTATCTCTGCTGCTGGAAGAAAATAATGTTCTGATCGGCGAAAACGCGTGGGGTAAATCCAGCCTGCTGGATGCGCTGACGCTGTTATTATCACCTGAATCCACGCTTTATCATTTCACGCGCGATGATTTCTGGTTTCCCCCGGGCGATGTTATGGGGCGCGAACACCATCTGCATATCATTCTGACCTTTCGTGAAACCGAGCCGGGGCACCGCCATGCCCGACGTTACCGGCCGCTGACCGATTGCTGGGTGGCCGGAGACGATGGCTATCACCGGATATTTTACCGGCTGGAGGGCGAGCTGGGAGAAGACGGCAGCGTGATGACCCTGCGCGGTTTTCTGGATGCCGGAGGGCAACTGCTGCCGCTGACAAACATCGATGAACAGGCGCGGCATCTGGTGCGTCTGATGCCGATATTGCGCCTGCGGGATGCCCGTTTTATGCGCCGCATTCGCAACGGTACGGT
Organism: Enterobacter sp. SA187; assembly: GCF_001888805.2. Taxonomy (NCBI): domain Bacteria; kingdom Pseudomonadati; phylum Pseudomonadota; class Gammaproteobacteria; order Enterobacterales; family Enterobacteriaceae; genus Enterobacter; species Enterobacter sp. SA187. The sequence continues at coordinate 2,746,742 of NZ_CP019113.1, forward strand.
GCCGGAAGCGCCGGATGTGGACGTCACCGCCCGGCAGCTTGATTTTCTCGCCCGCGAACTGGTATCGCGTCCGCAAAACCTTAGCGACGGGCAGATACGTCACGGGCTGACGGCGATGGTACAGCTGCTGGAGCACTATTTTGCCGAACAGGGCACCACCCAGGCGCGGCATCGTCTGCTGCGTCGCCACGCCCACGATGAGCAGCGCAGCTGGCGCTATCTCGATATTATCAACCGGATGATCGACAAACCCGGCGGCCGCAGCCACAGGGTCATTTTGCTGGGGCTGTTTTCCACCCTGTTACAGGCGAAAGGCACAATACGGCTCGATAAAGACGCGAGGCCGCTGTTGCTGATTGAAGATCCGGAAACCCGCCTGCACCCAATCATGCTGTCGGTGGCCTGGCAGTTGCTGAACCTGCTGCCGTTGCAGCGCATCACCACCACTAACTCCGGCGAGCTGCTGTCGCTGACGCCGGTGGAGCATGTCTGTCGGCTGGTACGCGGCTCCTCCCGCATCGCCGCCTGGCGACTGGGACCGGGCGGCATGAACGCCGAAGACAGCCGCCGCATCGCGTTTCATATCCGCGCTAACCGCCCTTCGTCGCTGTTTGCCCGCTGCTGGCTGCTGGTGGAAGGGGAAACGGAAACCTGGGTGATCAGCGAACTGGCGCGCCAGTGCGGTCATCATTTTGACGCCGAAGGGATCAAAGTGATCGAGTTCGCCCAGTCCGGCCTGAAACCGCTGGTGAAATTCGCCCGTCGCATGGGGATTGAATGGCATGTGCTGGTGGATGGCGACGAGGCCGGGAAAAAATACGCCGCCACCGCCCGCAGTATGCTGGACGGCAATCGCGATCATGAACGCGATCACCTGACGGCCTTACCGGCGATGGACATGGAACATTTTATGTATCGCGAAGGCTTCGCCGACGTTTATCACCGGGTGGCGCAACTGCCGGAAAATGTGCCAATGAATATGCGGCGGGTGATCATCAAAGCCATTCACCGCTCATCGAAACCGGATCTGGCGATAGAAGTGGCGATGGAAGCGGGGCGACGCGGCGTGGATGCCGTGCCGCTGCTGCTGCGCAAGATGTTTTCCCGCGTGCTGTGGCTGGCACGCGGGCGGGCAGATTAGCCCATCGCGCGCTGCACCTGCGTCAGCAGGCTGTCGAGCAGTTCATAACGGCGGCGATACTCCGCGCGTTTTTTGCTGGCGATCTCCTCCATGGGCTTGCGCGGCATCGCCAGCGGCATCTGATAATCGCCCCTGGCCGTCGGCTCGCCGCCCAGCGACAGCCAGAAGCCATCGTAATCGGCGTGCAGTTTGTCCTGCTTTTTCTGGCGGTAGCGCCAGTTGCGATAAATATGCGTATGGTTACTGACCGCGAGGATCTGCGCCACCCCAAGCTTTTCACCCATTGCCATGGCCGCTTCCACCAGCAGGCGTTTAGGGAACAGGCCGTGGCAGGCTTTGGTGGCGCTCTGGATCAGTTGATGATCGACATGGGCTTTCGCGCCCTGTAAACCGCCGACATAAAGCGTGTTTTTGCCCTCCACCGGGCAGAGGGTAAAAGTCAGCTCCGCCAGCACCGTCTGCTCAGCATCGCAAAACACCAGCGTCGCTTCCCCTTCTTTGTCCAGCATCGCATCCGCGCGCAGACGCAGGCTGTAGGGCCGATCGTTTTTGCCGTTAAGGGTCGCCAGTTCCACGCCGTGACGGGAAAGGTAGCCATTGAGTACGCCGGCAGGCAGTTGCTGCATCAGGCTCTGGTAATGCCAGCGCAGGGCGTCAATCGCCGTCTGCCGCGAGATGTTCACCGACAGCCAGGGACGATGCAGACGGCACGGCAGGCCCGGCTGCGCATTGAGAAGTTGCAGCAGGCACGGCTGTCTGACCAGAATGGACATCCACTTTGCGGTAGCGAAGGGCGTCGCCAGCGAGCGAAGCACAAATTTCCGGCGGTAGGCCGGGTTTTGCCAGGCCAGCCCGGGGATCAGCATTCCGCTGGCTAAATGGCGGAAAAGCTGCCAGCCTGTTTCAGGTTGCGGCAATGCGGAGTGTGGAGTGGCAACGAATGTAGACATGATAAACCTGCGCGTAATAACCAGGCATTCATTTCAGCAAGGACACTCTCAACGCCACCTCAATGGGTTTGCGGGATAAAATAAAGGTGGGGTTTCGTTGACCCTCCGTTTAGGTAGAATTCATCATTACTGAAGTCAGCTCAATTACTGGAATTTATATGAAGCTAAAGGGAAAACGCAGGAAGGTCGTATTGTTGCTGACCGTGCTGGCGCTGATTGCCGGATTCTGGCTGTGGCGGCAGCTCAATGCGCCGCTGCCGCAGTACCAGACGCTGATCGTCCGGCCGGGTGATTTGCAGCAAAGCGTGCTGGCCACCGGCAAACTGGATGCGCTGCGCAAAGTTGACGTGGGTGCGCAGGTGAGCGGTCAGTTGAAAACGCTGTCGGTGAATATTGGCGATAAAGTGAAGAAAGATCAGCTGCTGGGCGTTATCGATCCGGAGCAGGCGCAGAACCAGATCAAAGAGGTGGAAGCCACATTAATGGAGCTGCGCGCGCAGCGCCGCCAGGCGGATGCGGAAAGACGTCTGGCGCAGGTGACGCTGGGCCGTCAGCAGCAACTGGCGAAAACCCAGGCGGTGTCGCGCCAGGATCTGGATACTGCCATCACTGAGCTGGCGGTAAAAGAGGCGCAAATCGGTACCATCGACGCGCAAATTAAACGTAATCAGGCAACGCTGGATACGGCTAAAACGAACCTCGAATACACGCGCATCGTCGCGCCTATGGCCGGGGAAGTGACGCAAATCACCACCCTGCAGGGCCAGACGGTGATCGCCGCGCAACAGGCGCCGAACATTCTGACGCTGGCGGATATGAGCACCATGCTGGTGAAAGCCCAGGTCTCTGAGGCGGACGTCATTCATCTCAAACCCGGCCAGAAAGCCTGGTTTACCGTGCTGGGCGATCCCCTCACCCGCTATGAAGGCGTGCTGAAAGATATTCTGCCCACGCCGGAAAAAGTGAACGACGCGATTTTTTATCATGCCCGTTTTGAAGTGCCGAACCCGAAAGGCGTGCTGCGTCTGGAGATGACCGCGCAGGTGCATATTCAGCTTTCAGGAGTGAAAAATGTGCTTACCGTGCCGCTGTCGGCGTTGGGCGATCCCATTGGCGATAACCGTTACAAGGTCACGCTGCTGCGCAATGGCGAAACCCGCGAGCGCGAAGTGACTATCGGCGCGCGTAATGACACCGATGTGGAAGTGACCAAAGGTCTGGAAGCGGGCGATGAAGTGGTGACGGGCACCACAACGCCCGGAGTGACGCCATGACGGCGCTGCTCGAACTGCATGACATTCGCCGCAGCTATCCCTCCGGCGAAGGCCAGGTGGAAGTGCTGAAGGGGATCACCCTTAGTATTGAAGCGGGTGAAATGGTGGCGATTGTCGGCGCGTCCGGCTCCGGCAAATCAACGCTGATGAATATTCTGGGCTGCCTGGATAAGCCCTCCAGCGGCACCTATCGCGTGGCGGGCAGCGATGTCGCCCTGCTGGATAAAGACGCGCTGGCCCGCCTGCGCCGCGAGCATTTTGGCTTTATCTTTCAGCGCTACCATCTGCTGTCGCACCTGACGGCGGCGCAGAACGTCGAAGTGCCCGCGGTCTACGCCGGTACCGAGCGTAAAGCTCGTTTACAGCGGGCGCATGAATTACTGCAACGGCTGGGGCTGGGGGAGCGGGAAGGTTATCAGCCGTCGCAGCTGTCCGGCGGCCAGCAACAGCGCGTCAGTATTGCCCGCGCGCTGATGAACGGCGGCCAGGTGATCCTCGCCGATGAGCCTACCGGGGCGCTGGACTCGCGTTCGGGCGAAGAAGTGATGGCGATCCTGCATCAGCTGCGCGACAACGGTCACACAGTGATCATCGTCACCCACGATCCGCTGGTGGCGGCGCAGGCCGAACGCATCATTGAGATCCGCGACGGGGAAATCATCAGTAATCCGCCGCCGCGATCCCGCGCTGCCGCCAGCGCGGATCGCCATGTGAATACCCGGCCGGAAAGCGGCTGGCGACAGTTCAGCAGCGGATTTCGCGAAGCGCTGACCATGGCCTGGCGGGCGATGGCCGCCAACAAAATGCGTACTTTGCTGACCATGCTGGGGATCATTATCGGCATCGCCTCGGTGGTCTCGATTGTTGTGGTGGGGGATGCGGCGAAACAGCTGGTGCTGGCGGATATACGCGCCATCGGCACCAATACCATTGATGTCTATCCCGGCAAAGATTTTGGCGATGACGATCCGCAGTATCAGCAGTCGCTGAAATATGACGATCTGGTGGCCATTCAGAAGCAGCCGTGGGTCAGCTCCGCCACGCCTGCGGTATCGCAAAGCCTGCGTTTACGTTACGGCGGCATTGACGTCGCCTCCAGCGCCAACGGCGTCAGCGGGCAGTATTTTAACGTTTACGGCATGACCTTCAGCGAAGGGGCGACCTTTAACGACGAACAGCTGAAAGGGCGCGCGCAGGTGGTGGTGCTGGACGCCAATACCCGGCGGCAGCTTTTCCCTAATAAAGCGAAAGTGGTGGGCGAGGTGATCCTCGTTGGCAATATGCCCGCGACGGTAATAGGCGTGGCGGAAGAGAAGCAGTCGATGTTCGGCAGCAGCAAAATTTTGCGCGTCTGGTTGCCGTATACCACCATGTCCGGGCGCATCATGGGGCAGTCCTGGCTTAACTCGATCACCGTGCGGGTGAAAGAGGGCTACAGCAGCGAACAGGCGGATCAGCAGCTGACGCGGCTGCTCTCCCTGCGCCACGGTAAAAAAGATTTCTTCACCTGGAATATGGACGGCATCTTGAAAACGGCGGAAAAGACCACACGTACATTACAGCTGTTTCTGACGCTGGTGGCGGTGATCTCGCTGTTGGTCGGTGGTATTGGCGTGATGAATATCATGCTGGTGTCGGTGACGGAGCGTACGCGTGAGATCGGCATCAGGATGGCGGTCGGCGCGCGGGCCAGCGACGTGCTGTCACAGTTTCTTATTGAAGCGGTGCTGGTGTGTCTGGTGGGCGGGGCGCTAGGCGTGAGTTTATCCATGCTGATTGCCTTTACGCTGCAAATTTTCCTGCCCGGCTGGGAAATTGGTTTTTCACCGGTGGCGCTGTTGACGGCGTTTATTTGTTCAACCTTCACCGGCGTGCTCTTTGGCTGGCTACCCGCCCGCAATGCGGCGCGGCTGGATCCGGTGGATGCGCTGGCGCGTGAGTAAATAAAAATGCCAGCCCGCGGGCTGGCATTTTACTGGCAGGCTGTACACAATGAAACGAAGCAGGACTACGCGACGGCCTCGGCAATCGCAACGGCTTCCGTTTCAAGGGGAACAATGAGGCTGGCATGATTGCCTTTCGGTCCCTGATGTACATCAAACCGGACCATCTGCCCGGCTTTGAGCGTTCTGTAACCATCCATCTGGATGGTGGAATAATGAGCGAAAATGTCTTCGCCGCCGCCTTCAGGGCAGATAAAGCCGAACCCTTTGGCGTTGTTGAACCACTTAACAGTACCCGTTTCCATGCTTCGACATCCTTCGTAAATCTTATTTAAGTAAGATGGAATGAACCGGTGGCAGAGAGGGCAGTTGTTCAAAACGTCGCCAACTCCCGACCTGTACAATTTAGATATTTCGGGCTTTGGGTCAAGCGTTAGGGTGTGCAGCGAAGCATGATTGAGTCAAAATTTTGAAGCAGTTAACGCAATTGCGGTAGTTTGTGACAGCCATCGCGGATGGCAATGATAGATGATAGTTATCTCACTTATGATGTAGATTCAAAATGCATCTAGACTCAAGTTACTGACAGTGTGCACGCTGTTGGCAACTTCAACCGAAGATGAATACGAGCGATGGGCAAGACCAATACCTGGCTGGATTTCGACCAGCTGGCGGCAGATAAACAGCGCGAAGCGCTAAAACCGCCATCCATGTATAAAGTAATGTTAATGAACGATGATTACACGCCGATGGAATTTGTTATTGACGTGCTACAAAAGTTCTTTTCTTATGATGTAGAACGCGCAACGCAATTGATGCTCACCGTTCACTATCACGGGAAAGCTATCTGTGGTGTGTTTACCGCCGAAGTTGCGGAGACCAAGGTGGCGATGGTGAATGAGTATGCCCGGGAGAACGAACATCCATTGTTGTGTACGTTAGAAAAAGCCTGATCAAGGCAAACTATTGAGGGGGGTGCCCAATGCTCAACCAGGAACTGGAACTCAGTTTAAACATGGCTTTCGCCAGAGCGCGCGAGCACCGACATGAGTTTATGACCGTAGAGCACTTGTTACTGGCGTTGCTCAGTAACCCATCAGCTCGCGAAGCACTCGAAGCGTGCTCCGTGGACCTGGTCGCGCTGCGTCAGGAACTTGAAGCCTTCATCGAACAAACCACACCCGTGCTGCCGCTCAGCGAAGAGGAGCGGGATACCCAACCTACGCTCAGCTTCCAGCGTGTGTTGCAGCGCGCGGTCTTCCACGTTCAGTCATCCGGCCGCAATGAAGTGACCGGTGCGAACGTGCTTGTCGCCATTTTCAGCGAACAAGAGTCGCAGGCAGCCTATCTGCTGCGCAAACATGAAGTTAGCCGTCTTGATATCGTGAATTTCATTTCACATGGTACGCGTAAAGATGAGCCAGGCCAGTCGTCCGAACCCGGCAACCAACCTAATACTGAAGAGCAGGCAGGCGGGGAGGAACGTATGGAAAACTTCACCACCAATCTTAATCAGCTTGCTCGTGTCGGCGGAATTGACCCGCTGATCGGCCGCGATAAGGAGCTGGAGCGCACCATTCAGGTTCTGTGCCGTCGTCGCAAAAACAACCCGCTGCTGGTGGGTGAGTCCGGCGTGGGTAAAACCGCCATTGCTGAAGGCCTCGCCTGGCGTATTGTGCAGGGCGACGTGCCGGAAATCATGGCCGATTGTACGGTTTATTCGCTGGATATTGGTTCGCTGCTGGCGGGCACTAAATACCGTGGCGATTTCGAAAAACGCTTTAAGGCGCTGTTAAAGCAGCTGGAGCAGGATACCAACAGTATTCTGTTCATCGACGAAATCCACACCATTATCGGTGCGGGCGCTGCGTCGGGTGGCCAGGTGGATGCCGCTAACCTTATCAAACCGCTGCTCTCCAGCGGTAAGATCCGCGTGATGGGTTCCACCACGTATCAGGAGTTCAGCAACATCTTCGAGAAAGATCGTGCGCTGGCGCGTCGTTTCCAGAAAATCGACGTCACCGAGCCGTCTGTAGAAGAAACCGTGCAGATCCTGAACGGGCTGAAGCCGAAGTACGAAGCGCACCACGACGTGCGTTACACCGCGAAAGCGGTACGTGCGGCGGTGGAGCTGGCGGTGAAATATATCAATGACCGTCACCTGCCGGATAAGGCGATTGACGTGATCGACGAAGCGGGCGCGCGTGCGCGTCTGATGCCGGTCAGCAAACGTAAGAAAACCGTCAACGTGGCGGACATCGAATCCGTGGTGGCCCGCATCGCACGTATTCCTGAGAAAAGCGTCTCGCAGAGCGATCGCGATACGCTGAAAAACCTCGGCGACCGCCTGAAAATGCTGGTCTTCGGGCAGGATAATGCGATTGAGGCGTTAACCGAAGCGATTAAGATGAGCCGTGCCGGTCTTGGCCAGGATCATAAACCTGTTGGCTCTTTCCTGTTCGCCGGGCCGACCGGGGTCGGGAAAACCGAGGTGACCGTGCAGCTGTCGAAAGCGCTGGGCATTGAGCTGCTGCGTTTTGATATGTCCGAGTATATGGAACGCCATACGGTCAGTCGTCTGATCGGCGCGCCTCCGGGATACGTCGGCTTCGATCAGGGCGGACTGTTAACGGATGCGGTGATCAAGCATCCGCATGCGGTACTGCTGCTGGATGAGATCGAGAAAGCGCACCCGGATGTCTTTAACCTGCTGTTGCAGGTGATGGACAACGGCACGCTGACCGATAACAACGGGCGTAAAGCAGACTTCCGTAACGTGGTGCTGGTGATGACTACCAACGCCGGGGTACGTGAAACCGAGCGTAAATCCATCGGCCTGATCCACCAGGATAACAGCACCGATGCGATGGGCGAGATTAAGAAGATCTTTACGCCGGAATTCCGTAACCGTCTCGACAATATTATCTGGTTCGATCACCTCTCTACCGAGGTTATCCATCAGGTGGTCGACAAATTTATTGTCGAACTCCAGGTGCAGCTGGATCAGAAAGGCGTGTCGCTGGAAGTCAGCCAGGAAGCGCGCGACTGGCTGGCAGAGAAAGGCTATGACCGTGCCATGGGTGCGCGTCCGATGGGACGTATCATTCAGGATAACCTGAAAAAACCGCTCGCCAACGAACTGCTGTTTGGTTCGCTGGTGGACGGCGGCCAGGTGACAGTGGCGCTGGATAAAGAGAAAAATGAACTGACCTACGGTTTTCAGAGTGCCCAGAAGCACAAAGCCGAAGCCGCGCATTAATCTCTTTTAAATAAAACAAAACCGGGTGAAAACCCGGTTTTTTTATGGCTGTACTTTTTCGCGGCAAATAAAAAAGGCCGGGATTGCCCGACCTTTAGTCTTTCTATACGCCAGTGAAGGCGTAGCAGCGATTGCTATTAGCGACTACGGAAGACAATGCGGCCTTTGCTCAGGTCGTACGGGGTCAGCTCAACAGTCACTTTGTCGCCCGTCAGAATGCGGATATAGTTTTTACGCATTTTACCGGAGATATGCGCAGTTACCACGTGACCGTTTTCCAGCTCAACGCGGAACATGGTATTAGGTAACGTATCCAGTACGGTACCCTGCATTTCAATATTGTCTTCTTTGGCCATCTAGTCCTCGGGGGTATCACTACCAAAATTTTTTTGAACCGGCAAGATAATGCCGAAATTCATCAGTTAAGTAAAGATTTGCGCGGATAATTACGCAGCAAAGTAACCTTGGCGTATTGCCCACATTATAAACCGACGCGTAAAAGCGCGAACGTAAAGGGGAGCGACAAGATAAACGAAGGGCGTTACCTGATTCGAGCTAGTCCCAAACGGTGGCGGGGCAACAGGCAGAAGCTACTCTGCGCGTCCATTATAACACTCTGACAAGAAATGTGCCGAAAACATTCACCGCGTGGGCGTAAATAACGTCCGCGGCACCCAAAAATGTGGCGGCATCTTTTGCAGACGCATCGCATTCAGGTGTTGCAGATATTCCCGCCGCGGAATATCTGTCGCGCCGAGAGAGGCGGTATGTTCATTTAATACCTGGCAGTCGATCAACTGGCCGCCCTGACGCAGGAAATCCTCGCACAATACCAGCAGCGCCGTTTTCGAGGCGTTCACCCGGCGGCTGAACATTGACTCGCCGCAAAACAACGCGCCCTGCGACACGCCGTACATGCCGCCAACCAGCTCATCCCCTTCCCAGACTTCGATGGAATGGGCGTAGCCCAGCTCATGCAGACGATGATACGCCAGCACCACATCCGGCGTGATCCAGGTACCTTCATCACGATCATGGGCGCAGCCTGCGATCACCCGTCCAAAATCATGATTGAGGGTGACGCGGTAAGGGGAACGCTTGTGAAAGCGGGCCATGCTGCGGCTGAGGTGAAACTGTTCCGGCCACAGGACGGCGCGTGGATCCGGCGACCACCACAGGATAGGGTCGCCCGGAGAAAACCAGGGAAAGATGCCGCGCTGATAAGCCATCAGCAGGCGGGCAGGGCTGAGATCGCCGCCCAGCGCCAGCAGCCCGTTAGGTTCACGCAACGCCCCTTCGGGCGAGGGAAAAGCAACAGAATGACGAGATAACTGAACCAGGCGCATGACCACAACGCTCCACAACGCAACAAGGAATGATTCAAATTTACAGCCGTTGCTTAAACCGGTAGTAGCGACCCTGTTTTGCCATTAACGCTGCGTGATTACCTTGCTCAATTATTTCACCGTTGTCCATCACTATTATTTGATCGCATTGCGACAAACCACGCAAACGGTGGGTAACCATCAGCACCGTTTTGCCTTTCGTCACTTCAGCAAGCAAATCAAGGATTTGACTTTCAGTGGTGGCGTCCAGCCCTTCGGTCGGTTCGTCCAGTAAAAACAGCGGCGCATCATGCAGCAAAGCACGGGCGATCGCCAGACGGCGCAGTTCGCCGCCGGAGAGCTGCCTGCCGCCTTCGCCCAGCCAGCTGTTCAGCCCGCCGTCATCAAGCAACTTTTCCAGCCCGACCTGAGTCAGCACTGTCGCCAGCGCCTCATCGGAAGCGGCAGGGGAGGCTAACAGCAGGTTATCACGCAGGGTGGCGCTGAACAGATGCACCCGTTGCGGCACCACGCTGATGGTGGCGCGCAGGGCGGCTTCGCTGAGACTTGTCAGCGGCTGACCGTTCAGCAGGATCTCGCCCTGCTGCGGATCCCATGCCCGCGTCAGCAGTTGCAGCAGCGTTGATTTACCGCAGCCGGTGCGTCCCAGAATGGCCACACGCTGCCCGGCGGTCACTTCCAGCGATACGCCTTTCAGCGCTGGCTGTACCTGTTGCGGATAGGTGAAGGACACGGCGTCAAGCCGCAGATCGACCTGCGCAGGCATGGCCGTTTCCCCGGCAGAGAAAGTCACTTCCGGCGGGCAATCGGTGATCTCGGTGATACGACGCGCAGAGGCGATCACCTGGCCTAAATGCTGGAACGCGCCTGTCACTGGTGCCAGCGCTTCGAAGGCGGCCAGCGCGCAGAAAACAAAGAGCGCAATCAGCGGACCGGGCTGGGTATTGCCGCCCACGCCGCCCGCCGCCAGCCACAGCATGGCAATCACCGCAAAGCCGCTAATCAGCAGCATCAGCGCCTGGGCAAGCGCCGTCAGTTCAGACTGACGACGCTGGGCGTCATGCCAGCTTAATTCGGTATTCTCCATCTGCTCACGGTAGCGTTGGCTGGCGCCAAAAATGGTCAGCTCAGCCTGGCCCTGCAACCAGCTGGTCAGGTGCTGGCGATACTGACCGCGCAGCGCGGTCAGTTTTTCACCGGTGGATTTACCCAAGCGGTAAAACAGCGGCGGCAGCAGGAGTAAGGTCAGCAGCATAATGCCGCCGAGCGTCAGCGCCAGCGTGACATCCAGCACGCCAAGACCCAGCGTCACCACAAGGATGACGACCAGCGCGCCGACCAGCGGCGAAATCACCCGCAGATAGAGATGATCCAGCGTATCCACATCCGCCACCACGCGGTTTAGCAGATCGCCCTGACGGAAACGCGCCAGCCCGGCAGGAGAAAGCGGCAGCAGCTTGCTGAAGGTGGAAACGCGCAGATGAGAAAGAACGCGGAAGGTGGCATCGTGGCTGACCAGCCGCTCAAAATAGCGGCCAGCGGTGCGCGTAATGGCCGCGCCACGCACCCCGGCGGCGGGAAGCATATAGTTAAAACTGTAAATACCCGCCACGCCAACCACCGCCGAGGCGGAGAGGAACCAGCCGGAGAGGGTCAGCAGACCGATACTGGCCAGCAGCGTCACAATGGCGAGCACCACGCCCAGCGTCAGCAGCCATTTATGGCGTTTATATAATGCGAGATAGGGAAGGAGCGCGCGCATTTAAATTTCCTCCTGGCGATGGGCGAGCAGGGCGGCGAAAGGCCCGCCTGCGGCGGCGAGAGCGGTATAATCGCCTTGTTCAACCAGCCTGCCGTTTTGCATCACCCAGATACTGTCCCAGTTCGTCAGTCCTTCCAGTTGGTGGGTCACCATCAGGGTGGTCTGACGCAGCGAGGCGGTATTCAGCGCCTGCATGACACGCTGTTCGCTGTGCGCATCCAGACTGGCGGACGGCTCATCCAGCAGCATCAGCTGGCTGGCATTCAGCAGCGCACGCGCAACGGCCACGCGCTGGGCCTGCCCGACGGACAGACGCGCCGCCTGATCGCCCACTGGCGTATCGATCCCCTGTGGCAACTGCGGCAAAAATTCGCTCACCCAGGCGGCGTCCAGCACGGCTTTAAGCTCTGCTTCGCTGGCGTCCGGCCGGGCCAGCAGCACGTTATCGCGCAGCGTGGTCGCCGGAAGCTGTGGATTCTGCCCGACCCAGCTTAGCTGCCTGCGCCACGCCAGCGGATCGAGATCGCGCAGCTCGACGCCGTTGATTTGCAGCGATCCTTCATAGCTGAGAAAACCGGAGAGGGCGTTAATCAACGAGCTTTTCCCGGAACCGCTTTGCCCGACCAGCACCACGCGCTGCCCGGCAGGAAGGGTAAAATCGAGCGGCCCAGCAAGGATCGCGCCTTCCGGTGATTTAATCACCGCGCCGCGGGCCATCACGCTGACCGGCTCATCGGTATTCAGCGTGCGTTCGCCGCGTTCCGGCCATGCCAGCGGCGTTTCGAGGAAGGTTTTCAGGCTGTCAGCCGCGCCAACGGCCTGCGCTTTTGCATGATAGAAGGTGCCCAGATCGCGCAGTGGCTGGAAGAACTCCGGCGCGAGGATCAGCGTCAGGAAGCCCGCAAACAGCGTGACGCCTGCGCCATAGTGACCAAAATTCAACTCGCCCAGATAAGAGAAGCCGAAATACACCGCGACCAGCGCAATAGAAAGGGAGGTAAAGAATTCCAGCACGCCGGAAGATAAAAACGCCATGCGCAGCACTTCCATCGTGCGGCTGCGGAAATCCTGGGATGCCTGGCGAATATTCTCGGTTTCCGCTTCACCCCGACCAAAAATGCGCAGCGTTTCCATACCGCGCAGGCGGTCCAGAAAATGCCCGCTTAATCTGGCCAGCGCTTTAAAATTGCGGCGGTTCGCATCTGCGGCGCCCATGCCGACCATCGCCATAAACATCGGGATCAAGGGCGCGGTGCCGAGCAAAATCAGCGCGGCGGCCCAGTTGGTCGGGAAAATCGTCAGCACAATCAACAGCGGTACGCTGGCAGCCAGCGCCATCTGCGGCAAATAGCGCGCATAGTAATCGTGCATGTCGTCGATCTGCTCAAGGATGAGCGTCGCCCAGCTGCCCGCCGGTTTTCCCTGGATCCACGCCGGGCCTGCCTGTTGCAGACGGTCCAGCACCAGACGGCGGATCTCATAGCGGATGTGCAGACCGGCATGGAAGCCGACGCGTTCGCGCAGCCACACTACCCAGGCGCGGAGAATAAACACCAGCACCAGCAGCACAAAGGGCAGCAACAGCGCCTCGCGGGGAATATTTTCCATAATCATATGATTAAGGATGGTGGCCAGCAGCCAGGCCTGAGCCACGATCAATATGCTGCTGACAAGCCCCAGAATGCGGGAGGTCATCAGCCAGCGACGGGAAATTACGCTTTGCTGTTTGAGCCAGCGGGTTAGTTCTTGTTGACGGGTTTTATTCATTGCGCGCTTAGCAGGTAAAGTGACCATAAATTTATGCACGGCAATGTTACAACGGCGAAAAAATAAAGGCGACTGATAGTCGCCTTCTTTACTTTGTCTTTAAGTGCCTTACTCGCTGAAATTATTTACTGTTTTCAGCCAGACCGTCGAGATAACGTTCAGCATCCAGCGCGGCCATACAACCGGTTCCGGCAGAGGTGATCGCCTGACGGTAGATATGATCCATTACATCGCCCGCCGCAAACACGCCCGGAATGCTGGTCTGGGTCGCGTTGCCGTGGATCCCCGACTGCACTTTGATGTAGCCGTTTTCCAGCTCCAGCTGACCGTCAAAAATAGCGGTGTTCGGGCTGTGGCCAATGGCGACGAACAGACCGGCAACTTCTAAAGATTCCACGTTATCGCTGTTCTGCGTATCGCGTAGGCGCAGGCCGCTCACGCCCATCTGGTCGCCGGTCACTTCTTCCAGCGTACGGTGAGTGTGCAGCACGATATTGCCGCTCGCCACTTTATCCATCAGACGTTTGATCAGAATTTTTTCCGCGCGGAAGGTGTCGCGGCGGTGGATCAGGTGCACTTCCGAGGCGATGTTCGCCAGATAAAGCGCTTCTTCAACCGCTGTATTGCCGCCGCCAATCACCGCTACTTTCTGGTTGCGGTAGAAAAAGCCGTCGCAGGTAGCGCAGGCGGATACGCCGCGTCCTTTGTAAGCTTCTTCTGACGGCAGGCCGAGATAGCGGGCGGAGGCGCCGGTGGCGATGATCAGCGCATCACAAGTGTACTCGCCGCTGTCGCCGGTCAGACGGAACGGGCGGTTTTGCAGATCCACTTTACTGATGTGATCGAAAAGAATTTCCGTTTCGAATTTCGCAGCGTGTTCATGCATACGCTCCATCAACAGCGGTCCGGTCAAATCATGCGGATCGCCAGGCCAGTTTTCCACTTCAGTGGTGGTCGTGAGCTGGCCGCCTTTTTCCATACCGGTGATCAGTACCGGGTGCAGGTTAGCGCGTGCAGCATAGACCGCAGCGGTGTAACCAGCGGGGCCTGAACCAAGGATAAGCAGCTTACTGTGTTTAGCCGTGCCCATGAGATCCTCATTATAGTTAGCGGACAATGCGCAGGATTGTAGGGAATTTACGGGCGTAAAAAAAGGGTGCAGCGACTATGTTAATGATTTGTGTAGCCGATGAATCTACCCCGGCGGGGAGATCCATAATAAATTCTACTGAAATTTGGCCTGTTATAAGGCGATAAAATGAGGTTTGCCAGGAGGTGTTGATGAATATCTGGCATGTTGTACTAAAAAAAGATGTTTTGCTTTGACAATCCCCTGCGCATTTGCGAAAACATTCGAGGAAGAAAAAAAGCAGTGTTTCGCGCATGACGCAAATTCATGCATGCAAATGCCATTTTACCGGGTTATTGAAATCGACGCACGGCGTGGACAGACGCCATGCGCGATATTAATAGCTGCCGCTGGCAACGGTCTTCTCAATACAGACCCCTGGAATATGTAGCGCAACTAACAATAACCAGCGATGCATAAACCGACGGGCAAAGACTCTCAACAGTGAAGTGCACAGGGTCAAGGCAGGAGTAGGGAAGGAATACAGAGAGACAATAATAATGGTAGATAGCAAGAAGCGCCCTGGGAAAGATCTCGACCGTATCGATCGTAACATTCTTAACGAGCTGCAAAAGGATGGGCGTATTTCCAACGTCGAGCTTTCAAAGCGAGTAGGACTTTCTCCAACGCCGTGCCTTGAGCGCGTGCGCCGGCTTGAAAGACAGGGTTTTATTCAGGGCTACACAGCACTGTTAAACCCGCACTATCTGGATGCATCACTTCTGGTTTTTGTTGAGATTACTCTGAATCGTGGCGCGCCGGATGTGTTTGAGCAGTTCAATGCCGCAGTACAAAAACTTGAAGAAATTCAAGAGTGTCATTTAGTATCCGGTGATTTCGACTACCTGTTGAAAACACGCGTGCCGGATATGTCGGCCTATCGCAAACTGTTAGGGGAAACCCTGCTGCGTCTGCCGGGCGTGAACGACACCCGTACCTATGTTGTTATGGAAGAAGTTAAACAAAGCAATCGTCTGGTTATTAAGACGCGCTAACACGGAACAGGTGCAAAATCGGTGTAGTTTGATTACACTCCTGTTAATCCATACAGCAACAGTGCCGGGGCAACCTGGCGCTGTTCTCCGTTTTAGCATCAAGGACCTGGAGAGCCTTACTTGAGCCAGGAATATACTGAAGACAAAGAAGTCACACTGACCAGATTAAGTAGCGGGCGTCGTCTACTCGAAGCACTGCTGATTCTGGTTGCCCTGTTTGCTGTCTGGTTGATGGCGGCGCTACTCAGCTTTAACCCTTCCGATCCCAGCTGGTCACAGACCGCATGGCATGAACCTATCCATAATCTGGGTGGCGTGCCGGGCGCATGGCTGGCTGATACCCTGTTCTTTATCTTTGGGGTGATGGCTTACACCATTCCGGTAATCATCATCGGCGCCTGCTGGTTTACGTATCGTCATCGCGCAACGGAAGATTACATTGACTATTTCGCGGTCTCGCTGCGTCTGATCGGCGTGCTGGCGCTGGTGCTCACCTCCTGCGGCCTTGCGGCCATCAATGCCGACGATATCTGGTACTTTGCCTCCGGCGGCGTGATCGGCAGCCTGTTAAGTACAGCCATGATGCCGCTGCTGCACAGCAGTGGCGGAACCCTCGCGCTGCTCTTTATCTGGGGAGCGGGGCTTACGCTCTTTACCGGCTGGTCCTGGGTCAGCATCGCGGAAAAGATTGGCAGCGTTATCCTTAATATCCTGACCTTCGCCAGTAACCGCACCCGTCGCGACGACACCTGGGTCGATGAAGACGACTACGAAGACGACGAGTACGAAGAAGACGCCCCCGTACAGCGCGAATCACGCCGGGCGCGGATCATGCGCGGCGCCCTGGCGCGCCGTAAACGCGTCGCCGAAAAATTTGCTAATCCATTGGGTCGTAAAACCGACGAGGCGCTGTTCTCCGGTCGCAGGATGGACGATGAAGAAGAGATTCAATACAGCGCCCGCGGCGTGGCCGCGGATGCCGATGACGTGCTGTTCTCCAGCACTAAAGCGACAGGCGCGCCGCAGTGGGATGAATACGATCCGCTGCTGAGCGGGCATAGCGTCAGCGAACCCCTTGCGGCAGCAGCCGTGGCGACCACGGCGGCGCAGGCATGGAGCGCTCCGGTAGAACCTGTCATGCAGGCACCGGCTCAGCCAGTGGCCGAGCCGCCTTATGTGGCGCCACCTGTCCAGCAGCCTCCTGTGGCGCAGTATGCCGCGCCGGAAGAGCCTTCATACTATCAGCCGCCTCAGCCGCCAGTGCATGAACATGAAAATTACGCGGCACAGGCGCCGGTCTACTCCGAGCCAGAAACCTATGCCGCGGTCACGCCGGAACCGGAGCCGCACGTTCAGCAGCAATGGCAGCAGCCGGAACCGCCGGCAGTAGAGCCAGAACCTGCGCCTGAACCGGAAGAAATTAAACATACCCGTCCGCCGCTTTACTATTTCGAAGAAGTAGAAGAGAAGCGCGCCCGTGAGCGGGAGCAGCTAGCCGCCTGGTATCAGCCTATACCTGAACCAGTCCAGCCGGAACCTGCGCCAAAACCTGCCCCGGCACCGTCTGCGCCAGCCGTCGAGCCTGCGCCCGTTGTTCCAGCCGCCGCGCTTAAAGAAGCCTCAACCGCCGCTGCTGCAGGTGCTGCCGCCGCCGGGCCGGTATTCAGTCTTGCCGGTAGCGGCGCGCCACGTCCGCAGGTGAAAGAGGGCATTGGTCCGCAGTTGCCGCGCCCGAATCGGGTACGGGTGCCGACGCGTCGTGAACTGGCGTCCTATGGTATTAAACTGCCGTCCCAGCGGATGGCGGAAGAGCGCGCCCGTGAAATGGATTACGCTTCTGAGGATGAAGCGGACGCCATGCAGCAGGACGAACTGGCCCGTCAGTTTGCTTCCACGCAGCAAAGTCGTTATGGCGATGAGTACCAGCACGATCAGACCGGCACTGAAATAAATGAAGATGAGGTTGCGGAAGCGGAACTGGCGCGCCAGTTTGCTGCCGCTCAGCAACAGCGTTATTCGGGTGAGCAGCCCGCCGGGGCAACGCCTTTCTCTCCGGCTGATTTTGACTTCTCTCCGATGAAGGCGCTGGTGGATGACGGCCCGACTGAACCGCTGTTCACACCTGGCGTAATGCCAGAATCGCAGCCTGCCACGCCTGCGCCGCAACCCTATCAGCAACCTGCTGCGCCGCAGTACCAGCAGCCTCAGCAGCAGCCCGTCGCGCCGCCGCAGTACCAGCAGCCTCAGCAACAGCCTGTTGCGACGCCGCAGTATCAGCAGCCCCGGCAGCCTGCTCCGCAGGACAGCCTGATCCACCCGTTACTGATGCGTAACGGGGACAGCCGTCCGGTACCGAAACCGACCACCAGCCTGCCGTCGCTGGATCTGCTGACGCCGCCGCCGAGCGAGACGGAGCCGGTTGATACCTTTGCGCTGGAGCAGATGGCCCGCCTCGTTGAAGCGCGCCTGAATGATTTCCGCATCAAAGCCGATGTGGTGAACTACTCGCCAGGTCCTGTAATCACCCGCTTTGAGCTCAATCTTGCGCCTGGGGTGAAAGCCGCGCGTATCTCCAATCTCTCCCGCGATCTGGCGCGTTCCCTCTCCACCGTGGCCGTGCGCGTGGTGGAAGTGATCCCCGGCAAGCCTTATGTGGGTCTGGAGTTACCGAATAAAAAACGTCAGACCGTTTACCTGCGAGAAGTGCTGGACTGCGATAAATTCCGCGACAACGCCTCGCCGCTGACGGTGGTGCTGGGTAAAGACATTTCCGGCGAGCCGGTGATTGCCGACCTGGCGAAAATGCCGCACCTGCTGGTGGCCGGTACCACCGGTTCCGGTAAGTCGGTGGGGGTCAACGCCATGATCCTCAGCATGCTCTATAAAGCGCAGCCGGAAGACGTCAAATTCATCATGATCGATCCGAAGATGCTGGAGCTGTCGGTATATGAAGGCATTCCGCATCTGCTGACCGAAGTGGTCACGGACATGAAGGACGCTGCCAACGCGCTGCGCTGGAGCGTCAATGAGATGGAAAAACGCTACAAGCTGATGTCGGCGCTGGGCGTGCGTAACCTTGCCGGTTATAACGAGAAGATCGCCGAGGCCGCGCGTATGGGTCGTCCGATCCCGGATCCGTACTGGAAACCGGGCGACAGCATGGACGCCACTCATCCGGTGCTGGAAAAACTGCCGTATATCGTTGTGCTGGTGGATGAATTCGCCGACCTGATGATGACCGTGGGTAAAAAAGTGGAAGAGCTGATCGCCCGTCTGGCGCAAAAAGCGCGTGCGGCAGGTATTCACCTTGTGCTGGCCACCCAGCGTCCTTCCGTGGATGTGATCACCGGCCTGATTAAGGCCAACATTCCGACGCGTATCGCCTTTACCGTTTCCAGTAAAATCGACTCCCGTACTATTCTGGATCAGGCGGGTGCGGAATCTCTGTTAGGCATGGGTGACATGCTCTACTCCGGGCCGAATTCCTCCTCAGCGCCCGTGCGTGTGCATGGTGCCTTTGTGCGCGATGAGGAAGTGCACGCCGTCGTGCAGGACTGGAAAGCGCGCGGACGACCAAAATACATTGAAGGCATCACCTCCGATGCGGAAAGCGAAGGCGGCGGCGGTGGTTTCGATGGCGGTGAAGAGCTGGATCCGCTGTTCGATCAGGCGGTGAACTTTGTCACCGAAAAACGCAAAGCGTCGATCTCCGGGGTACAGCGTCAGTTCCGTATCGGTTACAACCGCGCGGCACGTATTATTGAGCAAATGGAAGCGCAGGGCATCGTCAGCGAGCAGGGCCATAACGGTAACCGCGAAGTGCTGGCGCCGCCGCCGTTTGATTAACCTTCTGATTGCAAAGTTGGGTAAACGAACGAAAAATCAGTCTTTTCCTCTGTCGCCGCCGTCTCGTCAGGCCTACAGTGAGTGACAGAAGAGTCTCCCGGATGGGGAGTGACGTACTTAAGGAATAACAATGAAAAAAATTGCCATTACCTGTGCATTACTGACTTCATTCGCGGCCAGCAGCGTCTGGGCTGACGCCGCGGGCGATCTGAAAAGCCGTCTGGACAAAGTCAGCAGCTTCCACGCCAGTTTCACCCAGAAAGTGACCGATGGCAGTGGGGCGGCGGTGCAGGAAGGACAGGGGGATTTATGGGTAAAACGCCCGAACCTGTTTAACTGGCACATGACGCAGCCGGATGAAAGCATCCTGGTATCAGACGGTAAAACATTGTGGTTCTACAACCCGTTTGTTGAGCAGGCAACGGCCACTAATCTCAGCTCAGCCACCGGCAATACGCCCTTTATGCTGATTGCCCGTAACCAGGCAAGCGACTGGCAGCAGTACAACATTAAACAGAATGGTGACGACTTCGTGCTGGTGCCGAAAGGCAATAACGGCAACCTGAAACAGTTCACCATTAACGTCAGCCAGAACGGCACCATTAATCAGTTCAGCGCAGTGGAGCAGGACGATCAGCGCAGCAGCTATCAACTGAAATCCCAGCAGAACGGGGCCGTCGATCCGTCGAAATTCACCTTTACCCCGCCGCAGGGCGTGACGGTGGATGACCAACGTAAGTAGAGGCATGAGTGGGAAATCTGACGCTCGATTTTTCCGATAATACGTTTCAACCTCTGGCCGCCCGTATGCGGCCAGAAAATTTAGCGCAGTATATCGGTCAGCAGCATCTGCTGGCGGCCGGTAAACCCTTACCGCGCGCGATTGAAGCCGGGCATCTGCACTCCATGATCCTGTGGGGCCCGCCGGGTACCGGTAAGACGACGCTGGCGGAAGTGATAGGCCGCTATGCGGACGCCGACGTTGAGCGTATATCTGCCGTCACCTCCGGCGTAAAAGAAATTCGTGAAGCGATCGAGCGGGCGCGGCAGAGCCGTAATGCCGGGCGTCGCACTATCCTGTTTGTTGACGAAGTGCACCGTTTCAATAAAAGCCAGCAGGACGCCTTTCTGCCGCATATTGAAGACGGCACCATCACCTTTATCGGCGCCACCACTGAAAATCCCTCCTTCGAACTTAACTCAGCACTGCTTTCCCGTGCGCGCGTTTATCTGCTCAAATCCCTGACCGTTGAAGACATCGAAGAAGTCCTAAACCAGGCGATGACGGATAAAGAGCGGGGTTATGGCGGGCAAAATATCGTGTTGCCGGACGAAACCCGTAAAGCGATTGCTGAACTGGTTAACGGCGATGCCCGCCGGGCGCTCAACACGCTGGAAATGATGGCGGACATGGCCGAAGCGGATGACAGCGGCAAGCGTGTCTTAAAAGAGGCGCTGCTGACGGAAATCGCCGGTGAGCGCAGCGCGCGCTTTGATAACAAGGGCGACCGTTTTTACGATCTGATTTCCGCGCTGCACAAGTCGGTGCGCGGCAGCGCGCCGGATGCGGCGCTGTACTGGTATGCCCGTATCATCACCGCCGGTGGCGATCCCCTTTATGTTGCGCGCCGCTGCCTGGCGATTGCGTCTGAAGATGTGGGCAACGCCGATCCGCGTGCCATGCAGGTGGCGCTCTCTGCCTGGGACTGCTTCACCCGCGTCGGGCCTGCCGAAGGCGAACGCGCAATCGCCCAGGCCATTGTTTATCTGGCCTGCGCGCCAAAAAGTAATGCCGTCTATACCGCCTTTAAAGCGGCAATGGCGGATGCGCGCGAGCGCCCTGATTACGACGTGCCCGACCATCTGCGCAATGCGCCGACCAAACTGATGAAAGAGTTAGGCTACGGTCAGCAGTATCGTTATGCCCATGATGAAGCCAATGCCTACGCGGCAGGCGAGGTCTATTTCCCGCCGGAAATAGCACAAACGCGCTATTATCACCCGACAAACAGAGGTCTTGAAGGCAAGATTGGCGAAAAGCTCGCCTGGCTGGCTGAACAGGATCATAAAAGCCCCACAAAACGCTATCGCTAACTGTGGCGTTGCGGTAAGGTTATCGATGATTCTGGTGGTTGCAGGCTGTGACCACTTTCTCTCATTTTCAATTCGATAAGCACAGGATAAGCATGCTCGATCCCAATCTGCTGCGTACCGAGCCAGACGCAGTCGCTGAAAAACTGGCACGCCGGGGCTTTAAGCTGGATGTTGATAAACTGCGCGCTCTTGAAGAGCGTCGTAAAGTTCTGCAGGTCAATACGGAAAATCTGCAGGCGGAGCGTAACTCGCGATCGAAATCCATTGGCCAGGCGAAAGCGCGCGGGGAAGATATCGAGCCATTACGCCTGGAAGTGAACAAGCTGGGTGAAGAACTGGATGCGGCGAAAGCCGAACTGGAAACCCTGCTGGCAGAAATCCGTGATATTGCGCTGGCGATCCCGAACATCCCTCACGATGACGCGCCTGTTGGCCGCGACGAGAATGATAACGTCGAAGTCAGCCGCTGGGGCACCCCGCGTACTTTCGATTTCGAAGTACGGGATCACGTGACGCTGGGCGAAATGCACAGCGGGCTGGATTTTGCCGCGGCGGTTAAACTGACCGGTTCACGCTTTGTGGTTATGAAAGGCCAGATCGCGCGTATGCACCGTGCGCTCGCCCAGTTCATGCTGGATCTGCATACCGAACAGCACGGTTACAGCGAAAACTATGTGCCTTACCTGGTGAACCATGACACCCTGTACGGTACCGGGCAGCTGCCGAAATTTGCCGGCGATCTGTTCCATACCCGTCCGCTGGACGAGGAAGCCGACAGCAGCAACTATGCGCTGATCCCGACTGCCGAAGTGCCGCTGACTAACCTGGTACGTGATGAGATCATCGATGAAGACGCGCTGCCGATCAAAATGACCGCGCATACGCCGTGCTTCCGCTCTGAAGCCGGATCTTACGGTCGCGATACCCGCGGTCTGATCCGCATGCACCAGTTCGATAAAGTCGAGATGGTGCAGATCGTTCGTCCGGAAGACTCCATGGACGCGCTGGAAGAGATGACTGGCCACGCGGAAAAAGTGTTGCAGCTGTTAGGTCTGCCATATCGGAAGATCATCCTCTGTACCGGCGATATGGGCTTTGGCGCCTGCAAAACCTACGATCTTGAAGTCTGGGTTCCGGCGCAGAACACCTATCGTGAGATCTCCTCCTGCTCCAACATTGGCGATTTCCAGGCACGTCGTATGCAGGCACGCTGCCGCAGCAAAACCGACAAGAAAACCCGTCTGGTGCACACCCTGAACGGTTCGGGTCTGGCGGTTGGTCGTACGCTGGTGGCGGTGCTGGAAAACTACCAGCAGGCTGATGGTCGCATCGAAGTGCCTGAAGTGTTGCGTCCGTATATGAACGGCCTCGAGTACATCGGCTGATCACCGCGTCACCCATCACATTTAAAGCGCCTGCGGGCGCTTTTTTATTGCCTCATTGACACCGAACAATAACCCCTTTTATTAAAAGGGTAATACTCACTTTGTATTAGCGCAGCATAAAAAACTTAAAAAATGTTATTTCGCTATAGGGAAAACTATATAGCGAGTGTTTTTTCGTGAGCAAGCAAAGTGAGTTTTTATGAAAATATCTGTTCCGGAGGTGTTACTCACCGCCGGGGTGAGTCGTCGCAGCCTGATGAAAACCTCAGCCATAGGCGGCCTCGCTGCCGCCAGCAGCGCCCTGACTTTACCCTTTTCCCGCATCGCCCGCGCCGCCGAGGCCATTGCGCCGGGCTCATCCACTGAAAAAGTCGTCTGGAGCGCCTGCACCGTGAACTGCGGCAGCCGCTGCCCGTTACGCATGCATGTGGTGGACGGCAAAATTAAGTATGTCGAAACCGATAACACAGGCGATGACAACTATGACGGACAGCATCAGGTGCGCGCCTGTCTTCGCGGGCGCTCCATGCGTCGTCGCGTCTACAATCCCGATCGCCTGAAACAACCAATGAAACGCGTGGGCAAACGCGGGGAAGGGAAGTTTGTTCCCATCAGCTGGGATGAAGCCTTTGACACTATCGCGGGCACTATGCAGCGGCTGATCAAAGAGTACGGCAATGAATCTATCTACCTGAATTACGGCACAGGCACGCTCGGCGGCACCATGACCCGCTCCTGGCCGCCGGGTAAAACGCTGATTGCCCGCCTGATGAACTGCTGCGGCGGCTATCTGAATCACTATGGCGACTATTCCACGGCGCAAATCGCTGCCGGACTGAATTACACCTATGGCGGATGGGCCGACGGCAACAGCCCGTCCGACATCGAAAACAGCCAGCTAGTGGTGTTGTTCGGCAATAACCCAGGCGAAACGCGCATGAGCGGCGGCGGGGTGACCTACTACGTTGAGCAGGCGCGGGAAAAATCGAAGGCGCGCATGATTATTATCGATCCGCGCTATACCGATACCGGCGCAGGGCGCGAAGATGAATGGATCCCTATTCGCCCCGGTACCGATGCGGCGCTGGTGTCGGCGCTGGCATGGGTGATGATCGACGAAAATCTCGTGGATAAGCCTTTCCTCGATAAATACTGCGTGGGTTACGACGAAACCACATTGCCGGAAGGCGCGCCCGCCAACGGGCATTACAAGGCGTATATTCTGGGCGACGGCGATGACGGCATCGCCAAAACGCCTGAATGGGCGGCGGCTATTACCGGTATCCCGGCGGCCCGTATCGTGAAGCTGGCGCGGGAAATCTCCATGGCAAAACCGGCGTTTATCTCCCAGGGCTGGGGCCCGCAGCGTCATTCGAACGGCGAACTGGTCTCCCGCGCCATTGCCATGCTGCCATTGCTGACCGGCAATGTGGGCATCAACGGCGGCAACAGCGGCGCGCGCGAAGGCGCTTATGCGATGCCGTTTGAGCGCATGCCGACGCTGGAAAACCCGGTGCAGACCAGCATTTCCATGTTTATGTGGACAGACGCCATTGAGCGCGGCCCGGAAATGACCGCCACCCGCGACGGCGTGCGCGGCAAAGATAAGCTGGATGTGCCGATCAAGATGATCTGGAACTATGCAGGTAACTGCCTGATCAACCAGCATTCAGAAATCAATCGCACCCATGACATCTTACAGGATGATAAAAAATGCGAGCTGATTGTGGTGGTGGACTGCCACATGACCGCATCGGCGAAGTATGCCGATATTATCCTGCCGGACTGCACCGCGTCAGAACAGATGGATTTCGCGCTGGACGCCTCCTGCGGCAACATGGATTACGTGATCTTCGCCGACCAGGCCATCGCTCCGCTGTTTGAGTGCAAAACCATTTATGAGATGACGACGGAACTGGCGAAACGCATGGGCGTGGAAGCGCAGTTTACCGAAGGCCGTACTCAGGAAGGCTGGCTGCGCCATCTTTATGAGCAGTCCCGCGCAGCGATCCCGGCGTTGCCCTCCTTTGAGGAGTTCCGGGCACAGGGCATTTTTAAACAGCGCGATCCCGACGGGCACCATGTGGCCTATCAGGCGTTCCGTCAGGATCCGCAGGCGAACCCGCTGACCACGCCGTCGGGCAAAATCGAGATTTACTCCACGCAACTGGCAGAGATCGCCGCCACCTGGGAGCTTGTGGATGGCGATGTGATCCACCCGTTGCCGATCTACAGCCCGGGCTTCGAGCATCACGAGGATCCACAGCGCGAAAAATGGCCGTTGCAGCTCACCGGCTTCCATTATAAAGCCCGCACCCATTCCACTTATGGCAACGTCAATGTGCTGAAGGCCGCGTGTCGCCAGGAGATGTGGATTAACCCCCTCGACGCGAAACAACGTGGCATCGCCAGCGGCGACAAAGTGCGTATTTTCAATGGTCGCGGCGAAGTACATGTCGGGGCGAAGGTCACGCCGCGTATTTTGCCCGGCGTGGTGGCATTAGGGGAGGGCGCCTGGTACGACCCGGACGCGAAAGGCATCGATCAGGGCGGCTGTATAAACGTGCTGACCACGCAGCGCCCGTCACCGCTGGCGAAAGGTAACCCGTCGCACAGCAACCTTGTCCAGGTCGAAAAGGTTTAAGGAGTAACCCATGACAACTCAGTACGGCTTTTATATTGATTCCAGCCGCTGCACCGGGTGCAAAACCTGCGAGCTGGCCTGCAAAGATTACAAAGACCTGACTCCGGAAGTCAGTTTCCGTCGCATCTATGAATACGCGGGCGGAGACTGGCAGGAAGACAACGGCGTCTGGCAGCAGAACGTGTTTGCCTATTATCTGTCGATTGCCTGCAACCACTGCGCCGATCCGGCCTGCACCAAAGTCTGCCCCAGCGGCGCGATGCACAAGCGCGACGACGGTTTTGTGGTGGTGAATGAAGAGGTGTGCATCGGCTGTCGTTACTGCCATATGGCCTGCCCGTACGGCGCGCCGCAGTACAACGCCGCTAAAGGTCATATGACCAAGTGCGACGGCTGCCATTCGCGGGTGACGGAGGGCAAAAAGCCGATCTGCGTCGAGTCCTGCCCGCTGCGCGCGCTGGACTTTGCGCCCGTTGACGAGCTGCGTGAAAAATACGGCAGCCTTGATGCCGTCGCCCCGCTGCCGTCCGGGCATTTTACAAAGCCGAATATCGTGATCAAACCCAACGCCAACAGCCGCCCCACCGGGGATAAAACCGGCTTTCTGGCTAACCCGCAGGAGGTGTGAGATGGGCAACGGATGGCATGAATGGCCGCTGATGATTTTTACCGTGTTTGGTCAGTGCGTGGTCGGTGGATTTATCGTCCTCGCCGTCGCGCTGCTGCGTTTTGAGACGACATCGTTGCAACGGCAACGCATCTTCACCGCCATGACCGGCCTGTGGGTGTTAATGGGGCTGGCCTTTGTGGCCTCGACCCTGCATCTGGGATCGCCCCTGCGCGCCTTTAATGCGCTCAATCGCATTGGGCATTCAGCGCTGAGTAACGAAATTGCCAGCGGTGCGCTGTTCTTTGCCGTGGGCGGATGCGGCTGGCTGCTGGCAATGATGAAAAAGATGCCGCCCGCGCTGTTACGCGTCTGGCTGGTGATCACCGCGCTGCTGGGGCTGGTATTTGTCTGGATGATGGCCAGGGTGTATGACAGCATCGACACCATCCCTACCTGGTACAGTCTCTGGACCTCGCTGGGGTTTTTCCTCACTGTGCTTACTGGCGGCCCGCTGCTGGGCTATCTGCTGCTGCGGGTTGCCGGGTTTCGGGCATGCGGCATGCGCGCGCTGCCAGCGGTGACGCTGCTGGCGGTCATGATCAGCCTTGTGGCTGGCCTGATGCAGGGCCATGAACTGGCAGCGATTTCCAGCTCTGTGCAGCAGGCTGCGGCGCTGGTGCCGGAATACGGCACCCTGATGGCCTGGCGCGTCGTGCTGCTGCTGGTGGCGCTGGCAGTGTGGATCGTCCCACAGCTTAAAAACCGCCAGCCTGCCGTGCCGCTGCTGTCGCTGGCATTCGTGCTGGTGCTGGCAGGCGAGATGATCGCGCGCGGCATTTTTTATGGTTTACACATGACGGTCGGCATGGCGGTGGCTGGCTGACGTCATCAGGGTAAAACCGGGGGGCCAACCGCCGGTTTTACCGTTTTTTCACCATGAAATATTTCAACTGAATGTAACGGTATATCCCGGAAATAACCCATATAAAACATCACGCTATTCACTTTGCTCTGGCCTTACCCGCTCCGTTAGATGAGTAAATTCAATCGACGTCCTCTAAAACGCCCGCAGCGCCATTTTCCGTAGATTGACAAAGTTTTTGCCGGTGGCATGATGCGCTCGAATTCTGATCATCCTCACGGTTTTTCATCCATGTTTACTTATACCCGGCCGGTGCTGTTACTGCTCTGCGGCCTGTTACTGCTGACGCTGGCGATCGCAACGCTGAACACGCTCGTCCCGCTCTGGCTCGCCCATGAAAACCTTCCGGTGTGGCAGGTTGGTATGGTCGGCTCTGCCTTTTTTACCGGCAACCTTGTCGGTACCCTGCTGACCGGGCGTCTGATTAAACGCATGGGGTTTAACCGCAGCTATTACATCGCGTCGCTGGTGTTCGCCACCGGCTGCGTCGGCCTCGGTCTGATGGTCGGCTTCTGGAACTGGATGCTGTGGCGCTTCATCGCCGGTATTGGCTGCGCCATGATCTGGGTGGTGGTGGAAAGCGCGCTGATGTGCAGCGGCACGTCGCGAAATCGTGGTCGCCTGCTGGCCGCCTATATGATGGTCTATTACATCGGTACGGTGCTGGGACAACTGATGGTCAGCAAACTGTCCACCGAGCTGATGCATGTCCTGCCGTGGGTGACCGGTATCGTGCTGGCGGCTATTCTGCCGCTGCTGTTTACCCGCATTGTCGATCAGAACAGCGAACATCAGGAAGCCACCAGCGTCTGGCCGATGCTGCGTCTGCGTCAG
Source organism: Enterobacter sp. SA187 (assembly GCF_001888805.2). Taxonomy (NCBI): domain Bacteria; kingdom Pseudomonadati; phylum Pseudomonadota; class Gammaproteobacteria; order Enterobacterales; family Enterobacteriaceae; genus Enterobacter; species Enterobacter sp. SA187. The sequence goes on from NZ_CP019113.1 coordinate 2,774,643, forward strand.
GCGCGGCTTGGGGTTAACGGCTGCATTATTTCCGGCATTGTGCTGGGTTCGTTGTATGGCCTGATGCCGCTCTGGCTGAACCACCGTGGCGTGAGCGATGCCGGTATTGGCTTCTGGATGGCCGTGATGGTCAGCGCCGGTATTCTCGGACAGTGGCCGATTGGCCGACTGGCGGATCGCTTTGGACGTCTGCTGGTGTTACGGGTGCAGGTTTTTGTGGTGATCATGGGATGTCTGGCCATGCTCAGCAATGCGGCGATGGCGCCGGCGCTGTTTGTCCTCGGCGCGGCGGGGTTCACGCTCTATCCGGTGGCGATGGCCTGGGCCTGCGAAAAGGTCGAACATCATCAGTTGGTGGCGATGAATCAGGCGCTTCTGCTCAGTTACACCGTCGGCAGTCTTTTCGGCCCGACCTTCACCGCCATGCTGATGCAAAGTTATTCCGATAATTTGTTGTTTATCATGATCGCCAGCGTCTCCTTTATCTATCTGCTGATGCTGCTGCGTAAAGCAGGTCAGCATCCAACGCCAGTGGCTCACGCCTGATAAATAAAAAAGCCTGTCCATGACAGGCTTTTTTACGGCTGCTTTCCAGGATTTCTTTCCTGTTTTTGTAAAGCGGAACGGACGATAATTGCCATGAGTACACTCTGACTAAGGCGGCAATTATGCACACTCGTCGTTTTAATACCCTCGCGCTGGCAGTCGTTTTATCCCTGTCCTTTGTTTCCGCACCGGGCATGGCTAACCCTGGTAACGGGAATGGTAACGGAAATCACGGTAACGCGGATCATGGGAATAAACAGAAAAATGACCATGGCAACCGGGGCGGGGCGGAAAAGAAAAACGTCAGCGATGATGTCTCTGTCCGGCTGAGCTACGATCGCGCCCGTTCGCTGGCGGTGAATCATGGCCTGACGGGTTACCGTTCGCTGCCGCCCGGCATCGCCAAAAACCTGGCGCGCGGTAAGCCTCTGCCCCCGGGCATTGCCAAAAAAATGGTGCCGTCTTCTATGCTGGGGCAACTGCCTTCTTACCCCGGTTATGAATGGCGTATCGCCGGTGACGATCTGGTATTGATTGCGCTGAGCACGGCCATTGTGACGGCAGTCATCAACGGCGTGTTTGAATAAATAAAAAAGCCCGGTCGCTATGCGGCGCCGGGCTTTTTGTTTTTCTTAAGCTTAGTACATGACCTTGTGACCATACTGTTCAAGGATGCCTTTCACGCGCTCCATGGTCTCTTTTTTCGGCGGATGCACGCCATCGAGCTTGTACTCTTCGCCCATCGCCACCCACTTATGTTTACCCAGCTCATGATAGGGGAGCAGTTCGATTTTTTCTACGTTACCCATGTCGCGCGTGAATTCACCTAAGCGGTGGGCAGAATCATCATCGTCCGACCAGCCGGGCACCACCACATAGCGGATCCAGACCTTAATGTTTTTCTTCGACAGATACTGAGCAAATTCCAGCGTACGGTGATTGGAGACGCCCACCAGATTCTGGTGGATCTCATCGTTCATCTGTTTCAGATCGAGCATCACCAGGTCGGTGACTTCCAGCAGTTCATCAATGACCGGATCGTAACGACGCACAAAGCCATTGGTATCGAGGCAGGTATGAATACCTTCCTTGTGACAGGCGCGGAACCAGTCACGTACAAATTCAGCCTGGAGAATGGCCTCGCCGCCGGATGCGGTCACGCCGCCGCCTGACGCGTTCATAAAGTGGCGGTAGGTCACCACTTCTTTCATCAGCTCCTCGACGGTAATTTCTTTACCGCCGTGCGTGTCCCAGGTGTCACGGTTATGGCAGTACAGGCAGCGCATCAGGCAGCCCTGAAAGAAGGTGATAAAGCGAATGCCCGGGCCATCTACGGTGCCACAGGATTCAAAGGAGTGAATGCGACCGATCACTGACATTGCGATGTATCTCCAGGTGTAGCCCGTCCCGGGCTTGTATTGCACAGCTCAAACCGGCTGTGTTAAGTCTGTTTTGGCAATGGCCTGAAAAGACACTTGGCAAAGCAGGCTTGATGAAGAGGGGGAACTGTTAAAAAGGCCCCACATAAGTGGAGCCTTTATTGTACGCTTTTTCAGCCGGACATGAAATTACATGGTCTGGGTGAAGGTACGGGTAATAACGTCCTGCTGCTGTTCTTTCGTCAGGGAGTTAAAACGTACCGCGTAGCCGGATACACGGATGGTCAGCTGCGGATATTTTTCCGGGTTTTCCATCGCGTCGAGCAGCATTTCACGGTTCATGACGTTGACGTTCAGGTGCTGACCGCCTTCGATGGTAGACTCATGATGGAAGTAACCATCCATCAGGCCTGCCAGGTTGGTTTTACGCACTTCGTCATCTTTACCCAGCGCATTCGGTACGATAGAGAAGGTGTAAGAGATACCATCTTTAGCGTAAGCGAACGGCAGTTTTGCAACGGAAGTCAGAGAGGCAACGGCGCCTTTCTGGTCACGGCCGTGCATCGGGTTAGCACCTGGTCCAAACGGCGCGCCAGCACGACGACCATCCGGGGTGTTACCCGTTTTCTTACCATACACAACGTTAGAGGTGATGGTCAGAACAGACTGCGTCGGGATAGCGTTACGGTAGGTAGTCAGTTTCTGAATTTTCTTCATGAAACGTTCAACCAGGTCAACCGCCAGGTCATCTACGCGAGCATCGTTGTTACCAAACTGCGGGTATTCACCTTCGATTTTGAAGTCGATAGCCAGACCGTCTTCGTCACGCACCGGGGTGACTTTCGCATATTTGATTGCAGACAGGGAGTCAGCCGCAACGGACAGACCTGCGATACCACACGCCATGGTGCGGATAACGTCACGGTCGTGCAGCGCCATCAGAGAGGCTTCGTAGCTGTACTTGTCGTGCATGTAATGGATGATGTTCAGTGCGGTAACGTACTGTTTAGCCAGCCAGTCCATGAAGTGATCCATGCGATCCAGCACTTCATCGAAGTTCAGGACATCGCCTTTGATAGGTTCAGACTTCGGACCCACCTGGATTTTCATTTTTTCATCAACGCCGCCGTTGATAGCGTACAGCATGGTTTTCGCGAGGTTAGCGCGAGCGCCGAAGAACTGCATTTGCTTACCAACAACCATCGGGCTTACGCAGCAAGCGATCGCGTAGTCGTCGTTGTTGAAGTCAGGACGCATCAGGTCATCATTTTCATACTGCAGGGAGGAAGTATCGATAGACACTTTCGCTGCGTATTTTTTGAAGGCCATCGGCAGTTTTTCTGACCACAGCACGGTGATGTTTGGTTCCGGAGACGGACCCATGGTGTACAGGGTGTTCAGGAAACGGAAGCTGTTTTTGGTAACCAGAGTACGGCCATCAACGCCCATACCACCGATAGATTCAGTTGCCCAAATCGGGTCGCCGGAGAACAGTTCATCATACTCAGGGGTACGCAGGAAGCGAACCATACGCAGTTTCATGACCAGGTGGTCAATCAGTTCCTGAGCTTCTTGTTCGGTGATTTTGCCCGCTTTCAGGTCGCGCTCAAAGTACACGTCGAGGAAGGTGGAAACACGACCGAAGGACATTGCTGCGCCGTTCTGGGATTTCACAGCGGCCAGGTAGCCGAAGTAAGTCCACTGTACCGCTTCTTGCGCATTTTTTGCCGGAGCAGAAATATCGCAGCCGTATTTAGCAGCCATCTCTTTGATCTGGCCCAGAGCACGGTGCTGTTCGGCGATTTCTTCGCGCAGACGGATAGTCGCTTCCAGATCAACGCCGTTTTCCAGTTTGTCCTGCAGGGACAGGAACTGGGCGTATTTGTCTTTCATCAGGAAGTCGATGCCGTACAGCGCAACGCGACGATAGTCACCGATGATACGGCCACGGCCATAGGCGTCCGGCAGACCGGTCAGCACACCGGATTTACGGCAGTTCAGGATGTCTTTGGTGTAAACATCGAACACGCCCTGGTTATGGGTTTTACGGTATTCGGTGAAGATTTTTTTCAGCATCGGGTCCAGCTCGCGGTTATACGCTTTGCAGGAACCTTCAACCATTTTAATGCCGCCGAACGGGATGATCGCACGTTTCAGAGGCGCTTCAGTTTGCAGACCAACGATTTTCTCAAGGTTTTTGTTGATGTAGCCAGCATCATGAGAAGTAATGGTGGAGGCAATTGAGGTGTCGAAATCAACAGGTGCGTGAGTGCGGTTTTCCAGCTTCACGCCTTCCATCACTTTGTCCCAAAGCGAGGTGGTAGCTTCAGTGGCGCCGGCCAGGAAGGATTCGTCACCCTCGTAAGGCGTGTAGTTTTTCTGGATAAAGTCGCGTACGTTGACTTCGTTCTGCCAGTCACCTTTCGCAAAACCTTCCCAGGCTGTGGCTAACTTTTCATTAAGCTCGGACATATGATACCTACCTTCTTAAGTGGATTTTTTATTTACTGCCTGAGGCAACCATTAATGATGGTCGTCGCCACGCAGGTAAATGACCCAGTATGTCAACCCAACAAGTAAACCCCCGCCGATAATGTTCCCGATGGTTACCGGGATCAGGTTATCTGTTATGAAGTTCATCACTGTCAGATGAGAAAAACTTTCTGGAGTCGAACCGATCGCGGTCCAGAACTCCGGCGCTGCAAAATGACGAATTACGATACCCAGTGGGATCAAGAACATGTTTGCAATACTGTGTTCGAAGCCGCTGGCGACAAACATACCGACGGGCAGAACCATGATGAGGGCTTTATCCATCAGGCTGCGGCCGGAGTAACTCATCCATACCGCCAGACAGACCATCAGGTTTGCCAGGATCCCGAGAGCCACGGCTTCGACAAAAGTGTGATGCATTTTATGATCGGCGGTTTGCAGGAGGTTGAGTCCCCAGCCACCGTTAGCGACCATATATTCACCAGATAACCACATCAACAGTACGAATAATAGCGCACCAATCAGGTTGCCGACATAAACGTTAACCCAGTTCCGGGCGAGCTGGCCCCAAGTGATGCGTCCGCTGGCTTTCGCGACGACAATCAGTACCGTTGAAGTAAACAGGTCGGCGCCGCAGATAACGCACAGGATCAGCCCCAGAGAAAAACATATGCCGCCAATCAGTTTGGCGATACCGAACGGCATAGTCGCGGTGCCGGTCGTGGCAGTGATGTAGAACACGAAAGCGATGGAGATGAATACGCCCGCGGTGATCGCCAGATAAAAGGTGGTCAGCGGATGTTTCGTTGCTTTATAGACACCGGCTTCCTCGGCAACTTTCGCCATAGCAGCTGGTAGCAATAGATCAAAAGGGTTGTCAGCTTTCACACTAACTCTCTCTTTATTAAGTCGGCGACGAGATACTAACAAAGCATTATAGAAGAGAAATTGATGTGGATCATATCTCGCCTGGCTTATAGGCCCGTAAAGCGCATGGTTTTCCGGCAAATACGGAGTAACGTGTTGATTATCCAAATAAAAATAAATTTTAAAGTTTATTAAAAGTGTTGAAAAAAATTATATGCTCTCCCGGCTGACAGTTAATTAATATGGAGTAATGACTTAAAAAAGTAACAATTCTGCCTGGGTGTCGATAATAATATTCACCCATAATTAACTTAATTATTACATTTGCGGTTCATTACAAAATAATAAAAAAAGGGGCGATTTAATCGCCCCGTAATATAGCCTGAACCTGCGCTTACGCCTACAGGTTGTAATGTTATTTCTGCTTATTTTGTCCAGTAGGCCGCTTTCGCGCGCTGCAACTTCTCATATGCCTGTAACAGAGACTGATGCGCCGGGAAGGCGGTCAATGTGCCGTCGGCGGCCTGCAGGCCATAGAAGGGCGCTTCACCGCTCAGCGCCGCGCTGGCCGCTTCCACGGCCTCTGCGCCGTACATACGCACAAAAGCGTGCAGATATTGCAGCGGCTCGCGATCCTCTTCCTGCGTCAGCAGCAACAGCGTTTGCAGGCAGCGGTAATAGTTGGCGCGTTCCGGCGTAAAGATCGAGGCGTTGAATTCCATCGTCCATTCCGTCCAGATGAGCGCCTGCTCGGTGTCGCCACCCGCCAGCGCCAGCATCGCTTTCAGTTCGCCGATGCGCAGCGTGTACCAGCCATTATCTTTACCCGTGGCGATACCCAGCAGTTCACGCACGCGGGTGAAATCGTCATGGCCTTCTTCATCCAGCTGCGCGATCAGATTGAGATAATCTTCTTTTTCCCACGCGCTGCCCGGCAGCGCCAGCAGAGTCTCACGCAGGTGCGCGCCCATGCTGTTATTCGCCAGCCACAGATCTTCCGCCGGATAAATATCAGACATTCCCGGCACGATGATGCGGCAGGCGTACACGCTCAGGTGCTCGTAGTCGGCGATATAGACTTCTTTATCTTCCGCCTTAAAGATGGCCATCAGGGTGGCAAACTCTTCTTCGGTGGTGCCGGCAAAGCTCCAGTCCACGAACGGATAATCCGCATCCTGTTTGAACATGTCCCAGGAGATCAGACCGCTGGAATCGATAAAGTGCGTTTCGAGATTCGCATGTTCAGCCACTTCTTCATCATCAAAGGTTGGCGGCGTAAAGACGTCGAGATCTTTCAGTCCGCGTCCCTGCAACAGCTCGGTCACAGTACGCTCAAGGGCCACGCCAAAGTCCGGGTGCGCGCCGAAAGAGGCGAAGCAGGTGCCGTTAGCCGGGTTAAACAGCACGACGCAGATCACCGGATATTTACCGCCCAGCGAGGCGTCATACGCGAAAATCGGGAAACCTTCGGCTTCCAGCGTTTCAATAGATGCCACCACGCCCGGATAGCGCGCCAGAACGTCAGCCGGGATTACCGGCAGGCTGATGCTTTCGGCGATGATGCGGTTTTTGATATGGCGCTCAAACACCTCAGACAGACCCTGAACGCGGGCTTCGTTGGCGGTATTACCGGCAGACATACCGTTAGAAACGTACAGGTTGCCAACGATGTTCATGGGAATATAAACCGTCTGCTGATCGGACTGACGGGTGAAAGGCAGGCCGCAGATCCCACGCTCTTCATTGCCGGACTGCAAATCAATCAGCATGCTGGCGGTCAGTTCGTTTTCCGGATCGTAGAACGCGCGCAGACGCTCATCAAGAATGCCTTTCGGCAGTTCGTCGTCTTCCGGCAGCGGGAACCATTTTTCGTTAGGGTAATGAACGAACGGGCCATTGGCGATGGCATCGCCCAGCCAGAAATCGGCAAAGAAATAGTTGGTGGAGAGGCGTTCGAAATATTCGCCCAGCGCGGAAGCCAGCGCCGCCTTTTTGGTCGCGCCTTTGCCGTTGGTAAAGCACAGTGAGCAGGCTTTATCCCGGATGTGCACAGACCAGACGTTCGGAACCGGATTCAGCCAGGAGGCTTCTTCTATATCGAAGCCGAGATCGAGCAGTTTTTGCTGGAAGCGGGCGATGGAATCTTCCAGAGCGGCATCTTTGCCGGGGATAAATGTTTGCGTCATTGTCTTCACTTTATTCGTACGGAAAGCGCGCAATGATACGGGTTTTGCGTGACAGGCGCTATCGAAGTAAGCCGGGCGGCAAAAATAAAACTTCCCACTATGCTTATACTCACTAACATACTGTTCAGGATGAATAAAATGAAAGCGTTTGATCTGCAACGTATGATGCTGGATAAAGTGCCGCTGGAGTTTTTGGGCGAAGTCGCGCTGCGTAGTCTTTATACTTTTGTGCTGGTTTTTATATTTCTTAAGCTGGCAGGTCGCCGTGGCGTACGGCAGATGTCGCTGTTTGAAGTGCTGATAATTCTGACATTGGGATCGGCTGCGGGGGATGTGGCGTTTTACGACGATGTCCCTATGCTGCCCGTATTCATCGTATTTCTTACCCTGGCGGTGCTTTACCGGCTGGTGATGTGGTTGATGGCTCACAGTGAAAAACTGGAAGATCTTTTTGAAGGTAAGGCGGTGATCGTCATCGAAGAAGGCGAGCTGGCGTGGGAAAAACTGCAAAAAGAAAACCTCACCGAATTTGAATTTTTTATGGAGCTGCGGGTTAACGGCGTCGAACAGCTGGGGCAGGTCAAACTGGCGATCATGGAAACCAATGGCCAGATCAGCCTCTATTATTATCCTGATAATGAAGTCCGTCCGGGTCTGAGTATATTGCCGCCGGAATGGAGCCCGCGTTTCACGACTATTCCTGAAGAAGATGATTACGCCTGCATAAGGTGCAGTGAGGTCATAAGAATGAAGGCGGGTCAGCGGATGCTCTGCCCGCGCTGCGCCCATCCCGAATGGTCAAAAGCGAGCCGCGCGCTACGCATTACCTGACAGCGTTTTTCTCCATAAGAAATCAGCAAGTCCGGACATTGTGCTATGTGATAACGCCCACAATTCCGGGCTGTGCGCCATTACCCGTTGCGACACCCGTCACTGAATGGTAAAACCGATGTCACAGGAATAACTTATTGCTATCAGCATGGTGAGGGGAAATGGCTCAGGTGTTTAATTTCAGTTCAGGTCCGGCGGTTTTACCGGCAGAGGTGCTTAAACAGGCGCAACAGGAGTTGTGCGACTGGAACGGTCTTGGCACATCGGTAATGGAAATCAGCCACCGTGGAAAAGAATTTATTCAGGTGGCAGAAGAAGCAGAACAGGATTTTCGCGATCTGCTGGACATCCCCTCAAACTATAAAGTTTTATTCTGTCACGGCGGCGGTCGCGGTCAGTTCGCCGGTATCCCGCTGAATATCCTCGGCGATAAAACCACTGCCGATTATGTTGATGCCGGTTACTGGGCGGCAAGCGCGGTAAAAGAGGCGAAAAAATACTGCACCCCAAACGTCATTGACGCTAAAACTACCGTTGACGGTCTGCGTGCTGTGAAGCCGATGCGTGAATGGCAGCTCAGTGATAACGCCGCCTATATGCATTATTGCCCGAACGAAACCATCGACGGTATCGCCATTCATGAGACTCCGGATTTCGGGCGCGACGTCGTGGTAACGGCGGATTTATCCTCGACCATTCTGTCCTCGCCGCTGGATGTCAGCCGCTTCGGCGTAATTTACGCCGGCGCGCAGAAAAATATCGGCCCGGCCGGACTGACGCTGGTGATCGTACGTGAAGATCTGCTCGGCAAAGCGCATCCCGCCTGTCCCTCGATCCTCGATTACACCGTGTTAAACGATAACGACTCCATGTTTAACACTCCGCCGACCTTTGCCTGGTATCTGTCAGGGCTGGTGTTCAAATGGTTGAAAAAGAATGGCGGCGTCACGGCCATGGACCACATCAATCAGCAAAAAGCCAGCCTGCTGTACGGCGTCATCGATAACAGCGACTTCTACCGCAACGATGTGGCCGTCGCTAACCGCTCGCGCATGAACGTGCCTTTCCAGCTGGCCGACAGCCAGCTTGATAAGCTGTTCCTTGAAGAGTCCTTCGCCGCCGGTTTACATGCGCTGAAAGGCCACCGCGTCGTGGGCGGTATGCGCGCCTCAATTTATAACGCCATGCCGCTGGAAGGTGTTCAGGCGCTGACCGACTTCATGACGGATTTCGAACGCCGCCACGGTTAATCCCGCATCCCATCGCTACCCCCGCAGCCTGACTGCGGGGTTTTTATTCCGTTTTTTTGAGAGTTAAGCTTCATGGAATCCCTGACGTTACAACCCATCGCGCGTGTTAATGGCACCATCAATCTGCCAGGTTCAAAAAGCGTTTCCAACCGCGCGTTGCTGCTGGCCGCGCTGGCGCACGGCACCACTGTTCTGACCAACCTGCTGGACAGTGATGACGTTCGCCATATGCTCAATGCCCTGAGCGCGTTGGGGGTGCAGTACAGGCTGTCCGACGATCGTACCCGCTGTGAAGTGACAGGCGCGGGCGGCCCGTTAGTTTCCGCTGAAAAGCTGGAGTTATTTTTAGGTAACGCCGGTACGGCGATGCGTCCGCTGGCGGCGGCGCTTTGTCTGGGAAACAACGATCTGGTGCTGACCGGCGAGCCGCGTATGAAAGAGCGTCCTATCGGGCATCTGGTGGACGCCCTGCGTCAGGGCGGCGCGCAGATCGACTATCTGGAGCAGGAAAATTACCCGCCGCTGCGTTTACGCGGTGGTTTCGCTGGCGGCGAGATTGAGGTTGACGGCAGCGTCTCCAGTCAGTTTTTAACCGCACTGCTGATGACCGCGCCGCTGGCGGCGCAGGATACCTTTATTACCATTAAAGGCGATCTGGTATCTAAGCCGTACATCGACATCACCCTGCATCTGATGAAAACCTTCGGTGTGACGGTGGATAACCAGAATTATCAGCGCTTTGTGGTACGCGGCGCGCAGCACTACCAGTCGCCAGGACATTATCTGGTAGAAGGCGATGCCTCTTCTGCCTCTTATTTCCTTGCGGCGGGTGCCATCAAAGGCGGGACGGTAAAAGTCACCGGCATTGGCCGCAACAGCGTGCAGGGCGATATCCGTTTTGCGGACGTGCTGGAAAAAATGGGCGCGACCGTGGAATGGGGCGATGATTACATTGCCTGCACCCGTGGTGAGCTGAATGCAGTGGATATGGATATGAATCATATCCCGGATGCGGCAATGACCATCGCCACGGCAGCGCTGTTTGCCCGCGGCACCACGACGCTGCGCAACATCTACAACTGGCGCGTAAAAGAGACCGACCGTCTGTTTGCGATGGCGACCGAACTGCGCAAGGTAGGCGCAGAGGTGGAGGAGGGCGAAGATTATATCCGCATCACCCCTCCGGCCTCGTTAACCCTGGCCGAGATCGGCACCTATAACGATCACCGCATGGCGATGTGCTTCTCGCTGGTGGCGCTGTCCGATACGCCGGTTACCATTCTCGATCCGAAATGTACGGCGAAAACCTTCCCGGATTATTTCGAACAGTTAGCGCGCATCAGCACGCTGGCGTAAAGGGCGACAATCCAGACGCGCTGGATAAAAAGTAACAAATTGTCTCTTTCCGGGCTGACTTCCTGTCAGCCCTCTATACTTGCGCCATTCTTCTCCCCACCGTTATTACGCTTTTGGTTATTTTCACGCGACAGTAACGGTCATTCGCGTTGCAGCGTATAATGCGCGGCGTTCACGTTAACGGTATGCCTTTATTAAGGAGAAAAAGATGACGGCAATTGCCCCGGTAATCACCATTGATGGGCCAAGCGGCGCAGGTAAAGGTACGCTGTGCAAAGCGATGGCGGAAACATTGCAATGGCATCTGCTGGATTCAGGCGCAATTTATCGCGTGCTGGCATTGGCGGCATTACATCACCACGTTGATGTGACCTCGGAAGATGTCCTGGTTCCGCTGGCAGCCCACCTGGATGTCCGCTTTGTCTCTACCAATGGCAATCTGGAAGTGATCCTCGAAGGGGAAGACGTGAGCGGCGAGATCCGCACCCAGGAAGTGGCCAGCGCCGCCTCGCAAATCGCGGCGTTCCCACGTGTACGTGAAGCCTTGCTTCGTCGTCAGCGCGCCTTCCGCGATGCCCCGGGGCTTATCGCCGATGGCCGCGACATGGGCACGGTGGTTTTCCCCGACGCGCCGGTGAAGATTTTCCTCGACGCCTCCTCGGAAGAACGTGCGCATCGCCGCATGCTACAGTTGCAGGAGAATGGCTTTAGTGTTAACTTTGAACGCCTTTTGGCCGAGATAAAGGAACGCGACGATCGCGACCGTAACCGGCCAGTGGCGCCGCTAGTGCCGGCTGCTGATGCATTAGTTCTGGATTCTACCAGTTTAAGCATTGAGCAAGTGATTGAAAAAGCGCTACAATACGCCCGCGAAAAGCTGGCGCTCGCTTAATTAGCGACCAAATTCCGAAGTACCTGCTGCAATGGAGTGTGAGCAGGCATGTGAAACAACCCCATCCGGCATGAAGCCAGATGGACGTTAAATTGAAGAATCCTGAAGATTATCAATATGACAGAATCTTTTGCTCAACTATTTGAAGAATCCTTAAAAACAATCGAAACCCGTCCGGGTTCCATCGTTCGTGGTGTTGTTGTTGCTATCGATAAAGATATCGTACTGGTTGATGCCGGTCTGAAATCTGAGTCCGCCATCCCGGCTGAGCAGTTCAAGAACGCCCAGGGCGAACTGGAAATTCAGGTTGGTGACGAAGTTGACGTTGCGCTGGACGCAGTCGAAGACGGCTTCGGTGAAACTCTGCTGTCCCGTGAGAAAGCTAAACGTCATGAAGCTTGGATCACGCTGGAAAAAGCATACGAAGACGCTGAAACTGTTGTTGGTGTTATCAACGGCAAAGTTAAAGGTGGCTTCACTGTTGAGCTGAACGGTATTCGTGCGTTCCTGCCGGGTTCCCTGGTAGACGTGCGTCCGGTTCGCGATACTCTGCACCTCGAAGGCAAAGAGCTCGAGTTCAAAGTTATCAAGCTTGATCAGAAACGCAACAACGTGGTTGTTTCCCGTCGTGCGGTTATCGAGTCTGAGAACAGCGCTGAGCGCGATCAGCTGCTTGAAAACCTGCAAGAAGGCATGGAAGTTAAAGGTATCGTTAAGAACCTCACTGACTACGGTGCATTCGTTGATCTGGGTGGCGTTGACGGCCTGCTGCACATCACAGACATGGCATGGAAACGCGTTAAGCATCCGAGCGAAATCGTAAACGTTGGCGACGAAATCACTGTTAAAGTGCTGAAGTTCGACCGCGAGCGTACTCGTGTATCTCTGGGCCTGAAACAGCTGGGCGAAGATCCGTGGGTAGCTATCGCTAAGCGTTATCCGGAAGGTACCAAACTGACTGGTCGCGTGACCAACCTGACCGACTACGGCTGCTTCGTTGAAATCGAAGAAGGCGTTGAAGGCCTGGTTCACGTTTCCGAAATGGATTGGACCAACAAAAACATCCACCCGTCCAAAGTTGTTAACGTTGGCGATGTAGTGGAAGTTATGGTTCTGGATATCGACGAAGAACGTCGTCGTATCTCCCTGGGTCTGAAGCAGTGCAAATCTAACCCATGGCAGCTGTTTGCTGAGACGCACAACAAAGGCGACCGTGTTGAAGGTAAAATCAAGTCTATCACTGACTTCGGTATCTTCATCGGCCTGGACGGCGGCATCGACGGCCTGGTTCACCTGTCTGACATCTCCTGGAACGTTACAGGCGAAGAAGCAGTTCGTGAATACAAAAAAGGCGACGAAATCGCAGCCGTTGTTCTGCAGGTTGACGCAGAGCGTGAGCGTATCTCCCTGGGCGTTAAACAGCTCGCAGAAGATCCGTTCAACAACTACGTTGCTCTGAACAAGAAAGGCGCAATCGTAAACGGTAAAGTGACTGCAGTTGACGCTAAAGGCGCAACCGTAGAACTGGCTGACGGCGTTGAAGGTTACCTGCGCGCTTCTGAAGCGTCCCGTGACCGCGTTGAAGATGCAACTCTGGTTCTGAACGTAGGCGACGACGTTGAAGCTAAATTCACCGGTGTTGACCGTAAAAACCGCGTAGTTAGCCTGTCTGTTCGTGCGAAAGACGAAGCTGACGAGAAAGATGCAATCGCTACTGTTAACAACAAACAGGAAGAAAGCAACTTCTCCAACGCGATGGCTGAAGCGTTCAAAGCAGCTAAAGGCGAGTAATCAGATACTCTCTATCTTTTGTGCTAACGCATGAAGGATGACGAGTAGCTTGACAGATTGCAGGATTCGTCCTGTAATCAATAACAAAGGGCGGCTACGGCCGCCCTTGTTTAATAAGCTGTTAGCTAATTTTCCTTACTAAGGAAACCGGAGGAATCATGACCAAGTCAGAATTGATCGAAAGACTTGCCACCCAGCAATCGCATATCCCGGCAAAGGCTGTTGAAGATGCGGTGAAAGAGATGCTGGAGCATATGGCCTCGACTCTTGCACAGGGCGAGCGCATTGAGATCCGCGGTTTCGGCAGTTTCTCTCTGCACTATCGTGCACCCCGCACCGGACGTAACCCCAAGACAGGCGACAAAGTGGATCTGGAAGGCAAATATGTCCCACACTTTAAGCCGGGTAAAGAATTACGTGACCGCGCCAACATTTATGAAAATTAAGTTTTACTGCTGATAAGCGAAAACTTAATGACCTGAAAAAAGCACCCAATGAGGTGCTTTTTTCATGGCTGGTACATCTCTCCGCAACCCGCGCCGCATTTTTAAAGCGCCGTTGCTGCAAACCGATAAAATCTTCCCGGCCTTCGCCGTAAATCCGCAAACGCCTGCCCGACATCTCACGCTGGTTTATGCACACTACCTGCAACAAGGAGGTGGGGATGCATTTGCCAGGAATTGCCCTGTGTCTGCTGACCGCGATAACGCCACTGCTGTGGTTGCCAAAACTGCCGGATCTTAACAGCATCTTCATTATGATCTTTATCGGTTGTTTGGCAGGCGTTTGCCGCGATCGCCGCTCAGGTTATATCGGGCTATGGCTGCTGTTTATGGCGTGGGGGATGCTTGCCGCTAAAGAAGCCCTCTGGCCGACAGAGCACCTGCCCGGACGCGTCCGGCAGGCGGAAGTGCGTCTTACCGGTACCGATAACGTCACTACGCACCGCGGCGTGATAGAAAGGCTGAACGGGAAAGCTCTGTATCCTGCGCCGGGGATCATGCTTTATGGCGAATACCTGCCGCAGCCTGCCTGTGCCGGACAATTATGGAAGATGACCCTCAGGGTGCGCCCGGTTCACGGTCAGCTTAACGACGGGGGATTTGATACTCAGCGCTACGCCCTGGCCACACACAAGCCCGTGACCGGCCGCTTCACCCGGGCGAACGTGCTTGATGCCCGCTGTAGCCTGCGGGCGCAGTATCTGGCTTCCCTTGACGCAACGCTTGAAAAAGCACGCTGGCGAGCGGTGCTGCTGGCATTAGGAATGGGGGAGCGAAGAGCACTGGATGCCCCGGTGAAAGCGATTATGCGTCAGACCGGCACTGCACATCTGATGGCCATATCCGGACTGCATATTGCTCTTGCGGCCACGCTCGGCTGGCTGTTAGCTCGCGGAATACAGTTCTTACTGCCGGGCCGCTGGATCGACTGGCGCGCGCCCTTATTAACAGGACTGCTATGCGCGACAGGTTATGCCTGGCTGACCGGGCTGCAACCGCCCGCCCTGCGCACAGTCGTGTCGCTTGCGGTGCTGGCGGCGCTGCGGCTTTCAGGACGGCAATGGTCGGCGTGGCACGTCTGGCTCTGCTGTCTCGCGGCGATCCTGTTTATCGATCCGCTTGCGGTATTGTCAGAAAGCCTGTGGCTGTCGGCGTTCGCGGTAGCGGCGTTAATCTTCTGGTATCAGTGGCTACCGCTGCCCGCGTTTCGCGGCGGACGATTACTGCGCAGCATGATAAGCCTGATCCACCTGCAAACTGGCATGATGCTATTACTGCTGCCGTTACAGGTGGCGCTGTTTCACGGCATCAGCCTGACATCCCTGGTGGCTAATTTGCTGGCGGTGCCGCTTGTCACCTTCGTATGTGTGCCGCTGATCCTGGCAGGGATGTTGCTGCATCTGACGGCATTTAACGGACTGGAAGCCTGGATCTGGACGCGAGCCGATGACACGCTGACGGCGCTGTTCGGCTTTCTGAATGCTTTACCCGATGGCTGGTACAGCATCGACAGGCGCTGGCAATGGCTGGCATTTGCGCCCTGGCTGATGATAGTTATCTGGCGTCTGCGTATCTGGAAAACGTCGCCCTTTGTCTGTGCCGCAGCGGTGCTGCTGATGGCGCAGCCGTTATGGAAAAGCACGCCCAAAGACCGCTGGTCTGTCTATATGCTGGATGTCGGGCAGGGGCTGGCGATGGTGGTTGCCCGGCAGGGCAAGGCCATTCTCTATGATACCGGGCTGGCATGGCCGGGCGGCGACAGTGCACAGCAATTGATTGTACCCTGGCTGCGCTGGCATCACCTGCAGCCGGAAGGCATCATCCTCAGTCATGACCATCTCGATCACCGGGGCGGGCTGGAAACCCTGCGTCAGACGTGGCCAGCGGCCTGGATCCGCAGTCCGCTGGACGAGGCCGGGCATTTGCCGTGCTTTCGCGGCCAGCGCTGGCAGTGGCAGGGGCTGACGTTCAGCGTTCACTGGCCGTTGCCGGGTACTGCCCTTCAGGGAAACAACCGCTCCTGCGTGGTAAAAGTGGACGACGGTAAAAACAGCATTTTGCTTACCGGCGACATTGAAGCTTCCGCAGAGCAATCTATGCTTAGCCATTACTGGCAGCATTTACGGGCAACTGTCGTTCAGGTGCCGCATCATGGCAGCAGCACATCGTCGTCGCTGCCCTTGCTGCAACGGGCAGGAGGCCAGGCGGCACTGGCCTCAGCGTCACGCTTTAACGCCTGGCGATTGCCATCAGAAAAGATTGTTCGCCGTTATCAGCAGCAGGGATATAAGTGGTTCGATACCCCGCACCAGGGGCAAATCAGCCTCCATTTTTCCGCAGAAGGATGGGAAATCTTAGGCTTACGGGATCAACTTTTCCCGCGTTGGTATCATCAGTGGTTTGGCGTCCCAGGATATAACAGGTAGAATATGCGGCTATTTCAACAAGTGCTGGTTTTTTGAATGCATAACGACAAAGATCTCTCCACGTGGCAAACATTCCGCCGTCTCTGGCCAATGATTGCACCTTTCAAAACGGGTCTGCTCGTGGCGGGTGTAGCGTTAATCCTCAACGCAGCCAGCGATACCTTCATGCTATCGCTCCTCAAACCTTTACTGGACGAAGGCTTTGGTAAAACAGACCGATCGGTGCTGCTGTGGATGCCGCTGGTGGTCATTGGACTGATGATCCTGCGCGGACTCACCAGTTATGTGTCGAGTTACTGTATCTCCTGGGTGTCGGGCAAAGTGGTGATGACCATGCGTCGTCGCCTGTTTGGTCATATGATGGGGATGCCGGTTGCTTTCTTCGACAAGCAATCTACCGGGACGCTGCTGTCCCGTATCACTTACGACTCCGAGCAGGTGGCTTCCTCCTCTTCCGGTGCGCTGATCACCGTCGTACGCGAAGGGGCCTCGATTATCGGGCTGTTTGTACTGATGTTTTACTACAGCTGGCAGCTCTCCCTCATTCTTATTGTCCTGGCGCCCATTGTGTCCATCGCTATTCGCGTAGTGTCGAAGCGTTTTCGCAGCATCAGTAAGAATATGCAGAACACCATGGGGCAGGTGACCACCAGCGCCGAGCAGATGCTGAAAGGCCACAAAGAAGTGCTGATTTTCGGTGGTCAGGGCGTCGAAGCCAAACGCTTCGATAAGGTCAGCAATAAGATGCGTTTGCAGGGCATGAAAATGGTCTCCGCATCGTCGATTTCCGATCCTATTATTCAGCTGATCGCCTCGCTGGCGCTGGCATTTGTACTCTATGCCGCCAGCTTCCCGAGCGTAATGGAAACCCTCACGGCCGGTACCATCACCGTGGTGTTCTCCTCCATGATCGCCCTGATGCGTCCGCTGAAATCGCTCACCAACGTCAACGCCCAGTTCCAGCGCGGTATGGCGGCCTGTCAGACGCTGTTCTCCATTCTCGACAGCGAGCAGGAAAAAGACGAAGGCACCCGCCAGCTTGAGCGCGCGAAAGGCGACATCGAATTCCGTAACGTCACCTTTACCTATCCGGGCCGTGATACGCCTGCGCTGCGTAATATCAACCTGACCATTCCGGCGGGTAAAACCGTGGCGCTGGTCGGGCGCTCCGGGTCGGGTAAATCGACCATGGCAAGCCTGCTGACCCGTTTTTACGACATCGACGAAGGGGAAATTCTGCTCGACGGACACGATCTGCGCGAATACACCCTGGCGTCGCTGCGTAATCAGGTGGCGCTGGTTTCGCAGAATGTCCATCTCTTCAATGATACCGTGGCTAACAACATTGCCTATGCCCGCACTGAAGAGTACAGCCGCGAGCAGGTAGAGAATGCCGCCCGCATGGCCTATGCGCTGGACTTTATCAATAAGATGGATAACGGTCTCGATACCATCATTGGTGAAAACGGCGTCCTGCTTTCCGGCGGTCAGCGTCAGCGTATCGCCATTGCCCGCGCGCTGCTGCGTGACAGCCCGATCCTCATCCTTGATGAAGCCACCTCGGCGCTGGACACCGAATCAGAACGCGCCATTCAGGCGGCGCTGGATGAACTGCAAAAGAATCGGACTTCCATGGTCATCGCCCATCGCCTGTCGACCATCGAACAGGCCGATGAAATTGTGGTGGTGGAAGACGGACGTATCGTCGAACGCGGTAGCCACGCCGATTTGATTGCCCGTCAGGGCGTGTACGCTCAGCTGCATAAGATGCAGTTCGGCGAATGATAGCCCGCATCTGGTCAGGGGAGTCGCCGCTGTGGCGACTGCTGCTGCCGCTCTCCTGGCTGTATGGTCTGGTGAGCGGCGCGATCCGCCTGAGCTACCGTATCGGACTGAATAAATCCTGGCGCGCGCCCGTGCCGGTGGTGGTGGTGGGGAATCTCACCGCGGGCGGCAACGGCAAAACGCCGGTGGTGATCTGGCTGGTGGAGCAACTGCAACAGCGTGGCGTGCGCGTGGGCATCGTCTCGCGCGGTTACGGCGGCAAGGCTGCCCGTTACCCGCTGCTGCTCAATCCGCAAACGTCTACCGATGAAGCCGGTGATGAGCCGGTGTTGATTTTCCAGCGCACCGGCGCGCCTGTGGCGGTGTCGCCCGTGCGATCCGACGCGGTGCAGGCGATCCTTGCCCGCTACCCGGTGCAAATCATCGTCACTGACGACGGTTTGCAGCACTACCGTCTCGCCAGAGATAAAGAAATTGTGGTGATCGACGGCGTACGTCGCTTCGGCAATGGCTGGTGGCTGCCCGCAGGCCCGATGCGCGAGCGGGCTTCCAGACTGCAAAGCGTGGATGCGGTGATCGTCAACGGCGGCGAAGCGCGGCAGGGTGAGATCCCGATGCGTCTGCACCCTGGTCTGGCGATTAATCTGAAAAGCGGCGAGCGTCGGGACGTGCGCGAACTGGCGCATGTCGTTGCGATGGCGGGCATTGGTCATCCGCCGCGCTTCTTTGCCACCCTGGCCGACTGCGGCGTGCAGCCTGAAAAAGCTATTGCGCTTGCCGATCACCAGGCGCTGGATCATGCTCAGGTCAGCGCCTTTACCGGATCCGGTCAGACGCTGGTCATGACCGAAAAAGACGCGGTGAAGTGCCGTGCGTTTGCTGAAGATCACTGGTGGTATCTGCCGGTGGATGCACAGCTTACGGGAGACAAACCCGAACAACTTCTCCGGGAACTGCTTACGCTGGCGCAGCAGGGTAACCATCCGGCCTGAGGCGCTGCTTATCACAGGGATCCCTATGTCAGTTGCGCATCTTTCTCTATCCGCCGCCCGCTGTCTGCATCTCGCCGCACAGGGGCTACTAAAAAAACCGCGTCGCCGTGCCCGTCCCGCCGATATTCTCGCCGCGATCCGCCGCATGTCCCTGCTGCAAATCGACACCATTAATATCGTGGCGCGCAGCCCTTATCTGGTGCTGTTCAGCCGTCTCGGCGCTTATCCGCAGCACTGGCTTGATGACGCCTTACGCGCCGGTGACCTCATGGAATACTGGGCCCATGAAGCCTGTTTCCTGCCGCGCAGCGATTTTGCGCTGGTGCGCCATCGCATGCTGAACCCGCAAAATATGGGCTGGAAATACCGTGCCGCCTGGATGGAGGAGCATGCGCCAGAGATCGAACAGCTTTTGCTGCAAATCCATGAAAACGGCCCGGTACGCTCGGCGGACTTTGCCCATCCGCGCACCGGTACCAGCGGCTGGTGGGACTGGAAACCGCATAAAAAGCATCTGGAGGGGCTGTACACTGCCGGCAAGGTGATGGTGGTTGAACGGCGAAACTTCCAGCGCGTTTACGATCTCACCAGCCGCGTGATGCCGGAGTGGGACGACGAACGCGATCTGCTCAGCCAGACGCAGGCCGAAGCCATTATGCTGGAAAACAGCGCCCGCAGCCTTGGGCTGTTTCGTCCTCAATGGCTGGCGGATTACTACCGTCTGCGTCAGCCTGCGCTGCCAGCCTTACTCGCGCGCTGGCAGGAAGAACAAAAAATTATTCCGGTCACCGTTGAGGAGCTTGGCCCGGCATGGGTGCACGCCTCGCTGACGGAAGAGCTGGCGCTGGCCGCAGCGGGCAAACTGACCGCCACCCACAGCGCCGTGCTGTCGCCCTTTGATCCTTTGGTCTGGGATCGCAAGCGTGCCGAACAGCTGTTTAACTTCAGCTACCGTCTGGAATGCTACACCCCTGCGCCCAAACGGCAGTACGGCTATTTTGTTCTGCCGCTGCTGCACGCCGGTCAGCTGGTCGGGCGTATGGATGCCAAAATGCACCGCAAAACGGGCGTGCTGGAAATCATTGCGCTCTACCCGGAGGCGGGCATCACGCCTGGCCGCACGCTGGAAAAGGGACTTCTTCAGGCCATTACCGAATTTGCCGCCTGGCAGGGAGCGACCCGCGTGAGCATAACGCGCTGTCCGCCGGAATTATTCCCTGCCTGTCCCACAGGCTGGGAAATTGACCCGGCCTGAAAAATGTATATGGTAAACTTTTGCGAAACCTTATCCGTTCCATCTGGAGGAACCATGGATCACCGTCTGCTTGAAATCATCGCCTGCCCGGTTTGCACCGGCAAACTCTATTACAGCCAGGAGAAACAGGAGCTGGTCTGCAAAATCGACAATCTGGCGTTCCCGGTGCGTGAAGGCATTCCGGTGCTGCTGGAAAACGAAGCCCGCGCCCTCACTGCTGAAGAGAACCGTCCATGAGTTTCGTCGTCATAATTCCGGCGCGCTATGCCTCAACCCGTCTGCCGGGCAAACCGCTGGTGGACATCAACGGCAAGCCGATGGTGGTGCACGTGCTGGAGCGTGCCCGCGAATCTGGCGCGGAACGCATTATTGTCGCCACGGATCATGAAGAGGTGGCCCGTGCGGTGGAAGCGGTGGGTGGCGAAGTGTGCATGACCCGCGTCGATCATCAGTCCGGCACCGAACGTCTGGCGGAAGTGGTGGAAAAATGCGGTCTTAGCGACGACACCATCATCGTCAATATTCAGGGCGATGAGCCGATGATCCCCCCGGCGATTGTGCGTCAGGTGGCGGAAAATCTGGCGCAGCGCGACGTGGGTATGGCGACCCTGGCGGTGCCGATCCACAGCGCAGAAGAAGCCTTCAATCCGAACGCGGTAAAAGTGGTGACCGATGCGCAGGGCTATGCGCTCTATTTCTCCCGCGCCACCATTCCCTGGGATCGCGATCGTTTTGCGCAAAGCCGTGACGCCATCGGCCATACTTTCCTGCGCCATATCGGGATTTATGGCTATCGCGCTGGCTTTATCCGCCGCTATGTCACCTGGCAGCCAAGCCAGCTTGAGCAGATCGAAATGCTGGAGCAACTGCGTGTGCTCTGGTACGGCGAGAAAATTCACGTGGCCGTCGCGCAGACGGTGCCGGGTACCGGTGTGGACACGCCGGAAGATCTGGAGCGTGTTCGCGTCGAAATGGCCCGCAGCTAATCCCTCCGTACTTTGTCCAGAGATAAGCTAAAACGCGGTACAGCCTTATCTTTGGACTATCTCCTGCTCTTTTGATCTCATGCGGGTGACAAGATCGTGACAGACGCTCATTATGAAAACAGTAGTTTTCATAGGGGTAAACGGATATGGAACGATTGCGCGCTGAATTGAGTCATCTACTGGGCGAAAGGCTAAGCCGCCTGGAATGCGTAAGCGAAAAAGCGGATACCGCACTGTGGTCACTGTACGACAGCAACGGTAATCCGCTGCCATTACTGGCAAGAAGCTTTACCACGCCCGGGGTTGCCCGCCAGTTGGCGTGGAAAATGTCGATGCTGGCGCGCAGCGGCACGGTACGTTTACCGGTGGTGTACGGTGTCATGACCCATGAAGAGCACCCCGGCCCCGACGTCTTACTGATTGAGCGGCTGCGCGGGGTATCGGTGGAAGCCCCGGCCCGTTCGCCGGAGCGCTGGCAACAGCTCAAAGATCAGATTGTCGAAGGCCTGCTGAGCTGGCACAGACACGACAGCCACGGCTGCGTGGGCGTGGTGGACAGCACCCAGGAAAACATCTGGCCGTCCTGGTATCGCCAGCGCGTCGAAGTGCTGTGGACCACCCTCGGTCAGTTCAAAAATACCGGCCTTTCCATGCAGAACAAACGCATTTTGTTTCGCACCCGTGAATGTCTGCCCGCGCTCTTTGACGGCTTTAATGACAACTGTGTTCTGGTGCACGGCAATTTCACGCTGCGCAGTATGCTGAAAGATGCGCGCAGCGATCAGTTGCTCGCGGCGGTTACGCCCGGCCCGATGCTCTGGGCGCCCAGGGAGTATGAACTCTTCCGGCTGTGCGAAAGCGACTACGCCGAAAGCCTGCTGTGGCATTACCTCCAGCGCGCGCCCGTTGCGGAGTCCTTTATCTGGCGGCGCTGGTTGTATACGCTGTGGGATGAAGTGGCCCGGCTGGTCAATACCGGGCAGTTTAACCGCAGCCGCTTTGAGCTGGCCTCCAAATCACTCCTTCCCTGGCTCGCCGGAAGTGCCTTTTAACCACTGCCAGATGCGTCCCAGGGTTTCATAGCCCACCCGGTCGCTGTGCATCAGCCAGACCGGGGAGGGAATAATACGTTCCCAGGTGTTAAGCGGCGAGGCGATCGCCAACTGATTCGCCGGTGCAGGCAGCGGATGTAACCCGGCCTGCTGGAAAAATATCATCGCCCGCGGCAGATGGGACGCCGACGTCACCAGCAGGAAAGGCGCATCGCCAATCGCCGCTTTTACCGCCGCCGCTTCTTCTTCCGTATCTTTCGGCGTCCCCAGCGTAATAATGTCGCTGCGCGGAATGCCGAGGGTTTCCGCCACCCGCGCGCCCGCTTCAGCGGTGGTCACCGGATTGCCTGGCGCCGCCGCGCCGGTGAAGATCATCTTCGCGCCCGGGTTCATGCGCCACAAACGCACCGCCTCATTAAGACGCGGCAGACTGTTATTGATTAAATTCGAGCTGGGCGCCCACTCAGGGTTCCAGGTATAACCGCCCCCCAGCACCACGATATAACTCACCTGCTGCGTACCGCGCCAGGTAGGGTATTTATCTTCGATCGGTTTTAACAGGCCATCGGCGACGGGTTGCAGGCTCAGCAGTAACAGCACCAGCCAGCTGACGCTGACGAGGGTTTTGCCCGTGCGCTGGTAACGGGAAAACCACAGCAGAGCGATCCCGAGCGCCATCAGCAAAAGCAGCAGCGGCAGGGGGAGAATAAAACCGCCTATATATTTTTTGAGCGTAAAAAACACCGCATCCGTCTCCTTTTTAACCATACAGCAGGTGAATTCCGGCGATATTACACCAGATAGGTTCCTTCTGGGCGCGGCTGTGACAAAATAGCGGTTTTGCCAGGATCGCACAGCCATGAAGGATCGCAATTTCGACGACATCGCGGAAAAGTTCTCCCGCAACATCTATGGCACGACCAAGGGCCAGTTGCGTCAGGCGATCTTATGGCAGGATCTTGACGGTCTGCTGGCGACCTTTGGCACGCAGCCGCTGCGCATTCTCGATGCTGGCGGCGGTGAAGGACAAACGGCAATTAAAATGGCGCAGCGCGGTCATCACGTGACGCTGTGCGATGTGTCGGCTGAGATGATCGTCCGCGCAAAAGCGGCCGCCGACGCGCAGGGTGTGAGCGGCAACATGCATTTTGTACAATGCGCGGTGCAGGACATCAGCCAGCATTTGGAAAGCCCGCTTGATCTGATATTGTTTCACGCTGTGCTGGAATGGGTGGCGGAACCGGTCGCCGCGCTCCAGACCTTATGGTCGGTATTGCGCGAAGGCGGGGCGTTGTCCCTGATGTTCTTTAACGTCCATGGCCTGCTGATGCACAACATGGTGGTCGGGAATTTTGATTACGTACAGCTCGGGATGCCGAAGAAGAAAAAGCGCACGTTGTCGCCCGATTATCCGCGCGATCCCGCCGAGGTGTATCGCTGGCTGGAACAGATTGGCTGGCAGATCACCGGCAAAACGGGCGTGCGGGTGTTCCATGATTATCTGCGTGTAAAACAGATGCAACGCGACTGTTTTCCAGCGCTAGTCGAATTAGAAACACGCTATTGCCGTCAGGAGCCTTATATCAATCTTGGCCGCTATATACACGTGACCGCGCTAAAGCCGCAGGTGCAAGGATAAACGATGAGTGAATTTTCTCAGACAGTCCCCGAACTGGTCGCCTGGGCGAGGAAAAATGATTTTTCCATTTCGCTGCCGGTGGACAGGCTTTCATTTCTGCTGGCCGTCGCCACGCTGAATGGCGAACGCCTCGACGGAGAGATGAGCGAAGGGGAACTGGTAGACGCGTTCCGCCACGTCAGTGATGCGTTTGAGCAAACCAGCGAAACCATCAATGTGCGCGCGAACAACGCCATCAACGACATGGTGCGTCAACGTCTGCTGAACCGCTTTACCAGCGAACAGGCCGAAGGCAATGCCATTTACCGCCTGACGCCGCTGGGCATGGGCATTACCGATTACTATATTCGCCAGCGCGAATTCTCGACGCTGCGCCTTTCCATGCAGCTGTCCATCGTGGCGGCAGAGCTGAAACGGGCCGCCGATGCCGCCGATGCAGGCGGGGACGAGTTCCACTGGCACCGTAACGTTTTCGCGCCGCTGAAATACTCGGTGGCGGAGATTTTCGACAGCATCGATCTGACCCAGCGCGTGATGGACGAGCAGCAGCAGCTGGTGAAAGACGACATCGCCCAGCTGCTGAACAAAGACTGGCGCGCGGCCATTTCCAGCTGTGAACTTCTGTTGTCAGAAACCTCAGGTACACTGCGCGAACTGCAGGATACGCTGGAGGCGGCGGGGGATAAGCTGCAGGCCAATCTATTGCAGATCCAGGATGCCACCGTCGGACGCAACGATCTGGAGTTTGTTGACCGTCTGGTCTTCGATCTGCAAAGCAAGCTTGACCGCATCATAAGCTGGGGCCAGCAGGCTATTGACCTGTGGATCGGCTATGACCGCCACGTGCACAAATTTATCCGTACCGCTATCGACATGGATAAAAACCGCGTCTTCGCCCAGCGTCTGCGCCAGTCGGTACAAACCTATTTCGATGCCCCCTGGGCACTGACCTACGCCAGCGCAGACCGACTGCTGGATATGCGCGACGAAGAGATGACGCTGCGCGATGAAGAGGTCACCGGCGAACTGCCGCCGGATCTGGAGTTTGAAGAATTTAATGAAATCCGCGAGCAGCTCGCCGCGATGATCGAAGCACAGCTGGCGGTGTACAAAACCAGACAAGTGCCGCTCGATCTGGGCCTCGTGGTGCGCGAGTATCTGTCGCAATACCCGCGCGCGCGTCACTTCGACGTGGCGCGGATTGTGGTTGATCAGGCGGTGCGCCTCGGCGTAGCGCAGGGCGATTTCACCGGACTGCCACCCGAATGGCAGCCGATTAACGATTACGGAGCCAGGGTACAGGCGCATGTCATTGACAAATATTGAACAAGTGATGCCAGTGAAACTGGCGCAGGCGTTGGCGAATCCGTTGTTTCCGGCGCTGGACAGCGCACTGCGCGCCGGTCGTCACATCGGCCTGGATGAGCTGGATAATCACGCCTTTTTGATGGATTTCCAGGAGTATCTGGAAGAGTTTTACGCTCGTTATAACGTGGAGCTGATCCGCGCGCCGGAAGGTTTCTTCTATCTGCGCCCGCGCTCCACCACGCTTATTCCCCGCTCGGTGCTGTCAGAGCTGGACATGATGGTTGGCAAAATTCTCTGCTACCTCTACCTCAGCCCGGAGCGTCTGGCGAACGAAGGCATTTTCAGCCAGCAGGAGCTTTATGATGAGCTGCTGTCGCTGGCGGATGAAATGAAGCTCTTAAAACTGGTGAACAACCGTTCTACCGGCTCTGACCTTGACCGCCAGAAACTGCAGGAAAAAGTGCGCTCCTCGTTAAATCGTCTGCGCCGTCTCGGCATGATCTGGTTTATGGGCAACGACAACAGCAAATTCCGCATTAACGAATCGGTATTCCGCTTCGGCGCGGACGTGCGCAGCGGCGACGATCCGCGTGAAGCGCAGCGTCGCTTAATTCGTGATGGCGAAGCCATGCAGATTGAAAATAACCTGCAGCTCAATGACGAGCAGGAAGAAACTCTGCCGGACGGTGGGGAGGAAGAATAATGATCGACCGCGGAAAATTTCGCTCACTCACGCTGATTAACTGGAACGGCTTTTTTGCCCGCACCTTTGATCTGGATGAACTGGTCACCACGCTGTCAGGCGGTAACGGTGCCGGTAAGTCCACCACCATGGCGGCGTTCGTCACGGCGCTGATCCCGGATCTGACGCTACTGCACTTCCGTAACACCACCGAAGCGGGGGCCACCAGCGGCTCGCGCGATAAAGGTCTGCACGGCAAACTGAAAGCGGGCGTCTGTTATTCGGTACTCGACGTCATCAACTCGCGTCACCAGCGCGTGGTGGTGGGCGTGCGCCTGCAACAGGTCGCCGGACGCGATCGCAAAGTGGACATCAAACCCTTTGCTATTCAGGGGCTGCCTGCCGATATTCTGCCGACGCAGCTGCTGACCGAAACGCTGAACGAGCGCCAGGCGCGCGTGCTGTCGCTGGCCGAGCTGAAAGACAAGCTCGACACCCTGGAAGGGGTGCAGTTCAAGCAGTTTAACTCCATCACCGACTATCATTCGCTGATGTTCGATCTGGGCATTGTCGCCCGTCGTCTGCGCTCAGCCTCCGACCGTAGCAAATTCTACCGTCTGATCGAGGCCTCGCTGTATGGCGGGATCTCCAGCGCCATTACCCGTTCACTGCGCGACTACCTGCTGCCGGAAAACGGCGGCGTGCGTAAAGCGTTCCAGGATATGGAAGCCGCGCTGCGTGAAAACCGCATGACGCTGGAAGCGATCCGCGTCACCCAGTCGGACAGGGATCTGTTTAAACACCTGATCTCGGAAGCCACCAACTATGTGGCGTCGGACTATATGCGCCACGCCAACGAGCGCCGCGTGCATCTCGACCAGGCGCTGGCCTATCGTCGCGAACTCTTTACCTCCCGCCAGCAGCTGTCGGCGGAGCAGTACAAGCACGTGGATATGGCGCGCGAACTGCAGGAGCACACCGGTGCCGAGGGCGATCTGGAAGCCGAATATCAGGCCGCCAGCGATCACCTGAACCTGGTGCAAACCGCGCTGCGTCAGCAGGAAAAGATCGAACGCTACGAAGCGGATCTTGAAGAACTGCAAATCCGCCTCGAAGAACAGAACGAAGTGGTGGCGGAAGCCGCCGATCAGCAGGAAGAAAACGAAGCCCGCGCTGAAGCCGCCGAGCTGGAAGTGGATGAGCTGAAAAGCCAGCTGGCGAACTATCAGCAGGCGCTGGACGTGCAGCAAACGCGCGCCATTCAGTACAACCAGGCGTTGCAGGCCCTGCAACGCGCCCGCGAGCTTTGCCATCTGCCGGATCTGACCGCCGAAAGCGCCGACGAATGGCTGGAAACTTTCCAGGCCAAAGAGCAGGAAGCCACCGAAAAACTGTTGTCCCTCGATCAGAAAATGAGCGTCGCGCAAACCGCGCACAGCCAGTTTGAACAGGCTTACCAGCTGGTGGCGGCGATCAACGGCCCGCTGTCCCGTAACGAGGCCTGGAGCGTGGCGCGCGAATTACTGCGCGACGGCGTGAACCAGCGCCATCTGGCGGAGCAGGTGCAGCCGCTGCGCATG
This sequence comes from Enterobacter sp. SA187, assembly GCF_001888805.2. Taxonomy (NCBI): domain Bacteria; kingdom Pseudomonadati; phylum Pseudomonadota; class Gammaproteobacteria; order Enterobacterales; family Enterobacteriaceae; genus Enterobacter; species Enterobacter sp. SA187. Next base: position 2,802,442 of record NZ_CP019113.1, read on the forward strand.
CGTCTGAACGAGCTGGAGCAGCGTCTGCGCGAACAGCAGGACGCCGAGCGTTTGCTGGCGGAATTCTGCAAACGCCACGGCAAAAATATCGATGCCGACGGCCTCGAAGCCCTGCATCAGCAGCTGGAAGCGCAAATCGCCTCGCTGTCTGAAACGGTGGCGAATGCCGGTGAACAGCGTATGGCGCTGCGTCAGGAGCTGGAACAGCTTCAGTCGCGTATTCAGGTGCTGATGAAGCGCGCCCCAATCTGGCTGGCGGCGCAGAACAGCCTGGCGCAACTGTGTGAGCAGACGGGCGAGGAGTTCGAAAGCAGCCAGGAAGTCACGGAATACCTGCAACAGCTGCTGGAGCGCGAGCGCGAAGCCATCGTCGAGCGCGATGAAGTGGGCGCGCGCAAACAGGCGGTTGACGACGAAATCGAGCGCTTAAGTCAGCCGGGCGGCTCCGAAGATCCGCGTCTTAATGCGCTGGCGGAGCGTTTTGGCGGCGTTCTGCTGTCGGAAATCTATGACGATGTCAGCCTTGAAGACGCTCCCTATTATTCGGCGCTTTACGGCCCGTCGCGCCACGCGATCGTGGTGCCGGATCTGTCACTGATCACCGAACAGTTAGAGGGGCTGGACGATTGTCCGGAAGATCTCTATCTGATCGAAGGGGATCCGCAGTCCTTTGACGACAGCGTGTTCGGCGTCGATGAGCTGGAAAAAGCGGTGATTGTGAAAGTCGCCGACCGCCAGTGGCGTTACTCCCGGTTCCCGTCGCTGCCGCTGTTTGGCCGCGCGGCGCGTGAAAACCGTATCGAAAGCCTGCATGCCGAGCGCGAAACCCTCTCTGAACGTTTCGCGACCCTGTCCTTTGACGTGCAGAAAACCCAGCGTCTGCATCAGGCGTTCAGCCGCTTTATCGGCGGTCATATCGGCGTGGCGTTCGAAAACGATCCCGAAGCCGAGATCCGCCAGCTGACCAGTCGCCGTGGCGAACTGGAACGCGCCATCAGCGCGCATGAAAATGACAACCAGCAAAGCCGCATGCAGTTTGAGCAGGCGAAAGAGGGCGTCGCCGCCCTTAACCGCTTGCTGCCGCGCATCAGTCTGCTGGAAGATGACACCCTTGCCGACCGCGTGGACGAGATCCGCGAACGTCTCGACGAGGCCGAAGAAGCGGCGCGCTTTATTCAGCAGTTCGGCAATCAGCTGGCGAAGCTGGAGCCAATGGTATCGGTGCTGCAAAGCGATCCGGAACAGTACGAACAGCTGAAAGAAGATTACGCGTACTCCCAGCAGGTACAGCGCGATGCGCGTCAGCAGGCGTTTGCGCTGATCGAAGTGGTACAGCGCCGCGCGCACTTCAGCTACAGCGATTCAGCGCAGATGCTCGACGGCAACAGCGATCTCAATGAGAAGCTGCGTAAACGTCTGGAACAGGCCGAAGCCGAACGTACTCGCGCCCGTGAAGCGATGCGCAGCCACGCCGCGCAGCTGAGCCAGTACAGTCAGGTGCAGGCATCGCTGAAAAGCTCTTACGACACCAAAAAAGAGCTGCTCAACGATCTGCTTAAAGAGTTGCAGGATATCGGCGTGCGCGCCGACAGCGGTGCCGAGGAGCGCGCGCGTATTCGTCGCGATGAACTGCATGCCCGTCTGTCCGGCAACCGCTCACGCCGCAACCAGCTGGAAAAAGCCCTGACCCTGTGTCAGGCAGAAATGGATACCCTGACGCGCAGCCTCAAACGCCTTGAGCGCGATTATCATGAGATGCGCGAGCAGGTCGTGATGTCGAAAGCGGGCTGGTGCGCGGTAATGCGCATGGTGAAAGACAATGGCGTTGAACGCCGTCTGCACCGCCGCGAGCTGGCATATCTCAGCGCCGATGAGCTGCGTTCCATGTCGGATAAAGCGCTGGGCGCGCTGCGTCTGGCGGTGGCCGACAACGAACACCTGCGTGACGTGCTGCGCCTGTCGGAAGATCCCAAACGTCCGGAGCGTAAAATTCAGTTCTTCGTGGCGGTGTATCAGCATCTGCGCGAGCGTATCCGTCAGGATATTATCCGCACCGACGATCCGGTCGAGGCCATCGAACAGATGGAAATCGAACTGAGCCGTCTGACGGAAGAGCTGACCTCCCGCGAGCAGAAGCTGGCTATCAGCTCCCGCAGCGCGGCGAATATCATCCGTAAAACCATTCAGCGCGAGCAGAACCGTATTCGTCAGCTGAACCAGGGCCTGCAAAGCGTCTCCTTCGGCCAGGTAAACAGCGTGCGGCTTAATGTCAACGTGCGGGAAACCCACGCCACGCTGCTGGACGTCCTCTCGGAGCAGCACGAGCAGCATCAGGATCTGTTCAACAGCAATCGCCTGACCTTCTCGGAAGCGCTGGCGAAGCTGTATCAGCGCCTGAATCCGCAGATCGACATGGGCCAGCGCACGCCGCAGACCATCGGTGAAGAGCTGCTGGACTACCGCAACTATCTGGAGATGGAAGTGGAAGTGAACCGTGGCTCCGACGGCTGGCTGCGTGCGGAATCCGGCGCGCTCTCCACCGGGGAGGCGATCGGTACCGGTATGTCCATCCTGGTGATGGTGGTACAAAGCTGGGAAGACGAAGCCCGCCGCCTGCGCGGAAAAGATATCTCGCCATGCCGTCTGCTGTTCCTTGATGAAGCGGCCCGTCTGGATGCCCGTTCCATTGCCACGCTGTTTGAACTTTGTGAACGCCTGGAGATGCAGCTGATCATCGCGGCGCCGGAAAATATCAGTCCGGAAAAAGGCACCACCTACAAACTGGTGCGTAAGGTCTTCAACAACCAGGAGCACGTACACGTGGTGGGGCTGCGCGGCTTTGCGCCGCAGTTGCCGGAGCCCTTACCCGGAACGGCGGATGCCAACGCATCCTGATTTTTCAAAACAGAGGGTGGCTTTTGCCACCCTTTTCTTTTCTGAACGCCAGGTTTTCTTTAAACTTCTTTACATTAGGCCGGGCAAATGTATTTTTAGCTTTATATACTCAATATAAGCGTGACGCGTTAACCTCGTCGCAACAATTTATAAAAACAGGGGGCAAGGGATGTTGCTGAATAAAATGAAGGGTCGTCGGATGTCCGCACTGGGTTTGTGCCTGGCATTCGCATTTGCTCCGCTGTTTAACGCCATGGCCGATGAGCCGGAGGCGATCCCCACCGACAGCTCGGCAACTACCGGCCAACAGCCAACGGCGCTGTTACAGCCGCTGGAACAGTCACGCGCCACGGCGGTGATGGCAGGCCTTGTGACGCTGCCGGACGACGCGGTCGCCAGTACGCGCAGCGCGCTTGAGGCGGCATTACCGGCGGGCTATAAACCGGTCTATATGAATCAGCTGGCGGCGCTGTACGCGGCGCGCGAGCAGAAGCCGATGTGGGAGAATCGCGAGGCGGTGAAAGCCTTCCAGCAGCAGCTGGCGGAAGTGGCGATCGCCGGTTTCCAGCCGCAGTTTACCGCCTGGGTGGAATTACTCACCGATCCGGGCGTGAGCGGAATGGCCCGCGACCTGGTGCTGTCTGACGCGATGATGGGCTATCTGCAGTTTATTGCCGCCATCCCGGTTAAGGGCAACAGCTGGTTGTACAGCGCTAAACCCTATGCGCTGGCGACCCCGCCGCTGTCCGTCATAAACCAGTGGCAGCTGGCGCTGGATAAAGGCGAGCTGCCCTCATTCATTGCGCAGCTTGCGCCGCAACACGAACAGTATGCCGCCATGCACACCGCGTTGCTGGCGCTGGTGGCGGATTCCCAGCCCTGGCCGCAACTGACCTCCGCGGGCAAGCTCAACCCGGGTCAGTGGAGTAATGACGTGCCGGCGCTGCGGGAAATTCTCAGCCGCTCCGGTATGCTTGATGACGGTCCTAAGATTGCGCTGCCGGGCGACAGCAGCGACAGCGGGGCGGTGGTCAGTCCGTCGGCGGCAAACGTGGACGAAAACGCAGCCCAGCCGACGCCGGTACCGGATAAGAAAAATAAGCGGGTGGCTGCGGTACGCAGTGCCTACAGTAAAGATCTGGTGGAAGGGGTGAAGCGCTTTCAGGCTTCTCAGGGGCTTGGGGCGGACGGCGTGATAGGGCCATCAACCCGCGACGCGCTGAACATCTCCCCTGCGCAGCGGGCGGGTGTGCTGGCGCTTAATATCCAGCGACTGCGGCTGCTGCCGGAGAAGCTCTCCACCGGCATTATGGTGAATATTCCGGCCTATTCGCTGGTGTACTATCAGCAGGGCAACCAGGTGCTGTCGTCGCGGGTCATTGTGGGCCGTCCGGATCGTAAAACGCCGATGATGAGCAGCGCACTGAATAACGTGGTGGTTAACCCGCCGTGGAACGTGCCGCCGACGCTGGCGCGTAATGATATTCTGCCGAAGGTGTGGAACGATCCGGGGTATCTGGAGCGCCACAATTATGTCGTGCTGCGCGGCTGGAACAGTAAAGAGACCATCGATCCATGGCAGGTAGACTGGGGCACGATCACGCCGTCCAATCTGCCATTCCGTTTCCAGCAGGCGCCGGGCGCGCACAACTCGCTGGGCCGCTATAAATTCAATATGCCCAGCTCAGACGCCATCTATCTGCACGACACGCCGAACCATAACCTGTTCCAGAAAAACGCCCGTGCGCTGAGCTCCGGGTGCGTCAGGGTCAATAAGGCCTCAGAGCTGGCTAACATGCTGTTGCAGGATGCGGGCTGGAACGATACGCGCATCTCCGATGCCCTGCGCCAGGGCGACACGCGCTATGTGAATATTCGTCAGAGCATTCCGGTGAACCTTTACTACCTCACCGCCTTTGTCGACGCTGATGGCCGTACGCAGTATCGTACAGATATTTACAATTATGATCTCACCGCGCGATCAAGCGCACAAATCCTGCCAAAAGCGGAACAATTAATCAGGTAAATGAAGCAGTTCAGAAAAATCTGGAGTCGTAATTTCCGGCACTTACGCGCAAACGGGCAGAAATGCCCGTTTATTCGGGCCATTGACCTGGCTTGACGCAGACTTTGTTGCCCGGTAAGGTGCCTCTCGTGCGCCAGAAGTGCATAAATTACGCAACTCTTGACCTGTAGACCTGATTATCATGGATAAATTTGACGCTAATCGCCGCAAATTGCTGGCGTTAGGTGGCGTTGCACTGAGTGCTGCCATCTTACCGACACCTGCATTTGCAACCCTTTCCACCCCACGCCCACGTATATTGACGCTGAATAACCTGCATACCGGCGAATCAATTAAGGCGGAGTTCTTTGATGGCCGGGGCTATATTCAGGATGAATTAGCAAAACTTAACCATTTTTTCCGCGATTATCGCGCGAATAAAGTGAAATCCATCGATCCAAAACTGTTCGATCAGCTTTATCGTTTGCAGGGCCTGCTGGGCACCCGTAAACCGGTGCAGCTTATTTCTGGCTATCGCTCGCTGGATACCAATAATGAGCTGCGTGCCCACAGCAGCGGTGTGGCGAAGAAAAGCTATCACACCAAAGGACAGGCGATGGATTTCCATGTTGAAGGCATTGCATTAAGCAATATTCGCAAAGCGGCGTTATCTCTGCGCGCAGGTGGTGTAGGATATTACCCCAGCAGCAACTTTGTGCATATTGATACCGGGCCGGTCCGGCACTGGTAATCTAAGCCTTCAATAAACAGGAGCAGTATGAACTATCGTATTATTCCGGTTACCGCTTTTGCCCAGAACTGTTCTTTGATCTGGTGCGAAGAAACACGGCAGGCAGCCGTGGTTGATCCCGGTGGCGACGCAGATAAAATCAGACAGGTTGTGGACGCCAGCGGCATGACGCTGACGCAGATTTTATTGACCCACGGTCATCTTGATCATGTCGGTGCCGCCGCAGAACTGGCGCAACATTATGCTGTGCCGGTGATCGGCCCGGAAAAAGAAGATGAGTTCTGGCTGACGGGCCTGCCCGCCCAGAGCCGGATGTTTGGCCTGGAAGAGTGTCAGCCTCTGACGCCGGATCGCTGGCTGAATGAAGGGGAAAGCGTCAGCCTGGGCAATATCACGCTTCAGGTACTGCACTGCCCTGGACATACGCCGGGACACATCGTGTTCTTTGATGAACGCGCCCGTCTGTTAATTTCCGGCGATGTGATTTTTAAAGGCGGCGTGGGGCGCAGTGATTTCCCGCGCGGCGACCATGCGACGCTTATCGATTCGATCAAGCGTAAGCTGTTGCCGTTAGGTGACGACGTGACCTTCCTGCCGGGGCATGGCCCGCTGTCGACGCTCGGCGAAGAGCGCCTGCACAATCCTTTCTTACAGGATGAAATGCCGGTCTGGTAATAAAAAAAGGTCGCCGTGGCGACCTTTTTTAATGCTCAGAAACTTACAGCACGGCGACAATGGCTTCGCACAGCGGCGCCATATTGTCCGGCGTCATACCCGCCACGTTGACACGGCCTGATGCCACCGCATACACGCCGAATTCCTCACGCAGACGCAGCACCTGCTCTTTGGTCAGGCCGCTGAAGGAGAACATGCCGTTCTGTTTGATGATGAAGCTGAAGTCTCCCTGCGCGCCTTTCTCCTGTAAGGTATTCACAAACAGCAGACGCATACGCTGGATACGCTGACGCATATCCGTCAGCTCCTGCTCCCAGATGGCGCGCAGCGCGTCATTGCTGAGAATAGTCGCCACCACCGAGGCACCGTGCGCCGGCGGGTTAGAGTAGTTGGCGCGGATCACCGACTTCATCTGGCTGAACGCACGATCCACCGTTTCTGCATCCGCACACACCAGCGTACAGGCACCCACGCGCTCATTGTACAGGCCGAAGTTTTTGGAGTAGGAGCTGGCAACGATCAGTTCGTGATGCAGCGCAGCAAAGGCACGCAGACCTTCAGCGTCTTCTTCCAGTCCACGGGCGAAGCCCTGATAAGCGAAGTCGAACAGCGGCAGCCAGCCTTTTTGCGCGGACAGCTCAGCCAGCTGTTGCCACTGATCCAGCGTTGGATCGATACCCGTCGGGTTATGGCAGCAGCCATGGAACAGCACCACGTCACCGGCCTGGGCTTCGTTCAGGCTGGCCAGCAGGCCGTCGAAGTCCAGGGTGTGGCTGGTAGCGTCATAGTACGCATATTCACGCACTTCCAGACCCGCGGAGTTAAAGACGCTTTTATGGTTCGGCCAGCTTGGGTTGCTTACCCAGACGCGTTTTACGTCCGTATTTTTCGCCAGAAAATCCGCCGCCACGCGAAGCGCGCCTGTACCGCCGGGGGTTTGTGCCGTGCGGGCGCGTTTGTCGTTGATGAGGGCATTGCCTTTGCCAAACAGCAGCTCCTGCGTGCAACGGCCAAACTCCGGAATACCGTCAATGCCGAGGTAATTTTTAGTCGTTTCATTTTCCAGCAGATACTGCTCAGCTTTTTTCACGCTGGTCAGCACCGGGGTCTTGCCGGTTTCATCTTTATAGACGCCGATGCCCAGATTAATTTTAGTGGGGCGAGTATCGGCACGAAACAGATCGGCCAGGCCCAGGATTGGGTCGGCAGGGGCAGCAGTGATTTTCTCAAACATGACGAGGTTCCATTGTGGTGTCAAAAAGGGAAAGCCGCTATCAGGTTAACGGCTGATGGAGCAAATGCCAACCGTTTGCGACAAAAAGAAAAAGGAAGTGCGGGGTGAAGGGAATAACAGGATTTTAAACATAAAAAAACAGGGCCGGAGCCCTGTTTAATAAGCATATAACGAGGTGTGTTACGACTTAGAACTGGTAAGTTACGCCAACAACAGCCTGGTCAGCAGAACCGACGAAGCCGGTATCAGCATCTTCGTCATCCAGCAGGTTGATACGGTAGTCGCCGTATACGTTGAAGTTCTTGTTGAAGTAGTAAGTTGCGCCAACGGTCACGTATTGCGCCAGATCGCGGTCGCCGATGCCCGGCAGATCTTTAGCTTTGGACTGCACGTAAGATACGGACGGACGCAGACCGAAATCGAACTGGTACTGAGCAATCATCTCAACGTTCTGAGTTTTGTTCGCAACAGTGTAGAAGTTACCGTCTGAGTTCGGAACGGTTAAGGAATCACCGCTGTTACCCAGGTTAGTGGTGTTACGGGTTTCAGCATATACCGCAGCGAGGTAAACGTTGTTTGCGTCGTATTTCGCGCCAACAGCCCATGCTTCAGCACGGTCGCCGTTGCCATCTTCTTTCTGCGCAACAGTACGGTTAGCGGTGCTGTAAGAACCGATCACGCCGAAGCCTTCACCGAACTCGTAGCCCAGGGACGCGCCCACGCCGTCGCCGTTTGCTTCACGCAGGTTGTCACGGTCGTTTTTGCCCTGATATTGCAGGCCAAAGCTCAGACCATCAACCAGACCGAAGAAGTTGCTGTTACGGTAGGTCAGCAGACCAGTGGAACGCATGGTCATGAAGTTGTCAGTGTATGCGCCACCCCAGGTTTCGCCAGAGAAGGACGGAGCCATATCGGTGTAGGATTCTACATCGTAAACGATGCCGTAGTTACGGCCGTAGTCCAGAGAGCCAGCGTCAGCAATTTTGATACCAGCGAAAGCCAGACGGGTTACGTTGTCCTGGCTGCCTTCAGCTTTGCTTGCTTTAGCACGATATTCCCACTGGCCGTAACCGGTAACTTGATCGTTAACCTGAGTTTCGCCTTTGAAGCCGATCTGGCCGTAAGAGTTATCTTTGTTAGTGGTGTTGTCGCCAGAAGTGGTGAAGGCGTGCTCGCCAACAACTTTGCCGTACAGATCCAGTTTGTTGCCGTTTTTGTTATAAACTTCTGCAGCGTTAGCTGCACCGGCTACCAGCAGAGCAGGGATAACCACTGCCAGAATATTGCGCTTCATCATTATTTATTACCCTCATTAGGTTTTATGAACACCTGCCACTGCCGCCAATAGATTCCGTCAATAAATATTTACGGAACTATTGATGAGAGTTTGGTGTCTCTCTGTGTCTGAGAGGCATCTTTCCATTCATGTAATCGTTTCGCTAGCGCCAAAGTGCTACAAATGTCTTAAAGCGGTAACGAAAAGAAATAATGTGTAACATTGTGTGAATTTTTCGGAACTTTGTGAACCATCTCTAATTTCCGGACTCTCCGCTGATAAATTCAGCGAATCCATTCCTATATATATGAATTGCTTATATTTAATAGTGCTAATGGCAATTCTTATTTAAGAATCATTCTTATCTCTCTTTTTCTTATAATTGCATTTAGCCGTCCGGATTGCCGGGCGATTTTTATCCACATGTGCTAATGCTTCAGAAAAACCTAATCCGCAAGAAGTGAAGGGCTTATTTTTTGTTCAGAAATGTAAAGACGACAGGGATGGTTACAAAAGTGAAAAGAAGAGAGAGGAGTGTTGAGAATACAGACTGAATGTTAACAAAAGTTGACAATGAGCCTTAAAAATAAGGGCCAGATTAGCTGGCCCTGATATTCAGAAACTGGCGTTACGCGGGGTACGCGGGAACGGAATCACGTCACGCACGTTCTGCACGCCGGTCACATAGGCAATCAGACGTTCAAATCCCAGACCGAAACCGGCATGAGGAACGGTGCCGTAGCGACGCAGATCGCGATACCAGCCGTAGTCTTCTTTATTAAGACCCATTTCAGCCATACGCGCATCCAGGACATCCAGACGCTCTTCACGCTGGGAACCACCGATGATTTCACCAATCCCCGGCGCCAGCACGTCCATCGCGGCAACGGTCTTGCCGTCATCGTTAAGACGCATATAGAAGGCCTTGATGTCTTTCGGGTAGTTCTTCACCACCACCGGCGCTTTGAAATGTTTCTCGGCAAGATAACGCTCGTGTTCGGAGGAGAGATCCACGCCCCAGTAAACCGGGTTTTCGAATTTCTCACCGCAGGTTTCCAGAATGCGCACCGCATCGGTGTAATCCACCTGGGCGAAGTCCGCAGAGATGAAACGCTCCAGACGTTCAATGGCGTCTTTATCCACGCGCTCGGCGAAGAATTTCAGATCGTCCATACGCTCGTCCAGCACGGCTTTAAAGACATACTTCAGCATGGCTTCTGCAAGGGCGGCGTTATCTTCCAGATCGTTAAACGCCACTTCCGGCTCCAGCATCCAGAACTCAGCCAGATGGCGGCTGGTGTTGGAGTTTTCCGCGCGGAATGTCGGGCCGAAGGTATAGACCTTCGACAGGGCGCAGGCGTAAGTTTCCGCGTTAAGCTGGCCGGAAACGGTCAGGAAGGCTTCTTTACCGAAGAAGTCTTTATCAAAATCGATTTTGCCCTGGTCGTTGCGCGGCAGGTTTTCCAGATCCAGCGTCGACACGCGGAACATTTCACCGGCGCCTTCGGTATCGGAGGCGGTGATCAGCGGCGTCGACACCCAGAAGAAGCCCTGCTCATGGAAGAAACGGTGCAGCGCCTGAGCCAGCGTGTGACGTACGCGGGCTACCGCGCCAATCAGGTTGGTGCGTGGACGCATATGCGCCACTTCACGCAGATACTCAATGCTGTGGCGTTTGGCCGCCATCGGATAGGTATCCGGATCCTCAACCCAGCCGGTGACTTCAACGCTGGTGGCCTGGATTTCAAAGCTCTGGCCCTGGCCCGGCGATGCCACGACGGTACCGGTAACGATCACCGAGCAGCCGGTGGTTAAATGCAGCACCTCGTCATTGTAATTGGGCAGAGAATTATTAATAACGGCCTGTACAGGATCAAAGCAGGAACCGTCATAGACGGCCAGGAAGGAGATGCCAGCTTTTGAATCTCGGCGGGTACGTACCCAACCGCGCACGGTGACCTGCTGGTCAACGGCTACACGGCCCTGGAGTACGTCGGCTACAGGCGCAACGCTCATAATATTCTCTCTGTTAATTGTCTGGAAAAAATAGTCATTTATCCACCCAATGGGGGGATACCTATGTTACCTGGCATGCGCCATCAGACAAGCAGAATTCGCAGCAACCGGCGAAGAATTAATAAATAAATAAGAAGAAGGGAGCCATTCAGGCTCCCTTTTGCGATTAACTGGCTTTTTTAACCAGCGGTAAATCGAAGGCTTCACGCAATGCGCGGACAAAAGCTTTATCGTGACAGATGGTTTTTCCCGGGCTGTCCGAGAGTTTAGCGACGGGCTTGCCGTTACACTCCACCAGTTTGATCACGATATTCAGCGGCTTCACCTGCGGAATATTACAGGTCAGGCGCGTACCGATACCAAAGCCTAAATTCACGCGTGAAGAGAAGTGCCGGTAAAGATCGATCGCTTTTTTCAGATCCAGATTGTCGGAGAACACCAGCACCTTGCTGTGCGGATCGATACCGAGCTTCTGATAGTGGGCAATGGCTTTTTCACCCCATTCCACCGGATCGCCGGAGTCGTGACGCAGGCCCTGGTAGCGGGTGGCGAATTCCGGACCGAAATCCCGCAAGAAGGCGTCCATGGTGATGCAGTCGGTCAGCGCAATGCCCAGCTGATCCGGGTATTCGGCAAGCCAGGCGGCGAGAGCCGCGCGCTGGCTGGTCGCCAGGTCCGGGCTGATCTGCTGATGCGCCTGGAACCATTCGTGCGCCTGGGTGCCCATTGGCGTCAACGACAGACGGCGCGCCAGATCGTAATTGCTGGTGCCGGTAAACCACGGCTCCCGGGTCAGACGCTCGACAATGGCCTGTTGCACGCTGCGGGAAAAACGACGGCGGGTGCCGAAATCCATCAGACGGAAACGCGACAGATCCAGATCGGCGGTCAGATCAGCAAACTCGACCAGCTTCTCTTCCAGCATCGCCAGCGCCTGCGGCACCCCTGCTTCCGGTGAACGGTAGCTGTGCACCAGCTCGCTAATCACCGCCAGCAGCGGCACTTCCCACAGGATCACTTCCCGCCACGGGCCGCTCAGACGAATATTGAGTTTGCCGTTCTCGTTAATGACTTCCACCTGTTGTGGGTCATAACGGAAATCGCGCAGCCAGTTGAGGTAATCCGCTTTAAAGAAGGGAAGGCCGGAAAGCCACTGGAATTCATCATCCTGCAAGCGCAAATGTTGCATGGCATTTATCTGCTCGCGGATGGCATCCGCGTAGATGCCCAGCAGATCGTCACCACGGCAGCGGAATTCAGCCACCACCTGCACATCGGCGTAGCGGTGGAAAACAGCCTGTTGCATGTGCAGCTTGTACGCATCGGTATCAAGCAGCGTATGCAGGATCGGGGAAGCAAATTGTGTCATGGCGTGCCGTAGCATCCTCTCACAGGAGCGTTTAGTACATTAAACAACAGGGGAGAATCGCTGGAGTATACCCTGTTTAGCAATTTATTGAACCCCGATCACAACATAAGCGGGCTTTTCAGACGAGCGCAATTCGTGCCACTGTTATAAAAATGTAGCAAACAGGACGTTTCTGTCTGAAAAGATGAAGATTCTGCGTGGCGAGTTGTTCACAACAGGAATAGACTGGAGTCGATACCATACTAAAAGATGCTAAAGGTTTTTTATGACACAACAGCCACAAGCCAAATACCGCCACGACTACCGTGCGCCGGACTACCTGATCAGCGATATTGACTTGACCTTTGACCTGGATGCCGCCAAAACCGTTGTGACCGCCGTAAGCCGCGTGTCTCGTCAGGGCGCGTCCGACGCCCCTTTGCGTCTTAATGGTGAAGATTTAACCCTGGTCTCATTGCACATTAATGATGCGCCCTGGACCGACTACCAGATCGAAGAGAATTATCTGGTGATTTCGGCGCTGCCGGACCACTTTACCCTGCGCATCGTTAACGAGATCAGCCCGGCGACCAATACGGCGCTGGAAGGCCTGTACCAGTCCGGCGAAGCGCTCTGTACCCAGTGTGAAGCGGAAGGTTTCCGCCATATCACCTGGTATCTGGATCGCCCGGACGTGCTGGCGCGTTTTACCACCAAAATCATTGCCGATAAAACCACCTATCCGTACCTGCTCTCCAACGGTAACCGTGTGGGCGAGGGGGATCTGGAAAACGGGCGTCACTGGGTGCAGTGGCAGGATCCGTTCCCGAAACCCTGCTACCTGTTTGCGCTGGTGGCGGGGGATTTCGACGTGCTGCGCGATACCTTTACCACCCGCTCAGGCCGCGAAGTAGCGCTGGAGCTGTTCGTCGACCGCGGCAATCTTGACCGCGCGCCATGGGCGATGACCTCGCTGCAAAACTCCATGAAATGGGATGAAACCCGCTTCGGTCTGGAATACGACCTCGACATCTATATGATCGTCGCCGTGGACTTCTTCAACATGGGCGCGATGGAGAATAAAGGCCTGAACGTCTTTAACTCCAAATATGTGCTGGCGCGTACCGACACCGCCACTGATAAAGACTATCTCGATATTGAGCGCGTTATCGGCCACGAATATTTCCATAACTGGACCGGTAACCGCGTCACCTGCCGCGACTGGTTCCAGCTCAGTCTGAAAGAAGGCCTGACGGTGTTCCGCGATCAGGAGTTCAGCTCGGATTTAGGCTCCCGCGCCGTGAACCGTATCAGCAATGTTCGGACCATGCGCGGCCTGCAGTTTGCGGAAGACGCAAGTCCGATGGCGCACCCGATCCGCCCGGACAAAGTCATTGAAATGAACAACTTCTACACCCTGACGGTATATGAAAAAGGGGCGGAAGTGATCCGTATGCTGCATACGCTGCTGGGAGAAGAAAACTTCCAGAAAGGGATGCAGCTTTACTTTGAGCGTCACGATGGCAGCGCGGCCACCTGCGATGATTTTGTGCAGGCGATGGAAGACGCGTCCAACGTGGACCTGTCGCACTTCCGTCGCTGGTACAGCCAGTCCGGTACGCCGATTGTCAGCGTGCGTGACGACTACAACCCGGAAACCGAGCAGTACACCCTGACCATCAGCCAGCGCACGCCGCCGACCGCTGAGCAGGACGAAAAGCTGCCGCTGCATATTCCGTTCGATATCGAACTTTATGATAACGACGGCCATGTGATCCCGCTGCAAAAAGACGGTCATGCTGTGCATCACGTGCTGAACGTCACCCAGGCCGAGCAGACCTTTGTCTTTGATAACGTCTATTTCCAGCCGGTGCCGTCGCTGCTGCGTGAATTCTCCGCGCCGGTCAAACTGGAATACAAATGGAGCGATCAACAGCTGACGTTCCTGATGCGCCATGCCCGTAACGATTTCTCCCGCTGGGATGCTGCGCAAAGCCTGCTGGCGACCTATATCCGCCTGAACGTGGCGCGCCAGCAGCAGGGGCAGCCGCTCTCCTTACCGCTGCATGTCGCCGATGCCTTCCGTGCGATCCTGCTGGATGAGCAGATCGATCCGGCGCTGGCCGCAGAGATCCTGACGCTGCCATCCGCCAGTGAGGTGGCTGAACTGTTCGATATCATCGATCCGGTGGCTATCGCTGCGGTACGCGAAGCCCTGACCCGGACGCTGGCGACAGAGCTGGCGGACGAGTGCCTGGCCGTTTATAACGCCAATAAACTCGACGCCTACCGCGTGGAACATGCGGACATCGGCAAGCGCTCGCTGCGTAACACCTGTCTGCGCTACCTGGCGTTTGGCGATGCGCAGCTGGGGGACCGTCTGGTCAGTGAGCAGTACCATAACGCCGATAATATGACGGACGTGCTGGCCGCGCTCTCTGCCGCTGTAGCGGCGCAGCTGCCATGCCGCGATGCGCTGATGCAGGACTATGACGACAAGTGGCATCACGACGGTCTGGTAATGGACAAGTGGTTTATTCTGCAGGCCACCAGTCCGGCCGCCAACGTGCTGGATACCGTGCGCAGTCTGCTTAATCACCGCTCGTTCACCCTGTCCAACCCGAACCGCGTGCGTTCGCTGATCGGCGCTTTCGCCAGCAGCAACCCGGCGGCGTTCCATGCGGAAGATGGCAGCGGCTATCAGTTTATGGTGGAGATGCTCACCGAGCTGAACCGCCGTAACCCGCAGGTGGCTTCACGTCTGATTGAGCCGCTGATCCGCCTGCGTCGCTATGATGAAAGCCGTCAGGCGTTAATGCGTATCGCGCTGGAAAAACTGAAAGGGCTGGATAATCTGTCGGGCGATCTGTTCGAGAAGATTGAGAAAGCGCTGGCGTAATCTGCTGTTGTTACCCTCTCCGGGAGGAGAGGGTAGAGAGGGTAAGGATCAGGGTGAGGGGGTAATCCTTCACCCTGTTTTTACTGCTCTTACCGGCGCATCAATGCGTTTCATCACCCGATCCAGCACTTCTGATTCCAGCTCTGCCAGCCGCACCGAGCCGAGCCTGCGCGGACGCGGGATATCCACCGTCAGATCCAGCCCGATTTTTCCGTCTTCAATCAGCAGGACGCGATCCGCCATCGCCACCGCCTCGCTGACATCGTGAGTCACCAGCAATACCGTAAAGCCCTGGGATTGCCACAGCGATTCGATCAGCGCCTGCATTTCCAGCCGGGTCAGCGCATCCAGCGCGCCCAGCGGTTCGTCCAGTAACAGCAGACCCGGTTTGTGGATCAGCGCCCGCGCCAGCGCCACGCGCTGTTTTTGACCGCCCGAGAGCGCCGCTGGCCACTCGGTCGCGCGATCTTCAAGGCCAACCGCCGCCAGCGACTGACGGGCCGCGTCGCGCCAGTCGCCCTTCAGGCCAAGGCCAACGTTATCAATGACCGATTTCCACGGCAGCAGACGCGCATCCTGGAACATCATTCGCGTGTCGTCCTGAATTTGCGCCAGCGGCGTGGATCCGGCGAGGATTTCGCCGCTTTGCGGTTTTTCCAGCCCGGCCAGCAGGCGTAACAGCGTACTTTTACCGCCGCCGCTGCGTCCCACCACCGCAACAAACTGCCCGGCAGGAATGTGCAGATCCAGGCCATTGAGAATGGTGTTCTGGCCGTAGCGTTTAGTGACGCCGTTGAGCACCAGCGGCGTACCGCGATTAAGGCGCGCAGTATTCATAGATCACTCCTTCGCAGAATAGGCCGGGTTCCAGCGTAACCAGACGCGTTCCAGCAGTTGCGCGCTCAGATCTGCCAGTTTGCCCAGCACGGCATAAAGAATGATGGCGACCACCACCACGTCGGTCTGCAAAAACTCACGGGCGTTCATCGCCAGATAACCGATCCCGGCGTTCGCCGAAATGGTTTCCGCCACGATCAGCGTCAGCCACATCAGGCCCAGCGCAAAACGCACACCAACCAGAATCGACGGCAGAGCGCCGGGCAGGATCACATGGGCAAAGAGCGCGAAACCGGACAGCCCGTAACTGCGGGCCATCTCCACCAGACCCCGGTCGATATTGCGGATGCCGTGCCAGGTATTGATATAAATGGGGAACAGCGTACCGAGGGCGACGAGGAAAATTTTGGCGCTCTCATCGATACCAAACCAGAGGATCACCAGCGGGATCAGCGCCAGATGCGGCACGTTGCGCAGCATCTGCACCGAGGTATCCAGCAGCCTTTCCCCCCAGCGCGACAGGCCGCTGATCAACCCCAGCGTCAGGCCGATCGACCCGCCGATGGAGAAGCCAATCAGCGCCCGCCATGAACTGATAGCCAGATGCTGCCACAGCTCGCCGCTGGCGGAGAGCGACCAGAACGCCTCCACCACGCCCTCCGGCGAGGGAAGAATGCGGGTGGAGAGCCAGCCGGTTGACGAGGCGATCTGCCAGATCACCACCACGGCCGCCGGTAAAAACCAGGGCGCGGCGCGCAGCAGCCACTGCCGGGACGAGTCGGACATAGCGCCTCCTTAACTCTGTGAAACGTTGCGCGGAATGTAATCATTCGCCACCGCTTCGCCCTGCGCCTGTAACTGGCGCGGTTGCGGCACGGCGGGAATGGCGACATCCAGATGCGGGAACAGCAGCTCGCCCACTTTGTAGGCTTCCTCCAGATGCGGATAGCCGGAGAGGATAAAGCTGTCGATGCCCAGCGCGGCGTATTCATTAATACGCGCCGCCACCGTCGGGCCATCGCCCACCAGCGCCGTACCCGCGCCGCCGCGTACCAGACCCACGCCCGCCCACAGGTTCGGGCTGATTTCCAGATTTTCGCGTCTGCCGTTATGCAGCGCCGCCATGCGCTGTTGACCAACCGAGTCCTGACGGGCAAATGCCGCCTGGGCGATGGCAATGGTTTCATCATCCAGATGGGAGATCAGCCGATCTGCCGCCTGCCACGCTTCTTCGTTGGTTTCACGCACAATCACATGCAGGCGGATACCGAAGCGCACGCTGCGCCCGTGTACCGCCGCTTTGGCGCGCACCTGCTCGATTTTCTCTTTCACCAGTTCCGGCGGTTCGCCCCAGGTGAGATAAAGATCAACCTGCTCGGCGGCCAGATCCTGTGCCACATCTGACGAGCCGCCAAAATAGAGCGGCGGACGCGGCTGCTGTACCGGCGGGAAGAAGAGCTTTGCGCCACGCACGTGGATATGCTTGCCGTGGTAGTCCACGGTGTCGCCCTCCAGCAGACGCCGCCAGACGTGGGTGAATTCTGCCGAGGCTTCATAGCGTTCAGTGTGATCGAGGAACACGCCATCGGCGGCCAGCTCCTGCGGATCGCTGCCGGTCACCAGGTTGAACAGCGCCCGGCCATTGGAGAGACGATCCAGCGTTGCCGCCTGACGGGCCGCCACGGTAGGGGAGGTCACGCTCGGGCGCAGCGCCACCAGAAACTTCAGCCGTTGTGTCACCGGGATCAGCGATGCGGCCACCAGCCACGCATCTTCACAGGAGCGACCCGTCGGGATCAGCACGCCGCTAAAACCGATGCGGTCAGCCGCCTGGGCGATCTGCTGCAAATAACCATGATCGACCGGGCGGGCGGCATGTTCAGTGCCAAGATAGTGGCCATCGCCGTGGGTCGGTAAAAACCAGAACAGATTCAGGCTCATGATTTAGCTCCTTGAGTAGTGGCCGGATGCCAGATGCGGGTGCGGATATCCACCTGTTTCGGGACAAGGCGGTTCTGATAAAACAGATCGGCGGTCTGCTGTTGCAGGGCGGCCGTGGCGTCGTTGACCGGCGAAATGCGCGTCGGCGGACGGTGGTCAAAATAGGTGGCGATCACCGGCTCAGGCAGCCCCATGGTTTTCGCCAGTAAGCTGATGCTGGCCTCGCGCTGGCTGAGGGTTAACGCATCTGCTTCGCTGAAGGTATCCAGAACGCCCTGAATAAAAGCGCCATTTTTTTCAGCATAGGGACGGGAGGCGAGATAAAACGAACCTGTCTGCTTCAAATCGGTGCCGTCTTTCAGCACCCGCACGCCACCCTGTAACAGGGCTGCGGAATAATAGGGATCCCAGATGGCCCAGGCGTCCACATTGCCCTGCGAAAACGCGGCGCGCGCATCGGCAGGCGTCAGATAGGTTGGCTGTATATCGGTGAATTTCAGTCCTGCCTGTTGCAGGGCGCGCAGCAGCAGGTTGTGAGAACTGGAACCTTTCTGGAACGCCACCTTATGGCCTTTCAGATCGGCGACGGTTTTGATCGGGCTGTTTTCCGGCACGAGGATCACTTCCGCTTTCGGCTTCGGCGGCTCAACGCCGACATAGAGCAGATCCGCCCCGGCGGCCTGGGCAAAGATAGGCGGAATATCCCCGGTGCTGCCCAGATCAATACTGCCGATATTCAGGGCTTCGAGCATCTGCGGGCCGGCAGGGAACTCCACCCAGGAGATTTTGGTGTCCGGGTAACGTTTTTCCAGCAGCTGATGATTTTTCGCCAGCACCATGCTGACGCTGCCTTTCTGATAGCCAATACGCAGCGCGTCCGGGGCCGTTTCCGCCGCCTGCGACCAGGCGGAGAGCGTTAACATGCCGCTGAGCGCCAGCCACTGGGCGCGGGATTTGAAAAGGTTAAACATGGACGACTCCTTGCGTGTCACTGATCAACGGGGCTTTCGGCTCAAGGCGGTGCAGCGCCTGGGTAAAGGTTTCCAGCGCGCTATCGAGGCGGACCTGCAGATGCGGGCTGAAGGTGGCTTTATGCTGGTAATCGGCGATCTGGCTATCATCAGCGAATACCCCCTGCAAAATTTCCTGCGCGCGCAGGGCGCTCAGTACCGGTTTCAGGGCGTAATCCACCGCCAGCATGTGGGCGATGCTGCCGCCGGTCGCCAGCGGCAACACGACTTTCCCCGCCAGCGCGCGCTCCGGCAGCAGATCCAGCAGCGTTTTTAGCGCGCCGGAAAACGAGGCTTTATAGATGGGCGTGGCGACAATCAGTCCATCAGCATCCGTTAACTGTTCGTTCAGCGCCAGCAGCGCCGGGCTGTCAAAACGCGCGTAGAGCAGATCTTCCGGCTCGAAGTTATGCAGATGCCAGTGGCAGACCTCGATCCCCTGGTCGCTTAAGCTTTCGCGGGCGTATTCCAGCAGGGCGCTGGAGCGCGAGGGGAAACGCGGGCTTCCCGCTAATGTCACTACACGCATACTGACTCCTTATAACCAAATGTTTGCTTTTATCTAACATTGATAACAATTTGCCAGAGTGTTTTTATTCCACTAAATGATTTATCTGAACAAGAATTGCCAAAAAACGGCATAAGAAGAGATGGGCAGGTAAACGTTTGCGCTTTTGCGGTTTTTTTTGCCGCAGGTCAATTCCCTTTCGCCGCGGGATGAAACATAATACGCCCCCGGTTTGCACACCGGGAATCCAGGAGAGTTCATGTACTACCCCTTCGTTCGTAAAGCCCTTTTTCAGCTCGATCCTGAGCGCGCTCATGAAGTGACCTTTCAGCAATTACGCCGGGTGTCCGGTACGCCATTTGAAGCACTGGTGCGCCAGAATGTGCCGGTAAAACCCGTCACCTGCATGGGGCTGACCTTCAAGAATCCGCTTGGCCTGGCGGCGGGTCTTGATAAGAATGGTGAATGTATTGATGCCTTCGGCGCGATGGGATTTGGCGCAATTGAAATTGGCACGGTGACACCGCGTCCACAGCCGGGTAACGATAAACCGCGTATTTTCCGCCTCGTTGAAGCCGAGGGATTAATCAACCGCATGGGCTTTAATAACCTGGGCGTTGATAACCTGGTGGAGAACGTTAAAAAGGCGCATTTTGACGGCGTGCTGGGTATTAATATCGGCAAAAATAAAGACACGCCGGTGGAGCAGGGTAAGGATGACTACCTGATTTGCATGGAGAAAGTCTATGCTTATGCCGGGTATATCGCGATTAATATTTCCTCGCCTAACACACCTGGTTTGCGTTCACTGCAATATGGCGAAGCACTGGATGATTTGCTGCTGGCTATCAAAAATAAGCAAAGCGAATTGCAGAATATCCATCACAAATATGTTCCGGTGGCAGTCAAGATTGCTCCCGATCTGAGCGAAGAAGAATTGATCCAGGTGGCTGATAGTTTAGTTCGCCATAATATTGATGGTGTTATTGCCACCAATACTACGCTGGAACGATCGCTGGTGCAGGGCATGAAGCATTGCGATGAAACGGGCGGGTTAAGCGGCCGTCCGTTGCAATTAAAAAGCACAGAAATTATCAGGCGTTTAGCGCTTGAGCTGAATGGCCGTCTGCCAATTATCGGCGTCGGCGGAATCGATTCGGTGATCGCCGCCAGGGAAAAAATGGCAGCCGGCGCAACGCTGGTACAAATCTATTCGGGCTTTATTTTCAAAGGCCCGCCGCTGATTAAAGAAATTGTCACCCATATCTGACGTTTATCCCGCTAAATGACAACCAGGGCTTTATTTCCTGCCCTGGTTGTTTTATATTCCGTCGTTGTTGCTTATTTAAACATTGTGGTCTTTTATTATTTACACAATAAGCGAAGCGGCAAAATGGATAAAAAAGCAACAGGACGCTTGCGGACGGGAGAGGAAGATGCGAATTAAACCTGACGATAACTGGCGCTGGTATTTTGATGAAGAGCACGATCGTATGATGCTCGATCTGGCCAATGGCATGTTATTTCGGTCCCGTTTTCCCCGTCGCATGTTAACCCCCGATGCTTTCGCGCCGACCGGTTTTTGCGTGGAAGATGCCGCGCTCTATTTCTCTTTCGAAGAAAAATGCCGCTATCTGGATTTAAGCCGTGAACAGCAGGCGGAGCTGGTGCTGAATGCGCTGGTGGCCATCCGTTTTCTGAAACCGCAAATGCCGAAAAGCTGGCACTTCTTAGCGCATAACGACCGTTGGACGCCGCTGCAGGGCGAAGCCGCCAGCGTCTGGCTGAGCGACACCGCAGAGCAGGTGAATCTGCTGGTGGTCGAACCGGGCGATAACGCCGCGCTCTGTCTGCTGGCGCAGCCGGGTGTAGTGATTGCCGGGCGTACCATGCAGCTTGGCGATGCCATCAAAGTGATGAATGACCGGCTGAAGCCGCAGCCGATTGCCGCCAGCTTCAGCCTCGAACAGGCGGTTTAAGGTTCCAGTTTCAGCGCCGTTCTGGGGATGCAGCTACAGCTCAGAATGGTGCCATCGTCACCGATCGCCGACTGTTTCAGCGCACTGACTTCCCCCTCGACTAAGCGTATCCGGCAGCAGCCGCAGATCCCCGCCCGGCAGGAGTAGGGTACGCGGATCCCCTGACTTTCCAGTTGTTCCAGTAATACCTGTTGATTATTACCGGTAAATTGCTGTCCGTGAAAATCAATGCTGACGCCTGAGGGATCCGCTTTATCGACGTTAAGCGTTTCAGCAACGTTTCCTGCACCATAGATTTTTCCTGGCGCGCGGGCCAGCACCGTGACTTCATCGCCGACGCGGATCACGCCGCTGTTGCGGGCGATCAGGTTCTGGCCGAAATCCACATCGCCATTGTCCTGGGCTGTGCGGAATCCCTGTAAAGTGGTAAGCGGTTCTCCGGACGGGTGCTTTTGCCCGCGCTCCGGGCTGACGGTGGTGAATACGCAACGGCTACAGGGTTTAACCACATCGAAAATCACCTCGCCGATGCGCACCACTTTCCAGCCGTCTTCTTCCCAGGCGGCGGCGCCGCTGACCACCAGGTTGGGCCGGAACTGCTCTATTTGTACGCTGGCGGGGCAGCGCTGCTGGAGATCCCGTAGCGAGGCCTCGTTGACCAGCAGATAGGGAAAGCCATCGGCAAAGGAGAGCGGCACGCTTTCAAAGCGTTTTACCCTTCGCGTTGGCTGCGGGCCGACCCAGCGCAGTTGCACCTCGCGGGCGAAAAAACCGCTCAGCCACAGGTTAATGGCCGCAGGCGCTATAAAGGCCGTAAAATGGTTGCCCCAGACTTCAGTGGGTTCTGGCTGCGGGTCAAAATCCGCAAAGCGCACCAGCGCGCTGCTGCCATCGGGCGCGGTGAGGTGCAGCCCATCGGGTAGCAGGGCGGGCGTGAAGCGTACCATCGCGGGAAACTGACGGGCGGTGATGAAAGTGCCGTCGGGTTCAGTGAGCATAAATATACGATCGAACGCCAGGCCGCTGCTGTCCGCCAGCGCATGGGTAAGACCGGTGCCGCGCATCGATTTAACCGGATGAATAAAAAGCCGCGATAAGGTTGCCACGCCATCCTCTTCTGAATCTGGAAATAAGCGCTCAACTTTATGACATAGCGTTGAGATTAGCTATAATGCGCAACAATTTTCTAAGTGAATAAGTGACGATATGATTTCTCTGTTTGCCAGTACGGCCCGCGGGCTGGAAGAGCTGTTAAAAACTGAACTGGAAAACCTGGGCGGGCAAAACGTCCAGGTGGTTCAGGGTGGTGTCCATTTTGAGGGGGACACCCGGCTTGTCTACCAGAGCCTGATGTGGAGTCGTCTGGCTTCGCGCATCATGATGCCGATGAGCGAGTGCAAGGTGTACAGCGACCTTGATCTCTATCTCGGGGTGCAGGCGATAGACTGGACGGAGATTTTCAGCCCCGGCGCGACCTTTGCCGTGCACTTCAGCGGCCTGAACGACACCATCCGTAACAGCCAGTACGGCGCGCTCAAGGTGAAAGACGCCATCGTCGACAGCTTCACGCGCAAAAATCTGGAACGCCCGAACGTCGATCGTGAAAAGCCCGATCTGCGTATCAATGTCTGGCTGAATAAAGATACTGCGCATATCGCGCTGGATCTGAGTGGCGAAGGTCTGCACCAGCGCGGCTACCGTGACGGCACCGGCCTTGCGCCCATTAAAGAAAGCCTTGCGGCCGCTATTGTGATGCGATCTGGCTGGCAGCCGGGTACGCCGTTGCTCGATCCGATGTGCGGTTCCGGTACGCTTTTGATCGAAGCGGCGATGTACGCCACCGACCGTGCCCCTGGCCTGCATCGCGGGCACTGGGGATTCGGCGGCTGGGCGCAGCACGACGACGCCATCTGGAAAGAAGTGAAAGCCGAAGCCCAGGTACGCGCCCGTAAAGGCCTGGCGGATTACGGTTCGCGTTTCTATGGTTCCGACAACGACAGCCGCGTGATTGAACGCGCCCGCAGCAACGCCCGTCGCGCCGGTGTGGCTGATCTGATCGCGTTTGAGGTAAAAGACGTCGCCAAACTCACCAACCCGCTGCCGGAAGGCCCGACCGGAACCATCCTCAGCAACCCGCCTTATGGCGAACGTCTGGACAGCGAACCGGCGCTGATCGCGTTGCACAGTATGCTGGGGCGCATTATCAAAAGTCAGTTCGGCGGCTGGAATTTATCCCTGTTCAGCGCTTCGCCGGATCTGCTCAACTGTCTGCAACTGCGCGCCGATCGCCAGTTTAAAGCCAAAAACGGCCCGCTGGACTGCGTGCAGAAAAACTATGCTATTGCCGTGACCAGCGCCGATGCGCAGGGCGGCGGCAGCGCGTCGATAGCGGAAGATTACGCTAACCGCCTGCGTAAGAACGTCAAGAAACTGGAAAAATGGGCGCGTCAGGAAGGCATTGAATGCTATCGCCTGTATGACGCCGATTTACCGGAGTACAACGTGGCGGTGGATCGCTACGGCGATTCCGTGGTGGTGCAGGAGTACGCGCCGCCGAAAACCGTGGATCCGCAGAAAGCCCGTCAGCGCCTGTTCGATATTATTTCCGCCACTATCGCGGTGCTCGGTATCGCCCCGAACAAGCTGGTGCTGAAAACCCGTGAGCGGCAGAAAGGCAAAAACCAGTATCAGAAGATGAACGAGAAAGGGGACTTCATGCAGGTAAGCGAATATAACGCGCGCCTGTGGGTCAACCTGACCGATTATCTGGATACCGGCCTGTTCCTCGATCACCGTATCGCCCGTCGTATGCTGGGCCAGATGAGCAAGGGTAAAGACTTCCTTAACCTCTTTGCCTATACCGGCAGCGCCAGCGTGCATGCGGGGCTGGGCGGCGCGAAATCCACCACGACGGTGGATATGTCCCGCACCTATCTGGAGTGGGCCGAGCGCAACCTGCGTCTGAATAATCTCAGCGGCCGCGCGCACCGTCTGATCCAGGCCGACTGTCTGGCCTGGCTGCGCGATACCGATGAACAGTTTGATCTGATCTTTATCGATCCCCCCACATTCTCTAACTCGAAAAGAATGGAAGATGCCTTTGACGTGCAGCGGGATCACCTGCGCCTGATGAAAGATTTGAAACGTCTGCTGCGCAAAGGCGGCACCATTATGTTCTCGAACAACAAACGCGGTTTCCGTATGGATCACGACGGTCTGGCTGAGCTCGGACTGAAAGCACAAGAAATCACGCAAAAAACACAGTCGCAGGATTTCGCCCGTAACCGTCAGATCCACAATTGCTGGCTGATCACCTCAGCCTGAAGGAAGAATAAATGTCATTAATTAGTATGCACGGTGCCTGGCTGTCGTTCAGCGATGCGCCGCTTCTCGATAACACCGAACTGCACATCGAAGATAACGAGCGCGTGTGTCTGGTGGGACGTAACGGCGCGGGTAAATCGACGCTGATGAAAATCCTTAACCGTGAACTGGGTCTGGATGACGGGCGTATTGTTTACGAACAGGATCTGGTGGTGGCGCGCCTGCAACAGGATCCGCCCCGCAATGTAGCGGGCAGCGTGTACGATTTCGTGGCGGAAGGTATCTCGGAGCAGGCGGAATACCTGAAGGCCTATCATGAGATTTCCCATCTGGTGATGACCGATCCGAGCGAAAAAAATCTTAACGAGATGGCGCGCTTACAGGATCTGCTGGACCACCACGGCCTGTGGCAGCTTGAAAACCGTATCAATGAAGTGCTGGAGCAGATTGGTCTGGAAGCGGATATGGCGCTGGCCTCGCTGTCCGGCGGCTGGCTGCGTAAAGCGGCGCTGGGCCGTGCGCTGGTCAGCAACCCGCGCGTGCTGCTGCTCGACGAACCGACCAACCACCTCGACATCGAAACTATCGACTGGCTGGAAGGCTTCCTCAAGACCTTCAACGGCACCATCATCTTTATTTCCCACGACCGTTCGTTTATCCGCAATATGGCGACGCGCATTGTCGATCTGGATCGCGGTAAGCTGGTGACCTATCCGGGCAGCTACGATCAGTATTTGCTGGAGAAAGAAGAAGCGCTGCGCGTGGAAGAACTACAGAATGCGGAATTTGACCGCAAGCTGGCGCAGGAAGAAGTGTGGATCCGCCAGGGCATCAAAGCGCGTCGTACCCGTAATGAAGGACGTGTGCGCGCCCTGAAAGCGATGCGTCGCGAGCGCGGCGAACGCCGTGAAGTGATGGGCAGCGCGAAAATGCAGGTCGAAGAGGCCTCCCGCTCTGGCAAGATCGTCTTTGAGATGGAAAACGTCAACTACGGCGTGGACGGCAAAGTGCTGGTGCGGGATTTTTCCGCCCAGGTTCAGCGTGGCGACAAGATCGCGCTTATCGGGCCTAACGGCTGCGGTAAAACTACCTTGCTGAAGCTGATGCTCGGGCAGTTACAGGCTGACAGCGGCCGCGTGCACTGCGGCACCAAACTGGAAGTGGCCTATTTTGACCAGCACCGCGCGGAACTCGATCCGGACAGAACGGTGATGGATAACCTCTCCGAAGGCAAACAGGAAGTGCTGGTGAACGGGAAACCGCGCCATGTGCTTGGTTATCTGCAGGACTTCCTGTTCCATCCAAAACGCGCCATGACGCCGGTGCGCGCGCTGTCGGGCGGAGAGCGTAACCGCCTGCTGCTGGCGCGTCTGTTCCTCAAGCCCAGCAACCTGCTGATCCTTGATGAACCGACCAACGACCTGGATGTGGAAACCCTCGAACTGCTGGAAGAGTTAATCGATGGCTATCAGGGCACCGTCATGCTGGTGAGCCACGATCGTCAGTTCGTCGATAACACCGTGACGGAATGCTGGATCTTCGAAGGCGAAGGCCGCATCGGTCAGTATGTCGGCGGTTACCAGGACGCGCGCGGCCAGCAGGCGGCTTCGCTGGCGCATAAACAGTCAGCGTCGAAAAAAAGTGCCGAAACGGCGGCCCCTAAAGCAGAAACTGTTAAACGTGCCGGTAACAAACTAAGCTATAACCTGCAACGCGAACTTGAGCAGCTGCCGCAGCGTCTGGAAACGCTGGAAGCGGAACTGAGCGCGCTTCAGGCGCAGGTCGCTGACGGTGCATTCTTCAGCCAGCCTCATGACCATACGCAAAAAGTGCTGGCCGATATGGCGCAGGCTGAACAGGCGCTGGAAGAAGCTTTTGAGCGTTGGGAATACCTTGAGGCCCTTAAAAACGGCGCGTAATTCAGGATAAACGTATGTGCGATCACCACCATGCCACCCGGCACATTTTGTGTTCTCAGTGTGACTTGCTGGTGGCACTCCCCGCGCTGGAGGACGGTCATAAAGCGGACTGTCCTCGCTGCGGGCATACCCTGACCACAAAATGGGCCGAACCGCGTCAGCGTCCCAGCGCCTATTCGCTGGCGGCGCTCTTTATGCTGCTGCTGGCCAATCTCTTTCCCTTCGTCAATATGAAGGTCGCCGGTATCACCAGCGAGGTGACGCTGCTGGAAATTCCGCGCGTGATGTTTTCGGAAGATTACGCCAGCCTCGGCACCTTTTTCCTGCTGTTTGTGCAACTGGTACCGGCGTTTTGCCTGGTGACGATCCTGTTGCTGGTCAACCGCGTCACGCTGCCCTGGCGCGTACAGGCTTTTCTGGCGCGGATATTCTTTCAGCTAAAATCCTGGGGCATGGCGGAGATTTTCCTCGCCGGCGTGCTGGTGAGTTTTGTGAAGCTGATGGCCTACGGCGATATTGGCATCGGCAGCAGTTTTGTGCCCTGGTGCCTGTTCTGTCTGCTGCAACTGCGTGCCTTTCAGTGCGTCGACCGGCGCTGGCTGTGGGACGATCTCGCGCATATGCCGCCGGTGGATCAGCCGCTTAAAACGGGCGTCACTGGCCTTCGCCAGGGGCTGCGCTCCTGCCCGTGCTGCACCGCGATTTTGCCTGCGGATTTACGCCAGTGTCCGCGCTGTCACACCCGCGGTTATGTGCGACGCAAAAACAGTCTGCAATGGACAATGGCGCTGCTGATCACCTCTGTCCTGCTTTATCTGCCCGCCAATATTCTGCCAATCATGATCACCGATCTGCTGGGCGATAAAATGCCCTCCACCATTCTGGCGGGGGTCATTTTGCTGTGGGGGGAGGGATCCTATCCGGTGGCGCTGGTCATTTTTATCGCCAGTATTATGGTGCCGACGCTCAAAATGATCGCGCTTGGCTGGCTGTGCTGGGACGCAAAAGGGCACGGCAGGCGTGACGGCGAGCGCATGCACCTGATTTATGAAGTAGTGGAATTTGTCGGCCGCTGGTCGATGATTGACGTTTTTGTTATCGCTGTGCTGTCCGCGCTGGTGCGCATCGGCGGTCTTATGAACATATACCCCGCAACAGGCGCATTAATGTTTGCGCTGGTGGTCATCATGACAATGTTTGCGGCAATGACTTTCGATCCCCGTCTGTCCTGGGATCGTGAGCCAGAATCAAGCCATGAGGAGCAGTAAAAACATGGAGACGAAAAGTGGGGATGCGAAGGTGCAAAAGGTAAAAAGCTGGTCGCCGGTGTGGATCTTTCCCATCGTGACCGCGCTTATCGGCGCATGGATCCTGTTTTATCACTACAGCCATCAGGGGCCGGTGGTAACACTCATCACCAACAATGCCGAAGGCATCGAAGCGGGTAAAACCACCATCAAAAGCCGCAGTATTAACGTCGGCGTGGTGGAATCCGCCACCCTGGCGGATGACCTTAAGCGCGTGGAGATCAAGGCGCGGTTGAACGCGGATATGAGCAAACTGCTGCATGGCGACTCGGTATTCTGGGTGGTGAAACCCCAGGTTGGCCGGGAGGGGATCAGCGGGCTGGGCACGCTGTTATCCGGTGCTTATATTGAGTTACAGCCGGGCAGTAAAGGGACGCAGCCGGAAAGCTATAAATTGCTGGATTCGCCGCCGCTCGCGCCGCCGGATGCGAAGGGCATCCGCGTGCTGCTCGACAGTAAAAAAGCGGGGCAGCTGTCGCCGGGCGATCCGGTGCTGTTCCGCGGCTATCGCGTGGGCTCGGTTGAAACCAGCACTTTTGATTCGGAAAAGCGCACCATCAGCTATCAGCTGTTTATTAATGCGCCAAACGATCGTCTGGTTACCAGCAACGTCCGCTTCTGGAAAGACAGCGGTATTGCGGTGGATCTGACGTCCGCCGGGATGCGCGTTGAGATGGGATCGCTGACCACGCTGTTTGGCGGCGGTGTCAGCTTTGATGTGCCGGAAGGCATTGACCTGGGCACGCCTGTAGCGGAAAAGACCGCATTCACGCTGTTTGACGATCAGCGCAGTATCCAGGAATCGCTCTATACCGACCATATCGATTACCTGATGTTCTTCAAAGATTCCATCCGTGGCCTGCAGGCGGGCGCGCCGGTGGAATTCCGCGGAATTCGTCTGGGGACGGTAAGCAAGGTTCCGGCGATGATGCCGGGGATGGAACAGGCCCTGGACAACGATTACCGTATTCCGGTGCTGGTGCGTATTGAGCCGGAACGACTGGCCAGCCAGCTTGGCGAAATGCCGGACATGAAATCCCATATCAATGAACTGCTAAAAAGCGGCCTGCGCGGTTCGCTGAAAACCGGCAATCTGGTGACAGGCGCGCTCTATATCGATATGGATTTCTATCCGAAAGCGCCGCCGGTAACCGGGGTACGTCGCTATGGCGGCTATGAAATTATTCCTACCGTGAGCGGCGGGCTGGCGCAGATCCAGCAACGTCTGATGGATACCCTGGATAAGATCAACAATCTGCCGCTGAACCCGATGATTGAGCAGGCCACGAATTCGCTGAATGAAACCCAGCGCACCATGCGCCGCCTGCAAACCACGCTGGATAATCTCAATAAGATCACCGCCAGCCAGTCCGCGCAGCAACTGCCGGCGGATATGCAGAAAACCCTGCGCGAGCTGAACCGCAGTATGCAGGGCTTCCAGCCAGGATCGGCGGCGTACAACAAAATGGTGGCGGATATGCAGCGGCTGGATCAGGTACTGCGTGAACTGCAACCGGTACTGAAAACGCTGAACACCAAGAGCAATGCGCTGGTATTTGAAGCGAAGGATAAAAAAGATCCTGAGCCTAAGAGGGCAAAATAATGAAAAATGGAGTAGTCATCGCCGCGACGCTGCTGCTGGCGGCCTGTAGCAGCAACGTGGAAGAGACGAATTATTATCAGTTGCCGACGCCGCAACAGAATACCGTGCAGCGCCAGAGTGGTAGCGCCGACCGTCTGCTGTGGGTGGAGCAGGTTTCAGTGCCCGATTATCTGGCGGGTAATGGTGTGGTGTACCAGACCAGCGATGTAAAATACGCTATCGGCACGCAAAACCTGTGGGCCAGCCCGCTCGATCAGCAGCTGCGCACAACGCTGGTGTCCAACCTCAGTCAGCAATTACCTGGTTGGGTAGTGGCTTCAACGCCGCTTGGCAACGAGCAGGATACGCTGAACGTGACGGTGACAGGGTTTCACGGGCGCTATGATGGGCGGGTGATTGTCAGCGGCGAGTGGTTGCTCAACCATCAGGGGCAGCTGATAAAGCGACCATTCCATATCGAAATGACGCAGCAGCAGGATGGTTACGATGCAATGGTGAAAGTGCTGGGCGAGGCGTGGAGTCGTGAAGCGGGCGACATCGCGCGGGAACTTAACCGTCTGCCCTGATTGCTATTAATCCTAAAAAACCGCCGGTTTGCTCACGCACTGGCGGTTTTTTTTATGTCGGTTTTCCGGGCATTTACTTGTGCCGTCTCACACTTTTTGTACAAATGAAGTTCTGTGTATCTCACATTTATGACAATGGTATGAATTTTGTGCATTGACGATGCTGTTCATCCGCGTTACAAAAGAGACGTGATTGCGCATTTTGTAATCACTGTTTTCTTTTCCACCAGACTCAAAATATGAGGGAAACGAGGCATGAAGAGACAAAAACGAGATCGCCTGGAACGGGCACATCAACGTGGGTATCAGGCTGGTATTGCCGGACGCTCAAAAGAACTATGTCCTTACCAGACGCTGAATCAGAGGTCATACTGGCTTGGAGGCTGGCGAGAAGCCATGGAGGTCAGGACAGTAATCGCCTGATTCTGTCTCTTTAGTAAGAAACCTCCGCCTGGCGGAGGTTTCGCCTGTCAGGGCACTCAGAATGCAGACGTATCCTGGAACAGCCCAACTTTCAAATCGTTTGCCGTATAGATCACGCGACCATCGACCAGCACTTCGCCATCCGCCAGGCCCATAATCAGACGACGGTTAACCACACGCTTGAAGTGAATGCGGTAGGTGACTTTTTTCGCCGTCGGCAGAACCTGGCCGGTGAATTTCACTTCACCCACGCCCAGCGCACGGCCTTTGCCTTCGCCGCCGAGCCAGCCGAGATAGAAGCCAACCAGCTGCCACATGGCATCCAGACCCAGGCAGCCAGGCATCACCGGATCGCCAATGAAGTGGCAACCGAAGAACCACATGTCCGGATGGATATCCAGCTCGGCTTCAACATAGCCTTTATCAAAGTTACCACCGGTTTCCGTCATTTTGACGACACGGTCCATCATCAGCATGTTGGGAGCAGGTAACTGCGGGCCTTTTTCGCCAAACAGCTCACCACGACCAGAGGCAAGAAGGTCTTCTTTCGTATAGGATTCGCGTTTATCTACCATGTTTTGAGTAAGCCTTATTGTAAGTTTGGGACGCAGGATAGCTAACACGTGTACGCTGAACAAGTCCGATCAGTTCGGTACAAACCAGTTCAACCAGCGTAACGGCCACGGAAAGCGATGGCGTGCTTCCTGCTGCGAGGCCTGGGCGATGCGTTCCTGAATGGTCTGAATGAGGGTGGTTTGCCCTTCAGCATCCCAGGCCAGGTTTGTCAGTAAGGGTAGCGCATCTGTCACATCATCGATGGCCCAGATAAAGAATTGTCCGGCTTCCACGGCGTCGAGCAGCGTCTGCGGCAGACACAGATGACGTACGTTAGCAGAAGGAATGATGATCCCCTGCTTACCGGTCAGACCACGCTGCTGGCAGATACTGAAGAAACCTTCGATCTTTTCATTCAGGCCGCCTACCGGCTGCGCGCGTCCGAACTGATCCACCGAACCGGTGATCGCCAGATGCTGATTAACAGGCACGTCCGCCAGCGCGCTGATCAGGGCGCACAGTTCCGCCATCGAGGCGCTGTCGCCGTCCACTTCGCTATAGGACTGCTCGAAGGTCAGCGAGGCAGAGAAGGGGATCTGCTGATCCAGCTGAAGCTCGGCCATTAAGAAGGCCTGCATGATCATCATGCCTTTTGCATGAATATTTCCGCCCAGCTCCGCTTTGCGCTCGATGTCATTAAATTCCCCGTCACCGATATGCACTACGCAACTGATGCGCGACGGCTCGCCAAAGGCGCGCGGGTGCCCAGGGAATTCGACAACCGAAAGGGCGTTGATCTGACCGACGCGCTCACCTTCGGTTTCAATCAGAATTTGTTCCAGCAGGATCTCATCCTGAATGCGTTCAGGTAAGTATCCTTCACGCCATTCGCGCTGGCTGAGCATGGTCTGCAACTGTTGTGCATCAAACGAGGTCTCTGCGCCCAGCGCCGCGACTTCACGCAGCTGGCGCGCCAGCCACAGCGGGCACAGCGGCAGCGTTTCCTGATCGCCGGTGTAACGCACAGCTTCACGGATCAACACCGGCCATGCATCCTTCGCCGGAACGGGCAGATCGGCGCTGGCGGCCACGTGCAGCACCCACTGGCACCACTGCGCCATGGTTTCCGCATCCGTTATCTGAAGATTATCTTCGTACTCGCTGTAAATGGACTGGGCAGCCAGCTCCGGTTCCATCTCCTGGAATTCGGCCAGTGAATCCCTCTCGCCGACGAGGATCACCTTCAGCTGTAACGGCATTGACGGCACGCTGACCGGTAACGGACGCGACTCGTCAAAGGAGACCCAGTCGAAGCGCTGGCGGGTGATCATGGTTTTCAGGCGCATCCACAGCAGCGGCTGTGCCAGCAGCGTACGCAGGGAGATCACCAGCACGCCGCCGTTAGCCTGATGCACCAGGCCCGGTTGCAGGGCAATCTCATTATTAAACTGACGCAGGCAGCCAAAAAGCTGCTCTGCTTCTACCCAGTCGGCAATGACGACCGGGTTTTTGGAGACGAAGTCGGCCAGCGGATCCGTTGAGGCTTCAAAGGTAACGCTTCGACCAGCGATCTGGTATTGCCCACCAGTAAACGGCTGATCTTCCGGCAGTAATTGACCCACAGCATCAGCAATAATACCCAGATACTCCACTTCCTCCGGCGCTTTTGCCAGCAAAAAGCGTGACGATGCCAGCGGATGAAGCAGTTGCTCCAGCGCGTACTGTAAGCGGGGTTGCGTATCGCCGAGGGATAAATCCTCCTCAGACGGCGCACAAGATTGTGTAAATACCTCCTGATAACTGTCGGTATCAGGGACAAGGTCTTGCCAGGCGAGTTTAGTAATGGTCAAAGTTGAGGTTTTATCGTCAGAAGTAAAGGGCGGAATTATACCGTAAGCGGCAAAGCATCACACCAGTAATACGCGATTTCCTGACCGCAAAGTCGTCTGCGTGTTCACAGGATATGATTTCTTTTCAGCAGATTGCTAAAAAACTGATATTCTGAACTGAGTTACAGGGTAACACTGAGATCGCGATGAAATACCAACAACTGGAAAATCTTGAAAGCGGCTGGAAATGGAAGTACCTGGTGAAAAAGCACCGTGAAGGTGAATTAATCACGCGCTATATAGAAACCAGTGCGGCAAAAGAGGCCGTGGATCAGCTGTTGACGCTCGAAAATGACCCGGTTCGTGTGAATGCCTGGATTGAACAACACATGAATGCGGCATTAATGAATCGCATGAAGCAGACTATTCGCGCCCGACGCAAACGTCACTTTAATGCCGAGCACCAGCACACCCGTAAAAAATCCATCGATCTGGAATTTATGGTCTGGCAGCGCCTGGCAGGGCTGGCCCAGCGCCGTGGAAAAACGCTCTCAGAAACCATAGTGCAACTGATTGAAGATGCCGAACACAAAGAGAAATACGCCAGTAAAATGTCGACGCTTAAGCACGATTTGCAGGCGCTGTTAGGCAAAGAATAAACCCGCGATATTTTTCACGCCGGATCGCAGGCAATAAAAAACCCCGCAGCGCGGGGTTTTTTTAAGACGTAAACTTAAGCCTGCGGCTGAGTTACAACGTCTTTGATACCTTTAACTTCGATCTCAACGCGACGATCCGGAGCCAGGCAATCGATCAGCGCAGGGCGCGCTTTCACGTTGTCACAGGTGCTGCCGGTAACCGGGTTGGATTCGCCCATACCACGAGCAGAGATCTTGTTGGACGGGATACCTTTAGAGATCAGGTAGTCAACAACAGACTGAGCACGTTTCTCGGACAGACCCTGGTTGTAAGCGTCAGAACCGATGCGGTCGGTGAAGCCCAGAACAACTACGGAACCGTCTTTCGGATCCAGGTTGCTCAGCTGGGAGTACATCTGATCCAGAGCCTGCTGGCCTTCTGGTTTCAGAGTCGCTTTGTTGAAGTTGAACAGTACGTCAGACTTCAGGGTGAAGTGCTTGGTGGATACCTGCGGAGCCGGAGCCGGTGCCGGAGCAACTACCGGAGCAACGTCTTCCTGCTGACCGAAGCGGTAAGAAACACCTAAGCTCAGCAGACCGTTGTCCTGACGGGTACCAACAGTTTGCGCGTCGCCGATGTTGTTAACCCACTGGTATTCCAGACGGGTAGCGATGTCACGGGTAACTGCCCACTCAACACCACCAGCGAATACCGGGGAAACACCGGTGTCGTGGTCTTTAGCGTGGAAATCAGCGCCAGGAACGTTGGCTTTAGCGTCTGCACGCCAAACCATACCACCCAGACGGGTGTAAACGTCCAGATCGTCAGCAACCGGGTAGCTCAGTTTGGTAGTCAGCTGAACGCCTTGAGCTTTGAACGCACCGTTTACGGTGTCGCCTTTATAGGCTTCGCGGCCCAGCCAGTCGTAACCCAGTTCAAAACCAACGTACGGGTTAACCTGATAGCCACCGAACGCACCAGCACCCAGCTGGTCATTACGGGTCGGGCCGTCATTAGGAATGAAACCAGTATCGTGGAATTGGGACCAGCCCAGTTTACCACCGGCATACCAGGTATTATCTTTCGGAGCGGCCTGCGCTACAGTAGCGAAGCCAGCCAGTGCCACTGCAATCGCGATAGCTGTCTTTTTCATTTTTTGCGCCTCGTTATCATCCAAAATTCGCCATGAATTTCTCGCCAGAGAAAACACGGTTTAAATCCTTCACCGGGGGTATTGCTCTAAGTATCTCTACCGATATCTTCGGTTTATGCCGAGCACCCCTGGCGATGTAAAGTCTACAACGTAGTTGGAAACTTACAAGTGTGAAGTCCGTCAGGCATATGAAAAAAAAAGCTTTCTGCGTGCATTATTTAACATTTATGACGAGAATATAATCAATGCAAAACAGCGCAAACCGCACCAGACAGGCATTGCAGCACGATTTCGCTTAAGAACCGGTCAGCCCAGGAATTCACAAAAAAAATCCCAGGAATTATCTTAAACTGGCTTAATGATACAAATTTGAGTGAATTTTTAGCCCGGAAAGCTGTCTTGTGGCGTGAGGATCCCTCCGCACGGGACGCATAATAAAGCCCATCGCATTACCTTCTTCAGCCGCCTGAACCAGACGCTGATGTTCATCATCCGTCAGTTCTTCTGTATGCCAGCCGATAACAACACTGTAATTGCCGGTGCGTAACGCTCTGATCATGGATTCCAGGGTATCATCCGGGGAAAGCTGGCTGATCTGCATCAGTTTGGTCAACGGCAGCCCTGCCGCCTGAACCCACTGACGGCTTAATTTTTGCTGCGGGGTTAACCATAGCTGCCAGCGCGACTGCTGACCGAGCTGTTGCAGAAGGGGCAGTAACAGCAACTGCGTCATGCCGGGCTGGTCTTCACGATAAACCACTTCGCTGATAAGGCCAGTCGAGTCGCCAGCCGGTTTTGCCTGTGTGCGGTTGCCCGTCATAGCGTTAAGTGTTGATGCACGATTAGCGTAGCCTGAAGTGTACATAATCAATCCAGCCCTGATAGTTACTGTATGGATGTACAGTAACTCCTGGACGTACAAAGATCAACCTCAATTTCTGAAAGCACCTCGCAAATTTGCGGGATAACTGATGTCCGTTAAAAAATCATCTTGCCCGCCGCGGACAACTTCCCTATGTTCCTCATTAACGGATCCGTTACTACCAGAAGATGCCTTTATGCCATGATTTTAAAGGAATAATCATGAAAGATATGTCTTATCAACGGATCCATGAATCACGTGAATACCTCTCAGAGTTGGGTACTATTCGCCATCGAACGCTGTTCGGCGGTTACAGTCTTTCCGTTGATGATACGGTGTTCGCCATGGTGGCAAAGGGGGATCTTTACCTTCGCGCCTGTGAGCAAAGTGCTGAATACCGTGCGCAACATCCGGCTCCGTTACTGACGATGATGAAAAGGGGCAGGCCAGTAGTACTGAACTATTACCGCGTTGATGACAGCTTGTGGCAGGACAGGGATACGCTGATGAAGCTTTCCACCTGGTCGCTTGCCGCCGCGTGGAAAGAAAAGATGCAGCGCCTCTGCAAGCCCCGGCTTAAAGATCTACCGAACCTGAATTTTCAGCTGGAGATGCTGCTGTGGGAAGCGGGCGTGACGGATGTCCTCACGCTGAAAAAACTGGGCGCTAAAGCGTGCTGGGTCAGGCTACGCACGCTTAATACACATCTGGGCGTTAACGTATTGCTGGCGCTGGAGGGAGCCATCGAAGGGATGCATCAGGCCGCGCTCCCGGCGCAGCAGCGCCAGGCATTGACGACATGGTTTACAGAGTTTGAGGCGGAGCATCGGAAACATCAGCGGACAACCTGACGCTGCAATCGGCTGATTTCAGGAAGCAGCGCTACCACCAGGCCGATCTGCTGTAAAACCAGTGGTTCTTTACTGTCCGGACGGGAATCCACCTGCGTAATGCGATCGGCCAGCTGTGCCAGCGTTTTCTGGACTCGTTCTTCATCAGCGGGGGCGTGGTGTAACGCGTCGTCAACGTAGCACACCGCGTCGTCCAGCAGAGTGAGGATCTCAGCAGAAGTCAGTTTTTCCCGGTGCGCGCCCAGCGCGGAAATGTAGCTGGTAAAAGTGTGGTTGAGGCACAACAGACGGAATGCGGCATCGCGCAGTTCCGTTGACGCGCCTGGCTCTGTTGACATATTGGATACCACCGACGCCAGTTCGGCATCGCGGTTATGGGCATCGCGCCTTGCAATACGGTACGCCATGCGGTTATCACGTCCCTGGTGATACTGCTCAAGGATAGCGTCAAGGTAGCGGCAGTTCGCATCAATGGCCCGTTCCAGCACGCGTGGAAGATTACGAAAACGCCAGTCCGGCCAGATAAAGCTCACCGCAGCCCAGGCAATCGCACAGCCGATAAGGGTGTCAATAATACGCGGAATGGCAACTTCAAAGCCTTCCCCAAGCAGGTTAAAGCACAGCAGTACCAGCAGGGTAATAAACATGGTGGCATGGGCGTACTGCACATTGCGGAAGGCGAAGAACAGCACGCCGGTAATGACGATCAAAATCAGTTGCCCTTCAATGGACGGCACAAAATAGAGCACCGGCAGGCCAATCGCCACGCCCACCAGCGTGCCGATAATACGCAGCGCCAGACGGTGCCGGGTGGCGTTGTAGTTGGGCTGGCAGACAAAGAGGCTGGTCAGCAGGATCCAGTAACCGTGTTCCAGGCCGGTAAACTGTATAAAAGCGTAACCGACACACAACACCACAGACATGCGTATGGCGTGGCGAAAAAGTGCTGATTCCGGCGACAGATTGCGGCTGAGGCGGGCGCGAATGTCGCTCATGCCGTTAAGACCCTCATCCGCCAGCATGTTATCGGTGTCGTTGCGCGGCAGGGTCTGCGCCTGCTCAGATTCGATCGTCGCCAGCTGTGCGTCAATCGCGCGAAGGTTTTGCAGCAGAAAGCCCAGCGCTTTCATCTGTTCGTCAGACGTGCCGTCGCCGCGGGCACGCTCCAGCGCGGCATCAAGATGGGTAAAAGCGCGCTCGAAGCGGCCATCATGCTGATAGGGCTCGCGTAATAAAATGCAGCGTGATAAATGCGCGCAGGCCTGCGACTGCATGGAGAGCAGGCGCTGAAAGCGGAACATCACGTCGCTGTAGCGAAACTGTTCCCGCAGCGTCTGATACTGGATATGAGACGAACTGGCGCGCTCGTGAATATCCTGCGCGACAAAATAGTAGTGCAGGGTTCGCCGGGTGCCGCGTTGCCCACGATCCCCGCGCAGACGCGTTAATAATGAACTTTTCGTCTGGTTCAGCGTGGAAACCAGCTGGCCGTTCGCCAGCGCCAGGTCATACAGCGGCGCCTGGCTTTCATCTTCGATATCGGGATCGAACAGGCGGGATTTCAGCTCCAGAAAATGCGCCAGCTGTTCATAGCAACGCGCAAGGTTGTCCTGTAGCGGGCGGATCGGGAAGACCAGATGACCAATCAGCGTCAACAGGTTAAACCAGACAGCCCCCGCCAGCAGCAGAAGGGGTTGCTGATACCATTGCTCGTAAAGCGAGATGCCGAGCATGGTGTAAATGGCGATCAGCAGACCGCCAAAGGCAATAGTCGCGTAGCGCTGCCCAAGCCCGCCCAGCAGAATAAATCCGCTGGTGGAAATGATCAGCCCCAGCGCAAACAGCCACGGCCACGGGAACAGCAGTTCTACCGAGGCGGAGGCGATAAAAAAGGAGATCAACGTGATCAGCAGATTACGTAAACGGCCGGCGAGGCGGTCATCCAGATCGGCCAGCGCCGCCGCCACGACGCCAAGCGTCAGCGGGATGGTCAGCTTTACATCACCCATCCACCACGGCAGGGCGGTAGTGCCGCACAGCGCGATGAAAATTCTGGCGTTATAAAGCCAGGTACTGTTCCATGTATAGCGGCGAAGCAGGGGGCTGAGCATCGTGGTTCAGATCCTTAATTATTGAAAGCGGCGACGGGCATTAGCTTCACGTGCCGCTCGCGCCGTTTCCACCGACACCACGCGGCGTCCGACCGGCCACAGGGCAATGCCGGCGATCTTGAAATTCGCAATGCCTACCGGAATACCAATAATCGTCAGACATTGTGCAATACCTGACACAATGTGCATCAGGCAGAGCCACCAGCCGAACAGCACGAACCACAAAATGTTCAGCAGCGTACCGCCGGTGTTCAGGATGACGCTGGACTCTCCCGGCGACAGTTCATCCACATGTACCGCCTCATTTCCGTAAGGCAGCAGGGAAAGCTTAGTAATTTCCCAGCAGGAGCGCGTCAGCGGCAGCGTAATAATAAGCACAATACTGACCAGCGTTGCCAGCAGCCAGGCGAGAGTGGTGAAAAAACCACCCAGCACAAAATTTAAAATATTCAGTACAGTACGCATAAATCCTCAGGGAAAAGCCGTTAACGAAAAGACCCATCAATAGTAACGATTTTTTGGGCTGGAGCACACATTCTCTGGCGGTTACACTGGCGCATCACGACATGAGTTGAGAACGGCACGTCATGGAACTGAAAGCAACTTCTTTAGGAAAACGGCTGGCGCAGCACCCCTATGACCGGGTGGCGATTTTACACGCTGGTGTCAAAGTGTCTGGCGATCGCCACGAATATCTCATTCCATTCAATCAGTTACTCAGCATCGAATGCAAGCGCGGCCTCGTGTGGGGCGAGCTGGAGTTTGTCCTGGTGGACAGTAAAGTCGTGCGTCTGCACGGAACGGAATGGGCGCAAACCCAGCTGTTCTGGCAACATCTGCATAGCCGCTGGGAGCAGTGGAGCAAAGAGATGAGCGAGGTGGCGGCGGGCGTATTGCAGGCGCAGCTGGAGGCGATTAACGGCCATGTTGACCAGGGCAAATGGTTAACCCGTCAGCAGACCGAAGGATTACAGCAGCAGATCCGTGGCGCGTTTGACGCGCTGCCGCTGCCTGTCGCCAGGCTGGCGTCTTTTGACAATTGCCGTGAGCTGTGGCGTCAGTGCCAGGCGTGGCTGGCGGATGTGGAAGGCCGCCGGGCGCAGCATAACCAGGCGTGGACCGATGCCATGCTAAAAAAATATGCTGATTTCTTTGCCGGCATCGAAAGCTCGCCGTTAAACCCGGCGCAGGCGCGGGCGGTGGTGAACGGTGAATCATCCCTGCTGGTGCTGGCAGGCGCCGGTAGCGGCAAAACCTCCGTGCTGGTGGCGCGCGCAGGCTGGCTTATGGCCCGCGGCGAAGCGGCGGCCGATCAGATCCTGCTGCTGGCCTTTGGTCGCAAAGCAGCGCAGGAGATGGATGAGCGCATTCGTGAACGACTACACACCGACGAGATCACCGCGCGTACCTTTCATGCTCTGGCACTGCATATCATTCAGCAGGGCAGTAAAAAAGTGCCGGTGATCAGCCGTCTTGAAAACGATACCGATGCGCGGCAGAAACTGTTTATTGAGGCCTGGCAGCAGCAGTGCAGCGAGAAAAAAGCCCAGGCCAAAGGCTGGCGGCTATGGCTGGAAGAGGAGCTCAACTGGACGGTTCCTGAAGGCAATTTCTGGGACGACGAAAAATTGCAGCGTCGGCTAGCTGGCCGTCTCGATCGCTGGGTCAGTCTGATGCGCATGCACGGCGGGGCGCAGGCGGAGATGATTGCCAGCGCGCCGGAAGACATTCGCGAGCGGTTTTCGAAGCGCGTAAAGCTGATGGCTCCGCTGTTAAAAGCCTGGAAAACGGCGCTGAAAGCAGAAAACGCCGTCGATTTTTCAGGGCTTATTCATCAGGCCATTAACGTACTGGAAAAAGGGCGCTTTATCAGTCCATGGAAACATATTCTGGTGGATGAATTCCAGGATATTTCTCCGCAGCGCGCGGCACTGCTCGCCGCGCTGCGCCGCCAGAACTCCCAAACCTCGCTGTTTGCCGTGGGCGATGACTGGCAGGCGATCTACCGCTTTAGCGGCGCGCAGCTCGAACTCACCACCGCGTTTCATGATTATTTTGGCGAAGGCGATTGCTGTGCGCTTGATACGACTTACCGCTTTAACCAGCGTATCGGCGAGATCGCTAACCGTTTTATCCAGCAAAACCCGGCGCAGATGTCCAAACCGCTGAACAGTCTGACCGCGGGGGAAAAGAATGCGGTTTCGCTGCTCTCTGACGATCAGCTGGATGCGCTGCTGGATAAGCTCAGCGGTTTTGCGCTGCCGGATGACCGCATCCTGATCCTGGCACGCTACCATCATCTGAAGCCCGCCGCGCTGCAAAAAGCGGCAACACGCTGGCCTGAACTGAACCTCGATTTTATGACCGTTCATGCCAGTAAAGGCCAGCAGGCGGACTATGTCATTGTGCTGGGGTTACAGGACGGTCAGGAGGGCTTCCCCGCGCCGGAGCGGGAATCGGTGATGGAGCAGGCCTTGCTGCCGCAGCCAGAAGATTTTCCGGACGCCGAAGAGCGCCGTTTGCTTTACGTGGCGATGACGCGGGCGCGTAAACGCGTCTGGCTGCTGTTTAATAAAGCGCAGCCGTCACGATTTGTTGAGGTTTTAAAGCGGCTGGACGTACCGGTGGCGCGTAAGCCCTGAAATTATTCAGGCGGTAAGGCCGCCTGAATGCCATTACTTCAGGCGCTCTGCCAGGTAGCGCGGATAATCCGGGATCATAATGTCCACGCTGTCGCTGAAAGTGGGGGACTGGATAATAAAATCTGCGGTGGAGATATTGGTGGCGACCGGAATGTTCCATACGGTGGCGAGGCGCAACAGCGCTTTGACATCCGGATCGTGCGGCACGGCGTTCAGCGGATCCCAGAAGAAGATCAGTACATCAATTTTACCTT
The DNA here is from genome assembly GCF_001888805.2 of Enterobacter sp. SA187. Classification (NCBI taxonomy): domain Bacteria; kingdom Pseudomonadati; phylum Pseudomonadota; class Gammaproteobacteria; order Enterobacterales; family Enterobacteriaceae; genus Enterobacter; species Enterobacter sp. SA187. The sequence goes on from NZ_CP019113.1 coordinate 2,843,854, forward strand.
CCGAAATCATCGCCCCGACCTGCTGATCGCCGCCCATCGGGCCGCTCAGCATGGCATTCACCTCAAGCCCCGTGGCACGGGAAAGCAGATTACCGGTGGTGCCGGTGGCATAGAGTTCATGCTGTTCCAGGATCGGCTGGTGGCGTTCCACCCAGTTCAGCAACATCTTTTTGCAGTGATCGTGGGCGACAAGGGCAATATGCTTGCGCGCGGGGAGAGTGCGAGTGGTCAGTTCCATAATCATATTCCGCGAATGAATTTCGTTACAGATTACTGGAAGCGTTTGATGCTGCAATAGAAAGACGCAAAAAAAACCTCTGACGGAATACCTTTGTGAGGGGAACCAGGATCAGGACGGCGGCTGCTGTTTTGCCCATTGCAGAAAGCGGTCGCGGGTTTGCGGATCCGCCTGTTCAAACCAGAATTTCAGGCGCTGCTCGGTAAGGGTTTGCGATTGCGACGGGATCGTATCCAGCTCAGACAGACCGGACAGCAAAGCGCTGTCATCAGCCATGGCAGGCGCAAAGAGCGGCAACGAGGCTGTTTTCCCCGCTTTGTTATAGCGTACGGTTTCGCGCTCATAGTTAATCACTTTCCCCTTATCCCGCAGCGGCAAAATATCGAGCAGCAGCGGTATCGGCGCGGCTTCACCATCCAGCAGGACGATAGCTGGGGCGCTGTCGAATTTTTCCGCGGCTTTCCAGCTATCCAGCGAGGGTAGAGAGAAGTTCACCAGCTTTACCGAACGCGTGTTGAAACTCACGACCAGCGGCGGGGAAATGTAGAGCCGCATTTCATGATTTGCCCCACGGATGGTTTTTTCAACGCGAAACACCAGCTGGTGCGGGCCGTTATCCAGCTCAATGCTGTCCGCGCCGCGCAGCAACAGACTCGACACTTTCTTGCCGTCCAGCACCAGCAAATCAATATCGGTGGAAAGGCGTAAGGTGGTGGCGACGACGGTAACCGGCAACAGGCAAAAGATCATTGTCATCGTCAGGCCGGTTCTCATGGGTGTCTCCTGCACTGTCGGGTGAGTCGCGAGAATCTATAAAGTTTTCAGCACGCTTTTGTTTACTACCATATAGAGAGGCGCAGCTTTTTTCTCTCATGCAGAGGTATGGGATAAATGGTGGCCTGCAGAGCTTTGGCGTACACTGGATCGACTGGCCCGGAGGATAAAATGAAAGAAACCGATATTGCTGGCATTCTGAAATCGACCCATACCATTGCGCTGGTTGGCGCGAGCGATAAGCCCGATCGCCCCAGCTACCGGGTGATGAAATACCTGCTCGACCAGGGCTATCATGTGATCCCGGTATCGCCGAAAGTGGCCGGTAAAACGCTGCTGGGACAGCAGGGATACGGCTCTCTGGCGGAGGTACCGGAAAAAATCGACATGGTGGATGTGTTCCGCAATTCCGAGGCGGCATGGGGGGTGGCGCAGGACGCTATCGCTGTTGGCGCAAAAACCCTGTGGCTGCAGCTGGGCGTGATCAATGAGCAGGCGGCGGTGCTGGCCGGTGAGGCAGGACTGAATGTGGTCATGGATCGCTGCCCGGCGATTGAAATTCCCCGTCTGGGTCTGGCGCGCTAAATAAAAACCCCGCACAGGCGGGGTTTTTTCAGTTGCGCAGGCGCGGTGCCTGAAGCTGTTTACGAATGGTCTGCGCCAGTTCGTCCATTGAGGGCTGTTCAGGATGCTCGTCCTGGATCTCACTGGTAAGCTGCGCTTCCGCCAGATAGGTATGCACCGGCTGACCGTTGTCGTCTTCCATCACCACGTGATACCAGGGCGCATCGCGCAAATCATCATCAACCGCCAGCTCATCCACAGACGGCTTATCAAGTGAATACTCAGGATCAATGTCCACCACCACACCTAAATAGCCTAACAGTGTGTGGCGCACTTGCTGGCCGATACCATATTTGCTGGCAATCATACTCACCTCCGTGGAACCGTTACTGACACCAAATATGTGGGCAACGATCCAGAAATCAAGTTACATGACGCGGCAGGCAAACCCCTTCAGATACAGTCCTTCCGGGTAAGGGGCGATCACCGGGTGATCGGCAGCCTGTCGGAACTGTTCTATAAATTGTACATCACGACCCGCATCTATTGCGGCATCAGCGATGATTTTCTGAAATAAATCGGTAGTCATCAGGCCAGAGCAGGAGAAGGTTAACAGCACGCCGCCAGGATTGAGCAGCTGGATCGCCAGCATATTAATGTCTTTATAGCCGCGGCATGCGCCCATCAGCTGGCTTTTGTTTTCGACAAATTTCGGCGGATCCATCACGATCACGTCGAATTTCTCCCCCTGATCGCGGTATTTGCGCAGCAGTTTGAATACGTCGTCGCGAACAAATTCCGCTTTGCTGAGATCGAGTTTGTTAAGCTCAACGTTCTGACGGGCCACATCCAGCGCTTCCTGCGACGTATCAACACTGACCACCTGTGCACAGCCGCCCATCAGCGCAGAAACGGCAAAGCCGCCGGTGTAGGAGAAGCAGTTGAGCACACGTTTACCCTCAACATAGCGGCGGGTTGCCAGACGGCTGTCGCGCTGATCGAGGTAGTAACCGGTTTTATGACCGGTCTGAATATCCACCAGCAGCTTCATGCCGTTCTCTTCGATTGGCAGCAGCGCGGGCGGCAGATCGCCGACAACCAGACCCTGCGTCAGCTCCATCCCCTCTTTTTTACGCACTGCCACGTCGCTGCGATCGTAAATGGAACAGGACGGATAGCAGGCCTGAAGGGCTGCAATCAGCGCCGGGCGTTGATATTCCGCGCCCGCGCTCAGCAATTGCAGGACAAGAAAATCGCCGAAACGATCGATGGTGATGCCCGGCAGGCCATCAGATTCACCGGCGATCAGACGGTAGCTGTCCAGACCATCACGCGTCGCCAGCCAGTCACGCCATTGCTGCGCCTGCTTCAGACGGCGGGTGAAAAATTCAATATCAATGCTTTCATCTTTGTCGAAGGTCCACACACGGGCGCGGATCTGCGATGCCGGGGAGTATGCGCCACGGGCCAACCATTTTCCCTGATGATCGACAATATCAATGGTTTCACCGAGGCTGGCTTTGCCTTCCATGCGCGCAACCGCACCGGAGAAGACCCAGGGATGACGGCGCAGTAACGATTTTTCGCGCCCTTTGGTTAACACTAAACGTACACTCATAATTAGCTTATTTGTCATATTGAAGAAAATGGCCGCCATTTTCCCGAGTTCAGCCGTGAATTGCAATGTACCGGCAGATAAACCCTCCGTTCAGCTCTTATGCCAGGAATGACACGACCTGTCAGCCCCCCTTTATAGAATGCCTCTCAATCGCCAATGCATTCATAATCCTGGATAAAATATGACAACTTCAGCGTATCGCTACTCCTTTATCGCCGAACCGTTCACCAGCCTGGCAGGAAAATTACTGGGTGTGGAATTACAAACCCGCCTTGAAAAAGAGGGGCAGCAGGTGCTGCATCCGGAGTTGATCATCGCGGGCTGGGATACGCAGTCAAAACGCCAGTATTTATATGAACAGCTTGGGCAGGTGGCAAAGCAGAGCGCGTGGATCCGGGATCGCAATGTGCTGGTATCGCTGCCGCTCTATGATGCTGAGTGTGCGGTGTTATTGAGCTATGACTCCGTACTGCGTGGACTGTTATCCACACTGCCGTTTGTCCGGCTGACGCTGGCGGAAAATATCAGCGACGTGCGCGACGAACTACAGGGGATCCGCAACGCTATGTGGCTGGGGGAGGTGGGCGGCGGCAGAGCAAACGTTCTCGGGCTGATGAGCCAGCAATTTGAAGCGCTGATCCTTGACAGCCATTTTTTTAAGGACGAAGTGATAAAGCCAACCTTCCCGGTATTAATCAAAAATCTTCGGCGCTATTGTGACAAGGTGGTGGTGCGCGGCGTGACCGATCGGCGTTATCTGCCGGTATTACAGGAAGCAGAGATCTGGGGCGTGCAGGGATCATTTTATCGCCCCGTGCCACTGGGGAAACTGGACTGGTTGCTGTGAAGCTGGCGGCGGGGCGCTAAACTTATCCGTTACCATCATGTTGAAAGGAGCAAAAAATGGAAAACCAGACCTCTCAGGGCGTGAAATGCTGGGTGCACGGCAGTGTGCAGGGCGTGGGATTTCGTTACAGCACGCAGCATGAGGCGCAGCGGCTGGGACTCACCGGCTATGCGCGTAATCTTGATGACGGCAGCGTGGAAGTGGTGGCCTGTGGTGATGCCGGACAGGTTGAGGCGCTGGTGGCCTGGCTTAAGGCTGGCGGGCCGCGCAGTGCGCGGGTTGAGAAGGTGTTAACCGAACCTCATCAACCCACCACAGCCTATACCCGCTTTGATATTCGCTATTAAATGCATTTTACCGGTTTAGGCAAACCAGCAATTTTGGTGGCCTGTTTTGCCGGGCCTTTGGGGAAAAGGCGATACAGATAGCGGCTGTTGCCTTTCTCCTCGCCAAATTTGTTCGCCATGGCTTTCACCAGCATGCGGATCGCCGGTGAGGTATTAAATTCCAGGTAAAATTCGCGAACAAAACGCACCACTTCCCAGTGTTCCGGCGTCAGCGCGATCCCTTCTTTTTCGGCAATCCGTTCAGCCAGCGCCTCGCTCCACACGGTGGTGTCTTTCAGATAGCCTTCGCTATCGGTTTCAATCTCACGGCCTTCATAAGTCAACATAGTGCATCGCAAAGTCAGTCAAAAACGGGGTCAGTTTAGCAAATAAAAAAGCCCCGCATAAGCAGGGCTTCGGTATCAGGCCGCGAGTTAGTCTCTGCTGGAGAAACCAAGAATGCTCAGCAGGCTGACGAAGATATTGTACAGCGAGACGTACAGGCTCACGGTGGCGCGAAGATAATTGGTTTCACCGCCATGAATGATATTGCTGGTTTCATACAGGATGGCACCGGTTGAAATCAGAATAAACACCGCACTGATCGCCAGGTGCAGGGCAGGCAGTTGCAGGAAGATGTTCGCCACCATACCAATCAGCACCACCACGATACCCGCCATCAGCATACCGCCCAGGAAGGACATATCCTTACGGGTGGTCAACACATAGGCCGAGCAGCAGAAGAAGGTCAGTGCCGTACCGCCGAGCGCCAGCCCGATCAGATCGCCCATGCCTGCCGACAGATAAGCATTAAGCATTGGCCCCAGGATATAACCCAGGAAACCGGTGAACGCAAAGGCTGCCAGGATGCCGGACGGCTTATTCGCCAGCCTGTAGGTCAGGAACATCAGCCCGTACATGCCGACAATGGTCAGCAGGAATCCCGGCGCCGGCAGGGCGAGCATTGTGCTGAGCGTGGCGGTTAATGCGGAAAACGCCAGCGTCAGGCTCAACATAAAATAGGTATTACGCAACACCTTGTGCGTGCTGAGTAGCGAGGTACGCTCGCGCGAAGAACTTACTATACGATCCATGCGTCACTCTCTTATGACAGATGTAATTAGTTGTGAAGAATAGAAAAAACCAGGCGGCAGGAGATAGCGGTTTTACCCATCTTTACTCTGACAATAATCCCATGACGATAGCATTAAATTCTTTATAAAAAGCGTCTGGCAGCAGGAGTGCGTTTTCCGGGAAAATAATCAGATCAAGCTCTTATAGGTCACTGAAAAATATTGCCTTATTTTGCACCCGTCGCTAAGAGTATTAGTCAGAGTGTCATCTTATACAGGGATAAGGCGAAAACAATGAAATCAGGTAATACGCATATTTTCAGAATGACTCTGCTCGCTGGCGCGGTTTTATGCGCCAGCGCCGTAACCTTTGCCGCTCAGGTGCCGCCAGGTACTGAACTTGCCGCAACGCAGGCGCTGGTCAGAAACAATGGCAGCGAGCCCGCCTCACTCGATCCGCATAAAGTGGAAAGCAATGTCGAATTCAATATTATCAGCGATTTATTCGAGGGGCTGGTGGCGGTAAAGGCTGATGGCACTATTGAGCCGCGTCTGGCGGAGAAATGGGAAAATAAAGACAGCACGGTGTGGACCTTCCATTTACGTCCGGGCATTACCTGGTCTGACGGGACGGCAATCACTGCGCAGGATGTGGTCTGGAGCTGGCAGCGGCTGATTGATCCCGCGACAGGCTCTCCGTATGCCAGTTACCCCGGCAATATGCATATTCTGAACGCTGCGGACATTGCACAGGGTAAAAAACCTGCCTCGTCATTAGGCGTGAAAGCGCTGGACGATGCCACGCTGGAAGTGACTCTGACGCAGCCGACAGCCGCCTTTCTGGCTATGCTCGCGCACCCCTCGCTGGTGCCCGTAGATAAAGTGCTGATCGGTCGCTACGGCGATAAATGGACCAAGCCTGAACATTTCGTTGCCAGCGGCGCCTATAAGCTCAGCGAATGGGTGGTTAACGAAAAAATCGTCGCCGTGCGTAATGCGCGCTACTGGGATGATCAGCACACGGTGATTAATACTGTCACCTATCTGCCCATCAATGCGGAAACAGCGGATGTAAACCGCTACAAAGCCGGTGAAATTGATATCACCAATACCATTCCGGTGAATCAGTTCGCCCAGCTGAAAAAGACGCTTGGCGATCAGGTACACATTTCCCCGCAACTGGCGACTTATTACTATCAGTTCAACACCACCAGAGCGCCATTCAACGATCCGCGGGTGCGCCGGGCGCTGAACATGGGGCTGGATAAAGACATCATCGCGACTAAGGTGATGGGGCAGGGGCAGCGCCCGGCGTGGGTCATCAGCCAGCCTGAAATTGGCGGGGTGAGCCTGCATAATCCGGATTACGCCGCCTGGCCTGAAGAGAAGCGGCTGGCGGAAGCCAGACGGCTGCTTAATGAGGCAGGATTTAATGACGCCCATCCGCTGTCGTTTAATCTGCTCTATAACACCATGGAAACCCATCAGCGCATCGCTATCGCCGTCAGCTCAATGTGGAAAAAGAATCTGGGCGTGGAAGCAAAACTGCAAAATCAGGAATGGAAAACCATGCTGGATACCATGCATACCGGCAATTTCGACGCGGTACGTTATGCATGGATTGCTGATTATGATGACGCCTCAACATTCCTGAACACTTTCCGCACCGGCGACAGCGAAAACACGACCCAGTACAGTAATCCGGCTTTTGATACGGCAATGCAAAACGCGGCAAAGGCGGCCAACGTTGAAGAGCGCGGAAAATATTATCAACAGGCTGAAGATTTGCTGGCGCAGGACGTGCCCGCGGTACCGGTTTATCACTATGTGAGGACGCATCTGGTGAAACCCTGGGTTGGTGGCTTTGCACCCGATCGCCTCGGCTACTTTTTGACGAAAGATCTTTTTATCAAAAAACACTGAGTTTTATGCTGAATAAATGGTCATTTTGTTGTTATTTCAGTCGATTAAACAGGATTTGATGGTTTTTCAGCCAAACGATAAAAATGGTGCTTTACATGGCGCACCGGGATGTTTATAGTGCGCCTCATTCCGGAAGTGTGGCCGAGCGGTTGAAGGCACCGGTCTTGAAAACCGGCGACCCGAAAGGGTTCCAGAGTTCGAATCTCTGCGCTTCCGCCAGATTAAACAAGGGGTTACCATTTGGTAACCCCTTTGTTTTTCTGGTCTCATAACTTTTCTCTCCCCGTACCTTTCAATGTATCCTCCTTGCTTATGCTCCTGTCCAGGACAGGAAAGCCAGGCTGCGCCTGATACCCGGCCCATCATGTACTTACCGCCGGGACGCCATTTTTATTCGCGATAATAGGGAGTATTAATGGGGAAAGTATTGGTAATACTCAAAAGCTGGCACTGGACGAGCTTGCGATGTTCCTCATAATGGAAGTAAAAGGCCTCTCTTGCCTGGTCATAAATCATCTTATCCAGATTCGCAAACTCCACTATTAACAGCGAGCCTTTGCGTAAATGGCCGCCCCCCGTTTCAAAGTTATTCTCACCCCATGCCTCCTGCGTATGTTCATAGCGATGCAGGATGACTTCTATTTGCCCGCGCAGAGGGCAACGTAATCTGATAACAGAATTTTCCAGGGAAAAAGCAAAGGAAGGGGAGGTTAAAATCCACAGGAAAGCGAAGGTTAGAAAAAATCTCATTATTTGAATGCCCTGACTATTTTTCGCTTTTATGGCATTAAAATTAAACCCCGTCCTTGAGCACAATCATATCGTGAGTTTGAGTGATGGCGATATATACAGCTGGTGAATGATTAGGACCAGAATGCTATATGCTGCGTTAAGGCGGGAAGAGGATGCGGATAAACCAGGCGGAAAAGAGACATCTGTTGCAGTACTGGCCGGTAAACGCCCGATGCGTCAACCGGCCAGTTAAATAGAGGGTAAATCAGTCAGCGACCAGCCACATATCGGCTTCTTCGAACATCTCTTCCAGCATTCTGTTCAGTTTTTCACGATCGCTTTTACTGGCATCACTATTGAGTGAATTCGCCTGCATCGGTTTAACGCGCACATCGGCATCGGGAAAAATACGATGAACACGATGTGTCAGTTCGTTCAGTATGATTTCACGAGCGCCAGGCAGCCCGGCGACGTTACGCTTATCATAAACTAACTCTACAAACACACTTCCTCCGGAAACTGGTTATTTATACAGTTCTCATCATACGAGGGTTGTTCGCAGAGGTAAAGAGAAAGTCAGGTCATTTGCCGTACCTGCAGGGAAGCGCATCAGTCAGCGGCGAAAAAAACCTCACAAATGAATAACGGTAGCGTAAGCAGCGCGCCAGCCAGAGTAATGAATGCTACGCCGATCAACAGAATGCTCATCGGATACCTCGCCGTGCAGGGATACCTGATATTAAAAAATATAGCGGCTATGTGACAATAAATTGAAGGTATACATAACTTTACCCATGTTCAGCGGTGATAAATGCAGGCAAAGCCAAACTTTGCGGCATCGCTTCAGGAAAAGCGTCATAAATCTGTCACACTTATTTTCCAACGCAAAAGAGGACGGTGGTATGAAAAAAACAATTCTGGCGGCGACGCTTGCCGCGCTGACCCTGACTATATTGCCTGCGCAGGCGCAGGACGCCCCGCAGGGTTATCAGTTGCAGCAAGTGCTGATCATGAGCCGGCACAATCTTCGCGCCCCGCTGGCAAACAATGGCAGCGTGCTGGAACAATCCACACCGAACAAATGGCCGGAGTGGGACGTGCCCGGCGGACAGCTCACCACCAAAGGCGGCGTGCTGGAAGTTTATATGGGGCACTACATGCGTGAATGGCTGGCGGAGCAAAAACTGGTGACGTCCGGCGAGTGTCCGGCGCCAGAAAGCGTATATGCCTACGCGAACAGCCTGCAACGTACCGTCGCCACGGCACAATTTTTTATCACCGGCGCGTTTCCCGGCTGCGACATTCCGGTACATCATCAGGAAAAAATGGGCACCATGGATCCCGTGTTCAACCCGGTGATCACGGATGCCTCTGCGGCTTTTGACCAGCAGGCAGTGCAGGCGATGGAAACGAAGCGTAAAGAATTCCAGCTCGGAGAGAGCTATCAGCTGCTGGAAAAAATTACCCATTATCAGGATTCACCAGCCTGTAAAGAAAAACAGCAGTGCTCGCTTGCCGAAGCAAAAGATGCTTTCAGCGCAAAATATGAGAAGGAGCCTGGCGTCTCCGGGCCGCTGAAAGTGGGTAACTCGCTGGTGGATGCCTTTACGTTGCAGTACTACGAAGGTTTCCCGATGGATCAGGTAGCCTGGGGCGAAATCAAAACCGATCAGCAGTGGCGGGTACTATCGAAACTGAAGAATGGCTATCAGGATTCGCTGTTTACGTCGCCGGAAGTGGCGCGAAACGTCGCGGCGCCGCTGGTGAAATATATTGAAAAGGCACTGGTGGATGGCGCAGGCGGGCCGGCAAAAGTCACCCTCATGGTCGGGCATGATTCAAACATTGCTTCGCTGCTGACGGCGCTGGATTTCAAACCCTACCAGTTACACGATCAGTATGAGCGCACGCCCATTGGCGGAAAAATTGTCTTCCAGCGCTGGCACGATACCGCGGGCAACCGCGATCTGATGAAGATTGAATACGTCTATCAAAGTGCAAAACAGATCCGTAATGCCGATGTGCTGACTCTCACCGCACCGGCGCAGCGGGTCACGCTGGCATTAAATGGATGCCCGGTAGATGCGGAGGGTTTCTGTGATATCCAGAAATTCAATGCGGTGCTGAAAGCGGTAACTAAATAAGATGGGAACTCCCCCGCCAGTGGGCGGGGGAAGACAGATCAGACGTTCTTACGTTCGATGGTTTGTTCGCCCCAGAACAACGAATCTTTGTCGGTTTTCTTGAAGGCCAGGATCAACACTTCGTCATTGCCTTCTTCCCAGATTTGCTCTGCGAGCTTTTCGTCATAGTTGGCGAGTTCGAAAATGGCTTCAGCGATTTCTGGTGAAGTATTGCGCAGGGTGGCAAATTCACCCACGCGATGGGCTTTGGCTTCTTGAGTTGGCATGCTACGTCCTCCTGTCAGATTAGTGTTTCAGTTTCACGGCAAGACCGGCCACGTATTCGCCCTGATAGCGGGCAATAGCCAGTTCTTCGGCGCTGGGCTGTCGTGAGCCGTCGCCACCGGCAATCGTCGTTGCACCATAAGGTGTTCCGCCGCGCACCTGTGAAACATCAAAAAGTTCTTTCGCCCCATAACCGATGGGCACAATCACCATTCCATGATGCGCAAGCGTCGTCCATGTGGAAGAGATAGTGTGCTCCTGACCGCCGCCAGTACCTGTAGAACTGAATACGCTGGCGATCTTACCGTGCAGTGCGCCTGACGCCCACAATCCGCCGGTCTGGTCGAGGAAGGTGCGCATCTGGCCCGCCATATTGCCGAAGCGCGTGGGCGTGCCGAAGATAATGGCGTCGTAATCCGCTAATTCCTGCGGTGTCGCTACTGGTGCGGACTGCGCTTTACCCCCTGATTTCGCAAAAAGCTCAGGCGGCATGGTTTCAGGCACGCGTTTGATGGTGACTTCCGCCCCCGCCACTTTTTCCACACCTTCTGCAATGGCCTGCGCCATTGTTTCGATGTGCCCATACATGGAGTAATAGAGCACCAGTACGCGGACATTCGCGCCATCTGTCGTTTGCATGTCTCTCTCCTTCGCTCAACAAATCACAAAATAAGCGTAGCACATGGAGAGTTTTCGCTTATCTATCAGACGGGTCTTAGGAGATCGCCGGGAGTCGTTTGAGCTTCAGATTTAAATGGCAGGCATTGTTGCAAAATGAAACATTTTTGCCGCTTCGGATTTCGCAAGTCATAAGAAAGGCTTATCAATGTCCACGATAAATTAAATCCTGAACGGCCAGTATGATGTTGCAGAATATTAACAACGGGTAGCCGGATGGCTGATGCTGGCTAAGCTTTAGTCATGCGATGCGATAAACCTTTCCGGTTCGTGTCGTGAATGGGAAGTAATTCCGTGAACGTAATGCAGTATGATGTCTAATGTTTAACAATTCTGGAGGTCAGAAATGGCAAACCATCGTGGTGGATCAGGCAATTTCGCTGAAGACCGTGATCGAGCATCAGAAGCAGGTCGTAAAGGTGGCCAGCAGAGTGGGGGTAATTTCAAAAATAACCCTGAACGCGCATCCGAAGCGGGAAAAAAAGGGGGGAAAAATAGTCACGGCAGCCGCGGTAACAGCGAGTAGCGCTGCGTAGCTAAGACGAGTAACACGCCTGTTATTTATTATCGCGTGTGAAGCGTCCCCGCCGCCGGATTATCCGGCGGTTTTTTTTGCCCGCAATCTGTATTCAGTTAACAGGACGCATTGCCGGAAACAGGATCACGTCGCGGATGGTCGGTGAGTCTGTAAACAACATCACCATTCTGTCGATCCCAATCCCTAATCCTGCGGTCGGCGGCAGGCCATACTCCAGCGCTGTCACATAATCCGCATCATAAAACATGGCTTCATCATCACCCGCATCGCGGGATGCCACCTGCTCCCGGAAACGCTCCGCCTGATCCTCCGCATCATTAAGCTCAGAAAAACCGTTGCCGATTTCCCGTCCGCCAATAAAGAATTCAAAGCGGTCGGTAAAATGCGGATTATCATCGCTACGACGAGCCAGCGGCGAGACTTCTGCCGGGTATTGCGTGATAAAGGTCGGCTGAATAAGCTGGCTTTCCGCGACCGCATCAAATATTTCGGTGATGAGCCGCCCGTGTCCCCAACTGGCTTCCGGGACAATACCCAGTTTGTCAGCCAGGGCGGCGGTAAGGGCAGGGGAATCCAGCTCTTCCATCAGGATCCCGCTACCGTATTTGACGATGGCTTCTTTCATCGTCAAACGGGTAAAGGGCTTGCCGAAATCAAAGGTGTGATCGCCGTAGGTCACCTCTGTGGCGCCCGTCACCTCCAGCGCCAGCGTCCGGAACAGCGCCTCGGTCAGCTCGATCAGATCCTGATAGTCCGCATAGGCCATGTAAAGTTCCATCATGGTGAACTCGGGATTATGACGCGGGGAAATGCCCTCGTTACGGAAGTTGCGATTGATCTCGAACACCCGTTCAAAGCCGCCTGCCACCAGGCGTTTGAGGTAGAGTTCGGGAGAAATGCGCAGAAACATCTGCTGGTCGAGGGCATTGTGATGCGTAATAAACGGGCGCGCCGACGCCCCGCCAGGGATCGTTTGCATCATCGGCGTTTCCACTTCCATAAACTGACGGGCGTGCATAAAGCTGCGGATGGCCGCCATCATTTTGGAACGGATACGGAACGTGCTGCGTGTTTTTTCGTTAGCGATAAGATCCAGATAGCGCTGGCGATAGCGACGCTCCTGATCGATTAGCCCGTGGAATTTGTCCGGCAGCGGCCTGACCGCTTTGGTGAGCAGACGTAATTCAGTACACTCCACGGTCAACTCACCGGTTTGCGTTTTAAACAGCACCCCGGCTGCGCCGATAATATCCCCCTGATCGAACATTCGCAGATGCTGTTCATAGCGCGTCAGACCAATGCCTTTTGCGCTGATATACAGCTGAATGCGCCCGCCCATATCCTGCAATGTAATAAACGCCGCTCTACCCATAATCCGGCGCGTCATCAGGCGGCCCGCTACGCGCACGACGATCTTTTGCGCTTGCAGCGTTTCTTTGCTGAAGGGATCGTAAAGCTGATGCAGACGGTCGGCCGTGGCATCGCGGCGGAAATCGTTCGGAAAGGCGTTACCGTTGCGGCGCAACTGCGCCAGTTTTTGCATACGCGCGCTGAACTCATCGTTCAGCGTCTGCGTTTGACCCGTCGTGTCCATACTTGTGTCAGCCTCTTTAATAGTGGTAGCTGACAGGCACTTTACTGCCGGGAGGGTGAGGAATGCAAGTAAAATGATCTTCATGGAGATCGTTTTGATCTCCATTGGCGTAACATGTTACTCGTCTTTCGTACCGTAAGAGTGTTTTATTTCGTCCATCAGTGATGACGCCTGTGCGTAGAAACGCTCGCGCTGGCTGGTGGATAGGCTATAAAGCTGCTGTTCAAAATCACTCTGCAACAGTGAATCATGCAGGATCCCTTTCACTCCCTCCTTGTGAATGACTTTCAGCAACGCCTCCACTTCATTTTTATCCAGCGAGTTGAATACCATCGACCAGGCGAATTCCAGCGGATCCTTCGTGGGGCGATTTTCCCCGGTAGTCGCGCCATTGTCGGTCAGTAACGCCGGTGGTTCCTTGTGTACGCCAGAGGCCAGCCATTCCACGGAGACGCCTTCCCGGTCAGCGATTTTTTTCGCCATGCTCAGCGAGGGCTCAGTACCACGGTTGAGGTAATTGTTAAGTGTGGAGTAAGAGAGATCCCACGCTTTCGCCACGGAGCGCGTGCTGCGTGAACCAATGAGCAATCGCAGCCGGTAGGCCAGTCCTTCTACAGACGTATCTTCATCACCAGTCAGGGGTTCATTCTTCATCGTCTTCCATCCTGCCTCATACAACTCTGCAAGTTGATGCGCAAAGCGACCAAAAATATGCGAGACGTGCCGCATTTATCCGATTCAGGACTTTTTATCGCCTCAAAAGAGATCAATGCTATGTCTGCTTCGTTACATTGAGTTCAACCCATAGGGTTATGCCATGGGGTAAAAGAAAGAGGTTAATCGAATAATGGCTACAAATGAAGAGCATAGGGACTGGAACCGGATAGATATTGTCGCCGCGCTGCACAAGCAGGGCGTTTCTATCCGTGAACTCTCTGTGCGTGCCGGGCTGAAACCCGACACGCTAAAAAATGCCTTATCCCGCGCCTATCCAAAAGCTGAACGCATTATCGCCGATGCGCTGGGCGTTGCGCCGGAACATATCTGGCCCAGTCGTTATTTGAATGGCACCCGCAAGTCTGCGGAAGATTCTTCACTAATCAATTAACGCTGAAACAAGGAGGGGCAATGCGCTGAAAATAATAACCGCTACGGCACGATCATTAAATAAACACACAGCTTTTATTATACAGAGATGGAATGATGAATAATCCCGGAAATAAAATGGGAGTCATGCATCTGACCATATTAACCGCGGTTAATATGCTGGGGTCAGGTATTATTATGCTTCCCACTAAACTCGCCGAAGTCGGTACGATGTCTATTATCTCCTGGCTCGTAATTCTGCCTGGGTGCCTTACACCAATTTCAGCCCAATTTATCAGGGGCTCTGCGGCATGAGCGGTAACCGGATACCGGGAAAGGTGATCTACGAAACCCAGTCTACGCACAAACTGCTCTGCTGACGCCGGGTATGGATCGCCTGGGCAACATGGAGGAGCAGGGTATTCCGGCCTCTGTTGTGGCGAAATACCTCGATCAGCAGGGGATTATCGTCGAGAAAACCGGTCCCTATAATCTGCTGTTCCTGTTCAGTATTGGCATTAACAAAACCAAAGCGCTGCGTCTGATGCGGGCGCTGAATGATTTCAAACGCGATTACGACCGCAACCTGCACGTCAAAGAGATGCTGCCTTCGGTATACCATCAGTAGCCCGCATTTTACGGCAATATGCGTATTCAGGTGCTCGCCACCGGCATTCATGCCCTGATCCGTCAACACCGTCTGCCCGAGCTGATGTTTAACGCCTTTGAAACTCTGCCAACCATGGTGATGAATCCGCATCATTATCCTGGTTTCGAAACCGATATTCATGGCGCGTATCGCCAGCCGGATGGTCGCTATACGGTGAAAGTCATCAAAAACCTGCGTTAATCTCACTGTCCGCCATGCCCGGAACGCGAGGGGCATGGCGGTTTTTTTTGCTTCCGGTGTTGAACTCCGCAAACCGCCATCGCACACTACAGCGCTGATTTCATTACTGGTTGTCGCATGGAAACTTTCTTGTCCCGCTATTCCTTCTCCGTCAAACCGCAGGAAGCCCTGCTGATCCTTATCACTATGTTCTGGGGCGGCACCTTCCTCGCCGTGCAATATGCGGTGACGATGAGCGGTCCATTCTTTTTTGTCGGCCTGCGTTTTGCCACTGCCGCGCTGGCGGTGGCCTTGCTGTCGCTGAAAGTGCTGCGCGGCGTCACCTGGCTGGAAGTAAAAGCCGGTGTGGCAATCGGGGTATCCATTGCGCTGGGCTATAGTTTGCAGACATGGGGATTACAGACCATCTCCAGCAGTAAATCGGCGTTTATCACCGCCATGTATGTTCCGCTGGTGCCGCTGTTGCAGTGGCTGTGCCTCGGCAGGATGCCGGGGCTGATGTCCTGTATCGGGATCCTGCTGGCCTTTACCGGTTTGATCCTGCTGGCCGGGCCAGGGGGCGATCTGCTGGTGCCGGGGGAGGGGGAACTGATTACCCTGGCAAGCGCTGTGGCTATCGCCGCAGAAATTATTCTTATCAGCGCCTGGGCCGGAAAAGTGGACATCCGCCGGGTGACCATTATCCAGCTTGCCACCGCCTCACTGGTGGCGTTTTTCGCCATGATCCCTGCCGGGGAAGCCGTGCCGCCGTTGTCGCCTGCGCTGCTGGGTGTCGGGCTGGGACTGGGCATTTTCAGCGCCATTATTCAGGTGGTAATGAACTGGGCGCAGCGCAGCGTCTCCCCGACGCGGGCAACAGTGATCTATACCGGCGAGCCGGTATGGGCGGGGATATTCGGGCGTATTGCCGGTGAACGGCTGCCGCTGCTGGCCCTGCTGGGCGGCGTCTTTATCGTACTGGGCGTGCTGGTTAGCGAGCTGAAGTTCAACAAGAAAAAGGGCGTGAGCGAATGACCCGGGGCGAAGTAAAAAAGAGCGGTAAACGGTCGCAGGCGGTGAGCGAGAAAAGGGCGGCGATCCTTGCTGCGGCGCTGGCGCTGTTTTCCCGCTCGGGCATCCACGGCACGCGCCTTGAACAGGTGGCCGAGCAGGCGGGCGTCTCCAAAACCAATCTGCTCTATTACTACCCGTCGAAGGAAGCGCTTTATGTCGCCGTACTGCAACAGATCCTTGATATCTGGCTGGCGCCGCTGAAAGCCTTCCGGGAAGATTTTGCGCCGCTGGTGGCAATCAAAGAGTATATCCGCCTGAAGCTGGAAGTCTCCCGCGATCACCCGCAGGCCTCAAGGCTGTTCTGTCTGGAGATGTTGCAGGGCGCGCCGCTGCTGAAAGCGGAGCTGACCGGGGATTTAAAAGCGCTGGTGGACGCAAAATCGGCCATTATCGCCGGCTGGGTGGAGAGCGGTAAGCTCGCGCCTGTCGACCCGCATCATCTGATCTTTATGATCTGGGCCGCCACGCAGCATTACGCTGATTTTGCGCCCCAGGTGGAAGCGGTAACCGGGGCGACATTACAGGATGCTGAGTTTTTCCAGCGCACGGTGGATAATGTCCAGCGGATGATCATCGAAGGGATCCGCGCACGTTAATTCCCCGGCGGCAGCGGACAGCTGAGATCGCCTTCCTCACACTGTAACAGCGAGGCCAGCCAGGCTTCGCGCTCGACGGTTTTATCATGCAGACACTGATTGTTGATCATCGGCTGCACGCTGCCGCCTTCAGTGGCGGAGCTGATAAAGGCGCAGTCGGCGTCGCGCATGGTGATCCACGC
Source organism: Enterobacter sp. SA187 (assembly GCF_001888805.2). Classification (NCBI taxonomy): domain Bacteria; kingdom Pseudomonadati; phylum Pseudomonadota; class Gammaproteobacteria; order Enterobacterales; family Enterobacteriaceae; genus Enterobacter; species Enterobacter sp. SA187. Next base: position 2,860,934 of record NZ_CP019113.1, read on the forward strand.
CTGTTGCGCTTTTTTGAGCAGCTCGCGCTGCGGCGCGTCGGCGCGTTTCATGGCGGTGCTGTAGGTGTCGTTGAGTTTTTTATCCGCCGCCTGATATTGCGTGGCGGTGCAGCTGTTCAGATCGGCCTGCGTGCTGGCGCTGGCGCAGTCATCCGCGAGCGCCGGGGCGCTTAACAGCGCAGCAGCAAAAAAGAGGGATGTGCGTTTCATCATGTCTCCCGGAGTAGCGAAAACAAAAGCCTACACGGTCAGGCATGGCCGGGCAAGCCTGAGCTGACGGGGTTTATGTCGGGTGGCGCTACGCTTACCCGACCTACAGATCGAACGGTGGTTATGTCGGGTGGCGGCTTCGCCTTACCCGACCTACAAACTACAAATCTAATGGTAGATACCGTAGGCCCGGCAAGCCTGCGCCGCCGGGCACCCATCACAACTTAACCGATGGTCATCAGGCTGGCGTTGCCGCCTGCCGCTGCGGTGTTCACGCTGAGAGAACGCTCCACGCACAGCCGCTCCAGCAGGATATTGCTTTCGCCGCGGGCAAAGCCCTGCACCGACACAATCGCCCCTTCACGCTCCGCCACCTGCTCGCACCAGGCGCGCAGCTGATCGGAATCGCCGTGGAAGATCACCGCATCGAATGCCTGGGCCGCGAGGGTTTCCGGCGCGGCAAGCTGAATACGCGCAGTCACCGCCTGCGGCAGACGTTTTTGCAGATCGCGATGCAGACCATCTTCCGGCCACAGCACCTGACTACCCACCGACAGCACCGCCGCCAGCTGCGTCAGCGCATCCTGTTCGTTATCGGCGAGGCACAGCACGCGCTCACGCGGTAACAGGGTCCAGGTATTACGCTCACCGGTCGGCCCCGGCAGCACCCGCTGCGTACCACTCTGCGCCTGTTCAGCAAACTGTGCGCACAGCGTCTGCAACTCCGGGTTGTCCTTCGCCCAGCTCTGCAATGCCGCCAGCGGCTGCGCGAGCAGGGTTTTCAGCTGCGTATCCACGGCCTGCCCGGCATCATGACGGGTGAGTGTGGTGGTCACGGCGGTTTCCGGACGGCTGGAGAGCAGGCGGTACAGATACAGCGGGCCACCGGCTTTCGGTCCGGTTCCGGACAAGCCTTCGCCGCCGAACGGCTGCACACCCACCACCGCGCCAACCATATTGCGGTTCACGTACAGGTTACCGACGTGCGCGCTGCCGGTGACTTTGGCAATGGTTTCGTCGATGCGCGTATGCACGCCCAGCGTCAGGCCATACCCGGAAGCGTTAATTTGCCCAATCAGCGCGTCCAGCGTCTCGCGGCGATAACGCACCACGTGCAGCACCGGGCCAAACACCTCTTTTGTCAGTTCGTCAAAGCGCTCCAGCTCAATCAGCGTCGGCGGAATAAAGGTGCCGGTGTTCCACTCTTTCGCGTCTTCACGGTTGTCATACACCGCCTGGAACACCTTGCGGCCTTTGGCGCGCATGGTCTGAATATGATTTTCGATGCTGGCTTTGGCTTCGGCGTCGATAACCGGACCAACGTCGGTGGAGAGACGCTCCGGATTGCCCATGCGGCACTCCGCCATTGCGCCGCGCAGCATGGTCAGGGTATGATCGGCAATGTCGTCCTGTAAGCAGAGCACGCGCAGCGCAGAGCAGCGCTGACCGGCGCTGTCAAAGGCGGATGCCAGCACATCCACCACCACCTGTTCGGTGAGCGCGGAAGAGTCGACGATCATGGCGTTCATGCCGCCCGTTTCGGCGATCAGCGGCGTTGGGCGTCCTTGCGGATCCAGTCTGGTGGCAATGGTGCGTTGCAGCAGCGACGCCACTTCCGTGGAGCCGGTAAACATCACGCCGCGCACACGGCTGTCGGCGGTCAGCTGCGCGCCTACGGTTTCCCCGCGCCCCGGCAGCAGTTGCACCACACCCGGCGGCACGCCCGCTTCCAGTAAAATCGCCACACCAGCCGCGGCGATCAGCGGCGTCTGCTCAGCCGGTTTTGCCAGCACGCAGTTGCCTGCCGCCAGCGCGGCGGCGATCTGGCCGGTGAAAATCGCCAGCGGGAAGTTCCACGGGCTGATACAGACCACCGGCCCCAGCGGGCGGTGGGTTTCGTTATCAAAATCGTGGCGCACCTGATCCGCATAGTAATGCAGGAAGTCCACCGCCTCGCGCACCTCGGCGATAGCGTTGCTGAAGGTTTTGCCCGCTTCACGCACCAGAATGCCGATCAGCTGCTGCATCTGGCCTTCCATCAGCATGGCGGCGCGTTCGAGGATCGCCGCGCGCTCCTGCGGCGGGGTGGCGAACCAGATTGGCGCCTGATCCACCGCGCTTGCCAGCGCGCGCTCCACTTCGGCGGCGGTGGCTTCGCGGGTATAGCCGACAATATCTTTCGGCTCGGCAGGGTTAATGACCGGCGTCAGTTCGCCCGTCTCACAGGGCTGCTCCAGCACCGGCAGCGCCTGCCATTGTTGCTGGGCGCTGTTAAGCAGGGCAGAGGAGAGGGACGCCAGGCGGTGTTCATTCGCCAGATCCAGCCCGGCAGAGTTGACGCGGCCATTGGCGTACAGCTCGCGCGGCAGCGGGATCTTCGGATGCGGCAGTCCCACCTGGCCTTCCTGGGCGGCGAGTTTTTCCACGGCCTTCACCGGATCGGCTACCAGCTCATCCAGTGGCAGGGTGGTATCCGCGATGCGGTTAACAAAGGAGGTGTTCGCGCCGTTTTCCAGCAGACGACGCACCAGATAGGCCAGCAGGGTTTCATGGGTGCCGACCGGGGCATAAATACGGCAGGGGCGATTGAGTTTGCCGTCGGCCACTTTACCCACCACCTGTTCATACAGCGGTTCGCCCATGCCGTGCAGGCACTGGAACTCATACTGACCCGGATAGTAGTTCTGACCGGCAAGCTGATAGATCGCCGCCAGCGTGTGAGCATTATGGGTGGCGAACTGCGGGTAGATCAGGTTCGGCACGCCGAGCAGTTTCTTCGCGCAGGCGAGGTAAGACACATCGGTGTACACCTTACGGGTATATACCGGATAACCTTCCAGACCTTCCATCTGCGCGCGCTTGATTTCGCTGTCCCAGTACGCGCCCTTCACCAGACGGATCATCAGGCGACGGCGGCTGCGACCAGCGAGATTAATCAGATAATCAATCACAAACGGGCAGCGCTTCATGTACGCCTGGATCACAAAGCCGATGCCGTTCCAGCCCGCCAGCTCCGGCTCGAAGCAGAGTTTTTCCAGCAGGTCGAGGGAGATCTCCAGGCGGTCGGCTTCTTCAGCATCAATGTTAATGCCGATATCGTACTGGCGCGCCAGCAGGGTGAGCGACTTGAGACGCGGGTACAGTTCTTCCATCACGCGATCGTACTGGGCGCGGCTGTAGCGCGGATGCAGCGCCGACAGCTTGATGGAAATCCCCGGCCCTTCATAGATCCCGCGACCATTAGAGGCCTTGCCAATGGCGTGGATCGCCTGCTGGTAAGAAACCATATAGGCCTGGGCGTCAGCCGCGGTGAGCGCCGCTTCGCCCAGCATATCGTAGGAGTAGCGGAAGCCTTTATCTTCCAGCTTGCGGGCATTAGCCAGCGCTTCGGAGATGGTTTCCCCGGTAACGAACTGTTCACCCATCAGGCGCATCGCCATGTCCACGCCTTTACGGATCAGCGGCTCGCCGCTCTTGCCGATGATGCGGTTAAGGGAGCGGGAGAGGCTGGCTTCATTATGGGTGGACACCAGACGTCCGGTAAACAGCAGGCCCCACGTGGCGGCATTGACGAACAGCGACGGGCTGCGGCCAATGTGCGACTGCCAGTTACCGTTGCTGATCTTGTCGCGGATCAGCGCATCGCGCGTGGCTTTATCCGGAATACGCAGCAGCGCTTCCGCCAGGCACATCAGCGCCACGCCTTCCTGGGAAGAAAGGGAAAACTCCTGCAACAGGCTTTGCACCATACCGGCGCGGCCGCTGGCGGTTTTCTGGTTACGCAGTTTTTCCGCCAGTTGATAAGCCAGCGAATGGGCGGCGCTCGCGACCGGCTCAGGCAGGCGCGCCTGTTCAAGCAGCATAGGTACGGCATCGGTTTCCGGGCGGCGATACGCAGCCGTAATGGTGGCGCGGGTCACCGACTGCGGCAGAATGTTTCCGGCAAATTCCAGGAAGGGCTGATGCGGTTCTTCCGTGGCTTCACTAATCTCTTCCGCTTCCGCAGTTTCCGCGTTAAAAGGCGCAGCAAACTCCGCTGGCGTACCCTCGGTTTCCAGCTTTTCAAGGTAATTAAAAATGGCCTGTTTGATCAGCCAGTGCGGGGTACGATCGATACGTGAGGCGGCAGTTTTAATTCTTTCGCGCGTTGCATCGTCCAGCTTAACCCCCATGGTGGTGGCGCCCATGTGCGTGACTCCCTTTATTCTGATGTCATACCGTATTGGTTAACCTGAAATATCCACTATGTTGCAACTTTGTGCAACCATGTTAATTGTGACCTCGCCAGCAAGCTAATAAATGGCTTAATTGTTAATGAAGGGTAATGCTATTTAACGACCTTGCGTCGCCGTCTCACGCCTTAAAACATGCGGCGCTTAACACTTTTTCAAGGTGCAACCTTTAAAAGCGTGAGCGAGTGCAACCTGGCAATAAAAAGGCATAAAACAGGGATGAAATTGATGTGAATGGTGTGTTAAATCGATTGTGGTTCAGAAACGCTTCCGGCAGGATACGGTCGCCCCATAAAACAATGACGCTTTTTCCACGTTCCGGAGAAGGTGCCCGCGGCAAGCATTTTATTTGCCGACGAATAAATCTGGAGATCTTTTCATGGCAGTTAGCACACCAATGATGGTGACGTTTTTAATTTATATCTTTGGCATGATCCTGATCGGGTTTGTCGCCTGGCGTTCAACCAAAAACTTTGACGATTATATTCTGGGCGGGCGTAGTCTTGGTCCTTTCGTGACTGCACTTTCCGCAGGGGCGTCCGACATGAGCGGCTGGCTGCTGATGGGGCTGCCCGGGGCGATTTTTATTTCCGGGATCTCCGAAAGCTGGATCGCCATCGGCCTGACGCTGGGCGCATGGATCAACTGGAAGCTGGTGGCCGGGCGTCTGCGCGTGCACACCGAAGCCAACAATAATGCCCTGACGCTGCCGGATTATTTCACTGGCCGTTTTGAAGATAAAAGCCGCGTCCTGCGTATTATTTCCGCGCTGGTGATCCTGCTGTTCTTCACCATCTATTGTGCATCAGGCATTGTGGCAGGCGCGCGTCTGTTTGAAAGCACTTTCGGCATGAGCTACGAAACCGCACTCTGGGCGGGGGCGGCGGCCACCATCATCTATACCTTTATCGGTGGATTCCTCGCGGTAAGCTGGACTGATACCGTGCAGGCGAGCCTGATGATTTTCGCGCTGATCCTCACGCCGGTGATTGTAATTATCTCCGTGGGCGGTTTTGGCGATTCGCTGGAAGTGATCAAACAAAAAAGCATTGAAAACGTCGATATGCTGAAAGGGCTGAACCTGGTGGCGATCATCTCGCTGATGGGCTGGGGTCTGGGCTATTTCGGGCAGCCGCATATTCTGGCGCGTTTTATGGCCGCCGATTCCCATCACACCATTGTTCATGCCCGCCGTATCAGCATGGCGTGGATGATCTTCTGTCTGGCGGGCGCTGTTGCCGTTGGCTTCTTCGGGATCGCTTACTTTAATAACAACCCGTCGCTGGCGAGCGCGGTAAACCAGAACGCCGAGCGCGTATTTATTGAACTGGCGCAGATCCTCTTTAACCCGTGGATCGCAGGCATTCTGCTGTCGGCTATTCTGGCGGCGGTGATGTCCACCCTCAGCTGCCAGCTGCTGGTGTGCTCCAGCGCCATTACCGAAGATCTGTATAAAGCATTTCTGCGTAAAAACGCCAGCCAGACTGAACTGGTATGGGTTGGGCGCGTGATGGTGCTGGTAGTCGCGCTGGTGGCCATTGCGCTGGCGGCGAATCCGGAAAACCGTGTGCTGGGCCTGGTGAGCTATGCCTGGGCGGGCTTCGGCGCGGCCTTCGGTCCGGTGGTGCTGTTCTCGGTACTGTGGTCACGCATGACCCGTAACGGCGCGCTGGCGGGTATGGTGATCGGCGCGGTGACGGTGATCGTCTGGAAGCACTTCGAACTGTTCGGCCTGTATGAAATTATTCCGGGCTTTATTTTCGGCAGTATCGGTATTGTGGTGTTCAGTCTGCTGGGCAAAGCGCCATCCGCTGCAATGCAGCAACGCTTCGCGGAAGCGGATGCGCATTACCACTCTAAACCTGGCGCACCCGCGCAGGGCATCCGTTAATTGTAATTTGTGACCTCCCGGGACCCGGCAGCGCTGCGCTGCCGGGCTATTACTTCGTTACCTTTCCACGCTTTCCTGCTTCCTGATCCTTACCCTGCAAAGCATTTACATTCTGTGATTATTCAAATCAGATTTTACTTGTCTTTCCTCTTGCCGTAATGATAATCACTATCATTGAAATTTTACTTTTCTTTGCATCAGTTGACAGTCAATAACGTTTAAGGGTTTTCCACATGTTTGTCCCGTTTCTCATTATGTTACGCGAGGGGCTTGAGGCCGCGCTGATTGTCAGCCTGATCGCCAGCTACCTGAAGCGCACCCAACGCGCGCGCTGGTTTGGTGTGATGTGGATTGGCGTCTTTCTCGCCGCCGCGCTCTGTCTGGCGCTGGGCATTATCATCAACGAAACCACCGGCGAGTTTCCGCAAAAAGAGCAGGAGCTATTTGAAGGAATTGTGGCGGTGATCGCCGTGGTGATCCTCACCTGGATGGTGTTCTGGATGCGTAAAGTGTCGCGTAACGTCAGGGTGCAGCTGGAGCAGGCGGTGGATGCCGCATTGCAGAAGGGGAACCGTCACGGCTGGGCGCTGGTGATGATGGTGTTCTTTGCCGTCGCGCGTGAAGGGCTGGAATCGGTGTTTTTTCTGCTGGCGGCATTCCAGCAGGATGTGGGGATCTGGCCGCCGATCGGCGCGCTGGCAGGCCTGGCAACGGCAGTGGTGCTCGGTTTTTTACTCTACTGGGGCGGCGTTCGCCTGAATATGGCGGCGTTTTTCAAATGGACCAGCCTGTTTATTTTGCTGGTGGCCGCCGGGCTGTCGGCAGGGGCGATCCGTGCATTTCATGAGGCCGGGCTGTGGAACCACTTCCAGGACGTGGCGTTCGATATGAGCAACACGCTCAGCACCCATACGCTGTTCGGTACGCTGCTGGAAGGGATTTTTGGTTATCAGGAAGCGCCGAGCGTCAGCGAAGTGGCGGTATGGTTTATCTATCTGATCCCGGCGCTGGTGCTGTTTGCGCTGCCACCCCGTACCGGCACGCAGCCATCGCGCATGGCGCCGTAATTATTTTAAACTTGCTCAACTAGTTACAACATACTATTTAAGGGAAAGGTCATGGCACTTCATTTTCGTCGTACAGCGTTGCAGGCGGGTATCGCCACGCTGCTGTCCTGTGCATTTGCTGCGCAGGCTGCGGATGTTCCCCAGGTCAAAGTCACGGTAAACGATAAACAGTGTGAGCCGATGACACTCACGGTAAACGCCGGTAAAACCCAGTTTGTGATCCTTAACCACAGCCAGAAAGCGCTGGAGTGGGAGATCCTCAAAGGCGTGATGGTGGTGGAGGAGCGGGAAAATATCGCCCCAGGCTTCAGCCAGAAACTGACCGCCAACTTACAGCCTGGCGAATACGACATGACCTGTGGCCTGCTGACCAACCCGAAAGGCAAGCTGATCGTTAAAGGTAAGGCCACCGGCGATGCCGCGCAGGGCAACGTGCTGCTCAGCCTGAGCGGGGCGATTACCGACTATAAAACCTATGTCACCAAAGAGATGGACGGTCTGGTTGCCGGCACCAAAGCCTTTACCGATGCGGTCAAAGCCGGTGACATTGAAAAAGCAAAATCCCTGTACGCGCCGACGCGCCAGCATTACGAGCGCATCGAACCTATTGCCGAGCTGTTCTCGGATCTGGATGGCAGCATCGATGCCCGTGAAGATGACTACGAGCAGAAAGCCGCCGATCCGAAATTCACCGGTTTCCACCGTCTGGAAAAAGCGCTCTTTGGCGATAACTCCACAAAAGGCATGGAGCTGTACGCCGATCAACTCAACAGCGACGTGCTGGAGCTGCAAAAACGCATCAGCGAACTGGCGTTCCCGCCGTCAAAAGTGGTGGGCGGCGCGGCGGGCCTGATCGAAGAAGTGGCGGCGAGCAAAATCAGCGGTGAAGAAGATCGCTACAGCCATACCGACCTGTGGGACTTCCAGGCCAACGTCGATGGCGCGCAAAAGATTGTTGATCTGCTGCGTCCGCAACTGCAAAAGGGCAACAGCGAACTACTGGCTAAAGTGGATGCGAACTTTAAAAAGGTCGATACCATCCTCGCGAAATATCGCACCAAAGATGGTTTTGAAACCTATGACAAGCTGACCGATGCCGATCGTAACGCGCTGAAAGGGCCGATCACCACGCTGGCGGAAGATCTGGCGCAGTTGCGCGGTGTGCTCGGGCTGGATTAAGCAGAAATGAACCACGACGAAGATTACGGCGTGAGCGAGCCGTCGCGCCGCCGTTTACTGAAAAGTATGGGCGCGCTTGGCGGCGCGCTGGCACTGACCGGCGGCTGCCCGGCGCATGCGGCCAAACCGCAGAGCGCGCCGGGTACGGTATCGCCGGATGCGCGCATGGAAACCCAGCCGTTTTATGGCGCGCATCAGGCGGGCATTCTGACGCCGCAACAGGCGTCAATGATGCTGGTGGCGTTTGACGTGCTGGCGAGCGATAAAGCGGATTTGCAGCGGCTGTTTCGTCTGCTGACGCAGCGCATCGCCTTTCTGACCACCGGCGGCCCGGCGCCGGACACGCCGAACCCGCGTCTGCCGCCCACGGATTCCGGTATTCTCGGGGAGTTTATCACACCGGATAATCTGACCATCACGGTATCGCTCGGCAAATCGCTGTTCGACGAGCGCTTCGGGCTGGCCGCCCATGCGCCGCGCAAACTGCAAAAAATGACACGCTTTCCGAATGACTCGCTGGATGCGGCGCTGTGCCATGGCGATGTGCTGCTGCAAATCTGCGCCAACACCGCCGACACCGTGATCCACGCCCTGCGCGACATCATCAAGTACACGCCGGACTTGCTCAGCGTGCGCTGGAAACGGGAAGGCTTCATTTCCGCACACGCAGCACGCAGTAAAGGCAAGGAGACGCCGATCAATCTTCTCGGCTTCAAAGATGGTACCGCCAACCCGGACAGCAAGAATGACGCGCTGATGAAAGAGGTGGTATGGGTGCAGGCCAGTCAGGATGAACCTGCCTGGACCGCTGGCGGCAGCTATCAGGCGGTGCGCATCATCCAGTTCCATGTGGAATTCTGGGATCGCACGCCGCTGAAAGAGCAGCAGACGATTTTTGGCCGTGACAAGCACAGCGGCGCACCGCTCGGTATGCAGCATGAGCACGATGTGCCGGACTACAGCCGCGATCCGGATGGCGATGTGATCGCCCTCGACAGCCATATCCGGCTGGCCAATCCGCGCACGCCGGAAACCCGGTCCAGCCTGATGATGCGCCGGGGCTACAGCTATTCGCTGGGGGTTACTAATTCTGGCCAACTGGATATGGGGCTGCTGTTCGTCTGCTATCAGCACGATCTGGAAGAAGGATTCCTGACGGTGCAGAAGCGGCTCAATGGCGAAGCGCTGGAGGAGTACATTAAGCCCATCGGCGGCGGTTATTTCTTTGCGCTGCCGGGGGTGCCTGACGCCGATCATTATCTGGCGCAAGGCTTGCTGGAAGCCTGACGCCGCCAACCCTGCCGGCCACGGCAGGGTTCCTTCCTTACGGATCGCCGCAGCACTATCATTTTTTGCTATGAGCAACTCATTGTTATATTTCTGTAATATAAATGTCAGATGCTCTTAGTCACGGAAGCGCTGGTTGAAGTTATAAAAAAGTAATCTCAATGTTGCACTTGTGCTAAATTGAAAGGTAAGGAAAGCAGCCAGTGTTCCCGGCAGTGATGAGTCCTTTCACTATGGAGATCGCGAATGGTAAGGTCCTGTACCGGACATAACAGCAAATCATCCCGCAAATCCCGGTGCGGTAGATCCTCTACCGGCAATGACTTCCTCACCGCTTTATTTTCCATCCCCTCTGAAATCCCTGATGTATCCGATGCGGCAGATGTCTTATCTGGTCGTTCTGCGGCGTCATGTCCAAAAGCAAGCAATGGCTTACAAGGAAGCCAAACCTCAGACGTTCGTGCGCATAATCGCGTCGCTGTTGACGCGTGTGATGTAAACCAACAACTCAAGGTGCTATCCATGGGAAGACAAAAAGCAGTGATCAAAGCTCGTCGTGAAGCAAAACGTGTGCTGAGACGGGATTCGCGCAGTCATAAACAGCGTGAAGAAGAATCGGTCACCTCGCTTGTGCAGATGAGTGGCGTAGAATCAATTGGCATGGCCCGGGACTGCCGTGATAGTTCGCCAATTGCCGCGCGTAATGAAGCTCAGGCGCACTACCTGAATGCTATTGAGAGCAAGTCCCTTATTTTCGCGACCGGTGAAGCGGGCTGCGGAAAAACCTGGATTAGCGCAGCGAAAGCGGCGGAGGCCCTCATTCATAAGGACGTGGAGAGGATTATCGTCACCCGGCCGGTCCTGCAAGCCGATGAAGATCTTGGCTTCTTACCCGGCGACATCTCGGAGAAGTTCGCTCCTTATTTCCGGCCCGTCTACGATGTGCTGCTGAAACGTCTTGGGGCGTCCTTTATGCAATACTGCCTGCGACCAGAAATCGGCAAGGTAGAAATCGCGCCGTTCGCCTATATGCGCGGACGTACATTTGAAAATGCGGTCGTCATTCTTGACGAGGCTCAGAACGTGACCGCTGCGCAAATGAAAATGTTTTTGACGCGCCTCGGGGAGAACGTGACCGTCATCGTTAACGGTGATGTGACGCAGTGCGATTTGCCGTCGGGCGTTAAGTCCGGCCTGAGCGACGCGCTGGCACGTTTTGAGGAAGATGAAATGGTAGGCATAGTCCGCTTCACGACAGATGACTGCGTCCGCTCGGCCCTCTGCCAGCGCACGCTGAAAGCGTACTATTAAGACAGTTTTTTGATGACAAAGCCCGGGATACCGGGCTTTGGTTTTTGTAGGGCAAAATAAGGACGAAAAAAAAGCCCGTACGTGAGTACGAGCTCTTCTTTAAATATGGCGGTGAGGGAGGGATTCGAACCCTCGATACGTTGCCGTATACACACTTTCCAGGCGTGCTCCTTCAGCCACTCGGACACCTCACCATATTGTTTTGCTGCCTTCCCGCAGGGGGCAACGGGGCGCTACTATAGGGATTCGGCTTAAATCGGTCAAGCAAATTTTATGCCTGCCGGTGCGTTCGGTTAAGCAGTGAGCGATTGCTGTTAATCACTACAGTTTTATTACCTGCGCGTATATACACGCAAAAAAAGCCCGTACGTGAGTACGAGCTTTTCTATAAATATGGCGGTGAGGGAGGGATTGACTCGCTGCGCTCGCCCTGCGGGCAGCTTTCTCGCAGGCTCGTCAGCTGTCCAAATGCGCAGGCGCATTTGTCGAACCCTCAGTCGGGGGTTCTCATCCCTCCCTCTCCGGGGACTACAAAAGAAAAAAGCCCGTACTTACGTACAGGCTCTCATCCTGAATATGGCGGTGAGGGAGGGATTCGAACCCTCGATACGTTGCCGTATACACACTTTCCAGGCGTGCTCCTTCAGCCACTCGGACACCTCACCATATTGTCATCCCGTTGTTGCTGGGACGGCGCTAATGTAGGGAAATCCTCACTCAGCGTCAATCAACTTTTTCAATAAATTAGCGCGTTCAGACAAACTTCCAGCAACCTGCTTCTTAATCGCGCGGGAATTGATTTTTTTATCAGCAACGCAGACAGCCCCTGCATCAGGAAGAAATTTGTTATGCTGCTACGCTGATAAATCCCCTTCAAAGATAGCCGCGCGGCTGGCTAAAAATCATGCGCTTACCAATAACAGCGCCACAACATCTGGAGTTGATATGGACATTCTTTTCTGGCATCCGACCTTTGATACCCAATACTGGCTAACTGAACTCAAACGGGCGCTGCCGCAGGCGCGCATTCGCGAATGGAAACCCGGCGATAACGATCCTGCTGACTATGCGCTGGTCTGGCAACCGCCTGTTGAAATGCTACAGGGCAGGGAACTGAAAGGCGTTTTCTCTCTGGGCGCGGGCGTCGATGCGATATTGAGCAAACTGAAAGCGCATCCGGACATGCTGCTGCCATCCGTGCCGCTGTTTCGACTGGAAGATACCGGCATGGGCCTGCAAATGCAGGAATATGCCGTAAGCCAGGTGCTGCACTGGTTCCGCCGCTTTGATGATTATCAGGCACTGAAACAGCAGGCGAAATGGCAACCGCTGGAGGAGTATAAGCGGGAAGACTTTACCGTCGGCGTGCTTGGCGCAGGCGTGCTGGGATCAAAAGTGGCGGAAAGCCTGCTGGAGTGGGGATTCCCGCTGCGTTGCTGGAGCCGCAGTCCCAAGAGCTGGCCGGGCGTCACCAGCTTTGCCGGCGAGGCGGAGCTTGGGGAATTTTTACGGGGTACGCGGGTGCTGATTAACCTGCTGCCGCGCACCGCCGAAACCGAAGGCATTATTAACCTCAATCTGCTCAACCAGCTGGCTGATGACAGCTACTTCATTAACCTGGCGCGCGGCGCGCATGTGGTGGAAGCCGATCTGTTGCAGGCGCTTGAGCGCGGCAAGCTGAAAGCTGCGATGCTTGATGTTTTCAGCCAGGAGCCGCTACCGGAAACCAGCCCGCTGTGGGCGCATCCCCGCGTAAGCATGACGCCGCACATTGCCGCGGTAACGCGCCCGCTGGAAGCCATCGCCTCTGTTGCCTGGACCATTGAGCAACTGGAAGCCGGCAAACCGGTAACCGGGCAGGTGGATCGGGTTCGCGGCTATTGAGGATCGCCCGGCTGTCGCCGGGTTTTCATTATAAAGGCAGGCGATATTTGTTATCCTTGCGGAAATCACCAGAGGAGAGAGCCATGTATCCCGTTGACCTGCATATGCACACCGTCGCCAGCACGCACGCCTACAGCACGCTTCATGACTATATCGCCATCGCGAAAAGCAAAGGCCTCAAGCTTTTTGCCATTACCGATCATGGCCCCGATATGGCGGATGCGCCGCACTACTGGCACTTTGTTAACATGCGTATCTGGCCGCGGGTGGTGGATGGCGTGGGGATCCTGCGGGGTATTGAGGCCAATATTAAAAATACTGACGGCGAGATCGACTGCACCGGGCCAATGCTCACCGCCCTCGATCTGATCATTGCCGGTTTTCATGAGCCGGTATTCGCGCCGCAGGATCAGGCGACTAACACTGAAGCGATGATCGCCACCATGGCCAGTGGTCAGGTGCACATCATCAGCCATCCGGGGAACCCGAAGTATCCTGTGGATATCAAGGCGATTGCCGAAGCCGCCGCCACCCATCAGGTGGCGCTGGAAATCAATAATTCCTCTTTTCTGCACTCCCGTAAAGGCAGCGAAGCCAACTGCCGGGCGATTGCCGCCGCCGTACGTGACGCGGGAGGCTGGGTGGCGCTGGGATCCGATTCCCACACCGCCTTCTCGCTGGGTGATTTTACCGAATGCCGTAAGGTGCTGGACGACGTCGATTTCCCGGAAGATCGTATTCTTAACGTTTCCCCGCGCCGTCTGCTGAATTTCCTGGAATCGCGCGGTATGCCGCCGATCCCTGAATTTGCTGAATTTTAATGTCTGTTATGGAATCAACGAATGAATGAGTTTTCAATCCTCTGCCGCATGCTGGGCTCGCTTTACTATCGTCAGCCGCAGGATCCGGTGCTGGCCCCGCTGTATACGCTGATCCGCGAGGGCAAGCTGGCAGAGAACTGGCCGCTGGAGCAGGATGAGCTGCTGGCGCGCTTACAGGCCAGCGCGGATCTGCCTGCGCTGACCGCAGACTACGACGCGCTGTTCGTCGGCGATGACTGCAAGGTGTCGCCATACCGCAGCGCATGGGTGGAAGGCACAACCAAGGCGGACGTCAGAGCATTTTTGACCGAACGCGGTATGCCGCTGACGGATGCGCCTGCCGATCATTTTGGCCTGCTGCTGCTGGCGGCATCCTGGCTGGAAGATAATGCAGGCGAGGATGAGAGTGAAGCGCTGGAAATCCTGTTTGGCGATTACCTTCTCCCCTGGTGCGGCACCTTCCTGGGTAAGGTCGAAGCCCACGCCACCACTCCTTTCTGGCGTACCATGGCATCCCTGACGCGCGATGCGCTGGCGGCCATGTGGGACGATTTGCAGGACGATACCGCTGAATAACGTGATCACCATCACTTATTTAATGTAACGAGCAATTCGTTATTGCAAATAACGTGCGGCAGATCGCATCTTACCGGCGCGCATCTGCTAAGATGCGCGCCATGAACATACTCTTTGCAATCGCACTCACTACCGGCGTTCTGTCCGCGCTCTGGGGTTGGGTGGCTGTCACTCTGGGACTGTTAAGCTGGGCGGGTTTTCTTGGCTCGACGGCCTATTTCGCCTGTCCGCAGGGCGGGCTTAAAGGCCTGCTTATTACGCTGTGCACGTTGCTGAGCGGTGTCGCCTGGGCGCAACTGATTATCCACAGCAGCGCCATGCTGCCGCAGTTGTCGATCGCCGGCTATGCCATCACCGGCATGGTGGCCTTTTTCATGTGTATGCAGGCCAAAAATGTACTGTTGTCCTTTGTGCCTGGCACCTTTATCGGCGCCTGCGCAACCTTTGCAGGGCAGGGGGACTGGCGGCTGGTGCTGCCATCTTTACTGGTCGGGCTGCTGTTTGGTTTCGCGATGAAAAATGGCGGACTGTGGCTGGCAGGGCGGCGGGCTAAAGAAAGTTCTGGCGCGGTGGCAGCGGAATAAAAAAGGCGTGACGAAAACCGCCACGCCCGCGCACATTATTATTATCAGGACTCAGGCGGTACGGCCATCTGGCGGTATTTCTGTAGCACGGCGTTTTTCACTTCGCCGGGGCTTTGCAAATCCCACAGCCCGCGATCGATACCGTCATTGATCAGGAAGATCACCCCGGTTTCAATGGCTGACATCAGGCACAGCATTACTGGTTCATTAGCGGTATAGCCAATTTCCCCCTCCAGCAGACGTTGATAATCAATAAAGCGGAACACGCCCGCCTGGACTTCATAAGACAAAATCGTTTTGCTGGTGTTGACTGACGAGAGGATCTCGCCGGTGCTGACGTTAACCACGCGCAGGTTTACCGCCACCTGATCGAGCTGATACTGCGTATCGCCGCCAATACCAAAGTATCGCGCCCCCACGCCGCCCGATTTTACATTGCTTTCATAGCCAATAATCGAGCCTTCGATCATCACGTTTGCCGCCGTCAACGATTGCAGGGGAACGCGATTATTCATCGCCACCGTGCCGTTTTCCTGGGCGGCGCGGATAATCTTGCGCTCGTTTAACAGGTTTTGCAGACCCTGACGCTCCAGCGGGATAAACCAGCGGGAATCCTTCAGCGCCGTGACCAGCATCGCCGTGGCGCTCTGCGGCACCGCCGTGGAGAAGTTACTCGCCGGATAGGCTTTAAACTGCCCGGTTTCATCCTGAATGTTATACACCGACACAAAGACTTTGCCGGAAGGGGGTGGCAGATGCGTTAAGTCGCGAAAACTCTGCGCCCGTGGCATCAGGGTCGGTTTGGCCGCTTCTTTTGGCGGAGCGGTCAAGCATCCGCTCAATAAACACACCGCCAGTAAAATAAGTAAGCGCTGCATAGTCATTGTCCTGTAGTAGCTGTGTGTTAAAAATCGGTCGAATTGCTTTGTAAACCGGCCACCTGAATGGTCGATGTTTTGCCCGTTTTACGGTCGGTGACGTTTAGCTGTAATTGCCCGTCGTTATTAGCGATATCGACAATAAAATCGGTGGTGACCATCCGGCCTGGTTTGCCGGTATTTATATTGGTCAGCAGGCCGCCCAACAGCTGCGACTGAATAGCCTGGGTAAAGTTATCCAGCGCTGACGGCGTTTCAATACCAAAATCATCGTCATAACTGGGATCTTTATAAGAGTTTTGCGCCTGGGCGCTATTCAATAAAAACGCGCCGTTATTTGGATTCCCTCCAAAATTAGGATTGCGAAACTGAAAGGTCATATTTCCTGCCGAGCACAGCGGGGAAATAAGCATAAGGGTGACAACGGCACAAGCGATACGCATGACAGCCTCCGGAAAATTATTAGGTTTTAGTATTCGTCTTTCGCCAGATCGCCGGTACTGAGCAGAGCCTGATCAATTTGCCGGCGATCCAGTGCTTCTTCGGTTTGCGCTATCGCGATATTTACGTTGTTGTCGAAATCGCGTTTGGTCGGAAATAAAAAGGTCTGATAAACCAGATCCTGATTAACCGTAATGGTGATCCAGCTGCCCCAGCGCGCACTTGGGCGTTCATTGATGGTTAAATTACCCGTATAACTGCTTTCCCATTTATCGCTAAATGCACGATAGAAATCGTGTCCCACCGATGACACCGTGTGGTCAGTCAGCAATCCCGGCACTTCCACTTCAACCGCGTACAGGTTCCCGGCAGCCAGCAGAAGTTCTGCGGCTGCAAGCCAGGCTATGTAAGGTTTCATGATGCTAACGCCTGAGGTTATCGTTAGCCCAGGAGACCGCCTGCGTACGGTTTTTAACCGAGATCTTTTTAAATAAGTTATACAGATGCGTTTTAACCGTGTTTTCGCTGATAAACAGGGCGCGGGCAATCTCGATGTTCGAGGCGCCGATGCGCAGCTTATTGAGGATCTCTTTCTCACGATGCGTGAGTAAGGCAGACTCAGCGCTGTTATAGCGATAATTACCCGAGTGGGTGATGAGGTAGCTGGCCAGTTTCTGTGAGAAGTAGCATTCGCCGCGCTGGACGCTTTGCAGGCCGTCCACCACATGCGATTCATCCTCGGTCACATAAAAAACCCCGTTGATATGCGGCCAGTTTTCAATGTCGCGGAAGGGGTACTCGTCGGGGGTATTCAGTAACAACAATTTTATATTGTTGTTTTTACGGCTTAAATTTTCCTGCCAGTACTGGATAAGTTTTTTATCCGCTTCCATCATATCAAAGAGGATCACGCTGCCAGGATTAATATCATCCAGAGATCGTTGAATATTATGGAGTTTCCCTGTAATTGCCAGGGAGTTTTTTAAATGTTGTAATAAAGCTGTAGCCTGTAATGAGGGTTTAGTGATCAGCAAGATTGACTGAGCATGTAAACTCTGGACTTCATTAAACATGATGAAACTCCGCTTTTAGGTACATCCGCAGCCTATCCCCATGACAATATGGAGACCCAGAAGTACTGACAGATGTTGAACTGCTGTGTGTAATAAAATAATAAGCCCGTTAGTGGGCAAAATTAACAAAGTAAAAACATACTGCTGGTTTCAATCTAGTCATTACCAACCTTAAATCAAGTGTTAAACATGTAACAGGATGTAAAATTAAATTATTAAATGTGTTTTTTGCATGTTTTTATCCATCGGTTTTAATGGTTAAGTTGTACAAGTTAATACTTGTGTATCAAATTTAATGTCATAAATATTTCATGTAACTTATTGATAATTAATGCGATATATTAAATATGTTAAAATTTAATTGTGCACTAATATTAAATTACCAATTCCACTTTTTTAATGTGACCACATCGTAAAGAAAAAGTCGCGTGGTGACAGATTCTGTAAAAATCTTCTTTGTAAACGCTCAAAAGTTCTATGCAAAGCGCAAAAATATTCTTCTGGTACTGTAAAGGTATTGGTGTTTGGTGCGAATTGTGACAGAAGTGCAATAAATGCCAGAAAGCTCTCCGCTCCTTCTCATGCTTTAAGGTGAGTATGTGGATAAAAATACGAATCGCAGGTGAGATATTTAAGATATTTCTCCGCACATACTCTCCATTGTTACGAGGCGTTAACAAATATTGAAATACGTTAATGACCCCGGCAGACATTATTTATGAATGACAATCAGGTCCAGGTGACAGCATGAAAAACAGACTGTTATTTATGGTGTTGGCAATGTTGAGTGCGCCTGGAATTACCTTAGCGGCAGGTTACGATCTGGCATCTTCAGAATATAACTTTGCGGTGAATGAACTGAGCAGGGCTTCTTATAACAAAGCAGCCATTATCGGTCAGCAGGGTAACAATAACAGCGCTCAGCTAAGCCAGCAGGGATCGAAATTACTGGCGGTGGTTTCACAGGACGGTGGAAATAACCGGGCACAGGTTCAGCAGTCAGGAAATTACAACCTTGCGTATGTCGATCAGACGGGTAATTCCAATGACGCGACTATTACGCAAGGGGCTTACGGTAATACCGCGATGATTATCCAGAAAGGCTCGGGTAACAGAGCGAATATTACGCAATTTGGTACGCAAAAAACAGCAGTCGTAGTGCAGAGGCAGTCGCAAATGGCTATTCGCGTTACCCAACGTTGAAAGCATTGAGACGCTTACATATCAATCCGATGGGGGTTTACCATGAAATTTATCAAAGTGGCAGTTGTAGCAGCGATCGTTGTTTCTGGCAGTGCTTTTGCAGGCTCCATTCCGCAGTATGGTCACGGCGGTCACAATAGCGGCCCGAATTCAGAACTGGGTATTTTCCAGTACGGTAGCACTAACGCTGCGCTGGCACTGCAAACTGACGCCCGTGATTCCAGCCTGACCATTACCCAGAATGGTACTGGTAACGGCGCTGACGTAGGTCAGGGTTCGGACGACAGCACCATCGAACTGACGCAGACTGGCTCACGCAACAACGCCACTATCGACCAGTGGAACAGCCGTGATTCTGAAATCAACGTCAACCAGCACGGCGTGCTGAACGGCGCGCTGGTTAACCAGACTGCCTCTAACTCCTTCGTGGAAGTTCGCCAGGTTGGTTTTGGTAACAACGCTACCGCTAACCAGTACTAAGACTTCAGCAGTAGAAAAGAACAGGGCTCCGGCCCTGTTTTTTTTCATCCGGAGAAACCTATGCATCCACTATTATTGCTGGCGGCGCTCTCCAGCCAGATAACCTTTGATACCGTACAGAACGGTGACATCTACACCATTACGCCGCAGGTGACGCTCGCCCAGTCCTGTGTCTGCCAGGTGCAGATCAGCGCCGTCCGCACCGGCAACGGCGGACAAAGCACCTCGGTGCAGCGTCATACCGTCACCATCCCGGCGCATCAGCTCACTGCGTTATCCCGTTTACGTATGACGCTTTCACCGCAGGATAACGTCTCCATTACCGTCACCGTTACCGACGGGCAATCACTGCGCCTGTCGCAGCAGTGGGGCGGGACGAGCTGATCTGCTCCTCTTTCAGCAATGACTGGTAAGACAATATCCCTGTCAGCGGTAAAACACTGCTGTACACTTACCCTGTGAACCCGGTTAAGAGAGACGATCATGCACTCGCGTATAAAGGTTATTAAGGGTGACATCACCACGCAACAGGTGGATGTCATAGTCAATGCGGCAAATCCCTCTTTGATGGGCGGTGGCGGTGTGGATGGCGCTATCCATCGTGCGGCGGGGCCAGCTTTACTTGAGGCCTGTAAAGTGGTGCGTCAGCAGCAGGGCGAGTGTCCGCCCGGTCATGCGGTGATCACCCTTGCAGGGGCGCTACCGGCAAAGGCGGTGATCCATACCGTCGGGCCCGTATGGCATGGCGGCGATCACCATGAAGCGCGGCTGCTGGAGGATGCCTATCGCAACAGCCTGAAACTGGCGGAGGCCAATGGTTATCACTCGATAGCGTTTCCGGCTATCAGTACCGGGATATACGGCTTCCCGAAAGCGGCGGCAGCAGAAATTGCGGTCAATACAGTTTCGGAATTTCTCACCCGTCGCCCTTCGTTTGGCGAGGTATACTTTGTCTGTTATGACGATGAAACTACCCGACTTTACCAGCGCCTCCTTACCCAACAGGGAGAAGGAGGCGGCGAATAATACACGACTGGGGCTGGCAATAGCCCCGGTCTGCGCGGCCCATCCAGGGGAGTGCGGTTTACTGGTGCTGGATGACAGCCTCGACGCCTTCGCCGCCCGCTACCGGCTCGTTGAGATGGCCGAACAGACTCTCGACATTCAGTATTACATCTGGGAAGACGACATGTCAGGACGGTTGCTGCTGTCCGTCATCCTCGATGCTGCCAGTCGCGGCGTGAAGGTTCGCATGTTGCTGGACGATAACAATACCGTCGGCATGGATGACACGCTGCGCATTCTGGACGCGCATCCCAACGTCGAGCTGCGCTTATTCAATCCCTTTTCTTTTCGCACCCTGCGGGCGCTGGGCTATCTCACTGATTTTGCCCGCCTGAACCGGCGTATGCATAACAAAAGCTTCACGGTTGACGGGGTGGTGACGCTGGTGGGCGGCAGAAATATCGGCGATGCCTATTTCGGCGCGGGGGAGCAACCGCTGTTTACCGATCTGGATGTGCTGGCGATAGGGCCGGTGGTGAAAGACGTCACCGACGATTTTGAGCGTTACTGGACCTGTAAATCGGTTTCCACGCTACAGGATGTGCTGGATATCGCTGAAGAGGACATCGTCCGGCATATCCGCATCCCGGAATCCTGGTACAGCGATGTCACCGCGAAACGTTACCTGAACAAACTGGAATCCACCCGCTTCGCCACGCTGCTGGAAACCAACTCGCTGCCGATGATGTGGGCGAAAACCCGCCTGCTGAGCGACGATCCGCGTAAAGGTCAGGGGCGGGCGCGAAATCATACGCTGTTGCCGCAGCGCCTCGTCAACGTGATGGGCATGCCGGAGCAGCAAATCGACATCTGTTCGGCCTATTTTGTCCCCACGCGCTCCGGTGTGGCGCAATTGCTGCAACTGGTGCGCAAGGGCGTCAAAATCGCCATTCTTACCAATTCGCTGGCCGCCAATGATGTCGCTGTGGTGCATGCCGGTTACGCCCGCTGGCGCAAAAAATTACTGCGTCACGGCGTGGCGCTGTATGAACTGAAACCCACCCATGAAGGGGGCCGCCATCCCCATGACCGCGGCCTGACCGGTAACTCCGGCTCCAGTCTGCATGCCAAAACCTTCAGCATTGACGAGCGTAAGGTCTTTATCGGCTCGTTCAATTTCGACCCGCGCTCGGCGATGCTGAATACGGAGATGGGTTTTGTTATCGACAGCGAACCGCTGGCGGCACGTATCCACCAGCGCTTTGTGCAAAGCCAGCGGGATGTGGCCTGGGAGCTGCGTCTTGACCGCTGGGGGCGCATTAACTGGATCGAGCAGAAAGACGGGCAGGAAATCGTTCATAAAAAAGAGCCGAAAACCCGCTTCTGGCAGCGTATGCTGGTGCGCTTTGTCTACCGTCTGCCGGTAGAGTGGCTACTCTAGAGGACGAGTAGCCACATAGGTTATCAGGCCTGGCTTTTTACCGGCTGCTGTTGCGGCTTACCGGAGAACAGGAAACGCAACAGCGGAATGCGCAGATGCACTTCATAGAGGATCAGCGCGCCGCCCACCACAAACACCAGTCCCGTCAAAAAGCCCAGCAGATTGGAGTGAATGTGCGGGGTGATCCAGGCGCCATAAAACAGCGTTAACGGATGGTGCACCAGATAAATAAACAGCGACGCATTCACGAAATAGGTGACGCGGGAGGACTGGAAATTCAGCAGACGATGTCCCAGCGAAAACACCACGTTAACCATCCACAGGCCCATCACCATCGTAATCACGCTTTCCGTTTCATACATCCAGGCATCGCCGCTGCCATACCGCTGATTGAGCAGGTAGGCGCAAAACGCCAGCGTCGAGCCCAGCAGACAGGCAGGGGAGGGGGTGGTAAACAGATCTTTGAGTCGTGGACTTATAAAGGTCAGCGCGCCCAGCAGAAAGAACGGCACGTAAAACAGCGTCTGCATGACGGTGAAATTAAACAGGCCATCGCTGAGGATCGGCGACCAGGCGATCAACAGCGTGCGGCGCAGCGCGGCATAGAGCACGCCGAGCAGCAAAAACAGCAACGTGAGTTTACCCATGCCGATGTCAGTGAAAAATTTACCGGGTTTGAGACGGCGCTGGATCACGCCAAACAGCCAGACGCCAAGGGTGGTCAGCACCACCAGCACCAGCAGGAACCACAGGTGAGAAACCAGTTCCCAGATCAGGGTGTTGTATTTGTCATAGGCCGACAGCGTATGCCAGCTTTCCGTTTTACCTTTGACATGTTGCAGCATCATAAACTGCGGCAGGGTGAGCAACGGAATGGCGGTTAACATCGGAATGCCGACACGTTCGACGCGCACTTTCCACCAGCGTTTTACCGGGTAACGCAGAAACAGCATGTAGGAGAAATAGCCGGAGATGACAAAAAAGACCTGCATGCGGAACGAATGAATAAAATCATTAAACAGGGTCAGGCCCCAGGACGGGCTGGCGCTGTTAACGTGCCAGACATGGCTGGAGTAAATAAGTGAGATATGAAAGGGGATTCCCAGTAACATCAACCACGCGCGGATGGAATCCAGAAAATACTCACGCTGTGCAGGGATTTTGCTCATATAACTCCATGCAGTATCAGACTTTTCGCCTTATTCCATAGGCTAAATAAAGGGTACATTCGGTGGCAACCCTACACTAAGTCAGACAATCTGTCTCCAGGATAAACGCGTAATTGATAATGGTGGACTTTCATTTGCTTACACACTGAGCCAGCGCGCGAACAAAGCCGGGATTAAGTTGTCGGAATGCCAGAACTTCCATTAAAATGGATGGATCGATTTAAGCACACAAAGGGGGAAGTGCTTAGTTATATGAAACATAAACAACAAGTGATGAAAATGCGTTGGTTAGGCGCAGCGGTACTGTTATCCCTGTACTCCTCATCGGGCTGGGCTTTTACCCTCGATGATGTAGCAAAACAGGCACAGTCATTAGCCGGTAAAGGCTATGAAGCCCCTAAAAGCAACCTGCCTTCTGTTTTCCGCGATATGAAATACGCGGACTATCAGCAGATCCAGTTCAATCACGAGAAAGCTTACTGGAATAACGTTAAAACCCCATTCAAGCTCGAATTCTATCATCAGGGTATGTACTTCGACACGCCTGTCACCGTCAATGAAGTGACCTCGACCGCCGTGCGTAAAATTAAATACAGCCCGGATTACTTCAATTTCGGCAACGTCCAGCATGACAAGGACACCGTCAAGGATCTGGGATTTGCCGGATTTAAAGTGCTGTATCCTATCAACAGCAAAGACAAAAACGACGAAATCGTCAGTATGCTGGGCGCGAGCTATTTCCGCGTTATTGGCGCGGGTCAGACTTATGGCCTCTCGGCCCGCGGTCTGGCTATCGATACCGCGCTGCCGTCTGGCGAAGAGTTCCCGCGTTTTCGCGAGTTCTGGATCGAGCGTCCAAAACCGACCGACAAACGCCTGACCATTTATGCGCTGCTGGACTCCCCACGTGCGGCGGGCGCCTACCGCTTTGTGATCATTCCGGGTCGCGATACCGTGGTTGACGTGCAGTCAAAGGTCTATCTGCGCGACAAAGTGGGTAAACTGGGCGTTGCCCCGCTGACCAGTATGTTCCTGTTTGGGCCGGGTCAACCGTCGCCGACCACCAACTTCCGTCCGGAGCTGCACGACTCTAACGGTCTGTCGATTCATGCCGGCAACGGCGAATGGATCTGGCGTCCGCTGAACAACCCGAAACATCTGGCCGTCAGCAGCTACGCCATGGAAAACCCGCAGGGCTTTGGCCTGTTGCAGCGTGGCCGCCAGTTCTCCCGCTTCGAGGATCTGGATGACCGCTACGATCTGCGTCCAAGCGCCTGGGTCACTCCGCAGGGCGACTGGGGCAAAGGCAAAATCGAGCTGGTTGAAATCCCGACCAACGATGAAACCAACGATAACATCGTCGCTTACTGGACACCGGATCAGCTTCCGGAGCCGGGTAAAGAGATGAACTTCAGGTACAGCATCACCTTTAGCCGCGACGAAGACAAACTGCATGCGCCGGATAACGCCTGGGCGCTGCAAACCCGTCGTTCCACCGGTGACGTGAAGCAATCTAACCTTATTCGTCAGCCGGATGGCACCATCGCTTTCGTGGTGGACTTCGTCGGCCAGGATATGAAAAAACTGCCGCAGGACACGCCGGTGACGGCGCAGGCCAGCATTGGCGATAACGGCGAAATCGTTGAACAAGCCGTGCGCTATAACCCGGTCACGCATGGCTGGCGTTTAACCCTGCGCGTGAAGGTGAAAGATCCTAAAGCGACGACCGATATGCGTGCTGCGCTGGTGAATGGCGAGCAGCCGCTGAGTGAAACCTGGAGCTATCAGCTACCTGCCAATGAATAAGACTACTGAGTATATCGACGCGCTGCCGCTTTCTGATATTGAGAAAGCGGCGCTGCCGACCACGGACCTGCGCGCCGTGCACGAAGCGCTGGATGCTGAGCACCGTCATTTCGAGCGGGACGATGACACCCCGCTCGGCTCGGTGCAGACGCGTCTGCAACAGGTCTGGCCCGAGTCCCTCGGCGAAGGTCAACTGATCAAAGACGATGAAGGACGTACCCAGCTTGAGGCGATGCCGAAAGCCACGCGTTCTTCCATGTTCCCTGAACAGTGGCGTACTAACCCGATTGGTCGTTTCTGGGATCGTCTGCGTGGCCGCGATGTGCCGCCGCGCTACCTCTCCCGTCTGACCAAAGAGCAGCAGGAGAGCGAAAAGCAGTGGCGAATGATGGGCACGATCCGTCGCTACATTTTACTGCTGCTGACGATCTCCCAGACGGTGGTCGCCACCTGGTACATGAAAACCATTCTGCCTTATCAGGGCTGGGCGCTGATCAACCCGACCGATATGGTAGGCCAGGATCTGCTGGTGTCAGCCATGCAGCTGCTGCCTTACGTACTGCAAACCGGCATTCTGATCCTGTTTGCCGTGCTGTTCTGCTGGGTATCGGCTGGTTTCTGGACCGCGCTGATGGGCTTCTTACAGCTGCTCATCGGTAAAGATAAATACAGCATTTCGCACTCGACGGTCGGGGATGAACCCCTTAATCCGGAACACCGTACCGCGCTGATCATGCCGATCTGTAACGAGGACGTGGATCGCGTATACGCGGGCCTGCGCGCGACCTGGGAATCGGTTAAAGCCACCGGCAATGCCGCGCATTTTGACGTCTATATCCTGAGTGACAGCTACAACCCGGATATTTGCGTCGCCGAGCAGAAAGCCTGGATGGAGCTGATCGCGGAAGTGCAGGGCGAAGGGCAGATCTTCTATCGTCGCCGTCGCCGCCGCGTGAAACGTAAAAGCGGTAACATCGATGACTTCTGCCGTCGCTGGGGTAATCAGTACAGCTATATGGTGGTGCTGGACGCCGACTCCGTGATGACCGGTGACTGTCTGAGCGGTCTGGTGCGTCTGATGGAAGCCAATCCTAACGCCGGTATTATCCAGTCTTCGCCAAAAGCGTCGGGCATGGATACGCTCTATGCGCGCTGCCAGCAGTTCGCCACCCGCGTGTACGGTCCACTGTTTACCGCCGGGCTGCACTTCTGGCAACTGGGTGAATCCCACTACTGGGGGCACAACGCCATTATCCGCGTGAAGCCGTTCATTGAGCACTGTGCGCTGGCGCCGCTGCCGGGTGAAGGCTCCTTTGCAGGTTCTATTCTTTCTCACGACTTTGTGGAAGCCGCGCTGATGCGCCGTGCGGGCTGGGGGGTGTGGATAGCCTACGATCTGCCAGGCTCTTATGAAGAGCTGCCGCCGAACCTGCTGGATGAACTCAAGCGTGACCGTCGCTGGTGCCACGGCAACCTGATGAACTTCCGTCTGTTCCTGGTGAAAGGGATGCATCCGGTACACCGCGCGGTGTTCCTGACCGGCGTGATGTCCTATCTGTCGGCACCGCTGTGGTTTATGTTCCTTGCGCTCTCAACCGCTTTACAGGTGGTGCATGCGCTGACCGAACCGCAATACTTCCTGCAACCGCGTCAGCTGTTCCCGGTGTGGCCGCAGTGGCGTCCGGAGCTGGCGATCGCGCTCTTTGCGTCCACCATGGTGCTGCTGTTCCTGCCGAAGCTGCTAAGTATCATTCTGGTGTGGTGTAAAGGGCCGAAAGAGTACGGCGGTTTCCTGCGCGTGACCCTGTCGCTGCTGCTGGAAGTGCTGTTCTCCGTGCTGCTCGCGCCGGTGCGTATGCTGTTCCACACGGTGTTTGTGGTCAGCGCCTTCCTCGGCTGGGAAGTGGTGTGGAACTCGCCACAGCGCGACGACGACTCCACCCCATGGGGTGAAGCCTTTATGCGTCATGGCTCGCAGCTGCTGCTGGGCCTGGTATGGGCCGCCGGTATGGCGTGGCTGGATCTGCGCTTCCTGTTCTGGCTGGCGCCTATCGTTTTCTCGCTGATCCTGTCGCCGTTCGTGTCGGTGATCTCGAGCCGTGCCACTGTCGGTCTGCGTACCAAGCGCTGGAAACTGTTCCTTATCCCGGAAGAGTATTCCCCGCCGCAGGTGCTGGTGGATACCGACAAATATCTGACCATCAACCGCGCCCGCGCGCTGGACGACGGCTTTATGCACGCGGTGTTTAACCCGTCATTTAACGCTCTTGCCACCGCCATGGCCACTGCCCGTCACCGTGCAAGCCAGGTGCTGGAAATCGCCCGCGATCGTCATGTTGAGCAGGCGCTGAACGAAACGCCGGATAAACTGACGCGCGATCGTCGGCTGGTGTTGCTGAGCGACCCGGTCACCCTGTCACGTATGCATTACCGCGTGTGGGCAGCCCCGGAGCGTTACTCGTCGTGGATCAGCCATTACGAGGCGCTGCGGTTGAACCCGCAGGCGCTCAACGGTAAGTAAGCCGCACATTAAGGAAAATACCGGCCCGCAGGCCGGTATTTTTTTGTCTGAATGAATAAGGAGGGAGGCGTGAAAATTTTCGCTGTCGCCATTATGGCGCTGTTGCTGAGCGGTTGCGGCAGCATTATCAGTCGTACCCTGCCGGGGCAGGGTCACGGTAACCAGTACTACCCCGGCGTGCAATGGGACGTTCGCGATTCAGGCTGGCGGTACCTTACGGTGCTCGATCTACCGTTCTCGCTGGTATTCGACACGCTGTTGCTGCCGCTGGATGCGCATCACGGCCCTTATGAATAATCAGCGCTGATCCCACTCGTCGGCTGCCGCGCGGCCTTCCTCGGTGTCCAGCGGCGGCTCAAGCTGATATTCGCCTTCGTCCCACTCATGCAGGGTGTTTTCTTCCAGCCACTCCTGACGGATCTCGATCTCATCGAAATCACGGTCAAACACGCTCTGCGCGGCTTCACCGGTAAGCATCGGCAGACATTCACCGTCATCGCTCTCTTCAGCTAAAAACTCTGCCTGCCACATGATCTCACCATCCTGAAGCACATACTTCTGGATGTTAAACTGCTGTATGTTGGCGTTTTCTTCATCCAGTTCCGGATTCGCCGCCAGAAACTCCTCACGTGCAGCATCAATGGCTTCTTCCAGCGTGGCATACATAGTCATTGTCTTCTCCCTGTAATTGGATGTGATGTTCAGGGAAAGAATAGTTGAAGATCGGAAAGTGCAAGGGCGATCAGGCAAAATTAAGCATCATCACATCGCCGTAGCTTCCCGACGACGCCGCCGCAGGCTCAGCCAGGAGTAGATCACGTTGAACATCACCACCGAGGCGGTGACCAGAAATACCGTGCGGAAGCCATAGCTGGCCGAGACCGCCGCGCCAAGCAGCGGGCCGGTGACGTTACCGATATCGCGGAACGACTGGTTATAGCTGAAGATGCGCCCGGCAATCTGATTGGTTGAGTTATAGACCAGCAGCGTCTGTACGGCTGGCAGCAGCGCACCGTCCGCCGCGCCAAGCAGAAAACGTAATATGCCCAGCTGAACCGGCGTCTGCACAAAGGACATCGGGATCAGCAGCAAAATCGACACCATCAGCGCGGCGATAAGGATTTTTTCCGGCCCGATGCGATCTCCCAGTTTACCCAGCCGGGGGGCGCTGAGCAGAGCCGCGACGCCGGGCACCGAGGCGATCATGCCGCTGATAAAGGCGATGTTGCTGACGTCCCCCGCCAGATCGCGCACGTACAGCGTCAGGATGGGCGCAATGGAGCCGGTGGCAACCTGGATAATCATGGTGGTGACAAACAGGCTCAGCACCAGTCTGGGGCTTTTCAGCGAACCAATGACTTCACGCGCGTGCAGCATCTCTTTCTTCGCCACCGGCGTGAAGTTTTCGCGGATGCAAAACAGCGTCAGTAAAAAGCAGATGAACAGCACGGCGGCGGTGATGAAAAACACCGGGCGCAAACCGTAGCTATCCGCCAGCAGTCCGCCCGCCAGCGGGCCTAACAGCGCCCCGCTGACGCCACCGGTTGATAGTGTGCCCAGCGCCCAGCCGCTTTTATTGCGCGGCATTTGCGTGGCGATCAGCGCATTGGCGTTAGGGATAAATCCGCCCAGCAGACCGAGACAGGCGCGTAGCGCCAGCAGTTGCCAGATATTCTGCGCCAGCCCCATCAGCATCATTACCACCGCCATGCCGAGGGCCGAGCGCAGCAGCATCAGTTTGCGGCCTTTACGATCCGCCAGACCGCCCCACAGCGGGGAAGCGACAGCTGAGAAAAGAAAGGTGATGCTGAACACCAGACCGGACCACATATTGAGCGCGCTGTGGCCGCTGACGCCCAGCTGCTCTATGTAGAGCGGCAGAAAAGGCATCACAAGGCTGAAGGCCGCGCCGGTGAGAAAGCAGCCGATCCAGGCAATGGCAAGATTCCGTTTCCAGTTAAGGGGCGTCGCTGAGGGTGACATAACCGTCCGGTTGCAGGCGTTAACAGGTTTAAATAGTAAGCCTGCTAATCATACGCCTGGGGAGAAGGGGCCGCAAACCGGAGAGCGCTTAAAGCTTAAAGCGGGGGGGGGGAGAGAAGTTGCCGGGTGGCGCTGCCGCTTCCCCGGCTTACAGATGAATGCTAATAACGGGAAGGAACGCCTTCCGGACGGGTCTTGAAGCGACGATGCAGCCACATGTACTGCTCCGGGGCCATCATGATGCATTTTTCGATCACGCCGTTCATCCAGGCGGCGGTGGTTTCGGCGTCATCCAGCGGCGGATCGTTTTGCGGATCCAGCATCACCAGTTCGTAGCCCTTACCGCCGGGTTTACGGCGCGGCACAAAGGGAACGATGCTCGCCTGGGACATTCTCGCCAGCATCCAGGTGCCGGAAGTGGTCGCGGCCTGGTCTACGGCGAAAAAGGGCACGAACACGCTGGCGCGCGGGCCATAGTCGTGATCCGGCGCGTACCACACCACTTCGCCGTTTTTCAGCGCCCGCACCATGCCTTTCAAATCCTTGCGGTCGAGCATGGTTTTATTGGAGCGCAGGCGTCCCCAGGTTTGCAGCAGGTCGATTACCGGGTTGTCATTCGGGCGATAAACCCCGATCCCCGGCGTCTGCATACCAAACATACGTGCGCCCAGTTCGAGGGTCAGAAAATGCACCCCGATCAGCAGAATGCCGCGTTTCTGACGTTGCAGTTCATAGACCGGCTCAAAGTTGATGATGTCCGCCCAGCGGGCGATACGTTTGTCCGACCAGAACCAGGCCATGCCGGTTTCAAACAGGCCCATGCCCACCGACTCAAAATTCTTCACCACCATGTCGTGGCGCGCCGCCTGACTCATTTCCGGGAAGCAAAGCTCCAGGTTACGGGTAGCGACATGCACACGACGCTTCATCAGGCGCATCGCCAGATGGCCAAGACCTGTACCCATCCGATAAATCACCGGGTAAGGGAGCTGAACCAGCAGCCACAGCAAACCAATACCAAACCAGGTTAACCAGTAGCGCGGATGAAGTAAGGCGGTGGAAAATTTGGGTAGATGTGTCATGTCATTCCTGTGATTCGACAAGCCGTGCGTTAATGCCTTCGCACTAAGATAAATT
Source organism: Enterobacter sp. SA187 (assembly GCF_001888805.2). Taxonomy (NCBI): domain Bacteria; kingdom Pseudomonadati; phylum Pseudomonadota; class Gammaproteobacteria; order Enterobacterales; family Enterobacteriaceae; genus Enterobacter; species Enterobacter sp. SA187. The sequence continues at coordinate 2,891,113 of NZ_CP019113.1, forward strand.
CACCGACGTTTATGGCGGAGAAATCGTTCTTTCCAGAGCCTCGTTGCCTGGTATTTTTTCTGGTGAGTGAAATGTAGCGCAAAATGTATGGATGTAAATTAACAGTATTTGCTATATGATGCTGCCCGTTTTTCACCCATCTCTCGTTATTGCAGGATAAGTACACCATGCCAGTGTTACACAACCGCATTTCGAATGAGGAGCTGAAGGCGCGTATGCTGGCGGAAGCCGAGCCGCGCACCACGGTCTCATTCTATAAGTATTTCACTATCTCCGATCCGAAAGCCACGCGCGATGCCCTCTATCAGGCATTAACGGCGTTAAATGTTTTCGGGCGCATTTATTTAGCACATGAAGGCATCAATGCGCAAATCAGCGTGCCGCAAAGTCAGTTTGATGCGCTGCGTGACTGCCTCTATGCCTTTGATCCGGCGCTGGATGGTCTGCGACTGAACGTCGCGCTGGATGATGACGGAAAATCTTTCTGGGTGCTGCGCATGAAAGTGCGCGACCGTATCGTCGCCGATGGCATTGAAGATGAGACGTTTGATGCCAGCAATGTTGGGGATTATCTGAAGGCGGCGGAAGTAAACGCCATGCTGGACGATCCTGACGCGGTATTTATTGATATGCGCAACCACTACGAATACGAAGTGGGGCATTTTGAAGATGCGCTCGAAATTCCGGCGGACACGTTCCGCGAACAGTTGCCGAAAGCCGTTGAGATGATGCAGGAGCACAAAGACAAGAAAATTGTTATGTACTGTACCGGCGGCATTCGCTGCGAAAAAGCCAGCGCCTGGATGAAGCATAACGGTTTCAACAAAGTCTGGCATATCGAAGGCGGCATTATCGAGTACGCCCGTCGCGCCCGCGAGCAGGGACTGCCGGTGCGCTTTATCGGTAAAAACTTTGTCTTTGATGAACGCATGGGCGAGCGTATTTCCGACGATGTGATCGCTCAGTGTCATCAGTGCGGCGCGCCGTGCGACAGCCATACCAACTGTCTGAATGACGGTTGTCATCTGCTGTTTATTCAGTGTCCGGCCTGTGCCGAGAAGTTCAGCGGCTGTTGCAGTGTGTTGTGTCAGGAGGAGCGGGCGCTGCCGGAAGAAGAACAGCGTCGCCGTCGGGCTGGTCGTGAAAACGGCAATAAAATCTTCAACAAATCCCGTGGTCGTCTGAATACCCAGCTTGGGATCCCCGATCCGGAATAAATTGTTGCCGGGTGACGCAGCTGCGCACCCGGCAATCATTCTGCATTACTTCTTACGCACGCCTTCCACCGAAATAATCAGATCCACATCCTGAGACGCCGGACCGAGATCGGTAGTGATGTTGTAATCTTTCAGCTTGATTTTACCCGCCGCTTCAAAGCCCGCGCGTACGCCGCCCCAGGGATCATCGCCCTGACCGATCAGTTTCGCTTTCAGCGTGACAGGTTTGGTGACGCCGTTCAGCGTCAGATCACCGGTAATATCCAGCGCATCGCCGTCTTTCTTCACTGCGGTTGACGCAAAGGTCGCCTGCGGGAATTTCGCCACGTTCAGGAACTCGGCGCTGCGCAGGTGCTTATCACGCTCGGCATGGTTAGTGTCCACGCTTTTGGTATTGATGGTGACGTTCACTTTATCCGCCGCCGGGTTTTTCTCATCGAAGGTGAAGGTGCCGTCAAAATCTTTAAACGTACCGTACAGCCAGCTGTAGCCCAGGTGCTGAATACGGAAGTTAACGAAGGCGTGCTGGCCCTCTTTGTCAATTTTATAATCTGCTGCCACGGCAGAGCCGGTAGTGAACAGCAGGGCGCTCAGGGCGAGGGCGGTAATACTTTTCTTCATCGTCATACTCCGGAGTCAGGGGATGATTTACCCAGCATGCGCTTGAGGGTGTCATCTTTATCAATGAAATGGTGCTTGAGAGCGGCAAGCGCATGCAGCGCGGAGAAGATCACCACGCCCCAGGCCAGCCATAGATGGATTTCACCTGCCAGATCCGCCTGAACCCCGGCGTCGGCAAAGGTGGCGGGGATCTCGAACCAGCCGAAAACGCTGATGGGTTTTCCGTCGGCGGTGGAGATCAGGTAACCGCTGAACACAATGGCGAACAGCAGGGCATAGAGGGCGACATGTCCGGCCACGGCGGCCAGACGGGTGGTGCGCGACCAGGATTTCAGCGCCGCAGGCGGCGGCGAGATCCAGCGCCACAGCAGACGCACCACCAGCCCCATCATCAGCAGAATGCCGATGCTTTTGTGCAGTTCAGGTGCCTGGTGATACCAGCCGTCATAATAGCTGAGCGTCACCATCCATAATCCCAGGGCAAACATGCCATACACCACCAGCGCCATCACCCAGTGGAGTGTCATCGACAGCACGCCGTAACGGCGGGGAGAATTACGCCATTGCATATAAATGTCCGTTTTAAATAACAAGGTGAAAGTAAAATGGCGCGGCGAAAATAATATTGCAACTTATAAATAACAAAAATAAACAATATTTTTACTTATTCATTTTTATTGATGGATTGATGGCTTTGGCATTCAATGATTTCGTTATAAATCGCGGTCCGGAGTGGTGGCGGGCGCTACAACAGGGGGTTATAAGTTATAACCCTCATTCAAAAATACTGGGCAGAAAAGCGCGGATCTTCAGGAAATGTCAATTTTTGTCAGGGGATTAATCAATATAAAAGAGATAGATAATATCCAGTATGCCCAGCACCAGCCAGAAAATGAGATAGAGCATAAAATGCTCGCGGATATTATTCATAAAAAATTCAAATATACGACGCATCGCGTTACCTGGGTTCAGATAATGAAAACAGGCCCGACGGGCGGGCCTGCGGTATCAGGATTTATCGAAACGGCTAAGGGCGAAGGGCGTCAGATCAAAAGATGGCGTCTGCCCGGCGGCAAAACGGGCGGCAATTTCACCCAGCACCGGCGCGAACTTGAAGCCATGCCCGCTCAGTCCGCTGACCAGCAGCGTGTTGTCATGGCCCGGCAGGGTGTCGATGATAAAGTCCTCGTCCGGGGAATTATCATAGGTGCAGGCCGCGCCGTGCAGACAGCAGCCAATGCCCGGCAGGAACTGACGCAGGAAAGGAAAGGCTTCCGAACCATCGGTAGCCACGCTGCCAAAGGGCGTGCGCTCCTCTTCTGAAGAAATAATCTGTCCGCCGTTATGCCTGCCGATTTTCAGCGCGTCATCCTCAGCCGGAAAACCGTAGAACTGATCGCCGGAGGGCATCTCGCCGGTAAAGGCCGGGAAGTTGTTTTTGGCGCTGTAACGGCCATCGGCCTGATACCAGGCGAAAATCTTGCGTACCGGCTGCACCGGCAGGGAGGGGAGCAGCCGCGTGACCCAGGTGCCGGCGCTCACCAGCAGCTTCGCGCCGCTGTACTGACCGTCGGCGGTGTCAATGGTGACGCCGTCATCATGATGATGGATAGCGGTAACCGGGCAGTTAAACAGCTGGGCGCAGCCCGCTTCACGGGCGAGGCGGATCCAGGTTTTCACCGCCAGTTCGCTGCGCAGAAAGCCGGACTGTGACTCAAACAGACCGATATACCCTTCAGGGACGCGGATCTCCGGCCAGCGCGCCATCAGCGCTGCCGCATCGAGGCGTTCGACGTCAAGATTAAATTCACGGGCGCTTTGCGCCACGTTTGCGAGGAAAGCGGAATCCGCAGGACCCAGGTTGATGACGCCGGTGCGTTCAAAGACCGCTTCACCGCTGTCAGCGGCAAGCTCATCCCACAGGCTCTGGGCGCGCAGCACCAGCGGAACATATTTCTCGCCTTCACCATAGGCGTGGCGGATAAGGCGGGTGTCACCATGATGGCTGCCGTGCTGATGAGGCGGCAGCCAGGCGTCGGTCATCAGGACATTCAGCCCGGCGCGTGTGGCATAGTAGCCTGCCGCAGCCCCTACAGAGCCGCTGCCGACGATAATCAGGTCATATTTCATTACGCTCTCCTGGCAAATTCTTCAGGCAGGAGAGTAATTAACCTGTATGGGATATACAAGCCAGAAATAAATCAGGCACCCGAATGGGTGCCTGGAGGACAGAAGATACTCACGATCTAGTGTCTGCGATACTCATCTGCCTGATAGTCACCGGATTCGATCTTGGCGATCCCTGCTTCCAGAATCGAAATAAACTGACGGGCAACTTCAGTGGTGAGCCACAGCGTCTGGCCGACCTCAGTGTCATCACGGTCGGGCTGGCTTGGGGTCTGATAGTGCAAACGCAGCATCATGGCATCGTAACTGTCTACGGTGCTGATGTCCCACCCTACGAGCGGATGAGTTTGAATGACTTCATTATTTTTAACCATTTCAACCCCCATTTGCGTACGTGAATACAACGATTATTGAGGTTCAATGCGTGTTTTTCTGAAGCAGCTTAAGTATATCAATAATTAACGTGAATGCGTTAATTATTAGAACTATCGGCAATTCCGTCTTTTTATTTAAATTTTTTTGAAAGAAACGGGCAGGAGATACGGGCTGTTTTTCACCATCCTCTGATTTCAATAAGGAAATGGCGGAAAAAAATGCAAAAAAGCCGGGGCGACCCGGCAAGAAGAACAATGAGGGTACTGCTTAGTGAGGTTGTAGTTTAATCCTGTCTGAACCAGTCATCGGCGCTTTCCCAGGTTTCCTGGAGAATTTCGCTGACGCGGTCTTTATCTTCTTTCGCCGCGCCGAACACCGTCAGGCTGTTGGCGGCGGCGAAACGTACTGAAACTTTGCCTTCGCTGTGCGGATAGTCGTCACAGACGCGGCGGGAGAGTTCCTGAGCCAGCGCATCAATAGCGCCCGGCGGTAAGGCGGTGGTTCTGGCGATAGTCACTTCGATACGCATAGTAGCCCCCTGTATAATTTACTGGTTATTTATACAGTCATTACCCTGCATTTACAACAGGGGGCAGCGAATTTTTAACGCTTCACGCGCCAGCGCACGGTTTCTCCGGCGAGGAAGGGCACCAGGGTGTCGTCGGTAAGGGCAATGCTTTCCGGCACCTGCTCCTCCTGACGCTCCAGCTCCACAAAACTCTCATTGACCGGCAGGCCGTAAAAACGCGGACCATTCAGCGAGCAGAAGGCTTCGAAGTGCGCAAGCGCCCCCATCTCCTCAAACACCGTGGCATAGCTTGCCAGCGCCGTCGGCGCGTTAAAGCAGCCCGCACAGCCACAGCTTGCTTCTTTACGATGACGGGCATGGGGGGCAGAGTCGGTGCCAAGGAAAGCGCGCGTAAAACCGCTGGCGACCAGTTCACGCAGCGCCTGCTGGTGGATATTACGCTTTAGGATCGGCAGGCAGTACAGGTGCGGGCGCACGCCGCCCACCAGCATATGGTTGCGGTTAAACATCAAATGCTGTGGCGTGATGGTGGCGGCCAGCAGCTCATTGCCGTCGCGCACATAGTCGGCGGCATCTTTGGTGGTGATGTGTTCAAACACCACTTTCAGACCCGGCAGACGCTGACGCAGCGGCTCCATCACGGTGTCGATAAAGCGCGCTTCCCGATCAAAAATATCAATATCCGCGTGCGTGACTTCACCGTGCACCAGCAGCGGCATGCCCAGTTTTTCCATGCGCGTCAGCACCGGCATAATGGCGTCAATGCTGGTCACGCCGTGGCTGGAGTTGGTGGTGGCGTTAGCCGGGTAAAGCTTGGCGGCGGTAAACACCTTTTCGTTAAAGCCGCGTTCGATTTCGTCCGGATCCAGCGTATCGGTCAGATAGCAGGTCATTAATGGCGTGAAATCATGTCCGGCGGGGACGGCGTCGAGAATGCGCTGGCGATAGGCGATGGCGGCATCAACGGTAGTGATGGGCGGCACCAGGTTCGGCATGATGATCGCCCGGCCATACAGCTCACTGGTGTAGGGCACGACCGTTTTCAGCATATCGCCGTCACGAAGATGAATGTGCCAGTCGTCTGGGCGGCGGATTTTCAAAACCTGGGGTTGTGCTGTCATGAGTGCGCTCCGGCTTGCGTGGTAATCAGTCAGTGATGGCTGGTTTTATGCCGGGCACAAAGGATAGGCGTAAACGTTTTCGTTTGCATCCCTTTTCCGCACAGGACGCATAAAAAAGGGCGCCTGGCGCCCCTGGGTTAGTCAGTAAAAGGGATGACGATTTCGCCGGGTTTGACTTCAAGCCCTTTCGCGAATTTCTTCGCCAGCGCTTCCCCCTGGCTGCTATCTTCCCTCAGCACATAGGCGGGTTGCTGGTTAAAGTAGTTACGCAGCGACTGGTTAAGATAGGGCATCAGCGTCTGAATGACGCTCTGCATTTTCTGCGGCGTGACGGTGGCATCCACCACTTCCATCTCCTGCAGGTAGATTTCGCCTTTCTCTTTATTGAAAACCGGCAGCGCTTTCAGCTTCAGCGCAATGGTGGCCTTCTGGCTGCCGAAAAGGGAATTCATATCCAGATTCGCATCGCCGGTAAGGGTGACTTTATTGGGCTCTTCGCGGCCAATCGCGCTGCTCAGATTACGCAGCACAATGTGCGCGTCCGCCACGCCCGGCACGCCAATATCGCGGGAGAAATCGTTACGTTTTTGCAGCGCCTGATTAATTTCCTGCTCACTTACGGTGTACTGGGTTAACGGATTACACCCGGCGAGTAAACCACTCACAATCAGCGTGGCGGCTAAGACTATCTTCTTCATCGGTTTCCTCAACATGACACCTTTATGCCAATCGTGACATAAAGGAGCATCCCGCACCAGTGCGGCACATGCCAGCAGAAAACACCGAAAAGCATGACGGGCGCTTTCGCACCCGTCCCGTTACGCTCAGATTGCCATGGATGAGAGCAGATTAATCTGCGTCTGTTTGGCCATATTGTCGCGGTAATCCGCCACGCGGGTCGGCCAGGTGATGCCTGACACCAGCGTCAGGTTACGCAGCAGCGGGAAGAGATGAATGTCATCCTCAGAGAGTTCGCCATTAACGGCGTTAGGCTTGACGATGAGCTTATCCAGCGCCCGCAGGTCGTCGCTGATGTTCTTAACCAGCCCGGCGGAGTGGGCGAGGTGCTCCGCAAAATCGCCGATAGCCGCCTCCTTTTTCGCCACAAAATACGCGCGCGCTTCCGGCGTGGCGAACTCATCAAAGGGGGATTTGGCAAAGCGCGGGATCAGCAGGCGATTCACATAGCCATTCACCTTGCGCAGCCAGTCGGCAATGGCCGGATTCTGCGCGCCAGTGAGCAGCGGCTGGTGGTCAAGCTGATCAACATAGTGGACGATATCCATGCTTTCCGGGAGATAGCGGCTGTCGTCCTTTTGCAGGATCGGCGCCATCTTCTGACCAATCATACGCACCGGCGTGGCTTCGTCATCATTGAGTAACACGTTCAGTTCGACGGGGAGATTCTTCAGGCCGAAAATCATGCGGGCTTTAAGACAGAACGGACAGTGATCGTAGATATAGAGCTTCACGTTTCTCCTCCAGATGATTGTGGTTCTCACTTTCAGTATGGAAGAGAAAAATGCGGCTTTCAAATCAGATGCCTGGCTCCGGCACCTCTGTGCGGGCGCTTTTCTGGCTGAACTGCCACCACAAGGCAACAAAGGTGGCAAGACCGATTAGCCCCAGCATCAGCCAGGGCAGCTCCGGTTGCGCCGACAGTTTTCCGGCGTCAAACAGCCAGCCGCCGCCCGCGTAACCCAGCGCACCGCCAAAAGCCAGCCCCAGTCGACTAAAGCCCATATAGCTGCCCCGCGCACGGGCGTCAGCCAGATCCGCCCCCAGGGTTTCCCGCGCCGGTTCGGCGATAATCGCGCCGAGATAAAACAGACAAATCAGCATAAACAGCTGTTGCAGCGAGCCGACCATACCTACCGGCAACAGGCTGAGCGACATCAGCAGCAGCCCGGCCATCAGGCGATGCTCAAGGCGAAAACGCTTCTCGCTCCAGCGGGCGATGGGATAGAGCAGGGTCAGCGACAGGCAGGCTTCAATGGCGTACATCCATTTCACCGCGGCAGGGGATCCGGCGATATCGTTGACCATAATCGGCAGCATCAGCATCACCTGGACCGCCAGCATGTAATAACCGGTCAGCGTCAGCACGTAGGTCACAAAGCGTTTATCGCGCAGCACCCGCTGTAGCCCTTCGCGCACCGGCGTTTTCACCGTCGACAGCTTCCACGCCGGTAACAGCCAGGCGTTAAAGCCCGCGCAGAGGATAAACAGCACCGCGCCGGTGGCGCACACCAGGCGAAAATCGTACTGCAACAGCCAGCTTCCCAGCAGCGCGCCAATCACCGCCCCGGCGCTGTCCTGCATCATCAGCAGCGAGAAAAAGCGGCCGCGCTGCCGGGGACGCACCAGTTTGACCACCAGCGCCGAGCGCGGCGGATCGAACAGCGTTCCGCCAAGCCCGGAAAGAATGCAGGAAAACCACAGCAGCCAGGGTTCATGCGCCACCGCCATGGCGGCAAATCCGGCGGCGCGCAGCAGCATACCGGTGACGATCATCGGCTTGGCGCCAAAGCGATCCGCCACCGCGCCGCCGAAAATCCCCAGCCCCTGCTGGACAAACTGACGCAGGCCGAGGGCAATACCAACCATCAGCGCCGCCCAGCCAAGCTGATCGACAAAACGAATAGAGATAAGCGGGAAGACGACAAAGAAGCCCAGCACCACCAGCATATTGTCGATTAGCAGGAAATATTTACCCATGCTCCGTGCCTGCGATACGCGGGACATCTCCCCTCCGGGGAACAAAAAATCACCCGCTTATTCTGCGGGGTGGCGCAGCATTTTCCCACCCGCCGCAGCGACAATATTTTTTCATCAAACCACCGCTTTGATTGATGACCTTCATCGAAACTCCATTCCGGCGCAGAAAATGGTATGTTGCTGTTTTCACAGACCGGCATTGCGCAGGTATAGTTAAGGAAAAGGGGTAACAAGACGTGAGCGGAAGGAGTGGTTATTGATGTTTGGCTATCGCAGTAACGTACCTAAAGCACGCCTGACCACCGATCGCCTGGTAGTGCGTCTGGTGCATGAGCGTGATGCCTGGCGGCTGGCCGATTATTACGCAGAAAATCGCCAGTTTCTGAAACCCTGGGAGCCGATCCGCGATGACAGCCATTGTTATCCTTCCGGCTGGCAGGCCCGCCTCGGCATGATCAACGAATTCCATAAACAGGGCAGCGCTTTTTACTTTGCGCTGCTCGATCCCGAAGAAAAAGAGATCATCGGCGTGGCGAACTTTTCCAACGTCGTACGCGGATCCTTTCACGCCTGCTACCTCGGCTACTCTATTGGTCAGAAATGGCAGGGGCAGGGGTTAATGTTTGAAGCCTTAAGCGCGGCGATCCGCTATATGCAGCGCACGCAGCATATGCACCGCATCATGGCCAATTATATGCCGCACAATAAACGCAGCGGCGATTTGCTGGCGCGTCTCGGTTTTGAAAAGGAAGGCTACGCCAAAGCCTATCTGCTGATTGACGGCCAGTGGCGCGATCACGTGCTGACGGCGTTAACGGCCACCGACTGGACCGCAGGGCGTTGACGATTATGCATCATCTGCTGAACAACGAGGCCGCTTTAGCCTCCGTATCCATTACTCACACAGACGGGAGAATGAAGTGAGCCGATTACGAATTGGTGTGGTAGGGCTTGGCGGCATCGCGCAAAAAGCCTGGCTGCCGGTGCTGGCGGCGGCAACGGACTGGACGTTACAGGCGGCCTGGTCGCCGACGCGGGAAAAAGCGCTGCCGGTATGTGAAAGCTGGCGTCTGCCCTATGCCGACTCGCTGGCGCATCTTGCCAGCCAGTGCGATGCGGTCTTTGTGCATACCTCGACCGCTTCACATTATGCAGTGGTCAGCGAGCTGTTAAATGCCGGGGTGCACGTCTGCGTCGATAAGCCGCTGGCGGATAATCTGGCGGATGCCGAGCGGCTGGTGGAGCTGGCGGCGCGCAAAAAGCTGACGCTGATGGTCGGTTTTAACCGCCGCTTTGCGCCCCTGTACCGCGATCTGAAAACCCGGCTCGAAAAAGGGGCGTCGCTGCGCATGGATAAGCATCGCAGCGACAGCGTCGGCCCGCACGATCTGCGTTTTACGCTGCTTGATGACTATCTGCATGTGGTGGACACCGCCCTCTGGCTGGCAGGCGGCCCGGCGCAGTTGCAGGGCGGCGTGCTGCACACCAATGACGAAGGGCAGATGTGCTACGCCGAACATCACTTCAGCAGCGATCTGTTGCAGATCACCACCAGCATGCATCGCCGCGCCGGCAGTCAGCGCGAGTGGGTACAGGCGGTGACCGACGGCGGCCTGTATGACGTCACCGATATGCGCGACTGGCGGGAGGAGCGCGGGCAGGGGGTGATCCTTCGTCCGGTGCCCGGCTGGCAGAGCACGCTTGAGCAGCGCGGATTTGTGGGCTGCGCCCGTCATTTCATCGAATGCGTGCAAAATCAGACGGTTCCCGAAACCGCCGGTGAACAGGCTGTGCTGGCGCAGCGCGTGATTGAAAAACTCTGGCGCGAGGCGATGACGGAGTAACCGCCCGTAACATAAGCCGGTAGTATTTCACCGCAATCCAGGTAGACTACCCGCCATACCCCCCGACGCCTGCTCTGCAGGCGTTTTGCCGTCAGGTTGTGGACGAACAACGTAATGAATTTATTAAAATCGCTGGCCGCAGTCAGCTCGATGACCATGTTTTCCCGTGTACTGGGATTTGCGCGGGATGCCATTGTGGCGCGTGTTTTTGGGGCCGGGATGGCCACCGATGCCTTTTTTGTGGCGTTCAAATTACCTAACCTGCTGCGGCGTATTTTCGCCGAAGGGGCGTTCTCGCAGGCCTTTGTGCCGATCCTCGCGGAATACAAAAGCAAGCAGGGCGACGACGCCACCCGCGTGTTTGTCTCCTATGTGTCCGGTCTGCTGACGCTGGCGCTGGCGGTGGTGACCGTGCTGGGGATGCTGGCCGCGCCCTGGGTGATCATGGTGACGGCGCCTGGCTTTGCCGATACCGCCGACAAATTCGCCCTGACATCAAAACTGCTGACTATTACCTTTCCGTATATCCTGCTGATCTCGCTGGCCTCGCTGGCGGGGGCGATCCTCAATACCTGGAACCGTTTTTCGGTACCGGCGTTCGCGCCCACTTTTTTAAACGTCAGCATGATTGGCTTCGCGCTCTTTGCCGCGCCTTACTTTAACCCGCCGGTGCTGGCGCTGGCGTGGGCCGTCACCGTGGGCGGCGTGCTGCAACTGGTCTATCAGCTGCCGCACCTGAAGAAAATCGGCATGCTGGTGCTGCCGCGCATCAATCTGCGCGACGCCGGGGCGATGCGGGTGGTGAAACAGATGGGCCCGGCTATTCTGGGCGTGTCGGTAAGCCAGATTTCGCTGATCATCAACACTATTTTCGCCTCCTTTCTGGTTTCCGGTTCTGTCTCCTGGATGTACTACGCTGACCGCCTGATGGAGTTTCCCTCCGGCGTGCTGGGCGTGGCGCTGGGCACCATTCTGCTGCCGTCGCTGTCGAGAAGTTTTGCCAGCGGCAATCAGGACGAATACTGCCGCCTGATGGACTGGGGGCTGCGTCTGTGTTTCCTGCTGGCGCTGCCGAGCGCGGTGGCGCTGGGTATTCTGGCGAAACCCCTCACCGTGTCGTTATTTCAGTACGGTAAATTTAATGCCTTCGATGCGCTGATGACCCAGCGTGCGCTGGTGGCCTATTCGGTGGGGCTGATCGGGCTTATCGTGGTGAAAGTTTTGGCGCCGGGCTTCTACTCCCGCCAGGACATCAAAACGCCGGTGAAAATCGCTATCGTCACGCTGATCATGACCCAGGTGATGAACCTGATATTCATCGGCCCGCTGAAGCACGCCGGGCTGTCGCTGTCGATTGGTCTGGGTGCCTGTCTGAATGCTTCCCTGCTGTACTGGCAGCTGCGTAAGCAGAACATCTTTACGCCGCAGCCGGGCTGGGCGCGCTTTCTGCTGCGTCTGATTGTTGCGGTTGCGGTGATGTCCGCCGCGCTGGTGGGCATGATGATGGTGATGCCGGAGTGGTCGCAGGGCACCATGGCCTGGCGTCTGCTGCGCCTGATGGCGGTGGTGGTAGTGGGCGTGATCGCCTATTTCGCCACCCTGGCGGCGCTGGGATTCAAAGTGAAAGAGTTTGCGCGTAAGACGGTATAAAAACAGCAACAGGGAGTCAAATGACTCCCTGTCTGTAACTGGTAACGCGTACGGTCACGATCAGATGGAGATTTTCTTGCCGCCGCGCGTGGTCGAGGACGTCTGTCCGTTGGCCCCGTATAACCCTGGCTCCTGATGCGGTTTCAGCACCTCAAGCGCTTGCTGGTTACGGATAATCTGGCCTTCAAGCAACCAGCCGTTGTGCTGGTTAAGATCGCGTAAATGCTGTGTCTTGGCGGTAATGGACTGCCAGCGTTCTGCAACATCATCATTGGAAGCGCGTCTGGCGTTCTGCTCCGCGCGTCGCTGTTGCTCCAGATAGTCCAGCGTAGCGAGCAACGAGCTCTTTTCTTCCGTAATGCGCTGCAGGGCGCTGCCATTGAAGTGGCCTGCGGAAAGTTGCTGTTGCTCAGCATCCATCACGACTTTCAGGTCGTTCAGGATAACTGTCATCTTATCCAGTATTTCTGACAGTTGATTCATACGCTTATTTACTCTGTAAGAAACTCTGTGCTTCCTGAATCAGTGCATCGGCGATTTTGCCGGTGTCCATTTTCAGTTCGCCGTTGCGGATCGCGGCCTTCAGGCTTTCTACGCGCTCAACATTAATATCGTCGTCACCGGACTGGACCAGACGGGACTGGGCATTGCTGATGGTAACGTTAGTGCTGTTAGCAGTAACCGGTTTTTCCAGGCGCGTTTTGGTTGCCTGAGTTTCGTTGCTTTCGCGCTGTTGAACAGTGTTGACCGGCTTCAGGGGCGATGTACGTTCAATGCTCATAGTGTGGTCCTCATCGAGGTTTTGCGGCGCAGACGCCTGCCATTCATCATATGTTGATTATTTATCGGCAGATGCCGCAAATTCTTTAAAGAATTATAGATTAATAAGAATATTCCCATCAGGACCGACCATCCCGCTCACCACCTGGCCTGACGCCATGCGAACCCGGGCGTTTTGCGCCACGGCAGCGTTATTCATCGCCTGGCCTTCGCCGTTAACGCTAAAGCCGTCGCCCTGTGCGATAACCTGCACTTTCTGACCAGCTTTGATACGCCAGGCCTGGCGCAGCATCGACAGCTGGATCGCCTGACCGGGGGCGACGTCGCGTAAACTTACCGCATCCTGCGCCTGATTGATATCCAGCATGGTACGCGGCGGCAGTTGATCGAGACGACCACGGGTGAGGGTGACGCTCCCCGGTTGCAGCGTACTGCCACGGGTTATCGGCTGCGCGGCGACGACATAATTGCCCGTGGCCTGCACCTGCACCTGAACGTAACGTTTTTCATTGGCGCACTGCGCCAGCACGTTCACATTCCCCCAGAGTTTAGCACTTCCCGCCACGCTGAGCGCCGGTTGTTCGCAGGCGGGCAGCAGATTTGGCGCGCTGCGCACCTTTACCACCACCTCATCGCTGAAGCCTGCCAGCCGCTGGGCAAAAAACGCCGTCAGCTGCGCATTGAGATCCGCCGCCAGCAGCGACGCGCTAAAAAACAGTAAGGTCGCGGCTAAACCGCCTTTCAGGGTGTTCATCGCAGACTCCTGCCTGTTTAAAGAATGCCGAGATTCTACCCGCACAATAAATCTATCAACGCAATAAATAGCGACGCATTTTGCGCTTATTCAGACGATGACGCATGGACAACGCCATTTAAGCTGTCACCTGTCAATTTATCATCAGCGTAATGTCATCAGCGGGGGAGACATGCTCGATAAACTCGATGCCGCGCTACGTTTTCAGCAGGAAGCGTTAAATCTGCGCGCGCAGCGCCAGGAAGTGCTGGCGGCCAATATTGCCAACGCCGATACCCCGGGGTATCAGGCACGCGATATGGATTTCAGCAGTGAACTCAAAAAGGTGATGGAGCGCGGTCGTGCTGAAAATAGCGGTGTAGCCTTGCAGCTGACCTCTGCCCGTCATATTCCGGCGCAGGCAATGACCGCGCCGTCTGCCGATCTGCTGTACCGCATTCCGGACCAGCCTTCGATGGATGGTAATACCGTCGATATGGATCGCGAACGTACACAATTCGCCGATAACACCCTGAAATACCAGACCGGTCTGACCGTACTGGGTGGGCAGATCAAAGGCATGATGAGCGTATTGCAGGGGGGGAATTAACAGATGGCATTACTGAACATTTTTGATATCGCCGGTTCCGCGATGACCGCCCAGTCCAAGCGTCTGAACGTGGCGGCCAGTAACCTGGCCAACGCCGACAGTGTCACCGGACCGGATGGCCAGCCTTATCGCGCAAAACAGGTGGTATTTCAGGTAGACGCTGCGCCAGGCGCGGCGACCGGCGGGGTGAAGGTCTCTGAAGTGATCGAAAGTCAGGCCCCGGACAAACTGGTGTACGAACCGGGTAACCCGCTTGCCGATGCAAAAGGGTATGTGCGTATGCCGAACGTCGATGTGGTGGGCGAAATGGTCAACTCCATGTCCGCCTCCCGCAGCTACCAGGCAAACGTTGAAGTGCTTAACACCGTCAAGAGCCTGATGCTCAAGACCCTGACCCTCGGCCAGTAAAGGAACAAGGCATGTCTATTTCCGTTAACGTTAATGACACTACCGCCGCCGCCGGTACTTCCGCCGCCACGGGCAACAGCTCGCTGACCGGCAGTAAAGCAGAAGATTTACAGGGCAGCTTTTTAACGCTCTTGGTCGCACAGCTGAAAAACCAGGATCCGACCAATCCGATGCAGAACAACGAACTGACCACACAGCTGGCGCAAATCAGCACCGTGAGCGGCATTGAAAAGCTGAACACCACGCTCGGCTCTATCTCCGGTCAGCTTAATAACAACGCCTCGTTGCAGGCCAGCACGCTGATTGGGCATGGCGTGATGATCCCCGGCACTACGATACTGGCGGGTAAAGAAACCACCACGCCGTTTGGCGTTGAACTCCAGCAGGCCGCCGATAAAGTCACTGCCACCATTACCGATAAAGCCGGTGTGGTGGTGCGCACCATCGACATTGGCGCGCTGAAAGCGGGCGTCCATAGCTTCAACTGGGACGGCACCCTGGCGGACGGCACGGCAGCGCCGGACGGTTCCTATAACGTGGCGATTAACGCCAGCAACGGCACCACTCAGCTGGTTGCCCAACCGCTACAGTTTGCGCTGGTGCAGGGTGTTACCCGCGGCAGCAACGGCAACTTGTTAGATTTGGGTACCTACGGTACCACCACCCTCGACGAAGTACGGCAGATTATCTAAGCCTTCATTTATCAGGAGTAAGTCATGGCCTTTTCACAAGCGGTCAGCGGCCTGAATGCTGCGGCCACCAACCTCGATGTCATCGGTAACAACATCGCCAACTCCGCCACTTACGGCTTTAAATCTGGCAGTGCGTCCTTCGCTGACATGTTTGCTGGTTCTAAAGTCGGTCTGGGCGTAAAAGTTGCGGGTATCACTCAGGACTTTAACGACGGCACCACCACCAATACCGGTCGTGGCCTGGACGTGGCAATCAGCCAGAACGGTTTCTTCCGTCTGGTCGACAACAACGGTTCTGTTTATTACAGCCGTAACGGTCAGTTCAAACTGGATTCCGACCGTAACATCGTTAACATGCAGGGTCTCCAACTGACCGGCTATCCGGCAACAGGTACGCCGCCGACCATCCAGCAGGGCGCGAACCCGACCGCCATCTCCGTGCCAAACACGCTGATGTCGGCGAAAACCACCACCACTGCGGCGATGCAGATCAACCTGAACTCGTCTGACAAACTGCCGACCATTGCCACCTTTGATCCGACCAACGCGGACTCTTACAACAAGAAAGGGTCGGTGACGGTATATGATACCCAGGGTAACGCCCATGACATGAACGTTTACTATGTCAAAACGGCAAACAACCAGTGGGATGTGTGGACCCAGGATTCCAGCGTCACAGGCGCAACGCCGGTGAAATCTGCCCAGATGGCCTTTGACACCAACGGTAATCTGGACGAAGTGCGTAACTACACGCTGAACACCACCACCACCCCTGCAAGCTGGGATCTGGCCGCTACGCCGAATGCACAGCCGCAGGTCAATATCGTCACGGGCGCACTGAACGGCGCGATCCCGGCGACCTTCTCGCTGAGCTGGCTCGGCTCCATGCAGCAGAACACCGGTTCTAACAACATCGTGGCGACCAGCCAGAACGGTTACAAGCCGGGCGACCTGGTGAGCTACCAGATCAACGATGATGGCACCGTGGTGGGTAACTACTCCAACGAACAGACCCAGCTGTTAGGTCAGATCGTGCTGGCAAACTTCGCCAACAACGAAGGTCTGCAATCCGAAGGCGATAACGTCTGGTCCGCCTCCGGCGCATCCGGTGTGGCGCTGCTGGGTACCGCGGGTACCGGTAACTTCGGTTCGCTGACCAACGGCGCGCTGGAGTCGTCGAACGTTGATCTGAGTAAAGAGCTGGTGAACATGATCGTCGCGCAGCGTAACTACCAGTCGAACGCGCAGACCATCAAAACTCAGGATCAGATCCTCAACACGCTGGTTAACCTGCGCTAATCGTCTGACGGGATGGCTTCATGGATCACGCAATATATACCGCGATGGGCGCGGCAAGTCAGACGCTCAATCAGCAGTCTGTTACCGCCAGCAACCTCGCGAACGCGTCAACACCCGGTTTTCGCGCCCAGCTGAATGCGCTGCGTGCGGTACCCGTTGAAGGATTGTCACTGCCGACGCGTACGCTGGTGACGGCGTCCACGCCCGGCGCGGATATGACGCAGGGTCAAATGGACTACACGTCGCGTCCGCTGGATGTGGCGTTGCAGCAGGATGGCTGGCTGGCGGTACAGGCGCCGGATGGCACCGAAGCTTATACCCGCAACGGTAACATCCAGGTTAACCCGGCAGGTCAGCTGACTATTCAGGGTAATCCGGTAATGGGCGACGGCGGCCCGATCGCCGTGCCGGAAGGCGCGGAGATCACCATCGCTGCCGACGGTACCGTGTCGGCGCTTACCCCAGGGGATCCGCCGAATACCGTGTCGCCTGTTGGCCGTCTGAAGCTGGTCAAAGCGGAAGGCAGCGAAGTGGTGCGCGGCGACGACGGCATGTTCCGTTTAAGCCAGGCCGCGCAGGCGACCCGTGGCGCGACCTTACAGGCCGATCCGACCATCCGCGTGATGTCCGGCGTGCTGGAAGGCAGTAACGTGAAGCCGGTAGCCGCGATGACCGACATGATTGCCAGTGCGCGTCGTTTTGAGATGCAAATGAAGGTGATCAGCAGCGTTGACGAAAACGACCAGCGCGCCAACTCGCTGCTGTCAATGAGCTAATAAACAGGAACACCCATGATCAACTCATTATGGATTGCCAAGACCGGCCTTGATGCCCAGCAAACCAATATGGACGTTATCGCCAACAACCTGGCGAACGTCAGCACCAACGGTTTTAAGCGTCAGCGTGCGGTCTTTGAAGACCTGCTCTACCAGACCATCCGTCAGCCGGGGGCGCAGTCCTCCGAGCAGACGACGCTGCCGTCAGGCTTACAGATCGGTACCGGCGTTCGTCCGGTCGCCACTGAACGCCTGCACAGCCAGGGTAACCTGTCGCAGACCAATAACAGTAAAGACGTGGCCATCAAAGGCCAGGGTTTCTTCCAGGTGATGCTGCCGGACGGTACCGCTGCCTATACGCGCGATGGCTCGTTCCAGGTCGATCAGAATGGTCAGTTAGTGACGGCCGGTGGTTTCCAGGTGCAGCCTGCGATCACCATTCCGGCGAACTCGCTGAGCATCACTATCGGTCGTGACGGTGTGGTGAGCGTGACCCAGCAGGGTCAGGCCGCGCCGGTGCAGGTCGGCCAGCTCAACCTGACGACCTTTATGAACGACACCGGTCTGGAAAGTATTGGTGAGAACCTCTACACCGAAACCCAGTCTTCCGGCGCGCCAAATGACACCACGCCAGGCCTGAACGGCGCGGGTCTGCTGTATCAGGGTTATGTGGAAACCTCTAACGTCAACGTGGCGGAAGAGCTGGTAAACATGATCCAGGTTCAGCGCGCGTATGAAATTAACAGTAAAGCGGTATCGACGACCGATCAGATGCTGCAGAAACTGACGCAACTCTAAGGCGTGATCCGGTGCGCTAACCCCGCACCGGCACCCTGTTTTTGAAGATGAAAGCAATGTACAAAACCGCCGCGTTTCGTTATCCGCTTCTGGCTCTGCTGGCAACCTCCCTTACCGGATGTGCCTTGATCCCTTCGACACCGCTGGTGCAAGGGGCGACCACTGCCCAACCGACGCCTGGCCCGGCGCCGATTGTCAATGGCTCCATTTACCAGTCTGCGCAGCCTGTGAACTATGGCTACCAGCCACTGTTTGAAGATAGACGTCCGCGTAACGTTGGCGACACGCTGACCATCGTGCTGGCGGAAAATGTCAGCGCCAGTAAAAGCTCCTCGGCGAATGCCAGCCGCGACGGCAAAACCAGCTTCGGCGTCGATACCGCTCCACGCTATCTGCAGGGGCTGTTCGGTAATGCGCGCGCGGATGTGGATGCCGACGGCAGCAACAGCTTTAACGGTAAAGGCGGCGCAAACGCCAGCAATACCTTTAGCGGCACCTTGACCGTCACTGTCGACCAGGTTCTGGTCAATGGCAACTTACACGTTGTGGGTGAAAAACAGATCGCCATTAATCAGGGCACTGAATTCATCCGCTTCTCCGGTGTCGTGAACCCACGCACCATCAGCGGCAGCAACACGGTTCCGTCTACCCAGGTGGCAGACGCGCGTATCGAATATGTCGGCAATGGCTACATAAACGAAGCGCAGAATATGGGCTGGCTGCAACGTTTCTTCCTTAATTTATCGCCGATGTAACTGAGGTATCCCATGTTTAAATCTCTGATTGGTATAGCGCTGGTGCTGGTGGCAACGATTGCCCAGGCCGAGCGTATCCGGGATCTCACCAGCGTACAGGGCGTACGACAAAACTCCTTAATTGGCTACGGCCTGGTGGTCGGTCTGGATGGTACAGGTGACCAGACGACCCAGACGCCGTTCACCACCCAGAGCCTGAACAACATGCTCTCGCAGATGGGGATCACCGTGCCGCCGGGCACCAACATGCAGCTGAAAAACGTGGCGGCCGTGATGGTCACCGCGCAGCTGCCGCCTTTTGCACGTCAGGGTCAGAACATCGATGTGGTGGTGTCCTCCCTCGGTAACGCCAAAAGCTTACGCGGCGGTACGCTGGTAATGACCCCGCTGAAAGGCGTGGACAGCCAGGTCTATGCGCTGGCGCAGGGTAACGTGCTGGTCGGCGGCGCAGGCGCATCCGCCGGCGGCAGCAGCGTGCAGGTGAACCAGCTTAACGGCGGCCGCATCACCGGCGGCGCGGTAGTGGAACGTGAACTGCCAAGCCAGTTCGGCGCAGGCAACACCATTAACCTGCAACTGAACAATGAAGACTTCACCCTCGCGCAGCAGATCACCGACACTATCAACCGTTCCCGCGGCTACGGCAGCGCCACGGCGCTGGATGCGCGTACCGTGCAGATCCGCGTGCCCGCGGGTAACAGTTCGCAGGTGCGTTTCCTCGCGGATATCCAGAATATGGAAGTGGGCATGACGCCGCAGGACGCGAAGATTGTCATTAACTCCCGTACCGGCTCGGTGGTGATGAACCGCGAAGTAACGCTCGACAGCTGTGCGGTGGCGCAGGGTAACCTCTCCGTGACCGTGAACCGTCAGGCGAACGTCAGTCAGCCCGATACGCCGTTTGGCGGCGGTCAGACGGTGGTGACGCCGCAGACGCAAATCGATCTGCGTCAGAGCGGCGGCTCGCTGCAAAGCGTGCGCTCCAGCGCCAACCTGAACAGCGTCGTACGCGCCCTGAACGCGCTGGGTGCCACGCCGATGGATCTGATGTCCATCCTGCAATCAATGGAAAGCGCGGGTTGCCTGCGCGCGAAACTGGAAATCATCTAATGTTGACCGACAGCCGACTGGCGGCGAGCGCGGCATGGGATGCGCAATCGCTGAATGAACTGAAATCGAAAGCCGGGCAGGATCCGGGGGCGAACCTTCGCCCCGTGGCCCGCCAGGTGGAAGGGATGTTTGTGCAGATGATGCTGAAAAGCATGCGTGAAGCCTTGCCGAAAGACGGCCTGTTCAGCAGTGATTCCACGCGCCTGTACACCAGCATGTATGACCAGCAGATCGCCCAGCAGATGACCGCCGGTAAAGGCCTCGGCCTTGCCGATATGATGGTCAAACAGATGGGCGGCGAGCAGGCGGCGCAGGCCGCCGCGTCTGAACCTGAGCAGGTGCCGATGAAGTTCCCGCTGGAAACGGTCACCACCTATCAGAACCAGGCGCTGACGCAAATGGTGCGCAAGGCGATGCCGAAAGCCCCGGAAGTCAATGATGAGCCGCTGACCGGCGACAGCAAAGACTTCCTGGCCCAGCTTTCGCTGCCTGCCCGACTGGCCAGCCAGCAGAGCGGCGTGCCGCATCACCTGATCCTCGCCCAGGCGGCGCTGGAATCCGGCTGGGGCCAGCGGCAGATCCGCCGTGAGAACGGCGAGCCAAGCTTCAACATTTTTGGCGTCAAAGCCACCTCAAACTGGAAAGGGCCGGTCACCGAGATCACCACTACCGAATTTGAAAACGGCGAAGCGAAGAAAGTGAAGGCGAAGTTCCGTGTCTACAGCTCGTATCTGGAAGCGCTGTCGGACTACGTGGGCGTGCTGACCCGCAATCCGCGCTACGCTGCCGTGACCACCGCCGCTACCGCCGAGCAGGGCGCTCAGGCATTGCAGAGCGCCGGTTACGCCACCGATCCTAACTATGCGCGTAAGCTGACCGGCATGATCCAGCAGATGAAAGCGATGGGTGAGAAGGTGAGTAAAGCGTACAGCAACGATATCGAAAATCTGTTCTGAAAACTCTCAAGTTCAGAAAGGCGTTGCCGATAATCTCTATCAGGATTCATGTCTGACAGTTTATAAGGAACCTCCATGTCCAGCTTGATCAACAGCGCCATGAGCGGGCTTAGCGCAGCTCAGGCTGCACTGAATACCGCCAGTAATAACATCTCCAGTTATAACGTGGCGGGCTATACCCGTCAGACGACGGTCCTTGCGGCAGCAAACAGTACCCTGGGCGCAGGCGGCTGGACTGGCAACGGCGTATACGTGTCGGGCGTCCAGCGTGAATATGACTCGTTCATCACCAACCAGCTGCGTGCGGCGCAAACCCAGAGCAGCGGTCTGACAACGCGTTACGAGCAGATGTCTAAAATCGACGATATGCTCTCCGGCAAAACCAATACGCTGTCCGCCACGCTGCAGGACTTCTTTACCAGCTTACAGACGCTGACCAGCAACGCCGAAGATCCGGCTGCCCGTCAGACGCTGCTCGGTAAAGCCGACGGCCTGGTTAACCAGTTTAAAGTGACTGATGAGTATCTGCGCGACCAGGATAAGCAGGTTAACCTGTCTATCACCTCCAGCGTCGATCAGATCAATAACTACACCAGGCAAATCGCCACCCTTAACGATCAGATTTCCCGTCTGACCGGCGTGGGCGCAGGTGCATCGCCAAACGACCTGCTCGATCAGCGCGACCAGCTGGTCAGCGAACTGAACAAAGTCGTCGGCGTGGAAGTGAGCATTCAGGATGGCGGCACCTATAACCTGACCATGGCGAACGGTTATACGCTGGTGCAGGGCAGCAACGCCCGTCAACTGGCCGCCGTACCGTCATCCGCCGATCCGGCGCGTACCACTGTGGCTTATGTCGATGCGACGGCAGGCAACATTGAGATCCCGGAAAAACTGCTGACCAGCGGTTCGCTGGGCGGTCTGCTGACGTTCCGTTCCACTAACCTGGATCAGACCCGCAACACGCTGGGACAGCTGGCGCTGAGCTTCGCGGATGCGTTTAACACCCAGCATAAAGCCGGTTTTGACGCGGATGGCAATGGCGGTAAGGATTTCTTCACCATCGGCACGCCGACCGCGCTGACCAACAGCAAAAACACCAGCGGTACCACGCTGAACCCGACGGTCAGCGACAGCACCAAAGTACAGGCGACCGACTATAAAGTGGCCTACACCAGCACCGGCTGGCAGGTGACGCGTCTGTCGGATAACACTGCCTTTAACGTCACGCCAGACACTACCGACGGCACCCTGAACTTCGATGGCCTGAAAATTGGCGTATCAGGTACGCCTAATGTCAACGAAAGCTTCACCGTGAAACCGGTGAGCAACGCCATCGTCAACATGAAGCTGGCGATCTCCGACGAATCCAAAATTGCGCTTGCGCAAACCGCGACCGGCGGCGACAGCGATAACCGTAACGGTCAGGCGTTGCTGGATCTGCAAAAAAGCAAAGTGGTCGGCGGCAACAAAACCTTTAACGATGCTTACGCCTCCCTGGTCAGCACCGTCGGCAGCACCACCGCGACGCTGAAAACCAGCAGCACCACCCAGAACAACGTGGTGACGCAGTTAAGCAATCAGCAGCAGTCGATCTCCGGCGTCAACCTTGATGAAGAGTACGGCAACCTGCAACGCTACCAGCAATATTATCTCGCCAACGCTCAGGTATTACAGACAGCCAGCACGCTGTTTGATGCGTTGCTGAGCATACGCTAAGTAAGGGGTGAATGATGCGTATTAGTACTCAGATGATGTATGACCAGAGCATGCGGGGCATTACCAACTCGCAGAGCGAATGGCTGAAGTTCGGCGAGCAGATGTCTACCGAGCAGCGTGTTAACCGCCCGTCAGACGATCCGATCGCCGCGTCGCAGGCGGTTGTGGTTTCCCAGGCGCAGGCGCAGAACAACCAGTATGCGCTGGCCCGTACCTTCGCCTCGCAAAAGATTTCGCTGGAAGATAACGTGCTGTCGCAGGTGGCGACGGCGATCACCTCGGCCCAGACCAAAGTGATCAACGCCGGCAACGACGCATTGAGCGATGATGACCGCGCCTCGCTGGCTACCGATCTGCAGGGTATTCGCGATCAGCTGATGAACCTTGCGAACAGCACTGACGGTAACGGTCGTTATATTTTCGCAGGCTACCAGACGGATAAACCGCCGTTTGACGCCGCGACCGGTGCCTATAACGGCGGCGCTCAGGCTATTACCCAGCAGGTTGATGCCGCCCGTACCATGACTATCGCCCATACCGGCACTCAGGTCTTTGACACCCTGACCGGCAATGCGGTGAAAGAGCCTGATGGTTCTGCACCGGAAACCAGCCTGTTTAAAATGCTGGATACGGCCATTGCAGCGCTGAAAACCCCGGTCAGCGGCGACGATGCCGCCAAGGCGACCTCTCAGGCGGCGCTGGATAAAACCAACCGTGGTCTGCGTAACTCCCTGAACAACGTGTTGAGCGTGCGCGCGGAAGTGGGTACCCAGCTTGATGAGCTGGATAAGCTCGACGCCCTGGGCACTGACCGTCAGTTAGGGTTATCGTCGCAGATGAGCGCGCTGGTGGACGTGGACTGGAGTTCGGCGATTTCGTCCTACACCATGAAACAGGCTGCGTTGCAGGCGTCTTATAAAGCCTTTACCGATATGCAGGGTATGTCGTTATTCCAGATGAACCGCTAAGTATCCTGATGTAAGAAAGCCCGCGCCATCACAGCGCGGGCTTTTTTTATGCCGGTTTACGGCTGTGTCTGTACCTGCGTACGGGTTTCCCCGGCGCGCAGGCGGATAGCCAGCGCAATCACCCCGCAGACCGTGGCAAGAGCCACCACCGCAGGCCAGCCCGCCATTGAGTAGACTTTACTGCCCAGCGCCGAGCCTGCGGCCATGCCGATAAACACCACGGTAAACAGCAGGGCATTCAGGCGGCCACGTGCTTTAGGTTCAAGGCTGTACACCAGATTCTGATGCGCCACCAGGCTGGACTGCAAACCCAGATCAAAACCAATGGCCGACAGGGCAATCACCACCAGCTGCGCTTCAGTGGACAGCAGCGGCATGACAAACATCAGGGCAAAGGCGATGGTGACCAGCAGGGCGCCTAACTGAGTGACGCGTGCCGCACCGACTTTATCTGCCAGCCCACCGGCCAGCGGCGCGGCTAATGCACCTGCCGCACCGGCGATGCCAAAAGTACCGGCCACCGCGCTGCCAAGGTGATAATGCTCCAGCAGCATCACCGCCAGGGTTGACCAGAAGGCGCTGAACGAGACGGACAGAAAACCCTGAGCCAGCGCCGCACGGCGCAGGGCTGGGTAACGCTGCCACAGCTGCACCGTGGATTTCATCAGCGCCGGGTAGCTAAGCTGCGAGTGGACAGCGAAACGCGGCAGTACGCACCACAACACCACGCCAATAAAGGCAATGCTGGCCGCGGCGAGCTGATACATCACGCGCCAGCCAAAAGCTGCGCCAACAAAACCGCTGACGGTACGCGACAGCAGGATCCCCAGCAGCAGGCCGGTCATCACTGTGCCAACGGTTTTGCCCTGTTTGCCTTCCGGCGCCAGGATCGCGGCGGCGGGCACGATGTCCTGCGCCATGGTCGCCGCCATACCGACCAGCAGACTGACCACCAGCAGGGTGTTCAGTTCCGACGTCAGGCTACAGGCCAGCAGAAACACCGCCAGCGCCGCGCTTTTCAACAGGATCAGCAGACGGCGATCGTAGCGGTCGCCCAGCGGCAGCAGAAATAAAATTCCCAGCGCATAGCCCGCCTGCGTCAGCGTCGGCACCAGTCCCATACCATTGATGGTGAGATGCAGGTCACTGCCCATCAACGGCAGCAAAGGTTGCGCATAGTAGATCGCCGCGACGCTGAAACCCGCGCCGATAGCAAGAATAAAAATCAACCAGCGTGGTACATCAAAAAGGGGGGAATGACCGTTCATAATAGTGTCCTCTATAAGGTGTAGGGTCATTTTTTCCTGTTCCGGGGTAGCGCGGTAGCCAGCGCAGTGGTAAAACGGTTATACGTTAAACGTATAGGCGTGAGAATTATGAAACGCACTGAGCGTATAGACAGGGTGGATCTGATGCGGACTTTTGTACGCATCGTGGAAAGCGGTTCCCTTTCTGCCGCCGCCCGCCAGCTGGTCACCACCCAGGCCACCGTCAGCCGTCGGTTACAATCGCTGGAAACCCTGCTCGGCGCAAAATTGCTGCTGCGCACCACCCACGCCATGAAGCTGACCGATGACGGCGAGCGCTGCTATCAGCATGCGAAAAACGTTATCGACGCCTGGACGACGCTGGAAGATGAGCTGAGCCTTGCCGGAGACGAGCCGGTGGGCATGTTACGGGTGCGCGCGCCCCATGCCTTTGGTCAGGAACAACTGCTGGCGCCGCTGACGGCGTTTTTGCAGCAGCATCCGAAGCTGTCAGTGGAGTGGTTTCTTAATGATAAAAGCGTCGACTTTCTCAGCGACAATATTGACTGCGCGATCCGCGTGGGCGCTGAAGTGGATCCGTCCACGGTGTCGGTAATGCTGGCGGAAGTACCGCGTCGCGTGGTGGCCGCGCCCTCGCTGCTGGCAAATTATCCGCCGGTGGAAAGGCCGCAGCAGCTGGCGGCGCTGCCCTGGGTGGCGCTCAGCACCTTCTATCAACACGAGGTGGTGCTGACCGACCGGCATGGCGCGGTGGAGCATATCCCGATTACGCCAAGGCTTTTCACTGACAGCCTGTATGCCACGCGTAATACCGCACTCACCGGGCTGGGCGCGGCCATTGTCTCCGGCTGGACGGTGGAAGAGGATATTCGCGCCGGGCGGCTGGTGGAGCTGGTGCCCCACTGGCAGCCCGCGCCGCTGCCGGTACATCTGGTTTATCCCTGGGCGCGTTATTATCCGGCGCGGTTACGGGCTTTTTTACAGTTAATGCGTGATGTGATGCCCGGACTTGCGGGAATGCGGGTACCTGGCGGGTAAGCTGGAGAAATCTGCGATGTGAGATATAAAAAAAGCCGACCCGAAGGTCGGCTTTTTTACGCAGGCTGAGGATTACTCAGGCTGCTGCGGGCGGGTGGCCGGTGCTGACGCGTGATGCGTTGCACTGTGACCACCGGCCGCGCCTTTACCGCTGAACTCAAAAGCCGGGCGTACCCAGTCGCTGTGACGCGGCGCTTCCGGAACATACTCCGGCGCTGGCGCACGGGTCATAGGCGCGGTGGCGGCTGGCTGTGCGCTGTGCGCTTTCACCGGCTCTGCGGCAGGAGCGGCAACAGGCGCTGCCACTTCTTCTGCTTTCACCGGCGCAACCGGCTCCGCTTTCACCTCATCTGCTTCAACCGGCAGGGCTGCTGGCGCTGCAACGTCTTCCGCTTTAGCGGTTTCCGTTTCAGCGGCAGGTTCCGCAGCGGCAATGATTTCTTCAGCGACAGCTTCATCGGCTTCATCAATCAACTGCGGCTCGGCTGCAACCGGGGCGGCAATGGCTTCGGGATGGGTGGTTTCAACCACAACCGGCTCAGGCGCGCTGACCGGAGTCTGCGGCTCAACCACCTGCGGCTCACTCATCTGCGGTTCTGCTGCCTGCGCTTCAGTGGTCACGGTTTCCTGCGCGACTTCCGCCTGCTCAGCTGCGGCGGTAACCGGCAGTACAGTCTGTTCGATCTGCTCCGCGATGGCTTCTACCGGCGCGTTGTCAACGATAGCCTCTTCCTGCACCGGTTCCACGCTCTGGGCGACCGGATAACGGATCCATACCTTGCCGGACGCCATTTCTGGCGACGCGCAGGCGACGGTCATCGGCATCGGCGACTGGGTCGGGTAACGCTCGTCACGATAACGACGACGGCGCTGGCCGCTGACGCGCAGGTGACGAGGAGAACGGCGTGAACGACGCGGCATTCCCGCATTGTCACGGGATTCCGTCGACTCTTCCCCGGCAGCCTGTTCTGTTACCGTAGGCAGATCCACTTTTGCGATTTCGGTATGTGCCGCTGGCGCGTCCTGAACCGGCGCGTCTGTAACCTCTTCGGTCACCGCAGGGGCTGCTTCGCCGAAGCGTACTTTCTGGCTCAGCTGGCGCTGTTTACGGCGCGGCAGCGTCTGCACACGCTCTTCCTGCTCAACCACATCCTGCTCAGCTTGCGGCTGCGGCTCATCGCCATTCAGCACTTTAACTTCCTGCTGCGCCTGACGCTTATCATCGTTACGACGACGGTTGCGCTCGCGGCGGGACTGCTGCTGCTCGTCACGGGATTTGGTTTTATCCGCCTCTTCAACCGCAGCGACCGGCTGGCGATTTTCACGCGCTTCACCGTTCTGCGACTGCTTCTCGCGACGGTTACGACGGTTATCTTCGCGGCCTTCACGATTATCGCGGGCTTCACGATTATCGCGTCCTTCGCGGCTGTCGTTACCCTCATTGCGATCGCGATTATCACGGTTATCGCAATTATCACGGCGATCGTTGCGGTCGCGGCGATTGTTCTGGCGCGGCTTACGACGCTCCTGTGAACGCTCCGGCTTCACGTCTTTAACTTCAGCTTCCGCTTTCACTTCAGCCGGTTTGGCAGGTTCGTCGTCGGCAAAGAGTTTTTTCAGCGCGCCAAGTATACGGCTGATGAGGCCAGGCGCTGCTTTTTCAGCAGGCGCGGCGGCGGCAGGCTTATCAGCCGGCGCTGCCACAGTGGCTTCAGGAGCTGGCGGAATTTCCGGCATGGCAAAGGTAGCCAGCGCAGGTTGTTCCGGCTGCTTACGCTCGGCGTACTCTTCTTCCGACGGCATCGCCATCGCTTCTTCGTGCAGTTTAGGCAGCTTGTAGCTCAGGGTTGAGGTTTCTTCACCCTTACGCACACGCAGCACAGAGTAGTGCGGCGTTTCCATCTGATCGTTTGGCACGATCACGCATTTGATACCGCCCTGGCGCGCTTCAATTGCGCTTACTGCTGCACGTTTTTCGTTCAGCAGATAGGAGGCAATCGGCACCGGCACGATGGCGTGAACTTCCTGGGTATTCTCTTTCAGCGCTTCTTCTTCAATCAGACGCAGAATGGAGAGGGACAGGGATTCGTTGTCACGAATGGTGCCCGTACCGCTACAGCGTGGGCAGACGTGATGGCTGGACTCGCCCAGCGACGGGCTCAGGCGCTGACGGGACATCTCCAGCAGGCCGAAGCGTGAAATATGGCTGATCTGGATACGCGCGCGATCCTGACGCACGGCTTCGCGCAGACGGTTTTCCACCGCGCGCTGGTGGCGCACCGGGGTCATATCGATAAAGTCGATAACGATCAGGCCGCCGAGGTCACGCAGACGCAGCTGACGGGCAATCTCGTCTGCCGCTTCCAGGTTGGTGTTGAACGCGGTTTCTTCGATGTCGCCGCCACGGGTTGCCCGCGCGGAGTTGATGTCGATGGCGGTCAGGGCTTCGGTGGAGTCGATAACAATAGAGCCACCGGACGGCAGACGCACTTCACGCTGGAAAGCGGATTCAATCTGCGATTCGATCTGGTAATGGCTGAACAGCGGAATTTCACCGGTGTACAGTTTGATTTTGCTGCTGAAATCAGGACGACCCAGCGCAGAAATGTGCTGACGCGCCAGCTCCAGCACTTTCGGGTTATCGATGAGGATCTCACCAATATCCTGACGCAGGTAATCACGGAAGGCACGCACAATCACGTTGCTTTCCTGATGGATCAGGAACGGAGCAGGGCGGCTTTCAGCGGCTTTCTGAATGGCTTCCCAGTGCTTCATACGGAAGCTGAGATCCCATTGCAGCGCTTCGGCTGATTTACCCACACCGGCGGTGCGAACAATCAGACCCATGCCGTCCGGCAGTTCAAGACTGGCCAGCGCTTCTTTTAATTCGGTACGATCGTCGCCTTCAATACGACGAGAAATGCCACCCGCGCGCGGGTTGTTCGGCATCAGGACCAGGTAGCTCCCTGCAAGACTGATAAAGGTGGTCAGTGCCGCACCTTTGTTGCCACGCTCTTCTTTGTCGATCTGTACAATAACTTCCTGGCCTTCGCGCAGCACATCTTTGATGTTTGGACGACCGTGGGAGCTGTAATTAGAAGGGAAATATTCGCGGGCAATCTCTTTGAGAGGTAAAAAGCCGTGGCGCTCGGCACCGTAATCTACGAATGCGGCTTCCAGGCTCGGTTCAATACGGGTGATTTTGCCTTTGTAGATGTTCGCTTTTTTCTGTTCATGTCCAGGACTTTCAATATCCAGGTCGTACAGACGCTGCCCATCAACGAGGGCGACACGCAACTCTTCCTGCTGAGTTGCGTTGATTAACATTCTTTTCATCGTAACTTACTCATTATTCTTACATTGACGACTAAGCTACGGGCAGAGTATCGCCTTTCCGGGTGTGAACCGATGGCCTCGTGTCTGTTCACGTCGCCAACCTCACGGTTGTCGTACGCTTAAGAGGCGCAGAGTGTCGGTTGCCTGTATTTCATACGGAAAAACAGCGCAATTATTCGGGGAACAGCCTGGGAAAACTCTCCAGAGAAGATTCCGTCTACCGGTAAGGACTGCAACCCGCAGCCCGCTAACTGCCTGAACGATCAATACGTCTTACGCCATTGCTGCGTGGATGAACGAACGGGCAAAATTGGTGATTCCGTAAAATTCATTGTTATAACAAGCTTGAACACGGAAAGCGTAAACATTATTCCTTGCTAACCCTGTTATAGCAAGATGACTTTTACCATTTATCACCCGGTTACTCACAGTTTTTTCACCGCTGCTTCGAGATTGTTCTAAAAGCCATCAAAAAGCATAACGATGCGCAAACCCTACCGGGTAATCCTAAATATAAGCATAGAAAAATGAGTGGCGCTATTCGGCGTGGCTATTTAGAATCGCCAACCATGAAAACAGAGACTCCAGCCGTAAAAATGGTTGCTATTTCGGCTGACGAAGCCGGGCAACGAATCGACAACTTTTTGCGTACCCAGTTAAAAGGGGTACCGAAGAGCATGATTTACCGCATTCTGCGTAAAGGCGAAGTGCGGGTGAACAAAAAACGCGTCAAACCGGAATACAAACTGATGGATGGCGATGAAATTCGTATCCCGCCGGTACGCGTTGCCGAACGTGATGAAGAAGCCGTGTCGCCCCATCTGCAAAAAGTGGCGGCGCTGAGCGATGTCATTCTTTATGAAGACGATCATATTCTGGTGCTCAACAAGCCGTCCGGTACCGCCGTACATGGCGGCAGCGGCCTGAGCTTTGGCGTGATTGAAGGCCTGCGCGCGCTGCGTCCGGAAGCCCGTTTCCTTGAGCTGGTGCATCGTCTTGACCGCGACACCTCCGGCGTCCTGCTGGTCGCTAAAAAGCGCTCGGCGCTGCGTTCGCTCCATGAACAGTTGCGCGAAAAGGGTATGCAGAAAGATTATCTGGCGCTGGTACGCGGCCAGTGGCAGTCGCATGTGAAAGTGGTGCAGGCGCCGCTGCTGAAAAATATTCTGCAAAGCGGCGAACGTATTGTGCGCGTAAGCCAGGAAGGTAAGCCGTCCGAGACGCGCTTCAAAGTGGAAGAGCGCTATGAACATGCCACGCTGGTACGCTGTAGCCCGGTGACGGGCCGTACGCACCAGATCCGCGTCCATACGCAGCACGCCGGGCATCCTATCGCCTTTGACGATCGCTACGGCGATCGCGATTTTGATCGCCAGCTTGCCGGCACCGGTCTGAATCGCCTGTTCCTGCACGCTGCGGCGCTGAAATTTACGCATCCGAATACGGGTGAAGCGATCCGCATCGAAGCGCCGCTGGACGATCAGCTCAAACACTGCCTGCAGGTGTTACGCAACGCGAAGTAACACCCGACAGGACGAGGGCTTATGGCCTGAGCCATTTATCCAGCCAGGGGTAAACCTCGTCCTGTTGTTGCTGATAAAAAACATGCCCGAGTTCCGGCCAGCTTTTGGTCACTAATCTGTCATCCGCCTGTTGCGACGCCCAGACCTCTCGGGCGCGGGCAAAGGCATCCTCGACCGCCTGTGGCGGAAATAACTTATCTTTGCCGCCGCTAAAAATCAGCATGGGTTTCGGCGCGGCAATGCTGGCGACATCGGGAATATCGAGATGTGCAGGCATACCGGGATGAAGCATATAAAAGGCGGACTGCCCGCGCAGCACGTTATTGCCCGGCTGCATCAGACCGTCATAGGTGCCAAACCAGGAAATTACTGCCGTGGCCGCCACCTTGTCCGACAAGGCGGCCAGCTGCCAGGCGCGGAAACCGCCCATTGAGAAGCCCAGCACGCCAATGCGTTTGCTGTCGACGTTATTAAGCGTGGTGAGAAAATCCACGGTGCGCATATCTTCATAGGCCATTTCACCGGCCAGCGAGCGGCCAAGGTTAAAATAGTTGCTCGCCAGCGCCTGTTGCTGTTCGTACACCAGCGGGCCACGCTCGCCCCAGCCGGTGCTGTCGATGGCGATTACCACATAGCCACGCCTGGCCAGCTCATCGCCGGGAAAACGCCCGCTGAAGAACTTGTCGGCCCACGCCTGCGCGCTGGCGAGCGTTTCGGCATTCCCCCACGGGCGGATGACTTTCTCTTTGCCAATATCAAACTTTGAACCGTGATCGTGCAATAACACCACCGCCGGATGGGGACCCGCTGCTTTGGGGAGCAGCATCAGGGCGTTAATACGGTTGTCGTCGGTGATGTTCAGGGCGATTTTGCGGGCGAGGTAACTGCCACGATCCTCCTCCATCAGCGTCTGCGGCGCAAATGGCTTATGTGAATCCGGCGTCAGCAGGGCGCTGCGCAACAGCTGGCGGGCGTGCTGCTGCCAGCGGGTGAAGTCAGAGAAATGGCTGGACTGCCAGGCGTCGGGATAGGTCATCTGCGCTTTTAACGCCGCCACGTTGCCCGGAAGATTACCTTCGATAATGCCGGTCGGCGGTTTATTTTCCGCCATACCCGAGCCGCTGGTTACAAATAACATCATTGCCAGAAATGCTTTTGCTGAATATTTCATCACCCACCTTTAAATTAAAACGCGGTTTTAAAAAGTCAGGTGATGAATAATAGAGCAATGCCGGTCTTAAACCGTGATCCTTAAGGCATTAATATAATAATGGATTACTGTTTTCCCGGCGCAGCATCTGGCACAGGGCAATCAGCGGCAGACCCACCAGCGTATTGGGGTCGCGCCCCTCAAGGCGTTCAAACAGGGTGATGCCAAGGCCCTCGCTTTTGAAGCTGCCTGCACAGTTCAGCGGACGCTCTTTACGCAGGTAATCGCCGATCTCCTGCTCGCTGAGGTGACGAAAATGCACATCGAAAGGCTCACATTCGGTTTGCAGATGACCGGTAGCGGAATTATAAAGCGCAAGGCCGGTATAAAAAGTAACGATATTGCCCCGCGCCTTCATCAACTGGCAGTATGCATTTTCTTCTGTCAGCGGTTTACCGGTAATTTCACCATCCAGTACGCACACCTGATCGGAACCGATAATAAGGTGCGCCGGATAACGTTCGGCAAGGGACTGCGCTTTCGCCTGCGCCAGTCGCAGCACCAGCTGACGCGGGGTTTCGCCCGCCCTGGGCGTTTCATCGACACCGGGGGCGGCGCACTCAAAAGGCACGCCAATTTTTTCCAGCAGCGCGCGACGATAAGGCGAAGTGGAAGCGAGCACGAGATTTGACATATTTTTTCCACCTTTTATATAGCGTAACCAGGTCAGGCATTTTAAACTACAGGCCGCAATGTGTGCGAATAATTGGCAAAAGGCAACCGCAGGCTGCCTTTTTCTTTGACTCTATGACATTACAAAGTTAATATGCGCGCCCTATGCAAAAGGTAAAATTACCCCTGACTCTTGATCCGGTCCGTACGGCTCAAAAACGCCTTGATTACGAGGGAATCTATACTCGCGATCAGGCTGAGCGTGTCGCCGAATCCGTAGTTAGTGTGGACAGTGATGTGGAATGCTCCATGTCGTTTGCTATCGACAACCAGCGTCTGGCGGTATTAACCGGCGATGCGAAGGTATCGGTAACGCTCGAATGCCAGCGTTGCGGGAAGCCGTTTCCCCATCAGGTCTACACACAGTATTGTTTTAGCCCGATCGTCAAAGACGAACAGGCCGAAGCACTCCCGGAAGCGTACGAGCCAATTCAGGTCAACGAATTTGGTGAAATCGATCTGCTGGCGCTGGTGGAAGATGAAATTATCCTCACCTTGCCGGTAGTTCCGGTGCATGATTCTGAACACTGTGAAGTGTCCGAGGCGGACATGGTGTTTGGTGAATTGCCTGATGAAGCGCAAAAGCCAAACCCATTTGCCGTATTAGCCAGCTTAAAGCGCAAGTAACAGGTTCTGCCTGTTCTTACGTGGATAACCGTAATTGAGGAGTAAGGTCCATGGCCGTACAACAAAATAAACCAACCCGTTCCAAACGTGGCATGCGTCGTTCCCATGACGCGCTGACCGCAGTCACCAGCCTGTCTGTAGACAAAACTTCTGGTGAGTCTCACCTGCGTCACCACATGACCGCTGACGGTTTCTACCGTGGTCGCAAGGTAATCACTAAGTAATCACGCTTTTGCGTGATGAAGCTTAGTGAGGATTTCCCCGTGTAAGCGGGGATATACCGCCTTGACACGTCTAACCCTGGCGTTAGATGTCATGGGGGGCGATTTTGGCCCTTCCGTGACGGTGCCTGCAGCATTGCAGGCACTGAATTCTAATTCACAACTCACTCTTCTTTTAGTCGGCGATCCCGACGCAATCACGCCATTACTTGCCAGAGCTGATTTCGAACAACGTTCGCGTCTGCAGATTATCCCTGCGCAGTCAGTTATTGCCAGTGATGCGCGCGCCTCGCAGGTGATACGCAATAGCCGTGGCAGTTCGATGCGCATTGCGCTGGAGCTGGTAAAAGAAGGGCGCGCCGAGGCCTGCGTGAGCGCAGGGAATACCGGCGCGTTGATGGGGCTGGCTAAACTCCTGCTCAGGCCGATTGACGGCATTGAGCGTCCGGCGCTGATGACGGTATTACCGCATCAGCAGAAGGGCAAAACGGTGGTGCTGGATTTAGGCGCTAACGTGGATTGCGACAGCACGATGCTGATGCAGTTCGCGTTGATGGGTTCGGTGATGGCGGAAGAAGTGCTTGGCATTCCTCATCCCCGCGTGGCATTGCTGAACATCGGCGAAGAAGAGACCAAAGGTCTCGACAGCATTCGCGATGCCGCAGCCTTGTTAAAATCCATCCCGTCGATTAACTATATTGGCTATCTTGAAGCTAACGAATTACTCACCGGCAAAACGGATGTGCTGGTATGTGACGGTTTTACGGGAAACGTCACATTAAAGACCATGGAAGGTGTGGTCAGAATGTTCCTTTCGCTGCTGAAATCGCAGGGCGAGGGGAAAAAACGGTCGTGGTGGCTGATTTTATTAAAGCGTTGGTTACAAAAAAGCCTGAGCAGGCGATTCAGTCACCTCAACCCCGACCAGTATAATGGCGCGTGTCTGTTAGGATTGCGCGGCACGGTGATTAAGAGTCATGGTGCAGCCAATCAGCGAGCGTTTACAGTCGCGATTGAACAGGCAGTGCAGGCGGTGCAGCGACAAGTCCCTTCGCGGATTGCCGCTCGCCTGGAATCTGTGTTACCGGAAAAAGACTGAGCGTACATGCATACGAAGATTATTGGTACCGGCAGCTATCTGCCTGAACAAGTGCGAACCAACGCCGACCTGGAAAAAATGGTGGATACCTCCGACGAGTGGATTGTCACGCGCACGGGTATCCGCGAACGCCGCATTGCCGCGCCTGATGAAACCGTGTCTACCATGGGTTTCGAGGCAGCAAAACGCGCGCTGGAAATGTCAGGTATTGATAAGAATGAAATTGGCCTGATCATCGTGGCAACGACGTCAGCGACGCACGCCTTTCCGAGCGCGGCCTGCCAGGTGCAGAGCATGCTGGAAATTAAAGGCTGTCCGGCCTTCGACGTGGCCGCAGCCTGTGCCGGTTTCACCTATGCCCTGAGCATTGCCGATCAGTACGTAAAATCCGGCGCCGTGAAATATGCGCTGGTGATCGGGTCCGATGTACTGGCCCGCACCTGCGATCCGGCGGATCGTGGCACCATTATTATTTTTGGCGATGGTGCGGGTGCCGTGCTGCTCGGCGCGTCTGAAGAGCAGGGCATTATCTCCACCCATCTGCACGCTGACGGCAGTTACGGTGAATTACTGACGTTGCCGAACATTGATCGCGTGACGCCGGACAACCCGACTTATCTGACGATGGCCGGTAACGAAGTCTTTAAAGTGGCCGTGACGGAACTGGCGCACATCGTCGAAGAAACCCTGGCGGCGAATAACCTCGACCGCAGTGAACTCGACTGGCTGGTGCCGCACCAGGCTAACCTGCGTATTATCAGCGCGACAGCCAGAAAACTGGGCATGTCGATGGATAACGTTGTCGTGACCCTGGATCGTCATGGCAATACCTCTGCGGCTTCGGTGCCATGCGCCTTAGACGAAGCCGTCCGGGACGGACGCATCAAGCCGGGGCAGCTGGTGCTGCTTGAAGCCTTCGGCGGCGGGTTCACCTGGGGTTCCGCACTGGTTCGTTTCTAAAATTTAAGGATAAAAACATGACGCAATTTGCATTTGTGTTCCCGGGACAGGGCTCTCAGGCCGTTGGCATGCTCGCTGAACTGGCTGCCGACTATCCGGTGATTGAAGAAACTTTCCGCGAAGCGACAGCGGTGCTGGGCTATGATCTGTGGGCGCTGGCTCAACAGGGCCCGGCAGAAGAACTGAATAAAACCTGGCAGACGCAGCCTGCGCTGCTGACGGCTTCCGTGGCGCTGTGGCGCGTATGGCAGCAGGCGGGCGGTAAAACCCCTGCCATGATGGCAGGCCACAGCCTGGGTGAATACTCTGCGCTGGTGTGCGCGGGCGTTATTGATTTCGCTGATGCGGTTCGCCTGGTCGAGCTGCGCGGTAAATTTATGCAGGAAGCCGTGCCTGCGGGTACGGGCGGCATGTCCGCTATTATTGGCCTGGACGATGCGGCCATCGCTAAAGCCTGCGAAGAATCTGCCGAAGGGCAGGTGGTTTCACCGGTGAACTTTAACTCGCCGGGCCAGGTGGTGATCGCCGGTCATAAAGAAGCGGTTGAACGTGCAGGCGCAGCCTGTAAAGCGGCGGGCGCAAAACGCGCGTTGCCGTTGCCGGTCAGCGTACCGTCACACTGCGCGCTGATGAAGCCTGCGGCAGAGAAGCTGGCGGCAGAGCTTGAGAAAATCACCTTTAACACTCCGTCAGTTCCGGTTGTGAACAACGTGGATGTGAAATGTGAAACCACGCCTGCGGCCATCCGTGATGCCCTGGTTCGCCAGCTGTACAGTCCGGTACAATGGACGAAGAGCGTTGAATTCATGGCTGCGCAGGGCGTGGAGCACCTGTATGAAGTCGGTCCTGGTAAAGTACTGACCGGCCTGACCAAACGTATTGTTGACACCCTGACAGCGTCGGCCATTAACGAGCCGGCGGCGATGTCAGCGGCGCTTGAGCAATAACAGAGGAAAACCAAAACCATGAGTTTTGAAGGAAAAGTTGCACTGGTTACCGGTGCAAGCCGTGGCATTGGCCGCGCAATCGCTGAAACGCTGGTCGCCCGCGGCGCGAAAGTTGTCGGTACGGCAACCAGCGAAAGTGGCGCACAGGCGATCAGTGATTATTTAGGTGCTAACGGTAAAGGTCTGATGTTAAACGTGACCGATCCGGCATCTATTGAATCTGTACTGGAAAATATTCGCGCGGAGTTTGGCGAAGTGGACATCCTGGTCAATAATGCCGGGATCACTCGCGACAACCTGTTAATGCGTATGAAAGATGATGAGTGGATCGATATTCTCGAAACCAACCTTTCATCTGTTTTCCGTCTGTCAAAAGCGGTAATGCGCGCTATGATGAAAAAACGTCATGGTCGGATTATCACTATCGGTTCTGTGGTCGGTACCATGGGAAATGCAGGTCAGGCCAACTACGCTGCGGCGAAAGCGGGTCTGATTGGCTTTAGTAAATCGCTGGCGCGTGAAATCGCGTCCCGCGGTATTACGGTAAACGTTGTTGCTCCGGGCTTTATTGAAACGGACATGACGCGTGCGCTCTCTGACGAACAGCGTGCGGGTATTCTGGCGCAGGTTCCTGCGGGTCGCCTCGGTGGCGCTCAGGAAATCGCCAATGCGGTTGCATTTTTAGCTTCAGACGAGGCGAGTTACATCACGGGTGAAACTTTGCACGTCAACGGCGGGATGTATATGGTTTAACCACGTTATTTCCTAAAACACATTTAGGGAATAATTTTATTTGCGTTATCAGGCCAAAAGGCCTCAAAATAGCGTAAAATCGTGGTAAGAACTGCCGGGATTTAGTTGCAAATTTTTCAACATTTTATACACTACGAAAACCATCGCGAAAGCGAGTTTTGATAGGAAATTTAAGAGTATGAGCACTATCGAAGAACGCGTTAAGAAGATTATCGGCGAGCAGCTGGGCGTTAAGCAGGAAGAAGTGACCAACAATGCATCTTTTGTTGATGACCTGGGCGCAGATTCTCTTGACACCGTTGAGCTGGTAATGGCTTTGGAAGAAGAGTTTGATACTGAGATTCCGGACGAAGAAGCTGAGAAAATCACTACTGTTCAGGCTGCCATTGATTACATCAACGGTCACCAGGCGTAAGTGAACATCTCCAGGCGGTCATTCGACCGCCTGAGTTTTATCTTTTAGTCCCACAAAATCTTTTTTTCCCTCCCTGGAGGACAAGCGTGTCTAAGCGTCGTGTAGTTGTGACCGGACTCGGCATGTTGTCTCCTGTCGGCAATACCGTAGAGTCCACCTGGAAATCTCTCCTTGCCGGTCAGAGTGGCATCAGCCTGATCGACCATTTCGATACTAGCGCCTATGCAACGAAATTTGCTGGCTTAGTAAAGGACTTTAACTGTGAAGACATTATCTCGCGCAAAGAACAGCGCAAGATGGATGCCTTCATTCAATATGGAATTGTTGCGGGCTGGCAGGCCATGCAGGATTCTGGCCTGGAAGTCACTCCGGAGAACGCAGGGCGCATTGGCGCGGCGATTGGCTCCGGTATTGGCGGTCTTGGCTTAATCGAAGAGAACCACACTTCCCTGGTGAATGGTGGTCCACGCAAAATCAGCCCGTTCTTCGTGCCGTCAACGATTGTGAACATGGTGGCCGGTCATCTGACCATCATGCTTGGCCTGCAGGGTCCGAGCATCTCCATCGCCACGGCCTGTACCTCTGGCGTGCATAACATCGGTCATGCGGCGCGTATCATTGCTTATGGCGATGCTGACGTGATGCTGGCAGGTGGCGCTGAGAAAGCCAGTACGCCGCTGGGCGTGGGTGGTTTTGGTGCAGCACGTGCGCTGTCGACGCGTAACGATAACCCGCAAGCGGCAAGCCGTCCGTGGGATAAAGAGCGCGATGGTTTTGTGCTGGGTGACGGCGCAGGCATTATTGTGCTTGAAGAGTACGAGCACGCGAAAAAACGCGGCGCGAAAAT
The DNA here is from genome assembly GCF_001888805.2 of Enterobacter sp. SA187. Lineage (NCBI taxonomy): Bacteria > Pseudomonadati > Pseudomonadota > Gammaproteobacteria > Enterobacterales > Enterobacteriaceae > Enterobacter > Enterobacter sp. SA187. The sequence goes on from NZ_CP019113.1 coordinate 2,929,835, forward strand.
TTATGCGGAACTGGTGGGTTTTGGTATGAGCAGCGATGCTTACCATATGACCTCACCGCCGGAAAACGGCGCAGGCGCGGCACTGGCGATGGCCAATGCGCTGCGTGACGCGCAGCTCGATCCGGCTAAAATCGGTTACGTCAACGCGCACGGCACCTCGACGCCGGCCGGCGACAAAGCGGAAACTCAGGCCGTTAAATCGATCTTTGGCGAGTCAGCCCGTACCCTGATGGTCAGCTCGACTAAATCGATGACCGGACACCTGTTAGGTGCCGCAGGGGCAGTAGAGTCCATCTACTCCATCCTTGCGCTGCGCGATCAGGCGATCCCGCCAACCATCAACCTGGATAACCCGGATGAAGGTTGCGACCTGGATTACGTGCCACACACTGCGCGTCAGGTCTCTGGTCTTGAGTACACGCTGTGTAACTCCTTCGGCTTTGGTGGTACTAACGGCTCGTTGATCTTTAAACGCGTCTGATCCCCGTAGCCTGAAAAGGCCCGCTCTGCGGGCCTTTGTTATTTCCATTTCAGCTTTCTCCGCTTGTCCTTCTTCTTTCATCCTGCCAGACTGGCGTGCCATGCAAACAGGAGCCGCTATGTTCTTGATAAATGGACGTGAACAAGACTCGCTTGCCGCGAACGACCGCGCTATCCAGTTTGGCGACGGCTGCTTTACCACAGCCCGGATCCGCCAGGCTGAAGTCCAGCTATTACCGGCCCATATTCGTCGTCTGCGTGAAGCCTGTGAGCGGCTGATGCTGCCATTTACTGACTGGCAGGTACTGGAAGCCGAGATGCGCCATCTGGCGCACGGCCATCAACAGGGCGTACTGAAGGTTATGCTTACGCGCGGCGCGGGCGGACGCGGATATAGCGCTGCCGCCTGTCATGCGCCGACGCGCCTGCTGTCCGTGTCCCCCCTGCCTGCACACTATGATCGCTGGCGGGAGGAGGGCATCAGGCTCGCCTTAAGCCCGGTGCGTCTCGGGCGCAATCCTCATCTGGCGGGTATCAAACATCTCAACCGGCTGGAGCAGGTGTTGATCCGTACTCATCTTGAGCAGACGACCGCCGACGAAGCGCTGGTTCTTGACAGCGACGGGTTCATTACGGAATGCTGTGCCGCGAATCTGTTCTGGCGAAAAGGCAATGACGTCTTTACCCCGAATCTGGATCACGCAGGCGTGAACGGTATTATGCGCCAGCACTGTATTGCGCAGCTGGCGGCGTCACCCTTTCGTGTGGTGGAAGTCCATGCGGCAGAAGAAGCCCTGGCAGATGCCGACGAAGTGCTCATCTGTAATGCGTTAATGCCGGTTATTGCGGTTCGTGCATATGGCGAACGGACGTGGACGTCACGCACGCTGTATCAATTTTTAGCCCCACTTTGTGAGCATTCGATTTCGTCATGAAGAAACTGTTTCGGTTCGTGCTGATCCTCGCGGTGATCCTGGTTATCGCTGCGGGTGCGGGTCTGTGGAAAGTCCGCCAGATGGCGAACAGCCCGATCCTTGTAAAAGAAGAGACTATTTTCACTCTGAAAGCTGGCACGGGCCGCATCGCCCTTGGCGATCAGCTGCATGCTGAGAAGATCATTAATCGCCCGCGCGTCTTTCAGTGGTTATTACGCGTGGAGCCGGATCTGTCGCACTTCAAGGCCGGGACCTATCGCCTGACGCCGAAAATGACCGTGCGCGACATGCTGTTGCTGCTGGAAAGCGGCAAAGAAGCGCAGTTCCCGCTGCGTCTGGTGGAAGGCATGCGCCTGAGCGATTATCTTCGCCAGCTGCGTAACGCGCCCTATATCAGGCACACGCTGAAGGACGACAGTTATCAGACCGTCGCCGCTGCGCTCAAGTTCGACAACCCGGAATGGGTGGAAGGCTGGTTCTGGCCGGACACCTGGATGTATACCGCCAATACCACGGATATTGCGTTGCTGAAGCGCGCGCATCAGAAAATGGTGGCGGCAGTGGACAGCGCCTGGGAAGGGCGGATGGAAGGACTGCCCTACGCGGATAAAAATCAGCTGGTCACCATGGCGTCCATCATTGAAAAAGAGACGGCGGTCGCCAGCGAGCGGGACCGCGTCGCCTCGGTGTTTATCAACCGCCTGCGCATTGGCATGCGTCTGCAAACCGATCCGACGGTGATTTACGGCATGGGTGAAAAATATAACGGTAAACTGTCGCGCAGCGATCTTGAGACGCCAACCGCGTACAATACCTATACCATCACCGGATTGCCGCCTGGCCCCATCGCCACGCCAGGCGAAGCCTCATTGAAGGCCGCCGCGCATCCGGCCAAAACGCCGTATCTCTATTTTGTGGCTGACGGTAAGGGAGGGCATACCTTCAACACCAATCTCGCCAGCCATAACCGTTCAGTGCAGGACTATCTGAAAGTATTAAAGGAAAAAAATGGGCAGTAAATACATCGTTATTGAAGGTCTCGAAGGTGCAGGGAAAACCACGGCGCGCAACGTCGTGGTGGAAACCCTGGAGCAACTTGGCATCGGCGAGATGATCTTCACCCGCGAGCCGGGCGGCACCCAGCTGGCCGAAAAACTGCGCAGTCTGGTGCTGGATATTAAATCGGTCGGCGATGAGATCATTAACGATAAAGCCGAAGTGCTGATGTTTTACGCCGCCAGGGTGCAGCTGGTGGAAACGGTGATCAAACCGGCGCTGGATCGCGGCTGCTGGGTGATTGGCGACCGTCACGATCTCTCCACCCAGGCCTATCAGGGCGGCGGACGGGGCATTGATAACGCAATGCTCGCCACGCTACGCGACGCGGTGCTGGGGAGTTTCCGCCCGGATTTAACGCTGTATCTCGACGTCACGCCGGAAGTGGGCCTGAAACGCGCCCGCGCCCGCGGTGAACTGGATCGCATCGAGCAGGAGTCGCTGGATTTCTTTAACCGTACCCGTGCGCGCTACCTTGAGCTGGCGGCGCAGGACGCAAGCATTAAAACCATCGATGCCACGCAATCTCTGGACGATGTGATCCGCGATATCCGCCACACCGTGACCAGCTGGGTGCGGGAGCAGGGCGCATGAAATGGTATCCATGGCTACGCCCGGACTTTGAGCAACTGATTGCCAGCTATCAGACCGGACGCGGACACCATGCGTTATTGATCCATGCGCTGCCCGGCATGGGGGAAGATGCGCTGATCTACGCCATCACCCGCTATCTGATGTGCCAGCAGCCGGTGGAGCACAAAAGCTGTGGCCAGTGTCGCGGCTGTCAGTTAATGCAGGCGGGCACCCATCCGGACTATTACGCCCTGACGCCGGAAAAAGGCAAAGCGTCGCTGGGTATTGATGCGGTGCGCGATGTCAGTGAAAAGCTCTATGAGCACGCCCGGCTGGGCGGCGCGAAAGTGGTGTGGATCAGCGACGCGGCGCTGCTCACCGATGCGGCTGCTAACGCCCTGCTGAAAACGCTCGAAGAGCCACCGGCGAACACCTGGTTTTTCCTCGCCTGCCGCGAACCTGCGCGCCTGCTCGCCACCCTGCGCAGCCGCTGCCGTATTCATCATTTATCCCCGCCGTCAGAAAGCTACGCCAGCGCCTGGCTGGCGCGGGAAACCACCGCCAGCCCTGAGGCCAGCCTTGCGGCGCTGCGTTTATGCGGCGGTGCGCCGGGTGCGGCAGCGCAACTGTTACAGACTGAAAGCGCCGCCCAGCGGCAGACGCTCTGTACCGCGGTAAATACCGCGCTGGACAGCGCCGACTGGCTCTCTCTGCTGGGCGTGCTTAATCACGATCAGGTGGCGGAGCGCCTGCACTGGCTGGCCTCGCTGCTGATGGACGCGCTGAAAATGCAGCAGGGCGCGACCCTGCTGACCAACGTCGACGCGCAGCCGTTAGTTCACCGTCTGGCGCAGCATCTGCCGACGGCGCGCCTGCAGGCGATCCTCACGGCGGTATTTCAGTGTCGCGGGCAGTTGCTGGACGTCACCGGCATAAATCGCGAACTGCTGTTAACCGATCTACTCTTATGCTGGGAGCACTATCTGCAACCGGGCACCGTGCTTCCTGTATCCCACTTCTGAAAGAGATCTTATGTTTTTAGTTGACTCACATTGCCATCTTGATGGCCTGGATTATCAATCCCTGCATAAAGACGTTGATGATGTGCTGGCGAAAGCCGCCGCGCGCGACGTGAAATTTTGTCTGGCGGTCGCCACTACGCTGCCGGGTTACCGTGCCATGCGTGATCTGGTGGGCGAGCGCGATAACGTGGTCTTCTCCTGCGGCGTGCATCCGCTGAATCAGGACGAGGCTTATGAAGTGGAAACCCTGCGTCAGTGGGCGGCGGAGGAGGGCGTGGTGGCGATGGGCGAGACGGGTCTCGACTATTTCTACACCCCGGAAACCAAAACGCAGCAGCAGGAATCCTTCCGCAACCACATCCGTATTGGGCGCGAGCTGAACAAGCCGGTGATCGTCCATACGCGCGATGCCCGCGAAGATACGCTGGCTATTCTGCGCGAAGAAAAGGTGACGGATTGCGGGGGTGTACTACACTGCTTCACTGAAGACAAAGAAACAGCCGGTAAATTGTTGGACATGGGCTTCTATATCTCATTTTCCGGGATTGTCACTTTCCGTAACGCGGAGCAGCTCAGAGATGCCGCGCGTTACATACCGCTCGACAGGCTGCTGGTGGAAACGGATTCGCCGTATCTGGCCCCGGTTCCCCATCGTGGTAAAGAAAACCAGCCTGCGATGACCCGCGATGTCGCGGAGTACATGGCGGTACTGAAAGGTGTTCCGGTTGAAGAACTGGCGCAACAAACGACACAAAACTTTGCCAGACTCTTCCATATCGACCCTGCCCGCCTGCAATTTTCCTGATCGCACAGTTTTTTTAAAGCTCGTAATTAATAGGCTTTGCGAGTAAAGTTCACCGCCTCAAACGGGGCGGTGACACTCTTTTTTGACACATTCAGACAAGACTTTTGTAAAATAGTGCAAGTTTTAAGAACGGTCCTGGCTGAAACGTGATAGCCGTCAAACAATGTTACGCTGATTTATTTTACTCTGCGTAATAAATAAAGGGCGCTTAGATGTCCCGTCCAGGGCGCGGTTCTCCCCCCGCGCCAATGCGTGAAAACGTAAAAAAAAGCACAAATACTCAGGAGCACTCTCAATTATGTTTAAGAATGCATTTGCTAACCTGCAGAAGGTCGGTAAATCACTGATGCTGCCAGTATCCGTACTGCCTATCGCAGGTATCCTGCTGGGCGTCGGTTCGGCAAACTTCAGCTGGCTGCCAGAAGTTGTTTCCCATGTCATGGCTGAAGCGGGCGGTTCCGTTTTTGCTAACATGCCGCTGATCTTCGCTATCGGTGTTGCGCTGGGCTTCACCAATAACGACGGCGTTTCTGCGCTGGCCTCTGTGGTCGCTTACGGCATCATGGTGAAAACCATGGCGGTGGTAGCGCCGCTGGTGCTGCATTTACCTGCTGAAGAAATCGCGGCTAAACACCTGGCGGATACCGGTGTTCTGGGCGGGATCATCTCCGGTGCGATAGCGGCCTACATGTTTAACCGCTTCTACCGTATCAAGCTCCCTGAATATCTGGGCTTCTTTGCGGGCAAGCGCTTCGTGCCGATCATCTCTGGTCTGGCTGCGATCGTAATGGGCATCGTGCTGTCCTTCATCTGGCCGCCAATCGGTACCGCTATTCAGACCTTCTCTCAGTGGGCTGCTTATCAGAACCCGGTCGTGGCGTTCGGTATCTACGGCTTCATTGAGCGCTGCCTGGTGCCGTTCGGTCTGCACCACATCTGGAACGTTCCTTTCCAGATGCAGATTGGTGAATACACCAACGCCGCAGGTCAGGTATTCCACGGTGACATTCCGCGCTACATGGCAGGCGACCCGACTGCGGGTAAACTGTCCGGCGGCTTCCTGTTCAAAATGTACGGTCTGCCGGCTGCAGCAATCGCGATCTGGCACTCAGCGAAACCTGAGAACCGTGCGAAAGTGGGCGGTATCATGATCTCCGCTGCGCTGACCTCGTTCCTGACCGGTATCACCGAGCCAATCGAATTCTCCTTCATGTTCGTGGCGCCGGTGCTGTACGCAATCCATGCGGTACTGGCTGGTCTGGCCTTCCCGATCTGTATCCTGCTGGGTATGCGTGACGGTACGTCCTTCTCCCACGGTCTGATCGACTTCGTGGTACTGAGCGGCAACGGCAGCAACCTGTGGCTGTTCCCGGTTGTGGGTCTGTGCTACGCGGCGGTGTACTACACCGTGTTCCGTGTGCTGATTAAAGCGCTGGATCTGAAAACCCCGGGTCGTGAAGACGCAACCGAAGACGCAAAAGCGACCGGCACCAGCGAAATGGCTCCGGCTCTGGTATCGGCTTTCGGCGGTAAAGATAACATCACTAACCTGGATGCCTGCATTACACGTCTGCGTGTAAGCGTGGCTGACGTTGCTAAAGTGGATCAGGCTGGCCTGAAGAAACTGGGCGCGGCAGGTGTGGTGGTTGCAGGTTCCGGCGTTCAGGCAATTTTCGGTACCAAATCCGATAACCTGAAAACCGAGATGGATGAATACATCCGCAACCACTAAGAAATAGTCTGGGGAGACTGAGGGAGCCGAATGGCTCCCTTTTTTACGTCTGGTGAATGTGAAGCCGGGTGGCGCTTCGCTGACGCTGGCCTGGGGACTGGGATTGTGCCGGGTGGCGCTTCGCTTACGCCGGCCTACATACCGGGAACTGTGCCGGGTGGCGCTTCGCTTACACCGGCCTACATACCGGGACCGGCCTACATTTATGGGGTTTGGTTACTGTAGGCCCGGCAAGCTTGCGCCGCCGGGCAAGTCATTTACGCGGAGTATCAGAAGCTGTAGTTCGCGCTAACCGAGAAGTTACGCGGCTCGCCGAACACATAGGTGCGGCTGTTGACGTTGGTTTCGTAGGTTTTATCGAACAGGTTATCCAGATTCGCCTGCACCGAAAGCGCTTTGGTCACGTGATAACGGGCGAACAGATCCACCAGCGCGTAGCTGCCTTGTTCTGAACGCAGCGTGCCGCTGGCAACAGGTACATCAGCCCATGTGTGGTTCTGCCAGTTCACGCCACCGCCGACCGTCAGGTCCTGCAGCATCGGCAGGCGATAGCTGGTGAACATTTTCACCGATGTGCGCGGCAGATCTGAGTTTACCGCGACACCTTCGCTGTCTTCCGCCACATAACGCGTTGCGCCGAAGGACATCTGCCAGTTGTCCGTCAGTGCGCCGTTCACTTCAAATTCAACGCCGCGGCTGACGGTACCATTCGCTTCACGATATGCGGTTTCCCCGTTGCTGCCGGGAACCACGCCGCCTGTGGACTGCGCCAGATGATCCTGCTCAATGCGGAATACTGCCAGCGAAGTCGTCAGGCGGCTGTTCATCCAGTCAGCTTTCACACCCGCTTCGTAGTTGTTACCGGTGATCGGCGACAGGTATTTACCCTGACTATCACGTTGCGTCTGCGGCTGGAAAATCGAGGTATAGCTGGCATAGGTGGACCAGGTATCGTTGATGTCAAACACCACGCCCGCATACGGCGAAGTATTGTTCTTCTCCAGATCCTGGGTCAGGGTATGCAGCGTGTAATTGGTATAGCGCGCGCCCATAATGAGGTGCAGCGGATCCGCCAGCGAAATGCGGGTCGCCATATACGCGGATTTCTGACGCACCGTATCTTCCTGCGCGAGGCTCAACGGCGACCAGTCGGTTTCCGGGAAGTTACCGGTATAATCGCTGTAGTTGCCTAACTGCGTATCGCCGATGTTCTCCCACGAGCTGTAATAGATATTGTGCTGTTTAGTGTAATTGGTGCCCACCATCAGCTCATGCTGACGACCAAAGAGTTCGTAATTGCCGTTAGCAAAGGTATCGATGGCATCCACTTTACGCTTGCCGGTGTTGTAGCCGGTGCCGCCAACAAAGGGATAGGACGCGCCATACGGGCTGACCATCAGGCCGGTGGTTTTATCAACCTGGCCGTCCAGATACAGCGCCTTGCTGTCGAGCTCAGTTTCGGTATGCGTACCGTTTACCGTAAGCTGCCAGTTATCGCCCAGCTTTTGCTTCAGAGTGACAAAAGTACGCTGCGTTTCGGTATCGCTGTAGGCCCAGTCAGGCGCCGTACTGTCGCTGCGATCGGCCTTGATTTTGCTGCCGTCGGTATACCAGCGCGGCAGGCCGCCCCAGGTCTGATGGTCAGTGTTGTTTTCCTGATAATCGTAACCCACGGAGAACGCCGTGGCGTCAGTGAGATCGGCATCCAGCACGCCGTAGAAGAATTTTTTCTTCTGACCGTAATGATCCAGCCAGCTGTCCTTATCCTGATAGCCCGCCACCATACGACCACGGATGTTACCGTTTTCGGTAAGCGGGGTGGAGAGATCCGCCACGTAACGTTGCTTGTTCCAGCTGCCGTACTCTGCGCTGACGTTGGTGGTGAATTCACGGCTGTCAGCGTGCTTACGCACCATATTAATCGCCGCAGAAGGGTTGCCGGAACCGGTCGTCAGACCATTCGCGCCGCGCACCACTTCAATACGCTCATACATAGCGGTATCCGACATCGCATCGCCCAGGTTCCAGCGGGATTCAAACAGCGTCGGAATGCCATCGACCATATAGTTGTCGATCAGAAAACCGCGGGAATAGAAGGTGCTGCGATCGGAATCCGCCACGCTCTCAGAAATACCGATGGTATTTTTCAGCACGTCGCCCAGCGACTCCAGCTTCTGATCTTTCATCCGCTGTTCGCTGACCAGCGTCACCGACTGCGGAATATCGCGCTGAACCAGCAGCATTTTGGTGCCGGAGGCGGTGGTTTTAACGCTGTAATCTTCACTTTCTGTGGCTGCCGTCGTGCCTGAGGACGAACCATCGACAACCAGCGTATCTTCCGGCGCTGCCGTGGTGGCCGCAAAGCCCGCCGCTGGCGTCAGTGCAAAAGCAATACAAACCGCCAGCAGTGACGGATGAGTGGCAGGCGGACGTTGTCCGTCCCTGGCGTGAACGGTGAAAGACATCATTAACCCTTCTGAGTGTTGGTCATAAAGCACCCCGTCAATACGTTGTCGGCGCGGTGCAGGATAGTTAATTATTCAGTTATGAAACGCGCATGGAAATGCAAATGCGAAATATACGCATTACAGTTCACCCTGTAAACAGATGTAATATTTATTAATGAAACCCGGTTTTACTCAGCACGATGAACAGGGGGATGACATAAGCTTTCGGCAGGGTAAGAAAATGAGGTTTATAGTTGAAACATCAGGAGATTGTCACTCATACTCTCTGGCAATATTATGCAGTCATAAAGAAGGAAGACGACATGGCAGAAGAAACTATTTTCAGTAAAATTATTCGTCGCGAAATTCCGTCGGATATTGTCTGGCAGGATGAGCTGGTCACCGCGTTCCGCGACATTTCCCCACAGGCTCCTGTACACATTTTGATTGTGCCGAATATTCTGATCCCGACCATCAACGACGCCACCGAAGCCCATGAGCAAGCGCTGGGCCGCATGATGACCGTCGCGGCGAAAATCGCAAAGCAGGAAGGCATTGCCGAGGACGGTTACCGCCTGATCATGAACTGCAATCGTCATGGCGGCCAGGAGGTCTATCATATTCACCTGCATCTGGTCGGGGGCCATGCCCTGGGTCCTATGCTGTCTCACAAAGGCCGCTAAGATGACCAAAGGGCGTACTGCCGTATTACTGGCGGCGATTTTACTTGCCGGATGCAGCGCAAAACCGGCGATCCCGGTCAGCGATGAGCAAACGCTGGTGATGGAGTCAACCGTCCTCGCGGCGGGGATCTCCGCCGAAAAACCGGAATTATCCCGCTCGGAAATTCAGTCTTCTGCGTCCTCAACTCTCTACAATGAAAGAAACGTGCCGGTAACGGTTAACTATCGTTTTTACTGGTATGACGCCAGAGGCCTTGAAATGCATCCGCTGGAAGCGCCGCGAACCGTCACTGTGCCTGCACACGCATCGGTGACGCTTTATGGCAGCGCCAACTACCTGGGCGCACATAAAGTGCGGCTCTATCTCTATTTATAAGGGGTGATTTGAATGAGAATGATGGGACGTTACGCCCTGCTTGCCACACTGGCATTGATCCTGACCGGCTGTCAGATTAATCAGGAACAACCCGCGCCGGTCGACCAGGCGACGCCGGTACCGGAACAACCGACCACGCCGCAGCAACCGCTGCCGACCGTGCCGTCAGTACCGACCATCCCGTCACAGCCAGGGCCGATTGAGCATCAGGACGAAACCGTGCAGCCGACGCCGCGCGTACGTCACTACGACTGGTCCGGCGCGATTTCGCCGATGGTCAGCAAAATGCTGCAGGCGAGCGGCGCGGCAGGCGGCAGCGTGCTGCTGGTGGACAGCGTCAATAACCGCACCAACGGCTCGCTCAATACCGGCGAAGGCACCGATGCGCTGCGCAATGCGCTGGCGAACAACGGCAAATTCACGCTGGTATCCGCGCAGCAGCTGGGCGTCGCCAAACAGCAATTGGGGTTATCCCCGCAGGACAGTCTCGGCACCCGCAGCAAAGCCATCGGCATCGCCCGTAACGTTGGCGCGCAGTATGTACTCTATTCCAGCGCCAGCGGCAACGTTAACGCCCCGACCCTGCAAATGCAGCTGATGCTGGTACAGACTGGCGAGATCGTCTGGTCAGGTAAAGGCAGCGTTGCACAACAATAAACCTGAGCGTGACGCTATTCTGTCACGCTATTTTCCGCAGTTTACGCCCGCCGCAGATCAGACAACGTCCGGTCTGTCCGGCGGGAGTATCATTATTGAACGCGGGCAGCAGCGTCTGGTGCTCCGTTTCCGTCACGCGGCCACCCCCGCCGCGCCTTTTCTGCGTCAGTATCATGTCCTGAAACGTCTCCCTGTTTCGCTTGCGCCACAGCCGCTGCGTTACGGTGAAGGCTGGATGGCCGTCGATTTTCTGCGCGGTGAGGTAAAAACTGCGCTACCGGCTACCGATGCGCTGGCAGAGGTGTTGTATCATCTGCACCAGCAGCCCTGTTTTGGCTGGCGCATTACGCTGCTGCCGCTGCTTGAAGGCTACTGGCAACAGGCCGCGCCCGCGCGACGCACGCCGTTCTGGTTGCGGCAACTGAAAAGGCTGCGCAAACAGAGGGAGCCGCGCGTGCTGCGGCTGGCGCCGCTGCATATGGATGTCCACGCGGGCAATCTGGTGCACAGTGCGCAGGGGCTGCGGCTGATCGACTGGGAGTACGCGGGAGATGGCGATATCGCCCTTGAGCTGGCCTCAGTGTGGATGGATGACGCCGCGCGACAGGGGCTGGTGGCGGATTATGCCCGCCGGGCCAGCATCGATCCCATCATGTTACAGCGGCAGGTGCGGCGCTGGCGGCCCTGGGTGATGATGCTGATGGCGGGCTGGTACGAGTACCGCTGGCAACAGACGGGCGAACAACAATTTATAACGCTGGCCGATGAAATATGGCGCCAGTTGCAGACTAAAGGATAAGAGAGGTCAGTGTGGGTCCGGTAATGTTAGATGTTGAAGGCTATGAGCTGGATGCCGAAGAGCGCGAAATTCTGGCGCATCCGCTGGTGGGCGGTTTGATCCTGTTTACCCGCAATTATCACGATCCCGCCCAATTGCGCGAGCTGGTGCGCCAGATCCGCGAGGCGTCACATCACCGACTGGTGGTGGCGGTGGATCAGGAAGGCGGGCGCGTGCAGCGCTTTAAAGAGGGTTTCACGCGACTGCCCGCGGCACAGTCCTTCGCCGCGCTGCTGGGAACAACCGAGGGCGGCAGGCTGGCGGAAGAGGCTGGCTGGCTGATGGCAAGCGAGATGATCGCCATGGACATCGACATCAGCTTTGCGCCGGTGCTGGATGTGGGACATATCAGCGCGGCCATTGGCGAACGCTCGTACCATGCCGATCCGGCTACCGCGCTGGCAATGGCGACCCGTTTTATCGACGGTATGCACAGCGCCGGAATGAAGACCACCGGCAAGCATTTTCCGGGACATGGCGCGGTAAGCGCAGATTCCCACAAAGAGACGCCGCGCGATCCCCGTGATGAAGCGGAGATCCGCGCCAAAGACATGTCCGTTTTCCGCTCGCTGATTACGGATAACAAGCTTGACGCCATCATGCCGGCGCATGTGATTTACAGCGAGGCGGATCCGCGTCCGGCAAGCGGTTCACCCTACTGGCTGAAAACCGTGCTGCGCGGCGAGCTGGGCTTTAACGGCGTGATCTTCTCCGACGACCTGTCGATGGAAGGGGCGGCGATTATGGGCAGCTATGCGGAGCGCGGGCAGGCGTCGCTGGATGCCGGCTGCGATATGATCCTGGTTTGTAATAATCGTAAAGGCGCGGTCAGTGTTCTGGATAACCTGTCGCCGATCAAAGCAGAACGTGTTACAGAGTTGTATCATAAAGGTTCATTTACGCGTCAGGAATTGATGTCATCCGCGAAGTGGAAAACGGTCAGCGCCGCGCTGGAACAGCTGCACGAACGCTGGCAGGAACATAAAACGGCGCATTAATCCATCGGTGCGTTGCAGTGTGGTGAGGGCACAATGATCATCTATTTACACGGTTTTGACTCGAACAGTCCGGGTAATCACGAGAAAGTATTGCAGCTTCAGTTTATCGATCCGGATGTGCGGCTGCTGAGCTACAGCACCCGCCATCCGCGGCATGATATGCAGCACCTGCTGAAAGAAGTGGATAAAATGTTGCAGCTTAATGTCGATGAGCGTCCGCTGATCTGCGGCGTCGGGCTGGGCGGTTTCTGGGCCGAGCGTATCGGCTTTCTGTGCGATATCCGGCAGGTGATGTTTAACCCGAATCTGTGGCCGCAGGAGAATATGGAAGGCAAAATCGACCGTCCTGAAGAGTACGCCGATATTGCCACCAAATGCGTGACTAATTTTCGCGAAAAAAACCGCGACCGCTGTCTGGCGATCCTGTCCCGCCGGGACGAGGCGCTCGACAGCCAGCGTTCGGCGGCATTGCTGCAACCTTTTTACGAAATCGTCTGGGATGAAGAGCAGACGCATAAGTTTAAGAATATCTCCCCGCATTTGCAGCGCATCAAAGCCTTTAAAACCCTCGGTTAATCCGGCGTACATTCTTAAAAGTCAGCTTAATCGCTGACTTTTTTTTCCTTTACTGCGGATCACGCTTATCTTTTAAGCAGCAAAACTTGATGTACATCAATTTTGGTATGACCAATGCACCGAACATGCTATTCTCGTTACCGGTAAGGCGTTTTCCTGCTGGTAACTTGTTGTTAAATAAAACTTATTTTTATAACTTTTACTTAACAATTGGTTAATAATTTTAAGGGGGTCACCTTGACTACACCATTGAAAAAGATCGTGATTGTGGGCGGCGGTGCAGGCGGCCTTGAGCTGGCCACTCAACTGGGTAAAAAGCTCGGACGCGGTAAAAAAGCGAAAATCACGCTCATCGACCGTAACCACAGCCACCTGTGGAAGCCGCTGCTGCACGAAGTGGCGACCGGCTCGCTGGACGAAGGCGTGGATGCGCTGAGTTACCTGGCGCACGCGCGTAACCATCACTTCCAGTTCCAGCTTGGCTCCGTGATGGATATCAATCGCGAAAGTAAAACCCTGACGCTGGCTGAACTGCGCGACGAGAAGGGCGATCTGCTGGTGCCGGAACGTAAAATCGCTTACGACACCCTGGTGATGGCGTTGGGCAGCACCTCCAATGATTTCAACACGCCGGGCGTAAAAGAGCACTGTATCTTCCTCGACAACCCGCACCAGGCCCGTCGTTTCCATCAGGAAATGCTTAACCTGTTTCTGAAATACTCCGCCAACCTCGGTGCCAGCGGCAAGGTCAACATTGCCATTGTCGGCGGCGGCGCGACCGGCGTTGAACTGTCAGCAGAGCTGCATAATGCGGTGAAACAGCTGCACAGCTACGGTTACAAAGGGCTGAGCAACGAGGCGCTGAACGTGACGCTGGTGGAAGCGGGCGAGCGTATTCTGCCTGCGTTGCCGCCGCGTATTTCCAGCGCCGCGCACAACGAACTGACTAAAATGGGCGTACGCGTCCTGACGCAGACCATGGTCACAAGCGCCGACAGCGAAGGGCTGCACACCAAAGACGGCGAACATATCAAAGCTGATCTGATGGTGTGGGCGGCAGGGATCAAAGCGCCGGACTTTATGAAAGAGATTGGTGGCCTCGAAACCAACCGCATTAATCAGCTGGTGGTTGAGCAGACCCTGCAAACCACCCGCGACCCGGACATTTTCGCCATCGGCGACTGCGCCTCCTGCGCCCGTCCGGAAGGGGGCTTTGTGCCGCCGCGCGCTCAGGCTGCTCACCAGATGGCGACCTGCGCGCTGCACAACATTCTGGCGCAGATGAAGGGCAAGTCGCTGAAAGAGTATGTCTATAAAGATCATGGCTCGCTGGTGTCGCTGTCGAACTTCTCCACCGTCGGCAGTCTGATGGGTAACCTGATGCGCGGCTCGATGATGATTGAAGGCCGCATGGCGCGCTTTGTATACATCTCGCTGTACCGTATGCACCAGGTGGCGCTGCATGGCTATTTCAAAACCGGCCTGATGATGGTGGTCGGCAGTATTAACCGGGTGATCCGCCCGCGTCTGAAGCTGCACTGACAGACCATGCCCCGCTTCGCGGCGGGCGTTCAGCATATCCTTCTGCCCGACAGGGCTATGTGGTCAGACTTCTCTGAATCACCGCATTTCCCCGCACAATACCCCGCAAACTTCCTGAATTCTGATTGGCGTACGCTGCCTTTGATTGCAAAATTGTTACCAATAGCAAAAAAGGGAGATGATCCTGTGAATAAATCAATGTTAGCGGGTATAGGAATTGGTGTGGCCGCTGCTCTGGGTGTGGCAGCGGTTGCAGGCCTTGATGTCTTCAAAAGCGGCCCACAATATGCGCAGGTCGTCTCAGCCACACCAATCAAAGAAACGGTTAAAACGCCGCGTAAAGAGTGCCGTAACGTGACGGTAACGCATCGTCGCCCCGTGCAGGATGAAAATCGCCTGACAGGGTCGGTGCTGGGCGCTGTCGCAGGCGGCGTGATTGGTCACCAGTTTGGCGGCGGTCGCGGTAAAGATGTGGCAACTGTTGTCGGCGCGCTGGGCGGCGGCTATGCCGGTAATCAGATCCAGGGGTCACTACAGGATAATGACACCTACACCAGCACGCAGCAGCGTTGTAAAACCGTGTATGAAAAATCGGAAAAAATGCTCGGTTACGACGTCACCTACAAAATTGGTGACCAGCAGGGAAAAATTCGTATGGATAACGATCCCGGCACGCAAATTCCGCTGGATGGCAATGGCCAGCTGATCCTGAACAACAAAGCGTAAAAAAGAAGTTCTGCATTAATTGACTCCCCAATCGCTCAGGCTGGGGAGTCCTTTTTTATTTCTGCCTTATACCGCAGTATCGCGACTCTGCTTCACCAGCAGACCTGCCGTAATCAATACCGAGACGAAAGCGAAAAGCACTGAACTGCCGCACAACAACCACAGACTAAACAACAATGTAATTACTATTAGCACTTTGAGTAATGGTAATAGCAAAACCATTTCATTTTCCTTCTGCATGTGAACAGCCATAAATCGCGTCTTCATGACCTGCAAGCGTCTCCCGTTGTGATACTGCTAATCATTAGCAGAAAAATAATCACAATAAGAATAGCAAAGCGAAGCGGAAAACAGAAAGGCCTGACCTATTGCTGCAAAAGGTCAGGCCAATCAAACGAAAGAAGGGGATTACAGTCAGGATTTCAGCAATTCAGGCCACAGTCGCAGGGTGGTGTGGGTGATTTGCAGCAGTTTTTCCATGCAGGCGCCTTCACGCGCGCTCACGGACATGCCCTGCAGAATACAGCTCAGAAACTGTGCCAGCGCGACCACATCGCGGTTGGCCGGGATCTCGCCCCGCGCCTGTCGCTGCTGTAAAAACTTCAACAGCGTCTGCTCCTGGAGGGCGTGGCGGGATTTGATCGTCCGGGCGATTTCGTTTGAGGAGGCGGCGAGCGTCGCGGAGGTGTTTATCATAAAGCAGCCCGCCGGGGTATCCTTGCTGGTAAAGCAGGTGGCGACAGAGGTGAAGTAGTCCCGCAGCGCCTGCTCCAGGGGTTTTTCCTCGCACAACAGTTGCGCGTCATGCTGCGCCGTGAAGCGAGCGATATAGCGATCGAGCACGGCGCGGAACAGCCCCTCTTTGTTCGTGAACTCTGCATACAGCGTCGGCGCTTTGGCGCCTGTCGCCTCAACCAGATCCGCTAACGAGGTGGCCTCATACCCGTGCTGCCAGAATAGCGTCATGGCTTTATCAAGCGCGGCGTCCCGGTCGAAGGTTTTCGGTCGGCCACGGCTTTTTTTAGTACCGCAGGTCACGTCGTTGGTCATAGCGCCGCCTGAATAATGATGTTTGTTGAACGATCATTATAAAAATTACCGGCAGGCATTACAAACTTTGCGCAACCTCCTGATGTTCCGTGACATCTACCGGCATTCCGGAACGAACCTGCATCACTTCATCCATCAGCGCGGTATTCGTTTGCGCATCGGCTTTAAAGGATTCCATTGCGCTGCTCAGTACAATTGGCTGGGTTTTCGGATCGTCGTTAATGGATTTAGACAGCGGCTGATGCACCTCCACCAGGCGACGGCCGTCCGGCTCGACAGAGGCCTTGATCGGCGTATTGATGATGTTCACTCTGGTGCCCGGCGTGACCTTTTTAAACAGCGTGGCGATATCGCCATCCCGCAGACGGATACAGCCGGAGCTGACGCGCATGCCGATGCCAAAATCTGCGTTAGTGCCGTGGATCAGGTACACACCGCCGTAGGCCGCCAGACGTATGGCATGATGCCCCATTGGGTTATCCGGGCCTGCCGGCACCACCGCAGGCAGATCGATACCCTGCGCTTTATAGCGGGCGCGAATATTCGCGGTCGGCGTCCAGGTCGGATTTGCGCGTTTGTCCGATACGGTAGTCACCATGGTGGGCGTTAAGGTATCGCCTCCCAGCTGGCCGATGCCGATAGGGTAGATCGTCACTTCGCTTTTACCCGGAGGGTAATAGTAAAGACGCAGCTCGGCAAGGTTAATAACAATACCCTCGCGCGGTACGTCCGGCAGCAGGGTTTGCAGCGGAATGGTCAGTACGCTGCCCGCGCGGGGGACGTAAGGATCGACGCCGGGGTTCGCCTGTAACAGCGCAAGGAATCCGACATTGTATTTTTTGGCAATCGCTTCCAGCGAGCCGCCATCGTTTTCCACGAGATGGAAGCGGTTTTCACCGACCACCCGGCTTCCCGCCGCGGGCAGCGGCCAGGTATTGGCCTGAGCGGGAAGGGCGAGCGCCAGAGTCGAGGCAACGGCAATAAAAGCCAGCCAACGGGCAAAACGCGAGGTTTTCATTAGTATCATCACCCACAGGTATATTCAGGTTATTGTTATTCAACATAAACCTTAATTATGGATGGTGGGCGTGTCGGGAAATGCAGGGGAAGTGCAAAGAGTTTGTAAAGGCTGGCGCACCGCCTGAAGACGGCGCGCCAGTGAGATCAGGCGACGGCGTTTTCTGCCAGTTTCTGCATAAACTGACGCACCCACTCGATACGGGTTTTCCGCTCGCCGAGATCCTGGAAGAACTTCAGTCGTGTCGGCCCGTCGAGGCGGAAATGCTGCGGCTGCTTTTGCAGCAAACCAATCAGCCACACCGGATCCACATGATTCTTCTCGGCGAACTCAATAGTGCCGCCTTTGTCGTTACCTTCGATCTTGCGAATGCCCAGGTGCTGCGCCTGTTGACGCAGTAACGCCACCTCAAGCAGGGTACGCGCCGGATCCGGCAGCAGGCCGAAGCGATCGATCATCTCCACCTTAATTTCATCCAGCTCGTTCTCACTTTTCGCACTGGCCACCCGTTTGTAGAACGACAGGCGCGTATTCACGTCAGGAATGTAATCATCCGGGATCAGCGCCGGCATACGCAGTTCCACTTCCGTCTGCTGGCTGGTGAGATCTTCCAGAGAAGGCTCGCGCCCGGCTTTCAGCGCATCGACCGCGTTTTCCAGCATCTCCATGTACAGCGAGAAGCCGATGGTTTCCATCTGACCGCTCTGATCTTCCCCGAGCAGCTCCCCGGCGCCGCGGATCTCCAGATCGTGGGTCGCCAGCGCAAAGCCCGCCCCCAGATCTTCCAGCGAGGCAATGGCTTCGAGGCGTTTCTGCGCATCGGTGGTCATGGCTTTCGGATGCGGCGTCAGCAGCCACGCATAGGCCTGATGATGCGAACGCCCGACGCGCCCGCGCAGCTGGTGCAGCTGCGCCAGGCCAAAATGATCGGCCCGCTCGATGATGATAGTGTTGGCGGTGGGAATGTCGATCCCGGTTTCGATTATGGTGGTGCACACCAGCACGTTAAAACGCTGGTGATGGAAATCATTCATTACGCGCTCCAGCTCGCGCTCGCGCATCTGTCCGTGACCGATTGTGATACGCGCTTCCGGTACCAGATTTGCCAGACGTTGCGCCGCCTTCTGAATGTTTTCCACATCGTTATAAAGATAATACACCTGGCCGCCACGCAGGATCTCACGCAGCATGGCTTCACGTACCACCAGATCGTCATACTCGCGCACGAAGGTTTTCACCGCCAGACGACGGGCGGGCGGGGTGGCGATAATCGACAGATCGCGCATGCCGCTCATCGCCATATTCAGCGTGCGCGGGATCGGCGTCGCGGTCAGCGTCAGAATATCGACGTCGGCGCGCATCGCTTTAATGCGTTCTTTATGGCGCACGCCAAAGCGGTGCTCTTCATCGACGATAAGCAGTCCCAGGTCACGCATCTTCACATCGCTTTGCAGCAGCTTGTGCGTGCCGACCAGAATATCAATTTTACCCTCGGCGACCTGCTCCAGGATCTGCGCCTGCTCTTTGGCGCTGCGGAAGCGGGAGAGCATCTCAATGCGCACCGGCCAGTTGGCGAAGCGGTCGCGGAAGTTATCATAGTGCTGTTGCGCCAGCAGGGTGGTCGGCACCAGCACGGCCACCTGCTTGTGGTTTTCCACCGCAAGGAAGGCGGCGCGCATCGCCACTTCGGTTTTGCCAAAGCCCACGTCGCCGCACACCAGACGATCCATCGCCAGCGGCTGAGACATATCGCTGAGCACCGCATTGATCGCCTGCGCCTGATCCGGCGTGGTTTCAAAGGGGAAACCTTCGCAGAACAGCTGATACTGTTCACGATCGTGTTTGAACGCGAAACCGCTTTTCGCCGCGCGCTGGGCGTAAATATCCAGCAGTTCCGCCGCCACATCGCGGACTTTCTCCGCCGCTTTCTGCCGCGCCCGTGACCAGGCATCGCTGCCAAGTTTATGCAGCGGGGCATTATCTTCAGCGCCACCGGCGTAGCGGCTAATCAGATGCAGGGACGAAACCGGCACATAGAGTTTGGCGTCACCGGCATAGGTGAGCATCAGGTATTCGCCCTTGATGCCGCCAGCTTCCAGGGTGGTCATTCCCGCATAGCGTCCGACACCGTGCTCCAGATGGACAACCGGCTGGCCGGGATGCAGTTCGGCGAGGTTACGGATCAGCGTATCCGGGTTAATGGTGCGGCGATTATCCTGGCGGCGACGGGACACGCGCTCGCCCAGCAGATCGCCTTCACAGATCAAGGCCCGGTTGCGCAGGGTGTCGATAAAGCCGCGCTCCGCCGCGCCAATGATCAGATAACGCCCGTTACCGGTCGCTTCATCCAGACGCTGAATGCGCTTCGGCGCGATCTTGATGCGTGCCAGCAGTTCGCCTAACGCCTCGCGACGCCCCTCGCTTTCCACCGAGAACACTACCGGGCCGCTGAAGGATTCGATAAATTTACGCAACGCGTCGAGCGGCGATTTCTGCTGCGCCTGCACCGCCAGATCCGGCAGCGTCTGATAGCCCAGATTGGTGTTGGCGGCTTTGTCAGCCAGCTTGTCGGTTTTCAGCTGAATGCGCGGCCAGCCTTTCAGCGCGCCGAACAGTTCGTCAGCGCGCAGCCACAGGCGGGACGGCGGCAGCAGCGGTCGCATCGGATCGACGCCGCGGTTTTCATAGCGCGCCTGGGTGTCGTTCTGGAAACGCTCCGCGCTGCTTTCCAGATCGCCGGTATTCACAATCAGCGTATTCGCCGGGAAATAGCTGAACAGCGCCGGCAGCGGCTCGCTGAAGAACAGCGGCTGCCAGTATTCAATACCGGTCGGCAGGGTGCCTTTGCTCACCTGCTGATAGATGTGCTCCGCATCGCGCTTCACGTCAAAATTATCGCGCCACTGGCTGCGGAACAGCTCGATGGCAGCTTTATCCGTGGGGAATTCGTGGGCAGGCAGCAGATTGATGGCCTCCACTTCCTCCAGCGTGCGCTGCGTGTCGGCGTCAAACAGACGCAGACTGTCGATTTCATCATCAAAGAAATCAATACGGTAAGGCTGCTCGCTGCCCATCGGATAGAGATCCAGCAGCGCGCCGCGGGTGGCATATTCACCGTGCGCCATCACCTGATCGACATGCCGGTAACCCGCGTTATCCAGCTGCGCGCGCAGCGCATCCCGTGACAGCCGCTGGCCTTTGTTCATCACCAGCGCGTGACCGTGCAGGAAGCTGTGCGGGCAAACGCGCTGCATCAGGGTGTTGACCGGCATGATCAGCACGCCGCGCTGCATGGCGGGAAGCTGGTACAGCGTCGACAGGCGCGATGAGATGATTTCCTGATGCGGCGAGAAGCTGTCGTAGGGCAGCGTTTCCCAGTCGGCCAGATTCATCACCAGATGATCGGTAAACTGCCTGATTTCATCGTGCAGACGCAGCGCGTTTTGCATATCGGGCGCGATCAGTACCACCGGGCCGGTATGACGTTCAACGATTTCAGCCACTTCGGTGGCACAGGCGCTGCCAGTAAGTTCGCCCAGCTGACGCTGGTCGCCCGCTCTGGAGGGCAGGGCATAACGGAATTGTTCAGGCATAGCGGATGTCATGATCTCTTAAGGGTACGCCCCCGATATGGGGGCATGCCACTGAAACACAATGCAGTTTATTATCCTCGATCATGCCATTTTAGCAAAGGCAACCGTCACCGGGCGGCTACTGCCGGACGTAAATCCACCGGCGGTGAGAAGAACAGATCGCCAAACAGACGCGTCGAGAGTTTGCGCACCAGCAGTCCCGCCGCGGTGCAAATCAGCAGACTGATAAAGGGATACACCAGCAGCAGCGCCAGTTCCACCATTGGCGGCAGCCGCGCCTGATTAAGCAGCGGGATCAGCGCCAGGCTGAAGCCTTCAATCAGAATACGGTGAGTGGTGTAAATAGCGATAGTATTAGAACCCACTACATTAAGCAGATTGTTTTCACCCGGCGGGAATCGCTGCTCCAGCTGCAAAAACAGCTTCATGATCAGCACAATGGAGAACAGTGACAGCAGCAGCGGCACGTTTTTAAACCACAGCAGCACCGACGCCACCAGAGCGATCCCCAGCCACAGCGCATAGCGGCGCAGCGGCACGTTTTTAATGATGTCCATCACCGCCACGCCATACCACGCGCCCAGGCTGTAATAGATCATATTGCGCGCCACGCTGTTCAGCCCCCACCAGGGCAGCGGCAGGAAATTAATGGCGACGGAGAGGATAACCAGTAAGCCCATTACCGGCGCTTTCCAGCGTTGCAGCGCCTTGCAGAGCACGAAATAGACCAGCAGCGCATACAGATACCACAGGCTGGTGCTGGCAGTAAGCATACCGTGCAGGAAGCCGGTAAAGGATCCGGCATAGGCGGCGTTGGCGGTGGCGCTGAGATCCCGCTCCGGCGCCAGCCAGTCGTTTAACGCGCCAATCGCCAGCCACTGCACCACGCCCCACAGCGCCAGCACATAGAAAATACTCCACAGCCGTTTATCGATGCAGCCTTCCCACTGCACCTCTTCCACATACCGGCGGATCAGGTAGCCGGAGATAAAGAAAAACACCGGCATACGGAAGGGGGCGAGGTACAAATTAAAATAGATCCAGCACTTGGACAGGGTCTCCGACAGCGGATGTTGCAGCCCTTCCAGGTGCGGATAAAACGTAATTACCGAGTGGTAAATCACCACCAGACAGATACACAACCCTTTGATCTGGTTAATCCATACTGCTTTTTGTTTCATGCTTACCACGTGCCTGTTATATCCAAGTTCAGGCGTTAATTGTGATGATGAGAGGAGACAGCGGTAATGCGTAAAGGTCTGGATTTGGACGGGCTGGCGCAATTTTCGGAACAATATTAAACGTAACTTTGCAGCCACTGCGCGCATTTAATGGAATAGTGGTTTGATTTTTCAGAACTTTTTAAGTGCATTCGCGACAATTCTTCACGTTTAAGCGATTTACCATCCCCGGTTTCGCTTATATACTCCCAAGTCTGCTCATAGCTACCAGACGGATTTCATGTATCAACCTGTCGCACTATTCATAGGCCTTCGCTATATGCGCGGGCGTGCAGTCGACCGCTTCGGTCGCTTTGTCTCCTGGCTTTCCACCATTGGCATTACGCTCGGCGTGATGGCGCTGGTAACGGTGCTATCGGTGATGAACGGCTTCGAACGTGAACTGCAAAACAATATTCTGGGGCTGATGCCGCAGGCCGTGCTGAGTGCCGATCATGGCTCACTGGATCCTGAAAAAGTGCCGGAAAGCGCCGCCCGTCTGCCGGGCGTCAACCGCACCGCGCCGCTGACCACCGGCGATGTGGTGCTGCAAAGCGCGCGCAGTGTATCGGTGGGCGTCATGCTTGGCATCGATCCTGCGCAGAAAGATCCGCTTACGCCCTTCCTTGTCAACGTACAGCAAAACGATTTGCAGCCGGGCAAGTACAACATCATTCTCGGCGAACAGCTGGCCGGGCAACTGGGCGTTAACCGTGGCGATCAGCTGCGCGTAATGGTCCCTTCCGCCAGTCAGTTTACGCCGATGGGGCGTCTGCCCAGCCAGCGCCTGTTTACGGTGATCGGCACCTTCGCCGCCAACAGCGAAGTGGATGGTTACCAGATGCTGGTGAACATTCAGGACGCCTCGCGCCTGATGCGCTATCCGGCGGGAAATATCACCGGCTGGCGTCTGTGGCTTAACGAGCCGCTGAAAGTCGACGAACTCAGCCAGCAAACGCTGCCCCAGGGCACCGCATGGCACGACTGGCGCGATCGCAAAGGCGAACTGTTCCAGGCGGTGCGCATGGAAAAAAACATGATGGGGCTGCTGCTGAGCCTGATCGTCGCTGTCGCGGCCTTTAACATCATTACCTCTCTCGGCCTGATGGTGATGGAGAAGCAGGGCGAGGTCGCCATTCTGCAAACCCAGGGCCTGACGCCGCGCCAGATCATGGCGGTGTTTATGGTGCAGGGCGCCAGCGCCGGGATCATCGGCGCGCTGCTCGGCGCGCTACTGGGCGCGCTGCTTGCCAGCCAGCTCAATAATCTCATGCCGATCATTGGCGCATTGCTGGATGGCGCTGCATTGCCGGTGGTGATCGAGCCGTTACAGGTGATCGTTATTGCGCTGGTGGCGATGGCCATCGCGCTGCTGTCCACGCTTTACCCTTCCTGGCGCGCCGCCGCCACCCAACCCGCTGAGGCTTTACGTTATGAATAAGATCCTGTTGCAATGCGACAACCTGTGCAAACGCTATCAGGAAGGGAACGTGCAAACGGATGTGCTGCACGATGTCAGCTTCAGCGTGGGGCAGGGCGAAATGATGGCGATTGTCGGCAGCTCCGGCTCCGGCAAAAGTACCTTACTGCATCTGCTGGGCGGCCTGGACACCCCCACCTCCGGCGATGTGATTTTTGACGATCAGCGGATGAGCAAACTATCGTCCACTGCCAAAGCCGAGCTGCGTAACCGCGAACTGGGCTTTATCTATCAGTTTCACCACCTGCTGCCGGACTTTACCGCCCAGGAAAACGTGGCGATGCCGTTGCTGATTGGCAAACATAAACCGGCGGAAATCGAGCGACGCGCCCGGGAAATGCTGGCCGCCGTGGGGCTGGAACACCGTGCGAAACACCGGCCTTCCGAGCTGTCCGGCGGTGAGCGTCAGCGTGTGGCTATCGCCCGTGCGCTGGTGAATAGACCGCGACTGGTGCTGGCGGATGAGCCGACCGGTAACCTTGATGCGCGCAATGCCGACAGTATTTTTGCCCTGTTGGGTGAGCTGAATCAGACGCAGGGCACGGCCTTTCTGGTGGTAACGCACGACCTGCAACTGGCGCGTCGTATGACCCGCCAGCTCGAAATGCGCGATGGCCGCCTGACTGCTGACCTGACGCTGATGGGAGCGCAGTAATGGCCTCGCCTTTATCCCTTCTGATTGGGCTGCGGTTCAGCCGCGGCCGCCGCCGCAGCGGCATGGTATCGCTGATTTCGGTGATCTCAACCGTCGGTATCGCGCTGGGCGTGGCGGTGCTGATCGTCGGCCTCAGCGCCATGAACGGCTTCGAGCGCGAACTGAATAACCGCATTCTGGCGGTGGTGCCGCACGGTGAAATCGAAGCGGTTAACCAGCCGTGGAATAACTGGACCGAGGCGCTGACAAAAGTCGAAAAAGTGCCTGGCATCGTGGCCGCCGCCCCTTATATTAACTTTACCGGGCTGGTGGAGAGCGGCGCTAACCTGCGCGCCATCCAGGTGAAAGGCGTCGATCCGCAGCAGGAAACGCGGCTCAGCGCGTTGCCACGCTTTGTGCAGAACAACGCCTGGTCTGGCTTTAAAGCCGGTGAACAGCAGATCATCATCGGTAAGGGCGTCGCCGACGCGCTGAAGGTGAAGCAGGGCGACTGGGTGTCGATCATGATCCCGAACGCCAGCGCCGATCACAAACTGCAACAGCCGAAGCGCGTGCGTCTGCACGTCAGTGGTATTTTGCAGTTGAGCGGTCAGCTCGACCACAGCTTTGCCATGATCCCGATGAAGGATGCGCAGCAGTATCTGGATATGGGTGACAGTGTCACGGGCATCGCCCTGAAAGTGAACGATGTCTTTAACGCGCAAAAACTGGTGCGCGACGCAGGAGAGGTGACCAACAGCTACGTTTATATCAAAAGCTGGATCGGCACCTATGGCTATATGTACCGGGACATTCAGATGATCCGCGCCATTATGTATCTGGCGATGGTGCTGGTGATCGGCGTCGCCTGTTTCAATATCGTCTCCACCCTGGTGATGGCGGTAAAAGACAAGAGCGGGGACATCGCGGTGCTGCGTACGCTGGGGGCGAAAGACGGCCTGATCCGCGCCATTTTCGTCTGGTATGGTCTGCTGGCCGGGCTGTTCGGCAGCCTGTGTGGGGTGGTCATCGGCGTACTGGTGTCGCTGAATCTCACGCCGATCATGAATGGCCTCGAACGTCTTATCGGCCATCAGTTCCTCTCCGGCGACATCTATTTTATTGATTTCCTGCCGTCAGAGCTGCATGCGCTGGATGTGGTGTACGTGCTGGTTACGGCGCTGGTGCTGAGCCTGCTCGCCAGCTGGTATCCGGCCCGTCGCGCCAGCAACATCGATCCGGCGAGGGTGCTGAGCGGCCAATAACCAACAAGGAGTGGCGATGTATTACGGATTTGATATTGGTGGTACAAAAATTGCGATGGGCGTTTTCGACGCTGACCGGCGGTTATGCCATGAAACCCGTGTCGCCACGCCCCGTGAAGGTTATGACGCTTTTCTTAAAGCGGTAACGTCGCTGGTGCTGGAAGCCGATGAACGCTATGGCGTCAAAGGCTCCGTCGGCATCGGCATCCCCGGCATGCCGGAAACCGCAGACGGCACGCTGTACGCCGCCAACGTTCCGGCCGCCAGCGGTAAACCCCTGCGCGCGGATCTCTCGGCGCTGCTGGCGCGTGATGTCCGTCTGGATAACGACGCCAACTGCTTTGCGCTGTCGGAAGCCTGGGACGATGAATTTAAGCAATACCCGCTGGTGATGGGGCTGATCCTCGGCACCGGCGTTGGCGGCGGTCTGGTGCTGAACGGCAAATCCATTACAGGACGCAGCTATATCGCCGGTGAGTTCGGGCATATCCGTCTGACGGTGGATGCCTTTGATGTGGTCGGCTTCGACTTCCCGCTGACCCGCTGCGGCTGCGGCAAACTCGGCTGTATTGAGAACTATCTTTCCGGTCGCGGCTTTGCATGGTTGTACCAACACTTCTACGATCAATCCTTATCCTCCCCGGAAATTATCGCGCTCTATGAGCAGGGGGATGCCAGGGCGCGCGCCCATGTGGCGCGCTACGCGGATCTGCTCGCGGTGTGCCTTGGCAATATACTGACGATTGTGGATCCCGATTTGCTGGTGATAGGCGGAGGGTTATCGAATTTTTCTGCGCTGACCACCCTTATCGCCGACCGCTTACCGCCGCATCTGCTGCCCGTTGCCCGGCTGCCGCGTATTGAACGCGCGCGTCATGGCGATGCCGGTGGGATGCGCGGAGCGGCCTTCCTTCACCTCACCGACTAGCCTAAAGAGGTTGCTATGCAGTCGCGCCGGTTACATCGTCTAAGCCGTTTTCGCCGTAACAAACGTCGTCTGCATGAGCGTTTACGCCAGCGAATTTTTTTCAGAGACAGAGTGGTGCCCGAAGTGATGGAAAAACCGAGAGTGGTGGTACTGACCGGAGCGGGGATCTCCGCCGAGTCAGGCATTCGCACCTTCCGCGCGGCCGATGGCCTGTGGGAAGAACATCATGTCGAAGACGTGGCCACGCCGGAAGGGTTTGCCCGCGATCCGGCGCTGGTGCAGTCGTTTTATAACGCCCGCCGTCGGCAGCTGCAGCTGCCGGAGATCGCGCCCAACGCCGCGCATCTGGCCCTGGCAGAGCTTGAAGCCGCGCTGGGCGATCGTTTTCTGCTGGTGACGCAGAATATCGATAACCTGCATGAGCGCGCCGGCAATAAAAACGTGCTGCACATGCACGGCGAACTGCTGAAAGTGCGCTGCACTACCAGTGGCCAGGTGCTGGAGTGGACCGGAGATATCACGCCGGAAGACAAATGCCACTGCTGCCAGTTCCCGTCCACCTTACGCCCGCACGTGGTGTGGTTCGGCGAAATGCCGCTGGGGATGGATGAGATTTACAGCGCACTGGCGATGGCCGACGTGTTTATCGCCATCGGCACCTCCGGGCATGTCTACCCTGCGGCGGGATTTGTGCATGAGGCGCGTTTGCAAGGGGCGCACACGGTGGAGCTTAATCTGGAGCCAAGCCAGGTCGGCAGCGAATTTGAAGAGAAGCATTACGGGCTGGCAAGCGTGGTGGTGCCGGAGTATGTGGACAAGCTATTGAAAGGTTTGTGAGATGGTGCAGCCTCTCCCTGCGGGAGAGGCTGGAGAAGGTTATCGCCCGGCTTTCAGCTTCTGGTAATACTCTTCATAAATGGCGCTGGCGGCGCCGACATCGTTCTGCCATTCGCCTTTACTGATAGTATCTGCATCCGGATACAGCGATTTGTCGTTCGCCACGTCCGGGGCCAGCAGCTTACGCGCCGCCAGGTTCGGCGTCGGGTAGCCGATGGTTTCCGCCACCTGCTTCGCCACGTCCGGACGCAGCAGGAAGTTGATTAACTTCAGCGCGCCCTCGACGTTTTTCGCGTTAGCCGGGATCGCCAGGCTGTCCATCCAGAAAATCCCGCCTTCTTTCGGCCAGACGATCTGCAATGGTGTGCCGGACTGACGGGCAACATAAGCTGAGCCATTCCAGACCATACCCAGATTCACTTCGCCTTCCATGTACGGGTTCGCCGGATTATCCGAGTTGAACGCCGCCACGTTTGGCATCAGTTTTTTCAGCTCCTGATAGGCCGCTTCGATCTCTTTTGGATCGGTGGTGTTGCCGGACAGTCCCAGTTTACGCAGCGCCACCTGGAACACCTCGCGGGCATCGTCGGTCAGCAGCAGGCTACTTTTGTATTCCGGTTTCCACAGATCGCCCCAGCCGGTGATGGTGGCGGGATCGATAGCCTCGCTGTTCACGCCAATGGCGGTCGCGCCCCAGATATAGGGAATGGAATAGTCGTTCTGCGGATCGAAGGGCTTGTTCAGCATGTCCGGATCGAGATTATGGAAGTTGGTGAGCTTCGTTTTATCGATCTTCTGGATCATGCCCTCTTTGCGCATTTTATCGACGAAATAGGTGGAGGGCACCACCAGATCGTACGCGCCGTCTTTATAGGTTTTGAGCTTGGCATACATGGTTTCATTCGACTCATAGGTCGAATAGATCACCTTGATCCCCGTCTCTTTGGTGAACTGTTCCAGCAGGCCTGGCGGCACGTACTCGGTCCAGTTGTAGAAGTAAAGCGTATTGTTGTCCGCGTGAGCAGCGCTCATTCCCATTGCCAGAGCGCCCGCAGCGAGCAGGTGGCGTGACCATTTGATCATTTTAACGTCCCCTGAGATTTGGTTTTATCACGTGCAATAAGCTGGCTGGCGATCACCAGAACCAGCGAGAGTACTAACAGAATAGTCGCCAGCGCGTTCACTTCCGGTGACACGCCGACTTTCACCATTGAATAGATCTTCAGTGGCAGAATTTCATAGCCAGGCCCGGTGACGAAAGACGAAACGACCACGTCATCCATCGACAGGGTAAAGCTCAGCACCCAGCCAGCCGCCACCGCAGGCATTGCCAGCGGCAGAATGATTTTGCGCAGAATGGTCACTTCGCTGGCACCGAGATCCTTCGCCGCCTCCAGCATCCGCACATCAAACCCTTTCAGCCGCGAATAGACGGTGACCACCACAAACGGCAGGCAGAAAGTGATGTGGGAAAACAGCAGCGACCAGAAGCCCAGCTGAATGCCGATAAGCATAAAGAGCACCAGCAGCGAAATGGCCATCACGATGTCCGGCGACATCATTACCACAAACAGCATGCCGCTGACGAAAGGCTTGC
This sequence comes from Enterobacter sp. SA187, assembly GCF_001888805.2. Lineage (NCBI taxonomy): Bacteria > Pseudomonadati > Pseudomonadota > Gammaproteobacteria > Enterobacterales > Enterobacteriaceae > Enterobacter > Enterobacter sp. SA187. The sequence continues at coordinate 2,958,903 of NZ_CP019113.1, forward strand.
CGCGAAAACGGTAACGATAGAGCGCCACCGCCGTCAGGGAGCCAATCAGCGTGGCAAAGGTAGCCGACAGCACCGCCATGGTCAGCGAGTGGCGGGCGGCCTGTAACAGGCTGTCATTGTTCATCAACAGGCTGTACCAGTCGGTGGTGAAGCCCTGCCAGTTGATGCCGAAGCGCGCCTGGTTGAAGGAATTGACGATCAGAATAATGATCGGAATATAAAGATAAGCGTAAATGGCGGTCATAAAACCGCCGCGCAGCAGGCGACCGATCATTCCAGCTCCACCTTTTTATTCAGAAAACGCATCGCCCGCCAGTAAACCAGCAGCATCAGGCCCATCACCACCGTCAGCGTAATGCTGGTGGCGGAGCCGAACGGCCAGTCGCGAATGTTCAGGAACTGGCTTTTAATAACGTTACCAATCAGCAGGTTTTTCGCGCCGCCCATCAGATCCGAGACGTAAAACAGCCCCATCGCCGGAAGCATCACCAGCAGACAGCCTGCGATAATGCCCGGCATGGTCAGCGGAATAATAATGCGGATAAAGGTTTGCAACTTACTGGCGCCCAGATCGCGGGCGGCCTCCAGCAGCGGTTTGTCGAGTTTTTCAATGCTCGACCACAGCGGCATCACCATAAAGGGCAGCAGGATATACACCAGCCCGATGATCACCGCGCCCGGCGTGAACATGATACGCAGCGGCGTATCAATGACGCCCAGCCACAGCAGAAACGCATTCAGATAGCCTTTGGTGCTGAGAAACAGTTTCAGGCCATAAATGCGGATCAGGGAGTTGGTCCAGAAAGGCACGATCAGCAAAAACAGCAGCAGCGGGCGCACCTTCTGCGGCAGCTTGGCCAGAAACCAGGCAAAGGGATAGCCGAGCGCGAGGCAGGCGAGGGTGGCGATCAACGCCATATTCAGCGAGTGCAACAGCACATCGAAATAGAGCGGATCGAGCAGACGCGAATAGTTGTCCAGCGTAAACACCAGACTGACAAAGGAGGCGTCATCGCGGGTTAAAAAACTGGTGACGATGATCATCAGGTTGGGCAGAAAAACAAACAGCACCAGCCAGCCGACGACGGTCGCGATCACCACATTCTGGAATTTACTGGTGCTCTTCATCAGGCAGTACGACCTCCCAGCTTTCCACCCAGTTGATGGCCATCTTTTGATCCAGCGAGTGGTCAAAATCCGGATCGTCTTCGTTAAAGAATTCGCTGACCATCACCATTTTGCCGTTTTCCAGCTCCACCACCGACTCCAGCGTCATACCTTTGTAATTGCGCTCGCGAACAAAGCCAATCAGACCGTCCACCTCGCGGCTGTCGTTGATCTCCTCCACGCGCAGATCTTCCGGGCGCAGCATCACGTTCAGGCGCTGGCCTTTTTCTACCGGGAAATGGACGTGGATATTGCATTCGCGGCCTTCGACGCTGGCGCGCACGCGCTGTTCGTCCAGACGTTCGATCACCGTGGCGTTGAACAGGTTGATCTCGCCGATGAAGCTTGCGACAAACAGGTTTTTTGGCTCTTCGTAGATTTCACGCGGTGTGCCGTCCTGCTCGATCTTACCCTCGCGCATCACCACGATGCGGTCGGACATGGTCAGCGCTTCTTCCTGATCGTGGGTGACGAACACAAAAGTGATGCCCAGTTTACGTTGCAGGGCTTTCAGTTCGTTCTGCATCTGTTTGCGCAGTTTGTAATCCAGCGCGGAGAGGGATTCATCGAGCAGCAACAGGCGCGGTTTATTGACCACCGCACGGGCGATGGCGACACGTTGCTGTTGCCCGCCGGATAGCTGATGCGGTTTACGTTCGGCGAAGCTGTCCAGTTGCACCATGCGCAGGGCTTCGGTCACGCGGGGAGTAATTTGATCGGCTGGCGTTTTTTGCATTCGCAGGCCAAAGGCGACGTTTTCAAAAACCGTCATATGCGGGAAAAGCGCGTAGCTTTGAAAAACCGTATTGACGTGGCGGTGTTCAGCCGGAACCTGGGTGATGTCCTGATCTTCGAGATGGATATGACCGGCATCGACATTTTCCAGTCCGGCAATCAGGCGCAGCACTGTGGTTTTACCGCAGCCAGAGGGGCCAAGCAGTGTCAGAAATTCGCCATTATTGATGGTGAGATTAAGATCGGAAATGACATTTTTACCATCAAAGCTTTTCCGAATCCCCGCCAGGTGCACCAGCGGCGAAAGCGAACGCGTTTGTGTATTCAATTTTTTACTCTGTCCCGTGTAGACGCAATGGATGGCTTACCATTGCGGGGTTTGTGATTAACCACCTTAGGGTTTGACACATTAATGAGGCCTGGCATTCTACGGCAAACCACTGAAATCGCCAATCCTTGTGAGATATTCCCTTTCAGAGGTGGAATTTCTCAACCATGCTTAGGTCTGGGGTCGCGAAAGCTAAAAAATTCTCGTTTGCACGGGTAAAAGTGACCTGACGCAATATTTCTGTTTTCACGCTTATCAATAATGTTGTCTCAAATAGTGAGGGTGGCCCGCATGGATAAATTACTAGAGCGTTTTTTGCACTATGTTTCGCTGGATACACAATCAAAACCGGGCGTCAGACAGGTTCCCAGTACCGAAGGGCAATGGAAGCTGTTGCAGCTGCTGAAAGATCAGCTGGAAGAAATGGGGCTTGTTAACGTCACCCTGAGCGAAAAAGGCACGGTGATGGCGTCCCTGCCGGCTAACGTGCCGGGCGATATTCCGGCCATTGGTTTTATTTCCCATGTCGATACCTCGCCCGATTTCACCGGTAAAAACGTCAATCCGCAGATTGTCGAGAACTATCGCGGCGGCGATATTGCTCTTGGCGTGGGCGATGAAGTGTTATCCCCGGTGATGTTCCCGGTGCTGCATCAGCTGCTGGGCCAGACGCTCATCACCACCGACGGCAAAACCCTGCTTGGGGCCGATGACAAAGCGGGCGTGGCGGAGATCATGACCGCGCTGTCGGTGCTGATTAATAAAAACATTCGTCACGGTGATATTCGCGTGGCCTTCACGCCGGATGAAGAGGTGGGTAAAGGCGCGAAGCACTTCGACGTCGAAGCCTTTGACGCCCGCTGGGCCTATACCATTGACGGCGGCGGCGTGGGCGAGCTGGAGTTTGAAAACTTTAACGCGGCATCGGTAACCATCAAAATCGTCGGCAACAACGTACATCCCGGTACGGCGAAAGGGGTAATGGTCAATGCCCTCTCTCTGGCGAGCCGCATTCATGCAGAAGTGCCGCCCGCGGAAAGCCCGGAGCAGACGGAAGGGTATGAGGGTTTCTATCACCTGACCAGCATCAAAGGGACGGTGGATCGCGCCGAGATGCACTACATCATCCGCGATTTTGACCGCCAGGCTTTTGAGGCGCGCAAACGTAAGATGATGGAGATCGCCAAAAAGGTCGGCAAAGGGCTGCACCCGGATTGTTACATTGAACTGGTGATCGAAGACAGCTATTACAATATGCGCGAGAAAGTCGCCGAGTTTCCGCACATCATCGACATTGCGCAGCAGGCAATGCGCGATTGCGATATCGAACCTATCATGAAACCCATTCGCGGCGGCACCGACGGTGCACAGTTGTCCTTTATGGGATTGCCCTGCCCGAACATCTTCACCGGCGGCTATAACTACCACGGCAAGCATGAATTCGTGACGCTGGAAGGCATGGAAAAAGCGGTGAAAGTGATCGTGCGTATTGCGGAGTTAACGGCGAAAAGCCATTAACACCGGATTGGGACGACCATACCGTTGTAGGCCCGGTAAGCGCAGCGCCACCGGGCATCACAATTCCCCCAGGTAAAGGATTACCCCATGTCAAATTATCGTCGGCATTACATCCCCGGTGGCAGCTGGTTTTTTACCGTTAACCTGAAAAACCGACAAAGCGATCTACTGATTCGTCACATTGCTCTGCTGCGCCGCGCAACGTCCTTTGTTAAACATCACAAACCCTTTCATATTGACGCCTGGGTGATCCTGCCCGAGCACATGCACTGCATCTGGACGCTGCCGGAAAACGACAGCGATTTTTCCGGCCGCTGGCGGGATCTTAAGAAAATGTTTACCCGTTCGCTGAACAGCCGCGATATCTGGCAACCGCGATTCTGGGAGCATACATTGCGGGACGAGGAGGATTTCCGGCGGCATCGGGATTACATCAATATTAACCCGGTGAAGCATGGCTGGGTGGTGCGGGTGAGCGACTGGCCGTATTCAACTTTTCATCGTGATGTGCGGGACGGCATTTATCCGCTGGACTGGGCGGGTGAGATAGCGGATTTGTCCGCGGGGGAACGGCGGGAAGAGTAGTACCGCCGGGCGGCGCTGCGCTTGCCCGGCCTACGTTCGACCATACCGTTGTAGGCCCGGTAAGCGCAGCGCCACCGGGCATCATATTCACATCTTAATCTTCAAAGAACCAGTAGCCGCTGTTCACCAGCGCCGCGAGCATCGCGAGGAAAGAGGGATCTTCCAGCGCGTCGCCCAGCGTGTCGGCGGTGATCACCATCTTGCTGGCAAGCGCTGCCAGCGCCGGACGGTGCGGCGACTCGATCTTCTCGCCATTGGCAAAGACATCATCCCCAATGCGCAACACCCGTAAGCCGCCCAGACGCACCAGTTTATCGCCCTGTTGCAGCGCATCGTAGATCTCATCCGGCTGATACGGCGGTTCCGGCGGCGCGACGTCCAGCTCGTGACGCGACTGGGAAATAAACTCGCCAAACCACTGCTGGAAATGCTCCGGCTGATTGATCAGATCGAGCATGGTAGCGCGCACACGATCCAGCTCCTGCGGCAGAATGTCTGCCGGGTGTTCGCGGGACGGCACGTCAGGATCGGTGTAACGAAGCCCACCCAGTTCCCGTTGCAGCACATAATCGGCAAAGCCGCTGATCAGCTCGCGGCCACTCGGCGCGCGGAAGCCCACCGAATAGTTCATCGAATTTTCCAGCGAATAGCCTTCGTGCGGGAATCCCGGCGGGATATAGAGAATATCGCCCGGCTCCATCTCTTCATCGATGATGGCATCGAACGGATCGACCTGTAACAGATCCGGATGCGGGCAGTGCTGTTTCATCGGCACTTTCTCGCCCACCCGCCAGCGGCGGCGGCCGGTACCCTGAATAATAAACACGTCATACTGATCGAAATGCGGGCCCACGCCGCCGCCGGGCACGGAGAAGGAGATCATCAAATCGTCAATACGCCAGTCAGGCAGCGTACGGAAGGGGCGCATCAGCGCCGCGGTTGGCTGGTGCCAGTGATCCACCGCCTGTACCAGCAGCGACCAGTTGGTTTCGCCGAGGTGATCGTAGCTCTCAAACGGACCATGGCTGACCTGCCATTTCCCCTCCTGATGGCTCACCAGGCGGCTGTCCACTTCGCTTTCCATAGCCAGTCCCGCCAGTTCGTCCGGCGAAAGTGGATCGACAAAATTTGCAAAACCCCGCTTCAGCACCACAGGGCGTTTTTGCCAGTAGCGTGCGATGAAGTCGGGCCAGTCTAACGTTAAATGGTAGTCCATATAATTTTCCAGGGCTTACGTACCTGAAACGGATTATAACGGAAGGATGACAGGCTGCGTGCAGCGGCAGCGCTTATTTTCTGCGGATGCTCTAATTATCAGCGGATATGAGCTGCTGGCGGGCAAAAATCACTTCCATGCGCGCGCCGCCGAGCAGACTTTCCCCCGCCAGGATCTTACCGTCATACTGCTCGACGATTTCGCGGGCTACCGACAGGCCCACGCCCTGGCCGGGACGCAGCGTATCTGCCCGCTGGCCGCGGTCAAATACCATGTCACGCTTGCTGGCGGGAATGCCGGGACCGTCGTCTTCCACGATGATATGCAGCCGATCATCGTGCTGATGCGCCGAAACCTCCACGAACTCCAGACAATATTTACAGGCGTTATCCAGCACGTTGCCCATGACTTCCATAAAATCCGTCTGCTCGCCGACAAAGCTGATCTCCGGCGAAATATCGAGGCTGATATCCACGCCTTTACGCTGGTAAACCTTATTCAGCGCCGAGGTGAGATTATCCAGCAGCGGGGCGACCGGGTGTAATTCACGGCTCAGCAACATATTGCCGCTGCGCATACTGGCGCGATGCAGGTAATAGCCGATCTGCTGCGAAATGCGGCTGATCTGCTCAAGCATCACCGGTTCCGCTTCGCTGACCGTCAGCTTTTCGCTGCGCAACGAGCGCAGGGTGCTCTGCAGCACTGCCAGCGGCGTTTTCAGGCTGTGGGTGAGGTCGGTCAGGGTGGTGCGGTATTTGTCATAGCGATCCCGCTCGCTTTTCAGCAGACGGTTGAGATTGCTCACCAGGCTGGTCAGCTCGCGGGTGGTTTCCGGGTTCAGCCGTTCCCGATGGTGCTCTTCCAGCTCGCGTACCTCGCCCGCCAGCGCTTCGATGGGGCGCAGGCTCCACCAGGCCGCGATCCACAGCAGCGGGATCACCAGCAACAGGTTTGCGGCCAGCACATAAATAAACCAGCTCCACACCATATAGGAGCGCTTAAGCTCAATGGGAATGGTGTCGATCACCACAATGGTTAACTGCGGCATACGGGGCGTGGCGGGATAGACGTTAATCGCCACCGAGTGCGTCATTTCGCTGTCGCTGTCATCCTCACGGATCGCCTGGAGACGTTGTTGCGCATCGTGGTCGCTGCTCAGCAGCAGACGCGAAGCATCCACATCCGCTTCGATTTCATGAAAGCCGTTAGCCTGTAACCATTCCGGACGAATACGTTTGATAAGCCAGGGCACCTCGCGCTGAGCCCACAGCAGTTTGCCGTGGCGGTCGTAGATCAGCGCCATGGACGGGCTTTGCAGATTGAGATTTTCAGGGATCTCAATGCTGAACTGATTATTTTCCCAGCGGGAGAGGGTATAGAACAGATTGCTTTCGCCGCGTAGCAGGCGGAAGGTGGTTTTATCGAAGCTGACGCTGTAACCCACCAGCGCCACCATGCCGTAGGCCAGCGACAGCACCATCACCACGGCGGCGGTAGCCAGCAGAAAACGTACCCGCAGCGAGAGCGGTAAAAGGCGACGCAGCAGTTTTCTCATTCGCGCAGTTCGAACAGGTAGCCCTGACCGCGAACGGTAGTGATCACATCCTCCGGGTACTGCACCTGAATTTTCTTGCGCAGACGGCCCATCAGCACGTCGATGGTGTGGCTTTCGCGCAGCTCCGCATCGGGGTACAGCTGCAACATCAGCGAATCTTTGCTCACCACTTTGCCGCTGTTGCGGATCAGCGTTTCCATAATGGTGTATTCAAAGGCGGTAAGTTTGATCACTTCGCCATTCACCGACAGCTCACGGCGGGAGAGATCCACCTGGAAAGGCGGCATGGAGATCACCTGCGACGCCAGCCCGCTGTTACGGCGCATCAGCGCCTGCATCCGCGCCGCCACTTCTTCAATATGAAACGGCTTGGTGACATAGTCATCCGCGCCGGCGCTCAGCACTTCAACTTTATCCTGCCAGCCTTCGCGGGCGGTCAGCACCAGTACCGGCAGCGACACTTCATTGCTGCGCCAGCGGCGGATCAGCGACAGTCCGTCTTCATCCGGCAGGCCGAGGTCCACCAGCGCAATATCGGGAATATGCTCGTTTAAATAGTAATCCGCTTCTTTTGCATCTTCGGCATCGTCAACCTGATGGCCCAGTTCCTGAAGCTGAACTTTAAGATGGTGACGCAGAAGGGCATTGTCTTCCACAACGAGTACGCGCATTGTCTGGCCTCGCTTTTGTCTTTGATAAGATGAGTTTAACGCGGATTATGTTACGCAAGGCATAAACATTTACTAAACAGCCCCCTTTCCGGGCGGGAAGGGGGCGAAGGGCAGGGAAATTACTTCAGCTCATCAACCATGGTGACGGCACGACCGATGTAATTGGCCGGGGTCATGGCTTTCAGACGGGTTTTCTCGTCTTCCGGCAGTTCGAGGCTGTCGATAAACTGCTTCATGCCTTCAGCGTCCACGCGTTTGCCGCGGGTCAGCTCTTTGAGTTTTTCATACGGCTTCTCGATACCGTAACGACGCATCACCGTCTGGATCGGCTCTGCCAGCACTTCCCAGTTATGATCCAGCTCGTCCAGCAGGCGCTCGCGGTTCACTTCCAGTTTGCTCACGCCTTTCAGCGTCGACTGATAGGCGATCAACGCATAGCCGATACCCACGCCGAGGTTACGCAGTACGGTGGAGTCGGTCAGATCGCGCTGCCAGCGGGACACCGGCAGTTTGCTCGCCAGATGCTGCAACAGCGCGTTAGACAGGCCCAGGTTGCCTTCGGAGTTTTCGAAGTCAATCGGGTTCACTTTATGCGGCATGGTGGAGGAACCGATTTCACCGGCGATGGTTTTCTGTTTGAAGTGGTTCAGCGCCACGTAGCCCCACACATCACGGTCGAAATCGATCAGGATGGTGTTAAAGCGGGCGATACAGTCAAACAGCTCGGCAATGTAGTCGTGCGGCTCGATCTGCGTGGTGTACGGGTTCCACTGAATGCCCAGCGAGGTCACGAACTCTTCGCTGAACTGGTGCCAGTCAACTTCCGGATAGGCGGCAATGTGGGCATTGTAGTTACCCACCGCGCCGTTGATTTTGCCAAGGATCTCCACCTGCGTGAGCTGGCGGTACTGACGCTCCATACGGTAGGCGACGTTCGCCATCTCTTTACCCATGGTTGACGGCGTGGCCGGCTGGCCGTGGGTGCGTGACAGCAACGGGATATCACGATACTGCACCGCCAGGTCTTTCACCGCGTCGATCAGTTTACGCCAGTATGGCAGCACCACTTCTTCACGGGCGGTTTGCAGCATCAGGGCGTGAGACAGGTTATTAATGTCTTCCGAGGTACAGGCGAAGTGAATGAACTCAGACACGGCATGCAGTTCAGGGATATCCGCCACTTTCTCTTTCAGAAAATATTCCACCGCTTTTACGTCGTGATTGGTGGTGCGTTCGATGGTTTTAATGCGCGCGGCATCGGCTTCATTAAATTCAGCGACGATTTTATCAAGGTAACCGTTTGCGTCGGCAGCAAAAGCTGGAACTTCCTTGACAGCTGCATGCGCGGCCAGCTTTTGCAGCCAGCGAACTTCTACCTGTACACGAAACTTCAGCAAACCGTATTCGCTGAAAATCCCGCGCAGCGCGCTGACTTTATCGCCGTAGCGTCCATCGACAGGGGATACAGCGGTCAGTGAGGATAATTCCATAGGTCACAACTCCGGGAGTTAACAATGAGCAAGAATTTGTTTAGCCTGCGTGGACAGGCGATTACGGGAAAACATTAATTGCAGACGGCCGCCGCCAACCTGGTGCCACAGCACCGCGGCACGGATCCCGGCCAGCAGGGCAGCGCGCACTTTCGCCTGCACCTGCGAACTTTGCAGCACCGCCGGGGAACCGGTAACCTGAATGCGCGGGCCGAGGGGACTGATCACGTCCACATAGATAGCGGCCATGCTGCTCAGCAGGGTGTCGGACTGCAAATCGAAATGATCGAGCTGGCGCTGTAAGCCGTCGATGCGGCTTCCCAGCGTGTCCATCGCGCCTTTACTGGCGGCCAGTTTACGCTCCAGCACCATCAGGCTCAGGGTATAGCGCGTCAGTTCCGCATTCAGTCCCTGACGGCTGCCGGCATTCAGCACGCCGAGCAGGGTTTCAAGGCCGAGGCGCAGGTTGGCTTCGCTGCCGCCAAATACGCCGAGCGTGGAGTCCGGGCTTAAATCAATCACGCTGTTGAGCGACACATGCAGCGCGTCGGCATCGCAATGCCCGTGATGTGCAAGCTCCTGCACCAGGCGGGCTGACTGGCAAATTCCCGCCAGCGCTATCGTGATGTCATAATAATTTTTTGCCACCTTGTCTCCTTACTTTCGCTTTAATCAGGCGTTAAACGGGCAGCGGCAGACGCTGCTCAATGATGCCGCCGCCAAGGCACACGTCGCCCAGGTAAAATACCGCGGACTGGCCAGGGGTAACGGCAGCAACAGGTTCGTCAAAGCGAACGTCAATCCTGTCTTCATCCAGCGCCGTCACCGTGCAGGGAATATCCGTCTGGCGATAGCGCGTTTTAACGGTGCAGTGCAGCGTGCCGGTTAACGGCTGACGATCCACCCAGTGCAGCTGTTGGGCAATCAGACCCACCGACATCAGACGCGGATGATCGTGGCCCTGAGCGACAATCAGCACGTTGTTTTCAACGTCCTTGTCGACCACGTACCACGGATCTTCGCTGCCTTCTTTGGTGCCGCCAATGCCCAGACCTTTACGCTGACCCAGCGTGTGATACATCAGGCCCTGGTGCTCGCCGATGGTGTCACCGTCGACGGTCACGATCTTGCCCGGCTGGGCAGGCAGATAACGGCCAAGGAATTCGCGGAATTTGCGCTCACCGATAAAGCAGATACCGGTGGAGTCTTTTTTCTTCGCGGTGATCAGCCCCAGCTCTTCAGCGATCTGACGCACCTGCGGTTTTTCCAGCTCGCCCACCGGGAACAGGCTTTGCGCGATCTGTTCGTGGCCGAGGGTGTAGAGGAAATAGCTCTGATCTTTGTTGCCATCCAGACCTCGCAGCAGACGGCTTTTGCCATCGACATCCGCGCGACGCACGTAGTGGCCGGTGGCGATATAATCCGCGCCCAGGTCTTCAGCGGCAAATTCGAGGAAGGCTTTAAATTTGATCTCTTTGTTGCACAGAATATCCGGGTTCGGAGTGCGCCCGGCTTTATATTCCGCCAGGAAATGCTCGAACACGTTATCCCAGTATTCTGCGGCAAAGTTTACGGTATGCAGCTCGATGCCGAGTTTGTCGCACACCGCCTGCGCATCGGCAAGATCGGCGGCGGCAGTGCAGTATTCCTCGCCGTCATCTTCTTCCCAGTTCTTCATGAACAGGCCTTCCACTTTGTAGCCCTGTTGTTGTAACAGGTAAGCAGAGACGGAAGAGTCGACACCGCCGGACATGCCGACGATCACTTTTTTTGGGCTATCAGACATAGAATACTCACGACATTGAACTTCAAGGCGGCGTATTCTATCACGCGTTAGCGACTCAGGCATCCCCTGTAAACGGCCAGTTAAATTCACCGATCAGCGCCAGCGGGTGGCGCTGCCCGGTCTGCCAGCTACGAATACTTTCCGCAACCAGCGGGGAGCGCAGGTTGTCGGCGGTGAGGATCTCCTCTGCGCTGACCCACAGGCAGCGGTCAATATCGCTGTCATGGGGTTCAGTAGCGCACAGAGTGTCAAGTTCAATGGCGAAAAGAAAACGCAGGAAAGGCGTGCGGTCAGGGGCGATCCACTGATGCATGCGGATAAAGTGCTGCGGGTCGGCAACGATGCCGGTTTCTTCATAGAGTTCGCGTTTTGCCGCCTGCACCAGGGTTTCATCGGCTTCCAGATGCCCGGCGGGCTGGTTCCAGGTGGCCTTGCCCCTGACTTTTTCTTCCACCACTAAAAATTTGCCCTGCGCATGGACGACGCAGGCGACGGTAACATGTGGTTTAAACATAGTGTTGTCCTTATTCGGTGGCGTCGCGCCACTCGCCATTAGCAAGAGAATCCAGCGTGTATCCACCCATCGCATAACGGATCAGCCGCAGCGTGGGGTGGCCCACATGGGCAGTCATACGACGCACCTGACGGTTACGGCCTTCATAGAGAGTGATTTTGAGCCAGCTGGTGGGAATGGCTTTACGCTCGCGGATCGGCGGATTACGCGGCCACAGCCATTCAGGCTCAGCCACTAACTCCACGCCTGCGGCCAGGGTAGGGCCATCGTTAAGCGTCACGCCGTTGCGCAGCGCGGCCAGCGCCTCGTCATTCGGTTCGCCTTCAATCTGTACATAATAGATTTTGCCGGTGCGTTTACCGGGTTGCGTCAGCTGCGCCTGAAGCGCGCCATCATTGGTCAGCACCAGTAACCCTTCGCTGTCGCGATCGAGACGACCGGCGGCATAGACGCCCGCCACCGGAACAAAATCCTTCAGCGTGCGGCGTCCGGCTTCGTCGGTGAACTGGGGCAACACATCGTAGGGTTTATTGAACAGGATGACCCGTTTCGGCCCGCTTTCTGTAGGGCGCTTAGCAGTATGTCGTGAGCTGAATCGCTTAACCCGGTGATTTCTATTAGAAGTTTTCAGCATGGTATTTTCAGAAGTTATCAATTGCCGCATTATAACCGAAGAACGAGTGCCTTTCATGAAACCCAACAATCAGTTAGTATTGACAGGCTCATTACAATTCATTAACAAAAAATCAGTCATAACCAGAAGCGCTCGAAGGAGAGGTGAATGGAAAGCAAAGTAGTTGTTCCGACGGAAGGTCAGAAGATCACCCTGCAAAACGGCAAACTCAACGTTCCCAATAATCCGATTATTCCGTTCATCGAAGGCGATGGGATCGGTGTGGACGTGACCCCGCCTATGCTGAAGGTGGTTAATGCCGCTGTGGAAAAAGCCTACAAAGGTGAGCGTAAGATTTCCTGGATGGAAATTTACACCGGTGAAAAATCCACCCAGATTTATGGCCAGGACGTCTGGCTGCCAAAAGAGACCCTTGATCTGATCCGCGAATACCGCGTGGCGATCAAAGGCCCGCTGACCACCCCGGTAGGCGGCGGCATTCGCTCCCTGAACGTGGCCCTGCGCCAGGAGCTGGATCTGTACGTGTGCCTGCGTCCGGTACGTTATTATGAAGGCGTGCCAAGCCCGGTTAAACGTCCTGACCTGACCGACATGGTTATCTTCCGCGAAAACGCTGAAGACATCTATGCCGGTATCGAATGGAAAGCAGACAGCGCCGAAGCTGAAAAAGTCATCAAATTCCTGCGCGACGAAATGGGCGTGAAGAAAATCCGCTTCCCGGAACATTGTGGTATCGGTGTGAAACCGTGTTCTGAAGAAGGGACCAAACGTCTGGTGCGTGCAGCGATCCAGTATGCGATCACCAACGATCGCGACTCTGTGACCCTGGTTCACAAAGGCAACATCATGAAGTTCACCGAAGGCGCTTTCAAAGACTGGGGCTACCAGCTGGCGAAAGAAGAATTCGGCGGCGAGCTGATCGACGGCGGCCCGTGGCAGAAAATCAAGAACCCGAACACCGGCAAAGAAATCATCATTAAAGATGTGATTGCCGATGCGTTCCTGCAACAGATCCTGCTGCGTCCGGCTGAATACGACGTTATCGCCTGTATGAACCTGAACGGCGACTACATCTCTGATGCGCTGGCAGCCCAGGTGGGTGGTATCGGTATCGCGCCGGGCGCGAACATCGGCGACGAATGCGCCCTGTTCGAAGCGACCCACGGTACTGCGCCGAAATACGCAGGCCAGGACAAAGTGAACCCAGGTTCCGTGATCCTGTCCGCTGAAATGATGCTGCGTCACATGGAATGGTTCGAAGCCGCAGACCTGATCGTCAAAGGTATGGAAGGCGCGATTGCTGCCAAAACCGTAACTTATGACTTCGAACGTTTGATGGAAGGCGCTAAACTGCTGAAATGTTCAGAGTTTGGTGACGCGATTATCAGCCACATGTAATTCGCCAGGCGGGTTATATGCACAACGGGAGCCGAAAGGCTCCCGTTTTTTTTTGCCACAAATAAAACATCACTATTGAGCAGCGTTGCGTCTGCGGCGGCAATAAAAAAACATTACAAAGGTTGAAAAAATTATTTGTCGGCACGCTTGAAAAACCGCCAGCAGATATTATTTTTAATCACGGACAAGCAATGCTTGCCTGAACATTAAACTTTTGAACAGGAATTCGGGAGATTAATCATGGCACTCAGAACTTTGTCAGCATTTCCAACATTAGCTGATTCCCTCTTTTCCGATCGCTTTAACCGTATCGACAGGCTGTTCAGCCAGCTTACCGGTGATACGCCGGTGGCGGCAGCCCCGTCCTACGACGTGAAAAAACGGGATGCCAACCACTATATTATTTCGGTAAGCGTGCCCGGCTGGAAGGAGAGCGAACTGGAAATTGAAACGGTCAGTGGAAACCTGACAATTTCCGGTAAACGTGAAGAAGAGTCCTCCAGCGAACAGGAGAGCTGGATCCATCGCGGCATCTATCGGCAGGATTTCCAGCTGAGTTTCTCTCTGCCGGAACATGCCAAAGTCAGTAACGCCAGCCTGGCGGACGGGGTGCTGACGTTAGATATTCATCAGGAAATCCCTGAGAGTGAAAAACCGAAAAAAATCGCCATCGGAAACAATCAAAAAGTGCTCGAACACAAAGCGTAATTGTTAGCCTTGTTTTTACGTTGGCCCGCTAATGCGGGCCTTTTTTTCGCCGCTTTAATGGCTTTAAAACCCGTCATTTTCTGATTTCTGGACGCCATCAGGGAAGATAACCTAAGCTTTATAACAGGTTAATCTTAGTTAGATGAGAGTTCTGGCATCTGATGTGTGCGGAACAGTATTAAAGGAGTAGCAAGCGATGAAACAAGAAGAACTGACACGTAAAGCTGAAGAAGAGATTTCCGCGCTGATAGCTAAAAAAATCGCTGAGATCAGGAAGAAAACCGAGAAAGAGGTTTCTGAGATAGAATTTGTTCCCCGCGAGACGATGACCGGACTCGAAGGTTATGACGTTAAAATAAAGCTGCTGTGAGCTGCAGCCAACGACGCCACAGGAATTGCCGTAATAACGGGAACATACCGTTCCCGTTTATTATTTAACCGGCTCAATTAATTCCGTCCCCTGGTTTCTGATATTGCCCACCGCACGGGTAACCGGATGCCAGATAAATTCTTCCGCCGGTATCGCACCATCAGCGGCAATATCACTGGCTTCGCTGCCGCTAATCTCCTGGCGCATCCACTCCCTGGCCGCGTCTGGCGTTAACACCAGCGGTCGACGGTCATGAATATCCACCAGCCCTTTATCCGCCGCTGCGGTGACAATCAAAAAGCCTTCCGCTTCATCGCCGCGCTCAAAGGGCGTGCTGCCGATGGCGGCCATAAAGATTGGCTGACCATTAGCACGATGAATAAAATAAGGCTGTTTTCTATCGCCTTCTTTTTTCCATTCAAACCAGCCGTCCGCAAAGCAGATCGCCCGGCCATGCAGCCAGAGCGGTTTAAACATTCTGCTGGTGGCTGCGGTTTCGACACGGGCATTAATAAGCGGCGCTTTGCTCCACCAGCCGGGCGCGTACGACCACAGCACAGGATCGAGATAGAGCTTTTCGTCGCGCTCGCTCATCAGTAAAACCTTTGTTCCCGGCGCGACGTTATAACGACCTATAGGTTGTGGATCGAAGGCAATGTCGCGCTCCGTTTCCTCCACCAGAAAGGCGAGGTACTCTTCCCGGCTCTGTGCCTGGGCAAATCTTCCGCACATAAACTTCTCCGGTGATAACAACGTGCCCGGCGGCGCTGGCTTGCCGGGCCTGATTAAATACAAAACAAACACCCCGGCTCAGGGCCGGGGCGTTTATTTTTAAATATCAGTGTGCGCCTCAGAACCAGTGGTATTTGGACGATAGCGTCATAACCAGTGCGGCAGCGGCAAGCAAATTAAGAAGAACGGCAGTTCTGCTGGAAATATTCATCTTCGCATCCTTCACGTGACAACGTGGATGTTGGTAATACAGTAAGGCCAAAACAACTTCCCTGAGTGTAGTGAGGACTGACGATTTTGCCTCGTCAAATAGTCTTATTTTTTGTCGGAAAAGAATTTTCGGACAAGTTTGATGACTATCAATCTTCAGAGGCGTCAGATTCGTCTTATCTGTTATCATCACCGGCGCCTGAAATTACATAAAACGGAGAACAGACGTGACCATTTTTGACACCCTGCTGGCGTACAGTCTTGCCGCCACGTTACTGACGCTGACCCCCGGTCTGGATACGGCGCTAATTCTGCGCACGGCCTCCGTCGAGGGAAAAAGAGCGGCGTTTAACGCGGCTATGGGTATTAACGTAGGTTGTTTTATCTGGGGAGCGATGGTGGCCTTTGGCCTCGGCGCCCTGATTGCGGTGTCGGAACTGGCGTACAACATCCTTAAGTATTGCGGCGCAGCCTATCTTTGCTGGCTGGGGATCTCTATGTTGCTGCGTCCGGGTAGCGGTTTACCCGTCAGCGAAAGTGGCAAAACCACGCATAACTGGTTTCTGAAAGGTATGCTGGGGAATGTGCTGAATCCGAAGATGGGTGTGTTTTATGTCTCGTTCCTGCCGCAGTTTATTCCCCACGGACAGCCGCTCATTGCCTGGACCTTCGGGCTGGTGGCGATCCATGTAATGATCGGTATGAGCTGGTCAACAACGCTGATCCTGGCAACGCGTCCGCTGGCGAGCTTCCTGAAGCGCGAAAAGGTTTCCCGCTGGATGGATCGCAGCACAGGCACGCTGTTTATTCTGTTTGCCACTAAGCTGGCGCTGAGTAAGCGCTAAGCAAAAACGGGCGCGCGATGCGCCCGTTCCTGACATTATGCTGCGCTATCACGCAGCTTAAACACCTGCACCATCTCCAGCAGCCTGTGCGCCTGATCCTGCATGGCGTGCGCCGCGGCAGAAGACTCCTGCGACAGCGTGGCGTTCTGCTGCGTGGCGGTGTCCATATGCGTCATTGCGATATGCACCTGGTCGATCCCCACGCTCTGCTCATTGCTGGCAATTGAAATGGTGTCCACCAGTTGGCTCACGCGCTCGACGCTGCGCACGATCTCCTGCATTGCGCTACCGGCGTTATTCACCAGTTTATTGCCGTCGCTGATCCGATTTACCGAGCGTTCGATTAGCTCACCGATCTCTCTGGCGGCAGTAGCAGAGCGCTGCGCCAGGGCGCGCACTTCGCTCGCCACCACCGCAAAACCCCGCCCCTGATTGCCAGCCCGCGCCGCTTCCACTGCCGCATTGAGCGCCAGAATGTTCGTCTGGAAGGCGATGCTGTCAATCACGCCGATAATGCTGCTGATCTCGCTGGCGAGCAGGTTAATATCGCGCATGGTATCCACCACTTTCTCCACCACGTTACCACCCTGGCCTGCGGTGGCGCAGGCTTCGCGGGTCAGGGTGCTGGCGATGCGCGAGTTCTCGGTGTTGTTTTTCACCACCGAAGTCAGCTGTTCCATCGACGCCACGGTCTGCTCCAGCGCGCTGGCCTGCGCTTCATTGCGGGCCGACAGCTCCAGGCTACCGGTGGCGATCTGCTTCGAGGCGCTGGCGATAGTCTCGGTGCCATTGCGCACGCCGTTGACGATACCGGTCAGGTTATCGTTCATCTCCCGCAGGGCGCGCATCAGCAGGGCGGTTTCATCGCGTCCGCTGACGGCGATAGTGGTTTGCAAATCGCCGGCGGCCACGCGGCGCGCCACGGATACGGCCTGCGCCAGCGGACGAGTAATGCTGCGTACCAGCCACCAGGTGATCATCAGACCGGCTATCAGCGTCAGGGCCATCGCCAGCAACAACAGATATTTAGTTTGCTGATACAGCGCCATGTTGCGATCGTGCGTCTGCTGGCGGATGCGATCTGCCTGTTTGAGCGTGGCGGCTACCGTCTCGTCGATCATGCGCGTCGGTTCCCGATCAATGCCGGACACCAGCTTATCCACCCGCTGCGCGCTGGAAGGATCCTGGATATCGTACTGGGTCAGCGCAGCGAGATAATGCGCCTCAAGCTCGCTATGCAGCTGGCGGGTTCGTTCCACCAGCCCGGTATCCAGCCCGATTTGCGGCAGCAGGGTAGCAAGTTCCGTCAGCAGCGCCTGGGTTTTCTGGCTCTGGGCGACAAATGCATTTTTATATTTATCGAAGCTGTCCTGTCCCTGACCGCCGCGCAGCAGCGTATTTTTCCACTCCTGCACCTGAATTTTGAACTGTACCTGTGCATTTCGCGCCGTATCGATACTTTGCGTCACACGTTTTTCCGTCGCCATAATGTGCTGATTCTGCGTCAGCCCGTCGGCGTTAATCACTAATCCTCTGCTGCCGATAAACAGCGTCGCCAGCAGCAGTACCGCAGCCAGTAAACCGAGCCGCTGCCCGATAGTAAGGTGGTTAAGTTTCATTGTATCTGTAGTTCCTGAGGTCAAGGGTGCCATCGGAATGACGAGCACACAGGTATCGACCCGGCGGCGACGGGCTTTAATGGCGGGAGTGCGGTAAAAAGCAGCAAAGTGGCGTTAATCGGTTGATATGCAATAACTATATAATTTTATGACATATTTATGACAGGCGGCAAAATAGCCAAAAGCCGCCTGTTTAACCCGCTACAGGAAATTGCGCAGCGACGCCACGTCAAGAGGACTGGCTTCGGTGAGCCATGCGGGGATTGCCTCTGGCGGCACCGGGCGCGAGAAAAAGTAGCCCTGCGCTTCGTCGCAGCCATAGGACTGCAACAGCATGGCGGTCTCTTTATCTTCCACACCCTCAGCCAGCACCAGATAATTCAGATCCTTGAGCATCATAATCACGTGACGGGCGATAATGCGGCTGCCGGGATCGGTGGTCAGCTGGCTAATCAGCGAACGGTCGAGCTTGATAATATCAATGGGAATACGGCGTAAGTAGCTGATATTACTGTAACCCGCGCCAAAGTCGTCGAGCAGGATCTTAAAGCCCTTCATTTTCAGCCGATCCAGTTCACAGAGCGCCTGCTCGCTCTCCAGCACTTT
Organism: Enterobacter sp. SA187; assembly: GCF_001888805.2. Classification (NCBI taxonomy): domain Bacteria; kingdom Pseudomonadati; phylum Pseudomonadota; class Gammaproteobacteria; order Enterobacterales; family Enterobacteriaceae; genus Enterobacter; species Enterobacter sp. SA187. The sequence goes on from NZ_CP019113.1 coordinate 2,977,590, forward strand.
TTCTGTTTCCAGGCATTCAATGCGAATATCCTGCGCCACCAGGCCTGCCTCAAGGATCTGCTGCTCCAGCATATCGGCAAAACCGGGGCAGGAAAAATCGCTGACCGTCACGTTGATGGATACCGGCAGCAGAATGCCCGCCGCCCTCCAGCGCCTGAGCTGAGCGATCACGGTGCGGATCACCCAGTGGGTAATGTCGTTCATCAACGTGGTTTTCTCCGCCAGCGCCACAATGGTGGCGGGGGAAATATTGCCCAGCACAGGATGCTGCCAGCGCAGCAGCGCCTCGCATCCTTCGGTGAAACCGGTGTGCAGGGATATTTTCGGCTGATAGACCAGATAAAACTGATCCGGCGCTTTGATGGCCTCGCTCAAATCGTAAAGCAATTTAAAATCGCTGTTGCGCTTCTCATCGAACGCGCGGTCGAAGGGCAGGACAGGAATATGCTGGCGAATCGCTTCATGCAGTGCGCTGATCCCCTGGCGTAATATCTCTTTCGGATCCTCAATACCGGGCCGGAAATTCACGTAGCCGGTAAAGATTTTCAGGCGAATGTCGATGTCGCCGCGAATTTTCGCCTCAATGTCCGGCAGGTTTTCCGCTTTTTTGATCAATGTTTTTGCGTATTCGCTGTCAATTAACAGCGCAAAGCGTCCCGGTGCGAAAGCATATAACGGCGTGGTGGCCGGTAATTTTAACCGCAGGCGTAAAAGTGGCCCGAAGCCGCGCAGCATTTTCTCCACGGCGCTCAGCCCAAGATAGCGTGAAAGCTCGTAGGCCTGTGGCATATCAATGCAGTCAAACAGGATAAGCGTAGAGGGACGATGAGCGGTCTCCAGCCCTATGCGCTCCATCTCTTTCAGTAAAAACTGCCGGTTGGGCAGGCCGGTTAACGCATCCACCCGCCCTAAAGAGTACCAGGCTTCCAGATAGGTGCAGGCCAGCGAAGCGATACGCAGGAAATTTTCCGTTTGCTGTGCATCAGGTTCAAGCGGCGTCGGATGGCTGACGCACAGCGTGCCAAGCACGAACCCCTCTTTGGTCTGTAATGGCGCAGCGGCATAAAAAATAACGTGACCGTTCAGCGACAGTTCATGATCGCGAAAGCGATCGTCAAGGCGCGTATCGTTACAGATAATGGCATTGCAGCTTTTTACTGAATGCTGGCACATCGAATCTACAATCGGCATTTTCAGCGGAATAGCCGGATTGTTTTTCACAAATTTAATGTACTGATGCTGATCATCAAAAATAGTAACAAAACAGCCATCAACGCCCATGATTTCACTGGCGAGACAGGCAAATTCGCCCAGCGCAGCATCACGGGCGCTGTCCTGTTCCTTAAGTAACGCCAGGGCCGCCAGTCGTTTGGTTTCATTTTTATTCAGGCCGGTGAACATAAGGCGCTCCTGCTCAGAACGGTGCTGAGTCTGGGGAAGAATTTTTGCAGGGAAGAGTTATTTTTAGCGTATGGCGGGGATCACCACCAGCCGAACTGGGATCCGGCAACGGCGGCGATAGCAATAATCAGCATAATAATGGTGGTTTTTCTCACGTAAGTCTCCCGAAAGGCGCTGCTGGCCGGACAATGTACATAATGGCAATCAGTATTTTCTTATACGATAACGGATTACTGCGCCGCGTTAAATGAGACTTTCATTGCCAGCGTGAAAAACCCGGCCCGGTGGCATCCTGAGGGGAGGGTGACAGAACGGCCTTCGCCAGGGTAAACTTCGTTTTCGGATTTATCTTAAACATCTTTAACGAAGCACGAGAGCAGCATGTACTTGTTAAAACCGGGCAGCCAGGCCTTAATCATTGGCGCGCAGACCCCTGTCGGTCGTCGTAATATTGGTAAATCGGTAGAGCTGTTCGGCCTCTGCCAGCCGGGTGAGCGTTTTCTCAACCCCGTGAATGGGGTGATGACGCAGATGCCAGATAACGCGCCGCGCGCGCTGTGGCTGGTGATCGGCGATGTCTTTACCTTTGACGGCCAGCATGGTTTCGCCTTTGTGCGCGCCGAACACCTGATGCCGCTGCTGCCGGATGCCATGCCTCAGGAAGCCGACGCCCGGATTATGTATTAAGCACATAGCACCTCTCACTTTTAAGGTGTTGTGATAGCGATAAAAGATCATTATTCTGATGTTCCTTATGTTACCCATAAATTGCACAACATAGGGAACCCCCATGGACCACCTGCCTGTCAAAGAAACCCTGCGTATCGCTCTCGTCGGTGATTACAATCAGGACGTTATTGCCCACCGGGCTATTCCGCTGGCGATTGATGATGCCGCCGCCGTACAAAACATCACTGCTGATTATGACTGGCTGGCCACGACCGACATCACCAGCGCCGAGGACTTGGTTGGCTACGATGCCATCTGGGTGGTGCCCGCCAGCCCTTATAAAAATCCTGAAGGCGCATTTATCGCCATTCGCTACGCCCGTGAAAACAGCATCCCGTTCCTCGGCACCTGCGGCGGTTTTCAGCATGCGATGATCGAGTACGCGCGTAATGTGCTGGGCTGGGGAGATACCGCGCACGCGGAAACCGACACCGAAGGCCGGATGGTGATATCCGCCTTACAGTGTTCACTGGTGGAAGAAACAGGGGTGATTGAACTGCGCCCGAACACGCTGATCGGCAAGGCCTATGGCCGCGACAGTATTGAAGAGGGCTATCACTGCCGCTTCGGGATCTCACCCGAATTTGCCGATGCCCTCAGCAGCAGCGATTTTCGCGTCACCGGCTGGGACGAAGAGGGCGAGATCCGCGCGGTGGAGCTGATCAGCCATCCGTTCTTCGTCGCCACCCTGTTCCAGCATGAACGCGGCGCGCTGGCCGGACGCCCGGTGCCGCTGGTGCACGCCATGCTGCGCGCGGCCAGCAACTAACTTTCCTGATAGTCGCGGGGTCAGCCAGCGTTGATCTCGCGATCCTGTCCGGCAAAAGCGCCGAATACCGCCATCGCCACCGCTAACAGCGCACAGGCGAGCAGCGGAATATGCCAGTCGCCGCTGGCATCATGAATTTTCCCCATCAGCGGCGGCCCGCAGGCGGCCAGCAGATAACCTACCGATTGCGCCATACCGGATAAAGCCGCCGCCTGGTGCGCTGAACTGGCGCGAAGGCCGATAAACGTCAGGCCGAGGATCATGGTTGCGCCGGATCCGAACCCAAAGATCACCGTCCACAGCACCGCCTGCGCCGGGAACAGCCACAGCCCGACGGCGCTGAAGGCGCACAGCAGCGAGACGATAGCGGCGATGCCGCGTTGATCGCGCAGACGATGCAGCACCAGCGGGATCAGAATACCCGGCGCGGCGGTCGCCAGTTGCAACAGACCATGCAGCGATCCCGCCTGCGCCTCGCTGTAGCCGTGGCTGATCAAAATCGCAGGCAGCCAGCCGATAATCACATAATAAATCAGCGAGTTAATGCCGAGGAACAGCGTGACCTGCCAGGCAAGGCGCGAGCGCCAGATACCGCGATCGTGCAGGCCGGGCGTGCTGCTGAGTGCGGCAGGCGCGCTGGCGCGCAACTGCGGCAACCACAGGGCAAGGGCGAGCAGCGGAAACGCCATCAGTGCCAGCAGTGCGCCGCGCCAGCCGAAACCGTGCAGTGCAATGGGCACCACCAGCGCCGAGCCGAGCGCCGCCGCCGCGCCCATGGTCAGGGAATAGGCGCCGGTCATTTTCGCCACCTGACCGGCGAAATCACGTTTGATGATCCCCGGCAGCAGCACGTTACCCAGCGCAATGCCGCAGCCGATCACCGCCGTGCCGGTAAACAGCAGCGCCGCCGAGGGCAGGGAGCGCACGGCGATACCGGCGCAAATCAATACCATCGCCACCAGCAGACTGCGCTCCATGCCCAGACGGCGCGCGATGCCCGCCGCCAGCGGGGACACCAGCGCAAAGGCCAGCAGCGGCAGCGTCGTGAGCAGGCCGGTCTGCGCGGTGGTGAGGCCGTAGTCGTCACGAATAGCCCCCAGCAACGGGGCCGCGCCGGTGAAAGTGACGCGTAACGTGGTGGCAATCAACAGGATCCCGGTAAACAGCAGCAATCCCTGCCTTGTGCGAAGTGAAATAGCGGTAGTCATTATATTCTCTGTTTTCTGGCTTATTGAGCCGCGTCAGTCTAATCCCAGAACGTCCACCCGCCAAATCTGGCAGCGCATCATGCCGATGATTTTCTGCTTGTCAGACCATTCTTAAGGTGTGGTTATTCCGGGTTTATGCTGCCGGAAAGGAAATTATAAGAGGATCCTTTCGTGCAGGCGTTTTTCATAACTTTTTTCGATATGTAATGCACTTTTTGATATTTGTCTGTGCGGGGAGAGCTGTGTGAATTTAGCAGCAATTTCAATAACAACGGATCACCATTAGCATGGCAACTTTCGCACAGACCAAAAAAACCGTCGCGCTGACTGCGCTGGCGCTGCTGACCACGCTCTCCTTTGCGGCGCATGCCGATAAACTGGCCGACATCAAAGCCGCGGGCGTTGTTAAAGTCGCCACTTTTGATGCCAACCCGCCGTTTGGCGCCATCGATGCAAAAACCCACGACATCGTGGGCTACGACGTGGATTTCGCCAAAGCGCTTGCTAAAAGCCTCGGCGTGAAGCTGGAGCTGGTGGCGACAAACCCCGCCAACCGTATTCCGCTGTTGCAGTCCGGGAAAGTGGATCTGATTGTCGCTGACATCACCATCACGCCGGAGCGCGCGCAGGTGATCGATTTCTCCACGCCCTATTTTGTGACCGGACAGCAATTCCTCGTCCCCGCTGACGGCAAAGATTCGCTGGATGCCTACAGCAAAGCCCGTATCGGCGCGGTGAAAGGCACCACCGGCGAGCAGGCGCTGCACCAGCGTTTCCCGCAATCCCGCGTGCTGGCCTATGACGATATCCCGCTGGCGCTGACCGCACTGCGTAACGGCAATGTGCAGGCGATCACCCAGGATAGCACCATTCTTGCCGGTCTGCTGGCGGAAGCGCCGGACAAAGCGAAGTTTAAAATCCTGCCGGATCTACTGTCGAAAGAAGAAATCGGCGTTGGCGTCAGCAAAGGCGAAACCGCGCTGCTGAAGGCGGTGAATGACGAACTGGTGAAGCTTGAGCAGAGCGGCGATGCCGCGAAAATCTACGACGCCTGGTTTGGCCCGCAAACCAAAACCCCGCAGCCGCGCAGCTTTAAAATAGAAGCGAAGTAATTATGTTTGCAGGTTTATTTTCCACCTCCGTGGCGTCGGCCACGGAGGCGTTTGCCGTGCAAAAAGGTACGGTCGAATTCCGTCAGGTGAGCAAGCGTTACGGCGATCATCAGGTGCTTAAGAATATTGATTTGCAGGTGCGCGCCGGGGAAGTGCTTGCCGTCTGCGGGCCATCCGGATCGGGAAAATCAACGCTCATTCGCCTGATCAACCAGCTGGAAACTCTGACCAGCGGCGAGATCCTTATCGACGGCAACCCCACCAGCGGGCTGAAAGGCCGCGCCCTGCGGCAGATCCGCCGCCAGGTGGGATTCGTGTTCCAGCAATTCAATCTTTACGCCCATCTCAGCGCGCTGGATAACATCACCCTGGCGCTGACCCGCGTGCATGGTAAATCGGCAGTGGATGCGCAGCAGATCGCCCTCAGCCTGCTGGAGCGCGTCGGTCTGCTGGATAAAGCCCATCATTTCCCGGCGCAGCTCTCCGGCGGGCAGCAACAGCGGGTGGCGATCGCCCGCACGCTGGCGGCCAGCCCGCATATTATTTTGTTTGATGAGCCCACCTCGGCGCTGGATCCGGAGATGATCGGCGAAGTATTACAGGTAATGAAATCGCTGGCGCACAGCGGCATCACGCTGATCGTCGTCACCCATGAAATGCAGTTTGCCCGCGAAATCGCCGACCGGGTGATCTTTATTGATGACGGTGAAATCCTTGAGCAGGCGGCCCCGGCGCAGTTTTTCACCGCGCCGCAGCATCCCCGCGCGCAGCGGTTTCTGCAAAAGGTGCTTAACCCGCTACATGCAGAAAGCAGGGACGGCTGATGAACTTTCATCCTGACTGGGCCGGCGTGCTGACCGGCCAGCCGGCGCAGTGGATCCTCTCCGGTTTTTTGACCACGGTGTGGGTAACGCTGGCGGGTATGCTACTCGCGACCTTATTGACCGTGCTGTTGCTGGCGTTGCGTCTGACCGGCGGGCGCGTGGGGCGGGACGTGGTGGCGGTGTGGGTGTCACTGTTCCGCAATACGCCGCTGCTGGTGCAACTGCTGTTCTGGTATTTCGCTGCCTGGAATCTGCTGCCACTGGCATTTCGTCAGTATGTGAATGACGAGCACGTCTTCTCGGTGCTGCCGGGGGACGTATGGTGGTTTACGCCGGAGTTTCTCAGCTCAGCCTGGGCGCTGGGGCTGTTTACCGCCGCCTTTCTGGTGGAGGAGATCCAGTCCGGGCTGCATGCCGTGCCGCGCGGCCAGGTGGAAGCGGCCACCGCCCAGGGTTTTAGTCCGCTGGCGCTGTTCCGCTGGATCTTACTGCCGCAGGGGCTGAAAAATGCCTGGCAGCCGGTGGTCGGCCAGTATCTCAATCTGATGAAACTCTCCTCGCTGGCGACCGGTATTGGCTTTGCGGAACTGACCTACCAGACACGGCAGATTGAAAGCTACAACGCCCATGCGCTGGAGGCGTTCGCCATCGGCAGCGCGCTCTATTTGCTGCTCGGCCTGGTGATGAGTCTGCTGCTCAATGCCCCTGTCTGGTGGCGGGCGCGTAAGGAGAAAACACAATGATCGCCAGTATTACGGTCATTACCGACAATCTGGATTATCTGCTGCTCGGACGTACCGCGCAGGGCGAGCCGGGCGGCGTGCTGCTGTCGGTGCTGATGACGCTGGGGGCGGCGGCGCTGGCCTTTCCCGGCGGCATACTGCTTGCCTGTTGCGCCTGGCGTTTCAAAGGCTGGCCGCGCAGGGCGCTCTTTTTCTGGGCGGAGCTGATCCGCGGCATTCCGCTAATCTTCGTCATTTTCTGGCTGTGGTTTTTACTGCCCGCGTTGACCGGTGCTGATCTGCCGGGGGCGGTGACCGTCACGCTGGCGCTGGCATGGTTCACCTCGGCCTCGGTGATGTATTCGACCCTCGCCGCCCTGGGAGCGCTGCCGAAAGGGCAATATGAGGCGGCTGTCGCCGGGGGATTCAGCAGTCTGCAACTGTTGCGCTGGGTGCTGCTGCCGCAGGCGCTGCGCAATGCGCTGCCGTCTTATGTCGGCCTGCTCATCGCCCTGCTGAAAGATACCTCGCTGGCGTTTATCGTCAATGTGCCGGAACTGACCACCGTCGCAGGCCAGGTAAACAGCCGCGTACAGGTCTATCCGGCGGCGCTGTTTATCTTTACCGGCCTGGTTTATTACCTGATGTGCAGCCTGCTGGAGCAGTCGGTGAAACGCTGGCAGCGGCGACGTTTACTGCCGTCCAATTAACAGCGACACCAGGCCTGCGGCGATCAGCGGGCCGACGGGCACCCCACGGAACAGCGCCACGCCGAGCACCGTACCGACCAGTAATCCGGCCACCAGCGACGGCTGCGAGCTCATCAGCGTGACGCCACGCCCGCCAAGCCAGGAGACAAAAACGCCAACCGCAATAGCGATCAGGGATTTCCAGTTGGCGAAGGAGTGCAACAGGGTGGAAGGCGGCAGGCTGCCGCTGGCAATGGGGGCCATCACGCCGATGGTCAGGATGATGATGCCGATGGTCAGCCCCTGTTTTTCGATCCACGGAAAAAAGGCGTTGAGCGGCGTCACCCGCACGATAATCAGCACCAGAATGGAGATCGCCACGGTGGTGTTGTGGCTGGCAAAACCCAGCGCGGCGAGGGCGAGTAAAATAAACAGCGTGGTATCGAACATGGCGGCATCCTGACCAGAAAAGTTAGCCTGCTTACTTTACGCGCATCCGCGTGAAGAAACAGGCGTTTTTTAGTTCAGATGATTTTCAACTTTGTACCAGCAAATCCACCAGCGGGCTGTTTTCCCGTACGAATACCGGAATGGTTTCAAGGGACGCATCAACGGTGATTTGCTGCTGCCCCTGATAACGCTCGCCGTTAAGCGCCACCCAGCCGTGGACGCCCGGCAGCCAGACGTCACGCTGGCGCTGACCGGCATGCATCACCGGCGCCACCAGCAGATCCTCGCCAAACAGATACTGATCTTCCACCTGCCAGCTTTGCGGTTCGTCAGGATAATGCCAGAACAGCGGCCGCATCAGCGGATCGCCATGCTGGTGGGCGTTGTCAAACAGCGCATCGACATACGGACGCAGCGATTCACGCACCGAAAGCCAGTGCTGCATAATGGCGAAATTCTCCTCGCCATAGCTCCACAGCTCGTTCGGCGAACCGCTGTTACACTGCGGAATGCCGTTGCGGTAGCTTTCCGGCGGCTGGATCTGCGGCTCGCGATAGCCGTGCATACGCAGTACCGGACAGAAGACTGCCCATTGGAACCAGCGGATCAGCAGTTCATGGAACGCCGGATCGTTCACGTTGCCGCCCTGGAAACCGCCGATATCGGTGGTCCACCAGGGAATACCCGCCAGCCCCATATTCAGCCCGGCGGCCAGCTGATTGCGGAAGGCGTGGAAGGACGAGTGCACATCACCGGACCAGGCCAGCACGCCAAAGCGCTGGCTGCCCGCCCAGGAACAGCGCACCAGATTCACAATCTCCGTTTCGCCGTTAGCTACCAGCCCATCATAAAAGCCCTGCGCAAAATCGCGCGGATACTGGTTGCCGACTTCCAGTACCGGCCCGGCGTGGTAGCGGTAGTTATCGAAGTCATAGGCGCGGTATTCCGGCTCGGCTTCGTCCAGCCAGAACAGCTTAATGCCCAGATCGTAGTAATTTTTCTTCACCGTCTCCCAGACAAATTCCCGCGCCTGTGGGTGGGTGGCATCAAAGAAGGTGGTGTTGCCCATAAAATCGAGATTCACCTGTACACCGCGATCGCTGGTCACCAGCCAGCCTTTGGCTTTCATCACCGGGAACAGGGGGCTGCGCGCTTCCACCGTCGGCCAGACCGACACCATCAGTTCGATGCCCAGCGATTTCAGTTCCGCGACCATCGCCGCCGGATCGGGCCAGTCCACAGGATCGAAGCACCAGGTGCCCTGATTTGGCCAGTGGAAGAAGTCGATGACCATCACCGACAGCGGCAGATGGCGACGACGATATTCACGGGCCACCTCCAGCACTTCCTGCTGGGTGCGGTAGCGCAGTTTGCACTGCCACAGGCCGCTGGTGAATGCCGGGGCGGACGGCGGGGTGCCGGTGGCTTTCGCGTACTGGCGGGTCAGTTGTACGATGTTGTCGCCGGCGGTGATCCAGTAATCCATCTCCTGAGTAACCCGCGCCTGCCATTCGGTGTGGTTTTTCGCAAAGCTCGCCTCGCCGATGGCCGGATTATTCCACAGCAGGCCGTAGCCGAGGCTCGACTGCATGAACGGCACGCTGGCCTGGGAGTTACGCTGGGCCAGCTCCAGCACACAGCCTTTCAGATCCAGCCACGGCTGTTGGTACTGGCCCATGCCGTAGATTTTTTCGTCATTGCGCGATTCAAAGCGCACGGTGAGCTGATATTTGCCGCCGGGCAGCGGTTTGAATTCCCGACCGTCCAGCTTCAGGGCGCTGACGTATTTATCCTGGCTTTTCTCGCTGGCCCCAATGCCGACGGTGGAGCGCTGCCGCCACATCTCTTCCAGCAGCAGCTCGCCGCGCTGGTTGTAAAAGGCCAGCTGACCCTTCAGGTTCAGCACCGCGGTGATATTACCGTTGCGCAGCGTCAGGGTTTCCGCGCTGGCGGTGATCTCACTTGCACCGGCGTCGTTTCGTGGCAGCAGGGCATGCAGATTATCGGTGAACGCCGGGGCGCAGGTGGCGCGCACGCGCAGGCTGTGTTCACCCCAGGGTTCCACGCGCAGGATTTGTCGCTCAAAGCGCCATTCGATGCTGTCAGGATGTTGGATCAGTTCGCTCATAAATAATGCGTCCTTTTATGCAGCCGTTTGCTTAGCTAAATGGATGGATTTCATGGTGTTGTCGTCGAGCTTGTACCAGCGCAGCATGGCGAAGGCGCACAGGGAGAGAACGCCCGGCACCACGGTAAAGAGCGCGACAATGCAGTACATGGCGGTGCTGTTCTGCGTCGGGGCATTAGCGACATAACCGCTGAAGCCCAGCGTCCAGCCAACGATAGCGCCGCTGATCGCCATGCCAAGTTTCAGTACCGCGAGGAAGGTGGAGAAGATCACGCCATCCATGCGTTTGCCCTGCAACCATTCGCCGTAGTCAGCGACGTCCGCCATCATCACCCACATCAGGGTGGTGGTGGCCTGGTAGAGAGTGGAGACGATAAAGGTCAGCGGCACCAGCACCAGTACGGATTTAGGTGCGAAGAACAGCGCAATACTCAGTACGCCCGCCAGCACCGCACAGTAACCAAACATCTGCACTTTGCTGAAATTACGCGTCAGACGTTTCGCCAGCGCGCTGCCCGCCGCTTTGCCGAGAATATGCGCCCCCAGCATCCACATAAAATAGCTGGCGCTGCCAAGATAATAAGTGACGAAATACATCATCGCGCCAAGACGTACCACCCCAAATCCAATATTGGTCAGCACCAGCACGGCGACAATGCGCCACTGATCGTTTTTTAATAAATCGCGTAATTCCGCGAGATAATTATTATGCGTGGCGGGAGCATTGATACGTTCACGGGTATTGGTAAAACAGATCCAGAACATGATCACCGCCGCCGCGGCCATAATCGCCATTGCCGCACGGTAGCCGAGTAATTTGTCATCGCCGCCAATATATTCTGCCAGCGGCATCATAAAGAAGGTCGACATCGCGCCGCCGAGGGTGGCTAAAAAGAAACGGTAAGACTGGAGTGAAATACGCTCTTCGTTATTGGGGGTGATCACCGCGCCCATCGAACAGTAGGGAATATTAATGGCGGTGTACATCAGCATCATGAAGGTATAGGTCACGGAGGCAAAGATCATTTTCCCCGTCAGGGTGAGGGATTCCGGCACCGCGTAGGTCAGCAGACAGCTCGCGCCAAAGGGCAGGGCCAGCCACAGCATCCACGGGCGGAACTTGCCCCAGCGGGTTCGGGTGCGGTCCGCAAGATAACCCATCGCCGGATCGATAATCGCATCGGCGGTACGCGCCAGCAAAAACATCGTGCCGACAAAGGCCGCCGGTAAGCCAACCACATCGGTGTAATAAAAGGTGAGAAATATAATGACATTATCCAGCCCGACATGGCTGGCCATATCGCCCAGACCATAACTTATTTTTTCTTTACGGGTGATCTTTTCCTGCATCTTATTCACCTGTCTCTGTAAGGGTATTTTGTCGATAGTTCAGAGACTATTGTTGATGCATGTTGTCAGGCTTAACAATTGCGAGATTTACTAATGGGGTTATGGAAACGCATTTTCGTGATACCGGTAACAATAATGGCGGTAATTTCCATATTTTAAGTGCTTTTAGTCCATATCCTAAAAGCAGGAAATAACGCAGCGCAGGAATCGTTTCAGCGGAATAATATTCATATTAATACAGGAAAAACGACATAAATTTGTCATGCGCGCTGGCTGATAATGGCGCATCGTCCGTAAAAGCGACAGGTGTGACAATGAACGATCCCATGCTAATGGAAACGCTGATTATCACCTCCACTTTTTTAGCCATTATCATGGTGCTGGTGGCATCAGTACTGATTCTGGAGCGTTCCGGCTGAAGCTGCCGGGCGGGAAAAGAAAAAGCCGCCACGGGGGCGGCAAAAAGGTAACGTGTTTCTTAGTTATTGTTTCTGTAATAAGTAGCTGTTTTCGTAACCCGGTACGACGCCAATGACGTCAAAGCCCCGGAAGTAACCTCCGGCACGCAGCAGATCCACCGCAGGACCCACTTCCGGCGAATACTGATGATCGCGATAGTCATCAAACACAATGTAGCCGCCGCTGATCACCGTTGGCGAATAGAGCAGGAAATCCATCAGCACATGGCGTCCCAGGTGACCGCCGTCGATATGCAGCAGCAAGGTTTTCGGGTTGAATGCCAGAACGCGCTCAATGCTGTGCTCTGAATAACCGCGTACCAGATTCACTTCCGGGAACAGGCGCTCGTGATAGAAGCCCAGTTCATTAGCCTGATTCGGCAACTCCATCGGATCGACGCTGATGATTTTGCGTTTACGTTTACACATTTCGTTCATGAAAGCGCTGGATTTACCCTTCCACACGCCAATCTCAATGATGTCGCCTTCGGCTTTAGAATTTTCCAGCAGCCAGCACAGATAGCCGAGGAATTTCACATGCGTGTGGAAAGAAAGCTCTTTGCGCGGCATCGCCAGTTCCGGCGGCAGCGCGGCCTGCGCTTCAACCATGGCTGCGCCAACCGAATCCCAGACGTCATCAATGACCCGTTGTAATTCAGGATCTTCTAAAAATAATTTCAGGTCTGAAATTTCGAGCATCAGGGCGGTTTCCTTCGTGTAGTGAGTTGGTGGTATTTACCTGACGTTAAATTTGCCACAGAAGGCGCGGGTACAAGGCGGGAAATAGCTGGCATTTTGCCGGGCATTTAGGCGGATAGCGGAAATGAAAAAGCCGGTGGACTGAAGTTCACCGGCTTTTTTGCAAAAAACATCAATTATGGGCGTCGCTGGCCTGTTTGTGGAACAGCTCGCGGAACACCGGGTAAATATCATCCTGATCGCGAATATGCTGGATAGCGAAGTTATCGAAGCTTGCCTGTAAATGCTCATATTCACGCCACAGCGTCTGATGGGCGCGGCGGGTGATCTCGATATAACTGTAGTAACGCACCACCGGCAGGATCTTCTTCGCCAGGATCTCATGACACAGCGGTGAGTCATCGGCCCAGTTATCGCCGTCGGAGGCCTGCGCCGCGTAAATGTTCCACTGCGCCGGATCGTAACGCTCCTTCACCACCTCATCCATCAGCTTCAGGGCGCTGGAAACGATGGTGCCGCCGGTTTCCTGCGAGTAGAAGAATTCATGCTCATCCACTTCTTTGGCCTGGGTGTGATGGCGAATATACACCACTTCCACGTTCTTATACGTTCTGGAAAGGAACAGATAAAGCAGGATATAAAAACGCTTCGCCATGTCTTTGGTGGCCTGATCCATCGAGCCTGACACGTCCATCAGACAGAACATCACCGCCTGGCTGGACGGCTCCGGGCGCTTCTCATAGTTCCTGTACCTTAAATCAAAGGTGTCGATAAAAGGTACACGTTCGATTTTCGCCCGCAGTTCGGCGATCTCCCGGCGCAGCTGTTCCTCTTCCAGTAATTGCGCCGGTTCGCTGTTCGCCACCTGTTCCAGGTTTTCTTCCAGCTCGCGCAGCTGACGGCGCTTGCCCGCGGTCATCGCCGTACGGCGCGCCAGCGAATTTTGCAGTGAACGCACCACGCTGATATTTGCCGGTACACCGTTCGCGGTATAGCCCGCACGATGGGTTTTGTATTCGTTAAGCTGGCGATGCTGATTCTTTTTCAGGTTCGGCAATGCCAGATCTTCAAACAGCAGATCGAGGTATTCATCTTTGGAGATCTGAAAGACGAATTCGTCCTGGCCTTCACCGTCCTGGCTGGCCTGACCCTGACCGCTGCCGCCGCCACCGCCGCCCCCCTGCGGACGTTCAATGCGGTCGTTCTGCACAAAGTGATCGTTGCCGGGATGAACGCGGTTACGCAGGCCGCCGCGTCCCTGATGAAACATAGGTTCGTTAATATCTTCAGACGGGATGGAAACGGACTCGCCGCTGTCCACGTCGGTGACCGAGCGCTTGTTGATGGCCCCGGAAATCGACTGCTTGATTTGCGATTTATAACGGCGCAAGAAGCGCTGGCGGTTCACCGTGCTCTTGTTTTTGCCGTTAAGACGCCGGTCTATAAACCAGGTCATACGCCCTCCGTACTGCCAACTGTTCGCAGGATCTGTAGGTGCCGGGCTACGCGGAGGCAACCCCGGCCTACGGAGTATTATTGTTGGCCCGGCGTGCGCCGGGCGGCTGTCAGGACGATTTACGCACGCGCAGATACCATTCGCACAGCAGACGAACCTGCTTGCGGGTATAGCCTTTTTCCATCATGCGATCAACAAAATCGTCGTGTTTCTTCTGCTCGTCGGTTGAGGTTTTGGCGTTAAAGGAGATCACCGGTAACAGCTCTTCGGTATTGGAGAACATTTTCTTCTCGATTACCGTGCGCAGTTTTTCATAGCTCGTCCAGTTCGGGTTGCGACCGCTGAAGTTCGCCCTGGCGCGCAGCACAAAATTGACGATTTCGTTACGGAAGTCTTTCGGGTTGCTGATCCCGGCGGGCTTCTCGATTTTCTCCAGTTCGGCGTTCAACGATTCACGATCGAACAGCTGGCCGGTATCCGGATCGCGGTACTCCTGATCCTGGATCCAGAAATCGGCGTAGGTGACATAACGGTCAAAAATGTTCTGTCCGTATTCCGAATAGGATTCCAGATACGCGGTCTGGATCTCCTTGCCGATAAATTCGGCATATTTCGGGATCAGATAGCCTTTGAGGAACTCCAGATAACGCTCCGCCTGTTCCTGCGGGAACTGCTCGCGCTCGATCTGCTGCTCCAGCACGTAGAACAGGTGCACCGGGTTAGCCGCCACTTCGGTATGATCGAAGTTAAAGACGCGGGACAAAATTTTGAACGCAAATCGGGTCGACAGACCGTTCATGCCTTCGTCCACGCCCGCGTAATCGCGATACTCCTGATAAGATTTCGCCTTCGGATCGGTATCTTTCAGGCTTTCGCCATCATAGACGCGCATTTTGGAATAGATGCTGGAGTTTTCCGGCTCTTTCAGGCGCGAGAGGATCGAGAAGCGGGACAGTGTTTCCAGCGTCCCGGGTGCGCAGGGCGCATGGGCCAGCTCACTGTGATTGAGCAGTTTCTCGTAGATCTTCATCTCTTCCGAGATGCGCAGGCAGTACGGCACCTTGACGATATAGACACGATCAAGGAAAGCTTCGTTATTCTTGTTGTTACGGAACGTCACCCATTCGGATTCGTTGGAGTGCGCAAGAATAATGCCGTTAAACGGCAGGGCGGAAATCCCCTCAGTACCGTTATAGTTACCTTCCTGTGTCGCCGTCAGCAGGGGATGCAGCACCTTGATGGGCGCTTTAAACATCTCGACGAATTCCATTACGCCCTGGTTGGCGCGGCACAGCGCGCCGGAATAGCCGTAGGCGTCCGGATCGTTCTGCGCGTGGTTTTCCAGTTTACGAATATCCACCTTGCCGACCAGCGCCGAAATATCCTGGTTGTTTTCATCCCCGGGCTCGGTTTTGGCAATGGCGATCTGCTCCAGAATCGACGGCCAGACTTTCACGACGCGGAATTTAGTGATGTCGCCGCCAAACTCGTGCAGCCGCTTCGCCGCCCATGGCGACATAATGGTGCCGAGATAACGCCGCGGTACGTTGTACTCTTTTTCCAGAATTTGCGCATCTTCCTGCGGATTGAACAGGCACAGCGGGTGGTCGTTGACCGGGCTGCGCTCGCCGTTAGCGCTCAGCACGTAAATGGGGACGCGCTGCATTAAGGATTTCAGGCGCTCGGCCAGCGACGATTTACCGCCACCTACCGGGCCGAGCAAATAGAGGATCTGTTTCTTCTCTTCCAGCCCTTGCGCGGCGTGTTTGAGATAAGAAACGATTTGTTCAATGGCTTCTTCCATGCCATAGAACTCTTCAAAAGCGGGGTAGCGTCCAATTACCCTGTTCGAAAACAGACGGGAAAGCCGTGGCTCCAGAGCAGTATCCACCATCACTGGCTCACCAATGGCCATCAACAGGCGTTCTGCCGCATTGGCATAAGCACTGCGATCCTGCCGACATATGGAAAGAAACTCCTGCAGTGTGAACTCTTCGTCCTTGGCAGCTTCATAGCGCTGGCGATAGTGATCGAATATATTCATGGCATGCCGTCCTTTCGTTTTTTAGCACAGGTTAAGAGCCGTTCATATGAATTGTGGAGGCTCCCGGAAGAGGTAGGTTGAACGTTGCTGATGAGTACCAACAACCCGCGTGCCAGGTGACAGGACGCCCGGCGCTCGCGTGCTCGCGATACACCTTCTTAAAATTAAGCGTAGATGGCATTTGCAAAACTTGCATGCCACCGCAAACCAATTTCAATGACATATCAATAACTCATCTGATGTTTTTCTGTTTCGTGATATAGGCCGCGCCAGCGCTTCATCGCAGCGTCATATCATTGCAAACGCGCTGTCATTATCAGACCGCAAGATGATGTGTTGAGTTTTGTAATATTCGGGTAAAAAAATTTGGGAAGCACGGCGCGGACAGTTACACTTCACTGGCCCCATTATTTGACGATAGGAAAGAAAGGATTGTGACCAAATTCAAAGTTCTGGCGCTGGGCGTTCTGACCGCCATCACAGCCACTTCAGCTCTGGCTGACAATAATTTCTCGGTAGGTGCCGGTGTTGGTGTCCTTGAAACGCCGTATAAGGACTACGATCGCGATGTGGTTCCGGTACCGGTTATCACCTATGAAGGGGATGACTTCTGGTTCCGCGGTCTGGGCGGCGGCTATTACCTGTGGAACGATGAGAGCGACAAACTCTCCATCACCGCCTATTACTCTCCGTTTGAATTCAAACCTAAAGACAGCGACAACTGGCAGCTGCGTCGCCTTGATAAACGTAAAGCGACGCTGATGGCAGGCTTGTCCTACGTGCACAACACCCAGTACGGCTTCCTGCGCACCAGTCTGGCGGGCGATACTCTGGATAACAGCAACGGTATCTCCTGGGATCTGGCCTGGCTTTATCGCTATACCAACGGCGGCCTGACGTTAACGCCGGGTATCGGTCTTGAGTGGAGCAGCGAAAACATGAACGAATACTACTACGGCGTTTCCGGTAAGGAATCCCGCCGCAGTGGTCTCGATCGCTACGATCCGGACAGCGACTGGAGCCCGTATCTGGAGCTGAGCGCGAGCTATAAACTGACTGATGCCTGGAGCGTTTACGGCGTTGGCCGCTACACGCATCTGTCCAGCGAAGTCAAAGACAGCCCGATGGTGGATAAATCCTGGGCGGGCGCATTGTCCGCAGGGGTTACCTACAGCTTCTGATTGTGCAATGACATTGTGCATTCAGTGAATAACAGGGCGCTTTTGCGCCCTGTTTGCATTGGAGTGGAACAACACTCACAGGAGACGAGCATGAGCGATAAAACCGTGATGTTTGAGCGCGAACTGGCCCTGCCCGCCATCGGGCAGGGCACCTGGTATATGGGGGAGGACGCCAGCCAGCGGCAAAAAGAGATCGCCGCATTGCGTGCAGGCATTGACGCTGGCCTGACGCTTATCGACACCGCCGAAATGTATGCCGATGGCGGCGCGGAGGAGGTGGTCGGCGAGGCGCTTCAGGGCTTGCGGGAGCAGGTATTTCTGGTCTCGAAAGTCTATCCATGGAACGCCGGAGGGCAAAAAGCCATTGCCGCCTGCGAAGCCAGCCTGCGCCGTCTGCAAACCGATTATCTCGATCTCTATCTGCTGCACTGGCGCGGCAATTATTCCTTTGTGGAAACGGTCGAGGCGATGGAAAGGCTGATCCGCGAGGGCAAAATTCGTCGCTGGGGCGTTTCAAATCTCGATTATGACGATATGCAGGAACTGTGGAGCGTGACGGGCGGTCAGGCCTGCGCCACTAATCAGGTGCTCTATCACCTGGGATCGCGCGGCATTGAATTTGATCTGCTGCCCTGGTGTCGGCAACAGCAGATGCCGGTGATGGCCTATTGTCCGCTGGCCCAGGCCGGGCGGCTGCGTGATGACCTGTTCAACAGTCGCGCCGTACAGGAGGTGGCCCATGCGTATCAGGCCACGCCCGCCCAGGTTTTACTGGCGTGGGCGATCCGCGAGCAGGGGTTGATGGCCATACCGAAAGCCTCAAGCGCAGACCATGTGAAAGAGAATGCCGCTGCGCTGGCGCTGAACTTATCCGCCGAAGCCATTGCCCTGCTGGACAAGGCGTTTCCGGCACCGGGGCGCAAAACGCCGCTTGACGTGGTGTAATTTTTCCCCTCTCGCAGGGAGAGGGGAGATGTCTTAGCGTTTAACCACGCGAATGGTCTGCGCCAGGCGGGACGGTTTTTCTTCCGTGGCTTTCTGGGCTTTAGTGGCGCAGGCAGTTTCCACGCATACAAAAGTCTTATAGCCGTCGTCCGGCATATCGCCCATGCTGGCGGAGAGCGCCGGGCCAGGGTTCCAGCCAACCACGTTACAGTGATGATGGTGGATCACTTCAATGGTGCGGTTCAGCGCGCCGTCGTTGATGATGCTGCACGCTTCCGGATTCAGGTAGACGCGATCGGTACGGTCCGGGAAGGTTTGCACGCCGTCAGTCAGCACGTCTTCTTTCGCGCCGTTCACTTTATCAATAAAGCGATCGCCGAGGCCGCTAACTTTCACCGCGCTGATATCGCCAACGTTGAAATAGGTGTGCAGGGCAGAGAAGGTTTCGAATTCGCCATGGGCTTCCAGCTCGATTTCACAGGTTTTGCCGAGCTTAAAGCGGGCATAGAGGGTGAAGTCATGCGGCCAGTACTGACGGGTGGCATCGCTGCTTTGCAGTTCAAAAGTCAGCACCACGCCGTTATCGTCTTCGTTATGGGCTTTCAGCGTCCACGGCAGGTTACGGGCGAAACCGTGTGCCGGCAGGCCTTCCTTCGCCGCCGGGCCAAACCACGGCCAGCAGATGGGTACGCCGCCGCGCAGCGCCACGCCATTTTTGAACGGCGTAGTATCGCTCAGCCACAGTACTTCTTCAGCGCCAGCGGGTTTCCAGGAGAGCAGATGCGCGCCCTGCAGGGCAAAGGAGGCTTTCACCTGCGGGTGATCGACAACAATGAGGTCCAGATCGTCCAGCACGCGGCGGGAAAGGGCGGTGGTGAACTGGTCAACGACCGGAAGAGCAAAAATTTTAGTAATCATCATGATATTCCTCAATCCTCTGTCTTCAATGCAAAAAAAAGAGCGACCGAAGTCGCTCTTTTGGATCAGATTCTCATCTCAACTTATTTGGAGATGTGAGCGATCAGGTCCAGAACTTTGTTGGAGTAGCCAGTTTCGTTGTCGTACCAGGAAACCAGTTTCACGAAGTTGTCGTTCAGTGCGATACCTGCTTTAGCATCGAACACGGAAGTGCACACTTCGCCGTTGAAGTCGGTAGAAACAACGTCGTCTTCGGTGTAACCCAGAACGCCTTTCATTTCGCCTTCAGAAGCGGCTTTGATGGCTTTCTTGATTTCTTCGTAAGAGGCTGCTTTTTCCAGACGAACGGTCAGGTCAACAACAGATACGTTCGGAGTCGGAACGCGGAACGCCATACCAGTCAGTTTGCCGTTCAGTTCCGGCAGTACTTTACCTACAGCTTTAGCTGCACCGGTAGAGGACGGGATGATGTTCTGTGCTGCGCCGCGGCCGCCGCGCCAGTCTTTGTGAGACGGGCCGTCAACGGTTTTCTGAGTAGCGGTGGTCGCGTGAACGGTGGTCATCAGACCTTCAACGATACCGAAGTTGTCGTTGATAACTTTTGCCAGCGGAGCCAGGCAGTTGGTGGTGCAGGATGCGTTAGAAACGATGTCCTGGCCTTCGTATTTGTCAAAGTTAGCACCACGAACGAACATCGGGGTGTTGTCTTTGGAAGGACCAGTCAGAACCACTTTTTTCGCGCCAGCGGTGATGTGCTTACGAGCAGTTTCGTCGGTCAGGAAGATACCGGTAGCTTCAGCAACAACGTCAACGCCGATTTCGCCCCATTTCAGGTTAGCCGGGTCTTTTTCAGCGGTAACACGGATGGTTTTGCCGTTAACAACCAGGTGGCCGTCTTTGACTTCAACGGTGCCGTTGAAACGACCGTGTGTTGAGTCATATTTCAGCATGTACGCCATGTACTCAGCGTCCAGGAGATCGTTGATGCCAACGATTTCGATGTCAGAACGTTCCTGCGCAGCACGGAAAACAATGCGACCGATACGGCCAAAACCGTTGATACCTACTTTGATAGTCATATATTCCACCAGCTATTTGTTAGTGAATAAAAGGTTGGCTGTAAAATTACAAAAACCTTACGCAGCGTCAAGCGGAATCGTGTCAATCATTGCGACAAATCAATCCTGTGCACAACCTTTGCGCGACTGAGTCGCCTCACTTTTCCAATGGGCTGCTACCCACATGGGGCCGCCGGCTGGAATTTTAAAGGCCATGCAAGATAAATATGTGAATCAGATCACAATTACCTGGCTGCGATTTCGCAACGTCTAAGTTTAGAACAAAAGTCGACGCCTGCCTGTTAATGTTTTGTTAGAATCAAAGAAAAGATGTGAATGTACTCAACGCGAGAAGTAAGCATATGGCTAATGATCCCTCTCAGGACGACCTGAAAAAAAACCTCACTGAAATGCAGTTCTATGTCACGCAAAACCATGGCACAGAACCGCCTTTCACCGGTCGTCTGCTGCACAACAAACGCGATGGCGTATACCACTGTTTAATCTGCGATGCGCCGCTATTTAACGCCCAGAGCAAATACGATTCTGGCTGCGGCTGGCCGAGCTTTTATGAACCGGTCAGCGATGAGGCCATCAAATACCTGAATGACTACTCTCATGGGATGCAGCGCACCGAGATCCGCTGTGGCAATTGCGATGCGCATCTGGGGCATGTTTTCCCGGACGGTCCGCAGCCGACCGGCGAGCGTTTTTGCGTGAATTCAGCCTCACTGAGCTTCACCGATGACGACAGCGGCGAGCAAATCAAGGGTTAAAGAATCGATTCAGCAAATTATTCCATGCGGAGACAAGAAATCGTGAATGTGGATGAGCTTGTTAACAGTTTAACGCCGGAAGTGTACCAGCGTCTGGTCACGGCGGTTGAGCTGGGCAAATGGCCCGACGGCGTGGCGCTGACCCCGGAGCAAAAAGAGAACAGCCTGCAACTGGTGATGCTCTGGCAGGCGCGCCATAACACCGACGCCCAGCATATGACCATCGATACCAATGGTCAGATGGTGATGAAAAGTAAGCAGCAGCTGAAAGAAGAGTTTGGCATTACGCCAAAATCCATTGCCACGCTGAAAGTGAATTAACAACTCTTTGTAACAGGCCGGGAAGCGCGCTTACCCGGCCTTTCAATGTTTTATGGTTTACTGACCAGCGATTCAGCCAGCTGTTTCGCTAACTGGTTATTATCATCCGCGCCATACTCCCAGAACATCGCCCCGGCCAGTCCTTTTTTCTTGATGTAATCCGCCTTGATTGCCACTGAGCGCGGGTTTTCGTAACTCAGCGCAAAGAGCGCTTTTCCATCGGCAGATTTCACCGACAGCCAGGGCACTTTCGCCTCCTCATCCCAGTGTTCCGTAAAACGCTTCTGCGGATCGTTGAGCAGCATTTTTACAATATCGTTGTATTTTACGTAGGTATCTTTTTTAAGATCGAATCCCAGGGCGTTGAAAAGCGCCACTTCCCGTTCGCCAAAGTAAGGCTGTGTAACGGGATTTTTCTGCGCGTCAGGTTTGCTCCAGTCGATGCCAGGCTCAACGGCGCGCTTCGGCACGCGTCCATAAAATCCAATGCCCAGATTCATTTGCCGCGCCTTCACGCCTGCCGCCAGATAGTTATTGACCACAAAATCAACGCTGTATTTATCCGCGGCGGCAACGGTCGGCCAGGCCGTGGAGTCATACAGATTGGCATTGAAATACTGGGTGCCGTAGGCCATGTCGTAGGTCATCAGATTGATGTAATCCAGCAATGGCGCAACGGCTTTCATATCCACCCAGCTTTTCGGACTTTCGGCGTTCGCGCCGACGGCGATAGTCACCAGCTTTTTATCGCCAAAGGCCTCCCGCAGTTCTTTGAGTAAGGTGGTGAAGTTATCCCGATCGGCAGGCTGGCTGTCGACCAGTCCCCATGCGCCGTTTACCGGGTACTCCCAGTCCAGATCGATACCATCCAGCCCATAGCGGGTGACAATATCCTGAGCCGAACGGATGAACACCGCGCGCGCTTCCGGTGTCGCGGCGACAGCGGAAAATCCACGCGCGCCCCAGCCGCCCACGGATAGCAGCACTTTCAGCTCAGGATTTTGTTTGCGCAGGGTGGGAATCAACGCCAGATCGGCGGCGACTTTTGGGGAAAGCCAAATCTGATGCCGCTTAGAGGGATCTTTTAACGCGTCGTTAGTTTCGCCTTTTTCGTCGTTATAGATCAGGCCAAATGAGTAATTCAGGTGAGTAATCTGACGAACATCCAGGGTGTTTATATCTCCGCCAGGCCCGGCGGTAACATCTCCACCGCCGTTAAAATAACCGACAGACATCAGAGAACTGGCTGAGGCGAGCGGGGCGCAGAGCAGGGGTAACGCTGCCAGCAAAGGCAAAAGTTTCATGGTAGTTCCTCTTTGACAAAAAAATAAAGCCAGGCAAAAGCTTGGCGAAAAAACAACCCGCATAGCCTGGCATAGTCGTTGCGCTGATACTGCGAAGAACTTCACTTTATGTCGTTGAAGGGGAACAAAAAGAACGGGCATTGATGATCAATACCCGTGTAGAACGTTAAGCGTGTGTTTCTACCCAGTCCGCCAGCGTATAGAGCGTCGCGCCCGCTGCCGCCATCTCCATAAACGCATGCGCGCTGTCCTGAGCATGGAGATTCACGCCACGGCAGCCATCGGTAATGACATCCACGCTGTAGCCCAGCGTCAGCGCGTCCAGCACGGTAAACTTCACGCAGTAATCCGTTGCAAGACCCAGCACGATCAGCTCGTTAACGTCATGATGTCGCAGCCATTCATCAAGCTGCGTTTTTTGCCGGTGGCCGTTGTCAAAAAAAGCGCTGTAGCTGTCAATCGCCGGGTTTTCGCCTTTATGAAACAGCGCATCAATGGCCTTTGCGTTTAACAGCGGATGCAGCGCCGCCCCTTCGGTGTTCTGGACGCAGTGATCCGGCCAGAAGGTCTGGGGCAGCCCGTCCAGTAATCCTTCAGAATAAGGCTCGACATGCTGCTGGCTTGCAAAACTGCCATGATCCGCAGGGTGCCAGTCCTGGCTTGCCACCACCGCGTCGCCGCGCGTTTTGCACCAGTCGATCATGGCGTTAGCAATATCTACCGTACTGTCGCCTTCGGCGACCGCCAGCGCGCCACCGGCGCAAAAATCGTTCTGAATATCCACTAACAGTAATGCCCGGGCCATAGTCTGCTCCTTATTCGTCCGGCGTCAGTTCGCCGCGCAAATTGACGGCCATCGCCTCGCGGATGGCCTGCACATCCAGATCCTGACTTAACAGATAATGCAGTTTAGTCAGCGTTGCTTCCACCGTCATATCTGCGCCGCCAATCACGCCCGCGTGCGCCAGCGCGTTACCCGTAGCGTAACCGCCCATATTCACTTTGCCGGACATGCACTGGGTCAGGTTGATCACCACAATGCCGCGCTCGCTGGCTGCCTGTAGCTCTTTCAGAAACTCGCCGTTTTGCGGCGCGTTACCGACGCCATAAGAGCGCAGGATCAAGGCCTTCACCGGCTGGCGCAGGAAGTTACGCACCACGTCGGCAGAAATGCCCGGATAGATAGTGACCACGCCGATCGGCTGTGGGGTGATGGGATGCACAATCAGCTCCCCATCGCCATGGGGCGCAGGGGGCGTGCCGAGACGGCGAATATGGATCCCGGCTTCCAGCAACGGTTGCAGATTAGGGGAGGCGAAGGCATCAAAGCCATCAGCATGCGCCTTGGTGGTGCGGTTGCCGCGGAACAGACGATTGTTGAAGAACAGCGTCACCTCGTTAATCGGGTAGTTCGCCGCAATGTACAGGGAATTGAGCAGGTTGATCTGCCCGTCCGAGCGCAGCTCCGCCAGCGGAATTTGTGACCCTGTCACAATCACCGGCTTGCCGAGGTTTTCCAGCATAAACGACAGCGCCGAGGCGGTGAACGCCATGGTGTCGGTGCCGTGCAGAATGACAAAACCATCGTAGCGATCGTAATTCGATTTAATATCTTCCGCGATATGCTGCCAGTCCTGCGGCGTCATGTCGGAAGAGTCCATCAACGGATGGTATTCATGAATGGTGAAGTCGGGCATCTCCTGGCGGTGAAACTCCGGCATCAGCGCCAGCTGGCGTTGCAGGTGCCCGGAAACCGGAATGTAGCCCTGCTCGGAGCGCTGCATGCCGATAGTACCGCCGGTATAGGCGACGTAAATCGATTTCTTTTGCATGGTGTTCTGTTTCATAGCCATAAAAAAATCCCCTCATGGCTGAGGGGATGGATTATCAGCGAACGTTAGCGCAGGTCAGGCAAAACGCATAGCGGTTTTGCGGATCGTTAAAGGCCGCCAGCTTATCGCTTTCCGCTTTCACTGCACCGGCGACCGGAGCCAGCGGCGCGGGCAGATAAGCCTGTAACGCCGACGGCATCGCCGCGCGGACGCTGGCGGACATGCTGGTGATCACCTGATCAAAGAAGGTCGGCTCATCCTGATAATAATCAATGTGCCACTGCTTGAGCTTCGCCAGTTCAGCCGCTTTCGCCACCGCATCATCGAAATCGCCCAGCGCGTCCACCAGCCCGTTTGCTTTCGCGTCCTGACCGGTCCAGACGTGGCCCTGAGCAATCTGGTCGATCTGCTCCGGCGTCTTGTTACGCGACTGAGAAACAATCGACAGGAAGCGCTTATAGCCGCTCTCAATGCTCAACTGGATCATCTGCTGCACTTCCGGCGGCAGGGCTTTGGTCGCCGCCACGTCCGCCAGCGGCGAGGTCGCCACGCCATCGGTGTGCACGCCCACGTAATCGAGGCTGTTTTCAAAGGTGTTGATCACCCCGAAGATGCCAATCGAGCCGGTGAGGGTGCTCGGGTTCGCCACAATGTAGTTAGCTGGCGTTGAGATCCAGTAACCGCCGGACGCCGCCATGCCGCCCATGGAGACCACCACCGGCTTACCGGCGGCTTTCGCGGCGGCAAGTTCAGCACGGATCACCTCGGAGGCGCTGACGCTGCCGCCAGGGCTGTTCACACGCAGCACGATAGCTTTCACTTTCGGATCGAGACGCGCATCGCGGATCTGCGAGGCGGTGGTGTCGCCGCCGACGTTACCCGGGGTTTCTTCCCCGTCCATGATCGCACCGTTAGCGAAGATCACCGCCACGCTGTCGCCGTTTTCGCTCGGTTTTTTCAGGGCGTAGTCGTAGTAGCTGATGGCGCTGTAGTTTTTATCAGCGTCGCTCCAGCCAAACTGTTTGCTGAGCGCTTTTTCAACTTCCGCGCTGGACGCCAGCTGATCCACCAGTTTGTTATCCAGCGCGTACTTCGCCGTATCGCCACCCACTTTGGTCAGCCCTTCCAGCATCGCCTGGGCGCCAGGGAAAATCTGCTGCGCCGGTACCTGACGGTTGGCGGCGATGGTGTTCAGGTAGTTCTGCCACAGCTCGCCGACCCAGCGGCTGTCAGCCTCGCGCGCGGCCGGGGACATATCGTCGCGGATAAACGGCTCGACGGCGGATTTATAGGTGCCGACGCGGAAAACGTGCGTGGAGACTTTTAGCTTTTCCAGCAGCGATTTGTAGTACAGCCCGTTAGTGGCAAAGCCATGCAGATCCACCACGCCCTGCGGCGAGAGGAAAATTTTATTGGCGAAGCTGGCAAGGTAATACTGACCCTGGCTGAAGTTATCGCCTACCGCATAGACCGGTTTGCCACTGTCGCGGAATTCGCGCAGCGCTTTACCGATATACTGCATCGACGGCTGATCGGCACCGGCGAAGTTTTTCAGATCCATCACGATACCGGTGATATTGCGATCCTCTTTCGCCTGGCGAATGGTCTCGACAATATCAAACAGCGAGTTTTCCTGTAAGCGATCGGAGCTGGCGCCAAACAGCTGACGGCCCAGCACGCCCAGCTTGCTGCTGCTGGAAGGCTTATCCACCACCACACCGGCGATATCCAGCAACAGCGCGCCACGGTTGCTGTGCTCGGCATTGCTGCTCTTCACCTGCATCCAGATGCCGACGCACACCACGATTAAAAAGATAAAGAAAAGGTTGAGCACCAGTTCACGGACGAAATTGAGCAATCGCCATGTCCATTTAAAAAAACCAGCAATGAAACGCCAAAGGGTTCGCATGTATTCTTCCTGTCCTGATTAACAACCCCCGCTACCCTGAGCGGAATGTGCGGTTATCCTAATTACCCGGCGGCAACTTGTCAGCAAGATCCGCCGCCGTCGCTGTAACAAAATCTCCTGTCGTGTTAATTTTATGCATAAATTTGATGACAGGAGTTAACTAATGGATGCACTTGAACTGCTCGTTAACCGTCGTAGCGCCTCCCGCCTCACCGAACCGGCCCCGGCGGGCGATCAGCTGAAAAGTATTTTACAGGCAGGTATGCGCGCCCCGGATCATGGCACGCTGCAGCCGTGGCGCTTCTTTGTCATTGAGGGAGAAGGGCGCGAGCGCTTCAGCCAGTTGCTGGAGAAAGGCGCCATTGCCGCGGGGCTGGATGAAAAGGGCATTGAAAAAGCCCGCTCCGGGCCGTTCCGCGCGCCGATGATTATTGCCGTGGTCGCCAAATGCGAAGATCATCCTAAAGTGCCCCACTGGGAACAACTGGTTTCCGCTGGCTGTGCGGTGATGGCGATGCAGATGGCGGCGCTGGCGCAGGGCTTTAACGGTATCTGGCGCAGCGGCCCGATGACTGACAGCCCGGTGGTGCGTGAAGCGCTGGAGTGCCGTGAACAGGATCATATCGTCGGTTTTCTCTACCTCGGCACGCCGCAACTGAAGGCCTCCACCACCATCAGCCTGCCTGATACCACGCCTTTCGTGCGTTATTTCTGAACCTCGCCCGGGCGCTTCTGATCTTCGCAGAAGCGCCTGGCTAGAGAGAATAGTACCCGCCTAACGCCTTTTTTAAGGCGTTAATAATTTGTCGCTTCCAGGGCGTCGTTGACGTGCGGTACTGAAAAAACACGTTTCCTTCCGCCTGAAACCCGTTGAGCGGCAGGGTATAAATGCCTTCACGGTCGACCAGGGCGGCAACCCAGGGGGCGGGCACCACGGCCAGCAAAGGCGCACGGCGTAACGCAGGGGCAAGCTGGCTGTAATCCTGACAGACAAATGACAGGTGACGGGATAAACCTGCCCGGGCAAGCTGTCTGTCCAGCTCATTGGCTGCCTGCGGCCAGGGGTGGCAGTAGAAGTGCTCAAACTGATCCAGCTCGCTGAACTCAACGCTGGTTTTATCCCTGAACTGTTGCCGCAGCGGCGCGCCATAGGCGACCACCAGCCGTGCGCTGCCGATCCGTTCGTAATGCAGGGCACTGGAGCCTTTTTGATGATCGCCCACGGCAATCAGTAAATCGATTTTCTTCGCAATTAACTCCTCACGCCACTCACGGCGCTCAAACGCATGACACTCAATGACGGCTTTCGCCTGATGCCCCCGGTGCGCAAGCTCCGAGGTAAGCAACACATTTAACGCTGGCGGCAACACCAGGCGAAACCGACGATCTTCACCGGTTTCACTGCCGAACAGTTCTTCATTTAACGAAACGAAAAGCGGCGCGAGCCTGTCCTGAATATTTCTGGCAAAGGGCGTGGGAACCTGCTGATTGCCTTCACGGCGAAACAGCGGATCCTGTAGCGCTTCCCGCAGCCTGGTGAGGGCATGGCTGACCGCAGACGCGCTGATCCCCAGCTTTTGCGCCGTCAGGCTGGTGGAGCCTGTCATCAGCATGACATGCAGAATTTTAAGAAGATTGAGATCGAATTGAAGGATATTCATTAAGTGGCAGCGCAATTGCACAAAACTAAAAAGGCGCTCAGTATACTCCGCCTCCTTTGCTAAAGGAGAAAATATGAATCGCTCTGCCATGCTTTTAACCTGCCTGATGATCTTGAGCACCCCCGCGGTATTCGCCGCGCTGGATCCCATTCCCCCGGGCAGTCAATACCGCGACATGGCGGAGAAAGGCGATAAATACGCGCAGTATTTTCTTGCGGATACCTGGTTTAGCGCAGGGGATATGAAGCAGGCGCAGCGCTGGGCGGAAAAAGCCGCCGCCGCCGGGCTGCCGGATGCCTGGGCGCTGCTGGCAAACATCAGCTTACAGCATTCCGGTAAGGCGCTTTTACAGGCGAAACGATACGCCGAAAAAGCCGCCCTCGCGGGCAGTGAAGCGGGAAAAGTGATCCTTGCGCGGATTTTACTTCACCGTTCTGCGGAGCAAAAAGCGTGCGCGCGGGCGCTGAGTCTGCTGGAGCAGGCTGCCGGCAATATGCACGATGACGCGGCGGTGGATGCGCAAATGTGGCTGGGTTTACTTTATGCGGGCGGAATATGCGTTAAAGAAGATCATGCAACGGCAGCGTACTGGTTAAAACGCAGTTCGGCATTGTCCCGTACCGGCTACGCCGAATACTGGACGGGCATGCTTTTTGCGCAAGGGGAAAGCGGCATTGTGAAAAAAGATCCCGCGCGGGCATCCTACTGGTTCGCCAGCAGTTGTCACGAGGGATTTGACAGCGGATGTGAAAAAGTGCCTGCGATAAGACCATGAATAGTCTTAAAAATAAGTGTGCTGGCCGCCGGAATGACAGTCTGACGCAGGGTGCCGGTGTTTATGTCATAACAGAAGGCGGATGCACAGTAGCGGCTTGCCCGATTGAGCGCTACCATAGCCGCATTGCAATGACAGGAGATGTCCATGAGCGAGCAAGCTATTCGTTTAACGCAGTACAGTCACGGCGCGGGATGCGGCTGTAAGATTTCCCCGAAGGTGCTGGAAACCATCCTGCACAGCGATCGGGCGAAGTTTATCGATCCGAACCTGCTGGTCGGCAACGAAACCCGTGATGACGCCGCGGTTTACGATCTGGGCAACGGCACCAGCGTGATCAGCACTACCGACTTCTTTATGCCGATTGTCGACAACCCGTTCGACTTTGGACGCATCGCCGCGACCAACGCCATCAGCGACATTTTCGCCATGGGCGGCAAGCCGATTATGGCCATCGCCATTTTAGGCTGGCCGATCAACACCCTGGCCCCGGAGATCGCCCGTGATGTAATTGAGGGCGGGCGTTTTGCCTGCCAGCAGGCGGGCATTGCCCTGGCGGGCGGTCACTCCATCGACGCGCCGGAGCCGATTTTCGGCCTCGCCGTCACCGGCGTGGTACCAACGGAGCGGGTGAAGAAAAACAGCACCGCGAAGGCGGGCTGCAAACTCTATCTCACCAAGCCGCTGGGCATTGGCGTGCTGACCACCGCCGAGAAAAAATCCCTGCTTAAACCGGAGCATGTCGGGCTGGCGACGGAAGTGATGTGCCGCATGAACCTCGCCGGTGCCGGATTTGCCAGCATTGACGGCGTCAAAGCCATGACCGATGTCACCGGCTTCGGGCTGCTCGGCCACCTGAGCGAAATGTGCCAGGGCGCAGGCGTGCAGGCGCAGATCCGCTATCAGGATGTGCCGAAGCTGCCGGGTGTGGAAGAGTATATTGCCCAGGGCGCGGTGCCGGGCGGTACCGGGCGTAATTTCGCCAGCTACGGGCATCTGATGGGCGACATGCCGCAGGCCTGGCGCGATCTGCTGTGCGATCCGCAAACCTCCGGCGGTTTGCTGCTGGCGGTCACCCCGGACGCTGAAAGCCAGGTACAGGCGACCGCCGCCGAATACGGCATCACCCTGACCGCCATCGGCGAGCTGGTTGAAGCCCGCGCGGGCCGTCCTATGATTGAGATCCGTTAAGTCAATGCGGTTGTTTATTGCCGAAAAACCCAGTCTGGGCCGCGCCATTGCGGATGTGCTGCCAAAGCCGCACCGCAAGGGCGACGGCTACATTGAGTGCGGAAATGGTCAGGTGGTGACCTGGTGTATCGGTCACCTGCTGGAGCAGGCGCAGCCGGATGCCTATGACAGCCGTTATGCCCGCTGGAATCTCTCTGACTTGCCGATAGTGCCGGAAAAGTGGCAGCTGCAACCACGCGCCTCGGTGACAAAACAAATCAATGTCATCAAGCGGTTGCTGGCACAGGCCAGCGAAGTGATCCACGCCGGTGACCCGGATCGTGAAGGGCAACTGCTGGTGGATGAGGTGCTGAACTACCTGGATCTGCCTGCGGAAAAGCGCCGCAACGTGCAGCGCTGCCTGATCAACGATCTTAACCCCCAGGCGGTGGAACGGGCCATTAACCGTCTGCGCGCCAACAGCGAATTTATCCCCTTAAGCTCGTCGGCGCTGGCCCGCTCCCGCGCCGACTGGCTGTATGGCATCAACATGACCCGCGCCTATACGCTGCTGGGGCAGAGCGCCGGTTATCAGGGCGTGCTGTCGGTGGGACGTGTACAGACGCCGGTGCTCGGGCTGGTGGTGCGCCGTGACGAAGAGATCGAAAACTTCGTGGCGAAAGACTTT
Organism: Enterobacter sp. SA187; assembly: GCF_001888805.2. Taxonomy (NCBI): domain Bacteria; kingdom Pseudomonadati; phylum Pseudomonadota; class Gammaproteobacteria; order Enterobacterales; family Enterobacteriaceae; genus Enterobacter; species Enterobacter sp. SA187. The sequence continues at coordinate 3,008,167 of NZ_CP019113.1, forward strand.
TTCGAGGTGAAGGCGCATATCGTCACGCCTAAGGAAGAGCGTTTTACCGCTACCTGGCAGCCAAGCGAAGCCTGCGAGCCGTACCAGGATGAAGAAGGGCGGCTGCTGCACCGCAGCCTGGCCGATCATGTCGTAAAACGTATTACCGGCCAGCCCGCGCTGGTCACCAGCTATAACGACAAACGGGAGTCCGAGCCTGCGCCGCTGCCGTTCTCGCTCTCCACCCTGCAGATTGAAGCGGCGAAGCGCTTTGGCCTCAGCGCGCAGAACGTGCTGGATATCTGCCAGAAGCTGTATGAAACCCATAAGCTGATCACCTATCCGCGCTCTGACAGCCGCTACCTGCCGGAAGAGCATTTTGCTGGGCGTCAGGCGGTGATCAACGCCATCAGCGTACACAGCCCGTCGCTGCTGCCGCAACCGGCGGTCAATACCGATATCCGTAACCGCTGCTGGGATGATAAAAAAGTCGATGCACATCACGCCATTATCCCGACGGCGCGCAGCAGTAAGGTGAACCTCACGGATAACGAAGAGAAGATCTACAGCCTGGTGGCGCGTCAGTACCTGATGCAGTTCTGCCCGGACGCGGTCTTCCGCAAATGCACGATTGAACTCGACATCGCCAACGGTAAATTTATCGCCAAAGCGCGTTTTCTGGCGGAAGCGGGCTGGCGCGCCTTGCTGGGCAATAAAGAGCGCGACGAAGAGAACGACGGCACCCCGTTGCCGGTGGTCGCTAAAGACGATGAACTGCTGTGCGAGAAGGGCGAAGTGGTCGAGCGGCAGACTCAGCCGCCACGGCATTTCACCGACGCCACGCTGCTGTCGGCGATGACCGGTATTGCGCGCTTTGTGCAGGATAAAGATCTGAAGAAGATCCTGCGCGCCACTGACGGGCTGGGCACCGAAGCCACCCGCGCGGGGATCATCGAGCTGCTGTTCAAGCGCGGTTTCCTGGTGAAAAAAGGGCGTTATATCCACTCCAGCGACGCCGGGCGGGCGCTGATCCACTCGCTGCCGGAAATGGCGGCGCGGCCGGATATGACCGCCCACTGGGAATCGGTGTTGACGCAAATCAGCGAAAAGCAGTGCCGCTATCAGGATTTTATGCAGCCGCTGGTGGGGACGCTGTATCAGCTGATTGACCAGGCCCGCAGCACGCCGGTGCGTCAGTTCAGAGGGTTAGCGGCGCCAGGCGGGGATAAGAAGAAAAGTTTTAAAGGGCGGGGTAAGAAAAAGCCGCCCGCGAGTCCGGCTCCGGCGGCGTAGCGCAGGTCGCCGGGTAGGTTGAAATGTGCCGGGTGGCGGCTGCGCCTTACCCGGCCTACAAGGTAACCCCAGGCCCGGCAAGCGCAGCGCCGCCGGGCATCCGGATTCAGTCAGCATGTAAGCCCGGCAAGCGCAGCGCCGCCGGGCATCACAACCGCAAATCAGACCACGCCCTGCGCCAGCATGGCGTCGGCGATCTTCACAAATCCGGCGATATTCGCGCCGCGCACGTAGTTGGTCTGCTTGCCATCTCCGCCGTACTCCACGCAGGCGTGATGAATATCCAGCATAATATGGCGCAGACGCGCATCCACTTTTTCCGCCTTCCAGCTCAGGCGCGCGGCGTTCTGCGCCATCTCCAGCCCGGACGTCGCCACACCGCCCGCATTCGCCGCTTTACCCGGCGCGAACAGCACCCCCGCTTCGAGGAACAGATCGGTGGCTTCGATGGTGGTCGGCATATTCGCACCTTCCGCCACCGCTTTTACGCCGTTGGCGATAAGCGTGCGGGCGGCGTCGGCATCCAGCTCATTCTGGGTGGCGCACGGCAGGGCAATATCCGCCGGCACTGACCATGGCTGTTTGCCTTCCAGATATACCAGCCCGAACTCGCGGGCATAATCCGCCACGCGGCCGTCGCGGCTGGCTTTGATTTCACACAGGCGCGCCAGTTTTTCTGCGTTAAAGCCCGCTTCGTCCACGACCGTGCCGCCGGAATCAGAGGCGGTGATCACCCGCCCGCCCAGTTCCATGACTTTTTCAATGGTGTACTGCGCCACGTTGCCGGAGCCGGAGACCGCCACGCGCTGCCCTTCGAAGGCCAGACCGTGACGTTTAAGCATCGCCTCAGTGAAATAGACCAGTCCGTAGCCGGTGGCTTCCGGGCGGATCAAACTGCCGCCGAACGACAGCCCTTTGCCGGTAAATACGCAGGCGCTGTTATTGGAGAGCTTTTTCATCATACCGGCCATAAAGCCCACTTCACGACCGCCGACGCCAATATCACCGGCAGGCACATCGGTATCCGGCCCCAGGTGGCGGTACAGTTCGGTCATCAGCGACTGGCAAAAACGCATCACTTCGCCTTCGCTTTTGCCTTTCGGATCGAAATCGCTGCCGCCTTTACCGCCGCCCATCGGCAGGGTGGTAAGGGCATTTTTGAACGACTGCTCAAAGCCGAGGAATTTCAGGATCGATAAGTTCACCGACGGGTGAAAACGCATCCCGCCCTTATAAGGGCCGATGGCGGAGTTAAACTGCACGCGCCATGCGCGGTTGACCTGCACCTGATTACGATCGTCGACCCATACCACGCGGAACTGGATCACGCGTTCCGGCTCAACCAGACGTTCCAGTAACGACATCTGCCGGTAACGCGGGTTCTCTTCAATAAAGGGCCACAGCGTGGTCATGACTTCGCGAACCGCCTGGGCGAATTCTGTCTGATGGGGATCGCGTTGTTGAATACGGGTAAGGAAGGTTTCCAGAGAGCAAGACTGATCCATCGATATAACATCCTCTTATGACAGTGGGTCTGAATTTTATTGTTGGTTGTTACCGCATTGTTTGCGTTTTCGACTATAACACCGGAAAAGCGGCATCAGGCAAGCGATTAAGAAATATGCAGGGAAATTAATAATAGGCAGGAGGTCATAATTAAAAACGATGACCGTGCACGTTAAAGGTTCGGCGATCTTTTACCGTTATAGTTATTACCACCACCTAATCAGGAAAAAAAACGATGATCCGACACGCTTTATTAACCGCCAGCCTGCTGGCGCTGCTGACCGCGACGGCACAGGCAGAGGTGCGGTACAGTACCGGCGGCGTTGATGTGAACGTGCCGCCGGAAGTCTTCTCCTCCGGCGGGCAACGTCCGCAGCCCTGTAATCAGTGCTGCGTTTATCAGGATGAAAACTACTCGGAAGGGGCGGTGGTCAAAGCTGACGGCATTTTATTGCAGTGCCAGCGTGACGAACGCACGCTGAGCACCAATCCGCTGGTATGGCGTCGTGTGAAGCCCTGAGGCTTACAGATCGAAGCTTGCCCACACAGGCGCATGATCGGACGGTTTTTCCATACCGCGGATCTCGTAATCGATCCCGGTGTCGGTGCAGCGGGTTGCCAGCGCACTGCTTGCCAGCACCAGGTCGATACGCAGCCCGCGGTTATCGTCAAAACCTTTTGAACGGTAATCAAACCAGGAAAAACGATCCTGTGCGTCCGGATTGGCGGCGCGGAAGGTATCCACCAGCCCCCAGCCCTGCAAACGGGCCATCCACTCGCGCTCTTCCGGCAGGAACGAGCATTTACCCGCGCGCAGCCAGCGTTTGCGGCTGTCTTCGCCGATACCGATGTCCAGATCCGTCGGGCTGATGTTGACATCACCCATCACCAGCACCGGGCTGTCTTTGCTGATTTCGTTTTCCAGATAATCCTGCAGATCCTGATAAAACTTCGCTTTCGCCGGGAATTTGGTCGGATGGTCGCGGCTTTCCCCCTGCGGGAAATAGCCGTTGATCACCGTAATATTGCCGAGGGGAGACGCTAATTCCGCCATGATAATGCGACGCTGCGCTTCTTCGTCATCGCCCGGAAAACCGCGGCGCACGGACACCGGTGTATCGCGGGTTAACAGCGCCACCCCGTAGTGACCTTTCTGACCGTGATAAAACACGTTGTAGCCCAGTTTCGCCACATCTTCGAGAGGGAACATATCGTCATGGACCTTTGTCTCCTGTAAGCCAATCACGTCAGGCTGATGCTTATCAATGATCGCTTGCAGTTGATGAGGACGGGCGCGCAGGCCGTTGATATTAAAAGAGACAAATTTCATAGTCGCTGCCACTTAGCAATAAAGAGTGCAGCGATGGTAGCAGAAAATGGCCGGCGTTACGCCCCGGCGCTGCGCTTTTCTGCGCATGGCTGCAACAGGCGTCGCCAATGGTGCTTACCATGCCCCGCTGCGGTGCATCCCGCCCTGAAAAGGGGCGCGGGGCGCGATCACCTTCCGCGTAAGATCACAATTCCAGAATTATATTTTAGCAATGCATAAAATTTCCTGCCGATCCGCCCGGCTTCGCTAATAGCGCAAAAATTATTCACTTTTTATGCAATAAAAGTGAATAGTGACAGATTGTAAGTTACTGATATTTAAAATCCTCTCCGGCGTTATGCACTTTTATCGCTGGCTGGCACGAAGCGTGCAATCTACATTAGCAGCGCAAACACTCATAATTATTAACATATCAACAACCTTTCATTTACCGGATGAGGTCGCTATGTCCCACTCTATTACGCGTGAAAACTTTGATCACTGGATGCTGCCGGTTTACGCCCCGGCGTCTTTTATTCCGGTTCGCGGCGAGGGTTCCCGGCTGTGGGATCAGGAAGGGAAAGAGTATATCGACTTTGCCGGGGGTATTGCGGTGAATGCCCTTGGTCATGCGAACCCGGCGCTGTACCGTGCGCTCAGCGAACAGGCGGCGAAGTTCTGGCACACCGGCAATGGCTACACTAACGAACCGGCGCTGCGGCTGGCAAAGCGTCTTATCGACGCCACCTTTGCTGACCGCGTGTTCTTCTGTAACTCCGGCGCGGAAGCCAACGAAGCGGCGCTGAAGCTGGCGCGTAAATATGCTCACGACCATGCAGGCCCACAGAAAAGCGGCATCGTGGCGTTCAAAAACGCCTTCCATGGCCGCACGCTCTTTACCGTCAGCGCAGGCGGGCAGCCAGCCTATTCAAAAGATTTTGCGCCGCTGCCGCCGGAGATCCGCCATGCGGAGTTTAACAATCTGGAATCGGCCCGCGAATTGATTAATGACGATACCTGCGCGGTGATCGTCGAGCCGATGCAGGGCGAGGGCGGCGTGGTGCCTGCGGATGCAGCCTTCCTGAAAGGCCTGCGCGAGTTGTGCGATCGTCACCAGGCGCTGCTGATTTTTGATGAAGTGCAGACCGGCGTCGGACGTACCGGCGAGCTGTATGCCTATATGCATTACGGCGTGGAGCCGGACGTGCTCACCACCGCCAAAGCGCTGGGCGGCGGCTTCCCCATCGGCGCGATGCTGACCCGCGACGCTTTTGCGGCTGTGATGGTGGTCGGCACCCACGGCACCACTTATGGCGGCAACCCGCTGGCGACGGCGGTGGCAGGTGAGGTGCTGGATATAGTGAACACCCCGGCGACGCTGGACGGCGTGAAACAGCGTCATCAATGGTTTGTCGAACAGTTGCAGGCGATCAACACCCGCCATGCGCTGTTTCGGGAGATCCGCGGCCTCGGCCTGCTGATTGGCTGCGAGCTGGCGGCGGAACATGCCGGGAAAGCCAAACTCATCTCTCAACTGGCGGCGGCAGAAGGCGTGATGGTACTGATTGCCGGTGCTAACGTGCTGCGTTTTGCACCTGCGCTGAACATCAGCGAAGAGGAAGTGCGTCACGGCCTGGAACGGCTGGCGCGCGCCTGTGAACGTTATCTGGCAGGAGAAAGCCTATGATGGTGATCCGCCCGATTGAGCGCAGCGATCTCCCGGCCCTGATGCAGCTGGCCGGTAAAACCGGCGGCGGGCTGACGTCGCTGCCGGCGGACGAAGCCACGCTCTCCGCGCGCATTGAGCGCGCGCGCAAAACCTGGCAGGACGAACTGCCGCCGGGTGAACAGGGTTACGTGTTCGTGCTGGAAGATATCCAGAGCGGCACTGTCGCCGGGATCTGCGCCATTGAAGTGGCAGTGGGGCTAAACGATCCCTGGTACAACTACCGCGTCGGCACCCAGGTGCACGCCTCCAAAGAGCTGAACGTCTACAACGCGTTGCCGACGCTGTTTCTCAGTAACGATCACACCGGCAGCAGCGAACTCTGCACGCTGTTCCTCGACGCCGACTGGCGTAAAGAGGGCAACGGCTATCTGCTGTCGAAATCGCGCTTTCTGTTTATGGCCGCTTTCCGCGATCGCTTTAACGAAAAAGTGGTGGCGGAGATGCGCGGGGTGATCGACGAAACGGGCTACTCGCCGTTCTGGGAAAGCCTCGGCAAACGCTTTTTCTCCATGCCATTCAGCCGCGCCGATCACCTGTGCGGCACCGGACAGAAAGCCTTTATCGCCGAGCTGATGCCCAAGCATCCTATCTATACCCATTTCCTGTCTGAAGAAGCCCAGGCGGTGATCGGCGAAGTGCATCCTCACACCGCCCCCGCCCGCGCGGTACTGGAAAAAGAGGGCTTCCGCTACCGTCACTATATCGACATCTTTGACGGCGGCCCGACGCTGGAATGCGACATCGATCGGGTGCGGGCAATCCGTAAAAGCCGTCTGGTGGAGGTGGCCGAAGGGCAGCCCGCGCCGGGCGAGTTGCCCGCCTGTCTGGTGGCTAACGAAAAGTACCAGCAATTCCGCGCCATGCTGGTGAATGCCGATCCCGATACCGAACGTCTGCTGCTGAGCGCCGCCCAGATGGACGCCCTGAAATGTCGCGCCGGGGAAAAGGTTCGCCTGGTCCGCCTGTGCGCAGAGGAGAAAACACAATGAATCTTTGGATAAATGGCGACTGGATCAGCGGTCAGGGCGAACAACGGGAAAAAACCGATCCGCTCACCCGTGAGACACTCTGGCAGGGGCGTGATGCCGACGCCGCGCAGGTGGCCGAGGCCGGGCGCGCCGCACGCGCCGCGTTTCCGGCGTGGGCGCGTCAGTCCTTCAGCGCACGACAGGAGATTGTCGAGAAATTCGCCGCGCTGCTGGATGCGAACAAAGCCAGCCTGACGACGGTGATCGCCCGGGAAACCGGCAAACCGCGCTGGGAAGCCGCCACCGAAATTACCGCCATGATCAATAAAATCGGCATCTCGGTGAAGGCGTATCACACCCGCACTGGCGAGCAGCACACCGCCATGCCGGACGGCGCCGCCACGCTGCGCCACCGTCCTCACGGCGTGCTGGCAGTATTCGGCCCCTACAACTTCCCCGGCCATCTGCCGAACGGGCATATCGTTCCGGTGTTGCTGGCCGGGAATACGGTGATCTTCAAACCCAGCGAGCTGACGCCCTGGAGCGGCGAAGCGGTGGTGAAACTGTGGCAGGAGGCGGGGCTGCCGCCGGGCGTGCTGAATCTGGTGCAGGGCGGGCGCGACACTGGCCAGGCGCTGAGCCAGCTTGCCGATCTCGACGGTCTGCTGTTTACCGGCAGCGCCAGCACCGGTTTTCATCTGCATCGTCAGCTTGGCGGTCAGCCGGAGAAGATCCTTGCGCTGGAGATGGGCGGCAATAATCCGCTGATAGTGGAAGATATTGATGATGTTGACGCCGCGGTGCACCTCACCATTCAGTCGGCCTTTATTACCGCCGGGCAGCGCTGCACCTGCGCGCGCCGTCTGCTGGTGAAACGCGGCGCGCAGGGCGATGCCTTTCTCGCCCGGCTGGTGGAGGTTGCCGGACGCATTATGCCCGGCGCCTGGGACGCGGATCCGCAGCCCTTTATCGGCGGGCTGATTTCCCCGCAGGCGGCAGAGGGCGTGTATACCGCCTGGCAGGCGCAGGAAGCGCGGGGCGGCAAAACGCTGCTGGCGCCGCGGCTGATCAAACCCGGCACCTCACTGTTGACGCCGGGCATTATCGAGCTGACCGGCGTGGCTGACGTGCCGGATGAAGAGGTCTTCGGTCCGCTGCTGGGCGTGTGGCGCTATGACGAGTTTGACGAGGCCATTCAGCTTGCTAATGCCACCCGTTACGGGCTGGCCTGCGGGCTGGTCACCCCGTCACGGGAGAAATTCGACCGGCTGTTGCTGGAGGCGCGCGCCGGGATCGTCAACTGGAATAAACCGCTGACCGGTGCCGCCAGCACCGCGCCTTTCGGTGGTGTGGGCGCGTCCGGCAACCATCGCCCGAGCGCCTGGTATGCGGCAGACTACTGCGCCTGGCCGATGGCCAGCCTTGAATCTCCGGCGCTGTCGCTGCCGGAGAGCCTCAGCCCGGGGCTGGATTTTGGTCGGGAGGAGACGCGATGAAAGCGCGCGAAGTCAATTTTGACGGCCTGGTGGGGCTGACGCACCATTACGCCGGTTTATCCTTTGGTAACGAAGCCTCCACTGCACACCGTTTCCGCACTTCTGACCCGAAACTGGCGGCGAAGCAGGGACTGCTGAAGATGAAAGCGCTGGCGGATCTGGGCTTTCCGCAGGCGGTGATCCCGCCCCACGAACGCCCGAATATACCGGTGTTACGCCAGCTGGGGTTTACCGGCAGCGACGAGCAGGTGATCGCCAGAGCCGCCGCGCAAACCCCGGAGCTGCTGTCGGCGGCCAGTTCCTCGTCGCCAATGTGGGTGGCCAACGCCGCCACCGTCTGCCCGTCGTCAGATGCCCTTGATGGCAAAGTGCATCTGACGGTGGCGAACCTGAACAATAAATTCCACCGCAGTACCGAAGCGCCCACCACCGAAGCGCTGCTGCGCGCCATCTTCCGGGATGAAGGGCGTTTCATGGTGCATGGCGCACTGCCGCAGGTGGCGCGTTTTGGCGACGAAGGGGCGGCGAACCATAACCGCTTCAGCCAGGCGTACGGCGAGCCGGGCGTGCAGCTTTTTGTTTATGGCCGGGAAGAAAACGGCCACGCCGCGCCTGAGCGTTATCCGGCGCGGCAAACGCTGGAAGCCAGCCAGGCGGTGGCGCGTCTCAATCAGGTGGATCCGGCGCGCGTCATCTTCGCCCAGCAAAACCCGACGGTGATCGATGAAGGGGTATTCCATAATGATGTCATCGCCGTGTCGAACGGTACGCTGCTGTTCTGCCATGAGCGCGCCTTTGTGCAGCAGCGCGGGCTGATGACCCGCCTGGCGGAACAGGTGCCGGGCTTTCAGGTTATCGAAGTGCCGCAGGCGCAGGTGTCGGTCAAAGAGGCGGTCAGCAGTTATCTGTTTAACAGCCAGTTACTGAGCCGCGACGACGGCAGTATGTTGCTGGTGGTGCCGCAGGAGTGTCGCGAGCAGGCGAACGTCTGGCGTTATCTGAATGACATGCTGGCGCAGGATAATCCGGTGAACGAGCTGCGGGTATTCGATCTGCGCGAAAGCATGTCCAACGGCGGCGGTCCGGCCTGTCTGCGTCTGCGGGTGGTATTAAATGAGGCCGAACAGCAGGCGGTAAATCCGGCGGTTATGATGAATGACCGGCTGTTTGCCGCGCTGAACGACTGGGTGGATCGCTACTATCGTGACCGTCTCACCCAGGCCGATCTTGCTGATCCGCAGCTGCTGCGCGAAGGCCGCGAGGCGCTGGACAGGCTGACACAGTTACTGGATCTGGGATCGGTCTATCCCTTCCAGCAATAAGGATCGACGATGGAGAATTTTCTTGCCCTGACCCTGAGCGGCCGTGCGCCCGAAAACCCGTGGGGGCAAAACGACCAGCTCCGCTGGCACTGGCGGGCAGAGGGGATCCTTGAGCTGATCCCGCATCAGCCCACGGATAAATCGCTGGTGCTGTCGGCGGGCATTCACGGCAACGAAACCGCGCCGGTGGAGATGCTGGACAAGCTGCTGACAGGGCTGATACAGGGCGCCACGCCGCTGCGCTGGCGGATGCTGGTGATCCTCGGCAACCCGCCCGCGCTGCGGGCCGGAAAACGCTATCTGCACAGCGATCTGAATCGCATGTTCGGCGGGCGCTGGCAGCAGTTTGCCCACAGTGTGGAAACCGTACGGGCGCTACAGCTGGAGCAGGCAATCAGCCGCTTTTATGCCGCGCAGCCCGGCGACCTGCGCTGGCATCTGGATCTGCACACGGCTATTCGCGGCTCGCACCATCTGCGCTTTGGCGTACTGCCGCAGCGCGACACGCCCTGGGAAGAGGACTTTCTGCGCTGGCTGGGTCAGGCCGGGCTGGAAGCGTTGGTGTTTCACCAGTCGCCGGGCGGCACCTTTACCCATTACAGCTGCGAACGCTTTGGCGCACTGGCCTGTACGCTGGAACTGGGCAAGGCGCTGCCCTTTGGCGAAAACGATCTGCGGCAGTTCGCCGTCACGCTTGACGCCATCGCAGCGTTGTCAGCGGATAAACCGGCCGCGGGCAGTGATGTCGCGCCGCTGCGCTATCGGGTCGTTCAGCAACTCACCCGCCACAGCGCTGCTTTCCGGCTGCATATGTCCGGCGAGACGCTTAACTTCACGCCTTTTGCCGCCGGAACGCTGCTGGCGGAAGACGGCGAAACGCGTTATCTGGCGCAGGCCGCGACGGAATACGTGCTGTTTCCCAATCCACAGGTAGCCCTGGGACTACGCGCCGGGCTGATGCTGGAGCGGCTGCCCTGATGCGCTGGCGATTATTTTTATCGCGATTAACGCTTTTCTGGAAAATATAAAAACCGATGATGTCAGGCGATACGGAATTATCTGACATCATTGCTTTATTATTATACGCCGCTCAGGTATCATTCTTCATAATCTCTTTAAAATCATCATCCTGTATAATTCCTGTTGCAACTCTCCACGCTTTATCCTTATTTTCTTCATAATTGGCGATAATTTGTTTTTTACGCTTTCAATGCTTTACTGTTGCTCTGATTATTTGACGAAAAAGACCGTAAAGTGAATCTCGTCAACACGGCAATACGCCGCAAGAATAACTGAAAGAAGGAATACATTATGCGTAAATTGACCGCTCTGTTTGTTGCCTCTACCCTGGCGATGGGTGCTGCTAACCTGGCCCACGCCGCTGATACCACCGCTGCGCCGGCAGACAGCAAGCCGATGATGCACCATAAAGGCAAGCCGGGTATGCATCATGACATGATGTTTAAAGATCTGAACCTGACCGACGCGCAGAAACAGCAGGTGCGTGACATCATGAAAAGTCAGCGCGACCAGATGAAGCGTCCGACCGTGGAAGAACGCCGCGCCACGCACGACATCATCGCCAGCGATACCTTCGATAAAGCCAAAGCCGAAGCGCAGATTGCGAAGATGGAAGAGCAGCACAAAGCCCGTATGCTGGCGCACATGGAAACCCAGAATAAGATTTACAACATCTTAACCCCGGAACAGAAAAAGCAGTTTAATGCCAATTTTGAGAAGCGTCTGACAGAACGTCCGGCGCCGGAAGGTAAAATGCCTGAATCCGCTGAATAACACAGCGCCCCTTATTAAGACCGCCGGACTTGTCCATAAACGCCTTCAGGCTGTGGGCAAGCCCGGCGGTTTTTTCTTTTCTTCCCTCTTTGACCCCCGCCTGCGACAGGGTATGCTCTGATACCTTATTACGCGAAACTACCTTTTTATCAGGCTGTTAAAAAAATTCTTCCAGGATGCAGCGTCATTGCTAAGGCATTACCTGTCCGCTGCCGATAACCTGGTGGCAAGGTAAACAGATTATAACAATGTGGTGCGGCTTTCCGGCTGCGCAGGCGCGCGTGATGCGCCCTTCAGGAGTGGTGATGGAATATTTTGATATCCGCAAAATGGCGGTGAATCTGTGGCGCAACGGGGCGGGCGAAACACGGGAGATTTGTTGTTTTCCGGAAGCCACGCGGGATTTCCACTGGCGCGCCAGCATTGCGTCTCTTGCCGCTAACGGCGAGTTTCCGCAGTTTCAGGGGGTGGATCGCGTTATCACGCTGATAGAAGGCGGGGAAGTGACCCTCGACGGGGGAAATGCCTTTTGCCATACCCTGAAACGGCTGCAACCTTTCTCTTTTTCAGGTGAGCAGCCGATCAAGGTACAGCTGAACGACGGGCAGATGTCGATGGATTTCAATATCATGACCCGCCGCGATCGCTGCCAGGCGAAAGTGCGCATCGCCGATCGCACCTTCACCACCTTCGGCTCGCGCGGCGGGGTGGTCTTCGTACTCAGCGGCGCGTGGCAACTGGGGGATAAGCTGCTGACCGCGGATCAGGGGGCCAGCTGGCAGGAAGGTAGCCATACCCTGCGCTTACTGAAAGCGGAAGGGCAGCTGCTGTTCAGCGAAATCACCTGGCTGCCGGGGCATTAAACCTGCGTACCGGCAGACGCCTGCCGGTTCAGGGGGCGGTAAAGGGCAGCTCGTGAATATCCATGATCCCCGCCATCAGCGGCTTGCAGAGAATTTTATAGCCATCCTGATCGAAACCGGCAGGCGTTTTCAGCAGTGACGACGCCTCGTCCAGGGAATTGACCGAGCCCAACCAGAACCAGTTGTGAATAATATGATACTGGGTCATTTCACCGCTGCTTTCCCGCAGCGCCACCGGGCCGCGCCACGGCCAGCACACCAGCTGCATGCGGGTCATGGCGTCACGCAGACGCTGATGGTGCGCCTCGACGCTCTCTTTCCCGCAACAGGCGCCCGCGCAGCGATTCAGCGCTGAACGGAAACAGGCGCGACCGCGACTGAGGGATTCCAGCCCGAGCAGGCCGTAGCAGAGTTTGTGCTCATCGGCGATAGATTGCAGGGTTTGCAGCGCAGCGTGTCGATTGGCAAACAGCCCGTACAGCCCCTGCTGCGAAGAAAAATCCACCTCTTTGGCGTAGATCACTTCTGGCTTGTCGCTGTCAAAGCGCAGGGAACAGAGCTGACGGTTGCGGCGCAGGCGTTTATTAAACAACGGCTGCTGTTCTTTAATCAGCCTGGCCTCCAGCAATAACGCGCCTATCTCCCCGGCAGTAAGGATCCAGGTGATACGCCGCGACTGGCGCAGCATGGACGCTTCGTCCGGGGTGCGCAAATGCGACAATACGCGGCTGCGAATATTGATGCTCTTGCCGATATACAGCGGCATGGTGTCGCTGTCGCCATGAAAGAAATAGACGCCGGGATGCTTAGGCAATGCCTCCAGCCACGGGCGCAGATGTTCGGGATATTCATAAATGGCCGCCGCTTCAAAATGCAGGCGCGGGGCTGATTGACGCCTTACCACACATAGACTCCTGATACTGTTTACTTATCCAGTGTAGCAGGCAAATCGTGGCGAAAAAAGAGGCGGCTTGAGCCGCCTGGTGAGATTAAACCCTGATTGTGAGCTTTTGCCGGGTGGCGCTGCGCTTACCCGGCCTACAAATCAAGGAGTTGCTATTTTTTCCAGAAATCGTCAAAAACCGTCACCGGCAGGCGGCGTTTATGTTCGGTTTTCAGATACCAGCCTTCGATGGTACGCGCATGGGTTTCATCAATGGTTTTGCCTTCCAGATAATCGTCGATCATCTCATAGGTGACGCCAAGGGCGACCTCATCCGGCAGGGCAGGGCGATCGTCTTCCAGATCGGCGGTCGGAGCCTTTTTATACAGGTGCTCCGGGCAGTTCAGCTGCGCCAGCAGCTGTTTTCCCTGACGTTTGTTCAGGCGGAACAGCGGGTTGATATCGGTGCCGCCATCGCCATATTTGGTGTAAAAGCCGGTCACGGCTTCCGCCGCATGGTCTGTTCCCACGACCACGCCTTTGGTCATTCCGGCGATGCTGTACTGCGCTTTCATACGCTCACGGGCTTTTTCGTTGCCGCGAATGAAATCGCTTAATTCGATGCCCGCGTCGCGCAGCGCCTGCTCGCTCGCCAGCACTGCCGCTTTAATATTCACCACCAGCACGCGATCCGGCCCGATGAAGTTGATCGCATCCTGACAATCCTTTTCATCCGCCTGTACGCCGTGGGGCAAGCGTACCGCGATAAAGGCGTAGCTTTCGTCGCCGGTTTCCTGGCGCAGCTCGCTGATAGCCATCTGGCTGAGCTTACCGGCGAGCGTCGAATCCTGACCGCCGCTGATGCCCAGCACCAGTGACTTCAGAAAGGGATGCGCTTTAAGATAGGATTTCAAAAAATCCACGCTACGGCGAATTTCTTCTTCTGCATCGATGCGCGGCTTAACGCCCAGCGCCTGAATAATGTCTTGTTGCAGCGTCATGACAACACTCTCCGTCTGTCGCCCTTGAGGGCAGATGTTAAGTAGCAATCTTTTCAAATTAACCCGTTGTGGCTAAAACGACAAGGCGCGACGGCGCAGGGAGCGCAAATAACCACCTTTTGTCTGTCTCTCTTTGTTTTATTAGATTTTTCTTAAAGTTAAGTCAATGTCGTCAGGAGGTTGAAAAAAGTTATTTTATATTCCAGGCTTAGATAACGCGCTGATACACAAGCGGATAACAAGAGGAAGGATCAATATGAACAAGAAACTCGCAGGAATTTTGGGTACCGCGGCCGTAATGACCATGCTGGCAGGTTGTACTGCTTACGATCGTACTAAAGATCAGGTGACCACGCCGGTGGTGAAAGACGTTAAAAAAGGCATGAGCCGTGCGCAGGTAATGCAGGTTGCCGGTAAGCCTTCTTCCGAAGTGACCATGATCCACGCTCGTGGTACCTGCCAGACCTACATTCTGGGTCAACGCAATGGCAAAACAGAAACTTACTTTGTTGCCCTGGACGAAACCGGCCACGTGATGAACTCCGGTTATCAGACCTGTGCGGAATATGATACCGATCCGCAGGCACCGAAGTCCTGATCCCTTTAAGCCTGAGCAAATAAACAAACCGGCCACCGCGCCGGTTTCTTTTTGTCTCAAAATCTTATTTCTTGACGCGAATTATTTGCCGAATTGTGAAGGCTATCATCCTGCCAGGTCAATGAGAGACAATTCGGGTTAGCGACGGATTATCGCCCCCAGGCGGGATGCTGTATATTTTCTTCAACCAGAAACAAAAGTAACTCAAGGGTTCACGAGTTATCCCAGCCACCCACACAGGTCCCCATGCAGGCACACCTGTTGCGGTTGAAACGTAAGGAAGGTTGTGATGGAAAAGAAATACATCTATCTGTTCTGCTCGGCGGGCATGTCCACCTCGCTGCTGGTGTCCAAAATGCGCGCGCAGGCAGAGAAGTATGAGGTGCCGGTGATCATTGATGCATTTCCTGAAACCCTGGCCGGTGAAAAAGGACCCGAGGCCGATGTCGTACTGTTAGGCCCGCAAATCGCCTATATGTTGCCTGAAATTCAACGTCTGTTACCCAATAAACCTGTCGAAGTGATTGATTCCATCCATTACGGCAAAGTGGATGGTCTGGCTGTACTGAAAACTGCTGTCGCCGCCATTAAAAAAGCAGCAAATTAATTTTATTTCTTTTCCCCGTCAAAGAGTTATTTCACTTACTTTCGCCGCAATAGTTTATTGCGGCTTTTAAGGACTTTTCTATGAGCAAAGCAATTGATTCGCTGGAGCAAATGCTGATCCCTTTTGCCGTAAGAATAGGAAAACAACCCCACGTCAATGCAATTAAAAACGGCTTTATCCGCTTAATGCCGTTAACCCTTGCAGGGGCGATGTTTGTATTAATTAACAACGTATTCTTAAGTTTTGGCGAAGGATCGTTTTTTTACTCTTTAGGTATTCGTCTGGATGCCTCAACCATTGAAACGCTGAATGGTTTTAAGGCCATCGGCGGTAATGTTTATAACGGCACTTTAGGCATCATGTCGCTGATGGCACCATTTTTTATTGGTATGGCGCTGGCCGAGGAGCGAAAAGTCGATCCGCTGGCCGCCGGGTTATTAGCTGTCGCCGCCTTTATGACGGTTACGCCTTACAGCGTCGGCGAAGCCTATGCCGTGGGCGCAAACTGGCTGGGCGGGGCCAATATCATTTCCGGTATTATTATCGGGCTGGTGGTGGCGGAGATGTTTACCTTTGTCATCCGCCGCAACTGGATGATCCGTCTGCCGGACAGCGTCCCGGCGTCGGTGTCCCGCTCATTCTCCGCGCTGATCCCAGGCTTTCTGATCCTCTCGGTAATGGGCATTATCGGCTGGGCGCTCACCGCCTGGGGCACCAACTTCCACCAGGTCATTCTCGATTCCGTCTCAAAACCGCTTTCCGCGATGGGCGGCGTGGTCGGTTGGGCCTATGTGATTTTCAACTCGCTGTTATGGTTCTTCGGCGTCCACGGTTCGCTGGCGCTGACGGCGCTGGACAGCGGCATCATGACCCCCTGGGCGCTGGAAAACATGGCGATTTATCAGCAGTACGGCTCCGTTGACGCGGCGCTGGCGGCGGGTAAAACCTTCCACGTCTGGGCCAAGCCGATGCTCGATTCTTACGTGATGCTGGGCGGTTCGGGTGCCACCCTGGGGCTGATCATCGCCATCTTTATCGGTTCCCGCCGCGCGGATTACCGTCAGGTAGGTAAGCTGGCGCTGCCGTCCGGCATCTTCCAGATCAACGAACCTATCCTGTTCGGCCTGCCGATCATCATGAACCCGGTGATGTTCATTCCCTTCGTGCTGGTGCAACCGGTGCTGACCGGCATCATGCTGGCGGCCTACTACACGGGTATTATTCCGCCGGTGACGAACATCGCACCCTGGACAATGCCGACCGGCCTCGGCGCTTTCTTTAACACTAACGGCAGCGTGGCGGCCCTGTTGCTGGCGCTGTTCAACCTCGGTGTCGCAACGCTGATTTACCTGCCGTTCGTAATGGTGGCCAATAAAGCGCAGGCGGCCATTGAGGAAGAAGAGAGCGAAGAAGATATTGCCAACGCCCTGAAATTTTAAGCCTGACGGCGCAGGCTGCCGTTAGCCTGCGCCGGACTGACATGAGGAAGATAAGATGTTTAATCTGGATGATGTTGTGGAAACCGAGCTTGCCACCGATGAACTGGAAGAAGTGGTGATGGGGCTTATCATTAACTCCGGGCAGGCGCGCAGTCTCGCTTATACTGCCCTGAAGCAGGCGAAAGCGGGCGATTTCGCGGCAGCGAAGGAAACCATGGCGCAGTCCCGTACCGCCCTTAACGAAGCGCATCGCGTGCAGACGCAGCTCATTGAAGGCGATCAGGGCGAGGGCCGGATGAAGGTCAGCCTGGTGCTGGTGCATGCGCAGGATCATCTGATGACCTCGATGCTGGCCCGCGAGTTGATTGCCGAATTGATTGAGCTGCACGAAAAAGTGCGCTAATACAGGAGCCAACGCATGATGCAGCCACAAGTGAACGCGATGGAAATCAAAACCGCACGGGAACAGCAGTTGTTCAATGGCCGGAACTTTCACGTCTTCATCTACAATAAAGTGGAGAGCATAAGCGGGCTGCACCAGCACGATTATTACGAATTCACCATCGTGCTGACGGGGCGCTACTATCAGGAGATCAACGGCAAACGCGTGCTGCTTGAGCGGGGCGATTTTGTGTTTATCCCGATGGGATCGCATCATCAGAGCTTCTATGAATTTGGCGCCACGCGCATTCTTAACGTCGGCGTCAGCAGACAGTTTTTTGAACAACACTATCTGCATCTGCTGCCGTTCTGCTTTGTGGCGTCGCAGGTGTATCACGTAAAAAGCGCATTTCTGACATGGATTGAATCGGTGATCGCCTCGCTGAATTTCCGCGATAACGAGTTCAATGAATTTATCGAAGTGGTGACTTTTTATATCGTCAACCGGCTTCGTCACCACCGGGAAGAGGTGGTGCAGGGCGACATTCCGCAGTGGCTTAAAACCACCGTGGAAGAGATGCACGACAAAATGCAGTTTGGCGAAAACGCGCTGGAAAATATGGTGAAATTATCCGGTAAGACGCAGGAGTATTTAACCCGCGCCACCCAGCGCTATTACAGTAAAACCCCGATGCAGATCATCAATGAGATCCGCATTAATTTTGCCAAGAAACAGCTGGAAATCACCAATTACTCAGTCACTGATATTGCTTATGAGTCCGGTTACAGCAGTCCCGGTTTATTTATCAAGACGTTCAAGAAAGTGACGTCCTTTACGCCAGGCAGTTACCGGAAACACCTCACCGTTATTAACTGATTAAGGCACGCCTTTATTTTACGGTCAGTGCGTAAGAGAGATGTTATGAATAAAAAACTGAAAGTCGTCACCATCGGTGGCGGAAGCAGCTACACCCCTGAACTGGTCGACGGATTTATTAAACGTTATCACGAACTGCCGATAGACGAATTATGGCTGGTGGACGTGGAAGACGGCCAGGAAAAGCTGAATATTATTTATGACCTGTGCCAGCGCATGATCCAGAAAGCGGGCGTGCCGATGACGCTGCACAAAACGCTGGATCGCCGTGCGGCATTGCAGGACGCCAGTTTTGTCACCACCCAGCTGCGCGTCGGTCAGCTACAGGCGCGCGAGCTGGATGAACGTATTCCGTTAAGCCATGGCTATCTGGGGCAGGAGACCAACGGCGCGGGCGGTCTGTTCAAAGGGCTGCGTACCATTCCGGTGATTTTTGACATCATCCGCGATGTGGAAGAGATCTGCCCGGACGCGTGGGTGATCAACTTTACCAACCCGGCGGGCATGGTGACGGAAGCGGTCTATCGTCATACCGGCTTTAAGCGCTTTATCGGCGTGTGCAATATTCCCATCGGTATGAAGATGTTTATCCGCGATGTGCTGAGCCTGACTGACGAAGACGAACTGGGTATCGATCTGTTCGGCCTCAACCACATGGTGTTTATCAAGGATGTGCTGGTCAACGGCGAATCGCGCTTTGCGGAACTGCTGGACGGCGTGGCCTCCGGCAGATTAACGGCGAATTCGGTGAAAAACATCTTTGATCTGCCGTTCAGCGAAGGACTGATCCGCTCGCTTAACCTGTTGCCGTGCTCTTATCTGCTGTACTACTTCAAGCAGAAAGAGATGCTGGCCATTGAGATGGGCGAATTCTACAAAGGCGGCGTACGGGCGCAGGTGGTGCAGAAAGTCGAGAAACAGCTGTTTGACCTGTACAAGGATCCGGCGCTGGCAGTGAAACCGAAAGAGCTGGAGCAGCGCGGCGGCGCCTACTATTCCGACGCGGCCTGCGAGGTGATCAACGCTATTTATAACGACAAGCAGGCGGAGCACTACGTTAACGTGCCGCACCACGGGCATATTGATAATATCCCGGCGGACTGGGCCGTGGAGATGACCTGCATCCTCGGCCGGGATGGCGCGAAGCCGCACCCGCGCGTGACGCATTTTGACGACAAGGTGAAGGGGCTGATCCATACCATCAAAGGCTTTGAAATCGCCGCCAGCCAGGCCGCGTTAAGCGGTGAGTTTAACGATGTGCTGCTGGCGTTAAATTTAAGCCCGTTGATCCACTCCGATAAGGACGCGGAAATCCTCGCGCGTGAACTGCTGCTGGCGCATCAGAAATGGCTGCCGCGCTTTGCAAAAACCATTGAAGGCTTTAAACGCTAAGGAGCCAGCCTGTGGAAAGGTTACTGATCGTCAATGCCGATGACTTTGGTCTGTGCAAAGGGCAGAACTACGGCATTGTGGAGGCCTGCTCGCACGGCGTGGTTACGTCGACCACGGCGATGATGAATGCAGAGGCGGTGGAACATGCGGCGGCGCTCAGCCGCGCGCTTCCGCAGCTGGCGGTCGGCATGCATTTTGTGCTGACCCTCGGCAAATCGTTAAGCCCGATGCCGGGGCTGACGCGGGACGGCGTGCTGGGCAAATGGATCTGGGAGATGGCGGAGCAGGACGAGCTGCCGCTGGCGGAGATTGAGCGTGAGCTGGCGTGCCAGTATCAGCGCTTTATTGACTGCTTTGGCCGCAAACCGACGCATATCGACAGCCATCATCATGTGCATATGCTGCCGCCGATCTTCCCGCTGGTGGCCGCCTTTGCCGCGGATAAAGGCGTCGGGCTGCGTATTGACCGCGAGGTGGCGGCGCTTCACGGTCTGCCAGTGAACGCGGCGTGCAGCAGCGAAGGCTATTCCAGCGGCTTTTACGGCGAGGCGATATCGGAGGCGCTGTTTCTTGAGGTGCTGGATGCCTCCGGCGCGCGGGGCGAGCAGTCGCTGGAGATAATGAGCCATCCGGCCTTTGTCGACGACACGCTGCGCGCCAGCAGCTATTGCTGGCCACGTCTGAAAGAGCTGGAGGTGCTGACCTCGCCATCGCTGAAATATGCGATAGCGGAGAGGGGGTATCGGCTGGGATCCTGGCGGGATTTGCCTTAACAGGTTCATGCCCGGCGGCGCAAAGCTTGCCGGGCCTACGGTACAGTAAGTAGGCCGGGTAAGCGCCAGCGCCACCCGGCATTTTTGTATCCCAGAACTGTAGGCCGGGTAAGCGTCAGCGCCACCCGGCACATTCTTTCCGCTACGCCGGGATCTTGCTGATTTTGCCCGCCCGCGACCAGACGCGGTGTCCCGCCAGCTGCATCAGGAAATCATCCATCCACTCCTGCGTGACACTGTCACCTTCGGTGATGCCTTCTTCGCCCTGCGCATCCACCCTCAGCACCGCTTTAAAGGCGCGCGCATCGCCGGCCAGCGCGATCGGCTTCAGGTGCTTATAGGCTTCCAGCAGATAATAGTTAGCGTCGCCATTGTCCAGCAGGCTGGCAGGATTCCCGCCTGGCACCAGCACGCCATCGACGGTCAGCGACGGTGAACCCGCAAAGGTCGCGGCGATCGGCACCTGCGAGCCATCATCCGCCGTCACTTCGCCCATACGCGAATAAAGCAGTTTAGCGTGCACGCCTTTTGCCTGTAAGCCCTGCAACAGGGTATACAACTGGCTGGCGGAGACGGTGTCATTCAGCAGTACCGCCACCACGCGGCCCTTCAGCGTGCCGTCAGGAATGGCATACAGACTCAGCGATGGATCCTTTTTCAGGCCGCTGACATCCTGCGGCGGCGCGATGTTGCGCTGATCGTCGGTCAGGGTGATCCCCAGGTTGTGCGCCACCGCCTGCGCCAGGGTAATGTCGATATGCGCCAGCTGATCCACCACCCGCTCGCGGATATAGGCCCGCGCCACTTTGCCCAGCTCGAAGCTGAAAGCCTCGATAATATGCTGCTGCTCATGAGGCGTCTGGCTCTGCCAGAACAGCCGCGGGTGGGCATAATACTCGCCAAACGAAGGGCTGCGCTCGCGGATCTTATGACCTTCGATACGCTCCTGATATGACTCAAATCCCCCGCGCTGCGGTGCAGGCGGCGTTTCCCGCGGCCAGTTATCGTTAATCGAGTTAGGCTCATAGTTTGCCGGATTAGTGTCGATATCCATGCGGTGCATGCCGTCGCGCTGGAAATTATGATACGGGCAGGTGGGGCGGTTGATGGGGATTTCGTGGAAGTTTGGTCCACCGAGACGGCTAATCTGCGTGTCGGTATAGGAGAACAGCCGTCCCTGCAACAGCGGATCGTTGGTGAAATCCAGCCCCGGCACGATGTGCCCCGGATGGAAAGCTACCTGTTCGTTTTCGCTGAAGAAATTGTCCGGGTTACGGTTAAGCACCATTTTGCCGACGCGCTGCACCGGCACCAGCTCTTCGGGGATCAGTTTGGTGGGATCGAGCAGGTCGAAATCAAATTTGAACTCGTCCTCTTCGGCAATCAGCTGTAGCCCCAGCTCGTATTCAGGGAAATCTCCGGCTTCAATGGCTTCCCACAGCTCACGGCGATGGAAATCCGGATCGCGGCCGGTCAGCTTTTGCGCTTCGTCCCATACCATAGACGCTTTACCTGCCAGCGGTTTCCAGTGGAAACGGACAAAGGTGGCTTTGCCGTCGGCGTTAATCAGGCGGAAGGTATGAATGCCGAAGCCTTCCATGGTGCGATAGCTACGCGGAATACCGCGATCGGACATCGCCCACATCACGTTATGCAGGGTTTCCGGTTGCAGCGAGACATAATCCCAGAAGGTATCATGGGCGCTTTGCCCCTGCGGGATCGCCCAGTGCGGCTCCGGTTTTACCGCATGCACAAAGTCCGGGAATTTATGCGCATCCTGAATAAAGAACACCGGCGTGTTGTTGCCCACCAGATCGAAAATCCCTTCGTCGGTATAAAACTTAGTGGCGAAACCGCGAATATCCCGCACGGTGTCAGCCGATCCTGCGCCACCCTGTACCGTGGAAAAACGCACAAACACCGGCGTGATTTTATCCGGGTCGGCGAGGAAGCTGGCTTTAGTAATGTCGCTTAACGAGCGGTAGGGCTGGAAATAGCCATGCGCCGCCGAGCCGCGGGCGTGCACGATGCGCTCGGGAATACGCTCATGGTCAAAATGGGTGATCTTTTCCCGCAGAATAAAATCTTCCAGCAGCGTTGGCCCGCGCTGACCCGCGCGCAGTGAATTCTGGTCATTGGCAATGCGCACACCCTGATTGGTGGTCAGCGGAAAATTTTCGCCGCCCTTACGGAAGCTTTCCAGCGCCTTGAGTTTTTCATTGGAGGTATCCGGCGCTTTCAGGCTGCCGGGGGCAGTAGGCTGCGCCCCGGGCGGAGTCGGTAACGGATCGGCCTGATGGGAGTTGTCTTCCGGGGCGAGTGAGTCCAGACCGGGACGGGCGGCACGGTCATCGTGGACCGGGGCATGATGATTTTTGGGATGACTATCAGAATGCGACATGGAACAGGTCTCCTGTTTTTGCTGCGGGGTGTTGGCATTGAAACTGGCCGTTTTTACGTCAAATTCTTTCTAACTATAGAACAGCACACGATTTTTTACCCTGGTGCTTCGCAGATAAAAACCCCGCAGGGGCAGGGGAAAAACAGGCAGGGCGCGACGAGGAGGGGGAGTTTCAGCTATGATGGGAGTTGCCTGTTTGTGGAATATGTTTTTAGTGAATCCTGGCTTATGAAATCATTGCGTCAACAAAACCGTCGGATTATCAGCTATGTGCCACGTGTCGAGCCTGCCCCGCCTGACCATGCCTCTAAGGTCGAAGGTTTTCGCGATGTGTGGCTGTTACGCGGGAAATATGTCGCCTTCGTTTTAATCGCCGAGCGTTTTCGTCGTTCGCCGGTCTTCAGCGGGCCGGAAGCCGCCCAGCGCTGGGCCGAACAGATGCGGCAGGAAGGGGAAGTGGATCAGGATTGATACGTCGGGCGGGAAAATACCGCCCGGCAGACTGCGTCGCCGGGCGGTTAAAGCTTAACGATGCGCCAGTTCGGCGTTTTCTTCGCTGTTCAGAATGGTTTTGTCGGTCTGCTTCAGCCACTGGCTGGTGAGCGTACCGGCGGTCATTGAACCGCTGACGTTCAGTGCCGTACGACCCATATCGATCAGTGGCTCGACGGAGATCAGCAGCGCCACCAGCGTGACTGGCAGGCCCATGGCCGGCAGCACGATCAGCGCGGCGAAAGTCGCGCCACCACCCACACCGGCCACGCCCGCAGAGCTGAGGGTGACAATACCGACCAGGGTGGCGATCCACACCGGATCCAGCGGGTTAATGCCTACCGTCGGCGCAACCATCACCGCCAGCATCGCCGGGTACAAACCTGCACAGCCGTTCTGACCGATAGTCGCGCCAAAAGAGGCGGCAAAGCTGGCGATAGATTCCGGCACGCCCAGACGACGGGTCTGCGCTTCCACGTTCAGCGGAATGGACGCGGCGCTGGAGCGGCTGGTGAAGGCGAAGGTCAGTACGGGCCAGACTTTACGGAAGTATTTCATCGGGCTGATGCCGTTCGCACCCAGCAGAATACCATGCACCACAAACATGATCGCCAGACCAAGATAGGACGCCACCACAAAGCTGCCCAGTTTGATGATGTCCTGCAGGTTTGAACCTGCCACCACTTTGGTCATCAGCGCCAGTACACCGTACGGGGTCAGCTGCATCACCAGACGTACCAGCTTCATCACCCAGCTTTGCAGCGTGTCGATGGCGGTCAGCACACGCTGGCCTTTCGGGGCATCATCTTTCAGCAGCTTCAGCGCCGCCACACCGAGGAAGGCCGCGAAGATCACCACGCTGATGATGGAGGTCGGACTTGCGCCGGTCAGATCGGCAAACGGGTTTTTCGGCACGAACGACAGCAGAAGCTGCGGCACGGTCAGATCCGCCACTTTTCCGGCATAATTTGTCTGAATTGCCGCAAGACGCGCGCTTTCCGCGGTGCCCTGCACCAGGCCTTCAGCCGTCAGACCAAACAGGTTGGTCACCAGCACGCCCACCAGCGCTGAAATCAGCGTGGTAAACAGCAGGGTGCCGATAGTCAGGAAGCTGATTTTACCCAGTTGCGAGGCGTTATGCAGACGCGCCACGGCGCTCAGGATAGAGGCGAACACCAGCGGCATCACGATCATTTGCAGCAACTGGACATAGCCATTACCGACGATGTTGAACCACTGAATAGAATCTTTCAGCACCGGATTATCAGCGCCATAGATGGCCTGTAAGGCAAAACCAAAGACCACGCCGATCACCAGACCGACCAGCACTTTTTTAGCCAGGCTCCACTGTTTGTGGCGGGTTTGCGCCAGCAGGAACAGCAAAGCCACGAACACCACGATGTTCGCGATTAATGGAAAATTCATCCCCAATCTCCTGATGTGTTTTTATTTCAGGCGTCAGTACACCTGTCTTGTTGGCGGAAGAGTAGCAGAAGTGTGATGTGGCGCTTATATCCAAATGGAATGGGTTATATTCAAACGCATAAATTCGTGGGTTTATTGACCAATCTGCTCATGAATAAAGCGGTTGTACTGCATTTGCAGGGTATTGATCATCTGCGATGACCAGCGCACTGCACTGTTTTCGGTCATCGTCTGCGGCATAAACACCGCCCAGGTGAACAGCGCCATACAGAGCACGCGCTCAAGTTGATTGCCTTTCTGGGGCATCAGGATCGGCACGCGGAACCGCCAGCGGCACGGCCACAACAGCGGCACACCCGCAGGCGTCAGCATATCGGCAAGGATATGGCTCAGATAACCCAGCACCAGCCCCTGTAAGGCATCGGCGGGCACCAGCCAGCTGTCGGGCACTTTCAGCATAAATAGCGTCAGGGCGATAAATACCGCCAGCAGACTGTGCGTAAAGCCCCGGTGACCGAAGGCGCGGGCTATGGGTTTTGAGATCCATTTCAGCCGCTGGCCTAAAAAAGATTTCGGGTGATCGATATCCGGCAGCAGACAGGTGAGAATAGCTGACGGAACAATATGCCACCAGTCCCCCTGCGCGAGCACAGGGGTCAGCTCGGCGTTTTTGGCAAACACCGCGCAGGCTATCGAAAAAAGGAGGTGACCTTCCGCCGTCATGATTGCACTCGCTAAACTGTCGAAGTATACAGTATAGGGTTTTTATACAGTAGGCGGAAGAGGTGACGGTGTAACTGTTTATCTCAGTGGATGACTAACGCGCCAGCCAGCCGCCGTCCACTGCCAGCGTATAGCCATTAATGTAATCCGAGGCGCGTGATGCCAGAAATACCGCCGGGCCTTTCAGATCTTCAGGCGTGCCCCAGCGCGCGGCAGGAATACGGTTGATGATCTCTTCGCTGCGCCGGGCATCGTCCCGTAATTGCTGCGTATTGTTGGTCGCCATGTAGCCTGGCGCAATGGCATTAACGTTAATGTTGTGCGTCGCCCATTCGTTCGCCAGCAGGCGCGTCAGGCCGAGCACGCCGCTTTTCGAGGCGGTATAAGAGGGCACGCGGATACCGCCCTGGAAAGAGAGCATCGAGGCGATGTTAATGATTTTTCCGCCGCCGCCCTGGGCAATAAATTGTCGCGCCACCGCCTGACAGAGAAAAAAGGTGGCTTTCAGGTTAAGGTTAATGACGTCATCCCAGTCCTGCTCGCTGAAGTTCAGCGCATCCGCCCGGCGGATCGTGCCGGCATTATTGACCAGAATATCGAGGCGCCCCATCCGGCTTACCACTTCCTGCACCAGCGCATCATAAGACGCCTGCTGGCTCAGATCGGCCTGGATCGCCGTAAAACGACGTCCCAGCGCGGTCACTTTCTGTTCTGTTTCATGCGGATATTTGCGGTTAATGCCGACAATGTCACAGCCCGCTTCCGCCAGCCCCAGGCTCATCCCTTGTCCCAGCCCCGTGTCACAGCCGGTGACGATGGCAACTTTACCGCTTAAATTGAAGGCATCCAGTATCATACTCACCCCGATTGCTCTGATGTGTGCAGGCAGGCGCGCCTGATGGTGTTGAGCATAGAAGGAAGGGATTTGAAAAACAAATTAAAGTGAAATGATGTTTCAGTTTAATTGACGCGGGTAACAAAAGGGGGCCTGTTACCCGCAAAAAGCTTATCCGCGCAGATGCGAAACGGTCAGTTCCGCCAGGGAGTGAAGCTTCACATCGGCAAGGGCGTAACGGGGATCGTTCTGGTTGGCTTCTTCCGGCACCACGACAGAACGCATACGCGCGGCTTTCGAGGCGATCATACCGTTAACCGAATCTTCCAGCGCCACACAGGTCAGGGGATCCACCCCCAGCTTCGCGGCGCAATCAAGATAAACCTGCGGGTGCGGTTTACTGTACGGCAGCGTCCCGGCGGAGGCGAGGGCATCGAAGTAATCAGTCAGCTCAAACATGGCGAGCACTTTTTCCAGCATGTGCAGCGGTGAAGCCGAAGCCAGGCCTATTTTCAACCCCTGCGCCTTACACAGCGTCAGTGCTTCACGCACGCCTGGCAGCAGCGGACGCTTTTCTTCCACCAGCGACAGCGAGCGGGCGATGATCCGTTCAGTCACTTCCCCGCGATCCGGGCCGTTCCACGGCTGCTGGGCATACCACAGATCCACCACCATATCGATGCGCAGACCGAGCGTATCGGGCAGTTCATTACGGCGGGTGATATCCACGCCCAGGCTTGCCATGACCTCCAGTTCAGCACGATCCCACAGGGGTTCTGAGTCGATGAGTAATCCGTCCATATCGAAAATAGCAGCAAGAATTTGACGCGGCGTAGACATTAAAACCTCTCCTTATTGGGGCG
Source organism: Enterobacter sp. SA187 (assembly GCF_001888805.2). NCBI lineage: Bacteria > Pseudomonadati > Pseudomonadota > Gammaproteobacteria > Enterobacterales > Enterobacteriaceae > Enterobacter > Enterobacter sp. SA187. The sequence goes on from NZ_CP019113.1 coordinate 3,035,116, forward strand.
GGTATCAGGCCATTATGGCCTACTCCCTATGATAACGCCTCTAAAGAACAGGCGAAAATGAATATGAGCGGGTAAACTTAGGCGCAAATGGAACGTCTTTAACAAGGGGAATACATGACGTATCAACAAGCTGGACGCATTGCCGTGCTCAAACGCGTGATGGGATGGGTAATTTTCATCCCGGCCTTTATTTCTACTCTGATCTCCGTACTGAAGTTTATGTACGAGCACAGCGAAAAGCAGCCCGGCATCAGCGCGGTGATGCAGGATTTCGCCCATGTGATGATCGAGATGATGCGTTTTAACACGCCGTTCCTGAATTTCTTCTGGTACAACTCGCCGCTGCCGGATTTTCACCAGCAGCTGAATATTGGCTTCTGGATCATTTATGCGCTGATTTTTATCGGCCTGGCGTTACAGGCCTCAGGCGCGCGCATGAGCCGTCAGGCACGTTTTCTGCGTGAGAACGTAGAAGATATGACGATTCTGGAAAACGCCAAAGGCGCAGACGGTCTGTACCGCGAGCAGATCGAAGCGCGGATCGTGGTGCCGAATCATTCAATATTCCGCCAGATTTTCACCCTCTATATTTTGCCGGTAATTATTATCGTGCTCGGCTATCTGTTCTTTTCGCTGCTGGGTTTTCTTTGACGCTTGCGGGTATTGCCGGGTGGCGCTATCGCTTACCCGGCCTACGTAAACTACGCCGTCATATAGGCCGGGTAAGCGCAGCGCCACCCGGCGATGGCACTCACTTTTACGCCGCAAGGACACGATCCAGCGCTTTCTGCGCCGTCGCCAGATGCGGTCCGCCAAATAATATCGCGCGGTTAAACAGCGTATAGAGCTGATAGAGCGGCTGGCGGTCGAGGAATCCGGCGGGCAGGGGCGATACGGACTGATAACCGTCGTAGATCTGCGGCGGTTGATCCGGATGCAGGGGCAGCATCGCCAGATCGCACTCACGATCGCCCCAGTAACAGGCGGGATCGTAAATAAAGGGGCCGTCCGGACCAAGCGCGCAGTTGCCGGACCACAGATCGCCATGCAGCAGCGCGGCCTGCGGCTGGTGCGACGCCAGACGCTGTTTTACATGCTCAACGATGGCGTCGATATTGCCGAACTCCAGCCCTTTTTCCGCGGCCAGCTCCAGCTGCCAGCCGATACGCTGTTCGGCAAAAAACGTTGACCAGCGTCGCTGCCAGGCGTTGGGCTGCGGCGTGGTGGAAAGGTCATTATCAAAGTCCAGACCGAACTGCGGCTGATCGCTCCACTGATGCAGACGGGCAAGCTGTTGTCCCAGCAAAAACGCGTTATGCGCATCCAGCGGGCGGGCGGGGAGATAATCCATCACCAGAAAACAGTAATCGCGATCCGCGCCAACGGCCCGGACAGGGGGAACGCTGACGGTCTGGCTGCGGGAGAGCAGTTCAAGCTGATCGGCTTCTGCCGTAAAGATGGGTAACAGTTCGCGGCTGTCGCATTTAACAAAAAAATCGCGTCCTGCGTAGCGCATATGCCAGGCGGCGTGGATCTCACCGCCCGGCAGTTCGTGCCGGAATTCGATTTCACCCTCGCCAAAGGATTCACTCAACAGACGACTTATCGCTTGCCACATGATGTCTCTCCCCATGTTATCTGTCAGATCATAAGGTTAGCGCACTGATGCGGAACAAAATAAGAACTAACGCACACCTGAGCCGCCTGCTGTGTGCAATGGCACTTATTGTGCTTTTTGCTGCTCTGTTTGCCACGTTTCCCAGCGGGAAACGGTAATTTCCGGCTGTTTATCCAGCGCGCTTTCCGCCAGAGCAGCGGACTGCGCTTTGACTTCCTCTTCACTCATGGCGGTGATCAGACCAAAAGTGTTGGTGCCGAGTTCATGTACCTTGCCATCATCGTCGGTCAGCGTCAGTAAAAATCCGGCGCGCGTGAAATGGTTGTTCAGTTCGTTAATTTCACTCAGATTGTCTTCGTGAAATTTGATCGTAACCACATAGCGCGTAATGTCACCACTGCTCATCGTTCACCTCGTTGTTATCCTGAAAGTTTTTTTAGCATAGTCGACGTGAGGAATTTGGCGACCACAGGAATGGATGATTTCCCCCGCCAGGCGGCAGGGGAAAGGGGTATTAATGACGAACCAGATAATCGTAGATTTTTTGCGTGTCCTCATGGCCGCACAGACGCGTACCCTGATTAATGGTCGCCGCGCTGCCTGCCGCCACGCCAAAACGCACCATTTCCGTTAAAGAAGCGCCTTCCGCCAGCTTCAGGGTCATGGCGCCGACCATGCTGTCACCGGCGCCCACGGTGCTTTGGCTTTTCATCGGCGGCGGCACCACATGCACGCACTCGCTGCCATCAACGCCCAGCGCGCCCTGAGGCCCCAGCGAAACCACCACGCGACGGACTTTGCCGCTGTTCACCAGCTCCTGCGCCGCTTTGCGCACGTCATCCGGCTGGGTGAGCGGGCGATTTACCAGCGCGCTCAGCTCTTTCTGGTTAGGCTTCACCAGTTCAATGTTGCCAATCTCCAGCGCGGCGGTCAGGGCATCGCCGGAGCTGTCGATAATGCAGCGGATACCCTGCTGCTGGGCGGCTTTAATCAACTGCACCCAGGCCTCCAGTTGCACGCCGGGGGGCAGGCTGCCGCTTAAAACCAGCAGCGCGCCGCTCTCAATAGCCAGCACTTTTTCTTCCAGTTTGCGGAATTCATCGGCGCTGAGCGCAGCGCCCGGCATCACAAATCGGTACTGCTCGCCACTGGCCTCAACATGCACATGCAGGTTCTGACGGGTCCAGTCCTGGGTTTCAACGCTCTGTGTCGGGACGTTTTCATCTGCCAGCAGAGCGGTAAGATGTTCGCCGGTCGCGCCGCCGGCCGGGAAAATGGCCGTGGCTTTGCCGCCCAGATGGGTAATGGCGCGGGCAACGTTAATTCCGCCGCCGCCCGGCTCAAATACCGGTGCAGTACAACGGAGTTTACCTTCGGGATAAATTTGCGGCGTTAAGGTCGCGCTGTCCAGCGACGGGGCAAGCGTTAATGTATAGATGCGGGTCATCTTTACCTCCTTTTAGCGTGAATCTTTTAAGCCTGGCACCGTTCCGGCAGATAGCAACGTAAATAAACGTATGATTTATCTTGTGAAGTTGAATTTAATTTGCGTCAGGTTGATATACACTTAATGCCGGTTTGAGAGCTCTCTTATTCAAAAAATGAAATAAGAATTCATTGCTATGTTAATTGAGCCTTTTTATAATTTGTTACCTTTCTCAGGACGGTTACGCGTTGATCCTGATGTAAGTTTCCGGGACCGTGATGGTCTCTTTTTTTGTTGTACGGACTCTTTATAAATGAAGCTTTTAAAGACAGTACCCGCAGTTGTTATGCTTGCGGGAGGCGTGCTTGCGTCACTGAATGCTGCCGCAGATGATACCGTTTTTACTGTCATGGATGACCCCTCCACTGCACAGAAACCCTTTGAAGGTAATCTGAACGCAGGCTACCTGGCCCAGTCAGGTAACACCAAGAGTTCCTCGCTGACCGCTGACTCCACCCTGACCTGGTACGGCAATACCACCGCCTGGTCCCTGTGGGGCAACGCCAGCAACACCTCTTCGAATGACGAGCGCTCGTCTGAGAAATATGCGGTGGGCGGACGCTCGCGCTTCAACGTGACCGATGCGGATTACCTGTTTGGCCAGGCCAGCTGGTTGACCGACCGTTACAACGGTTATCGTCAGCGTGATATCCTCACCGCTGGTTATGGTCGCCAGTTCCTGAATGGTCCGGTGCACAGCCTGCGTTTTGAATTCGGTCCGGGCGTACGTTATGACGAGTACACCGACGGCGACAACAAAACACAGCCGCTGGGTTATGCCTCAGGAACTTATGCCTGGCAGATGACAGATAACACTAAGTTCACGCAGGGTGTTTCGGTATTTGGCGCTGATGATACGACGCTGAACTCTGAAACCGCGCTGAATGTGGCTATTAACGAACACTTTGGCCTGAAGGTGGCATATAACGTTACCTGGAACTCTGAGCCACCGGCCTCCGCGCCGGAGCACACCGATCGTCGTACGGTCGTGTCGTTAGGTTATAAGATGTAATTGATTTTGGGCCGAAATTTTCGGCCCGCTTTATATATTTCAGATTAATTAATGACGCGCTTAAAATATCAATATGCGGTTTTAGCTTATTAAAAATTATGTTTCTCCATAATTTCTCCTCATTTATCTCTTCGGACACACATTCAATTTATTTGACAAGATTTGATAAATTATTCGACTGTTCAAAAGTGTGATCCAGCTCTAAACTTACTGTCATGGGTCAATAATGCCCAACCAGACGTACGGTATTAAGTTAAAAAGAGAAGAATCATTATGAAAACATTTAAAACTATCGCAGCAGCAGCGGTGCTTTCAGCCCTGTCCTTTGGCGTTTTCGCTGCTGACAGCGCGTATACACCTGCCAGTGACACCACCAAACCCTCGACTACTTTCCAGGCGAAAGATATCGAAGCCGGTTCTAACATTCAGCCAGGCGCACCGTCTACCGGCCGTTCCGCCGATGATGCTTTTAATGTTAAAACGCTGGTGGCCGGAGAGTGGTATTAATCCGCTTCCCGCTTTCGTTATTAACTTCGCTTATTACGATTAAAAAACCGGATTACGACGTACCGGTTTTTTTATGTACGTAATAAGGTCAGCAAATTCTCCGGCAGCTGATTCGCAATCTTCAACACCGCGTTCTGACTCTCCTGCAAAATCTGCGCTTTAATTTGCTTACTGGTTTCCAGCGCGTAGTCTGCATCCATAATACGACTCTGAGCCGTTTGGGTGGAGAGCGTCTGTTGTGACAATACCGATTTGGCTGAATCAAAGCGGTTCATCCAGGCCCCGTACTGCGCGCGATAGCCGCTTACCTTTGCCAGCGCGTTATCAAGCGCGCCCATGGCGCTACTGGCTGACTGCGCCGAACTCAGGCTGGTGTCGCGAATGCCCAGCGTTTTGGTGTCGGCTGGCGTGGCGGTCATGGTCATTGCCTGAATATCATCGCCAAAATTGGCGCTGGTGATCACCTCCATCGGACCACTCTTTTTCGGCGGTGTGGCAGGGGTGATGGTCGGCGCAGGCAGATTTCCCCAGGTCAGGTTGCTGGTAAAGGAACCGCTGCCAACGATCACCACGATCAGGTCTTCACTGACGTTATCGATGGTCAGGCGCTCAAGGCGGTTGGTGCCATTCGAGCCGTCGTTGTACGCGCCCATGCCCCGGTCTTCATAACGATCGCCATCGCCACTGTAGGTGATGGTCATGCCGTTATAATTCAGCGTCGCGCTGCCGTTGAGGTTCCAGGCCGCGCCGCCTTCGATAAGCTGGCTGTCGTCATACGTTGCGCCGCTCTGAAAACCGTTGGCCGCGGTCAGCAATTTACTGTCGGCTTTCGCCGCATCGGTGATGCCGCGGCTGACCCAGGTATAATCCGGATCCGGCCCGGTAAAGGGCGTGCCCGCCAGATGCTTGCCATCACGGGTAAACAGCTGAATGTCATCGTCCAGACCGAGGGAGTCGATGGTCAGATTGATATTGGTCGAACCCGCGGGTAAATAAGCCAGCGGTACCACCCCTGAGCTAAAGGTATAATTGCTACCGGCAACGGGAAATTTACTGCTGATCGGCGCCACGTCGCCAATCAGGGCAGGGGGCAGTTCCGGGTTCGCCGTAGCCAGCGGGTATTTACCAAAAATTTCCGTTTGTTCGGAAAGATCGTTGATCCCGGCCAGAATACTTTCATATTCATTCTGGATGCTGCTCCGGTCGCTTTCAGACAGTGTGTCATTAACGGACTGAATGGCAAGACTTTTAGCGCGGATCAAAAGATTTGCCACCGACCCGAGGCTTCCGTCTGCGGTTTGTGCAAGACTGGTCGCGTCATCCAGCCCACGGGAAATCACCGTGTCGGCATTAATGTTCGAGCGCATTCTGTTGGTAATAGCAAGCCCGGCCGCGTCATCCATGGCTGAATTGATGCGTAATCCTGACGACAGCCTGGCAATGGTTTGCGAAAGGAGCGATGTGGTGCTTTGCCTCGCAACCAGATTCAGCCCGGCGATCGCATTATGATTAATAGCTTGCATGTGCGTTTCTTAACGATTCTCTTGGCCCCGGATAACCTGGTCATCGGCAAAATACGCCATGACTTTAATGCAAATCTTCAGTATTGCTGGCGTTCTTCACAGGTATCCGGGCAAGAATAAGTCTAAAATTTCGACATACCAGACACTTAGCCGAAGCCAGCGAATTTTATGTAAAGCCGGAATTTACATAAGCGCTGTGAATGAGTCGCCCGTAGCTTCACGCAATATAAAGGCTTTGCTTGACGCCATCGCTATTTTTCGTTGAGCTACAGCCGACCAGCACGATTAATTAAAGGGGTAAATGTGGGAAATCAGGCGAAAGACGACGAGTTATACCAGGAGATGTGCCGCGTAGTGGGTAAAGTGGTGCTGGAGATGCGCGATCTGGGCCAGGAGCCGAAGCATATCGTTATTGCTGGCGTATTACGTACCTCGCTTGCTAACCAGCGTATCGTCCGGTCTGAATTAACTAAAGTCGCCATGGAGGCGGTTATTAAAGCGTTATCGAACACGGCCTGACCCGTATTTCCCCTGATGAGTCTTTAAACCAACGGCATAGACGTGTAGTATCAGGGGTGAGCTTATCCGCAGAGGGTAAGGGTGCGGTTGTTAAACCCTGCACAGATTCCGCAGAGTGAAGCGGAAAGCCTTATCTAAACTGCTGATAATTATTAGAAAATAGTTTTGTATGTGATCTTTCGTGTGGGTCACCACTGCAAATAAGGATATAAAATGCCAGTTATTACCCTTCCTGACGGCAGTCAACGTCACTTCGATAAAGCCGTAAGCCCATTAGATGTCGCACTGGATATCGGTCCTGGTCTCGCGAAAGCGTGTATCGCCGGACGTGTTAATGGCGAGCTGGTCGATGCAACCGATCTAATAGAAAACGATGCGCAGCTGGCTATCATCACCGCAAAAGATGAAGATGGTCTGGAAATTATTCGTCACTCCTGTGCGCACCTGTTGGGTCATGCCATTAAGCAACTGTGGCCGAATACCAAAATGGCTATCGGTCCGGTTATCGATAATGGCTTCTATTATGATATTGACCTTGACCATACCCTGACGCAGGAAGATCTCGACGCGCTCGAAAAACGTATGCACGAGCTCGCCGAAACCAATTACGATGTCGTCAAGAAAAAAGTCAGCTGGCACGAAGCGCGTGAAACCTTCGCGTCCCGCGGCGAGAGCTATAAAGTCTCTATCCTTGATGAAAACATTGCCCACGATGATAAGCCTGGCTTGTATCATCATCAGGAATACGTCGACATGTGCCGTGGTCCGCACGTGCCGAATATGCGTTTCTGCCATCACTTTAAACTGATGAAAACCGCGGGCGCGTACTGGCGTGGCGACAGCAATAATAAAATGTTGCAGCGTATCTACGGCACCGCATGGGCAGATAAAAAAGCGCTGAACGCCTATTTACAGCGTCTTGAAGAAGCCGCTAAACGCGATCACCGTAAAATCGGTAAACAGCTCGACCTGTATCATATGCAGGAAGAAGCGCCGGGTATGGTATTCTGGCATAACGATGGCTGGACTATTTTCCGTGAACTGGAAACTTTTGTACGTTCTAAACTGAAAGAGTACCAGTATCAGGAAGTGAAAGGCCCGTTCATGATGGACCGTGTGCTGTGGGAAAAAACCGGCCACTGGGACAACTATAAAGATGCGATGTTCACCACCTCCTCGGAGAACCGTGAATACTGCATCAAGCCGATGAACTGCCCGGGTCACGTGCAGATCTTCAATCAGGGTCTAAAATCCTACCGTGACCTGCCGCTGCGTATGGCAGAGTTTGGTAGTTGTCACCGTAATGAGCCGTCAGGCGCGTTACATGGACTGATGCGTGTACGTGGTTTCACTCAGGATGACGCCCATATCTTCTGTACAGAAGAGCAGGTGCGTGATGAAGTGAACGCCTGTATTCGTTTGGTCTACGATATGTACAGCACCTTTGGCTTCGAGAAGATCGTCGTCAAACTTTCCACTCGCCCCGAAAAACGTATCGGTAGCGATGAAATGTGGGATCGTGCTGAGGCGGATCTGGCAGTCGCGCTGGAAGAAAACAACATCCCGTTTGAATATCAGCTGGGTGAAGGCGCGTTCTACGGTCCGAAAATTGAATTTACCCTGTATGACTGCCTCGATCGTGCATGGCAGTGCGGTACGGTACAGCTGGACTTCTCCTTGCCGTCTCGTCTGAGCGCCTCTTATGTGGGCGAAAACAACGAGCGACAAGTTCCGGTAATGATTCACCGCGCGATCCTCGGTTCACTGGAGCGCTTTATCGGCATCCTGACCGAAGAATTTGCGGGCTTCTTCCCGACCTGGCTTGCGCCAGTGCAGGTAGTGGTGATGAATATTACTGATTCTCAGGCGGAATATGTCAACGAATTGACCCGCAAACTGCAAAATGCCGGCATTCGCGTTAAAGCAGACTTGAGAAACGAGAAGATTGGCTTTAAAATCCGCGAGCACACTTTACGTCGTGTCCCTTATATGCTGGTTTGTGGCGATAAAGAGGTTGAAGCCGGCAAAGTCGCCGTGCGTACCCGTCGTGGTAAAGACCTGGGTAGCCTGGACGTAAATGACGTTATCGAGAAGCTGCAACAAGAGATTCGCAGCCGCAGTCTTCAACAACTGGAGGAATAAGGTATTAAAGGCGGAAAACGAGTTCAAACGGCGCGACCGAATCGCATCAATGGCGAGATTCGCGCCACAGAAGTTCGCTTAACAGGTCTGGAAGGCGAGCAGCTTGGTATTGTGAATTTGAGAGAAGCTCTGGAAAAAGCTGAAGAAGCCGGGGTCGATTTAGTAGAAATTAGCCCTAACGCCGAGCCGCCCGTTTGTCGTATAATGGATTACGGCAAGTTCCTCTATGAAAAAAGCAAATCTTCTAAGGAACAGAAGAAGAAGCAAAAAGTTATCCAGGTTAAGGAAATCAAATTCCGACCTGGTACAGATGAAGGTGACTATCAGGTAAAACTCCGCAGCCTGATTCGCTTTCTCGAAGAGGGTGACAAGGCCAAGATCACACTGCGTTTCCGCGGTCGTGAGATGGCCCACCAACAGATCGGTATGGAAGTGCTTAATCGCGTGAAAGAAGATCTGGGTGAACTGGCAGTGGTCGAATCCTTCCCTACGAAGATCGAAGGCCGCCAGATGATCATGGTGCTTGCTCCTAAGAAGAAACAGTAAGGCCATCAAGTAATCATTCCTGTGGGCCACGCTCACGGGACTGATTCGCCTTTGTTTCGTTTATTAACAATGCGAAGTGGAAGTTATTAAAATGCCAAAAATTAAGACCGTACGCGGTGCTGCTAAGCGCTTCAAAAAAACCGGTAAAGGTGGTTTTAAGCACAAGCACGCTAACCTGCGTCATATTCTGACCAAAAAAGCTACTAAGCGTAAACGTCACCTGCGCCCGAAAGCCATGGTTTCTAAAGGCGATCTGGGTCTGGTAATCGCGTGCCTTCCGTACGCATAAGTCGTTAACCTTTTAACTTTTTAAGAATAGATACAGGAGAGCACACATGGCTCGCGTAAAACGTGGTGTAGTTGCACGTGCACGTCACAAGAAAATTTTGAAACAAGCTAAAGGTTACTACGGTGCGCGTTCACGCGTATACCGCGTTGCCTTCCAGGCTGTTATCAAAGCAGGTCAGTACGCTTATCGTGACCGTCGTCAGAAAAAGCGTCAGTTCCGTCAACTGTGGATTGCGCGTATTAACGCAGCAGCACGTCAGAACGGTATTTCTTACAGCAAATTCATCAACGGCCTGAAAAAAGCCTCTGTTGAAATCGACCGTAAGATTCTGGCTGACATCGCTGTATTCGACAAAGTGGCATTCTCTGCCCTGGTCGAAAAAGCGAAAGCAGCTCTGGCATAAGCCAGTGAAGAGAGGGGGCTTAGCTCCCTCTTTTTTATTTGTAATACCGTCATTTTGTTGACAATTCGTCGTCCGGCCTTTTCAATAGGCAGTATCGGTTTTTCCACACAAGGTAACGCAAGCATGAATGCTGCTATTTTCCGCTTCTTTTTTTACTTTAGCACCTGAAACCGGGAGGCTAGCGCGTGAAAGAAGAAACGAAAAACAGCGCCAGAAAGCCTCCTGATGGAGGCTTTTTTTATGCCTGATTTTTAAAAATAAGAGACCACCATAACGGTGTCTGCACCGACATAATGAGGAAAACCATGTCACATCTCGCAGAGCTGGTTGCCAGCGCCAGGGCAGCCATTAACGAGGCTTCAGATATTGCCGCATTAGATAATGTGCGCGTTGAATATCTGGGTAAAAAAGGGCAACTGACCCTTCAGATGACCACCCTGCGTGAGTTGCCAGCTGAAGAACGTCCGGCAGCCGGTGCGGTGATCAACGAAGCCAAAGAGCAGGTGCAGCAGGCGCTGAACGCCCGCAAAGCCGATCTGGAAAACGCCGCGCTGAACGCCCGTCTGGCCGCGGAAACCATCGATGTATCCCTGCCGGGACGCCGCACTGAAAACGGTGGTCTGCATCCGGTAACCCGTACCATCGATCGTATCGAAAGCTTTTTCGGCGAGCTTGGCTTTACCGTGGCCACCGGCCCGGAAATCGAAGACGATTACCATAACTTTGATGCCCTGAATATTCCGGGTCATCATCCGGCGCGCGCCGATCACGACACCTTCTGGTTCGATGCCACCCGCCTGCTGCGTACGCAGACCTCTGGCGTACAGATCCGCACCATGGCGAACCAGCAGCCGCCGATCCGTATTATCGCGCCAGGTCGCGTTTACCGTAACGATTACGACCAGACGCACACCCCAATGTTCCATCAGATGGAAGGCCTGATCGTTGATACCAACATCAGCTTCACCAACCTGAAAGGGACGCTGCACGACTTCCTGCGTAACTTCTTTGAAGAAGATCTGCAGATCCGCTTCCGTCCGTCCTATTTCCCGTTCACCGAACCGTCCGCGGAAGTGGATGTGATGGGTAAAAACGGCAAATGGCTGGAAGTGCTGGGCTGCGGCATGGTGCATCCGAACGTGCTGCGCAACGTCGGCATCGATCCGGAAGTCTATTCCGGCTTCGCGTTCGGCATGGGTATGGAGCGTCTGACCATGCTGCGCTATGGCGTAACCGATTTACGTGCATTCTTCGAAAACGATCTGCGTTTCCTCAAACAGTTTAAATAAGGCAGGACAACATAATGAAATTCAGTGAACTGTGGTTACGCGAATGGGTTAATCCGGCGATCGACAGCGACGCGCTCTCCGATCAGATCACCATGGCGGGTCTGGAAGTGGACGGCGTGGAGCCGGTCGCAGGCCGCTTTAACGGTGTGGTAGTGGGTGAAGTGATGGAGTGCGGTCAGCACCCGAACGCCGACAAACTGCGCGTCACCAAAGTCAACGTCGGCGGCGACCGCCTGCTTGATATCGTCTGCGGCGCGCCGAACTGCCGTCAGGGCCTGAAAGTGGCAGTGGCAACCGTTGGCGCTGTGCTGCCGGGCGATTTCAAAATCAAAGCGGCAAAACTGCGCGGCGAGCCGTCTGAAGGCATGCTCTGCTCCTTCTCGGAACTGGGTATTTCCGACGATCATAACGGCATTATCGAGCTGCCCGCCGATGCGCCCATTGGCACCGACCTGCGCGACTACCTGAAGCTTGACGATAACACCATCGAAATCAGCGTGACGCCAAACCGCGCCGATTGCCTCGGCATTATCGGCGTTGCCCGCGACGTGGCGGTGCTGAACCAGGCGCCGCTGATGGAGCCGGAAATCGCGCCCGTAGCCGCAACTATCAACGATACGCTGCCGATCGCCGTTGAAGCCGCCGATGCCTGCCCGCGTTATCTGGGCCGCGTCGTGAAAGGCATCAACGTCAGCGCGCCGACGCCGCTGTGGATGAAAGAGAAGCTGCGCCGCTGTGGTATTCGTTCTGTCGATGCCGTGGTTGACGTTACCAACTATGTGCTGCTGGAACTCGGCCAGCCGATGCACGCCTTCGATCTGAACCGCATTGACGGCGGCATCGTGGTGCGAATGGCGAAAGAGGGCGAAACCCTGGTATTGCTGGACGGCAACGAAGCCAAACTCAATGCCGACACCCTGGTAATTGCTGACCACAGCAAGGCGCTGGCGATGGCCGGTATTTTCGGCGGCGAACACTCCGGCGTGAATGACCAGACCCAGGACGTACTGCTGGAATGCGCCTTCTTCAGCCCGCTGTCCATTACCGGCCGCGCACGCCGTCACGGTCTGCATACCGATGCGTCCCACCGTTACGAGCGTGGCGTGGATCCGGCGCTGCAGTTCAAAGCCATGGAGCGCGCCACCCGTCTGCTGATCGACATCTGCGGCGGCAATGCCGGTCCGGTGATTGACGTGACCAATGACGCCGCGCTGCCGAAAGCGGCGACCATCACCCTGCGTCGCAGCAAACTGGATCGTCTGATTGGTCATCACATTGCCGATGAGCAGGTCAGCGACATCCTGCGCCGTCTGGGCTGTGAAGTCACCGAAGGTCAGGACCAGTGGCAGGCTGTGGCGCCGAGCTGGCGTTTCGATATCGCTATTGAAGAAGACCTGGTTGAAGAAGTCGCCCGTATTTACGGCTACAACAATATTCCGGACGAGCCGGTGCAGGCTGGCCTGATCATGGGTCAGCACCGCGAAGCGGATCTGTCGCTGAAGCGCGTGAAAACGCTGCTTATCGACAAAGGCTATCAGGAAGTCATTACCTACAGCTTCGTGGATCCTAAGGTGCAGCAACTGGTGCATCCGGGCGCGGAAGCGCTGATCCTGCCAAGCCCGATCTCCAGCGAAATGTCAGCCATGCGTCTGTCCCTGTGGACGGGGCTGCTGACAACCGTGGTCTATAACCAGAACCGTCAGCAGAACCGCGTGCGCATTTTTGAATCCGGCCTGCGTTTTGTGCCGGATACCACAGCGGATCTGGGTATCCGTCAGGATCTGATGCTGGCGGGCGTTATTTGTGGCAACCGTCACGATGAACACTGGAATCTGGCAAAAGAGAGCGTTGATTTCTATGATTTGAAAGGCGATCTGGAATCCGTGCTCGATCTGACCGGCAAACTGAACGAGATTCAGTTCCAGGCAGAGGCCAATCCGGCGTTGCATCCGGGCCAGGCTGCCGCGATTTATCTGAAAGGTGAACGCGTTGGTTTCATTGGTGTTGTGCATCCTGAACTGGAGCGCAAGCTGGATCTCAATGGTCGTACCATCGTGTTTGAGCTGGAGTGGAACAAGGTCGCAGACCGCGTGGTGCCTCAGGCGCAGGAGATTTCCCGCTTCCCGGCAAACCGCCGCGACATCGCTGTTGTGGTCGCTGAAAATGTACCCGCAGCAGATGTTTTGGCCGAATGTAAGAAAGTTGGCGTAAATCAGGTAGTTGGCGTAAACTTATTTGACGTGTACCGCGGCAAGGGTGTGGCGGAGGGCTATAAGAGCCTCGCTATCAGCCTGATCCTTCAGGATAACAGCCGTACACTCGAAGAAGAGGAGATTGCCGCTACCGTTGCCAGATGCGTAGGGGCATTAAAAGAGCGATTCCAGGCATCATTGAGGGATTGAACCTATGGCGCTAACAAAAGCTGAAATGTCAGAATATCTGTTTGATAAGCTTGGGCTTAGCAAACGGGATGCCAAAGAGCTTGTAGAGTTGTTTTTCGAAGAGATCCGTCGCGCTCTGGAAAACGGTGAACAGGTGAAACTCTCTGGCTTCGGTAATTTCGATTTGCGTGATAAGAATCAACGCCCGGGACGTAACCCGAAAACGGGCGAAGATATTCCCATTACAGCCCGGCGCGTGGTGACCTTCAGACCCGGCCAGAAGTTAAAAAGCCGCGTTGAAAACGCTTCGCCCAAAGCAGAGTAATCTGAACTAACCAAAAAGGCCGCCATCGCGGCCTTTTTTCTTTCCTCATTGCAATATCAGCATTAAAATCAAACACATCATTTCACCGTATCCCGGACATTATGCAGGCACTTGCCCGTCTTCAGCACCGTCGCGATCGCCGCAGACTGTGTATCCTCGCCCTGGTACTGCTTATCGCCTGCACCCTCAGCCTGTGCGCCGGGGACCAGTGGATCGCGCCCGACGCCTGGCTTAGCGACAGCGGTCGCCTGTTCGTCGGGCAAATTCGCCTGCCGCGAACCCTGGCGGTGATGCTGGTGGGCGGCGCGCTGGCGCTGTGCGGGGCCGTAATGCAGGCGCTGTTTGAAAACCCACTGGCGGAGCCGGGGCTGCTGGGCGTGTCGAACGGGGCGGGCGTTGGGTTGATTGCCGCCGTGCTGCTCGGGCAGGGCATGCTGCCTGAATGGGCGCTGGGGCTGTGCGCCATTCTGGGGGCGCTGGTCATTACGCTGATCCTGTTGCGTTTTGCTCGGCGTCATCTCTCCACCAGCCGACTGCTGCTGGCGGGGGTCGCGCTGGGCATTATCTGTAGCGCCCTCATGACCTGGGCTATTTATTTCTCCACGTCCTTTGATTTACGCCAGCTGATGTACTGGATGATGGGCGGTTTTGGCGGCGTCGACTGGCAGCAGAGCTGGCTGATGCTGGCGCTGGTCCCGGTGATGGCGTGGGTATGCCTTCAGTCGCAGCCGCTCAACATGCTGGCGCTGGGGGAAATCTCCGCCCGTCAGCTGGGGCTGCCGCTGTGGCTGTGGCGCAACGTGCTGGTGGTCGCCACCGGCTGGATGGTCGGTGTGAGCGTGGCGCTGGCCGGGGCGATTGGCTTTATCGGCCTGGTTATTCCCCATATTCTGCGTCTGTGCGGTATGACCGACCATCGTGTGCTGCTGCCCGCCTGTACGCTGGCAGGGGCGGCGGCGCTGCTGTTCGCCGATATTGTGGCGCGTCTGGCGCTCAGCGCGGCAGAGCTTCCCATCGGCGTTGTGACCGCCACGCTGGGCGCACCTGTATTTATCTGGCTATTATTAAAGGCCGGGCGCTAAGACCCGGCTATACGATCTGCAAACTAAGGGGATGTTATGCAACATGATATTTTACATACCGACGTGATCACCATTGATGGCGAACACACGACGCTTGAACAATACGCAGGTAAAGTGCTGCTGATCGTTAATGTCGCGTCTAAATGCGGCCTGACGTCGCAGTATGAACAGCTGGAAAATATCCAGAAAGCCTGGAAAGACGCCGGATTAGTGGTGCTCGGTTTCCCGTGCAATCAGTTCCTCGGTCAGGAGCCGGGCAGCGAAGAAGAGATCAAAACCTTCTGCAGCACCACCTATGGCGTGACCTTCCCGATGTTCAGCAAAATCGACGTCAACGGCGAAAACCGTCACCCGCTGTATCAGAAACTGATTGCAGCCGCCCCGACCGCCGTTGCGCCGGAAGCGAGCGGTTTTCATGAGCGTCTGGCCAGTAAAGGCCGCGCGCCGCTGTATCCGGATGACATCCTGTGGAACTTTGAAAAATTCCTCATTGGTCGCGACGGCCAGGTGGTACAGCGTTTCTCACCGGACATGACCCCGGAAGATCCGATTGTCATGGAAGCCATTAAGGCCGCGCTGGCGAAATAATGTCTGCGTTGATGCAATTACAGGATGTGGAGGCGCCGGGCCGACTCGGTCCGCTCAGCGGCGAGATCGGCAGGGGCGAGATCCTGCATCTGGTCGGCCCCAACGGTGCCGGTAAAAGCACACTGTTGGCGCGTATGGCCGGGCTGACCCAGGGAAAGGGCAGGGTGATGTTTAACGACACATCCCTGGCCGCCTGGCCCGCCACCTCCCTTGCCCGCCACCGCGCTTACCTTGCGCAGCAGCAGATGCCGCCGTTCTCCATGCCGGTATGGCATTTTCTGTCGTTGCATCAACCGCACAACCCGGACGCGGCGCTCTGCGAGTCAGTCGCCGCCGCGCTTGGCCTGAGCGATAAGCTTGGACGCGCCACCAGTCAGCTTTCCGGCGGTGAATGGCAACGCGTGCGGCTGGCGGCAGTCATTTTGCAGATCCATCCGCAGGGAAATGCTGACGGACAACTATTGTTACTGGATGAGCCGATGAACAGTCTCGACGTGGCGCAGCAGGCTGCGCTGGACAGGCTGCTCAGCGCGCTGTGCGCGGCGGGGGTGACGATTGTCATGAGCAGCCACGATCTTAATCATACGCTGCGCCACGCGCACCGTGCATGGCTTCTGCGCAGGGGGCAGCTGGTCGCCAGTGGCACGCGTGACCATGTGATGACGCCGGTCAATCTCGAAAAAGCCTATCAGATCCCGTTTCGTCGCCTGAACATTGAGGGGCATAGCGTGCTGATTTCCGCCCGCTAAGTGAATGGTAACTTGCGCAGGACACAACACACAGGCTAAATTTCTGCTGAAATAATAAAGTAAAGGATGCGTCCGGTATGCGTTACTGGTTTTTACTCGCAGCAGCGTTGTTTCTGGCAGGGTGCAGCAGCCATCGCGCGCCGCCGCCAAATCCCCGTCTTTCCGACTCGATCACCGTTATCGCCGGTCTTAACGATCAGCTCAGCAACTGGCGCGGCACGCCTTACCGTTATGGCGGTATGAGCCGTGGCGGCGTGGATTGTTCCGGCTTTGTACTGATGACTTTCAGAGACAAGTTCGATCTGCAACTGCCGCGCGAAACCCGCCAGCAGGCAAAGATTGGCACCGAAATCGACAAGGACGATTTGTTGCCGGGCGATCTGGTGTTTTTCAAAACGGGGTCGGGTGAAAACGGTCTGCACGTCGGCATTTATGATACCGACAATCAGTTTATTCATGCTTCCACCAGCCGGGGGGTGATGCGCTCATCGCTGGATAATGTTTACTGGCGTAAAAACTTCTGGCAGGCCCGCCGCATATAAATCTCCCCTTCACCCACCCCTAATGGTGGGTGAATATCTCCTTTCTCTTATTGTTTTTTTCTTAACCACTTATTCCGCCACGGATTACTCCTGGTAAATCATCCTAATTAATTAAACTGTTAATATTTCTAAACTAATGTGTTAATGAAATTTTCGTTACTGGCTATTATAGTTTATTCGGGATAAGATTTGCCTTAGGGCAAAGGATGAACCGCAATTAAAAAGGAAAAAATGAAAGTATTTCGTCTTAAGCCCCCTGGGTTGAATGGTATTAATACCTTTGTTAGCGAGCCGGGAAACACCCTAATCATGGGACTGGCGATATGATCCTGACGCTTGAAAGCACATGGCGCACCGAGCTGTTATTACAGCCCGCCCGTAGCGCGCAGGGCAAACTGGAAGGCCTGCAGATTATCGTCAATCTTATTGGCGTGGATGGGCACATCCATACGCCTGCCGGGGAGTTACTGGCGCAACTCCCCGCACAGACAGCCCTGACGCTGTTCTCAGAACAGCTGGCGTTGCTTGAATCCTGTAAGCTCTTTTTTATCCAGCACAGCATTCCGGCCTGGATTAATATAACGCCAGTGATTGCCGGGGCGCTTTTAAGTGATGCTGAACTGGCGGCGAGCGTGGAACGTTTTCCATTTCTGGCATTCTCTATTAATGAGAATTATCCCGATTTGAATAAAGGGGCTGCGCATCCACAACTTTCTGCGCTCGCGGAACGTTATTCCCTGATGCTGGAAAATTTCGGCGCAGGAAAAAGTTCCACCCGGGCGGTATTTGATGGACTGTTTAAACAGGTGATTCTGGATAAAAACTTTGTCCATCATCGATTAACCTCACGCTCCTTCGAACCTTTTATGCGTGCCGTTGTTAGCCAGGTAAAACCTTATTGTCAGTCGATTATCATCGACGGCATTGATAATGAATTTTCCCGCCAGCGTATTTTACCTTTTCATTTCTCAGCGATGATGGGGGCGTTATGGTCGCCGGTGACGGTGGCTGAACTGACCACTCTGGTACAGGGATAACCCTGAGGTTATCCCGTGTTTAACCTCCGCATTACCCACTACACTTAATGCAGGAGGAAACATGACCCTTTCTTTTACTACCCACTGGCGCGATGAGCTGCCGGAGTTTTACACCGCACTACAACCCACGCCGCTACAAAATGCGCGCCTGGTCTGGCATAACGAACCCCTTGCCGAAACGCTCGGTATTCCTGCCTCGCTGTTCAATACTGCGCAAGGTGCAGGCGTTTGGGGCGGCGAGGCGCTGCTGCCTGGCATGTCACCGCTGGCGCAGGTTTACAGCGGCCACCAGTTTGGCGTATGGGCGGGTCAGCTTGGCGACGGGCGCGGCATTCTGCTCGGCGAACAGTTGCTGGCTGATGGAACCACCCGCGACTGGCATCTGAAAGGCGCAGGTCTGACGCCGTATTCACGAATGGGTGACGGTCGCGCCGTGCTGCGCTCCACTATCCGGGAAAGTCTGGCCTCTGAAGCCATGCATTATTTAGGGATCCCCACCACGCGCGCGCTGTCGATCGTCACCAGCGACACGCCGGTGCGCCGCGAAACCGTAGAGCAGGGGGCGATGATGATCCGTATCGCGCAAAGTCACGTGCGCTTCGGGCATTTCGAACATTTTTACTACCGTCGCGAACCGGAAAAAGTGCAGAAGCTGGCGGATTTCGTTATTCGGCATTACTGGCCGCAGCTGCAGGATGAGGCGGATAAGTATGCCCTGTGGTTTAACGATGTGGTGAGCCGGACGGCGTCGCTGATTGCGCGCTGGCAGGCCGTCGGCTTCGCTCATGGGGTGATGAACACCGATAACATGTCGATTCTCGGCCTGACCATTGATTATGGCCCCTACGGTTTCCTCGACGATTACCAGCCGGGTTATATCTGTAACCATTCCGATTATCAGGGCCGCTATCGTTTTGATAATCAGCCTGGGGTGGGGTTGTGGAATCTGCAAAAACTGGCGCAGACGCTGTCGCCGTTTATCGCGGTGGAAGTCCTTAATCAGGCGCTGGAAAACTATCAGCAGGTGCTGCTGCGGGAATATGGCGCTTTAATGCGCAGTAAACTGGGCTTCACGACAGAACAGAAGGGCGATAACGAGATACTGAACCGGCTGTTCGCTCTGATGGCAAGGGAGGGCAGCGACTACACCCGTACCTTCCGTATGCTCAGTCAGACGGAGCAGCAGAGCGCCAGCTCGCCGCTGCGCGATGAATTTATAGATCGGGCCGGGTTTGATGCCTGGTTTGTGGATTATCGTGCGCGTCTGCAACAGGAAGGCGTTGATGACGTGACGCGGCAGGGGCAGATGCAGGCGGTGAACCCGGCGATGGTGCTGCGTAACTGGCTGGCCCAGCGCGCCATCGAACAGGCGGAGCAGGGTGACATGGCGGAGCTTGAGCGTTTGCATATTGCACTGCGCACACCCTTTGCAGACAGGGGAGATGATTACGTCAGCCGCCCGCCGGACTGGGGTAAGCGTCTGGAAGTGAGCTGCTCGAGCTAAGCGATTTGCGCCGGGTGGCGGCTTCGCCTTACCCGGCCTACATGATGAGCGCGGTGTAATGCGATGCATTGCCGGGTGGCGGCATTCGCCTTACCCGGCCTACATTCTGGATTCACTGTGGTATCGACAGTTGTAGGCCCGGCAAGCGTAGCGCCGCCGGGCATCCATGGAACCGCCCTCAGAACCGGCTGTCCACGGCGCTGGCGAGCATTTCCAGCAGCCTTTCGCTGTCGTCCCAGCCCAGACATGGATCGGTGATCGACTGCCCGTACACCAGCGGCTGTCCGGCGACGATTTTCTGCGTGCCTTCTTCTATAAAGCTTTCCGCCATGATCCCGGCGATAGCCGTCGATCCGGCGCGGATCTGCTGGCAAATGTCTTCACACACCTCCAGCTGACGGCGATGCTGCTTCTGGCAGTTGCCGTGGCTGAAATCCACCACCAGCTGCTCCGGCAGGCTGAACTCGCGCAGCGTGTCGCAGGCTTTCGCCAGGTCTTCCGCCCGATAGTTCGGCTGTTTGCCGCCGCGCATAATAATGTGCCCGTACGGATTACCGCTGGTCTGGTAAATGGTCATCTGGCCGGTTTTATCCGGTGAGAGGAACATATGGCTGGCGCGCGAGGCACGGATGGCATCCACCGCGATAAGCGTATTGCCGTCGGTGCCGTTTTTGAAGCCCACCGGACAGGAGAGCGCCGACGCCATTTCCCGGTGGATCTGGCTTTCGGTGGTACGCGCGCCGATAGCGCCCCAGCTGATGAGATCGGCAATAAACTGCCCGGTCACCATATCGAGGAATTCCGTGGCGGTAGGCACCCCAAGCTCGTTCACCTGCAACAGCAGTTTACGCGCCAGTTCGATACCGTGATTCACGCGATAGCTGCCGTTAAGATCCGGATCGGAGATCAGCCCTTTCCAGCCCACTACCGTGCGCGGCTTTTCAAAATAGGTGCGCATGACGATTTCCAGCCGGTGCTGGTACTTCTCACGCAGCCCCTGTAAACGACGGGCGTAGTCCATCGCGGCGTCGAGATCGTGAATGGAGCAGGGGCCGACAATCACCAGCAGGCGGCGATCCGTCCCGTTAAGGATTTTCTCAATGCGACGCCGTGAGGCCGTGACGTGTTCCGCCACGCTTGCGGAGACAGGATAGCGTTGCGCCAGTTCAGCCGGCGTGACCAGGCTGTCTATGCGCGCAGTACGCAGTTCATCGGTTTTATTCATTACATTTCTCAGAAATTTGTGGCTTCAGCGGCAGGTCTGCCGGGAAGTGATGGGCATCACGATAAACCAATCCCGTGGTATTTCAAGTGCGGGCGTGATACGCATCACAATCCAAAAGGTAATGATAACGAAATTTTAACCGATGTACTAGCTTGCTAGTGCACAGGAGTGCGCCGGTTAATACATGCGGCGGTTCAGCTTCATCATGTCGAGTATTTTGGTGGCGATCTCCTCCACGGAGAAATTGGTGCTGTTAAGAAAAGGAATTTGGTTTTTCCGGTACAGCGCTTCCACTTCCGCCACTTCCATGCGGCACTGGCGCAGCGAGGCGTAGCGACTGTTTTCCCGCCGCTCTTCACGGATAGCGGCGAGGCGCTCGGCGTTGATGGTCAGCCCGAAAAGTTTATGCTGCAACGGCTTAAGCGCAGCGGGCAGCACCAGGTTATCCATATCGTCGGCGATAAAGGGATAGTTGGCGGCGCGCACGCCGAACTGCATCGCCAGATAGAGACTGGTGGGAGTTTTACCGCAGCGCGACACGCCCAGCAGAATAACCTGCGCCTGATCCAGATTACGCATCGAAATGCCGTCATCGTGCGCCAGCGTATAATCGATGGCGGCGATACGCGCATCGTACTTAATCAGATTGCCGGGATTAAGCCCGTGAGTGCGGTGCGCAACGGGGGTGGGATCGAGCTTGAGCTCCTGCTGTAAGGGCGCGACCAGCGCCTGTACGATGTCCTGACAGAACCCTTCGCTTTGCATAATGATGTTGCGCACTTCTGGCAGCACAATGGAGTAAAACACCAGCGGACGGATCCCGGTCTGCTGATAGAGCGCGTCGATCTGCTCTTTCACCGCCTTCGCGCGGCTTTCGTTTTCCACAAAGGGCAGGGTGATGCTGTTGATGGCGACCGGAAACTGCGACATCACCGCATGCCCCAGCACCTCGGCGGTGATTGCCGTTCCGTCAGAAATATAAAAAACATGCCTGTCTACAGAATTATCCATTTAAGCCGCCCTGAAATAATCGTAATTGCATAAAAGCATAAATTAAAATCACCAGGATGCGTAGTCAGTAGTCGGCAATTCTAAAAAATGAAATGCTGTTTTTATTTTTAATGAAAAGTGCATTTCATTTTCCAATGCTGAGCACAGTGCGCGCCAGTTCTCATGAATTCAGATGATTCAGACACTTACCGCTAATCGGGAAACAGTCCGAAAAAGCAGAAATAAAATTTGCTTGAACGATTCACCGTTTTTTTCAGCGGAATAAGTATGCCAGGATAATTGCGTTATAAGGTCTTTCTTAAACCCGTTCATATATCACAAAAGGATTGTTCGATGTCCAACAATGGCTCGTCACCGCTGGTGCTTTGGTATAACCAACTCGGCATGAATGATGTAGACAGAGTTGGAGGCAAAAATGCCTCCCTGGGTGAAATGATCACCAATCTGTCCGGTATGGGTGTTTCCGTACCGAACGGATTCGCCACCACCGCCGATGCCTTTAATCTGTTTCTTGATCAAAGCGGCGTAAACCAACGTATCTATGATCTGCTGGATAAAACGGATATTGATGACGTGGGCGAACTGGCGAAAGCAGGCGCGCAAATTCGGGCGTGGATCATCGACACACCTTTCCAGCCGGAACTGGAACAGGCCATTCACGAGGCCTATAACCAGCTGTCTGCTGACGACGCAGAAGCCTCCTTTGCGGTGCGCTCCTCCGCCACCGCAGAAGACATGCCGGATGCCTCTTTTGCCGGTCAGCAGGAAACCTTCCTTAACGTGCAGGGCTACGATGCCGTGCTGGTGGCGGTGAAGCATGTTTTTGCCTCACTGTTTAACGACCGCGCCATTTCTTACCGCGTGCATCAGGGCTATGACCACCGTGGCGTGGCGCTGTCGGCGGGCGTACAGCGTATGGTGCGTTCCGATCTGGCGTCCTCCGGCGTTATGTTCTCCATTGATACTGAATCCGGCTTCGATCAGGTGGTGTTTATCACTTCTGCATGGGGACTCGGCGAGATGGTGGTGCAGGGCGCGGTCAACCCTGACGAGTTTTATGTGCACAAACCAACGCTGGAAGCCGGGCGTCCGTCCATCGTCCGCCGCACCATGGGCTCGAAAAAAATCCGCATGATCTATGCCCCGACCCAGGAGCACGGCAAGCAGGTGCGCATTGAAGATGTGCCGGAAGCCGACCGCGACATCTTCTCGCTGACCGATGAAGAAGTGCAGGAGCTGGCGAAACAGGCGGTGCAGATCGAGAAACACTACGGTCGTCCGATGGATATTGAATGGGCGAAAGACGGTCATACCGGCAAACTCTTTATCGTGCAGGCGCGTCCGGAAACCGTGCGTTCACGCGGTCAGGTCATGGAGCGTTATACCCTGCATGACCAGGGCAAAATCATCGCTGAAGGGCGTGCAATTGGCCACCGCATTGGCGCGGGTCCGGTAAAAGTGATCCACGACATCAGCGAGATGAACCGAATTGAGCCAGGGGACGTGCTGGTCACCGACATGACCGACCCGGACTGGGAGCCGATCATGAAAAAAGCGGCGGCCATCGTCACCAACCGTGGCGGACGCACCTGTCACGCGGCGATCATCGCCCGTGAACTGGGCATTCCGGCAGTGGTGGGCTGCGGCGATGCCACCGAGCGCATGAAGGATGACGAAAAAGTCACCGTTTCCTGCGCCGAAGGTGATACCGGTTACGTCTATGCCGAGATGCTCGATTTCAGCGTGAAAAGCTCCAGCGTCGACACCATGCCGGATCTGCCTCTGAAAATCATGATGAACGTCGGCAACCCGGATCGCGCTTTTGACTTCGCCTGCCTGCCCAATGAAGGCGTGGGTCTTGCGCGCCTGGAATTCATCATCAACCGTATGATCGGCGTGCATCCACGCGCGCTGCTGGAGTTTGACGATCAGGACCCGGCGCTGCAAAAAGAGATCCGTGCGCTGATGAAAGGTTACGATTCGCCGAAAGACTTTTACGTTGGACGTCTGAGCGAAGGCATCGCAACCCTGGGGGCAGCGTTTTACCCGAAACGCGTGATTGTGCGTCTGTCTGATTTTAAATCGAACGAATACGCCAACCTGGTGGGCGGCGAGCGTTACGAGCCGGAAGAAGAAAACCCGATGCTTGGCTTCCGCGGCGCGGGGCGTTACGTGGCCGACAGCTTCCGCGACTGCTTCGCGCTGGAGTGCGACGCGGTGAAATACGTACGTAACGAAATGGGCCTGACCAACGTCGAGATCATGATCCCCTTTGTGCGCACCGTGGCGCAGGCGAAAGCGGTCATTGAGGAGCTGGAGCGTCAGGGGCTTAAGCGCGGCGAAAACGGGCTGAAAGTGATCATGATGTGCGAAATTCCGTCCAACGCCCTGCTGGCAGAGCAGTTCCTCAAGTATTTCGACGGGTTCTCCATCGGCTCCAACGATATGACGCAGCTGGCGCTGGGCCTCGACCGCGATTCCGGCGTGGTTTCTGAACTCTTCGACGAACGTAACGACGCGGTAAAAGCGCTGCTTTCCATGGCGATCCGCGCGGCGAAGAAACAGGGTAAATACGTGGGCATCTGCGGCCAGGGGCCGTCCGATCATGAAGATTTTGCCGCCTGGCTGATGGAGGAGGGAATTGACAGTCTTTCTCTGAATCCGGATACCGTGGTACAAACCTGGCTAAGTCTTGCCGAGCTGAAAAAATAATTAACCTGCCATCGTCCCCGGAATTATCCGGGGATTTTTTTATCTTTAAAACGCCGTTTTAAGGATAAAAAAAAGCCCATCGTGGGAGATGGGCAAAGACTACACACAGCAATTCGTTGTTTCACTCAGGGGATTTCCATGCTTATAAATCAATGCGTTGATTTATAACCGTGACCTAATAGTAGGCATGACGAATTTTTGCGTCGATCAGATTCGTCTCAATAGTTAAATAAGCGTAAAGAATTTGCGACAGATAAACGCCATGGCATGGGGAAAGTACCAGGAATATTCGCAGACGTAGTGGGAATTGATTAGCAGCACTTAATTATCGGCGGGTTTCCCCGCCGAATGATTATTTTTTATTCGCTTCTATGTCTTCGACAGGCTGCGCCGGAACGTCTACCGGTGCGGGCACTTCTTTTACCCAGGCATCAAACAGACGCCAGCTCACCGCCAGCAGCACCGGGCCGATAAACAGGCCAATCATGCCAAAGGCGATAAGCCCGCCGATAACGCCGGATAAAATCAGGATCAGCGGCAGGTCTGCGCCCATACGGATCAGCACCGGACGAATCACGTTATCCAGCGTACCCACCACGCAGCTCCACACCAGCAGCACCGTGCCCCAGGTGGTGTCGCCGCTCCAGTAGAGCCAGATAATCGCCGGGATCAGCACCGGCAGCGGGCCAAGCTGGATAAGGCACGACATGATCATCACCACGGTGAACAGCGTGGCATAAGGCACGCCCGCCACGGCAAGCCCGATGCCGCCGAGGATCGCCTGCACCAGCGCGGTGACCACCACCCCCAGCGCAACCGCACGGATCGCCTGTGCCGCCAGCAGCACCGCCGCGTCGCCACGGCTGGAGGCCAGCCGGGTGGCGAAATGACGGATACCGCGCGCCACCTGCTCGCCGCGCCAGTACAGCAGGGCGCTGAACAGCAGCATCAGCACACAGTGCATCAGGAAGCGGCCAATATGCGCCGCCTGGCCGACAAACCAGGTGGTGGTGGTGCCGATATAGGGGCGCACTTTCGCCATGATGGCGCTGCCGCCCATATCCAGCAGGTTATGCCATCCGGTATAAAGCTTATCGCCCACCAGCGGAACACTGTTAAGCCAGGCCAGATCGGGTAAGGTCATATCGCCTGCGGTTATGGCGTGGATCACCGGGCCGCTGCCGTCCACCAGACTGTTCACCAGCAGCGCAATGGGGATCACAAAGACAAGGATCAGGAACAGCGTCATCACCAGCACCGCCAGCGAGCGGCGGCCCAGCAAACGGCGTTGCAGGCGTAAAAAAAGCGGCCAGGTGGCGATCACAATGGTGCCCGCCCAGGCGAAACCCAGTACAAACGGCCATACGATCCACAAACAGGCGATAATCATCAGCGCTAAAAACAGCACCGACAGCAAAATTTGCGGTACATCCCTGGCCTGTCGAAAATTAACCATATTTTTCTTCATCCTGTTGGTGCGCCGGAAGCTGGCGCAAAAAATGTATTTCAGAATCTGCGAAATATCAGCGATTTCAGACAGCGAATTCTGCCTGTAATTCTGCCGCGCGTATAAGAAAAAAATGTGATACAACGATAAACGCGCAATGCAAACGATTAAATACTCACAACTCTAACAGTCAGGCAGGGTCAACAGTAATGATCCCACAGATTTCTCAGGCACCCGGCGTCGTTCAGCTGGTGCTGAATTTTTTACAGGCACTGGAGCAACAAGGTTTTACCGGAGACACCGCCACCAGTTATGCCGATCGGCTGACGATGGCGACCGATAACAGCATCTATCAACTCCTCCCTGATGCCGTGGTCTTCCCCCGATCAACCGCCGACGTCACGCTGATTGCGCGTATTGCCGCCGAACCGCGTTTCGAATCGCTGATCTTTACCCCGCGTGGCGGCGGCACCGGCACAAACGGCCAGGCGCTGAACGCCGGTATTGTGGTCGATATGTCGCGCTATATGAACCGCATCCTGGAAATCAACCCCGAAGAGGGCTGGGTGCGCGTCGAAGCCGGGGTAATTAAGGATCAGCTTAACCAGTATCTGAAACCTTACGGCTATTTCTTTGCGCCGGAACTCTCCACCAGTAACCGCGCCACGCTGGGCGGAATGATCAACACCGATGCATCCGGACAGGGATCGCTGGTGTACGGCAAAACCTCGGATCATACGCTGGGCGTGCGGGCGGTGCTGATGGGCGGCGATATTCTGGACACGCAGCCGGTATCGCTGGAGCTGGCGGAAACCCTCGGCGAGGTGCAGACCGCCATTGGCCGCATCTACAAAGCCGTTTATGAAAGCTGCCGGGATAACCGCCAGTTGATCATCGATAAATTTCCAAAACTGAACCGCTTCCTGACCGGCTACGATTTGCGTCACGTCTTTAACGACGAGATGACCCGTTTTGATTTAACCCGCATCCTGACCGGCTCCGAAGGCACGCTGGCGTTTATTACCGAAGCGCGGCTGGATATTACGCCATTGCCGAAAGTGCGCCGTCTGGTAAACATCAAATACGACTCCTTCAACTCAGCGCTGCGCAATGCGCCTTTTATGGTGGAAGCGCGGGCGCTGTCGGTGGAAACCGTCGACTCAAAAGTGCTCAATCTGGCGCGGGAAGATATCGTCTGGCATTCGGTGCATGAATTGATCACCGATGTGCCGGATAAAGAGATGCTGGGCCTGAACATTGTTGAGTTCGCCGGTGACGACGAAGCCCTGATCGACGGCCAGGTCAGCGATCTCTGTCAGCGGCTGGACAGCCTAATCGCCACAGAGCAGGGTGGGGTGATTGGCTGGCAGGTGTGCGGCGATCTGGCAGGCATTGAGCGTATCTACGCCATGCGTAAAAAAGCCGTCGGCCTGCTCGGTAACGCAAAGGGCGCGGCCAAGCCGATCCCCTTTGCGGAAGATACCTGCGTGCCGCCGGAGCATCTGGCGGATTACATCGTCGAATTCCGCGCGCTGCTGGACAGCCACGGACTGAGCTACGGCATGTTCGGACATGTGGATGCCGGTGTACTGCACGTGCGTCCGGCGCTGGACATGTGCGATCCGCAGCAGGAGATGTTGATGAAGCAGATCTCCGACGAGGTCGTGGCGCTGACCGCGAAATACGGCGGCCTGCTGTGGGGCGAGCATGGCAAAGGCTTCCGCGCCGAATACAGCCCGGCGTTTTTTGGCGAACAGCTGTTCGGCGAACTGCGCAAAATCAAAGCGGCCTTTGATCCCCATAACCGCCTGAACCCGGGAAAAATCTGTCCGCCTGCGGGCGTTGACGCGCCCATGATGCAGGTGGACGCGGTAAAACGCGGCACTTTTGATCGCCAGATCCCCATTGCCGTACGTGCTTCCTGGCGCGGCGCGATGGAGTGTAACGGTAACGGTCTGTGCTTTAACTTTGATGTCAAAAGCCCGATGTGCCCGTCAATGAAGATCACCAGCAACCGTATTCATTCGCCGAAAGGCCGCGCCACCCTGGTGCGTGAATGGCTGCGTCTGCTGGCGGATCGCGGCGTCGATCCGCTGAAGCTGGAAAAAGAGCTGGCGGAAAGTCGCGTCAGCCTGCGGGGACTTATCGAACGAACGCGCAATAGCTGGCATGCGCGCAAGGGCGAATATGACTTTTCTCATGAAGTGAAAGAGGCGATGTCCGGCTGTCTGGCCTGTAAAGCCTGCTCGACTCAGTGTCCGATTAAAATCGATGTGCCGGAGTTCCGCTCCCGCTTCCTGCAACTTTATCACACCCGCTATCTCCGCCCGCTGCGCGATCACCTGGTCGCCTCGGTGGAAAGCTATGCACCGCTGATGGCCCGCGCGCCGAAGACCTTCAACTTCTTCCTGCGCCAGCCCTGGCTGCGCACGCTGTCGGAAAAACGCATCGGCATGGTGGATTTGCCGCTCCTGTCGGTGCCGTCGCTGCAACAGCAGCTGGTGGGGCACCGCACCGCCAATATGACGCTGGAAAATCTGGAACAGTTAAGCGACGAACAAAAAGCCCGCACGGTGCTGGTGGTGCAGGATCCCTTTACCAGCTATTACGATGCGCAGGTGGTGAGCGATTTTGTGCGGCTGGCAGAAAAACTGGGCTACCAGCCGGTGATCCTGCCATTCTCGCCAAACGGCAAAGCGCAGCATATCAAGGGCTTCCTGATGCGCTTTGCGAAAACAGCGCAGAAAACCTCAGACTTCCTGACGCGCATTGCGCAACTGGGGATGCCGATGGTGGGGGTCGATCCGGCGCTGGTGCTGTGCTATCGCGATGAATATAAACAAACGCTGGGCGACAAACGCGGCGAGTTTAACGTGCAGCTGGTGCATGAGTGGCTGCCGGCGGTGCTGGAAAACGTCGAGCCGCGCGTGGTCAGCGGCGAGGCCTGGTATCTGTTCGGCCACTGCACCGAAGTCACCGCGCTGCCGGGGACGCCGGGGCAGTGGGCATCTATCTTTGCCCGTTTCGGCGCGAAACTGGAAAACATCAGCGTCGGTTGCTGCGGCATGGCGGGCACCTACGGCCATGAAGTTAAAAATCACGCCAGTTCGCTGGGGATTTATGAGCTGTCGTGGCATCAGGCGATGCAACGTCTGCCGCGTAATCGCTGTCTGGCGACCGGCTATTCCTGCCGGAGTCAGGTTAAGCGTATTGAGGGCAGCGGGGTACGCCATCCGTTACAGGCTTTACTGGAGATAATTGGATGATCTGGAAACGTGAAGCGACGCTGGAGGCGTTAAACGCCATGAGCGAAGGGAATATGGTCGGGCTGCTGGATATACGATTTGAGCGTATCACTGCTGACAGTCTCGAGGCGACGATGCCGGTGGACAGCCGCACGCATCAGCCATTTGGCCTGCTGCACGGCGGCGCCTCTGTGGTGCTGGCGGAAACGCTTGGCTCGGTGGCGGGCTATCTGTGCAGCGAGGGCGAACAAAATGTGGTGGGGCTGGAAGTGAATGCCAACCATATCCGCGCGGTGCGCAGCGGCCGTGTGCGCGGCGTCTGTACCGCTCTGCATACGGGGGGACGTCATCAGGTCTGGCAGATCCACATTTACGATGAACAGAACCGCCTGTGCTGCGCCTCCCGCCTCACCACCGCCATTATCTAATCCTCTGGGCGGTTGTAGACGCAGCCGCCCACTCCAATCTATCCATCGCGTGATAATTTCGTAGTGTGATATAGTGCGCAATATTGAATCTCTGAGTGGCAGTGTTGTCTAACCCAGAGACGGTAACGCATATAAGCCTGGAAATAAGAATCGTGGTTTCCTTGCGCGCTACTTAATGTGTGTTTTTCAGGTAATCTTGTAATGCGTACTTCCTTAAAGCTCTCTTTTCTTCACCCACGCCACTGGTTTACATGGTTTGGTCTTGGCGTTCTCTGGCTGCTGGTGCAGTTACCCTATCCACTGATCGCTCGTCTCGGTACCTCGCTCGGTACGCTGGCGCGTCCCTTTCTGAAACGCCGTGAAAGCATCGCCCGCCGCAATCTGGAACTCTGTTTTCCGGAGATGGATCCGCTGGTGCGCGAAGTCTTAATCGAAAATAATTTCCGCTCGCTGGGCATGGGGCTGCTGGAAACCGGCATGGCCTGGTTCTGGCCGGACGAGCGCGTGCGTCGCTGGTTTGATGTTGAGGGTTATCAGCATCTGCAGGATGCGCAGGCAAAACAGAAAGGCGTGATGGTTATCGGCGTGCATTTTATGTCGCTGGAGCTGGGCGGTCGGGTGATGGGCCTGTGCCAGCCAATGATGGCGACCTATCGTCCGCATAACAATCCGCTGATGGAGTGGGTGCAGACCCGGGGCCGGATGCGTTCCAATAAATCGATGATCGACCGCCGTAACCTGAAAGGGCTGGTCAACGCGCTGAAAAAGGGTGAAGCCGTATGGTTTGCCCCGGACCAGGATTATGGTCGCAAGGGCAGCACCTTCGCGCCGTTCTTTGACGTTAACGCCGCCACCACCAACGGTACCTATGTGCTGTCGCGTCTGTCCGGCTCTGTGATGTTGACGGTGACGATGGTGCGCAAGCCTGACCGTTCAGGATATTCATTATTTATCGGCCCCGAGCTGACCGATTACCCAAAAGAAAATGAATTCGAAGCCGCCAGCTACATGAACAGGGTTGTCGAGCGTGAGATTTTACGCGCCCCCGACCAGTACCTGTGGGTGCACCGCCGCTTCAAAACCCGCCCGATGGGCGAGTCTTCACTGTATCGTTAAGCTTCGCTGTACGCCTGCCTTCCCTGGCAGGCGCTGACCCTTTTATTTTACCGTTACGATAACTTATTGATTTTTCGATGAGTGATTTGTTACATGTAAAAAAGGGTATTTTATGAGAAAGGAGTGCTTTAACTCAAAAATACAATGGGTTGGCGTGATACTATTGCTGTTCACTGCCGTACAGGCAGCTTAGAAATGCTGCGCTTTATTGGATACGACAAAGTGCAAGTGCACTGCCGTACAGGCAGCCTCAAAATAAAGCCCGTGCAATCACATCACCGTAATAGTTCCGCAGCTACAAAAAGCCCAGGCCCAATTTTGTCGGGTGGCGCTTCGCTTACCCGACCTACCGCAACTGACCCGGCCTGCAATGACAAACTGCGTCTCATGGGCATACTGCCCGCATCATTTGTCACGTTTATATTACAGAATTGTTATAAAATCCTATCTGATAAATAGGCATTGCCTATGCATGTTTCATTTCTCCAGGGTGTGTTAAAGACCACCGCATAAAAATATTTTATATTCAAATGCTTAGTTATCGCAGACCTTTCCGGTTAACCCGGTTGTGAGGGTCTATGCTTAATAGAACTGTGCAAAAAGAGCGCTTCAGGGAATAACCCTTTGGAATAGAGGTTGAAGTGATAATCATTATCACTAACATAGCGTTATGCCCTATGGCGCAATCACGTGAGGTAGACCTATGGAATTGCAAGCAGGAACCTTCGACCCCAACGATCCCGGTTGGCAGGGCCTGACATTAACGCCAGCCGCCGCGAAGCATATCCGCGCGCTGGTGGAAAAGCAGCCAGAGCTGCTCGGCGTACGTCTGGGTATCAAACAGACCGGTTGTGCCGGTTTTGGTTATGTTCTTGATACGGTTTTCGATCCGGTGGCAGACGATCTGCTGTTCGAGTTCGACGGCGCGCGTCTCTACGTGCCGCTTCAGGCGATGCCCTTTATTGACGGCACCGAAGTGGACTATGTGCGCGAAGGACTGAATCAGATTTTCAAATTCAATAACCCGAAAGCGCAGCACGAATGCGGCTGCGGCGAAAGCTTTGGGGTATAGGCGGTACTATGTCTCGTAATACTGAAGCGACTGACGATGTCAAAACCTGGTCCGGCCCGCTGAATTACAAAGAGGGCTTCTTCACCCGGTTACAGACGGACGAAATGGCTCACGGCATCAATGAAGATGTCGTGCGGGCGATCTCGGCCAAACGCAACGAACCTGAATGGATGCTGGAGTTCCGCCTGAAGGCCTATCATGCCTGGCTGGAAATGGAAGAACCGCACTGGCTTAAAGCCCATTACGACAAGCTGGATTACCAGGATTACAGCTACTACTCCGCGCCATCCTGCGGCAACTGCGACGACACCTGCGCCTCGCAGCCGGGCGCGGTACAGCAAACCGGCGCCGGCAGCTATCTGACCGACGAAGTGGAAGAGGCTTTTAATCAGCTGGGCGTACCGGTGCGTGAAGGGCGCGAAGTGGCGATGGACGCCATTTTTGACTCGGTGTCCGTGGCCACCACCTATCGTGAAAAGCTCGCTGAGCACGGCGTGATCTTCAGCTCCTTCGGGGAGGCGATCCACGATCATCCGGAGCTGGTGCAGAAGTATCTCGGCACCGTGGTGCCGTCGAACGATAACTTCTTTGCGGCGCTCAATGCGGCGGTCGCCTCGGACGGCACCTTTATCTACATCCCGAAAGGGGTGCGCTGTCCGATGGAGCTGTCCACCTATTTCCGTATCAACGCGGAAAAAACCGGCCAGTTCGAGCGCACCATTTTGATCGCCGATGAAGGCAGCTACGTCAGCTATATCGAAGGCTGCTCCGCGCCGGTGCGCGACAGCTACCAGCTGCATGCGGCGGTGGTGGAAGTGATCATTCACAAAGATGCGGAAGTGAAGTACTCCACCGTGCAGAACTGGTTCCCCGGCGATAACAATACCGGCGGTATTCTGAACTTCGTCACCAAGCGTGCGCTGTGTGAAGGCGAAAACAGCAAAATGTCCTGGACGCAGTCGGAAACCGGGTCGGCCATCACCTGGAAATACCCGAGCTGCATTCTGCGCGGCGACAACTCCATCGGCGAGTTCTACTCGGTGGCGCTGACCAGCGGGCATCAGCAGGCGGATACCGGCACCAAGATGATCCACATCGGCAAGAACACCCGTTCGACCATTATCTCGAAAGGGATCTCCGCCGGGAAAAGTCAGAACAGCTATCGCGGGCTGGTAAAAATCATGCCGACCGCCACTAACGCGCGTAACTTTACCCAGTGTGACTCGATGCTGATTGGCCCGGACTGCGGCGCTCACACCTTCCCGTATGTGGAATGCCGCAATAACAGCGCGCAGCTGGAGCACGAAGCTACCACCTCGCGTATCGGCGAAGATCAGCTGTTCTACTGCCTGCAACGCGGCATCAGCGAAGAAGATGCGATCTCGATGATCGTCAACGGCTTCTGTAAGGATGTTTTCTCCGAGCTGCCGCTGGAGTTTGCCGTTGAAGCCCAGAAATTACTCGCCATCAGCCTTGAGCACAGCGTCGGTTAAGGAAATTACATGTTAAGCATTAAAGATTTGCAGGTTGCCGTTGAAGAGAAAGAGATCCTGCGCGGTCTGAACCTGGAAGTGCGTCCTGGTGAAGTGCACGCCATTATGGGGCCAAACGGCTCCGGGAAAAGTACGCTCTCAGCAACCCTTGCCGGGCGCGAAGATTATGAAGTGACCGGTGGTTCAGTGCAGTTCCACGGCAAAGATCTGCTGGAGCTGTCGCCGGAAGAGCGCGCGGGCGAAGGCATCTTTATGGCGTTCCAGTATCCGGTGGAAATCCCCGGCGTCAGCAACCAGTTCTTCCTGCAAACCGCGCTCAACGCCGTGCGCAAATATCGCGGGCTGGATGAGTTAGATCGTTTTGACTTCCAGGATCTGATGGAAGAGAAAATCAAGCTACTGAAAATGCCCGAAGATCTGCTGACGCGCTCAGTTAACGTCGGTTTCTCCGGCGGCGAGAAAAAGCGTAACGACATTCTGCAAATGGCGGTGCTGGAGCCGGAACTGTGCATTCTCGATGAAACGGACTCCGGCCTGGATATCGATGCGCTGAAAATCGTTGCCGAAGGGGTGAACTCCCTGCGCGACGAAAAGCGCGCCTTTATCATCGTCACGCACTACCAGCGCATTCTGGATTACATCAAGCCCGACTTTGTGCACGTGCTGTACCAGGGCCGCATTGTGAAATCCGGTGATTTTACGCTGGTGAAACAACTGGAGGAGCAGGGCTATGGCTGGCTTACCGAACAGCAGTAACGCGCTGCAACAGTGGCATCATCTGTTTGAAACCGAGGGCAGCGCGCGTTCGGAACAGGCGCAGCAGCATCTGCAACAGGTGCTGCGTTTAGGGCTGCCGACGCGTAAGCACGAAAACTGGAAATACACGCCGCTGGAAGGGCTGCTCAGCAGCCACTTTGTCAGCACGCAGACCCGGTTATCCGCCGCACAGCGTGACGCGCTGGCTCTGCCGGTGGACGCGGTGCGACTGGTGTTTGTCGACGGGCGCTTTGACGCCGAACTCAGCGACAGTACCGAAAACAGCGGCTTTGTGGTCAGCATTAACGACGAGCGCGCCGCGCTGCCCGCGCCGGTACAGCCGGAAGTGTTTCTGCATCTGACGGAAAGCCTGGCGCACAGCGTCACCCATATCCGCGTGGTGCGCAACCAGCGTCCGGCGAAGCCGCTGCTGCTGATGCATATCACCCAGGGACTGGCGGGCGAGGAGATGAACACCGCCCACTATCGCCATCATCTGGATCTGGAGCAGGGCGCAGAGGCGACGGTCTATGAGCATTACGTCAGCCTGAACGATCAGCGGCATTTTACCGGCTCGCGTCTGACCATGAACGTGGCGGCCAATGCGCAGTTGCATCACGCGAAGCTGGCGTTTGAAAATCCGCAGAGCTACCACTTTGCGCATAACGATATTCTGCTGGCCGCCGATGCCGCCGCGCACAGCCACAGTTTTCTGCTCGGCGGGGCGGTGCTGCGTCACAACACCAGCATGGCGCTGAACGGCGAAAACACCACGCTGCGCGTGAACAGCCTGGTGATGCCGGTGAACAGTGAAGTGTGCGACACCCGTACCTGGCTTGCCCATAACAAGGGCTACTGCAACAGCCGTCAGCTGCACAAAACCATCGTCTCTGACAAAGGCCGGGCCGTATTCAACGGGCTGATTAACGTGGCGCAGCATGCCATCAAAACCGACGGGCAGATGACCAACAACAATCTGCTGCTTGGCCGTCTGTCGGAAGTGGATACCAAACCGCAGCTTGAAATTTACGCCGATGACGTAAAATGCAGCCACGGCGCGACCATTGGCCGCATCGACGATGAACAAATGTTTTACCTGCGCTCGCGCGGCATTGATGAGAAGGCCGCGCAGCAAATGATCATCTACGCCTTTGCCGCTGAACTGACGGAAGCCATCAGCGACGAGGCGCTCAGGCATGAGGTACTGTCCCGTATCGGTCAGCGCCTGCCAGGGGGCATCGCATGAGTTTTTCCGTTGAGCGCGTACGGGCGGATTTTCCGGTTCTGACGCGTGAAGTGAATGGCCAGCCGCTGGCGTATCTCGACAGCGCCGCCAGCGCACAAAAACCCAATCAGGTGATTGATGCCGAAGCGGAGTTTTATCGTCACGGCTACGCTGCCGTGCACCGCGGCATTCATACCCTGAGTGCCGAAGCCACCCAGCGCATGGAAAACGTGCGCACCCAGGCGTCACGGTTTATCAACGCCCGTACGCCGGAAGAGCTGGTGTTCGTGCGCGGCACCACTGAAGGCATCAACCTCGTCGCCAACAGCTGGGGCAACAGCAATGTGGCGGCGGGTGACAACATCATCATTACCGCCATGGAGCATCACGCCAATATCGTGCCCTGGCAGATGCTGTGTGAACGCACCGGCGCTGAACTGCGCGTGATCCCGATTAATCAGGACGGTACCCTGCAACTGGACGCCCTTGCCGGGCTGCTCGATGACCGCACGCGGCTGGTGGCGGTGACGCACGTCTCTAACGTGCTCGGCACCGAGAATCCGCTGGCGGCGATCATCGCACAGGCGCATCAACAGGGCGCAAAAGTGCTGGTGGACGGCGCGCAGGCGGTGATGCATCACGCGGTGGACGTGCAGGCGCTGGACTGCGATTTTTACGTCTTCTCCGCCCATAAACTGTATGGCCCGACCGGTATCGGCATTCTTTATGTAAAAGAGGCGATCCTGCAGGCGATGCCGCCGTGGGAAGGGGGCGGGGCGATGATCGCCACCGTCAGCCTGACGGAAGGCACCACCTGGGCGAAAGCGCCGTGGCGCTTCGAGGCGGGCACGCCGAATACCGGGGCGATTATCGGTTTTGGTGCCGCTATTGAGTACGTCACTGCGCTGGGACTGGACGCCATTGCCGAACACGAACGCGGACTGATGCGTTATGCGCTTAACGCGCTGGCGGAGGTCCCGGATCTGACGCTTTACGGCCCGGCGGATCGTCTGGGGGTTATCGCCTTTAATCTGGGGAAACATCACGCCTATGACGTGGGCAGTTTTCTCGATAATTACGGCGTCGCGGTGCGTACCGGACATCACTGCGCGATGCCGCTGATGGCGTTTTACAATGTGCCGGCCATGTGCCGCGCGTCGCTGGTGATGTACAACACGCAAGAAGAAGTGGATCGTCTGGTAGCCGGACTGAAACGCATTCATCAGTTATTAGGCTGACAGGGGGACGAGATGGCCGCTTTACCCGATAAAGAAAAACTGTTGCGCAACTTTACCCGTTGCGCCAACTGGGAAGAGAAGTATCTCTACATCATTGAACTGGGCCAGCGCCTGCCGGAACTGGCAGCGGAGGCGCACAGCCCGGAAAATGTTATTCAGGGCTGCCAGAGTCAGGTATGGATCGTCATGCAGCGCCGGGATGATGGCGTGATTGAACTCCAGGGCGATAGCGATGCTGCCATCGTCAAGGGGCTGATTGCGGTGGTGTTTATTCTGTATCAGCAGATGACCGAGCAGGATATCGTCGCCTTTGACGTGCGCCCGTGGTTTGAAAAGATGTCTCTCGCCCAGCATTTAACGCCTTCCCGCTCGCAGGGTCTGGAAGCAATGATCCGCGCAATACGTACGAAAGCAGCAAACATTAGCTAAACTCAAAAGACAGCGACTATCCTGTTATGCGGGGCAGATTTCTGCCTCGCTGGTTTATCAGCCTTCTGGCGCACTGCCAGTGATTACAGGAGTTTAAGCATGAAGCGCGCGTCTCTAATAACATTAAGCCTTATCGGCGCTTACAGCGTCATTCAGAGTGCCTGGGCGGCCGATTATCCATTACCGCCGGCGGGCAGTCGTCTCATCGGTCAGAATCAGACTTATGTCGTGCAACCTCAGGATCGTAATTTGCAGGCCATCGGCCGTCATTTTGACACCGGCGCGATGCTGCTCGTCGAAGCCAACGATACCATGGCGCCTGTCCCCGCCCCTGGCACAACCCTGACCATTCCAACGCAGATGCTGCTGCCGGACAGCCCGCGGGAGGGGATCATCGTCAACCTGGCGGAGCTGCGTCTCTATTTTTATCCGCCGGGAAAAGACATTGTGCAGGTCTTCCCCATTGGTATCGGCCAGCAGGGGCTGGAAACGCCCATCGCCGAGACACGCGTCAGCCAGAAGATCCCCAATCCTACCTGGACGCCGCCTGCGGGCATACGTGCGCGTTCTAAAGCGAAGGGCATTGAGTTGCCCGCCGTGGTGCCAGCAGGCCCTTATAACCCTCTGGGGCGCTATGCGCTGCGTCTTGGGCTGGGCAACGGCGAATATCTCATTCACGGCACCAACGCTCAGGACAGCGTAGGCCTGCGCGTCAGCTCCGGCTGTATTCGCATGGGCGCGCCGGATATCGAAGCGCTGTTCTCCCAGGTGAACACCGGGACGCCGGTGCGCATCATCAACGAACCGGTCAAATACTCCGTGGAGCCGGATGGCCGCCACTATATCGAAGTGCACCGCCCGCTGGCTTCCACCCTTGAGGAGAACACCCAGACGGTGCCGATCACGCTGACCGCCACCTTTAGCGATTTTATTCGTCAGGCGGGCGGGGATCAGACGGCGATTGATAAGGCAATGGTGCGCCGTGCCGGTTACCCGGTGGCGATCCCTGCCGCAAAGAACGCGCAGGCAAACCCGACAGCCGTACTGTCAGCAAAGAATGGTGATCCGGCGGTGGCGAACGAGAACGGGAAAGTGATGACGCAGTAACGGAAGGTAAATCGCAGGCAAAAAAAATGGCGCACAATGTGCGCCATTTTATTACAGGAACTCTTACTTACGGTAAGAGTGAGCCTGGTTGTCCAGACGCTGGTTAGCGCGAGCTGCGTCGTCTTTAGCAGCCTGAACGTCAGAACGGATTGCGTTCACGTCGTTGCTCAGCTGGTCAACTTTAGCGTTCAGAGTCTGAACGTCAGAAGACAGCTGATCGATTTTAGCATTGCTGGAGCAACCAGCCAGCAGAGTAGAACCCAGGATTACCGCGCCCAGTACCAGTTTAGTACGATTCATTATTAATACCCTCTAGATTGAGTTAATCTCCATGTAGCGTTACAAGTATTACACAAACTTTTTTATATTGAGAATATTTTTTTGTTGGGAATACCCTTAAATTTGACTGTTCGCTCAAAGAAACACCGACTTTGCGGGCGCACAGAAAAAAACTGTGTGAAAACAGACCGCTTTCATCGGATTCATCTTAGAAAAAAGTCAGTTAAATAGTGCATTTCGATTTGCACTTATTGAAAATCGTTATTGGATGAATAAAAAAAAGCGCCACAAGGGCGCTTTTTTAATCAGATTAATTTGTACGGCAATTATTACAGCACGTGCACAGAAGCAGTATTGGTTGTGCCGCTTGGAACCAGCGCGCCGGAAACCATTACCACAACTTCACCTTTCTGAGCCAGGCCGCTTTCCAGCGCCACTTCTTTACCCAGACGGTAGAAATCGTCCGTGGAGGAGATCTCTTTCACCAGCTGCGCGGTAACGCCTTTGCTGAGCACCAGCTGACGGGCAGTGACTTCGTTAGTGGTCAGCGCCAGGATGGTGGCATCCGGGAAGTATTTACGGATAGCGCGCGCAGATTTACCGCCCTGGGTCGCTACCACGATCAGCGGAGCAGCCAGTTTTTCGGCAGTTTCAACGGCACCACGGCACACGGCTTCGGTGATGCGCAGTTTACGGCTGTCGTTGGTAAACTCCAGACGGCTGGTCATCACGCGGTCAGTACGCTCGCAGATGGTCGCCATGATGGAGACGGCTTCCAGCGGGTATTTACCCTTGGCAGACTCACCAGACAGCATTACGGCATCGGTACCGTCCAGGATGGCGTTAGCCACGTCGCCTGCTTCCGCACGGGTCGGACGCGGGTTTTTGATCATGGAATCCAGCATCTGGGTCGCGGTGATCACCACTTTACGGGCGCGGATACATTTTTCGATCATCATCTTCTGCGCGAAGATCACTTCTTCAACCGGGATCTCAACGCCCAGGTCGCCACGCGCAACCATGATGCCGTCAGAGGCTTCGAGGATTTCGTCGAAGTTGTTCAGGCCTTCCTGGTTTTCGATTTTGGAGATGATCTGGATGTGCTCGCCGCCGTGCGCTTTCAGGTGCTCACGGATTTCCACCACGTCAGAACGCTTACGGATAAAGGATGCCGCAACGAAGTCAACGCCTTGCTCGCAGCCAAAGATCAGGTCTTGTTTGTCTTTTTCTGCCAGCGCAGGCAGGGCGATGGAAACGCCCGGCAGGTTAACGCCTTTGTTCTCGCCCAGGTCGCCGTTGTTCAGCACTTTACAGATAACTTTGTTGCCTTCGATGGCGGTCACTTCCATACCGATCAGACCATCGTCAACCAGTACGGTGTTGCCAACGGACAGGTCATTGGTGAAGCCTTCGTAAGTGACAGCAACGATATCGCTGTTACCCACAACGGTTTTGTCCGTGGTGAAAGTGAAGGTCTGACCTGCTTTCAGGGAGACGTCATTACCGCCTTCCAGCTTGATGGTACGGATTTCCGGACCTTTGGTGTCCAGCAGGATGGCGGCTTTCTTGCCGGTTTTGCTCATCACGTTGCGCAAGTTTTTGATGCGCTGACCGTGTTCAGCATAGTCGCCGTGAGAGAAGTTCAGACGCATCACGTTCATGCCGGCGTCCAGCATTTTGGTCAGCATCTCTTCTGATTCGGTTTTTGGGCCGATTGTGCAAACAATTTTGGTCTTTTTCATGACAGTCTTAGTCTTTAAGTTGAGAAGGATATGGAAATAACGCTCCGGGGGCGCACCGCCGCGGAGTCAAACCGGTGTTGCGAAAGTTTTGCGATGTCACGTCATAAGAATAGGTGACATCAAAAAAAGCGTGCAGAGGAATATGTGCTTGTGTATCAGCCCAGGGGGGAATGAGTCGCTGTGATAGTTGAATATTACAGTTCAATGAGCTGAAACCATTCAAGAGTCAATTGGCGCGCATTATACGATGAAAAACAGTCAAAAGGAAAATGAAAACAGCGTTTCAAAATGCATCTGTGCAGATTCACAACGAAGTGTTATCAAGGTGTTAAGTAAAGACAGAAATAATTTCAGGCACTTAATAAAATTAACAGGCCCGAGGGGGTAAAACCCGACGGGCCTGTTGCGCTCACCTTAAACTTTCACCAGCCTTGAGACCAGCGCCACGCCCACCATGGCGATGGCCACCACCACAAAAGCAGCGCTCAGGCTGCTGTGATGCGCAATCCCGCCGATACTTGCCGGGCCCGCCAGCACGCCCATGTAGCCGAGCGTAGTGACGGCAGGCACCGCCAGCACCTGCGGCATGGCTGTCTGACGTCCGATTGCCGAAAACATCACCGGCACGATGTTTGCGCAACCCAGACCGATCAGCGCGTAACCCGTCAGCGACAGCACCCAGGCATCAGACGCCACCGTCAGTAACAGGCCAGCGGCGGCCAGCAGCGCGCCGACAAAGACCACCGGCTGCTGGCCGAGACGGGCGACAACGCGGTCACCGGTTAATCGCCCCAGCGTCATGGTGGCGGCGAAGCAGGCAAAACCCAGCCCGCCGCGTGCTTCCGGCAGCCCGCGGTATTCGGTGAGGAACACCGCGCTCCAGTCCAGCACCGCCCCTTCCGCCAGAAACACCACGAAGCAGATACCGCCAAGCAGCAGCACGATACCGTGCGGCACCGCAAAGGCCGGACCTTCCTGCGGATTCGCGTAGCTGAGAAAACCGCGCACGCACACCAGCAGTAACGCTATCACGATAAGGGTGGTGGCAAGACTGGCCGCCTGGGCGGAAAGCCCCAGCGACATCATGCCGCTCATCGCACCGGCACCGGCAATCCCTCCCACGCTGTAAAA
Source organism: Enterobacter sp. SA187 (assembly GCF_001888805.2). NCBI lineage: Bacteria > Pseudomonadati > Pseudomonadota > Gammaproteobacteria > Enterobacterales > Enterobacteriaceae > Enterobacter > Enterobacter sp. SA187. The sequence continues at coordinate 3,076,314 of NZ_CP019113.1, forward strand.
GCCGTGAAAACCGGACATCAGCGGACGGGGAGACGCTTTTTCGACAATGATCGCCTGTACGTTCATCGCGCAGTCAGTGGTGCCGATACCAATACCGAACAGCAGCAGCGCCAGCGCCAGCAGTCGCGCATCCTGGGTTATCGCCAGCAGCGGCAGAATGGCGCAGAAAATCAGCACCGACACCACCATAACCCGACGACAGCCAAAGCGGGCGGTCAGCGCGCCGGTAAGGGGCATAGCCACCAGCGCGCCGCCGCCGAGACACAGCAGCAGCAGGCCTAACGTGCCGTCGCTGACGCCGGTATTGTATTTGGCGAAGGGCACCAGCGCCGCCCAGGCCGCGGTGGCAAAGCCGGCCATAAAGAAGACAATGCGCGTTGCCCGTTGCTCGTTTCTGCCGGGCAGTGCGCGCGACGCACCGCCGGTAGCGGGTAATTCCAGGGCTGCGTTTTTATTGCTCATAGACATCCTGTAAAACCATCAGCTGTTAAGAATTTTCAGCGCTTCGTCATGCAGACGCGGGCAGCCGGACGCCAGAATGCGGCCACCGGCTTCCGGGCGATCGCCCGACAGCGTGGTTACTACGCCGCCCGCCTGTTCGACGATCGGAACGAAGGCCACAATATCGTAAGGTTGCAGGGCATATTCCAGACAAAGGTCGATTTGCCCGGCTGCCAGCATCGCCATCGCATAGCACTCACCGCCGTAGCGGGTCATCAGGGTCGCGCTGTGCAGCGCCGCAAAGTTGACGTCCGGGCTGTGGGCAATCGGCTCCGGAGAGGTGGTATGCAAAATCGCCTGGTTAAGCGACAGTCCTTTGCGGGTGGTCATGACACCGCTGCCCTGCGGACCGCTGCGCCAGGCCTGTTTCCCGTCCGCCCAGAAGCGTTCGCCGGTAAAGGGCTGGCCCATCATGCCCAGCTGACCGCGACCTTCCACCGTCAGGCCGATCAGCGTGCCCCACACCGGCAGACCGCACAGAAAGGGGCGGGTACCGTCCACCGGATCCAGCACCCATTGCAGCGGGCCGTCGCCGGTGGTCCCAAACTCTTCGCCCATGATGGAATGGGAAGGGTAGCGTTCGTTGATAATGGCGCGCATCACCCGCTCGGCTTCGCGATCGGCATCGGTTACCGGATCAAAACGAAAGCCCTCTTTGGGTTTGGAGCCGACATGCAGATTTAAGCCGGAACGAAAACGCGGCAGCGTCTCGTTATCGGCGGCATCGGCGAGTTCATGGAGGAAAGCGACATCGGGCAGGGAATAGTTCATGTTTCGATCCTTTTAAGCGTGAACAACGGCAGGGCGCAGAAAATCTTTCTGCTTGGTTGTGCTCGATTATGCGCGATCGTGTGCAAGAGTACAAATGGCTCTGCGTATTATTTTTGTTCAGCCGGCGAGGATCACGTCCAGTTTTTTACTGCGCAGCGCTTTCAGCGCCTGTTCGCTCACGGCGTCATCGATCACCAGCGTCGTGATCTCTTCGCTGGTGGCGACCTGATAACGGGCAAGAGTGGCGATTTTATCGGCGGTCAGGGTGACGATGATGTCGCTGCTGCGCGTCACCAGACATTTTTTGAATTCGGCATCGTCATACTCAAACACCGTCACGCCTTCGTCCGCGTCAAAAGCGCAGGCGCCAAGCAGACACTGATCGAAAAACATTTTTTCAATGTGGCGCAGGGTATCAATACCGGTCGCGCCGCCCGTCTCTTTATTGATCCGCCCGCCGGGGAAGATGATTTCCACCGCCTCGTGATGCATCAGTTCAGCGGCGATTAACGGGGAATTGGTGACGGCGGTAAGGATAATACCGGGAGGCAACTGGCGGGCGATGGCGAGATTTGTCGTCCCGGCATCAAAAAAAACGCAGCTTTCGGGTTTGATCAGCGATACCGCGCGGCGGGCGAGCTGTTCTTTTTTATCGCTGTTAAGGTTTTCGCGCTTCAGAAAATTACCGGAAGGGGGAAGCACGCTGACCGCGCCGCCATAAACACGCTTGCACAGGCCAAGATTCGCCAGCTCTTTAAGGTCGCGGCGAATAGTGTGTTCGGAGACGTTAAGCTCAGGCGCGAGCTGGGCGCACACGACTTTGCCGTTAAGGGCTAAAAGCTGCTTTATTTTTTCCTGACGCTGCTCGGGAAATTCGGCGTAATCAAACATAGTGGCCCACTGAAATCATCACAGGTACGCATAAGCGAGCATGATGGGATAAAGCGGTCAGGGAGTCAAACAGGAAGAAAAGGGAGAGTATTGCTGAATGGTGCGTCCGAGTGGACTCGAACCACCGACCCCCACCATGTCAAGGTGGTGCTCTAACCAACTGAGCTACGGACGCACTGTACAGAAAGAATGGTGCGTTCAATTGGACTCGAACCAACGACCCCCACCATGTCAAGGTGGTGCTCTAACCAACTGAGCTATGAACGCATTGTTGTGCTGACAACGGGGACGAATATTAGCGGCAGGGCGCGGCCGTGGCAAGCGGAAAAAAGCAATTTTCATTCTGATTTCACGCGATTGCGGAACAACTGCGCAAAATGTTGAGAAAGTAGCCGCCCGCAGGCGGCTACACTGTACTTAACGCGCCGCGCGGGCGAGGATCACCCCTGAAGGCTGACGTTGCAGGTAACGCATGCGCAGCATCATCAGGATGGCTGCCGAGGTCAGGCCGATGATAAAGCCCATCCAGAAACCGGCAGGACCCATGCGATCCACCACCAGATCGGTCAGCGCCAGCACATAGCCGCTCGGCAATCCGAGCACCCAGTAGGCGGTAAAGGTAATAAAGAAGATGGAGCGCGTATCTTTATAGCCACGCAGAATACCGCTGCCGACTACCTGGATGGAATCGGAAAGCTGATACACCGCCGCCATCAGCATTAACTGCGAGGCCAGATGCACCACTTCCGGATTGTCGTTATACAGCAGGGCAATATCTTCCCGCAGCGCGACGGTGAAGATCGCGGTGACGACCGCCATGCAGACGCCTACCGCCAGCCCGGTTCGCGCGGCGGTTTGCGCATCCAGCGTCGAGCCCTGGCCCAGGCGATAGCCCACGCGAATGGTGACCGCTGCCGCCAGCGACATCGGCAGGACGAACATCAGCGAGCTGAAGTTAAGGGCGATCTGGTGCCCGGCTACATCGACAATGCCAAGGGGCGACACCAGCAGCGCCACCACGGCGAACAGCGTCACCTCAAAGAACAGCGCGAGGGCGATGGGCAGCCCCAGTTGCGCCAGGCGCAGCAGCACGGCGGGATCCGGTTTGCCAAAACGCATATCGTTACGGATGTCGCGCATGGAGCGCGCGCGCTTAATGTAGGAGACCATGCAGACGAACATCATCCAGTACACCGTTGCCGTCGCCACGCCGCAGCCGACGCCGCCCATCTCAGGCATACCGAAATGACCATAAATCAGCACATAGTTGATGGGGATATTCACCAGCAGGCCGAGAAAACCAAACACCATGCCGGGCTTGGTTTTCGCCAGCCCTTCACACTGGTTACGCGCCACCTGGAAGAACAGATAGCCAGGCGCGCCCCACAGCAGGGCGCGCAGATAGCGCACCGCTTTGTCCGCCAGTTCGGGATCGATATTGTGCATCGCATGAATGATATGACCCGCGTTCCACAGCACGATCATGATCAGCACCGACACGCCGCCCGCCAGCCAGAAACCCTGGCGTACCTGGTGGGCAATACGGTCGCGGCGGCCGGAGCCGTTCAGTTGCGCAACCGTCGGCGTCAGCGCCAGCAGCAGCCCGTGACCAAAAAGAATGGCGGGCAGCCAGATAGAGGTACCAATAGCCACCGCCGCCATGTCGGTGGCGCTGTAGCCGCCCGCCATCACGGTATCGACGAAACCCATCGCGGTCTGGGCGATTTGCGCAATGATCACCGGGATCGCCAGTGCTAATAACTGACGCGCTTCAAGAAAGTACTTCTGCACGTGAACACCTGTTGAATTGTAGTTATATGAAAAACTGAATAGCCGCCGTTACTGGCAGCAAAAGATTTGCAGGAGAAATAACCAGTACATTGTAGCGGGGAACTGCGATTAATCCAGAGAAAAAACAGCGTAATAAGTCCCGAGACTGGCAACCTCATTTTTCACCTGTTATTGTGCTGGTATAAACACGGTTAACCGAATTAATGATACAGGAGCACCAGGCATGTTTACCGGTATTGTACAGGGCACGGCAAAAGTGGTGTCCATTGATGAGAAACCCAATTTCCGCACGCACGTCGTGGAGTTGCCAGACACCATGCTGGATGGCCTGGAGACGGGCGCGTCCGTGGCGCACAACGGTTGCTGCCTGACCGTAACGGAAATTAACGGCAATCATATCAGTTTCGACTTAATGAAAGAGACGCTGCGTATTACCAATCTCGGAGAATTAATCCCCGGTGATTATGTAAATGTCGAGCGTGCAGCGAAATTCAGCGATGAAATTGGCGGGCATTTAATGTCGGGGCATATTATCACTACCGCGGAAGTGGTTAAGATCCTGGCGTCAGAAAATAATCGTCAGATCTGGTTTAAAGTCCAGGATCCGACGCTGATGAAGTATATTCTTTATAAAGGATTTATCGGTATTGACGGTATTAGCCTGACGGTAGGCGAGGTGACGCCGACGCGCTTTTGCGTGCACCTGATCCCGGAAACGCTGGAGCGCACCACGCTCAGCAGCAAAAAACTGGGCAGCCGCGTCAATATCGAAATCGATCCCCAGACCCAGGCGGTGGTGGACACCGTCGAACGCGTGATGGCGGCCCGGGTGGTGGTGGTCGAGCGCGACGAGTAAATCCCACAAAAAACCCCGGCAAGCCGGGGTTTTTTATCAACGCGCCACGCGCAGGCCGTTTTCCACGCCCCGGCTGAACACCACCTGCCAGAGCTGAATATCCCGCGCGCGGAACGCCCCCGCACAGGCATTGAGATAGTAGCTGAACATCCTTCTGAAACGGTCTGAATAATTGCCGGCAATCTCCGGCCAGGCGGCCTGAAAACGGCTATGCCAGGCCATCAGCGTTTTATCATAATCCGAACCGAAGTTATGCCAGTCTTCCATCACAAAATGCGGCTCGCTGGCGGTGGCGATCTGCCGCACCGACGGCAGACAGCCGTTAGGGAAGATGTACTTATTGATCCAGGGATCGACGTGGTGGTCGGTTTTATTCGAGCCGATAGTGTGCAGTAAAAACAGGCCGTCAGGTTTCAGATTGCGATCGACAACCTCAAAATAGGTGGCGTAGTTTTTAGGACCAACGTGTTCGAACATGCCGACAGAGACGATGCGGTCAAACTGCTCGTTAAGATCGCGATAATCCTGGAGCAAAATAGTCACATCGAGATCCTGACAGCGTTCCTGCGCCATTTTTTGCTGTTCCGCAGAAATCGTCACGCCCACCACGCTGACGTCATAATGCTGCGCCATGTACTGCGCAAGCCCACCCCAGCCACAGCCGATGTCGAGCACACGCATTCCGGGCTGGAGCTGTAACTTTTCGCAAATCAGTTTTAGCTTGGCAAGCTGGGCGTCTGCCAGCGTCGTGGCATCCTTCCAGTAGGCGCAAGAGTATTGCATTTGCGGATCCAGCATGCGGCTGAACAGATCATTACCCAAATCGTAATGCTCTTTGCCGACGATCCATGCCCGGCGCTTGCTCTGCAAATTAAATAATCTGGCGCCCGCTATACGCAGCGTATCTTTGAGATGGTGCGGTAGCTGGTTTTCAAGACCGGCGCGCAGAACGTTGTTGAAGAAAATGTCCAGCCGCTCGCAATCCCACCAGCCGTCCATATAACTTTCACCCAGCCCCAGCGATCCTTCCTGCAGCACGCGTTTAAAAAAATGAGGATTTTTGACCTGAATATCTACCGGGGACGAACCGTTGATTGTGATCCCCGCCCGGCCAAGCAGTTCGCTTACGATACGAAACCAGTCATCATCCCGTATGTTAACGTCTTCTATGCACGATGAACTCATAGCTTCTCCATCACCTGTATGTGATCAGAACCTTCAAACAGCGTAGTCGCTTTTTAGGGTTTGTGAGAAATCTCACGGAATGGTCCGCGAGCCAGAAATCCGACGTAGAACAGAGGAAGGGAGATTACCCTTGCCGTAAAGGCCGTCCGTGGTGAGAGAGGCGTCATCCTGCGCCTGTTACTGCATAATATTTATCGTAATTATATGTGCCGGAAATGAGTATAGGCCTCAGATCCGGCAGATACAATAGTAAATTCTTAGCAACCTAATCACTGATTTGTAACATAGTTGCACGGTGAACTATGCAGAGGCGGTTTCAGCATTCGCGTCTGTTACACCATGACGCTGCATCCGGTAACCGGCAGCGGCCAGTAACACGGTGATCAGCATTACGCTGGTGGTGGTCAACAGCGGCGTGCCGATAAGCGCGGACACTACCAGACTGGCAAGGAAACAGAGCCCCAGTTGCAGGGTATTTTGCAACGCCGCCGCGCGTCCGGTCGCCTGCGGGAACGGGCGCAGCGCCTGGGCCACCACAATGGGATAGATGGCGCCGTTCGCCATTGCCATCACGCAGAAGGGCACCAGCAGCGCCGTGAGAGATTGACCCGCCACCAGCCCGGCTATCCAGGTACCCGCCACGCTCAGACCGTAGAACACCAGCAGCCACGGCAGTAACTTTTTACCCTGCCACTTTTGCAGCGCCGCGCGGCATCCATAGCCGCCGATCAGAAAGGCGATGGTTTGCGGTACATAGCTCAGGCCAATGGCCGCCGGGCCGTAGCCCATTTCGCTGAGGATAAAGGGCGAGCCGGTCAGCCAGGCGAAGAAGCTGGCGGAGCAGGCGGCGTAGATCAGCACGTTACCGCGGTAATCCCGGGAACGGAGCAGGGTGGCAAAGGTCAGCGGCACGTCGCTGCTGGTGGTTTTTTTTACCACCGGCTTCAGGCGCAGCGCGGGCAGCATCAGCACCAGCGTAATGACAAACAGCGTCATAAAAATCATTTGCCAGGAAAAATGCGCGAGGATCCAGCTGCCCAGCAGCGGCGCAAGGGCCGGAGAGAGACCCACCAGCGGCATAATGGTGGCGAAGATACGATTAGTGCGGTGCGCCGGATAGTGATCCGTCACCAGCGCCTGCCAGGTGACGGCGGCAGCGCAGACGCCGATCGCCTGGATAAAACGCAGCACCAGCAGCCAGGTGGCGTCGCGCACCCACAGCATGCCCAGACAGCCGACGGCAAAGAGCGCCAGACCGCTTAACAGCACCGGGCGGCGACCATAAGTATCGGACAGCGGACCCCACGCCAGTTGCGCAACCGCAAATCCGGCTAAAAACAGACTCAGGCTGGCGCTGACGGCAGCCGCCGGGGTTTGTAGATCATTCTGAATAACGGCGAAGGCGGGTAAATACATATCTGTAGCCAGAAAGCCCAGTACGCTTAACCCCGCCAGCCAGACTAAAAATCCTTTTCCAGGTTTCATGTCACGTTCTCTTGTTTTGGCAGGTGAGCAGAGCGGCAGAGTGTAGGGAGTGCAATGACGGTTGTGAAACGCTAATATTTGCACATTGCATTCAAAAAATTTGCAGGCAGAACATGTGGTCAGAATATTCACTGGAAGTGGTTGATGCGGTGGCACGAACCGGCAGCTTCAGCGCCGCGGCGCAGGAACTCCACCGGGTCCCATCGGCGGTTAGCTATACGGTGCGGCAACTGGAAGAGTGGCTGGCGGTGCCGCTGTTTGAGCGCCGTCACCGTGACGTGGTGCTTACCCCGGCCGGGCGCTGGTTTTTAAAGGAAGGGCGATCTGTTATCAAAAAAATGCAGATCACCCGTCAGCAGTGTCAGCAGATCGCCAACGGCTGGCGGGGGCAGTTATCCATCGCGGTGGACAATATCGTTAAGCCCGAACGTAGCAGGCAAATGATCGTCGATTTCTACCGCCACTTTCAGGATGTGGAGCTGATCGTCTTTCAGGAAGTATTCAACGGCGTGTGGGACGCGCTGGCGGATGGCCGCGTGGAACTGGCGATTGGGGCGACCCAGGCGGTGCCGGTGGGCGGGCGCTACGCCTTCCGGGATATGGGGAAATTGAGCTGGAAGTGCGTGGTATCCCGTGAACACCCGCTGGCGGCGATGGACGGGCCGCTGAGCGATGACACCTTGCGCAACTGGCCGTCGCTGGTGCGCGAAGACACCTCCCGCTCGCTGCCGAAGCGTATCACCTGGCTGCTGGATAACCAGCGGCGCATCGTCGCGCCCGACTGGGAATCCTCGGCGGCCTGTCTGTCGGCGGGATTGTGTATCGGCATGGTACCGGCGCATTTTGCCAGGCCCTGGCTTGATCGCGGAGAGTGGGTGGCGCTGCCGCTTGAAAACCCCTTCCCGGACGCCGCCTGTTGCCTGACGTGGCAGCAAAAGGACAATTCGCCCGCCTTAAGCTGGCTGCTCGATTATTTAGGAGACAGCGAGACGCTGAATAAAGAGTGGTTGCGGGAGCCAGAGTGACTGGCTCCCGGCAGGCTTAACGGCGGTAGTCGCGGAACGGGCCGTCGGCGACCGAGCGGCGTTCGATGAGACGCGGGTGCACCTCAATGGACTGCGACTCTTCACGCTTGCTGACGATCCTGTCCATCAGCATATTGAAGGCCGTTTCGCCCAGCGAATCTTTCGGCTGGTGAATGGTGGTCAGCGCCGGAGTGAAGAAACGCGCGTTGCGCACGTTGTCATAACCAATCAGCGACACGTCCTGCGGCACGCGCAGACCCATTTCATCAGCCCCGCAGAGCGCGCCCATCGCCATCACGTCGCCGCCGCAGAAGACTGCGGTCGGACGATGCGGCTGGGAGAGGATCTGCTGCATGGCGCGGTAGCCGGATTCCGGCTCAAAGTCGCCCTGCACGATCCAGTTTTCCGGCACCTTAATCAGCGCTTCTTCCATCGCTTTCATAAAGCCCGCCAGACGGCCCGCGCCGGTGTTACGCTCAAGCGGGCCCGGAATGACGCCGATTTCACGGTGGCCACGTTCGATCAGATAACGGCCCGCCATATAGCCGCCTTCAAAAGCGTTATCGATCACCGAATCGGTAAAGTCCGCTTTCGCTTCGCCCCAGTCCATCACCACCATCGGGATATGACGGTACTCTTCAAGCATGCGCAACAGCGGGTCCGGGTATTCAGAACACATCACCATCAGGCCGTCGACGCGCTTTTGCGCCATCATCGACAGATAAGCGCGCTGCTTTTCCAGGTTGTTCCAGGCGTTGCCGAGGATCAGGGTATAGCCCTTCTGGAAGCAGTTTTTCTCAACAGCTTCAATGATTTCGGCGAAGTAGGGCGCTTCGCTGCTGGTCGCCAGCAAGCCAATCGACTTGGTATGGTTAACCTTCAGACTGCGCGCCACCGCGCTTGGGGAATAATGCAGCTCTTTGATGGCTGCCCACACCGCGTTGCGCGTTTCTTCCGCAACAAAACGGGTTTTGTTAATAACATGTGATACGGTTGTAGTGGAAACGTTTGCGCGTTTCGCTACATCTTTAATTGTTGCCATTAGATCTCACTCCAGACCATATCTTAAACTCCTGATACTTCTACAGGTAAACGTTTGCCTTAAAAAACCCTTCGCACAACATTTTCAGGTTGCGATACGCCGGGAAAACAACACAGGACGTCAGGAGGGGTCAGTGGCCGGTACACGAATAAATTTAGCGTGGAATTCTGGCTGATCTTGATGAAAAGGGGAAGTCTAAAAATGGTTATCAATCTAAAACAGAGAAGATTTTTGCGTTTAACTGTGCAAAAATGAGCAATCTCACTTTTTGTGGGGGTTAACAAAGGAGAAAAAATGATGGATAGCAATCTGAAGTATTCGCTGTTTACTACCGTAATCGTGCTCAGCCTGATCGTTGCTGGCGCAATGACTGCCGCTTTTAATTGATCCAGAGCAGGGAGAGCGCTCTCCCTCTCTTTTTCATTCCCGCCGATTGTTATCAAATTTGCAATAATCTTTTGTCACTTCATTAACTTCTGTTTTTTTGTGATTAATGTCATGCTTTTGACTTCACCGCGGGGCGCTCTGTACGCCATCGCATTACTGGAGTCATGTAATAATGAAGATAAATTTTCCCCTGCTGTCACTGGCAATCGGGGCTTTTGGGATAGGTACAACTGAATTTTCACCCATGGGATTGCTGCCGGTAATCGCCCGTGGCGTTGACGTCTCGATCCCTGCCGCCGGCATGCTGATCAGCGCCTATGCGATCGGCGTGATGGTGGGCGCCCCCCTGATGACGCTGCTGCTGTCGCATCGCGCCCGTCGTAACGCGCTGATCTTCCTGATGGCGATTTTCACCCTCGGTAATGTACTGTCGGCCATTGCGCCGGATTACACCACGCTGCTGTTATCGCGCATTATCACCAGTCTTAACCACGGCGCCTTCTTTGGCCTGGGTTCAGTGGTGGCCGCAAGCGTGGTACCGAAACATAAACAGGCCAGCGCCGTGGCGACCATGTTTATGGGACTGACCATCGCCAATATCGGCGGCGTTCCAGCGGCCACCTGGCTTGGGGAAACCATCGGCTGGCGGATGTCCTTCCTCGCCACCGCAGGTCTTGGCGTGGTGTCGATGTTAAGCCTGTTCTTCTCCCTGCCGAAGGGCAGCGCGGGCGTGCGTCCGAATGTGCGCCAGGAGCTGGCGGTGCTGATGCGCCCGCAGGTTTTATCGGCGCTGCTGACCACCGTGCTGGGCGCCGGGGCGATGTTCACCCTTTATACCTATATCTCGCCGGTGTTGCAGGAGCTGAATCACGCCACGCCATTCTTTGTCACCGCAATGCTGGTGCTGATCGGCGTGGGCTTCTCGCTGGGCAATTACCTGGGCGGCAAGTTTGCCGATCGTTCCGTCAGCGGCACGCTGAAAGGCTTTCTGTTGCTGCTGATGGTGATCATGCTGGCGATCCCGCTGCTGGTGAAAAGCGATATCGGCGCGGCCGTGGCGATGGTAGTGTGGGGCGCCGCAACGTTCGCGGTGGTGCCGCCATTGCAGATGCGCGTAATGCGTGTCGCTCATGAAGCGCCGGGGCTGTCTTCGTCCGTGAATATCGGCGCTTTTAACCTCGGCAATGCGCTGGGCGCGGCGGCAGGCGGCGCGGTGATCTCCGCAGGATTAGGCTACGCCGTTGTGCCGGTGATGGGCGCTGTTATTGCGGCGCTGGCGTTGCTGCTGGTGCTGTTTTCCGGGCGCGCCGATGCCCGCCGGGAATGCGTGGCGAACTGATCGTTACTGAGTAAAAAAGAAAAACACCCTGCCAGTCCGGCAGGGTGTTTTTTTTAGCGGACGTTTTTCGGCGTCATCACCCGGCGCGCGCCCACATAATGACGCTGCCAGTAATCTTCGCTAAGGGAAGTGATTTGAATATCCTGACCACTGCGCGGCGACTGGATGAATTTGCCATTGCCAACGTAGACGCCCACGTGATCGGCGGTGCCGCGACCCTGCGTGCGGAAGAACACCAGATCGCCCCGTTCCAGCTCGCCCGGGTTGACCGGCGAGGCATCACGCAGGTGATACATTTCATTGGCGGTGCGCGGGATGCGGAACTTCACCAGATCTTTATAGGCGTAATACACCAGCCCGCTGCAATCAAAGCCGGTACGCGGCGAGGTGCCGCCCCAGTGATAGGGTTTGCCGATCTGATTCATTAATGTCGATAACGCCGCCGTCTGGGCCTTTTTAATGCGCACTTTATGCGCGTCTGCCAGGGTAACCGGCTTGCTGCTTTTCACTTTCACGCAGTGCTGCTTGCGGCCTTTGCGGGTGGTGCACTTTTCCGTAAAGGTAACGGCGGCAATTTTCCCCGGGCTGGATTTGCTTTTGCGTGAGGCGAGGCTGCTGGTTTTAGTACCGGATGAGACGCGTTTTGTTCTGCTGGAGGTTTTTTGACTGGCGGAACTGCTGGATGCTTTTTTAGCTATTTTTTTACTGTTGCCACTGCTTTTCTTTGTTGTCTTTTGGGTCGTGCTTTGCTTCTTACGGTCGCTGGTTTTCGCCAGATGCGTTTTTTGCACGGCAGAGGGCCGTGCCTGTTCAGACGCCTGGCTTAATGGCGCAAACGTCAGCGAAGCAAAAACCAAAGCACAGAGCGTGATCGAGACTTTATTTATCCGCGCCACTGAGCAATCCCCTGATTCGGGCAGGCATGAAATCATGCGTGCGTGTGATTTTCAAAACTCGTCGATTCTAAAGCATAAAATGCTAAAAAGGTAAGAGCCTTTTTGCATCCTTGCGCTGTTTCGTTAACAAGCGCAAAAAAAAGCAGCAATTCAGGGAAGGAAACGGTTAAGGCATGAGCGAATCGTTTCGCGCAAACTGATATTCTTAAGGCATCTTTATCCGACAGACGATAATATAACGCGTGGTGAACAAAATGTTATTTTCCGTGGGTTGTCTGAACCGCTACAATAAGACGACTGTCGTAGAAGAAGTTAAGGAAGCAAGACAATGAGCGAGACCATCGAAAAAATCCAGCGTCAAATCGCTGAAAACCCGATCCTGCTGTACATGAAAGGTTCCCCTAAGCTGCCAAGCTGCGGCTTCTCTGCCCAGGCAGTTCAGGCGCTTTCCGCCTGTGGCGAACGCTTTGCTTATGTTGATATTCTGCAGAACCCGGACATCCGCGCCGAGCTGCCGAAATACGCCAACTGGCCGACCTTCCCGCAGCTGTGGGTGGATGGCGAGCTGGTAGGCGGCTGCGACATCATCATTGAGATGTACCAGCGCGGAGAACTTCAGCCGCTGATCAAAGAAACCGCCGCGAAGTACAAAACCGAAGAGCCGGGGGCTGAATAAGCGCAGGCAATAAAAAAGCACCCTCGGGTGCTTTTTTTTATGGCTGATTTTCGTCGCCAGGCATCGCCATCGGCCAGCCGCCCAGCCGCTTCCAGCGGTTAACGATCTCGCAGAACAGCAGGGCGGTTTGCTCAGTATCATAAAGGGCAGAGTGGGCCTGGGTGCTGTCGAAATCCAGACCGGCGGCGGCGCAGGCTTTGGAAAGTACCGTCTGTCCCAGCGCCAGACCGCTCAGTGAGGCGGTGTCAAAGGTCACAAACGGATGGAAAGGGTTGCGTTTCAGCGAGGCGCGCGCGGCGGCGGCCATCATAAAGCTGTGATCGAAGGTCGCATTGTGGGCCACCATGATCGCGCGGCTACAGCCGCTGTCTTTAATGCCTTTGCGCACCATTTTGAAAATCGCATGCAGCGCATCGTGCTCACTGATCGCCCCGCGCAGCGGGTTAGCAGGATCGATACCGTTGAACGCCAGCGCTTCAGGTTGCAGATTTGCTCCTTCGAACGGCTCAACGTGAAAGTGCAGCGTGCTGTCCGGCATCAGCCAGCCCTCATCGTCCATTTTTAAGGTAATGGCGGCAACTTCGAGCAGCGCATCGGTTTTGGCGTTAAACCCGGCGGTTTCCACATCAATAACAACAGGGTAAAAACCACGAAATCGGCCGCACAGACCGGTGAGTTGAGCGTTATCGGACATCAGGATCTCTTAAGACGGAAAATTGCAGCGCGCATTATGGCAAATTTTACGCAAGGATTATACCGCGCAGAAAGAACGGGCGCGGCGCGCCCGTGGGGGATCAGTTGCCCAGACCGCGACCGGCGTCTTTGGCTTCGATCAGTTCGATTTTATAACCGTCCGGATCTTCAACGAAGGCGATAACCGTGGTGCCGCCTTTAACCGGGCCAGCTTCACGGGTAACATTGCCGCCATTCTGACGGATACGTTCGCAGGCTTCAGCCGCGTTATCCACTTCCAGCGCGATATGACCGTAAGCGGTGCCCAGCTCATAGCTGTCGACGCCCCAGTTGTAGGTCAGTTCGATAACCGCTTCGTCGCTTTCCGGGCCGTAGCCCACAAATGCCAGCGAGTATTTGTATTCGGTATTTTCACTGGTACGCAGCAGCGTCATGCCCAGCACGTTGGTGTAGAAGTCGATGGAGCGTTGCAGATCGCCAACACGCAGCATGGTGTGAAGTAAGCGCATAATATCCTCTTAATCAGTTGTTTTGCGTTCCGGTCGTAAAGCTTTATGCAGTATAGCGGCGGAGTGTCGCCGCTATCAATCAACGGATCACAGAGTAGGGTAGTCGGTGTAACCTTCCGCGCCGCCGCCGTAGAAGCTTTCCGGGCGCTGCGGGTTCAGTTCCGCTTTGCGTTCCAGGCGCTCAACCAGATCCGGGTTGGCGATATAGTCACGACCAAAGGCCACCGCATCGATAAGCCCTTTGCCGATCAGATCTTCGGCTTTCTCCGGCGTGTAAGCCCCGGCGCCGATAATCGGGCCGTGGAAACGGGCGCGCATTTTTTCACGGAAGGCTTCGGTATAAGGCGCGCCGCCCGCCCAGTCCGGCTCAGACATGTGCAGGTAAGCGATGCCGCGACGGGCCAGCTCTTCGATCAGATACAGCGCATCGGCTTCTTCGTTCGGGCCATTGTCGGTGTTCTGGAAGGTACCGATTGGCGAGACGCGAATACCAATGCGGTCTGCGCCCCACTCGTTACAGACCGCATCCACCACTTCCAGCACCAGACGGGCGCGGTTTTCCACGCTGCCGCCGTACTCATCGGTACGCTGGTTAGCGGAAGGGGACAGGAACTGGTGCAGCAGGTAACCGTGGGCGGCATGCAGTTCGACCAGATCAAAACCGGCTTCGCGGGCGTTGGCGACAGCCTGGCGGAAATCGTTCACGATGCCCGGAATTTCATCGATTTCCAGCGCGCGCGGCACGGAGGTTTCTTCGCGGATGGCGTTGCCATTGGCATCACGCAGGGAAGTACGGGTACCCGCTGCGATGGCAGAGGGCGCGACCGGCGCCTGACCGCCCGGTTGCAGGCTGGTGTGGGAGATACGACCGGTGTGCCACAGCTGTACGGCCATATGGCCATTTTCAGCGTGCACGCCAGCGGTGATTTTTTTCCATGCGGCAATCTGCTCCGGGCTGTGCAGCCCCGGCGCGCCCGCATAGCCTTTTGCCTGGGCGGAAATCTGCGTCGCTTCGCTGATGATAAGACCGGCGCTGGCGCGCTGGCGGTAATATTCGCCCATCAGCGGGGTCGGAATGTCACCTGGCTCAATGCTGCGCAGGCGCGTCAACGGAGCCATAAATACACGGTTCGGTACGGTAATGGCACCCACTTTCAACGGGGTAAATAACGACTTAGACATAACTGCTCCTGAATAGACCGGTCGACTAGTAAAAGTAGAAATAAAAACGCCTGTTATTGTGCAGGCGCTGCGATAACAAATCGGGCATGCGCCAGCGCGCTTTCCAGCGGCACGGCGCTGCGTGACATCTTGGCCTGCAGATTCGCCCCCAGCCACAGGGAATAGAGCACCTGAGCCTGCGTCTGCGCATCGCCGGGAAAATCGAGGCTGCGCTCACCACGGCCTTTTTCCAGCGCATCCGCAATCAGAGCGATCACCTGGGTTGCGCCATTATTCATGGCGGTGCGCATATCCTCTGACAGATCGCACACTTCTGCAGACAGCTTCACCGTCAGACAACCGCTGATAATGCCCTGCTGACGAAACTGCTCCAGCGTATATTCATAATAGGCCAGCACGCGGTCACGGTAATTACCTTCACTGCTGGCAAAATGCTGCGCCAGCCGCGCATGGTAATTTGCGTAATGACGCTCCAGCAGCGCGACGCCGAAGGCTTCTTTCGAGCGGAAATAGTGATAAAACGAACCCTTGGGCACTTCCGCCGTTTTCAGCAGTTCGCTTAATCCCATGCCGGTGAAGCCACGGTGCATACATAACTGCTCGCCGGTGGCCAGCAGATGTTCGCGGGTATCATGTTCAGTGTGTCTGTTCATGACGTCACTGTAATAGACCGTTCGGTCTAATGCAAGACGATTTGCGAAATGCTCCGGTGGCGTCTTCAATGTAATAAACCCTAAACCGGAGGCCGGGCGTGGCAGAGCAACTTGAGTTTTTCCCGATCCAGAGTCCGTGTCGGGGCATTTGTCAGACGGACGAGCGCGGGTTTTGCCGCGGCTGTATGCGAACGCGGGAAGAACGTTTTAACTGGCAAAACATGAGCGATACGCAAAAGCAGACGGTGTTGCGCCTGTGCCGCCAGCGTCTGCTGCGTAAATTACGCGCAAACAAACCGGATGCGCCGGAGGAACCGCAACAACCTTCACTTTTTTAATCGTGCATATGCGTATACTCAGAGCACATTAATTAAAGAGGAAGCGGTTATGGTTCAGCGTATTACCCTTGCGCCGCAAGGCCCGGAATTTTCACGTTTCGTAATGGGCTACTGGCGTCTGATGGACTGGAATATGTCTGCGCGCCAGCTGGTGAGCTTCATTGAAGAACATCTGGATCTGGGCGTGACCACTGTCGATCACGCCGATATTTATGGCGGTTATCAGTGCGAAGCGGCCTTTGGTGAAGCCTTAAAGCTGGCCCCGCATCTGCGCGCCCGCATGGAAGTGGTGTCCAAGTGCGGCATCGCCACCACCGCCCGCGCGGAAAATGCGCTCGGTCATTACATCACCGATAAAAGTCATATCATCGCCAGCGCCGAACAGTCGCTGCGCAATCTGGCTGTCGATCATCTTGATTTGCTGCTGATCCACCGACCTGATCCATTGATGGATGCGGATGACGTGGCGGAAGCCTTCCTGCATCTGCACCAGAGCGGCAAAGTGCGTCATTTCGGCGTGTCAAACTTTACCCCGGCGCAGTTCGCGCTGTTGCAGTCCCGTCTGCCGTTTACCCTCGCCACCAACCAGGTTGAAATTTCACCGGTGCATCAGCCGCTGATCCTTGACGGCACCCTCGACCAGCTCCAGCAACTGCGCGTGCGTCCGATGGCGTGGTCCTGCCTCGGCGGCGGTCGTCTGTTTAATGACGACGCTTTCCAGCCGCTGCGGGATGAACTGGCGCAGATCGCCCAGGAAGTGAATGCCGCCAGCATTGAGCAGGTGGTCTATGCGTGGGTTCTGCGTCTGCCGTCACAGCCGCTGCCGATTATCGGCTCCGGTAAAATTGAGCGCGTACGGGCGGCTATTGAGGCCGAAAACATCCAGCTCAGCCGCCAGCAGTGGTTCCGTATCCGTAAAGCGGCGCTGGGCTACGACGTTCCCTGATCACGGAATAACCTGACTTTCCAGTGAGATCCTTACCCCTGGTTTACACTTCAGGGGTAAATCTGATCAAGGGAGGTTATATGAAGCGTTTTTGTCTCGCGATGCTGGCTCTGTCCGTCTGCGCAGGCGCGCAGGCTGCCAGCCAGGAAGTTACGATGAACCTCGTCACCTCCGGGGGCATCGGTCAGTCCATTGGTACAGTTAAAATCAGTGAAACCGATAAAGGGCTGGAATTTGCCCCCAATCTTAAAGCCCTGCCGCCCGGCGAGCACGGTTTCCATGTGCATGCCAAAGGCTCCTGCGAACCGGCCATAAAAGACGGTAAAGCAGTGGCGGCAGAAGCCGCAGGCGGCCACCTCGATCCGCACGATACCGGCAAGCATGAAGGCCCGGAAGGTAAAGGGCATACCGGCGATCTGCCGGTGCTGGTGGTCAACAATGACGGCAAGGCCACCGACGCGGTGGTGGCGCCACGGCTGAAAAAACTTGATGAAGTGAAAGACAAAGCGCTGATGATCCACGTTGGCGGCGATAATATGTCCGACTCGCCGGAGCCCCTGGGCGGTGGCGGAGCCCGTTACGCCTGTGGTGTCATCAAGTAATCTCTGAAGGTACCACGCCTGCTGCCGGGGCCTGTTCAAGTTGCAGGAGCGCGCAATAGAGCCGCCAGACAATGGAGGCCAGTTCCCGCGCAGCAGGCTGGTGATGCCGGGCCAGCGTATCGCAGATGCGCTGTAGCTCCTCCAGCGTTATCCCCAGCGAAACATGCCGCACGCCTTTTTCACTCATCACGTCACGCAGCAGCGCAAGACAGCGATCCCGCACCCGCGATAGCGGATCGGAGCGGGTTTCCCAGTCGCGCAGCTGCCACACCACATGCGTACAGTTAAGCAGCACCACGCCCCAGCGCAACAGCCAGCGCCTGGACTGCGCGTCTTTACTCTGGCTGAGCTGGCTGACGTGATGATAAACCAGCGACTCGAACTCACTTTCGCGGTAGTGCGGCCGACGGCTTAGCTGATCGATAAACCGCAGGCGCAGGGCGCGAATATGACGATGGCTTTTACGGGCGTCCGATCCGGGACGCAGCACCGCGAATGCCAGCCACGCCATGCCCACGCCGAGTAATTTCCCCAGATCGTCATTCAGAAAATCCGCGAAGTCATACACCGGTGGATTAGTGACGGAAATAAACGATCCCATAAAGACAATCAATTGCCCCCACAGACCGGCGTATTTCGCCATTTGCAGCTTCAGCAGTTGCATGGTGGTCAGCAGCGGAAACAGAAAAAGTAAAAACTGCCAAAGCTCCGAAATTTGCACCATCAGGCCAAACTTCACCGCAAAGCTGAACAGCGACAGTAAAAGCAGCGTGCGCATCAGCAGCGTCAGGGAGCTGAAAGGCGAGGCAACGGCGGAATAGAGCACGCAGCTGATGGCCGCCAGCGTCAGCGCCGAGGCGCCCGCCTCCCACTGCGCGCCGATAGCCCATGCACCAATCGCCACCAGGGTGGCAAAGGTGCGCAGCCCGCTCCAGACGGCTTCCAGATTATCGGTATGACGGGCCAGCGCTGGCGCACGCGGCACGGTGAAAGCGGTGACGGGGCGGGCATGTTCCAGCCGCTGGATCCAGCGACTGCTGGCTAAGTGCAAGCGGCAAAAATAGCGCAGCCTGTCCCAGAAGGCGCGGTGGCGGTAATCGGCATCATCCCGCGGCGCAAGCGGGGCGATAATGCGCGCCACGGCATAAAAATCCGCATCCGGACGCCCGAGGGCGGCGAGCAGCTGTTCCAGCACTGGACGGGTGGCGGCCGGCGCGTCGGGCCAGTTCAGCAGCAGACGCCGCAGGCTTGAGATCACGCTGGTCATGCGTAGCTGTTGATGCAGTAAATAGTTGAGCAGGGCGTTTTGCTGGCGAAAGCGGTAGTGGCTCCAGAACGCCTGAATGCGCAGCAGGTTGAGGGTGAGGATCTGGCCGATGACATTTTCATGGGCGGCGCGAATGGCGTCGCTGGTGTCCGGCTGCCAGATTAAGGCGGCGTGTTCCAGCAGGCGGGCTTGCCTGTTTTTCAGCGCGCTGAGCAGCGCCGTGCCATCCGGGGCGCTCGGCAGGATCATCATCATCATGCCCCCCGACAGGATCCCCACGATCACCTCGCAGACCCGCGACTGGGCGATGTCCCACAGCTCGCCGGTTTCGCTGATATTTATCACCGGAAAGGCGATGATCGCCGCGGTATAACCCGCCAGCTGAAAGGCATAGGCCACGTTATTGCTGTAGTGCGCGCAGGCCCAGGTGCAGTAGCCGATCCAGCCCGCCATGGCGAATAAAAACAGCCAGGGATCGTTAAGGGTATGACCGGCGATCAGCAGCGCGGCCACGGCCCCGAGCAGGCTTCCGGCGATGCGGCCAAGGCTTTTGCTGATCACCCCGCCGACGGTAGGAAAGCTGACGACCGCCGCAGAGGTCATCGCCCAGTAAGGTTCGTCGAGATTAAGCGTATAGGCGACGCTGAGCGCCAGACACATGGCGATACCATTGCGCAGGCCATAGCGCCATTGCGCACGGGTGGCCTTAAACCACGGCAGCGCCTGAAGCAGCCGCACCGTCAGCGTCCGATTGCCACGGTACAGGTGGTGCCGGACACCAGCGTCAGGCCCTGCGGCGGCGCATCGAATTCAATGCGCACCGGCACCCGCTGGGCCAGTCGTACCCAGGGCACGTTCGGTTTCACATCGGCCACCAGACCGCTGTCGCTCTCCACGCTCTGATCGTAGATGGCGCGACCAATACTGGATACGTGACCCTGTAACTTTTGATCGCTGCTGTAGAGCACCACGCTGGCGGGCATTCCCTCGCGGATATGGCGAAGTTTGGTCTCTTCGAAATAGCCGATGACATAAAACGAGTGGCTGTCCACTACCGCGAATACCGGCTGTCCGGCGGTGGCGTAATTACCCACGCGGGCGGAAAGATTGGTCACCCAGCCGTCAACCGGCGAGGTGACCGTCGTTTGCTGTTGCTGCCATTGCGCCTGCGCAAGCTCGGCCTGCGCCGCCGCGACGTCAGCCTGCATGGCTTTGACATTGATATTGGCGGTATCCAGATCTTCGGCGGAAATATAGTTATGAGGCAGATGTCGGCGGCGGCTGGCTTCGTTATTGGCTTTTGCCAGTTCCGTCTGCGCGCGGGCCAGTTGCGCTTCGGCGTTTAAAATGGCGATGCGGTAGGGCGTGTCGTCGATGCGGAACAGCACTTCGCCGGCATGCACAAACTGATTATCCCGCACCTTCAGCGTCGTGATGCTGCCGGACACCTGCGGTGTAACGCTGACCTGTTCGGCGCGGATCTTGCCGTCCCGCGTCCAGGGCGACTGCATGTAATAATTCCACAGCCAGATCCCGGCAGTGATGGCGAGGGCAAGCACCAGCAGCGTGGAGAAGTATTTTAAGGTTTTCATAACGACGTCCACGCAATCAACAGAGCCTGAGCCAGCGCCACTGAAATCACAAATAAAGAGAGATCCATCAGCAGCGGATGCCAGATATCACCGGCATAGATCCAGCCGCGCAGCAGGCGATGGGCGATTAGCCAGAGAAAGAAACCAAGCGCGACGGCATAAAACAACGGCGGGAAATAAACGGATGCGCCGACAATCAGATCCTGGAGGGGCAGGCCAGAGGTGATGAATCTGAGCGTCACGGGCAGGGATCCTGTGCAAAGTGAAGGGGGTAAACCCGGGTTATACAAAAAAGTAACAATAGCGTCTGGTTAACAAGCTTTTAAAAACAACACTATAGGAAAATACGCTAAAGCTTTACATTTGTTTTACCAATATAAATGCTGCACACTATTCTAAAATCAGTATAATAACTTAGCAAGCTAATTATAAGGAGATGAAATTGGAATCGCCATTAGGTTCTGATCTGGCACGTTTAGTGCGCATCTGGCGTGCTTTAATTGACCATCGCCTCAAACCTCTGGAATTAACGCAGACTCACTGGGTAACGCTGCATAATATTCACCAGTTACCTCCCGAGCAGTCGCAAATTCAACTGGCAAAAGCGATCGGCATTGAACAGCCTTCGCTGGTGCGTACGCTGGATCAGCTGGAAGACAAAGGGCTTATATCCCGTCAGACCTGCGCCAGTGACCGTCGTGCAAAACGTATCAAGCTCACAGAGAAAGCCACTCCCATTATAGATGAAATGGAAACGGTGATCAGAAAGACTCGCGGTGAAATACTGTCGGGGATTTCGGAAGAAGAATTGACGCAGCTTATCAGTCTTATCGCCCGGCTTGAGCAAAATATTATTGAATTACATACGCGTGATTAATGATAAAAGCCCTGCATAGCAGGGCTTTTTTATTACCTGGCCGCGTATGAATTAACGCGGAGACGCCGTTACCTGGCCGCCGTTGGTTGCCAGAGCGACACGCTGGCCTGGCGAGAAGCGGGAATTACCCTGTTTCTGCACCACGATAATGCTGTTGCCGTCGTCTTTACGGATTTCCAGCTCTACGCCCTGGGTTTTGTTCATGGAACCCTGCACGCCCTGTCCCGCCACGCCACCAGCGACCGCGCCCGCCGCCGTAGCCAGTGAACGACCTGTGCCGCCGCCGACGGTGTTACCCAGGAAACCACCCAGCACCGCGCCGCCTAACGCGCCGATAACGTTAGAATCATCGCCGCCCTGGATCTGCACCGGACGTACGTTTACCACGGTACCGTAGGTCACACTCTGTACCTGCTTGGCTTCGGATGCCGTATAAACGTCTCCTGAAAGGCTATCGTTGTTCACGCAACCTGCAAGAGTGAAACCAATCAGCGAAACGGCCATTACACGTAACATCATTTATGAATCTCCTGTCCAACAAGAAACGCTCAGGTGAGCATCCGTATAACTAAATTATATGGCATTTAGCCATTGAGGACACAACTTCTGCCAGCTCGCGGTAAATATTGTACCTTTGGCCCGCTTAACTTCGTCTAAACGAAACAAGTGTAACGTCAAATGTCCCCTGACGATAACGCCTATACACAAAAAGACATAAGACTTCATGGTATTAGCGGTCACTTTATGGTGGAGTGTTATGTCTGTTAACTTTTATCCGCACGCAAACAGGAAGGCGTATGAAATCAGGTCGCTACATTGGCGTTATGTCGGGAACCAGCCTGGACGGGGTGGACGTGGTCCTTGCGGCCATTGATGACCGGATGGTGGCGCAGCAGGCGAGCCTGACCTGGCCCATTCCCGTTCCGCTTAAGGAGGCGATCCTGAACATCTGCCAGGGGCAGCAGCTTACGCTGTCGCAGTTCGGGCAGCTGGATACGCAGCTCGGCAAACTCTTTGCAGAGGCGGTGCAGGCACTGATGGTCCAGGAGCAGCTGCGCCCGGAAGATGTGGTGGCGATTGGCTGTCACGGACAAACCGTGTGGCACGAGCCGCAAGGGGAAGCGCCGCATACGCTGCAAATCGGCGACAACAATCAAATCGTCGCCCGTACCGGCGTGACCGTGGTGGGCGATTTTCGCCGCCGGGATATGGCGCTGGGCGGGCAGGGCGCGCCGCTGGTGCCCGCCTTTCATCACGCGTTGCTCGCGCATCCCACAGAACGCCGCATGGTGCTGAACATTGGTGGCATCGCCAATCTCTCGTTGCTGTTTCCGGGGCAGCCGGTGCGCGGTTACGACACCGGGCCGGGCAATATGCTGATGGATGCCTGGATCTGGCGGCAAAAAGGTAAGCCCTATGATAAAGACGCACAGTGGGCCAGCACAGGCAATGTGATCCTGCCATTGCTGCAAAATATGCAACGCGATGCCTATTTTTCCGCCCCCGCGCCGAAAAGCACCGGGCGGGAGTATTTCAACTACGGCTGGCTGGAACGCCACCTGGCGCATTTCCCGGGCGTGGCGGGCGCTGATGTGCAGGCCACGCTGGTCGAGCTGACGGCGATCACCATTGCCGAACAGGTACAACTGAGCGGTGGCGCAGAGCGGCTGCTGGTGTGCGGCGGCGGTGGCCGTAATCCGCTGCTGATGGCGCGGCTGGCCGCGCTGCTGCCGGGTATTGAAGTCTCCACCACCGATGAAGCAGGGATCAGTGGTGACGACATGGAAGCGCTGGCCTTCGCCTGGCTGGCATGGCGCACCGTGGCGGGCTTACCGGGCAATCTGCCGTCGGTGACCGGCGCGTCCGCCGCCAGCGTACTGGGGGCGATATTCCCGGCGAATCCCCGCCATCCACCCCGCACGCGGGCATAATCAGAGTTTCCTGACTCCGCGGCACGCCTCTGGCCGGTAGACTGGTGCGGTAAAGCGAGAGGGTGCAACCCTCTCAGACCGGGAAAGTCTATGGGACAGGTGAATGAAAAAACTGTTAATCGCATGTGTGCCAGTGCTGCTGGCAGGATGTAGTACCTATAACCAGTTTGTCGATCGCATGAACACCGATACGCTGGAATATCAGTGTGAAGAAAAACCGCTGACTGTGAAGCTGAATCATCCCCGCCAGGAAGTGAGTTTTGTGCTGGATAACAAACCGCTTATCCTGACGCAGGGCCTGTCGGCCTCCGGCGCGCGTTACACCGATGGGATCTACGTGTTCTGGTCGAAGGGCGACAGCGCCACCGTGTATCATCGCGATCGCGTGGTACTGGAGAACTGCCAGCTACAAAACCCGCAACGTTGAGATTTCCAGCCGGGCGGCGCACAATAGCGCCACCCGATCACAACGTAGCGAATGCCATGTCAGACCACGATGAACTGCAACATATCGCGCATCTGCGCCGTGAATACACCAAAGGCGGTTTACGCCGCAACGATCTCCCCGCTGAACCGATAGCGCTGTTTGAGCGCTGGCTGGGCCAGGCCTGCGAAGCAAAACTGGCCGATCCCACCGCCATGGTGGTAGCCACCGTCGATGAAAACGGGCAGCCTTACCAGCGCATTGTGTTGCTGAAACACTATGACGAAAAAGGCTTCGTGTTTTATACCAACCTCGGCAGCCGCAAGGCGCAGCATATCGAACGCAATCCCCGCGTAAACTTACTTTTTCCCTGGCATATGCTTGAGCGTCAGGTGATGGTCACCGGCAAAGCCGAACGCCTGTCGACGCTGGAAGTGGTGAAGTATTTCCACAGCCGCCCCCGCGACAGTCAGATCGGCGCCTGGGTTTCGCAGCAGTCCACCCGCATTTCCGCCCGGGGCATCCTCGAAAGCAAGTTTCTGGAACTGAAGCAGAAATTTCAGCAGGGAGAAGTGCCGCTGCCGAGCTTCTGGGGCGGTTTCCGCATCAGCATCGAGCAGATGGAATTCTGGCAGGGCGGCGCGCATCGTCTGCATGATCGTTTTTTATACCAGCGGGAAAATGACGCCTGGAAAATTGACCGTCTCGCGCCCTGATCGCTAAAAATGTTGTGTTAAGCGCTGGTGCTCCTGTTTCCGGCGCTTTATTCTATGTCTCTTTTCGTAACTGGCGAAAGGCCGTGTACCGGCAGAGGTGCAGTCGTTTTAAATGGAGAATTTGATGGCAAGCAGTAACTTGATTAAACAATTGCAAGAGCGGGGCCTGGTCGCCCAGGTGACGGATGAAGAGGCGTTAGCCTCGCTGCTGGCGCAAGGTCCGATCGCGCTGTATTGCGGCTTCGATCCTACCGCTGATAGCTTGCATTTGGGGCATCTGGTTCCTTTGTTATGCCTGAAACGGTTCCAGCAGGCCGGGCATAAGCCAGTCGCGCTGGTGGGCGGGGCAACGGGTCTGATTGGCGATCCGAGCTTCAAAGCCGCCGAGCGTAAACTCAATACCGAAGACACCGTGCAGGAGTGGGTGGATAAAATCCGCCGCCAGGTTGCGCCTTTCCTCGATTTCGACTGCGGCGACAATTCCGCTATCGCGGCGAACAACTATGACTGGTTCGGCAACATGAACGTGCTGACCTTCCTGCGCGATATTGGTAAACACTTCTCTGTTAACCAGATGATTAACAAAGAAGCGGTGAAACAGCGTCTGAACCGCGACGACCAGGGCATCTCCTTCACCGAGTTTTCCTACAACCTGTTGCAGGGCTACGACTTCGCCTGTCTGAACAAATTGCACAATGTCTCGCTGCAAATCGGCGGCTCTGACCAGTGGGGCAACATCACCTCCGGTATCGATCTGACGCGGCGTATGCATCAGAAACAGGTATTCGGTCTGACCGTTCCGCTGATCACCAAAGCTGACGGCACCAAATTCGGTAAAACCGAAGGCGGCGCGGTATGGCTCGATCCGAAGAAAACCAGTCCGTACAAATTCTACCAGTTCTGGATCAACACTGCCGACGCCGATGTCTATCGCTTCCTGAAATTCTTCACCTTTATGGATCTGGAAGAGATCAACGCGCTGGAAGAAGAAGACAAGAACAGCGGTAAAGCGCCGCGCGCCCAGTATGTGCTGGCCGATCAGGTGACGCGTCTGGTGCACGGCGAAGAAGGGCTGGAAGCGGCAAAACGCATCACCGCCAGCCTGTTTAACGGCACCCTGAGCGATCTGAGCGAAGCCGATTTCGAACAGCTGGCGCAGGATGGCGTGCCGATGGTCGAGATGGAAAAAGGCGCGGATCTGATGCAGGCGCTGGTGGATTCCGGGCTGCAACCGTCCCGCGGCCAGGCGCGTAAAACTATCGCCTCTAATGCGGTGACCATCAACGGTGAAAAACAGGCCGATCCGGAATATACCTTCACCGACAGCGATCGTCTGTTCGGGCGCTATACGCTGCTGCGTCGTGGTAAGAAGAACTACTGCCTGGTGTGCTGGAAGTAAGTCTTAAAGGTTAAAAAGGGAGTGAGAAATCACTCCCTTTTTTATTTGCAGGTCGGGTAAGCGCGGCGCGCGCCCGGCGAAAAGTTATAACCCTTCTGCTCCCTGTGCGGCGATCACGCTCTCACGCGCCGCCACACGCGCCACAAAGGCGTCGAGATGGCTCAGGCTGCTCATTTCCAGTTTCACCGCCCGCGCCCAGCGCAGCACGTTATAGAGATACGCATCGGCAATGGTGAAATGATCGCCTGCAATAAATTCCCGTGACGCCAGCTCGCCGTTTACGAAGGTCAGTTTCTTCTCCAGCAACGCACGCGCCACTGGTTTGTACTCGTCCGGCGTATCCGGGCGGAACAGCGGCGTAAAGCCTTTGTGCAGTTCGGTGGCGATATAGTTCAGCCACTCCAGCGTTTTATAACGCGACAGATCGCCCGTCGGGGCCAGCAGATTTTTCTGCGGCGCGCTGTCCGCCAGATACTGCATAATCACGACGGATTCGGTGATCAGCGTGCCGTCGTCCAGTTGCAGCGCCGGCACCTGGCCTTTCGGGTTAATGGCAAGATAATCGCTGCCGTCGCTGAGGCGTTTGGTCATCAGATCGACCGCTTCCAGCGTAAAATCCTTACCGGTTTCACGCAGAATAATATGTGGGGCAAGCGAGCAGGCGCCCGGTTTATAGAACAATTTCATTGATCACTCCTGTTGTTATAGAAACTCAAGTGTACGTTAAACCTCAAAAAAAAACCGCTGACACTATGCCAGCGGTTTAATTTGCGTTTCCCGAAGCGATTACGCTTTCGCGATTTCCGGAGCGTCAGGTTTTACATCATCCTGCGCCATACGGTTCAGTTTCGGCGCCATCAGCACCATCAGCGCAGCCATGATTGCGGTGGCGATACCAATTTTCAGGAACACGCTGCCGTAGACGTTCAGGGACATCAGCGGATCGGTCACCCCTTCCGGGATCGCCATCAGGTTAGCCACATAACCGGCGATCAGGTTAGCACCGGCGGTGGTCAGGAACCAGCTACCCATGATGAAGCCCATCAGACGTTGCGGCACCAGCTGCGCCACCATTGCCAGACCCAGACCGGAAATCATCAGCTCGCCGATACTCTGGAAGGCGTAGCTCATGATCAGCCAGTTAACGGAAACGATACCCGCGTCGGTAGCGAATTTAGTACCCAGCGGCAGGATCAGGAAGGCCGCGGAGCACAGCACCATACCAATGGCGAACTTGTGCGGCATCGGCAGGTTGTCGCCCATCTTGTTATAGATGGCCGCAAGGATTGGGCTGCCAATGATGATCCAGAACGGGTTCAGCGCCTGGAACTGCTCCGGCTCGAAATTGATACCCAGAATGGCATGCTCAACGTTACGGATAGCGAAGAAGTTCAGCGAGGTCGGCATCTGGCTGTACAGCACGAAGAACACGATCGCCTGCAACATCAGAATGAAGGCGACGATCATTTTACGACGTGCCGCACCCTGCATGGAGAAGGTTTCTTTCGCGAAGATAACGATAATGCCCAGCGCGACGACGCCCAGCACCATACGAGCGATACCCTGGTTATGCAACAGCCAGGTGGCGATGGTCACCAGTACAACGATACCGACGATGGTCAGCAGCAGGCTACCCACACGCAGCGGTTCAAAGTCTGGTTTAGAGCCATACTGTTTCACCCAGCGCTGGCAGAACGCGAAGTTCACCACGGTGATCAGCATACCCACCACGCTCAGGGCAAAAGCCACGCTCCAGCCGAACTTCGCGGCAAGCCACGGGGTCGCCAGCATGGAGAAGAAGGAGCCGATATTTACCGCCATGTAATACATGGTGAATGCACCGTCCAGACGCGGATCGTCTTTCGAGTAGCAGGTGGACAGCAGGGAAGACGGGTTCGCCTTAAACAGGCCGTTACCCACCGCAATGGTCGCCATACCCATATAAACCACCGCCGCGTCGTGACCGGACCATGCCACCAGGGCATAACCAATCGCCAGCACAATAGCGCCGAGCATAATCACACGCTTGGTACCCAGCACTTTGTCTCCGAGCCAGCCGCCGATGGCAACCAGACCGTACACGAGGGCGCTGAAGGAAGAGAACAGCGTAATGGAATCAGATTCGGACATACCCAGTTGTTTTACCAGGTAGACGGCCATGATGCCTTGCAGACCGTAGAAGCCGAAGCGTTCCCATAATTCGATAGAGAAGATCAGATAAAACGCTTTCGGTTGTTTGAACGCGTTCATACTTACGTTATCTGCTGGTTTTTTGTTTGCAGTCGACACATATACCTCTTTTTTTACAACCCATATTAACGGGGGTGTTCAGTGCGCCATGTCCAGAGATCATCGCGCTTATAGTTATAGTGGGAGGGGAAAACGGCAGGTAATGTTCCCTATCCGGGGCTTCCAGGCAATACCTTTGTAATAGTCTGTTACATATAAACAGGGCGGGATAAAACTCGGAGCGGCTAAATGTTATTTAGCGTTAAATTTCACTATGGAATAAAACATAGTTTTTTACTCTGCGAAGGGGGCGGTGGTAGCGGGATATGGCGATATATTCTGCCATCGGGCGAAAAACTTAGCGAATTAGTCCAGTATTACAGAATTGACTGGTTTTATCTGTTGCTGGTTGAAAAAAAGCCTCTTTGATACAAGGCGTAACTTTGCCGAAAAATACAATATTTTAACAAACTGAAAAAAATGCATCCGGCGGTGTGGGTTGTAGTAATTTTTTGCGCTAAAAAAACATTCAGGCGCATTCCGATGGAATAAGCGCCTGCGGATCCGCTAAGCGCGGCGCTACTCGTAGACTTTTTCTTTATATTCGCAGAGATCTTCAATCAGGCAGGAGCCGCAGCGAGGCTTGCGGGCGATACAGGTATAGCGGCCATGCAGGATCAGCCAGTGATGACAGTCCACTTTAAACTCAGCGGGCACCACCTTCAGCAGGCTTTCTTCAACTTGCTCTACGTTCTTGCCGGGCGCGAAACGCGTACGATTGCAGACCCGGAAAATATGCGTATCCACGGCAATGGTCGGCCAGCCGAAAGCGGTGTTCAGCACCACGTTCGCGGTTTTACGTCCGACGCCCGGCAGTGCTTCCAGCGAGGCGCGATCTTCCGGCACTTCGCCGCCGTGCAGCTCGATCAGCATGCGGCAGGTTTTGATAACGTTTTCCGCCTTGCTGTTAAACAGGCCGATGGTCTTGATGTACGACTTTACCCCCTCGACGCCCAACTCCAGCATCGCCTGCGGCGTATTCGCCACCGGGTAGAGTCTGGCGGTGGCTTTATTGACGCTGACATCGGTGGCCTGCGCCGACAGCAATACCGCAATCAGCAGCTCAAAGGGGGAGCTGAAGTTAAGCTCGGTGGTCGGATGCGGATTGTTATCCCGCAAGCGCGTAAGGATTTCCCTTCGTTTAACGTTGTTCATTATGCCTTCTCTGGCGTTACGTCCGGCAGCGCGTCGGAGGTTGCCACCGCCGCCGCGCGGCGTTTTTTACTGCGTTCATCAATCAGGTATTTAACCGCCAGCATCATGCCGAGGCCAATAAAGGCGCCGGGTGGCAGCATCGCCAGCAGGAAAGGGGAATCGGTGTGGAAGACTTCAATGCGCAGCGCCTTGGCCCAGCCACCCAGCAGCGCATCCGCGCCGTCAAACAGGGTGCCGTTACCGAGGATTTCACGCATCGATCCCAGCACAAACATCGCGCCGGTTGCGCCCATGCCGATGGCAAAGCCGTCCAGCGCCGACAGCGCCGGGCCTTTCTTCGCCGCAAAAGCTTCTGCCCGACCCACCACGATACAGTTGGTGACGATCAGCGGAATAAAGATCCCCAGCGACTGGTACAGGCCAAACGCATAGGCGTTGATCAGCATCTGCACCACGCTCACCACAGAGGCGATAATCATCACGTAAATGGGAATACGGATCTCTGACGGCGTCCAGCGGCGCAAGGCGGAAATGGACAGGTTAGTCAGCGTCAGCACCAGGGTGGTGGCCAGCCCCAGTCCCAGCGCGTTGGTGGCGGTAGAGGTCACCGCCAGCAGCGGACACATCCCCAGCAGTTGCACCAGCGCGGAGTTGTTTTTCCACAACCCCTGAACAATAACCTCTTTGACTTCGCTCATGGTTTACTCTCCACAGCCCGGTAATTGGTTGAGACGGGCAGGCAGCGATTGTGCGTAGATCCCCGCCCGTTTGACGGCGTTCACCACCGCGCGCGGGGTGATGGTTGCCCCGGTAAACTGATCGATATCGCCGCCGTCCTTTTTCACTGCCCAGTGCGCGCTGTCCTGCGGATCGATTTTGCGGCCTGCAAAGGTCAGGATCCAGTCGGAAATGCGCAGCTCAATTTTGTCCCCCAGTCCCGGGGTTTCATGATGTTCGGTGACGCGCGCCCCGGTCACCGTACCGGAAAAATCCGCGCCGACCAGCAGCTGGATCGCACCGGAATAGCCGTCCGGCGCGGTGGCTTCAATGACGGCCGCCACCGGCGTGTCGTCTTTTCGGGCAATATAGACGCGATGCTCGCCTTTGCCCAGCTCTGGCGCAGTAACAAAATAGCAGCTCTGGCTGAGATCGTTATCATAAAGCGACGCGGGCACCACCTGATCGAACAGCGCTTTCTGTTGCAGCGCCGCCTGATCGTCAATGGTCGATTTAGTCAGCTGGTTAATCGCGGCGGTCATGCCGGTACAGCAGGCGGCAAAGATCGCCAGCGTCACACCGTGTTTTTGCATGGTCTTTAACATGGTGCGTCCTCAGCGGTGACCGTACACGCGCGGGCGCGTGTAGTAATCGATTAACGGAACGGTAATATTCGCCAGCAGTACGGCAAAGGCCACGCCGTCGGGATAGCCGCCGAAGCTGCGGATCAACCACACCAGCAGACCCGCCAGCGCGCCAAAAATCAGACGGCCTTTATTGGTGGTCGACGCGGTCACCGGATCGGTGAGAATAAAGAACGCGCCCAGCATGGTGGCCCCGGAGAACAGATGCAGCGTCGGGGATGCCAGGCTGTCCGGCGACAGCAGCCAGCCAAGGGTGGAGCAGAAGGCCAGCATGGCGATAAAACTGACCGGGATATGCCAGCGGATGGTTTTCTGCCACAGCAGGAACACCCCGCCCGCCAGGTAAGCCAGGTTTACCCACTGCCAGCCCGCGCCTGCCAGCACGCCGCTGTAAATCGGATAGCTCAGGATCTCGTCAACTTTATGTCCGGCATGCAGGGACGTTTTAAAGGTATCCAGCGGCGTCGCCTGGCTGATGCCGTCAACGCCCATGCGCAGGGTATCCATATTGCCGCCGCTGGAGGTATGGCCGGAGAAGATCACCTGGAGCGCATCCATAAAGCCGGGAACGGTGGCGGCAATGTCATGCGGCGGCAGCCAGCTGGTCATCTGCACCGGGAAGGAGATCAACAACACCACGTAGCCGACCATCGCAGGGTTAAAGGGGTTATGCCCGAGGCCGCCGTAAAGTTGCTTGGCGATGATCACCGCGAACACCGTGCCCAGCACCACCATCCACCAGGGGGAAAAAGAGGGAATACTGATCGCCAGCAGCAGGCCGGTTAACAGCGCAGAATTATCCGCAAGGATCATTTTGATGTTCTGCTTGCGTAACTTCAGCACCAGCGCTTCGGCGGCCAGCGCGCTGACGCCCGCCAGTATAATTTGTATCAGCGTACCCCAGCCGAAAAACCAGCTTTGCACGGCAATGCCCGGCAGGGCCGCCAGCAATACCAGCATCATGATGCGCGAAGTCTGGCGCTGGTTATGGGTATATGGGGAGCTTGCGATTCGAAAAACCATTTAATCCTCGTTAACGGCCTGTTGTGCGGCTTTCTTAGCCTGAACTCTGGCGATCGCCGCAGCGACGGCCGCTTTACGCGGATCGTCATTGGCCGCCGGAGTATCGGTGACCGGCTGCTGGGCTTTACGTGCTTTAGCGCGGGCAATAGCCGCTTCCACCGCGGCTTTGCGCGGATCGATGACCTCGTCCGGCGCGGGTGGAATTTTCGGCGGTGGCGCTTCTGCCGCCTGCTGCTGCGCTTTACGGGCTTTGGCGCGGGCAATAGCTGCTTCCACCGCCGCTTTACGGGGATCAACATCGCCAACCGGTTCAGAGGGCGCTGCCGGCTCAGGGGCTTCAGCGCTCTGCTGCGCTTTACGGGCTTTGGCGCGGGCAATGGCCGCTTCTACCGCGGCTTTACGTGGATCGGCGTCCGGCGCGTTAACGGCCGCCGCCTGCTGTGCTTTCTCTGCCTGACGGGCGCGCGCTTCGGCTTTGCGGGCTTCGCGGGCGGCGATGACCTCGCTGTTATCCGGTACGGCGCCTGCCTGCACCACCACCGGCTGGGTGGCGTTCTGTTTTTTCTCGCGCACGCGGGCAAGCGCCGCGTCGATGGCAGCCTGATCTTTCGCCGCAGGCTGTACCGCCGCCTGTTTGTGGCGGGCGAGACGGGCTTCTTTTTCACGCTCAAGACGCGCCTGACGCGCTTCAAAGCGCATCTTCGCTTCCGCGGCGCGTTTTTCTTCCTGCGCGATGGCGTAGATTTCGGCTTTTTCCTGACGGAAATACTGCACCAGCGGAATATTGCTCGGACACACCCAGGCACAGGCGCCGCACTCGATGCAGTCGGAAAGGTTATGCGCAGTGGCTTTGTCGTGTTGCTGGCCTTTACTGAACCAGTAGAGCTGCTGCGGCAGCAAGTCGGCAGGACAGGCGTCCGCACAGGCGCTGCAACGGATACAGCCTTTCTCTTCCTGCGGCTCGCCCATTTCAGTGGCGGACGGGGCCAGCAGGCAGTTAGTGATTTTCACCACCGGCACGTCGAGCCACGGCAGGGTAAAGCCCATCAGTGGACCGCCCATGATTACCATCTGTTCGCCACCGGGGCAAAAACCTGCGGCGTCAAGCAGATGACGGATCGGCGTGCCCAGACGCGCCCAGACGTTGCCCGGCTGTTTTACCGCTTCACCGGTCAGCGTCACCACGCGTTCGGTCAGGGGTTCGCCATCCACCACGGCGCGTTTTACCGCATAGGCGGTGCCGACGTTCTGCATCAGCACGCCGATATCGGACGAACGCCCGCCGTGCGGCACCTGTTTGCCGGTGAGGATCTGCGTCAGCTGTTTCGCGCCGCCCGACGGGTATTTGGTCGGGATGACGCGCAGCGTAATGTCGTGCGATCCTGCCAGCACCGCCCGCAGCATGGAGATCGCCTGGGGTTTGTTATCTTCAATGCCAATCAGCACCTGGCGCGGCTGCAAAATATGCGCAAGGATGCGAATGCCTTCCACCACCTGTGCCGCGCAATCCTGCATCAGACGGTCATCGGCGGTGATGTACGGCTCGCACTCGGCGGCGTTAATGATCAGCGTGTCGATTTTATCGCTGCCGCCATGCAGTTTGTTACCGGTCGGGAAGCCCGCGCCGCCAAGACCAGCGACGCCCGCCTGGTGAATACGCTCAATCAGCGCCTCGCGGCTGCGGGAGCGGTAATCACTCCAGCCGTCGCGCTCGATCCATTGATCCTCGCCGTCGGCGTCAATGAGCACGCTCAGTTCCGCCAGTCCAGACGGATGCGCCGTGGAGTGGGGGGCAATGGCCACCACCACGCCGGAGGTTGGCGCATGTACCGGCAGCATACGGCCGCGCCCGCGGGTCAGCGGCTGACCGCGCAATACGCGATCGCCTGCACGCACGCACAGCTCACCCTCAGCGCCGATATGCTGCTTGAGAGGAATGACAAAACGTGAGGCCAGCGGCAGCTGACGCAGCGGCGTGCCGTTGGACTGGGTCTTCATTTCCGGCGGATGAATACCGCCGTGGAAGTCCCACAGTTTATCTTTTCGGAAAGCCGAGAATAACTTAAGCATGTTGTTCCACAGAAATGATGCGCACCGGGATCGTCTGCAAATCCCATTTCCAGCTGTCAGGGGTAGCGGCCACCGGACGCAGCTCAATGCACTGTGTCGGGCAGGGATCGACGCACAGATTACAACCGGTGCACAGGTCGCTCATCACCGTATGCATGGCGCGGGTCGCGCCGACGATGGCATCGACCGGGCAGGCCTGAATGCATTTGGTGCAGCCAATACAGTTAGGTTCGTCGATCACCGCCAGCATACGCACCGGCTCTGCCGCGACCTCTTCGTCGTCCACTGGTTGCGGATCCACATTTAGCAGCGTGGCGATTTTCAGCATCACGGCTTCGCCGCCAGGGGCGCAGCGGTTAATTTTTTCACCCTGCACGCCCACCGCCTCAGCATAAGGGCGGCAGCCAGGGTAGCCGCACTGACCGCACTGACTCTGCGGCAGCAGTTCGTCAATGCGTTCGACAACGGGATCGTCCTCCACCGCGAAACGGCGGGAGGCGTAACCGAGAATGACGCCAAAGATCAGCCCGAGAACGCTCAGGGCGGCAATGGCAATCCAGATCGCGCTCATTACAACTTCACCAGACCACTAAAGCCCATAAAGGCCAGAGACATTAAACCTGCGGTGATCAGCGCAATGGCGTTACCGCGGAAGGGGGCGGGCACATCCGCCACCACCAGACGCTCACGGATCGCCGCAAACAGCACCATCACCAGTGAAAAGCCCACCGCCGCGGCAAAGCCGTACAGCGCGGACTGCATAAAATTGTGCCCAAGGTTGATATTGAGCAACGCCACGCCCAGCACCGCGCAATTGGTAGTGATAAGCGGCAGAAAAATGCCCAGCAGGCGATAGAGCGCCGGGCTGGTTTTACGTACTACCATCTCCGTAAACTGCACCACCACGGCGATAATCAGAATGAAGGCCAGCGTACGCAGATAGATCAGATCCAGCGGAATAAGCACCCAGGTGTCGATAATCCATGCGCACACGGAGGCCATCGTCATTACAAAGGTGGTTGCCAGTCCCATCCCCATGGCGGATTCCAGTTTTTTGGACACCCCCATAAACGGGCAGAGGCCAAGAAACTTCACCAGCACAAAGTTATTGACCAGAACGGTTCCGACAAACAGCAGTAAGTAATCAGTCATTATTCGCCCTGAAAGAATAAACCGCCCATTATCGGATAATCCGCAACGGGCGACAACAGCATAACTGTAGGGTTATTACGGGTTAACAAAGGTCTTTTTGACCCTGCCGGAGCGCTTAAAATAGGGCACCAGCAACGCCGCCGCCATCAGCGGAAACAGCAGCTGGCGCAGCGCCAGTTCATCCGATACCGGGGAAAAGGCAAAGGCTTTTACCGCCAGCAGCACCGAAATCAGCAGCCAGATAATATAGTGCTTTGGCACCATCCGGCGGCGTTTGAAAAAGGCAATGGTCAGCCACAGGGTGTAATACCACATGCCCACAGCAAACAGCAGGGTGGCAAACCACATCACCATAGACATCATGCCCTGGGCGTGCAGCGTGGTGAACGTCCGGGGCGACATCAGCGCCGAAGTATAGAGCAGAAGCGCCAGCGACGTGCTCAGCAGCGCCACCAGCAGCCATGCCAGGGGGGCGAGTAACCAGCCTCCGATTCGTTCTGCGGGCGTTGCGGTCATGGATTATTCACCTTTAGTCTGTACGCGTAATTTGCCGGGCGAAGATTATAAAGCATTGCCGGGGGAATACTACTGGCATTATTACCGGTAACACCCGGACGCAGCGGGTAATAATACGCGACCTGGCGAAACAGATTTGTCCGTCAATGCGGTGGCGGGGGAGTTAAGGTGGTTCTTAAGGGGTAAAAAGCAGGCACTGGAAAGTGCCTGCGGTAAATTAACGCTGCGCGCCGCGACTGGCAATTAACTGCTGATACCAGAAGAAACTTTTTTTACGTTTACGCGCCAGATTATTGTCATGATCGACATAGACAAAACCGTACTGTTTTTTATAACCGTTAAGCCAGCTCAGCAAATCAATAAATGACCAGGGATAATAGCCGCGCACGTCCGCACCCTGCGCCATGGCGTCAGCCATCGCATCCACATGCATGCGCAGATAATCAATGCGCGGGTCGTCAACAACTTCCCCGTCAATAATGGGATCTTTCGCGCCCAAGCCATTTTCGGTGATGTAGATGGGAATATCACCGTAACGGGCTTTGATTTGCATAATGCCGTCGGTCAGTCCCTGCGGCCAGATTTCCCAGTCCCAGTCGGTATAAACGCCGTCCGGATTACGCACGAATTTAAACAGGCCTTTAAAGCCGAATTCATGACCGCTGTTGCTCTCGCCGGAATGATTCGCCTGGGTATGGGTTTCGTGCGGATTGGAAACTACCGTTTCACGACGATAATAATTCAGGCCGATAAAGTCGCAGCGATTCTCCCGCAGTAAGCGATCGTCGTCCGGGGCGAACCGCGGCACCCCCCAGCGCTGCTGCGCGGCAGCCAGTAATGCCGCCGGATATTCGCCTTTCAGCACCGGATCGTAAAACCAGTGGGTATAAATGGCATCCGCCAGATCAGCCGCCGCCACGTCTTCCGGCAGGCGGGTGAGCGGGGTGTGCGGTTGCAGTACGTTCACAAAACCGATTTCACCTGCGATGCCGGACTGACGAAAGGCTTTTACCGCCAGCGCATGGGCGATAAAGACATGATGACAGGCCTGAATGGCCCGCGCCGGATCGGTAACGGAGGGCGGATGGCTGCCGGTGATATAGCCGTGACCGATGAATACGATGGTTTCGTTGAAGGTGGCCCACAGGCGGACGCGGGAGCCGAAGCGGTCGTAGCACAGGCGGGCGTACTCCTCAAAAGCGTCCGCCGTAGAGCGCGCTTCCCAGCCGCCTTCGTCCTGCAGTGCCTGCGGCAAATCCCAGTGATAAAGGGTCACCATAGGCACAATATTGTGCGCCAGCAGGGCGTCGATCAGATCGCTGTAGAACTTCACGCCCGCTTCATTCACCTCGCCGCGGCCCTGCGGCAGCAGGCGCGGCCATGAAATCGAAAACCGGTAGCTTTGCAGCCCCATTTCCGCCATCAGCGCGACGTCTTCCTGCATGCGGTGATAATGGTCAACGGCGACATCGCCGTTCGTGTCCTGCCAGGTGGCGCCGGGAATATGCGAAAACACATCCCAGATCGACGGGCCTTTGCCATCGGCATCATGTCCGCCTTCAACCTGATACGCCGCAGTCGCGGCACCCCATAAAAATTCTTCCGGAAACGCAGCCATCGTGTGCTCCTTACAGTTCCATGACGTTAAGGCACGTTACACGCGATGCGTTTATCACCGCAACCGGTTTCAGAAACCGGTTACCGGAATGGGAGGGCAGTCACTTTTAACCCGGCGGGGAGGGCGTTATTTTGCCTGTACGTGGGCGGCGGGCTCCGGTGGCTGATAATCATCAATATGGCTGGCAACGCCTAATAAAATGGCGCTGACGCCCAGCACGATCCAACCGGCAAGTTCAATAATGCGGGTCACTACTCCGTTCATAATGCAGACTTCTCCTGTTTACCTGAGGGCGAATAGTAGCGGGGCGTGATTATTCGGGCAAGTCTCCGTCGGTATTCAGGGTATTTTCAGGATTTTCTGAAATCAGCGCCCCCGATGACGCTCTGTTTGAGGAAGACAGGGTGACCATCGCCACGTATGATTAATAAAGCGAAAACACATTCCTCCACTGACGAGAGGCAGCTTTATGAGTGACAAGATCCGTGTCGGATTAATTGGCTATGGCTATGCCAGCAAAACCTTCCATGCGCCGCTAATCGACGGCACACCTGGCATGGAGCTGGCGGCGATCTCCAGCAGTGATGAAAACAAAGTCCATGCCGACTGGCCGAACGTGCCGGTGGTGTCGGAGCCAAAGCATTTATTTAATGATCCTTCGCTGGATTTGATTGTCATCCCCACGCCTAACGATACCCATTTCCCGCTGGCGAAAGCGGCGCTGGAAGCCGGTAAACATGTGGTGGTGGATAAGCCGTTTACCGTGACACTGTCACAGGCACGCGAGCTGGATGCGCTGGCCAAAACCCTTGGCCGCGTGCTGTCGGTATTCCACAACCGCCGCTGGGACAGCGATTTCCTGACGCTGAAAGCGCTGGTGGCGGAAGGCGCGCTGGGGGAAGTGACCTATTTTGAATCGCACTTCGACCGTTACCGGCCGGAAGTGCGTAA
This sequence comes from Enterobacter sp. SA187, assembly GCF_001888805.2. NCBI lineage: Bacteria > Pseudomonadati > Pseudomonadota > Gammaproteobacteria > Enterobacterales > Enterobacteriaceae > Enterobacter > Enterobacter sp. SA187. The sequence continues at coordinate 3,114,423 of NZ_CP019113.1, forward strand.
CCGCTGGCGAGAAATGGCCGGGCCGGGCAGCGGCATCTGGTACGATTTAGGGCCACATCTGCTCGATCAGGCGGTCAACCTGTTTGGCCTGCCGGTGGGGATGAACGTCGATCTGGCGCAATTACGTCCCGGCGCGCAGGCTACCGACTATTTCCATGCGGTGCTCACCTATCCGCAGCGGCGCGTGGTGCTGCACGGCACGCTGCTGGCGGCGGCAGAATCGGCGCGCTATATCGTGCACGGCACCCGGGGCAGCTATGTGAAGTTTGGCCTCGATCCGCAGGAAGAACGGCTGAAAAACGGCGAACGTCTGCCGCAGGAAGACTGGGGTTATGACATGCGCGACGGCGTGCTGACCCGTGCCGAAGGCGACGAGCGGGTAGAGGAAAGCTGGCTGACCATTCCGGGCAACTATCCGGCCTATTATGCCGGGATCCGCGATGCGCTGAACGGTGACGGGGAAAACCCGGTGCCCGCCAGCCAGGCGATCCAGATCATGGAGCTGATCGAGCTGGGCATGGAATCGGCAAAACATCGATCGACGCTTTGCCTGTCGTCATGAAGAAGCCCGGCATTTGCCGGGCTTTTTTTATGCGCGGATGAGGCTGTCGCGCAGCGCCTGTTTTTCAGCGGCGCTCAGGAAGGCGATCTCCAGACCGTTGATCTGCGCCTGGCGGATCTGCTCGCGGCTTAAACCGGCCTGCGGCGCCGCGACCTGATACTCATGAATAATATCCACGCCCTGTACCGCCGGATCGTCGGTATTCAGCGTGGCCAGCACGCCGTGCTCAAGGAAGGTTTTCAGCGGGTGCGCGGAAAGGGACGCCACCGTGCTGGTCTGAATATTAGAGGTCAGGCAGGATTCAATGCCGATGCGCTGCTCCGCGAGGAAATCCATCAGCGCAGGATCTTCAATAGCCTTCACGCCGTGGCCGATACGCTCGGCGCCCAGCTCACGGATCGCCTGCCAGATGCTCTCCGGGCCCGCCGCTTCACCGGCGTGAACGGTAATACGCCAGCCCGCGTCACGCGCGCGGTTGAAGTGGGAGAGGAACAGGCTGCCGGGGAAGCCCAGCTCGTCGCCCGCCAGATCCAGCGCGGTAATGCTGTCGCGGTGCGCCAGCAATGCCTCCAGCTCTTCAAGGCAGGCCGCTTCGCCGAAGGTGCGGCTCATAATGCCGATCAGACGCGCCTGCACGTTGAACGCGCTGCTCCCCTGGCGCACCCCTTCGATTACCGCTTCCACCACGCCCGCCACCGGCAGGTTATGGGTCATCGCCATATAGCCCGGTGAAAAACGCAGTTCAACATAGTGCAGGCCATTACGCGCCGCATCTTCCATATTCTCAAACGCCACACGACGGCAGGCGTCCAGCGAGGCCAGCACTTTCACGCCCCAGTCGAGTTTAGACAGGAAGCTGACCAGATCCGGTTCGTTGGAGGTCACCTGCACGTGCGGACGCAGGGTATCAAGGGTATCAGCGGGCAGAGAGAGATTAAACTGGCGGCCAAGATCGAGGATGGTCTGGGCGCGAATATTGCCATCAAGGTGGCGGTGAATGTCGGTCAATGGAATAGTGGAATCAATCATGCTGCACTCTTTTTAGATGTTTTAGGTAAAGTGCAGAGCATTATAAAAATAAATCGGGGTAAAAAGCTATGTTGCGCAAGCAATAAGTTGGTTGCGCAACACAAAATCACAAAAGTGCCTGAATTCCGGCTATTAACCGGCTAACACCCTGTTCCAGCTTGATGCGCGGACAACCGGCGTTCAGACGCACAAAACCGCGGCCCGCGTCGCCATAGGTCAGGCCCGGCATAATGGCGACCTTCTGGTTTTCAATCAGCTCCTGCTGCAAAAGTGCATCATCGATACCCAGCGGCCGCAGGTCTATCCAGGCCAGATAAGTCGACTGCGGCGGCTGCCAGTTAAGGGCAGGGAAGGCGGCGTTCAGCTCCGCCGCTACAAAGTCCAGGTTTGCCGCCAGATATGCCCGCAACGCATCCAGCCAGGGCGCGCCCTCGCGATAGGCGGCAATATGCGCATGGATCGCCAGCACCGACGGTGATGATAGCCCGTCGCGGCTCTTCAGCGCCGTCAGATAACGTGACCGTGTCACGTTATCTTCAATAATGCCATATGCGCCGGTCAGCGCCGGGATATTAAAGCTTTTCGACGCCGAGGTAAGCAGCGCCCAGGGACCCTGAGCGACACGGCTCCAGGGTATATGACGGTGCGCTCCCCAGGTCATATCCATATGGATCTCATCGCTGATCACCCTCACACCGTGGCGGGCGCACAGCGCCGCCATGGTTTCCAGTTCATCCTGCGTCCAGACCTTCCCGGTCGGGTTTTGCGGGCTGCACAGCAGCAGGATTTTGTTTTCTTCCTGCGCGAGCACCGCTTCCAGCACGGCCATATCGCAGTACCAGTCGCCGTTATGTTGCAGGGGCACCGGCACGACGCGGCGATCGTTGCCCTCGATCACCTTGTAGAACGCGTCATAGGCCGGGGTATGCACCACCACCCCGTCACCGGGGGCAGACCACAGGCGGATCAGTTCGGCGACCATGTAGATCACCGACGGGCCATAGACCAGCGCATTGTCCGGCAGCGGGGCGTTAAAGCGCGTACTGAACCAGTGCTGCACGGCGCTGATAAATTCCTCGTTGTTCCAGCGGCTGTAACCTAATACGCCATGGGCCAGCCGCGCCTGTAACGCCTCAATCACACAGGGCGCCGTGGCAAAATCCATATCCGAGATGGTGAACGGCAGCAGGTCGGCGTGACCAAAACGGTCTGCCACATAATCCCACTGGGTACACCAGGTGCCGTGGCGATCCACGACGGTTGAGAAATCAAACATCTCGCTATCCTTATGCTTCAACGGTATTCATCAGTGACACCAGCTCATCTTTGACCGACTGAACCTGCGGGCCAATGACCACCTGAAGATTATGCTCGTTTAATTTCACCACTCCAATCGCCCGCAGTGCTTTCAGCGCGTCGGTATCCACTTTTGACATGTCCGCCACCGACAGGCGCAGGCGAGTAATGCAGTTATCAATGGTCACCAGATTCTCCGCGCCGCCCAGCGCCGCCAGAATAGCCGGGACGTTATAGCCCGATTTCCCGGCGCTGCCCGCAAAACGTTTTTCAAGCTGGCTGCTGATCTCTGCCTCGCGACCCGGCGTTTTCAGGTTAAAGCGGGTAATGGCGAAGCGGAAAATGGCGTAGTAGGTTACAAACCAGACCGCTGCGACCACCGGCACCATGTACCATTTGGTCGCCAGACCGTGCAGGATGCCGAACACCACAAAGTCGATCAGGTTGCCGTCGGTGTTGCCGATGGTCACGCCCAGCACCGCCATCATGGTAAAGCCCAGACCCGTGAGCAGGGCGTGGATCACATACAGCACCGGCGCGACGAACAGGAACAGGAACTCCAGCGGCTCGGTGGTGCCGCCAATCACGCAGGCGACCACGCCGGAAATGAGCAGGCCTTTGATTTTATGACGATTCTCCGGACGGGCGCAGTGATACATCGCCAGCGCCGCCCCTGGTAAGCCGCCGAGGAAGGCAGGCATTTTACCCTGCGACAGAAAACGCGTGGCGCTCTCGGCAAAGCCGTGGGAAGTGGGGCAGTTTAACTGCGCCTGGAAGATGGTTAACGCACCGCTGACGGTGTTGCCGCAGACGTCGAGCGTACCGCCTGCTTCACTGAAGCGGATCAGCGCCACCAGAATATGGTGCAGGCCAAAGGGCAGCAGCAGACGCTCGCCGGTGCCGAAAATCATCGGCCCAAAATCCCCGGCGCTGTTGATCATCTGCCCAAGGCCGTTGATGCCCATGGCGAAAAACGGCCAGATGAGCGGAATACACAGCCCCACCAGCCCCATCACTACGGTGGTAATGATCGGCACAAAACGCGTGCCGCCGAAAAACGCCAGCGCGTCCGGCAGGCGCACGGTATGGAAACGTTCATGCAGCAGCCAGACCACCACCCCTGCGATCACCGCGCCCAGAATGCCGGTATCAATGGACTGGATGCCGAGGATGTTCTGCACGTTGTTGGCTTTCAGAATGGCGGCGTCCGTGGTGGGCAGAATGCCTTTCGCGGTCAGCCAGAAGTTAACCGCCAGGTTCATGACCGCATAACCGACGAAACCGGCGAAGGCCGCCACGCCTTTGTTTTCACGCGCCAGCCCCAGCGGGATGGCGATACAGAACATCACCGGCAGGAAGCTGAACGCAAAAGAACCAACTTTCCCCATCCAGATGAAAATCGCCTGTAACACCGGATTTTCAAGCGCCGGTAACAGCGTCACCACATCATGGCTGCTCAGCGAGCTGCCGATGCCCATCATGATCCCGCAGAAAGAGAGCAGGGCCACCGGCAACATAAAGGTTTTCCCTAACTGCTGGAAAAACTCCCACAGCGTAATTTTTGGTGCAGTTTTAACAGGCATGAACGATTCCTTGTCTGGAAAAGTGGATTCAGTGGCCAGAAGATAAAACGTTTTATCAAATTTTAGTGCGACAAATATCACATAGTAAGCGTATAAATTGCGGTAAAAAGGGTAATGGTAAAAAAACGTTTTACCAGAATCATTAGCAGGGATACCTCGCCGGGATGACGAATAAAAAAATCACCATTAATGATGTCGCGCTGCACGCTGGCGTATCGGTCAGCACCGTATCGCTGGTGCTCAGCGGTAAAGGGCGCATTTCGCCCTCCACCGGGCAAAAAGTGAATGCGGCGGTAGAGCAGCTGGGTTTTGTGAGGAACCGTCAGGCAGCGCTGCTGCGCGGCGGCAAAACCGGCGTCGTTGGGCTTATTGTCAGCCACTTTTCAGATCCTTTTTATGCTCAACTGACGGCGGGGTTAACAAGCGTGCTCGAAGCGCAGGGCAAAATGGTGTTTCTTACCCAGGGAGGACGGCAGGGGGAGCATCTGCTGTCCCGCATCGACACGCTGATGGCGCAGGGGGTGGACGGCATAGTGATCGCCGGTGGCGTCAGTAATACCGCTGAAATTAACGCCCGTGCTGACGGGCTGCCGGTAGTGTTCGCTTCCCGCGCCAGCTATCTCGATGACGCCGATATTATTCGCCCGGACAATATGCAGGCGGCACAAATGCTGACCGAACATTTTATTCGCGGCGGCCATCAGCGCATTGCCTGGCTCGGGGGCAACAGTTCGTCGCTCACCCGTGCGGAACGCGTCGGCGGCTACTGCGCCACCTTGCTGAAGTACGGCCTGCCGTTTCACAATGAATGGGTGGTGGAGTGTGAAACCAGCCAGAAACACGCCGCCGAAGCCATTGGCGCGCTGCTGCGCCACAATCCGACCATCAGCGCGGTGATGTGCTACAACAGCACCATCGCCATGGGGGCGTGGTTTGGCCTGATGCGCGCCGGGCGGCAGAGCGGTTTTGAGAGCGTCGGCAACGTGTTTGATCAGCAGATCGCGCTGGCGGCCTTTGCGGATGTGCCGGAAAGCCGGCTGGATGATGTGCCTATAGCCTGGTCACTGACCCCGGCGCAGGAGATCGGCTGCGCGCTGGCGGAGCGGATCATGCAGCGCATCGACAAAAAGGATGCCCACACGCAGGAGCAGATCATGCCTTCACGGCTGGTGAAGGTGAGATAAAACGGGGATAAACAGGGGAAAACGGCACCTTACTTTGCGGAGATATCCGCATTTCAGGTGCAGCTTATCGTTACTGCTGAGGCACCGCAGGCACGGCCGGGGCAACCGGCGGCTGAGGCGCTGGCGCTGGCAGGCCGAGATCCGGCATACCGAACATGCCGACAAACTCATCCAGCGGCATTTTCTGACCGTTCAGCGTCACCTGACCATTAGCGTACTGCAGGCTGGTGGAGATCACGTTGTTATCCAGCGTGGTGATGCGGAACATCTGGCCCATCGCCGCCAGGCCTTTCACCTGCTGGGCGGCCAGCTTGCTGGCGTCAGCATCCTGATAACCTTCCAGTTTTGCCACCTGGGTCATAAACTCCGTCGCCATATCCACCGGGATGGTCAGCTTGCTGTCGAGGGATTTCACGCTGCGATCCACTTCCTGCGCCAGGGTTTGCGGCTCGCCGGTGGCGGTGGCCGGATCTTTTAAGAACAGCGACAGGTTAAAGGCGGTTTCACCTTTGTCGTTTTTCCAGCTCAGCGGCGCAACGGTGATCACCGGCTCGCCTTTCAGCAGCAGCGGCAGGGAAGAGAAGAAGGCTTCCGTGGCTTTCTGTTGATACAGTTCCGGGTTCTGCACCACGTCCGGCTGCGCCATCAGCGCTTTGGTCTGCGCGTTATATTGCTGGCTGAACTGATGCCATGCCTGGCCGTCAATCTGACCGACTTTCAGCGTCAGTTTGCCGCTGCCCATATTCCGGTTCTGAATTTTCAGGCTGTTGAGGGTGTAATCAATCTGGCTGTTGACGGTTTTGTTGTCTTTCGCCACATCGGTCTTCGCCGTCAGATCCATGCCTTCCAGCACCGCCATCTCTTTGTTTTCCACCGAGATAGCCAGCTTTTCCAGCGACAGTTTCTGATCGCCGATACGCTCGTTGAAGCTGGCGCGTTTGCTGTTGCCTTCGCTCTTCAGATTGTTAAAGGTAACCTGCACCTTCTGGCCGTATTCGTTGACCGCGTCCACCAGACCGCTTGCCGCTTCGCCGGTCAGCGACACTTCGTTGCCATCACGATCGGCCTCAAGTTTGAAATCCCCGCCGCTGAAGGCGACTTTCTCACCCTCTTTTTCATAGTTAAGCGGCTTCAGGGCGATGTCAGAACGGGTATCGCCGCCGTAGCCAATGCGCGTGTCCACCACAAACGGCGACTCGCCTTTGGCCATATCAAACAGCGGCTTTGAGACGTTATTATTCACCAGCGTCGACTTCACGGACGCCATCGCCGGGATCAGATTGAAATGTTTAAGCTGCGCAAAGGGGAAGGGGCCGTGATCCACGGACTCGTTCAACACCACGCTTTCGCCCGGTTTCAGCCAGACGTTCTCGCTGCCGGCGACGGGTTTGATCACCAGTTGCAAATGGCTGCTGAAGACGCCGCGCTGATAGCTCTGATAAGCCAGTTCCACGCCCGCTTCCGGCGCGCTGTTTTTAATTTCTGCGTTAGCCTGATTCACCATATCTGCGATACGGCCTTCAAGCTGTTTACCCGTGTACCAGGCTGCACCTGTCCAGATAGCACCCAGTGCAACAATAACTCCCGCGGCGACCAGCGTTTTTTTCATAATGATTATCCATAAAAATGAAACCAGGCGGCTCAGGCCGCCTGGACGATCGTAAAGTCTTGCTAAGCTTAGCAATACCCGCCTGTTACGTCAGTAACTTAGTTAACCTTATTGTAGACTCTCGCCACGCGGCCAACACCACTGACGGCGACCGGTGACTCATCGGCGCGGATCACCGCCGACTCGCCCGGTTTCAGCGTCAGGCGCTCGTCGCCTTTACTAAGCAGGGCTTCGCCTTCCACGCAGAACACAATCGCGGCGCTGTGCTGGGCAAGCGCCGTTTCCTGGGAGGATAAATCGTGCAGCGAGAACGCAAAATCCTCCACCGGGATCGGGAATTCCAGCGTACTGCCGTCTTTTTGCGGCTGCGTTAGCAGTTCAGCGGCTGGCTTCGGCGTGAATTTGACGTTTGCCACCAGTTCCGGAATATCGATGTATTTCGGCGTCAGTCCGGCGCGCAGCACGTTGTCGGAGTTTGCCATTACTTCCAGCGCCACGCCCTGCAGGTAAGCGTGCGGGGTTTCGGCGAACAGGAACATGGCTTCGCCCGGTTCCAGTTTCACCACGTTAAGCAGCAGCGGCGAGAACAGGCCGCTGTCGTCCGGATAGAACTGCTTAATAACGCGGATGGTCTCCCACGGCTCTCCCTGCTGGCTGGTGAGCGTGGCGCTGAGCACCGCCAGCGCGCGGGATTTCTCTTCGCCCTGCATGTTGAGCAGGCTGGCGAACAGCTGGCTTAAGCTCTCTGCGTCAGGCTTTTCCAGGAAATGAGCGATGGAGGTATGCGCACCCGCCACCGGCTGCAATAGCGAGACAATCTCGGAGAACTCGCGGAATGCGTTCATCGCGAGGAACGGCGTCAGGGCAAAGACCAGCTCCGGTTTATGGTTCGGATCTTTGTAGTTACGCTCTGCGGCATCCAGCGGAATGCCTGCGGCATTTTCCTTCGCAAAACCGGCTTCAGACGCCTGCTTGTTAGGGTGCACCTGGATGGAAAGCGGTTGATCGGCACACAGCACTTTAAACAGGAACGGCAGTTCGCCAAAACGGTTGGCAACCGCCTCGCCCAGCCAGCGGGTTTTATCCTGATCGATCAGATCGCGCAGCACCTGAACGGAACCGTTCGCGTCCTGCACTTTTGAGCTGCTCTTCGGGTGCGCGCCCATCCACAGTTCCGCCATCGGCAACTGCTGTGGGTTGGCAATTCCGTAGAGATCCGTTAACGCACTTTTACTTCCCCAGGCATAGTTTTGCACTGAGTTGATGAGTTTTTGCATTATCAAGCCCTGTAGTTTCGTTAAAGAGTTTGCGGGTATTAAAGCAATAAACATCAGGGAAGTAACCACTGCATGCAAAAAGTCGTACTAGTCTCAGTTTTTGTTAAAAAATTGTGTAGGATAAAGCGACTCGCTTTTAAGCAGGGCAATGGAACATCTGCCCGAACCATAACCAGACCGTGCAGTCAGTGAGAGAACAATGTCGAATAAACCCTTCCAGTATCAGGATCCTTTTCCGCTGAACAAGGACCAGACCGAATATTATCTGTTGAGCAGTGACCACGTCTCCGTCGCCGAATTCGAAGGACAGGAGATCCTCAAAGTCGATCCCCAGGCGCTGACCTTGCTGGCGCAACATGCTTTCCACGACGCCTCCTTTATGCTGCGCCCGGCGCATCAGCAGCAGGTCGCCGATATTCTGGCCGACCCGGACGCCAGCGAGAACGACAAATATGTCGCGCTGCAATTCCTGCGTAACTCCGAAATTGCCGCCAAAGGCATTCTGCCCACCTGCCAGGACACCGGCACGGCGATCATCATGGGCAAGAAAGGTCAGCGCGTGTGGACCGGCGGCGGCGATGAAGCGGCGCTGGCGCGCGGCGTCTACAACACCTATATCGAAGACAACCTGCGCTATTCGCAAAACGCGGCGCTGGATATGTACAAAGAGGTGAACACCGGCACCAACCTGCCGGCGCAGATCGACCTCTACAGCGTGGACGGCGACGAGTACAAATTCCTGTGCATCGCCAAGGGCGGCGGCTCGGCCAACAAAACCTATCTCTATCAGGAAACCAAAGCGCTGCTGACGCCGGGCAGACTGAAGGATTACCTGGTGGATAAGATGCGCACCCTGGGTACCGCGGCCTGCCCGCCGTACCATATCGCTTTCGTCATCGGCGGCACCTCGGCGGAAGCGACGCTGAAAACGGTGAAGCTGGCCTCCACCAAATATTATGACGAGCTGGCGACGACGGGGAACGAGCTGGGCCAGGCGTTCCGCGACATCGAACTGGAAAACGAGCTGCTGCGCGCGGCGCAGGATCTCGGCCTCGGCGCACAGTTCGGCGGCAAATATTTCGCCCACGATATTCGCGTCGTACGCCTGCCGCGTCACGGCGCTTCCTGCCCGGTAGGTATGGGCGTTTCCTGCTCCGCTGACCGTAATATCAAAGCGAAGATCAACCGCCACGGCGTGTGGCTGGAAAAACTGGAGAACAATCCGGGCAAATACATTCCACAGGCACTGCGCCAGGCCGGGGAAGGTGAAGCGATCAAAGTGGATCTTAACCGCCCGATGGCGGAGATTTTACGCCAGCTGTCGCAGTATCCGGTGTCCACCCGCCTGTCACTGAGCGGCACCATTATCGTCGCCCGCGATATTGCCCATGCGAAGTTAAAAGAGCGTATGGATCGCGGCGAAGGCCTGCCGCAGTACGTGAAAGATCACCCGATCTATTACGCAGGCCCGGCCAAAACGCCGGAAGGCTACGCCTCCGGCTCCCTCGGCCCGACCACCGCCGGACGCATGGACTCCTATGTGGATCAGCTTCAGTCGCAGGGCGGCAGCATGATCATGCTGGCAAAAGGCAACCGCAGCCAGCAGGTGACGGATGCCTGTCACAAGCACGGCGGTTTCTATTTAGGCAGCATCGGCGGTCCGGCGGCGGTACTGGCGCAGAGCAGCATCAAAAGTCTGGAATGCGTGGAGTACCCGGAACTGGGGATGGAAGCCATCTGGAAAATCGAAGTGGAAGATTTCCCGGCGTTCATCCTCGTGGATGACAAGGGCAACGATTTCTTCGCTCAGATCCAGTCCTCCGCCTGCGCGCGCTGCGTGAAATAAACCCTTTTCGTCCGGCAACGCAGCTCGTCGCCGGACGTTTTTTTGCAACATTTTCTATCGTGCCACGCAACTTCAGTAATACTTACAACTTCGTTTGCAGGTGAGCAATGTCGGCAACCCACATCACTTGGTATCCAGGGAGAAAGTATGACTTCGCATCGCAGTGAAAAAGATTCGATGGGCGCCATCGACGTTCCGGCAGATAAATTATGGGGCGCGCAAACCCAACGGTCGCTGGAGCATTTTCGCATCTCGACGGAAAAAATGCCGGAGGCGCTGATCCGCGCGCTGGCGCTGACCAAACGTGCCGCCGCTAAGGTAAATCAGGATCTGGGGCTGCTGCCCGAAGAAAAAGCCCGCGCCATTATCAGCGCCGCCGATGAGGTGCTGGCGGGTAAGCATCCTGATGAGTTCCCGCTGGCCATCTGGCAGACCGGCTCCGGCACCCAGAGCAACATGAACATGAACGAAGTGCTGGCGAACCGCGCCAGCGAGCTGCTGGGGGGCGTGCGCGGTATGGAGCGCAAAGTTCACCCGAATGACGACGTTAATAAAAGCCAGAGCTCGAACGATGTTTTCCCCACGGCGATGCACGTCGCTGCCGTGATAGCCATCCGCGAACAGCTGCTCCCGTCGCTGAACGAACTCAAAACCACGCTCAGCGAAAAATCCCGCGCCTTTGCGGATATCGTCAAAATCGGCCGTACCCATTTGCAGGACGCCACGCCGCTGACGCTGGGGCAGGAGATCTCCGGCTGGGTGGCGATGCTGGAGCATAATCTCAAACATATTGAGCACAGCCTGCCGCATCTCAGCGAGCTGGCGCTGGGCGGCACGGCGGTGGGCACCGGCCTGAATACCCATCCGGAATACGCCGTGCGCGTGGCGGAAGAGCTGGCCGCCACCACCGGGCAGGCGTTTGTCACCGCGCCGAATAAATTTGAAGCCCTCGCCACCTGCGACGCGCTGGTGCATACCCACGGCGCGCTGAAAGGGCTGGCGGCCTCAATGATGAAAATCGCCAACGATGTGCGCTGGCTGGCCTCCGGCCCGCGCTGCGGCATCGGCGAGATCGCCATTCCGGAAAACGAGCCGGGCAGTTCCATTATGCCGGGCAAAGTGAACCCGACGCAGTGCGAAGCCATGACCATGCTGTGCTGTCAGGTGCTGGGCAACGACGTGGCGGTGAACATGGGCGGCGCGTCCGGTAACTTTGAGCTGAACGTCTTCCGCCCGATGGTCATTCATAACGTGCTGCAATCGGTGCGTCTGCTGGCGGACGGCATGGAGAGCTTTAACGAACACTGCGCCACCGGTATCGAACCGGTGCGCAGCCGTATCGATCAGCTGCTCAACGAGTCACTGATGCTGGTGACGGCGCTGAACACCCACATCGGCTATGACAAGGCAGCGGAAATCGCCAAGAAAGCGCATAAAGAAGGGCTGACGCTGAAAGACGCTGCCCTGGCGCTGGGCTATCTCACCGCTGAAGAGTTCGACAGCTGGGTGCGGCCTGAATCCATGGTCGGCAGCATGAAGCCGGGCCACTAACCGGCAACAAAGAGGTGCAGCCGGGGAATAATCGGCGTTAACGGCTGCGCCTCAGGCTTATAACGATGCTGAATATTGTCAGCATCGTAATTCAGCAGTTCCCCGATATCCGGCGCCCGGCCGCCGTTTTCCGCATCAATCAGCGCAATCATCGGCGCGGGGCAGGCGTACTGCACCTGCTTTTTGGTGTCCGCATACCAGACGCGGGCAATGGGCTGCACCTTCACCGGCCGTTTGATTTTCAGTTTCGCCCGTTGCGGCAGGGCGGCAATATCGTTGTACTCCTGCTCCAGCCGCGTCTGCCACTGTTCACGCGTCCAGCCGCCCACCGCGCGGGGGGCTTTCAGGCTTTTCGCCAGCATCGCCAGCACCTCATCCCGGGTCAGATTCTTAATGATGTGTTTGTTCGCCCAGCCAAAGCGCAGCGTCGCCGGATCGCGCAGGGTGGTCAGCGAGCGATAGGCGTTAAGGGTAATCAGCCCCGGCAGGTGGTGGTGCACCCATTCAAAGCGCGCGGCGGGAGGAAGTTCAGATTCCACGGTGATAATGCGCTCAAAAGCCTGCTTCAGGTCATTGATGGTGGCGATGCGCGCTTCGATGGCGTCGCGCAGCCCGGGAGCCGTTTGCAGGCAAATTACGCCGGGCAGCCGCACGGCGGCTTTGCTGCTGCGCTTTTCTGACTGCTGCTGGATAAACAGATGCGTGAAGTGGCGCAGCGCCCGTTCAGCCGCTTCCTTGCCGATATGCTGCTTCACGGTGATGGTGGTCAGGGGATCGTGCTCGCTGCCTTTTTCCACTGCCGGCAACTCAAAGACGCGGCCTGCCAGCAGCCGACAGGCGGCGAGTTCGGTTTTCAGCTCCGCCAGTTGCTGCTCAAGCTGGCGAAAAGTGCTGGTGAGGCGTTCGATCAGGTCGTAGCGCGCCATAGCTTACTCCTTAGTTACAACATACTTTATGTATAGCACAGCCGGACCGCTCCGGCCACCGCGATTAACGGTCCGGCAGGACGGGAAGGGCGACCAGTTGTGTAACTGGCCAGCGAAAACGAAAGCGCGCGCCGCCGGTATCGCTGGCGTCACAGCTCACTTCACCGCCCATCGCCTGTGCGATCGAGTGCACAATCGCCAGCCCCAGTCCGCAGCCGCCGGTGGCGCGATCCCGGCTGGGATCAAGACGCACAAAAGGCTCAAACACCCGCTGGCGTTCCGCTTCGGCGATGCCGGGGCCGTCGTCGTCAACCTGTAAACAGGCATAGCTGCCGTCCAGATCCAGGCTGACGCTCACCTCGTTTTCACAATAGCGCAGCGCGTTATTGAGCAGGTTATCCAGCACCCGTTCCATCAGGCGCATGTCCAGCGCGCCAAAGTGCGCAGCGCTGTCGGCATAAACCCGCAGACGTTTGTCGGGGGTTACGCTCTGCACGTCGGCGATATGGCTGGTCAGCCAGGCGGGCAGATCCGGCGTCGTCAGCCGCAGTTCATTTTGCGGCCGGTCGAGGCGGGCATAGGTGAGCAATTCTTCGATCAGTCCTTCCAGCTGGCCGATATCACGGTTCAGCGCCGCTCGTTCCGGCTCGCTGAGGTTATCGCTCATTTCCAGACGGTAACGCAGGCGCACCAGCGGCGTGCGCAGTTCATGGGCGATGCCGTCTATCAGCTGTTTCTTGCTGGCGATGAGAGCGTTAATGTTATCCGCCATCTGATTAAAAGCCACGCCGAGCCGCTCAAAGCTTGAGCCACGGTCAAAGTGGATGCGCTCGGTCAGATGCCCGTCGCCAAAACGCTGCGCCGCCGATTCGATACGCAGCATCTCCTGCCAGTGCGGGCGCATCCAGATAAAGACAGGGAATGCGAGCGAAATCGCGATAAACACCAGCAGCGTGATGTCGAGAATGCGCATCTCATGCAGATAAAACAGATAAGGCACCGGCCCGACCGCCAGCACATAGTGGCTGCGGGGAATGCGCTGGATAAAGGTGTACTCCGCGTCCAGCGCCACAATGTCGCCTTCCCGCAGCCGCTGCGCCGTTGGCGCGTCAAGGCTGAACTTATTCAGCGGTTCAATACGCATATCGAATGAAAGATTAAGATCCATCTCTTTAAGGGTTTTGCTCCACTCGTGGGGCGGGATCTCGCGCAGCTCGCTGCGGATGAGGTACAGCGAGCTTTTCATCAGATCGTCAAGCGACTGTCGGCCCGCACGCTCGGCGGTGAATTTGTACACCAGGCCGACCAGCATGGTCATCACCAGAAAACAGACGAACAGCAGCAGGTAAAACTGCACAAACAGCTTTTTCATTCAGACACCTGTGATTGTGGCGACACTCAGTTTTCCCAGGCGTGGGGCGCGAACAGATAGCCCTTGTTGCGCACCGTTTTAATGCGGTAGGGCTCGGTGGCGTTATCAAGCAGTTTTTTGCGTAAGCGTGAAATGGCCACGTCAACGCTGCGATCCATCCCGTCGTAGCTGACGCCGCGCAGATTCTTTAGCAGCGCGTCCCGGTCCATAATCTGCCCGGCATGGGTCGCCAGCTCCCACAGCAGATCAAAATCCGCCGTCGAGAGGACAATTTCATCCCCGGCCAGCAGCACCTGGCGATTAACCGGATCGATGGACAAACTGCCAAAGCGCAAGGCTTTGTGCGGCGTTAAGGTATTTTGCTGCGCCGCGGGCGTGGTGTTCGCGGCATGCTGGCGCAGGTGCAATCGCAGACGGGCCAGCAGCACGGCGGGCGGGGTGGTTTTCAGGATGTAATCGCTGGCGCCCATTTCCAGCGACAAAATATGGTTCATGTCGCTGTCAAGAGAGGTCAGCAGCACGATGGGTCCCTGCCACTGGCTGCGCAGATCGCGGCACAGCGTCATGCCGTCTTTACCGGGCAGCATGATGTCCAGCAGCACCAGTTCAGGGTTCTCGCGCAGGATCACCGCTTCGGCGCAGTCGCCGCGCGGCTCGACAATCACGTCGATGTCGTGTTTACCAAGATACGCCGCGATCAGCGCGCCGACTTCCGGGTCGTCTTCTACAAAAACGATCTTATTCATATGCATGATGGTTAGCTAAAAACGCCAACATACACCGCCTTGTTTCAACCCGCCATCACTCTTTCGTTACCGGAGCGGACGACCGCCGTCGATGGCGAAACTGCGACCGGTGACATAACAACTGGTGAGCAGATAATCCACCAGATCGATAACCTCTTTTTCACCGGGGGCGATTTTCATCAGCGACTTATTCAGTGCCTTCTGACGATAGCTGGCGTCGTCGTGCTCGTTGAATAAAATCAGCGACGGGGCGATGGCATTGACTTTCACTTCCGGCGCGAGCTTGCGGGCAAAGGAGCGCGTCATGTTATCCAGCGCCGCTTTACTGGCGGCGTAGGCGATATGCTTATCACTGCCGCGCTCCACCACGTAATCGGTGAAATGGATAATGTCGGTGGATGCATGACCCTGACCGCGCAGTAGACCTTCCAGCGCATGATTAAGCAGGTAAGGGGCGTGGACATGGATTTGCAGCATGGCGGACAGCACCTCGGTAAGAGGCGTGCCGGGCTTTTCCGGCAGCCAGCCGCTGGCGTTGTGGATCACCGCGCGCAGACAACGGGTACGGGATTTGATCTCCTCGGCAAATTTTAATATTCCGTCATCGGAACAAAAATCCGCCTGGATGCAGACCGCGCCTTCTTCCTGCAACACATCGATAGCCGGGTAAGGGGTGCGATAGCTGACGATCACCGGCTGGTGCAGGTTGAGAAAATGGTGGGCGAGGGCGAGGCCGATACGGCGGCCTCCGCCGGTAATTAAAATGGGATTGGGTTGATCTTTACCCATCGCTATCTCCTTATCGTTAAGACGATGGGCGCAGCATTTATCCCATCAGCATCCAGGTCGCCGGAACCGCTGCAAGCAGCAGACAGGCAATCATCACATGTTCGGCGCGGCGCAGCGGTTTATCATGCTGGTGGGTACGGCGGGCATAGATAAACACCAGCAGGCCGGGCGCATAAAGCACCACCGACAGCAGCAGATGCATCGGGCCGGAGGCATATAATAACCATAAACCATACAGGCAGGATCCGACACCCACGACCTTATGCAGTGGACGGCTGGCGATTTTCAGCAAATACGCCCCGACGAGGAAATAGGGCACGAGGATCATTTCGGAGGCGATGGTCAACAGCGTGTTGTAATCGGATCCGGTCAGCCAGATAAGGATCAGACACACCTGGACGCTGGCGTTGGTCAGCCACAGCGAAGCAGAAGGCGCGCTGTTTTTATTCTGACGGGCGCAGATACGCGGGAAGGCTTTGTAGGTGGCGGCCAGCAGCGGCACTTCCGCCGCCATGATCGTCCAGCTCAGATAGGCCCCGCAAACGGAGACAACCAGACCGGCGGCGATAATAATTTCGCCCCAGGAACCCATCATACGTACCATCAATCCCGCCATCGACGGGTTACGCATTTCAGCCAGCTCCGGACGGGCCACCACCCCCAGCGACAACAGCGTCACCAGCAGGTAAACCGTTAAGGCAGCCATGACCGCCAGCAGCGTCGCGCGGCCCACGTCATGCTTGCTGCGCGCCCGGGCGGACACCACCACTGCGCCTTCCACGCCGATAAACACCCACAGGGTGATAAGCATGGTGTTTTTCACCTGCTCCCACACCGGCACGCCCAGATCGATGCCGGTAAAATCGAGTTTGAACTTATCAAAATTAAAGGCCAGCGCAGCCAGCACCACGAACAGCCCCAGCGGCACCAGTTTCGCCAGGGTCGCGGCGAGGTTGATACTGGCTGCCGTCTGCACGCCGCGCAGCACCAGCGCATGGACGATCCACAGCAGGCAGGACGCGCCGACGATGGACTGCCAGGTGTTGCCGTCGCCAAAGATGCGCAGCTGTGGGGTATCGGTGAAGAAGCTCAGCGCCGAGAATACGATCACCAGGTAGGAGACGTTGGCGATCACCGCGCACAGCCAGTAACCCCAGGCGGAGCAGAAACCGATCAGTTCGCCGAAGCCTTCCCGCGCATAGGTAAAGATGCCGCCATCCAGATCCGGGCGCAACCGCGTCAGCAGCAGCATGGCAAAGGCCAGCAATAAAATGCCCGCGCCGGTGATCCCCCAGCCAATCAGCAGGGCGGCGGGACTGGCGACTTCCGCCATATTCTGCGGCAGACTGAACACACCCGCGCCGAGCATGGAGCTCAGAACGAGCGCAGTTAAAGCGCTAAGGCCAAGTTTCTTTTCCATCGTCATCCTGTTATGAACGAACTGGATCCAGAATAATTATTTCGCCGTAGCGCATAAAAATGGTGGATCACACTGAGGCGCGGAATTTTACGAAGAGCGGCAGGCGCATGCAATGAGGTACAGCAGAAAATTATGCAAAAAGCTGTAAAAGGCGGCACAAGCCGCCTTTTAAGAGGGGAATTACTTATACAGATCGGCGCTGATGGTGATATTGCCACCACGTTCCTGCCACTGGCGGGTGATGTGGTAATATTTTGCGCCTTTCTTTGCCGCGCGTTTGGCCACCTGGTAGGAGATTTCCGTCATGTTGCCGTAGTTACCGGTGAACTTCACGCTGTCGAAGGGCACCATTTGCGCCGCGGTGATTTTATTCACTTCTTCAATTTTGGTGCCGTCCGGTAAAGTGACAGTGTAACGGCCACCTTTTGATGACTGGGTTTCAAAGAAACGACCCACTTCGGCGCTTGGCGCGGCGCTGGTGGCGATACCCGGGATCTCAACTTTCTTCGCTTCTTCGCCGCCTTTCGCCAGCATTGCGCGTCCTGCGTCAGAGTTTGCCGGAATAGCGTCCGGGCTTTGCAGTACGCGTTTTTTGGCGTCTGCTTTATAGACGTAGGCGGTGATCATCTGGTTGCCGCCGTCGTTGGTATCCACCTGGCGCACAATATAGTAAGAGGCCGCATTTTTCGCTTTCGCGGCCTTGGTGATGGCGGCGTTAATATCAGGCTGGCTGCGGTAGAAACCCCGCACCGAGACGGTGTCAAAAGGTTCCAGCTCGATCGCCTGATCTTTGGTTAATTCGGTCACGCCGTTAATGACACGATTTTTTGGCGCATCCGCTTTTGGCGCATCTGATTTATAGAGATCGGCCACCACGCGCTGATTACCGCTGTTGGCATAATCGGCAGAGTCGACAATATAGAAGGCATCCGCGCCTGCTTTATCGGCGCGATTAGAGACGGCATTCACGGCGTCGCTGATGGCATTAAAACGGCCAGTGATCGTGATGCGATCGTAAGGCTTAACCGCTGCTGCCTGCTCAGGCGTCAATTCTGTCGCTGCATTAACCGACAATGTTGTCGCTGAAAGAAGTACAGACGCCACGAGGGTGTTCTTAAGCTTCATAAAAATAATCCTTCGCCTTGCGCAAACCAGTAATTGGTAGTGTGGTTGTCTTGAAAACGTTGCCGATTATGGCATTGAAATGTCGTCATTGTCTGCGTCATTTTTAACGGCCAGTGCGGGGCGTTAGCTGAATTACCATAACAATTAGATATATGTGGAAAAAACAGCCGCCAGACCAGCAAAACCGGTAAAGCATATGACTTTTATAAGTTAACTCATTGTTAAATTGTTGATCTCAGCAAACAGGTAATCATGTTTTGCCGCCTCGCTTTGGCGGATTATGGGGCGCGCGCCGCAATTTTAAGTTAAACCAGCCAGTCAGAACGCGTTTCTCTTAATATTCCGCAATTAAATAAGAAATACTCTTTTCTGGCGCTAGATCGCAGGCGTTATTTTCAGTAGGTTATAGAAAGTTTGTTACCGTTTGATTTATTAGCGTTGATGTTCGTTACCCCTGTGGGTGGCGGGCAAGGTCTTTTGAGAAAACTGACAAACCATCATCTTAAACCGATGGAAGGGAAAACTATGCGTATTGGTGTACCAAAAGAACGGTTGGCCAATGAAACCCGCGTGGCTGCCACACCGAAAACGGTCGAGCAACTGCTTAAGCTGGGTTTCACTGTCGCTGTGGAAAGCGACGCGGGCAGACTGGCAAGTTTTGACGACGAGGCGTATACCCGTGCGGGCGCGCAGATCGTTGACGGAAATGACGTCTGGCAGTCAGACATTATTCTCAAGGTGAATGCTCCGGGTGACGATGAGATTGCGTTGCTCAATCCGGGCACCACCCTGGTGAGCTTTATCTGGCCTGCGCAGAATCCGGAACTGCTGGAAAAACTCGCGGCCCGCAATGTCACCATTATGGCGATGGACTCGGTGCCGCGTATTTCCCGCGCCCAGTCGCTGGATGCGCTCAGTTCGATGGCCAACATCGCTGGTTACCGCGCCATTGTCGAAGCCGCCCACGAATTTGGCCGCTTCTTCACCGGGCAGATCACTGCCGCCGGTAAAGTACCGCCCGCGAAAGTGATGGTGATTGGCGCAGGCGTGGCAGGTCTGGCGGCGATTGGCGCAGCTAACAGCCTTGGCGCTATTGTCCGTGCCTTCGACACCCGTCCGGAAGTGAAAGAACAAGTGCAGAGTATGGGCGCGGAGTTCCTTGAGCTGGATTTCGAAGAGGAAGCGGGCAGCGGCGACGGTTATGCCAAAGTCATGTCCGAGGCCTTTATCAAAGCGGAAATGGCGCTGTTCGCCGCCCAGGCGAAAGAAGTGGACATTATTGTCACCACCGCGCTGATCCCCGGTAAACCGGCGCCTAAGCTTATCACCCGTGAAATGGTCGATTCCATGCAGCCGGGCAGCGTCATCGTCGACCTGGCTGCGCAAAACGGCGGCAACTGTGAATACACTATCGCCAATGAAGTCGTCACCACGCCAAACGGCGTAAAGGTGATCGGCTATACCGATTTACCGGGTCGTCTGCCGACCCAGTCCTCCCAGCTGTACGGCACCAACCTCGTTAACCTGCTTAAACTGCTCTGCAAAGAGAAAGACGGCAACGTGAACGTTGATTTTGACGACGTGGTGGTGCGTGGCGTAACTGTCGTGCGTGAGGGTGAAATCACCTGGCCCGCGCCGCCTATTCAGGTTTCTGCCCAGCCGAAAGCGGCGGCAAAAGCCGCACCTGAGCCGATTGAAGAGGCGGTTCCCGCATCGCCATGGCGTAAATTCGCCCTGATGGCGCTGGCGATCATTCTGTTTGGCTGGCTCGCTGATGTCGCGCCGAAAGAGTTCCTGGGTCACTTCACCGTCTTCGCGCTCTCCTGCGTGGTGGGCTATTACGTGGTGTGGAACGTATCTCATGCGCTGCATACGCCGCTGATGTCGGTGACCAATGCCATTTCAGGCATCATCGTGGTCGGCGCGTTATTGCAGATTGGTCATGGCGGCTGGATCAGCTTCCTGAGCTTTATCGCCGTGCTGATCGCCAGCATTAACATTTTTGGTGGTTTCACCGTCACTCAGCGCATGCTGAAAATGTTCCGGAAGAACTAAGGGGTAACATATGTCTGGAGGATTAGTTACAGCTGCATACATTGTTGCCGCGATCCTGTTTATTTTCAGTCTGGCCGGGTTGTCAAAGCATGAAACCTCCCAGCAGGGTAACCGTTTCGGCATCGCCGGTATGGCTATCGCGCTGATTGCCACCATCTTTGGCCCGGAAACCGGCAACGTGGTGTGGAT
The DNA here is from genome assembly GCF_001888805.2 of Enterobacter sp. SA187. Classification (NCBI taxonomy): domain Bacteria; kingdom Pseudomonadati; phylum Pseudomonadota; class Gammaproteobacteria; order Enterobacterales; family Enterobacteriaceae; genus Enterobacter; species Enterobacter sp. SA187. The sequence continues at coordinate 3,134,982 of NZ_CP019113.1, forward strand.
CATCGTGGCGATGGTTATCGGCGGCGCGATCGGTATTCATCTGGCGAAGAAAGTCGAAATGACCGAGATGCCGGAGCTGGTGGCGATCCTGCACAGCTTCGTGGGTCTGGCGGCGGTACTGGTGGGCTTTAACAGCTATCTGTATCACGACGCGGGTCTGGATCCGATTCTGGTCAACATCCATCTGACCGAAGTGTTCCTCGGTATCTTCATCGGCGCGGTGACCTTTACCGGCTCCATCGTGGCCTTTGGCAAACTGCGCGGCAAAATCTCCTCTAAGCCGCTGATGCTGCCTAACCGCCATAAGCTGAACCTGGCGGCGCTGGTGGTCTCTTTCCTGCTGATGGTGATCTTCGTGCGCACCGAAAGCGTCGGGTTGCAGGTGCTGGCGCTGCTGGTGATGACCGTTATCGCGCTGGCCTTTGGCTGGCATCTGGTGGCGTCTATCGGCGGGGCGGATATGCCGGTGGTGGTCTCCATGCTCAACTCCTACTCGGGCTGGGCGGCAGCGGCGGCGGGCTTTATGCTGAGCAACGACCTGCTGATCGTCACCGGCGCGCTGGTAGGCTCGTCCGGCGCCATCCTCTCTTACATTATGTGTAAGGCGATGAACCGTTCGTTCTTCAGCGTGATCGCAGGCGGCTTCGGCACTGATGGCTCCTCGACCGGCAGCGACGAAGAAGTGGGCGAGCACCGTGAAATCAGCGCAGAAGAGACCGCTGAGATGCTGAAAAACTCCCACAGCGTGATCATCACCCCAGGCTATGGCATGGCGGTGGCGCAGGCCCAGTATCCGGTTGCCGATATTACCGAGAAGCTGCGCGCGCGCGGCATCAAGGTGCGTTTCGGCATTCACCCGGTTGCCGGTCGTCTGCCGGGCCATATGAACGTGCTGCTGGCGGAAGCGAAGGTGCCCTATGACATCGTGCTGGAAATGGACGAAATCAACGACGATTTCAGCGATACCGACACGGTGCTGGTCATAGGCGCGAACGATACGGTGAACCCGGCGGCGCTGGACGATCCGCGCAGCCCGATCGCCGGTATGCCGGTGCTGGAAGTGTGGAAAGCGCAGAATGTTATCGTCTTTAAACGCTCCATGAACACCGGCTATGCAGGCGTGCAGAACCCGCTGTTCTTCAAAGAGAACACCCACATGCTGTTCGGCGATGCAAAAGCCAGCGTGGATGCCATCCTGAAAGCGCTGTAAGACACCGCAAAAATAAAAGGCCGCTCAATGAGCGGCCTTTTTGTTTCTGAGGGCAGGTTAATCGTCTTCGTCATCCAGCTCGATCGGGGTCTGGAACTCGTCCGGCTTCAGCACCAGCACATCGCAGCGCAGGTGATCGATAACCTGTTCCGCCGTATTCCCCAGGAACGCCGCTGACAGCCCGGTACGGCCCACCGTACCTAACACCACCACGCCCGCCTGCATATGCTCCGCCAGATCCGGGATCACTTCTTCAGGCAAACCTTTTTCCACATGGGTCAGCTTCTCATCGATGCTGTATTTCTGGCGCAGCGCCTTCATTGCCAGCAGATGCTGGCCGCGAATGGCATCGTTATAGACGCTGGGATCGAACTCCGGCAGTTCAATGGCGATATTGATTGGCGTAACAGGGTATGCGCCTACCAGGTGCACTTCGGTATGGTTAACCATATCCGCAAGCTGGATGGTTTCCTTCACCAGCTTCTCATTAAGGGCCGTGTGGTACGGCTCTTCGCTGGCAAGGTTTACTGCCACCAGCGCTTTGCCGCCTTCCGGCCACGGCTGATCCTTCACCATCCATACCGGACAGGGGCATTTACGCAGCAGGTGCCAGTCGGTAGGGGTGAAGATCACCGATTCCAGTTTGTCGTGCTGGTGGGTCATTTTCAGCACCAGGTCGTGATGATCGCTCAGCACTTCCTGGATAATGGCTTCGAAGGGACGGTTATGCCAGACCACTTTAATGTCGATAGGTACGCCGGCATCAAGATAATACTGGGCCTGTTCGCGGATCCACGCGGTCCGCTGGCTGATCACCCCTGACCGCATGGCGGTGCGCTCATCAGGCGACAGCAGGGTGGTCATCTCGTAGGAAAAATCATAGATTGGCAAAAAGGCTTTGATCCGACCACCAATCCGTTGATGTAGATAAACAGCGCGCCGTAATGCCGGTTGATCGTCCTGGTTGGGATCGATGGCAACCAACATATTTTGATATCTGGCCATACAGGGTCTCCTTACATCTGTCACCGCAGTCTGTAACTAAAAGATAACCCAAATATGATGAATGAAACAGGGGAGAACCTTTGCCAGATCAATAAATCAGATAAATTTAACGATCCAGCAAAGGAGGCTGCGAAGGGGAAAAATCAGGCAACGTTACGGGAGTGTCCGGCCAGTACCGCCAGCGCGTCACCGTTTTCAATAGTGATGTACTTGCCTTTCACCGCCAGCATGCCGCTCTTCTGGAAGCGACCAAGCAGACGGCTGATGGTTTCTACCGTCAGACCCAGATAGTTGCCGATATCGCCACGGGTCATGGTCAGACGGAACTCACGGGGCGAGAAGCCACGCTGGGCAAAACGGCGCGACAGATTATAGATAAAGGCCGCCAGACGCTCTTCGGCATTTTTCTTCGACAGCAGCAGGATCATGTCCTGATCGCCTTTGATTTCGCCGCTCATCAGACGCATCATTTGCTGACGCAGGTTCGGCATTTTACCGGACAGGTCATCGAGGGTTTCAAAGGGGATTTCACAGACCATGGACGTTTCCAGCGCCTGCGCAAAGCTCGGGTGATGGCCGGTGCCGATAGCATCGAAGCCCACCAGATCGCCAGCCAGATGGAAGCCGGTGATTTGCTCGTCGCCCTGTTCAGTGATGGTGTAGCTCTTGATGGTGCCTGAACGGATAGCGTAGAGCGATTTCAGTTCATCCCCTGCTTTAAACAGCGTCTGCCCTTTCTGAATAGGCTTTTTGCGCTCGATAATGTTATCAAGCTGGTCCAGCTCATGTTCATTAAGGGTAAAAGGGATACAAAGCTGGCTGATGCTGCAATCCTGGCAATGGATAGCACAACCGCCAGACTGAATGCGTCGTATAATTCGCTTTTCCGGGATCATAGGTCTGCTCAAGCCTTAATTGATTTTGGTCAATTTTAACATCTTTTTAGAGCAGAGGTAAGTCCGGGACAGTGCCAGAAGGTGATTATTGGAAACCTAATAACATTATTTATTGTATGTCATTGATATTCCGCATATAGATTAGGGCTTTTTACGCTAATCACTGATAGAAAAGCACTAAATGTCCTTTTTTCTCACAATAAAAAGTAGCCCTCATGGCGCAACAACCACTCTTTTCGCTGTACGCCGCCCGCATACCCCGTGAGCATACCATTGCTGCCAATCACCCGATGACAGGGCACCACAATGCTTACCGGATTTGAACCATTAGCAGCGCCGACTGCGCGGGCGGCACCTGCCCGACCCAGCGCCGCGGCCAGCTGACCATAATGCATCACCTGGCCGCAGGGAATGGCGCGCAGCGCTTTCCATACCTCGCGCTGAAAGGGCGTACCGGCGGTTTCGGTGGGCAGGGTGTCAATAACGTCAAGATCCCCCGCGAAGTAGTCGCGCAGCTTCTGGCTGAGGCCGCCCGGATTACTGGCGCTGACGCGCTGATAACCTTCAAGGCGATAATGCAGGCTCAGCAGCTGTTCCATGCGATCGCTGTGCTCTTCCCATTCCACCGCGCGCAGACGGAACTGTTCATCGCACATCACCCACAAGGGGCCAAGCGGGGTAGCAATTTTATCTTCAAGCAGCGTCAGCATGGGGATCCTGGTAAAGGCAGCGGGAAAGGGCGGAGATAATCTAGCACGACGACAACCCCGTCTCTACCCTCCCTGAGAGGTAGCGCACCATTAATAACCAGCGAAACGTTTTGCTGACTAAATAATAATCACCTGCGCATTTAAGAAATAAAAAAATAGAGTCTGCCGACATCCGCCAGACTCTACAGTACACACAGCAGTGCTTCCTAAGCTTATTCCCGAGAAATCGTCCCTGTGGGTTAATTTAAGTTATAGCCAGGTTGCGGTATAATTCCAGTCGCGGATGTCATTAATGTCTCATTATTTTTATTTATCCTGTCATTTTAATTTTCATGGGGTATTAGTTAAGGGCAGGCGAATAAAAGACCAGCGAAATAGTATTCCATCTGGTTATGATTTTTTTAACGCCTTTGGGAAATCAGGGATGGTCATTGAGACGCGGGCGCGGCGCGGTTATAGTAGAGGGATGCTGGCACCAGCAGAAGTAGCCTGAGGACAACAACATGAACCTTGACGACAAATCCCTGTTCCTCGACGCCATGGAAGATGTCCAACCCCTGAAGCGCAGCACCGACGTGCACTGGCAGCCGGAGCGCCGCGCCCCCGGCCCGCAGCATCCTGATCTCCTGCAACTGGATAACTTCCTGACCACGGGTTTTCTGGACATTGTGCCGCTCAACACGCCGCTGGAGTTCAGGCGCGAAGGCCTGCAAACAGGCGTCATTGAGAAATTACGCCAGGGCAAATACAGCCAACAGGCGAGCCTGAATCTGCTGCGTCAGCCGGTGGAGCAATGCCGGAAAATGCTGTTCAGCTTTATGCATCAGGCAGCGAAAGATAACCTGCGCAATCTGCTGATCATCCATGGTAAAGGACGCGACGACAACTCTCACGCCAATATTGTGCGCAGTTACCTGGCACGCTGGCTGACCGAGTTTGAAGACGTGCAGGCGTTTTGCGTGGCGAAAGAGCACCACGGCGGCAGCGGAGCCTGTTATGTGGCGTTGCGTAAATCCGCCGCTGCTAAACAGGAAACCTGGGAGCGTCACGCCAAACGCAGTCGCTAGTTTGTTTTTATTTAACGGCTGCGCCGGTGATAATTTTCCCCGCGGTCAGCGGGGCGCATGAATAAGCAGGGCCGCAATTTTTATTTATTTGCGCTTAAATTATTCACCTTGTAAATATAAAACGCCCTGCATACCAGACAGGGCGCTTAATATTATCCTTCAGGAGTAGAAAATTATCAGCGCGCTAGAGCGCTTCATATTCGCCGGTGCCATCCGGCCACGGCGTCAGTAAATCATAACCGTTTTCCGTAACGGCTACGGTGTGTTCCCACTGGGCGGAAAGCGAGCGATCTTTAGTCACCACCGTCCAGCCGTCAGACAGCACGCTGGTGGCTGCTTTACCGGCGTTGATCATCGGCTCAATGGTGAAAATCATACCCGGTTTCAGCACCGTGCCGGTGCCGGGAACGCCGTAATGCAGGATCTGCGGCTCGTCATGATAAACCTGCCCGACGCCGTGCCCGCAGTACTCCCTGACGACGGAAAAACCGGCGTCTTCCGCCACGCGCTGGATCGCAGCCCCGATGTCTCCCAGCGTCGCGCCCGGACGGACGGTTTTGATCCCGGCCACCATAGAGGCATAGGTGATATCCACCAGGCGTTTCGCGCGGATCGAGGGTTCGCCGACAAAATACATACGGCTGGTATCGCCGTACCAGCCATCTTTGATCACCGCCACGTCAATATTCACGATGTCGCCTTTTTTCAGGACTTTCTCCGCCGGAATACCGTGACACACCACATGGTTGACGGAGGTGCAGACGGTGCGGGTATAGCCCTGATAGCCAATGTTCGCCGGCGTGATTTTCAGCTCGTTCACAATGAAGTCGTGACACAACCTGTCCAGTTCATCGGTGGTGATCCCGGGGCGCACGTGAGGACCGATCATCGCCAGTACACTGGCGGCAGCCTGACCTGCGGCACGGGCCAGCTCTATTTCTTCCTGCGTATGGAGTTTTATCGTCATGGTATCAGCGCCTCTTTTTGTGCCGGAAATGCCCCGGCCTGGACTAATTTTTGAATTTCCGCGCCGCCCTGCGACTCGGTCTGCACCAGCAGGCGCATCAGGTCCTGATGGGTTAAATGCGGATAGACTTCCGCCAGCATGCCAATTTTTAACCAGTGTTCCGCCTGAGAATTTATCGAGCGGCTCATCGCATTGCTGGCAAGACGCAGATTCTCATGCATCAGGTCCGAGATTTTCACAATACCCATAGGTGATCCTGCCTGTCGGTTTAATACGAAACATATATGAAACGTATAATAGCATAACCTCACCGGCGTACAACATGTCCCTTTTTGACATCAGGCTGTCCGGCGCGGGGCTGTCGCCTGTGGCGGGATTGACATAAGCTCAGCAAAAAACAGAGGGGACAATTGATGCTTGAACTAAAACCTGCCTGTGAACGTTGTGGCGCCGCGTTGCCGCACACCTCGACGCAGGCCATGATTTGCTCATACGAATGCACTTTCTGCGCCGACTGCGCCCGGTCGCCGTTGCAACATACTTGCCCGAACTGTGGCGGCGAACTGCTACGGCGACCCGCGCGGCATAAAAAAGAGGCCTGACGGCCTCTGATTTGTGGTGGATTTTGTCGGGTGGCGGCTGCGCCTGACCCGACCTGCGATATGGTGATCTGTGACTATTCACACATGCCACGCGTTGTCGCCTTCTTCCCGCTGGCGGGAAAGGGCATCGGCGGCGCAAATCAACGATAAATGGCTCAGTCCCTGCGGGACATTTCCCGTCCAGTCGCCGGTTCGCACATCAAACATCTCATTAAAGGTTTCGACGTTGCCCTTATTACACAGGCATTCCAGGATGTGCTCCATATAACCTGACGCCTTTTCGTCGTTGCCCAGCCGCGCCCAGGCTTCCACCAGCCAGAACGAGCAGGCCACGAAGGTGCTTTCCTCTTTTTCCACGTCGCTATAGCGGTAGAGCATGGGGGTGCCGTGCCCCAGTTCCGCCACCATTGCGTCAAAGGTGGATGTCATACGCGCCAGATTGTTTTCCCGGCCGTAGTACCACACCAGGCACAGCGAGGCATCCAGTCTGTCTGTTCCGGGATAAAAAGTGTAGGCCTGCTTCTTTTCAGACCAGCAGTGTTCTTCGATCCAGTCCCGAATACGATCTTTTTCCCGCGTCCAGCGGTCGATCCAGGTGGATTCTATATGTCCATCGCTGGCAAGCTTAGCGGCGATATCCAGCGTCACCCAGCAGGCCATTTTCGAATGGGTATAATGATTACGTTCTGGCAGTTCCCAGATCCCCGAATCATCCTGTCGCCAGGAGTCGGCACAGTCATTGGCCAGCCGTGACAGCAGACGGGAAGTGGTCAGATCCAGCACGTGACCGGCATGGACGAACAGCAGGGCGGTGTCGAGCATATCGCCAAACATACTCAGCTGACGCTGGCTCTGGGCGTTATTACCAATTCGCACCGGTTGGGATCCCTTATAACCTTCCAGCGGCAGCCAGGTTTCATCCGGCACAATTTCACCGTTAAGGGTGTAGCAGGCGCGCAGCTCGCCTTCATGTCGCACAATGGTGTGCGTCAGCCAGGAAAAAGCCGCTTTGCATTCTTCCAGCGCGCCGATAAAGGCAAATGCGCGAATAATCAGACAGGCATCGCGGATCCAGGCGTAGCGGTAATCATAGTTTTTCTCGCCGCCAATGCCTTCCGGTAACGAGGTGGTGGGCGCCGCTGCCAGTGCCCCTGTTGGCGAGTAAAGCAAAAACTTCAGCGCCAGCGCCGAGCGTTTGACGTGTTCCGGGAAACGTCCGTCATAGGTCAGATCCTCAGTCCATTGCCGCCACATTTGATCGCTGATCTCAATACGGTGGTCGATTCTTTCCAGCGGCGGCACGGCCAGCGGCTCTTTATCACTCACCAGCAGGGCGATCAGGCTGCGGGAGCCGGGAGAGGTGGTCAGGGTCGCCTCTATACGATCATCTTCCGTGCGGGTGAGCGTGACATCAGGGGTGGTGCTGATCATCGCCATCAGCTCACCGATATGAATGACCTGGCCTTTGGGAGATTCAGCCAGCCAGGGGGCGCGGGTACAGGCGGCTGAACCCGGCACGAAGACCATTTTTAACGTCACTTCCCCTTCAACGCCTTCCACACGACGCGCCAGTTCACACCAGGGCAGACGTCCCGCGTGATTACTGTTCAGGGATTCAGTGAACTTTACTTTGCCGGAATCGGTTTCATAGCAGGTTTCCAGCACGTTGCTGTTTTCGCGGTACATACGGTTTACGCAGTATTCGCCGATGGGTTCAATCTGAAAGAAGCCGCCATGTGTGGCGTCAAGAATACGGTCAAACAGCGGGGGTGAATCCATATTAGGCGCGCACCACCAGTCAATTGCGCCATCCGGGGCGATAAGCGCCACCGAACGACCATCGCCGATAGCGGCATAGTCGCCCAGCCCGGCATAGCCATCCACACGACCCGGGTGGGTATAAGATTGATTCTTCATCGGCACTCTATCCTGCAAAAAGAAAAATGGCAGGCAAAGGCCCGCCATTCTGTTACACGGTGCCGGTACCACCGTCGGAACACCAGACCTGGCCGGACGCGAAGGAGCTTTCGTCAGAAGCGAAAAGCACATACAGCGGCGCGATCTCCACAGGCTGGCCCGGACGACCCAGCGGCGCGGTTTCGCCAAAGGCTTTCACTTTTTCCTGCGGCTGACCACCGCTGGACTGGAGCGGCGTCCAGTAAGGGCCCGGGGCGACCGCATTCACTCGGATACCTTTTTTGCCCAGCTGCTTGGCAAGCGCTTTGGTAAAGGCCACGTTACAGGCTTTGGTCTGCGCGTAATCCAGCAGGATGTCGCTCGGGTTAAAGGCCTGTACGGACGAAGTATTAATGATCACCGCGCCTTCCTTCAGGTGCGGCACCGCCGCTTTGGTGATCCAGAAAGGGGCATATACGTTGGTTTTGAAGGTGTCGTCAAACGCCTCGGTTGTGAGATCTTCAATGGATTCACAAAACTGCTGACGACCAGCGTTATTCACCAGAATATCCAGACCGCCCAGCTTATTAATGGCTTCCACCACTAATTGCTGGCAAAAGGTTTCGGAACGAATATCGCCCGGCAGGGCAACAGCGGTACGGCCTTCTGCCTGAATCAGGGCAATCACGGCTTCCGCATCGGATTCTTCTTCCGGTAAATAGTTAATAGCCACGTCTGCGCCTTCACGAGCATACGCAATGGCAACAGCACGGCCAATACCTGAGTCGCCTCCGGTGATCAGCGCCTTTTTCCCTGCCAGACGGCCAGAGCCGATATAGCGAGTTTCGCCATGATCGGGAATCGGCTTCATCTCAGAGGCAAGGCCTGGCGCCTGTTGCGGCTGCTCAGGGAAAGGTGGACGTGGGTACTGCGAAAGTTTGTTATCCTGGTTTGTCATTATATCCGCCTCGTTGATAAAAACACGTATTAACCCTAGACACGAAATCATCGGTGCGCGAAATTTTTCTATAATAATTAAGATTAATTTTAAGAACTTTACTTCTTTTATATTAGGATCTACCCGCCATAAATAAGGGGAGATGTTTAAAAAATGTTCTTTTTTGTTAAGCTAATGGGCGAGTAATAGCGGGTAAAACGTTTCGATGACATCAAAAAACGGATTATTCCTTAAATAAGACATTTCTTACGAAATAGGCTTGTGACTATTATCAGTTAGGCTAAGATAATTCCTGACACTGGAGCCTGATTAGCATGCGTCGTACCTGATATTTACGGCCCGGCACTGTTTTTTGATCGGTTAAACATGTCGTAACAAACGTGTTGTAATGTTAAACCTGTGAAAAACATTGATTTATAAGGAGATTTAGGATGAGCATTGAGCCCGTGTTTCCTGCCTTTCCCGTAGTGGGCTGGCAGGTTGGTCCGGTTGAAAGTCGTAGTAATGTCGTCGTTAAATTTGGCTACAGCACGTCGCCCCATACGGCGGGTGCCAGTACCTTTGATTCGCAGTTCTTTAGTTTGTCGCCTGACATGGTGCGCAGTCTGATTTATGATTTGCAGCGCAGCCTGCGTGAGTGTGAAGCACCGCTGGAAACGAAAGTCGCCTGAGTCCGTCGCACATCAAAATCGCAGCAGGCCGTTGATCACCTGCCTGCTGCGAAATACCATCGCCTTCCGGCAACACGCCAACTAATCTATTAATTAAAAATTCCAGCTCATACTTTTTGCTTAATTCCACCTCTCAGTGGAATCTTAATTAATTCTTCGCCGCTACGTTCTGCGCTATAACTTAATACAGATAGATTGTATCTGCGGAATGGAGAAAGCATGAACTTTGTTTATTTTAAGGCGGAGAATCATCAGCAGGATAATAACACGCCCGTTAACCTGGTAGTTGAAGACGTGGTACTTATGCGAGATGGGGAAGTTATCGCCGGACTGGGAGATATAAAAATCACCCGTTTGCCATTATATGTATATCGTGCAGTACCAACAGGTTTTCGTAAGATTGAATATAAAATGAAAACCACCAGTCACCGGCGTATTTTGTTTTCAGCTGGTTATCTGAAAACGGGTGCCTATTATGTTGAAACGCCTGACGGTGAACAGACAATGAACTTTAACGCGCTCTCCGGTTTATGGACCGGGGTGCATGAAGATGAAAAGATAATGGATAACCATGCTTTTCAGAATCAGGGATACGCTGTCTTACGCCCGGTACCCAGGGTAAAGAAAAAACGCAGCGAATTGCCCCGTTAAACTTCTGCGTCGGCGATTATCAACTAAACTAAAAAGACAAGATAACAGGAGGCCGACATGACAACGCAAACGCAACCACCACACATCACAGCAGCAGAACCGCAACGGCCGGTCAAAGATAATCCGGCGAAGCAGGGCGAATTGCCCCGTAAACGCGACGACAGCCAGGATGACAGCAAAGATCCGTTTAAGGCAAGTTAATCGCCGGGAACGATTTAAAATAAAGGGTGCGCTGCACCCTTTTTTATTTTAAACCCCCGCAACTTTGCTTAAAAAATAACCCTGCCGCTGCGTAAAGATTTGAAAATTTCGAGAATCCCATACAGCCGTTGTGGTAAAAATATCGCGTGTTTAACTACCGAGGACAATTTTCATCCGCAGGACGAGAAGCAAGACGCGGATAATTGTAATTTTATGGACAATCTTTGCAGGTCAATTCGTTTTACCCCCCGTTTTATCCTTTCTGCACCCACTCAGCTTGCTGGTGAACAGTACTGGCGCTCGGCGCTTTAGCCTTCATTCTCTCTGCACGAGCTGGCGCATGATGCGCACGGCTACCCTCTACCGTTTTAAGGTTTGCGATTTATCGTAAGCCACGAAGGATTATATTCTCACGCAGGAGAGAATGATGCGTTACTGGATCTTACTGGCTCTGGCTATTCTGGCTGAAATTATTGGTACCCTGTCCATGAAATGGGCGAGCGTTTCTGGCGGCCATACCGGCTTTATTTTAATGCTGGCGATGATCGCTCTGTCTTATATTTTGCTGGCCTTTGCCGTGAAAAAAATCGCCCTTGGCGTGGCCTACGCGTTGTGGGAAGGGATTGGCATTCTGCTCATCACCCTGTGCAGCGTACTGTGGTTTGATGAAAGCCTGACGGTGATGAAAGTCGCCGGGCTGACCACGCTGGTGGTGGGCATTACGCTTATCAAATCCGGCACCCGTAAAGTGAAGGAGTCCGCCCATGCAGCCCTTTGAATGGCAACACGCGGCCTGGCTGGGGCTGGCAATTTTGCTGGAAATTATCGCCAACGTACTGCTGAAGTTTTCCGACGGTTTTCGCCGCAAAAGTTATGGCGTGCTGTCGCTGGCCGCGGTACTGGCCGCCTTCAGCGCGCTGTCACAGGCGGTGAAGGGCATTGATTTATCGGTCGCTTACGCGCTGTGGGGCGGTTTCGGCATCGCCGCTACCCTGGCCGCTGGCTGGATATTGTTCTCTCAGCGGCTGAACAGGAAAGGGTGGGCGGGGGTCATACTGCTGATCCTCGGCATGGTGCTGATTAAACTTGCCTGATGTGATCGCCGTCTGCTGCCGCTGACGGCGAAATCAGCTAAGCTTATTTTTACTTCTGTAAAAAAGATAACAGCCTTTTCAGGCGGATAAGAGGGCGGTGAATGTTCAAACCCTTAAGCTGGCGTAATCTACCCACCGCACGAACCTTATCCGTTATGATATTCGTGGCGGGTATTGGTCTGGTTATTTCCGTTATTACCCTGATTTATCTCTCGCTGCATCTCATCAGCGCTAAAACCAACGAAATCGATGAACACCGCTCGGCGCTGTCGGTGCAGGGGGCGATCCAGACTTCGGTAAACCGGGTATGGTCGCTGGTGCTGGACAACGCCGTCTGGGACGATGCGGTGCGCGAGGTCTATCGCCCACAGGTGAATGCCAGCTGGTTATATAACACCTGGGGCGCAGGCTTTAAGGTTAATAATCTTTATGACGGCACCTTTGTGCTGAATGAGAATTTCGACATGCTGTGGGGTTCCTTTCGCATGGAGCCTTTTACCGAACTTAGTCTGGATTTTTTTGGCGCGGGGCTGAAGGCGTTAATCAGCCATAATCAGCGTACGCTGCCCGGGGAAAATCTGATCTACGCAGGGATCACCCGCACCCGTTACGGCGTGGCTTTTGTGGGGATCGGCCTTATCCGCCCGACCACCGGTCGTCTCGAAGTGTACGACAATACCCGGCGCTATCTGGTGATCACCCGCCATCTGACGCCGCAAATCCTCAAAGACCTGGGCGACACCTTCCAGATCAACAATCTCACCTTCAGTCATACCATGCCGTCCACCGCCAGCGTCCCGCTGCGCAGCGCGGCAGGGGAAATCCTCGGCTACCTGAGCTGGGATCCGCAGCTTCCCGGCGCGCAGGCCGCTCATGCGGCGGCGTGGGAAATCCGCCAGATTGTTGGCCTGGTGACGCTGTTGATCCTGATGTTTATCCTGCTGACCAGCGCCGGGCTTTACAAACTGTCGCGCGGCGAAAAGCTGGCCCGCCGCATCGCCGTCACCGACTGGCTGAGCGGCTTACCCAACAGGCGCGCGCTGATCGAACGGCTGGAGCAGCTTAATCAGTCCGGCGATACCGACACCATCACGGTGGTGTTTATGGATCTGGATGGCTTTAAGGATGTCAACGACGTTTACGGTCATGACGTCGGCGACAAGCTGATCGTCGCCGTCGCCCGCAGCCTGAGTGAAAAAGTGCCGCCGGGCGGGATGCTGTCGCGCATGGGCGGCGATGAGTTTGCCATGACCATGCACGGCGACAATGCTCACGAAAAGAGCGCGATATTTGCCATGCTGGTGCTCTCCTGGTTCAATGCGCCGGTGCGGCTGGACGAACGCAGTATTCACATCACCGCCAGTATCGGCATCGCCAGCAGCGTGCAGGGCGACTGTAGCAGCACCGAGCTGTTCCGCCGCGCCGACATCGCCATGTATCACTCGAAAATGACCGGTAAAGGCCGCATCACGCATTATGACGCGGCGCTGAACAGCGCGCGCGAACGCAAGTTGATCATCGAGAATGACATTCGTGACGGTCTGGAAAACGACGAATTTGACGTCTGGTATCAGCCGATTGTCGATGCCCATACGCTGACCATGACCGGCGTCGAGGCGCTGGTGCGCTGGCCCCGTCGTCCAGCCGGGGCGCTGGGGCCGGATGAATTTATCCCGGTGGCGGAAAGCAGCGGCCTGATTTACGCCCTCGGCCAGTTTGTGCTGCGCCGCGCCTGTACCGATTTACTGGCGATGGAAGATCTTAAGCTGTCGGTGAATATCTCCCCCGCGCAGTTTCGCGATCCGGAATTTGAAGTGAAAGTGGCGGGCGTGCTGGACACCGTCGGTTTTCCGGCGCACCGTCTGCAACTGGAAGTGACCGAAACCTATGTGCTGGAAAATCCGGAGCGTTCGCGTACGGCGATCGCCAATCTGAAAGCGCTGGGTACCGGCGTGGCGCTGGATGATTTCGGCACCGGCTACTCCAGCATTGGCTATTTGCGGCGCTTTAATTTCGACACCATTAAAATTGATAAATCGCTGGCCGGGCTGGTAGATGCGGACGATCAGGCCGCCGCGCTGGTCAGCGGCACCGTTCGGATCGCCAGCGCGCTGGGTATGTCGGTCACTGCGGAAGGGGTGGAAAACGAAAAGCAGATGAAACTGCTGCGCCTTGCCGGTTGCGATCGGTTACAGGGCTTCTACTTCAGCCAGCCGCAGCCGATTTCTGTGCTGATGCCGCTGCGTAAACAGCGGCGGGGATGATCATTCCTGCGCCAGTTCGCTCAGTTTTTCGCGAAAACCCGTTACTGAAATCGCCCGGTTATCCGCCCGCCAGCGATCTTTCGCGGCCGGGGCGGAACTCTGCACGCCAATTAACTGCCAGCCGGTGTCCGTCTGGATCATCAGCGGCGATCCGCTGTCGCCGGGCAGGGTATCGCACTGATGGGACAACACCGAAGTCTGCGCCCAGCCGGTCACCACGCAATCTTTATGGCTGTACAACGCATCCAGATGATCCTGCGGATACCCGGACTGGGTAACGTGGCGGCCGGTCGTTTTTAGCGCTGCCGTTAATGCCTCGCGATCGCCGGTAAACAGCGGCAGAGGGGTGATGCCGGACGGCGGATAGCGCAGCACGATAAGCCCAAAATCCCAGGGGGCGGCGGAAGACGGTACGATCCAGCCCTCGCCGTCAGGCTTCAGACGTTTGCCGAGAGACGGATCGACACGGCCTTCAATGCCATGGATCTCATACCGCCAGATGCCTTTTTGCGCCACAAAACGCAGCGCCAGCGCTTTATCCGGCTTGCCGTCGGGCGGCGTCAGCAGACAGTGCCCGGCGGTGAGCGCCAGATGCGGGGAGATCAGGGTGGCAGTACATAAATTGCCGCTGACGGTTTCCAGTTGCCCGATTGCATCCCAGGGGGACTGCTCCGGTTGCGTGACGCGGGTACGATCGTCATGACCGAAAAATAGCGTTTTCACCTCACCGGCATTCATCGCCTCATCATCGCCTTCATCAGCATGCAGGACTGCGGAAAATAAACAGAACGTTCCCAGTAACAACACAACAGTTTTACGCATAGCACACTCTGGTGGGGTAATTATGATTATTAAAAGTAACCCAATGTAAGACTAACTATAGACGGGAGGCGTGGAAAGTGGGAGTAAAATCAGCGTACTACAATCAGGAAAAATAGAAATGCGTGGCAACGATTGCGCATAAAATAAGCGTGATGAGAATTAACTCAAACCGATAACGCCCCAGCATACGCCCTCCGGATAAAAAACGGCGCTTACCAGAAAGCTAAGCGCCGTGTTATTAGCCTGCCCGGACATGCGGGCAGATAACATTGCTACAACTTATGCAGCAGGTTGTGCGGCCGGTTTTGCGGCTTCATGTTTTACGTGTTTTTTGTGATGCTTTTTAGCGGCCTGAGCTTTTTGCTCAGCAGCCGGTTTAGCAGCGGCTTTTTTGTGGTGCTTTTTAGCAGCCTGCGCTTTCTGGGCAACGGCTTTTTTGTGTTTCTTGTGTTTTGCCGGGGCAGTTTTGGTCGCAGCCGGAGCCTGAGCAGTGGTCGCGGTAGCGGCCGGTGCAGCAGTGGTGGAGGTGGCAGCATCAGCAGCGAAAGCGGCGGAAGACAGACCCATAGCAGCGGCAACAACCAGAGCTAATACTTTTTTCATCTCGTGATCCTCGAATTGGTTTCAACATTCAACCCCACTGCGGGGCCGTTGAAAACACTATATCCCTGATAATTCGCGGCTTCCGTGAGTCATTGGTATCGGCGTGTAACCATATGTACAACGCCGGGTATGATGACCCGGCGCGTGGAGGCGTTACAGATAACGCGCGGTGAGATGCTGGCGGAAATAGCGGCTGTTCAGCGCTTCGCCGGTCGCGTTTTCAATCAGTTGCGACGTGGTAAAGCGGCTGCCGTGCTGCCAGATATTCTGCCGCAGCCAGTCAAACAGGGCGGTGAAATCCCCCTGCGCGATGGCGGCATCCAGATCCGGCAGGGCGGTTCTGGCGGCGTGGAACAGCTGTGCGGCATACATGGCGCCCAGAGTGTACGACGGGAAATAACCGAAGCCGCCATCCGTCCAGTGAATGTCCTGCATACAGCCATCACGGTAATTGCCTCCCGTGGACAGCCCCAGCCAGCTCTGCATTTTCTCGTTCCACAGCGCCGGAATATCCTCCACCTCGATGTCGCCGTTAATCAGCGCCCGCTCAATTTCATAGCGCAGCACCACGTGCGCCGGATAGCTGACTTCATCCGCATCGACACGGATATAACCCGGCTTAACGCGCTGGTTCCAGGCAATAAAGTTGCTTTCGCTGAAGGCGGGCTGATCGCCAAAGCGCTGCACTACCGACGGCAACAGCTGCTTCAGGAAGGCGGCGCTACGGCCAAGCTGCATCTCAAAAAACAGGCTCTGGGATTCATGAATGGCGGTGGAGCGCGCCAGCGCCACCGGCTGCCCTGGCCAGGTACGCGGCAGATTTTGCTCGTAGCGCGCATGGCCGGTTTCGTGCACCACGCCCAGCAGGGCGCTTAACAGCTCATTTTCGTCGTAACGTGTGGTGATGCGCACATCGTCCGGCACGCCGCCGCAGAACGGGTGGGCGCTGACGTCCAGCCGCCCGCCGTTAAAATCAAATCCCAGGCGCGCCATGGTTTCGACGCCAATCTCCCGCTGTAAATCAACCGGGAACGGCCCCTGCGGCGCGATCAGCGGCTGCTGTGCCTGTTTCTCCACCACCCGATTCAGCAGATCCGGCAGCCAGGATTTTAAATCACCAAACAGCGCGTCAAGGCGGGCGCTGGTCATATCCGGCTCATAAATATCCAGCAGGGCATCGTAAGGCGAGCAGCCCTTAGCGTCGGCGCGCAGACGGGCCTCTTCGCGGCTGAGCTTCACCACCTCTTTCAGATTGGCAGAAAACCCGGCCCAGTCGTTGGCCGGACGCTGACTGCGCCAGGCGTGTTCGCACTTGCTGCCCGCCAGCGATTTTGCTTCCACCAGCGCTTCCGGCAGCAGCGCCGCCTGTTGATACTGGCGGGTCATCTCGCGCAGGTTAGCCTGTTCAATATCATTCAGATTTTCTTGCGCCGCGCCTTCCAGCCATACCGCAACATTTTTATCGGTGAGGATCTGGTGTTGCAGCACGCTCAGTTCCGCCAGCGCTTCGCCGCGCGCCTGGCTACCGCCCGGCGGCATCATGGTGAACATGTCCCAGCCCCCCATCGCGGAGAGATGAGAAAAACGGGACAGACGGGTAAAAATGCGGGTGAGTTGCTGATAGTTCTTATTTTCCATAATGCCTCATGTCATCGAAGGGGCTGCGAAATAATCTTACTTGAGTAAATTCTTATTGGGTAATTTGATTTCCATCAAACGAAAGTTGTGTTTTTTTCAGGAAGGGTAATACTGTGTCATAATAGATAAAGTTCATGTTAACCAACAACATAAGAATTCGATGTTATGAATCCATTTTATTGGGTGATATTGGTAGTCTTGACGCTGGATGCGGTCCGTGAATTGATGGGTGTATCATCCGTAATGGGAATATTTTCGTAAGCAGACGTGCAAGCCGGGTTAGCGCAACGCCACCCGGCAAAGAAAGCTAATCAATCCAGACGCCGGTGCAGGCAGCGCCCCACCAGCAGGGCGGCGATCAGCAGCAGCGCGATAAACCCGCCCACGCCATTCCAGCCGAAACGATGCCAGAACACGCCGCCCAGCGTGCCCGCCACGCTTGATCCCAGATAATAACTGAACAGATACAGCGACGATGCCTGGCCTTTCGCCCGTCGTGCGCGCGGCCCGATCCAGCTGCTGGCCACCGAATGCGCGGCAAAGAAACCGGCTGAAAACAGCAGCATCCCGGCAAAAATCAGCCATAACGAAGCCAGCAGCGTCAGCAGCACGCCCGCCAGCATAATGGCGGTGGAGCCGAGCATCACCGGGCCGCGCCCGAACCGGCTGGTCAACATGCCTGCCTTCGGGGAACTCCAGGTGCCCGTCAGATAGGCCACCGACAGCAGGCCGACAATCGCCTGGCTGAGATGCCAGGGCGCCTGCATCAGGCGATAGCCAATATAGTTAAACAGCGTGACAAACGCGCCCATCAGCAGAAAACCGGTGACAAACAGCAGCGGCAGGCCGCGATCGCGCCAGTGCAGGCGAAAGTTAATAGCAAGCGTCCTGGGTCGCAAGGGCGTCGGACGAAAGTGGCGCGAGTCCGGCAGAATTTTCCAGAACATCAGCGCCGCCGCCAGCGCAAAGCAGCCAATCACGCCCACGGCGATACGCCAGGAAAAAAAATCGGTAAACACGCCGCTGAGCAGACGGCCGCTCATGCCGCCAATGGAGTTGCCGCTGATGTACAGCCCCATCGAGAACGCCACAAAACTGGGGTGGATCTCCTCTGCAAGCCAGGTCATGCCTACTGCCGCCACGCCGCTTAACGACAGGCCGATCAGCGCGCGCATAATTAAAATGCCGTGCCAGCTGGTCATGACCGTCGAGAGCAGCGTACAGCAGGAGGCCAGCAGCAACGCGGTGACCATCACCGGTTTACGGCCAATGGCATCGGAGAGCGGACCGGTAAACAGCAGACCGATGGCCAGCATGCCGGTGGAAATCGACAGGGAAATACTGCTGCTGGCAGGGGACACGCCGAACTCCTGCGACAGCACCGGCAGGATCGGCTGCACGCAGTAGAGCAGGGCAAAGGTGGCAAGACCGGCGGAAAACATCGCCAGGGTGACGCGTACAAACAGCGCGCTACCGCGTTTAATCCAGGGGGCGGGCCGGGAGAGCGCCTGTACACCGGCATCGCTGGCCGCAGCGATGTCAACAGGGGTTGTATGACTCACAGAACATCCTTAACTTCACATCCCCGTGATTCAGGGTGACGGGTAAGACCACCGCCACAGGGTAGGAAAATGTAAATATTCTGTCTAATATATTAATCCTCTCAAATAATATGTTTAGCGAATGAATATAGAACTACGTCACCTGCGCTATTTTGTCGCCGTCGCCGAAGAACTGCACTTTGGTCATGCGGCGGCCCGGCTGAATATCTCCCAGCCGCCCCTGAGCCAGCAAATTCAGATCCTGGAACAGCAGGTGGGCGCACGGCTGCTGGCCCGCACCAATCGCAGCGTGGAACTCACGCCCGCCGGAAAGCAGTTTCTTGCCGATTGTCGGCAGATTTTAAGTCAGGTGGAGGACGCCGCCGCCCGCGCCGCGCGGCTGCATCAGGGGCAGACCGGGGAGCTGCGCATCGGCTTTACCTCCTCTGCGCCCTTTATCAGGCCGGTCTCCGATACGCTGTCGCTGTTTCGCCGCCGCTACCCGGATGTGCATCTGCAAACCCGCGAAATCAATACCCGGGAACAGATAGCGCCGCTGCATGAGGGGGCCCTCGACCTGGGGCTGATGCGCAACACGCAGCTGCCGGACACGCTGGCCTGGCAGATGATCCTGCGCGAGCCGCTGCTGGCGATGGTGCCGCGTGATCATCCGCTGGCGGCGAAAACCAGCGTAACGCTCAGCGAACTGGCGCGTGAACCTTTTGTCTTCTTCGATCCGCAGGTCGGCACCGGGCTGTATGACGACATACTCGGGCTGCTGCGTCGCTACGGGCTGACGCCCTTTATTGCGCAGGAAGTCGGGGAGGCAATGACGATCATCGGGCTGGTAGCCGCCGGGCTGGGCGTGTCGATCCTGCCCGCCTCCTTTAAACGCGTGCAGCTGGACGAAATGCGCTGGCTACCCATCGCGGAAGCGGATGCGGTGTCGGAAATGTGGCTGGTATGGGCGAAGCATCATGAGCAGGGATCGGCCGCGGCGCGTTTCCGGGAACAGCTGCTGGCGACCATTCAGTAAATTTATTCATCAAAGCGAAGGGTAAAATGTGCGGTAAATCACAAGGCTAATCAAAAATTTGACGGCCTCATTGAACTGCTTCACCATAGCCCACAGATTATTTCGAAGCTCGAAAATAAGGGAGTCTTAGGTGGTTGCTGATAGTCAGCCAGGGCATATTGATCAGATTAAGCAGACCAACGCGGGCGCCGTTTATCGCCTGATTGATCAGCTTGGCCCGGTTTCGCGCATCGATCTTTCACGCCTGGCGCAGCTTGCGCCAGCCAGCATCACCAAAATTGTGCGCGAGATGCTGGAGGCGCATCTGGTGCAGGAGACGGAAATCCAGGAGCCGGGCAGCCGTGGCCGTCCTGCGGTCGGGCTGGTGGTGGAAACCGAAGCCTGGCACTATTTATCGCTGCGTATCAGCCGCGGTGAAATTCATCTGGCGCTGCGCGATCTGAGCAGCAAACTGGTGGTGGAAGAGCAGCAGCCGCTGCCGCTGGTGTCGGATGAACCTTTTATCTCCCGTGTCATTACCCATATCGATCAGTTCTTTATCCGCCATCAGCATCAGCTTGAACGTCTGACCGCTATCGCCATTACTCTGCCCGGGATCATTGATACGGAAAATGGCATCGTCCACCGCATGCCGTTTTATGAGGATGTCAAAGACATGGCGCTGGGCGAAGCGCTGGAAGCGCACACCGGCGTGCCGGTCTACATTCAGCATGACATCAGCGCCTGGACCATGGCCGAGGCGCTGTTTGGCGCCTCCCGCGGCGCGCGTGACGTGATCCAGGTGGTCATCGACCATAACGTGGGCGCGGGGGTGATCACCGACGGCCGCCTGTTGCATGCGGGTAGCAGCAGCCTGGTGGAGATCGGCCACACCCAGGTCGACCCTTACGGCAAGCGCTGTTACTGCGGCAATAATGGCTGTCTGGAAACCATCGCCAGCGTCGACAGCGTGCTGGAGCTGGCGCAGCAGCGCATGAGCCAGTCAATGAGCTCTATGCTGCACGGCAAACCGCTCAGTGTTGAATCCCTGTGTCAGGCCGCGCAGGACGGCGATCTGCTGGCGAAAGACATTATCACCGGCGTCGGCACCAACGTGGGCCGCATCCTGGCGATCATGGTCAATCTGTTTAACCCGCAGAAAATTCTTATCGGTTCGCCGCTGAGCCACGCCGCCGACATCCTGTTTCCGGCCATCAGCGACTGTATCCGCCAGCAATCCCTTCCGGCCTACAGCCGGCATATGGTGGTGGAAAGCACGCAGTTCTCAAATCAGGGGACGATGGCGGGCGCGGCGCTGGTCAAAGACGCGATGTATAACGGTTCTTTATTGATACGTCTGTTGCAGGGTTAACATTTTTCTTACTGACGTAAGAAAAATTGCGCTACCTCAAGCCGACTCCTTACGCCTTAACGTAGACTTCCGCCACTGAATTATTATTCTGATTAATATTTCCGAAGCATAACGGTGGAGTAAGTGATGCTTAAGCGTTTCTTTATAACGGGTACAGATACCTCAGTCGGGAAGACCGTGGTTTCACGTGCATTGCTGCAGGCGCTGGCTGCCAGTGGCAGAAGCGTGGCAGGGTACAAACCAGTTGCGAAGGGGAGTAAAGAGACGCCGGAAGGAATGCGCAATAAAGATGCGCTGGTACTGCAAAGCGTCTCCAGTATTGATCTGCCTTATGAGGCGTTCAATCCTATCGCCCTGAGCGAGGAAGAGAGCAGCGTGGCGCACAGCTGTCCGATCAGTTACAGCCTGTTAAGCAGCGGCCTCGCGGCCCTTGGCGAACAGGTTGATCATGTGGTGGTGGAAGGCACCGGCGGCTGGCGCAGCCTGATGAACGATCTGCGGCCACTCTCGGAATGGGTGGTGCAGGAGCAACTGCCGGTAGTGATGGTGGTGGGGATCCAGGAAGGTTGCATCAACCATGCGTTGTTAACCGCCCAGGCGATCGCCAGCGATGGTCTGCCGCTGATAGGCTGGGTGGCGAACCGCATCAATCCGGGGCTGGCCCATTACGCCGAAATCATCAACGTGCTGAGCCGCAAAATTCCGGCGCCGCTGATTGGCGAACTTCCTTATCTGCCGCGCGCGGAGCAGCGCGAGCTGGCGCAGTATATCGATCTGCTGACCTTTAACCGCACGCTGGCGGCGGATCGCGTTCTGGCTTAAGCTGGACTGCCCGGCGGCGCTTTGCTTGCCGGGCCTACTGATTGTCGCAATCCCGTAGGCCGGGTAAGCGCAGCGCCACCCGGCAAATTCAGCAGCGCCACCCGGCAATACGCTCAACTGTCGGTATGAATATTTAACGCCCGGCGCGTTCTGCCGGAGCTTAAATAATCGGCGATATAATCCTGCGAAATCTCGCCGTTATAACGACCTTCCTCATCGACAATCGGCATCCAGCTGGTATTGCTCTCATAGAGTTTTGACAGCACCACGCGCAGGTTATCTTCCGCCTTACCGGTGACGCGGAATGGATGCAGCAGCTGCGCGCAGTCGCCACTGGCGTTACGCGCTTCACGACGCTTCACAAAGCCGAGCGGCTTGCCGTCCACATCCACCACGGTAATGGCGCGAATATCGTTCTCATCCATAATGGCGAAGGCTTCCGCCAGCGGGGTGGATTTGCGTACCGTCAGCGTCGGCTGTTGATCGGTGACGTCTCCCGCCGACACCAGCAGCAGGCGCTTCAGCGTGCGGTCCTGACCAACAAACGAACCGACAAACTCATTCGCCGGTTTCGCCAGCAGTTCATCCGGGCTGGCGCACTGCACGATGCGTCCCTGACGGAATACGGCGATACGGTCCCCCAGCTTCAGGGCTTCGTCGATGTCATGGCTGACCAGCATCACCGTCTTTTTCAGCTTACGCTGCATGTCGAGGAACTGCGTCTGGATCACCTCGCGGTTAATCGGGTCGACGGCGCCGAACGGCTCATCCATCAACAGCACCGGCGGATCTGCCGCCAGCGCGCGGATCACGCCGATACGCTGCTGCTGACCGCCGGACATCTCTTTGGGATAGCGGTTAAGGAATTTTTTCGGATCCATTGCCACCATATCCATCAGCTCTTCGGCGCGGCTTTTATAACGCGCGCGATCCCAGCCGAGCATGCGCGGAACGACGGTAATGTTCTCCTCAATGGTCATGTTCGGAAACAGACCGATTTGCTGGATCACATAGCCAATGTTGCGACGCAGGGTGACGGTATCCATGCCGGTGGTGTCTTCGCCGTTAATCAAAATCTTGCCCGCGCTCGGGGCGATCAGCCGGTTGACCATTTTCAGCGTGGTGGTCTTGCCGCAACCGGACGGGCCAAGCAGCACGCACATTTCGCCTTCCGGCACATTCAGGTTGACGTTATCGACAGCTTTAAAGGTCTGGCCGTTTTTCTGTGTAAATTGTTTGGTCAGGTTTTCAAGTTTTATCATTATCGTATTCCTTTCGGTGTCAGGGCGGTCTGCAAACGATGCAGCAGCCAGTCAAGCACAATAGCCAGCACACAAATCATCAACGCGCCGGCAATTAACATACGGATGTCGCTGCCGCCGATGCCGTTCAGCAGCAGCAGGCCGAGGCCGCCCGCGCCAATCACAGCGGCGATGGCCATCACGCCGATATTCATCACGACGGCGGTGCGGATACCGCCGAAAATCACCGGCAACGCCATCGGGATCTCCACCCAGCGCAGACGCTGCCAGAAGGTCATGCCGATACCGCGGCCCGCTTCACGCAGACCGGGCGGCAGACTGTCCAGCGCGGTATGGGTGTTACGCACAATCGGCAGCAGCGAATAGAGAAACACCGCGGTAATGGCGGGCAGCGCGCCTATACCTTGTCCCACCAGCGAAAACACCGGGATCATCAGGCCGAACAGGGCAATCGACGGAATGGTCAGCAGCAGAGTGGCAATGCCAAGCACCGGCGTCGCCAGCCATTTGTACCGTACAATCACTATACCCAGCGGCACGCCAATAATAATCGCCAGCCCGACGGCCAGCAGAACCAGCCACAGGTGCTGGAAGGTCAGGCTCATCAGATAGCCTGCGTTGTCCATCATGTAATGAATCGTATCCATGGGCGCTCCTTACAGCAGGCCTTTTTCATGCAGGAAGTCGCGGGCGACCTGCTGCGGCGTCTGGTGCTCAATATCCACCTTCGCGTTAAGCGTGGTGATGGCCTCGTTATCCAGCAGGCCGGAGAGGGTATTCAGCGCCTCTTCCAGTCCCGGATTAGCCGCCAGCGTGTCTTTACGCACCACCGGCGTGACAGCGTAACTTGGGAAGAAGCCTTTATCGTCCTTCAGCACTTTCAGATCGAAGCCCTTCACGCGGCCATCGGTGGCATACACCAGACCGGCATCGACAAAGCCATCGCGGATGGCGTTATACACCAGGCCCGGATCCATCTGGCGGATTTGCGGGCGATCCAGTTCCATCTGATAGGCCTGTTGCAGCGGCTTCATGCCGTCGCTGCGCCCGGCGAATTCCAGGTCAAGGCCGAGCATCCAGTTGTTGTCGGGATCGGTTTTGCGGATGTGTTCAATTTTCGCCACCATCTCCGACATGGTGTTGATGTTTTCCGCCTCGGCGCGTTTACGCTGCATGGCGAAGGCATAGGTATTATTCATGTCCGCCGGTTTCAGCCATACCAGACCCAGTTTGGCGTCCAGCTGTTTCACCGTGGCGTAGGACTCCTCCGGTGACATGCGTTTATTGATATGGTTGAAAATAATCAGCGAGGTGCCGGTATATTCCCAGGTCATATCCACCTGCTTATTAATCATTGCGTTACGTGAAATCACCGTCGCAATGTTGGTCTGCGGCGTAACCTGAAAACCTTTCTTTTGCAGATACTGCACCGTCATGGCCGACAGAATATGCTGTTCAGTAAAACTCTTGGTGGCCAGCACCAGCGGCGCGGCCTGCGCCTGGGCGCTTAGCAGGGCAATGGCAGCCATAAATCCTGCCAGTCGGGTAAACCATTTCATACCGGATTCCTTATTCTTGTTATCAGGCAGTGTGCGGGCTGAGCACGCGTCCCAGCGCGGCAAGCAGCGTATCGAGGATCAGCGCAAAGAGCGCGGTCGCCGCAGCGCCGAGGATCAGCGTCGGGAAATCGTTCAGGTAGATGCCGGGGAAAATCAGCTCGCCATAACTGCTGGCGCCAATCAAAAACGCCAGCGGCGCAGTGCCCACGTTGATGGCGGTGGCGATGCGGATGCCTGACAGCATCACCGGCCAGGCGTTCGGCAGTTCCACCTGGCGCAGGCTCTGCCATTTGGTCATGCCAATGCCTCTGGCGGCTTCCAGCAGCGAAGGTTGCACGCCGCACAGACCGGCATAGGTGTTACGCACAATCGGCAGCAGCGAGGCGAGGAACAGCGCGATGATCGCCGGCGTATCGCCAATCCCGAAAATCACCATCGCCAGCGCCAGCACTGCCAGCGGCGGCAGGGTGTTGCCGACGTTGAAGATCTGCATGATGTACTCCGCAAAACGGCGGCATGCCGGGCGGCTGAGCAGGATCCCGCTGGGAATGCCGACCAGCAGCGCGAAGAACATCGAACTGAAGACGAGGATCATGTGCTGTTGCCCGAGATACAGCAGATCAACCTGCCGCTCGCGGATAGTTTGCAGGCCGATACTCCAGACCAGCAGGGCGATGACAATAAGCAGCGCGGCCACAAAAAGCAGCGCGCGAACAAGGGGGGATCTTTGCATTGCAGTGTGTCTCCCTGGGTGCATGCGTTATTGCAACAGTCTGTTGCGTGTTGTTATGCCATGTATCGGCAGGGTGAATGAGCTATAGCAAGCTGCCGGAAAGGATGCCAGTGTGCGGCAAGTTTCTGATCGGGCGAATATTTATACGAACAGCTGCCATGCCTTGCGGCGTATAGCGCGATTTGCGGGTCGGGAATTATCTTAAATTGCGACGGTAAAAGTGACGTTGTAACAGTTTGCGTTTGGGATTATCACGCAGCTGAACAAAAAAGCCGCACGGACGACGCCGCGCGGCTCACAGAGGTGTGGCTTATTTATACAGCGGCTTTTCCGCCACCGGGATCAGCAGATGCGTTTGCCAGGCCGCGAGGGTTAAGCGCGTCAGTTCACCGAGCGCCTGATAAAACGGATGGGCGGCATGTTCCGCGAACACGGCGAGCCAGCGCCCGGCCCACGGCAGCAGATGCCAGGCCAGCAGCTGTTCGCATTCAGCTTCCCGCTTTTCTTCCATCAGCCAGGCCGTCATCATCAGCAGCGTGCCGATATGATCTTCCGGTTCATTTTGCCCCGGCGCAAAAACAATGTTGTTGTCACGCATCCACTGGCGCAGCGCCAGCGTCGAGTCGCCGAACAGGACATTTTCGCGATCCAGCCACACCGATCCCCATGGCGGGGCGGGTAACGCCCAGGGGCCGAGGAACAGGCGCTGCCAGGCGTCCGGCAGCGGTTCATCGGCAGAGGCGGTAAAGCGCGCCGCCAGCGGCGTCAGCGCATCGGGCAGTAGCGGCCACTGTTCCTGCCAGGCAGGATCCTGAAGCGCCGCCACCAGCGGGGCGGCCTGTTCGCTCTGCGGCGGGTAGTAAAATAACGCGCCCAGAACCCGGGCGGCAACGGCAAACGCCTGACGCTGTGCGTCATCCATAAAACACTCCTGATTTATCCACCAACCGCCATACCGACGGTCATATGTAATCCGTAAAACAGGCCACGGCCCAGCAGCTCGCCCGCCAGCACCAACAGCAGCCCGGCCAGCAAACTGAACACCTGTGGCTCACGACGCCACAGCAGCGGGCAGATCCAGCAGCCCAGCCCGGCGGCGAGCAGCGCCAGACGCCAGACCTGGAGCGCGGCATAATCCGGCACCAGGGCGGCTGCCTGCTGTACTGACGACGAGATCGTGGCGAGATCCGCAGTCTGCATGATCACCACCGCCACGCTTGCCAGCAGCGCCAGCACGCTGATAAAGGCAAACACGCCGCCGTTAAAGGGGATACGCGCCAGACGCAGCAACAGCGCCGCCAGTAACGGGCCGCTCAGCAGCACGGTGAGGAAAAACGCGGCGGTGGTGTAACCGTTATGCCAGGTCGGCACGGTGTCGATCTGATACACCCGGCTCATGGCATACACAAACACGACGCCGAGGGCCATGCTGACGACAAGCCAGATCCTGCCCAGGGCTTCAGGCATTTTGCCGATTACCGCCACCAGCCACCACAGGCCGCCGACGGCGAAAAACAGCGATCCGGCGGCGATCTCGTTGCTCAGCGCCGACGCGCCGATGCGGTTCAGGGAATTAAATGCCCGCAGGGGCGATCCCAGATGCATCATCGAGGCGATAAAGCCCACGCCCATCAGCAGCCAGAGGAAAAACAGGCTGCGGGTAAGCCGGGCGCGGTTTTCGCTGTTATCGGCGCACGCCATCCAGCCGAGCCCGCCGACGATAAGCGCGCCGGTGACGCACTGGCCGATGACGGTAAATAACACCAGCGGCCATTCATGCCATCCGTTGCCCATCTCACACCTCCTGCGGGTTAGCCAGAAAGCCGGTTTTGTCCCCGGTGGGGCGGCTGTTGGCGTTGGGTTTGATCACGATATTAGGCTTTGTAAAATGCCCGGACGGCAGCGGGGCGACGGCATCAAGGCTGCCGTATTTTTCACGCAGCTCGTCAACGGGCGCAAAGTCCAGCGCGCGCAGCGGGCAGGACTCGACGCAGATCGGCTTTTTGCCCTCCGCCACCCGCGAATGGCAGCCGTCGCACTTGGTCATATGGCCTTTAGCGGCGTTGTACTGCGGCGCGCCGTACGGGCAGGCCATATGGCAGTAGCGGCAGCCTATGCACACTTCTTCATTCACCACCACAAAACCGTCGTCGCGCTTGTGCATCGCCCCGCTGGGGCAGACTTTGGTGCAGGCCGGATCGGCGCAGTGGTTGCAGGCAATCGACAGGTAATACGCAAAGACGTTCTGCTGCCAGACGCCGTTGTCTTCCTGCCAGTCTCCGCCCGCGTATTCATAGATGCGACGGAAACTGACCTCCGGGGTCAGGTCTTTGTAATCTTTGCAGGCCAGCTCGCAGGTTTTGCACCCGGTGCAGCGGCTGGAATCAATATAAAAGCCGTACTGAGTTGTCATGGGTTACTCCTTAAACCTTCTCAATTTCCACCAGGTTGGTGTGCTGCGGGTTTCCCTTCGCCAGCGGAGAAGGACGGTGCGTGGTCAGAGTATTGATGCAGGCGCCATGATCGATGCGGTCGCCCGTCATATTGGCCTGATGCCATGCGCCCTGGCCCATGGCGCTGACCCCCGGCATGATGCGCGGCGTCACTTTGGCGGCAAGGCGCACTTCGCCACGCCCGTTAAATACCCGCACGATATCGCCATGTGAAATGCCACGCTGTTTCGCGTCGAGGGGATTGATCCACACTTCCTGACGGCAGGCGGCCTGCAACACATCGACGTTGCCGTAGCTGGAGTGGGTACGGGATTTATAGTGGAAACCAAACAGCTGAAGCGGGAAGGTTTTGCGTTCCGGCGAATCCCAGCCTTCAAAGGTGGCGGCATACACCGGCAGGGGGCTTATCACTTCATCTTTTGCCAGCTGCCAGCTTGCGGCGATCTCCGCCAGCTGCGCGGAGTAAATTTCAATTTTGCCGGACGGCGTTTCCAGCGGATTCGCCTGCGGATCTTCACGAAACTTTTTATAGGCAACAAAATGCCCCTGCGGATCCTTGCGCTTATAAATACCCATCGCTTTGAGCTCGTCATACGCCGGCAGCAGCGGATCTTTCGCCCGCATCTTCGCGTATAAATAATGCAGCCATTCTTCCTGAGTGCGGCCTTCGGTAAAGCGCTGAAAGACGTCCGGCCCCAGGCGTTTTGCCACTTCGCTTAAGATCCAGTAAATCGGCTTACGCTCGAATTTCGCGGAGGTGGCGGGCTGGATGAAGATCAGATAACCCATATTTCCTGCGTAATCGTTGGGAATAATATCTTCCTGTTCGACGGTCATCAGATCCGGCAGCAGAATATCGGCATATTTTGCCGACGAGGTCATGAAGTTCTCGATCACCACGATCGTTTCGCATTTTGACTCGTCCTGCAAAATCTCGTGGGTTTTATTGATGTCTGAATGCTGATTAATCAGCGCGTTTCCCGCGTAATTCCAGATGAACTTGATCGGCACGTCCAGCTTGTCTTTACCCTGCACCCCATCCCCGGTGGCGGTCATCTCCGGCCCACGGGCAATGGCATCGGTCCAGGTAAAACAGGAAATTTTCGTTTTCACCGGGTTTTCCAGTACCGGCATGCGTTCAATGGTGAGGGTGTAAGTGGATTCACGCGCGCCGCTGTTGCCGCCGTTAATGCCGACGTTGCCGGTGAGGATCGGCAGCATGGCGATAGCGCGCGCGGTCAGCTCGCCGTTAGCCTGACGCTGCGGTCCCCAGCCCTGGCAGATATACGCGGGTTTTGCGGTGCCAATTTCCCGCGCCAGTTTAATAATGCGATCGGCGGGAATGCCGGTGATGGCGGCGGCCCACTGCGGGGTTTTGGCGATACCGTCGTTGCCGTCGCCCAGAATATACGCCTTATAATGCCCGTTGGCGGGCGCGCCTTCCGGCAGCGTGCTTTCATCGTAGCCAACGCAGTAGTTATCCAGGAAAGGCTGGTCGACAAGGTTTTCGCTGATCAACACATGGGCAAGCCCTGCCACCAGCGCCGCATCTGTGCCGGGGCGAATGGGGATCCACTCATCTTCACGCCCGGCAGCAGTATCGGTGTAACGGGGATCGATGACGATCATGCGCGCATTCGAACGATCCCGCGCCTGTTCAAGGAAATACGTAATGCCGCCGCCGCTCATACGGGTTTCGGCCGGGTTGTTACCGAACATCACCACCAGCTTCGTGTTTTCAATGTCCGAGGTACTGTTGCCTTCATTACTGCCATAGGTGAAGGGCATGGCGCGGGCGATCTGCGCGGTGCTGTAAGTGCCGTACTGACCCAGAAAGCCGCCGTAGCAGTTCATCAGACGCGCCACCAGCGAAGCGGAAGGGGATGAGCGGGTAATATTGCCGCCGACAATGCCGGAGGAGTAATTAATATACACCGCCTCGTTGCCGTATTTTTCCACCACGCCTTTGAGATTCATCGCAATGGTGTTTAATGCCTCATCCCAGGAGATACGTTCAAATTTCCCTTCGCCGCGTTTGCCCACGCGCTTCATCGGATAATTAAGCCGATCAGGGTGATTAATACGTCGCCGGATAGATCGCCCGCGCAGGCAGGCGCGTACCTGATGATTACCATAGACATCGTCGCCAGTATTATCGGTTTCTACCCAGATCACTTCGTCATCACGCACATGCAGACGCAGGGCGCAGCGGCTGCCGCAGTTTACTGAACATGCGCCCCAGACGGTTTTATCGGCACTTTCTTTCACAGCCTGCTGCACCGCGGCGGCGGCCTGGCGCAGACCAAAAGGTAATGTGAAACCACCGGCCGCCATGACAAGCGCACCAGCTGCAGAGGATTTAACGAGGGTACGCCGGCTGATACCGCCGGTATTATCGACATCGGACATCGCTCACTCCCTGTTTTTATAATGAATAGCATTACAGCTGAAATAGTTATCAGCCTGAGGAAGTGTGAGGGTACTAATAAGGGAGTAGAAAGGTATTATCAGAGGTCAATGTTTAAGAAATTCCCCCTGTAAAGACAGGGGGAATAAGTTTACTGGGGTTCGGTGCGGGCGCCGTCGCTGGTTGCGGTGCTGCCCGAGGCGGCGCTCATCCCCCCGGTGCGGGTATAGAGGATCTTCCAGGTATCATTGGCGCAATGGCCGACCACCTGCGCGTCAGGTTTATCCGCCTGATCGCCGGGGACAATATCCAGCGTAAAGCCGGATTCCGGTACGCCATTATTCACGATACGCTGCGCAATATCGCTTTTGACGTTTTCACAGGACTCCGGGGCGGCCATAACCGGAGCCGCTGCCAGCATTAATCCTGCGCATAACCAGTATGTAGCTTTCATAAACGATCCCTTATCTCATGAATTTATCTACAGTTTAGCAGTCCGCCCGGGAAGCATCGCCGTTGCGGGAAATCTCAGAACCTTCCGCATAACAGGCGAGACGGGTGAGGCGGCAAACCGCTGTATTTGCTACTATGAGGGAATATTTTGCACCTCTGGTAATCTACATGAAAAAAACAATCATTCTGGCCGCGCTAACGGTAGCGCTTGCTGGCTGTGATAATAATGCGCAGGGCCCGGCTTCTTTTACGCCGGAGATGGCGAGCTTCTCAAACGAATTTGATTTTGATCCGCTGCGTGGTCCGGTGAAGGATTTCAGTCAGACCCTGCTGAATGATAAAGGGGAAGTGGCGAAACGCGTCACCGGTACGCTGTCGACGGAAGGCTGTTTTGATTCGCTGGAGCTGCACGACATCGAAAATAATACCGGCGTTTCGCTGCTGCTGGACGCTAATTATTATCTCGACGGACAAACCAACGAGAAAAGACTGCGTTTACAGGGGAAATGCCAGCTGGCGGCGTTCCCGGCGGCAGGGGTGACCTGGGACACGGATGAAAAAGGTTTTGTGGTGACGGCGCGCGGTAAGGATTTGCAGGTGGATTATCGTTATGACGCCGAAGGCTATCCATTGGGGAAATCCACCACCTCGAAAGAGATGCACTTACAGGTGGATGCCACGCCGTCAGCGGATAAGCGTAAGAAACTCGATTATACCGCCGTCAGCGTGCTGAACGACAAACCGCTTGGCCATGTGAAGCAAAGCTGCGACTACGACCGCCACGATAACCCGGTCAGCTGTAAGTTGCTGATCGTCGATGAAAGCGTCACCCCGGCGGTCGAACGTCAGTTCACCATCAAAAATACCATCGCTTATTACTGATCCCGCCGCCTACTGTGCTGTAGGCTTTAACAGCGTCCTGCCGGGCGCTTTATGCTCGGCAAGATACTGATGCTGGAAAATACACATGCGGATGGTGTTGCGATACTCGCCGTTAATGAAGAACTCATGGATCAGTTCGCCTTCCACCATAAATCCGAGCTTGCGATAAATATGGATGGCTTTCTCGTTTTCTTTATCGACGATGAGATAGAGCTTATACAGATTTAATACCGTAAAGCCGTAATCCATCGCCAGCTTCGCCGCTTTGCTGGCCAGGCCTCTGCCCTGATGTTCCGGGGAGATAATGATCTGAAACTCCGCGCGGCGGTGGACGTGGTTAATCTCCACAAGCTCCACCAGCCCCACTTTTTCACCGTCGCATTCCACCACAAAACGGCGCTCGCTCTGATCGTGAATATGCTTGTCATACAGATCGGACAGTTCAACAAAGGCCTCGTACGGCTCTTCGAACCAGTAGCGCATGACGCTGGCGTTATTGTCCATTTGATGCACATAACGCAGATCTTCACGCTCCAGCGGGCGCAGCTTCACGCCGTTAATCTCACTCATGGTCAAATCCTTATGACGAAAATTTACGGCGCAACCACGCGGCCGGTACGACGGTCAAGACAGCGCAGGGTGTTGTTTTCCCAGTAGGCATTGAGATTGGCGCTTTGCTGGCACTTATCGCGGGCATCAAAAGCCGCGTCGTCTTTATCCCACTCTTTTTCCACGCGCTTGTTCACTTTGTTACGCAATGAACGGGTGTCATTCCACTGCTCTTTTTCCATCAACGCCTGCTGGCGGCTCTGGGCGCTGTCGCCGGATTCAATGATCAGTTTGCTGGTTTCAGCCATTGCGCCGGGGGTGACCATCACCGCGCCCAGCGTCAGCATCGCCATCAGGCACAGGCGTTTGCGAAGAGAGTTTTTCATCAGGCATTCCTTTTAACTATTGCAGGGGCATATTGCTTATATTCTACACCATCACAAGTCGGCGACATACCGGCGTGAGGGGTTATGCCGCATTACCGTTGACCAGAAGTTCACTTTCCACGCGGATCACGAAATCGGTAAATAGCGCCGTGGGTTTAACCGTATTTCCCTTGCGCTGCAAATGCACAAAACCATGACTCTCAAGGGTTTTGAGGGTGGTCGACAGGTTACTGACCTGACGGCCCGCCAGCCGCGCCAGTTCGCTGATTGTTTCGGGTTTATGTGCTGCCATCATCCGTAGCAGGGTGATATTTTCATTGCTCAAAATTTGCCCGATAGCATTAAGCGAGGCAAACCAGACTTTCGGCTCGTCCGGTTCCGGCGTGTATTTACCGGCAGCGATAGCGAGCATTCTTTTACGAAGGTTTTCCTCCGAAATGATGCCTATAAGTGCTTTCATAATGAACCCTCTATGTCTTTCATAACGCTATCTACAGCGGCAAAAAAATCATTCAGCAACTGCGTTGCCGACTGAAAACAGTAAACCTGTCCCGGATCGATTGCGGTTGTATGGACATGGTCATAAATCACCATTCGTGACCGGAACCCCCCGCTACGCGGGGATGTAATGCCATGCGCATTGTCCATGCCAAAAATCCGGTGGTTATGAGCGTTATGCAGTGTAAGGTTGTAGCGGATACCATGAGGCCTGAAAATCGAGGCTTCAACCCGGCGTGCTTCTATTTTCCACCAGTAGCCATTGTCATAACGAAACTGATAACCATCCATATCGAGTAAAGTGCTGAGTCCATAATCTTTTGTATCCATAAACACTCCCTGTACTTATGAGCGGATCATAACAACTTTATCAAAATACGCAATCACCCCGGCTGCGCCTGGCGTTCCGCCCGCAACTCCCGTTATGATGCGATACTGAACGTAAACAGACTGACTACGCCCTATGATCCGGACCTCACTGCTTTTTTTTATCACCGCGCTCTGTGAAATTATTGGCTGTTTTCTGCCCTGGCTGTGGCTGAAACGCGGTGGCAGCGCATTGTTACTGCTGCCCGCGGCGGTATCGCTGTGCCTGTTTGTCTGGCTGCTGACGCTCCATCCGGCGGCCAGCGGGCGGGTTTATGCGGCCTATGGCGGCGTGTATGTATTCACCGCGCTGATCTGGCTGCGGCTGGTGGATGGCGTAAAGCTCAGCCTGTATGACTGGCTGGGGGCGGCGGTGGCGCTGTGCGGGATGTTGATTATCGTCGCCGGATGGGGCCGCGCCGGTTAATCCACGCTCAGAACGAGCTGCGGATAGCGTTCCAGCCAGCGTTTGCGCCTGATCCGTTCATCAAAGATGGCGCGTTTCTCCTGCTGAAAACGCGGCGTGGGGCGCAGCCGCAGGGCGAACAGATCGTCCAGGCCAAAGGGCGCGATAATATCAATTTGATCGGATCCGCAAAGCCGCACGGCCACGGCGGTGGCGGTTTCCGGCCAGTAGCGCAGGGCATCTTCCACGCTGTGATAAGGCCGGTCGTGATTACGTTCATGCATCCGCGCCTGATTTTTTACCGACCAGTCAAAGTCCGGGCGCATCTTTCTCAGGCGCTGTTCCAGAAGATTATCAATCTCTTCACCGGTTTGGCGGGCATCAAACCACACCACATCCACATCACCGCATGGCGGCCGCGCCGGTCGCTGGTGCAGGCGATCCCACACCGCATCACGCACCAGCCCGGCGCCGATCCAGCCATTCTCCAGGCCCAGCGACGCCACAGTTTTGAGGGCTTCCATACGTAGCGCATCCTGCAATAGCAGGCGACGCAGTTCATCAGCATGGCGCATCGCGGCATTCCTGTTCACTCATGGGGATCTTCATTCTACCGACAGAGGCGTCATTTTGTGAGCCAGCGCGAAAAAACAGATCTTCATACTTGTATGGTAGTAGTGCGGATGGTTAGATTTCATGCATCACAACAAAAGAAGCAGGAATTCTCATGAAGATTGTTAGTGCTGAAGTATTTGTTACCTGTCCAGGGCGAAATTTTGTCACGCTGAAAATCACCACCGATGACGGCATTACCGGGCTGGGGGATGCGACGCTTAACGGGCGCGAGCTTTCTGTGGCCTCTTATCTGAAAGATCATGTCTGTCCGCAGCTGGTGGGACGAGACGCGCACCGTATCGAAGACATCTGGCAGTTCTTCTATAAAGGCGCGTACTGGCGTCGTGGCCCGGTCACCATGTCGGCGATTTCAGCCGTTGATACAGCGCTGTGGGACATCAAAGCCAAAGCCGCTGGTATGCCGCTGTATCAGTTGCTGGGCGGCGCATCCCGCGATGGGGTGATGGTTTACTGTCATACCACCGGCCATTCCGTTGATGATGTGCTGGAAGACTATGCCCGTCACAAGGAGATGGGCTTTAAGGCAATACGCGTACAGTGCGGCGTGCCGGGGATGAAAACCACCTATGGCATGTCGAAGGGCAAGGGCCTGGCCTACGAACCAGCCACCAAAGGGCAGTGGCCGGAAGAGCAGTTGTGGTCGACGGAAAAATACCTCGATTTCACGCCGTCGCTGTTTGCCGCCGTGCGCGAAAAATTCGGCTTTAACGAGCATCTGCTGCATGACATGCACCACCGTCTGACGCCCATCGAAGCGGCGCGCTTTGGCAAGAGCATCGAAGAGTACCGTCTGTTCTGGATGGAAGATCCGACCCCGGCAGAAAATCAGGAGTGCTTCCGCCTGATCCGCCAGCATACCGTGACGCCCATTGCCGTGGGTGAAGTATTTAACAGCATCTGGGACTGCAAACAGCTGATTGAAGAGCAGCTGATCGACTATATCCGCACCACCATTACCCATGCGGGCGGCATTACCGGTATGCGTCGTATCGCTGATTTTGCCTCTTTATATCAGGTGCGCACCGGCTCCCACGGCCCGTCGGATCTGTCGCCCATTTGCCACGCTGCCGCGCTGCATTTCGATTTGTGGGTACCGAACTTTGGCGTACAGGAATATATGGGTTATTCGGAGCAAATGCTGGAAGTCTTCCCGCATAACTGGACGTTTGATAACGGCTATATGCATCCGGGAGATAAACCGGGCCTTGGCATTGAGTTTGATGAAAAACTGGCGGCGAAATATCCCTACGATCCCGCTTATTTACCTGTCGCGCGACTGGAAGATGGCACGCTCTGGAACTGGTAATAAACAGATAATCGTCAGCCAGGGAAGGCCATAATATCCACCCTACACGAAAGGTAATTATGTGATGGTCAGTTCAGTCGATATAAAAAGCGATGGTGATAATACCCCATTAATTCGGCGTGTTGCGTCTGCGTCTGCCATTGGCACCGCAGCAGAATATTATGATTTCTTTGCCTACGGCACGGCGGCGGTGCTCTTTTTTGGACACTTATTTTTTCCAAGCGATGATCCTTTAATCAGTACCCTGGCGGCTTTTGCTACCTATGCTGTGGGATTTCTGGCGCGTCCATTGGGCGGCATTGTATTTGGTCATATTGGCGATAAAGTTGGACGCAAAAAGGCGCTTGTCATCACCATCCTTATTGTGGGGTTAGGGACATTCTGTATTGGGCTGCTCCCGACCTACGAGAAAATCGGTATCTGGGCACCTGTGCTGTTAATTTTAATCCGTATCCTTCAGGGCTTTGGCGTCGGAGGTGAACAGGCCGGGGCGGTACTGATGACGGCAGAATATTCTGCTCCAGAGCGGCGCGGATTCTTCGCCAGTTGGGTGCAGATCGGCGCGCCGGTCGGTTTTTTATTGCCGCTGGCATTATTTGCTATCCTGAACGCCACGCTCACTGCAGAAGCCATGATGGATTACGGCTGGCGTATTCCATTCCTGCTTAGCTTACTGTTGGTGATCGTGGGACTGTTTATTCGACTCCGTATTGATGAGTCGCCGGTATTTGCCCAAATCCGCCAAACGAAGGCCGAGGAGTCACGTCCGTTGGTTGAGGTGATCCGCGATTACCCCGGCATTGTGACAAAAGGCGTCTGCGCCAAATTGATCGAAGCCTGCACCTTTGCCATGTTTACCGTTATCGTGCTGGCCTATGGCAAGGCGAATAATCTCGACGCCAATATCCTGATGGAAACGATGATTGTCGCCGTTATTCTGGAAGTGATCGCCATTCCACTGATGGGCGCGCTGTGCGACAAAATAGGACGCAAGCCGGTTTATATTACTGGTGCATTACTCCAGGTCATTATGATTGTGCCGTTCTTTCTGGCTATTAATCAGGACAGTTTCTGGCTCACGCAGTTAGTGATGATCATTGTACTCAGCGTCGGTCACAGTATGTGTTATGCGCCACAAGCCTCTTATTTCCCGGAGTTATTCCCGACACATATTCGTTGTAGCGGCATCGCGTTAATCTGGCAAATAGGTTCATTAATCGGTAGCGGAGTATTAGGTCTGGTGGCAGTGAAAATATTACAGGTTACTGGTGGGCATTATTACGGCCTGGCAGCCTACGTCATTGTGCTTGGTATTGTGTCCATTATTGGCCTTTTGTTAATGCCCGAGACAGCACCTTCCAGGCGAGACGCTGAATACCACGAATGGCAGCAACATTAATATTCCGGCAAGTCATTTATAGCGCATTTGCTGACGAATTATTCAGAGAGTAATGACCATGAAAAGTATCGTGATTGAAACACCCAATAAGCTGCTGATTGACGAACGCCCGTTACCAGAACCCGCAGCGGGTGAAGTGCGCGTCAAAATAAAACTGGCCGGTATTTGCGGCTCCGACAGCCATATTTACCGTGGTCATAACCCCTTTGCGAAATACCCGCGGGTGATTGGCCATGAATTCTTCGGCGTCATCGATGCCGTGGGCGAGGGCGTTGACGCCGGACGGCTGTGCGAGCGCGTGTCGGTCGACCCGGTGATCAGCTGCGGGCACTGCTATCCGTGCTCGGTCGGCAAGCCGAATGTCTGTACCTCGCTGGTGGTGCTGGGCGTGCACCGCGACGGCGGTTTCAGTGAATATGCGGCAGTCCCTGCGAAAAACGCCTGGCCGATCCCGGATACCATCGCCGATAAACAGGCGGTGATGGTTGAACCGTTCACCATTGCGGCGAACGTTACCGGCCAGATTAATCCCGGCGAGAACGACATCGCCCTGATCTACGGCGCAGGCCCGATGGGGCTGACCACCGTACAGGCGCTGAAAGGCGTCTACCGGGTGAAGCAGGTTATCGTTACCGACCGCATCGAAGAACGGCTGGAGATGGCGAAACGCAGCGGCGCGGATCTGGTGATCAACAACGGCAACGCCTCATTGCAGGATGCGCTGGATGCACAGGGCATTAAGCCGACCATCATTATTGACGCCGCCTGTCATCCGTCGATATTGCAGGAAGCCATCGGTCTGGCATCCCCCGCGGCGCGAATCGTGATTATGGGCTTTTCCAGCGAACCTTCACAAATCGTGCAGCAGGGCATTACCGGCAAAGAGCTGTCGATATTTTCATCGCGCCTGAACGCGCACAAATTCCCGGTGGTGATCGACTGGATACGCAGGGGGCTTATCGATCCTGACAAGCTTGTCACTCATACCTTTGACTATCAGCAGGTTACCGACGCCATTGACGTGTTCGAGAAAGACCAGCGGCAGTGCTGCAAGGTCTTACTGACGTTCCCGCAATAACAACAATAAATGCGAGTGAGTGGTACGCATCTTACTATTTCAGAGATAGCCATTATGACCCAAGTAAACAATGAAAGAACGACGTCCGACCTGGTGAAAGCCGCCGTTTCTGGCTGGCTGGGTACCGCGCTTGAGTTTATGGATTTCCAGCTCTACTCCCTCGGGGCGGCGCTGGTGTTTCATGAAATCTTCTTCCCGGAGCAGTCGGCGGCGATGGCGCTGATCCTGGCGATGGGAACCTATGGCGCAGGCTACGTCGCGCGTATTGTCGGCGCATTTTTCTTCGGCAAAATGGGCGACCGCATCGGGCGTAAAAAAGTGCTGTTCATCACCATCACCATGATGGGGATCTGTACCACGCTTATCGGCGTGCTGCCGACCTACGCGCAGATTGGTATTTTCGCGCCGGTGCTGCTGGTGACGCTGCGTATCATTCAGGGGCTGGGCGCGGGGGCGGAGATCTCCGGCGCGGGTACCATGCTGGCGGAGTATGCGCCGAAGGGCAAACGCGGGATCATCTCCTCGCTGGTGGCGATGGGCACCAACTGCGGCACGCTGAGCGCCACCGCGATCTGGGCCTTTATGTTCTTCGTGCTGGATCGGGAAGAACTGGTAGCCTGGGGCTGGCGTATCCCGTTCCTCGCCAGCGTGGTGGTGATGATTTTCGCCATCTGGCTGCGCATGAATTTGAAAGAAAGTCCGGTGTTTGAGCAGGTTAACGAAGGGGAAAGTATTCCTGCGAAAGTGCAGGCATCTGAAACCACCCTCGGGGCGATGTTCAGCAGTAAAACCTTTTGGCTGGCGACCGGCCTGCGTTTTGGTCAGGCAGGTAATTCCGGGCTGATCCAGACCTTCCTTGCCGGTTATCTGGTGCAGACCCTGCTGTTTAATAAGAGCATCCCGACGGACGCGCTGATGATCAGCTCGATTCTGGGCTTTCTCACCATCCCGCTGCTGGGCTGGCTGTCGGACAAGATTGGCCGCCGCCTGCCGTATATCCTGCTGAATATCTCGGCTATTGTGCTGGCGTACCCGATGATTTCAATCATCGTGGATAACAGCTATACACCGGGCGTGATCATGGCGTCGATTATTGTCATCCATAATTTCGCGGTGCTCGGTCTGTTCGCCCTGGAAAACATCACTATGGCCGAGATGTTCGGCTCGCGTAACCGCTTTACCCGGATGGCGATCTCCAAAGAGGCTGGCGGTCTGGTGGCGGTAGGCTTCGGCCCGGTGCTGGCGGGGATCTTCTGTAACATGACCGGTTCCTGGTGGCCCATCGTCGCGATGATGATGGTCTACTCGGTGATTGGTCTGGTCTCCGCCATCCTGATGCCGGAAGTGCGCGACCGTGACCTGAGCATTCGTGAAGATGCCGCAGAGAAAAGGGCGCAGCAGAGCGTGGCGGGTGTACGTCGTCCGGTCTGACTAAGCATCGCATAACCATGCAGGCGCTGAATGATTAAAGCGCCTGCATTTTGATACATTTAGTTACCATTCTAGTTGGTGTAGTCAGCAAATCCTGTTTCAGGTCAACATTCCGCTGACGGGCATCCGTCATCTTATGGACCAGTGTTTCATTTAATAAGACGAGTCTCATCCATGGAAAACAGACTGTTAAACGCGAAAGCCACGTTACCGGCTTACGATCGTAATGCGCTGGTGCCGCGCATTGTGCACCTCGGTTTTGGCGCGTTCCATCGCGCACACCAGGCGGTGTATACCGATATTCTGGCCGCAGAACACCACAGCGACTGGGGCTACTGCGAGGTGAATCTGATTGGCGGCGAGCAGCAGATCGCCGACCTTAACGCGCAGGACAAGCTTTATACCGTGGCGGAAATGTCCGCTGACGCCTGGACCGCCCGCGTCGTCGGCGTGGTGAAACGCGCGCTGCATGCGCAGGTCGATGGTCTGGAAGCCGTGCTGGCGGCACTGTGTGAGCCGCAGGTGGCGATTGTCTCCCTGACCATCACCGAAAAAGGCTACTGCCACTCCCCGGCGACCGGGCAACTGATGCTCGATCACCCATTTATTGTCGCCGATCTGCAAAACCCGCAGCAGCCGAAGTCCGCGCCCGGGGTGATTGTCGAAGCGCTGGCGCGCCGCAAAGCCGCCGGTCTCAATGGCTTCACCGTAATGTCCTGCGACAACATGCCGGAAAACGGCCATGTGATGCGCAATGTGATCACCGCCTATGCCCGCGCGGTGGATGCAAATCTCGCCGACTGGATCGACACTCACGTCACTTTCCCGTCCACCATGGTGGACCGCATTGTTCCGGCGGTAACCGCCGAAACCCTGGATAAAATCGGGCAGCTCACCGGTGTGCGCGATCCGGCTGGCGTGGCCTGCGAGCCGTTCCGTCAGTGGGTGGTGGAAGATAACTTTGTGGCCGGACGTCCGGCGTGGGAAAAAGCCGGAGCCGAGCTGGTGGCGGATGTGCTGCCGTTTGAGGAGATGAAACTGCGTATGCTGAACGGCAGCCACTCCTTCCTCGCCTGGCTGGGTTATCTGGCGGGTTATCAGCATATCAACGAGTGTATGGAAGATGATAATTATCGCCGGGCTGCGCACAAGCTGATGTTACAGGAGCAGGCCCCGACGCTGAGCGTGCAGGGTGTGGATCTGGCGCATTATGCCGACATGCTGATCGCCCGCTACAGCAACACCGCGCTGCGTCACCGTACCTGGCAGATCGCCATGGACGGCAGCCAGAAACTGCCGCAGCGTATGCTGGACTCGGTACGCTGGCATCTGGTGCATAACAGTGACTTCCGGCTGCTGGCGCTGGGTGTGGCGGGCTGGATGCGTTACGTCGGCGGTGTGGACGAGCAGGGGCAGCCGATTGAAGTCTGCGATCCGCTGCTTTCGGTCATTCAGCAGGCGGTGAAGGGCAGTGCAGAAGGGGAAGAACGGGTGAAAGCGCTGCTGGGCATAGAGGCGATTTTCGGCAACGAACTGCCCCATGAACATGCGTTTGTCAGTGAAGTGAATCGCGCGTACCAGTTGCTGTTACGCCAGGGGGCGAAAGCCACGGTGGCGCAGTACGCGGCATAACGTAAAAAGCCGGGTGGCGGCGATGCCTTACCCGACCTACTTATTACGATTTTATCGCTCACATGCCGGGTGGCGGCTGTGCCTTACCCGGCCTGGGTTCTGACCACGTCCACATTTCTGTAGGCCCGGCAAGCGAAGCGCCGCCGGGCACCACGTCAACCCTTTACTCTTCCGTAAACCACTCGCGGTTTTCCTGGCGGATCAACTGTACGGTTTCGCCGATCTCCTGCAAATGACGCGTCATCGCCCGATCCACGCCCTCCACATCCTTTTTCTCCAGCGCGGCAAAAATATCCAGATGCTGGCTGAGGAGTTTTTCAGGCGGCGAGACGTGATCAAGGCTCATGTAGCGCACCCGATCCATGGTCGCTTTAATATTTTCGATGGTGTCCCAAGCCAGCTGGCAGTCGGCGATCTGCGCCAGTTTCTGATGAAACTCGTCATCCAGCTGAAAGAAATCATTAAGCTGCTTGCGATCTATAGCGATGCGCTGCTGATGCAGATTCTGCTCAAGCTGATAGCTCTGGCTGTCGTTGATCATCGTGGCCGCGCGGCGGGCGACGGCGCACTCAATGGCCTGACGCACAAAACAGCCATTGCGCACTTGCTGCATGGATATTTTATTCACATAGCTGCCGCGCTGCGGGCGGATCTGAATAAGACCGTTTTCCGCCAGCTTAATAAAAGCTTCGCGCACCGGCTGACGTGAAACATCAAAACGCACCGAGACGTCTTTTTCAGACAGCGGCGTTCCGGGGGCGATAAGACAATGCACAATATCCCGGCGCAGAATGCGGTAGATTTGCTGGTTTACAGGCTGGGTTGGATTTAATTGCGTTTCAGCGGCCATTCGTTGTGAGTTCTCAGACAGTTAACCCGGCTACCATACCATTTTTTTTGCGGGCATCCCAGAAGGCGAACGCCTCCGGAACGCCCGGCAGGATCAGTTGCCGTAAACCGCGAGCAGCTCTCTGGCCGCCAGCTGGCCGAGTGGATTGGCCGCGAACGGGCTGTCGCCGGTCAGCAGATGACGATCTTTATTTACGCTGCCCTTAATATCATCATTGATGATATTCATCCCCATCGCTTTTAATTCCTCGCCAAAATACCAGGTCAGATGGCCGGGCATATAGCCCATATCCGGCGTCTGTTTATCGGTGGCATCCGGGAAGGCGCAGATAGAATAGCCTTGCAGCGGATTATCGCCGTTGCGCAGCGACAGGAAAGCCGCCGGGCCATGACACAGCGAAATCACGAAGCGATCGTTGCCGATGGCCCAGCGCAGGGTATCGGCCACCGCGTCGCTTTCTGGCAGCCCGATCAACGCGCCATGACCTCCAGGGATAAACACTGCAGCATAGTCGCTGCTCCCGTTAAGTCCTTTAACCACATCGGACAGTTTTGCAGGGGACTGGAATCTCGCCTGATGCTTGCGGAAAAAGGGCATAATGCACGTATCCTGACGCGGCATCGCCCAGTATTCAAACTTAGCCATCTGGCCTGAAACCGTCGCCACGTCAAATTCGAACCCGGCGGCGTGAAGGTGCCAGAGCGGCACCAGCGTTTCAACTGGATGATTGCCCGTAGAAAACAAAGCGCCCGTGTCCGTCTTTAGATAACGCTCATCGGCAGCAATCACCAGGATCTTTTTGCCACCCTTATGACGAGTGGGATAATCGGCATCACTTAAATCGGAAACCTCGCTGGTAAACTCGCCCAGAGAATATTCTGAGGGGAAAAAGGCATTATCTTCAGCATGATCAATTTGTGGCTGTTTACTTTTATCGTTACTCATCACTCATCCTCGCTGATATAGCATCAAT
The DNA here is from genome assembly GCF_001888805.2 of Enterobacter sp. SA187. NCBI lineage: Bacteria > Pseudomonadati > Pseudomonadota > Gammaproteobacteria > Enterobacterales > Enterobacteriaceae > Enterobacter > Enterobacter sp. SA187. The sequence continues at coordinate 3,178,246 of NZ_CP019113.1, forward strand.
TACTGTGTGATTAATTATATGCCATGTACAACGATGCAGTGACCAGGAAAAATCCCTTTAAATATAAAAGCCTTATATTTACTTTGTGTGAGGATATTTCATATAAAATTCAAGGGATCAGGCGAGGTGAGTAGGGAGGAGTAAATAATACATACGCCAAAACGGCAACCCTAATGATTAAATCAGGGTCGCCGCTACTGGCTGTTTCAGGATAATATGTAACTCATTAAAAATGCATTTTCACATTTTTAATTTTTACATTATATCATGTCTGAAACGCTATTCGGATTTTCTTCCGCCGCCATGGCTGTTTTGTCCGCCTTTTTTACCTGCTTCGGAAGCTTTTTGCTGATCGTTTTTGAAATTCCCGCCGCTATGCTGGCCGCCTTTGCGACCTGCTTCTGATGCCTTTTCTTTATCTTCCGCGAAATTACCAGAACCGCCACGATGTTCAGTCATATATATTTCCTCTTTAGATAAAATAATTTGCAGTGGGAAAAAGCACACTGCGCCATGACAACGCTATTAAATGTAGCTCAGCCTCATAAAATAACAAGCGAGAAGTCCGCCAGAAATATCACACTAAGACAATTCCTATAAAGATATATTCTCCCTGGACGATAATTGCAGATGCGGTTTATAGTTACATAAAGAGCTGTAAAACAGGGTGTTATCGTCTGGCTAAAATTACATTACAGTGAATTTACAGGTGACGCATGAATATCTGGTTTATACACGCTGGTGGTAAGGTAAAAGAGCCATTTTGCCCGTTGAGGTTTGGCGGCCGTATTTTTTTATTATTACGAAGCGGCGGTTCGCTATCAAAACCATTGATGTGGCTGGAAAAAGAGAAGAAATTCTTGCGCCGCGTATAAATTATATATTCTATATTTGTTCACAGAATTGTGAGGCTTCCCGTTTCGTTTAGCAGGATACTGGCAGGCATATTTTCACTGCAATTGTATTCCGCTACATCGGGGCTAAGCGAAAAGGGGTTAAACAGGAAAAAATATGAAAGTTCATCATCTTAATTGTGGGTGCATGTGTCCGGCAGGCGGCGCGTTATTTGACGGTTTTAGTAAGGGTATCTTCGCCCATTTGGTCTGCCACTGTCTGCTTATCGAAACGGAGCGGGACGGGCTGGTCCTGGTCGATACCGGGTTCGGGCAAAATGACATTCGCCAGCCAGGTAAAACTTTACCAGGCTTTTTTCGGGTGATGAATAATATTCAGCGACGGGAAACCTTGACGGCGCGTTCGCGCATTGAAGCGCTGGGATTCAGCGCTGCGGATGTCCGGCACATCATTCTTACGCATCTTGATTTCGATCATGCGGGTGGGCTTACCGACTTCCCGGGTGCGCAGATCCATCTGCTGCAAACCGAAATCAACACGGCGCAGCAGCGGCACAGCTGGCTGGCCCGTGAGCGCTATCGTCCAGGGCAGTGGGGCGGTATCTCTGGCTGGAACGGGTATCAACCTCAGGGCGAAAAATGGTATGGCTTCGAGGCTGTTATGGCGCTGAAAGGGCTGCCGCCGGAAATTTTACTGGTTCCGCTGCCGGGCCACACGCAGGGGCATGCGGGCATTGCCGTCAGCCAGCCGCAGGGATGGTTGTTGCATGGCGGCGATGCATGGTTCTATCGCGGTGAAATGGATCTGCAAAGCCCGCACTGTACGCCCGGCCTGCGTTTTTATCAGTGGATGATGGCGATGGATAACCAGACCCGGCATCGTACCCAACAGCAACTGCGGGAAGTATTCAAACGTTATAACCAGGAAATTACTTTCTTCTGCAGCCATGACGCTAAGGAACTACATGCTTTCAGTGAGCATGACGGGATGAATAACCGAGTGTAATATTACACTATAATTCATCAGGGGGCGCCTCGCCCATGTCAGTAATTTTCAGGGTGAAGGATACAGGCGCTTATAAATAATGCATTTACAGGTAATATGTGCAGACTTAATGTTTCAATATAAAGAAATAAGGAGACGGGATATGAATACTACTCTGCAGGAATGTATAGCCGCATGTTATAAATGTGCTGCCGCCTGTGATTACTGCGCATCTTCGTGCCTTAATGAACCTGATATCGACATGATGAGAAACTGCATTAAAACAGATATTGAGTGTTCCGCGATTTGTCGGCTTGCGGCCCAACTTATGGGCATGAACAGCGAATATCACAAACAACAATGCAGGCTCTGTGTGGATATTTGTCGGGCCTGTGCAGAGGAGTGCGCAAGACATGAGCATGAACACTGCAAACATTGCGCAGAAGCCTGCCGCCAGTGCGCAGATGCTTGTCTTAGAATGCTTGCCTGAGCCTGAATTATACCGCCGATAGCTCAGCAGGAAAGAGCAACTGCTTTATTAGCAGTGAGTCCGTGGTTCAAATCCTCGTCGGCGGATCAGCCTCTGTAGGTTATATTTTTAAAAACTGATTATTAAAAAACTGATTATTAATATGTCTGCTATTTCATCCTGCTTATCCATTCCACACAAAAATCCAGATAGGCTCGCACGATAGCGGAAGGGTGTTTATGACGGGCATAAACAAGGTGTAACGGCAGACAATATTTGTTGATGTCAGGTACAAGCCGTATCAGCTCTCCGCTTTCCAGCCAGGGGCGGGCAGAAAAATCCAGCAGCTGGGCGATGCCCATGCCGCCCAGGGCGTAATGAAGCAAACCCCGGGAATTATTGGTGGAAAAGAACGGATCGTATTTCACTTTTTCCGCTCCCGAATCCCATTCAAAAACACCATGGTTCAGACTTTCCCAGGCCATCACCGGCAGGCGGGCCATTTCTGCCAGGGTCTGTGGCGTGCCGTGACGCGCCAGGAATGTCGGGCTTGCCACAAACACCGCTTCCACGTACATAACAGGTTTAGCGATCACATCGTCTGTATTTATTTCGCCCATGCGCAGCGCCACATCCACGCCATCCTCAAATAAATCCACGACCCGTTCGCTGGAATGACAAAAAACGTTGATATCCGGATAGCGTTGCTGAAAAGCGATCAGTAAATCCCACCACAGTGAAAAATCAGGCGGCACGGACAGGCGTAATTTGCCCTGCAACGTATGGGCAGAGGTGACCGCCTTTTGCGCGTCTTCCAGCAGTTCGACACCGGGTCGCGCCTGTTCATAGAATTGCTGCCCTTTGTAAGTGGGTTTAACGCCGTGGCGCGAGCGTTCCAGAAGCTGCACGTTCAGCGCCTCCTCAAGCTCATTGATCTTGCGGCTCAGGGTGGAAATGGGCATGCCCATTCTGTCGCTGGCCGCTGAAAAGCTCCCGGCATTCACTACCGTAATGAATAATTTTGCTGCGTTGTAATCCATTCTTGTTTCCATATTTGGGCATTATCTGTTTATTTTTGGTGATTCCATTCCATTTTGCAAAGGGTAAAATTCGGACTGTGTCATTTTCAGGGGATGTAAAAATGAATAATCGTGTCACTCAAATTTTAAATATTCGCTATCCACTTATTCAGGCCCCGTTATATTTCCTGACCAATGCCGAACTGGTCGCTGCGGTGTCAAATGCGGGCGGCCTGGGTACGCTGGGGCCGCACGCCGGTCAGGAAAGCCTGCCAGGCTCACGCTGGGTGGCGCTGGATCGGATGCGCGAAGAGATCCGTAAAGTCAAAAAACTCACCACAAAACCCTTTGCGGCAACCCTGATCAACGGCCCGGATATGGGCTTCTGGCGGCCTACTGCCGAGATGCTGGCTGAAGAAGGCGTCGAAGTGGTGCTTATCAATGAAGTGCTGGACGCAGAGATCTACGACTTTTTTAAAAGCCGCGGCATCAAAATTCTCTACCGCGCCCTGACGCCGACGATCGCCAATTCGAAAAAAGCCGAAAAACTGGGCGCGGACATCATCATTGCTACCGGCTTTGACGAAGGCGGCACCGTGCCGTCACGGGTGATTGGCACCTTCAGTATCGTGCCGATGATCGTCGACAGCGTGAAAGTGCCGGTTATCGCTGCCGGTGGCATCGGTGACGTGCGCGGTGTGCGTGCCGCCCTGGCGCTGGGGGCGGAAGGGGTATTTGCGGGCAGCCTGTTCTTAACGGCGGTGGAAAACCCCGCGGCGGACAAAGTAAAACGCCTGATTGTCGATTCCACGGCGGAAGATTTGCTGCTGTTTCGCACGCTACCTGCGTATTACCGCACCTTACCTACCGATCTGAGTCCGACGCTGGCAGAACTGGACGCGCAGGGTGCCGATCGTGAAACCCTGTTTAAGGCTATGAACGGCTACCACTCCCTGTGGCAGGCCATGCGCCTCGGTAATTTTGATCAGGGCGTGGTATCCACCGGTACGGGTATTTCGGTCATCAAATCCATTCGTCCGGCCGCAGACATTGTTGCCGATCTCATGCAGGACTTTTAATTAAAGAGGTAAACCATGTCTGATGTAATGCCGTTTCGGGATGTTACGCGTGAACGGGGTTACCCGGACCTGGAGCATCCTGCCAACCAGTACCGCATCGAAAAAGCGCCGCTGGGCGAAAGCGTTACGTTTCATCAATAAGTAACAGACTCAGCAGCTGCCGCAGTTGCTGCTGCTGAGTTTCATTAAGCGTGCCCTGCTGCTGGGGCTGGGGATTGGCGCGCTGTTTCCGCTATCGCTGATCGTCACGCTCGATTACGCCATCGCGCCGCCTCGCTGGACAGCGCCTGGGCCATCATGAGCGTCGGCATCGTGCTGGCACGGCTGGCGTTGTTGTATTACGGTTACAATATCACAACCTTAGCCGCGACAGCGGAAGCCAGGAGTACGCCAGTGCGCGTTTTGTTCGCCCTTTTATTGTCATCGTTACTTGCCGGATGCATCACCTCATCACCGCAAAGAGCGCTGTATAAAGCGGAATACCCGCACCGCCAGGATATTCGTCAGCAAAATGTTTACCAGTTTAAAACGACGCCGATTAAGGCCAGCGGCGAGCGTTACTGGGGCGCGGGTGAGTTAACGCAACTTTTCAGGGTCAATGATAAAGACGCTTCCACCGTTCAGCTTCGCTTCAACTATCCGGCAAAATCACTGGAAGCCGTGTCGCTGGATGCAGCAAACAGAACGCTAAGCAAAGAAACCTTTATCTTACTCGATGAGTCTGCACCCAAACCTTCCAGCCCTGAAACGAACTATTTTTATCTGACAAAAGACGGCCAGCTGGTGCATAAAAACCGCAACTGCACGCCTGACATGAGTGTGGGTTGTCAGTGGTGGAACCACAGGCTTTTTATCACACGCAACGGAGACATGGCGGTGCATTATGAAAATGGTAGTGCTGTGCTGCTGTTTCTGGTTTTCCCCGGTTACGGCTCACATGACTACCTGGAAATATTCTCAAAGGTATCGCCCGTCGCCGACGTCACGCCATAATTTCAAAAATACTGTCCGCCTCCGGCCTGAAGCAGGCTGAGGCGGGCCTCACTCATAATCTGTAACTATCGCAGCAATACATAACGCTTCCGCCGGGGCTGCCGATAACCGATTACTCCTTACATTACCTGGTAAATCTGATGCGTATCCCTGCACTTAAACGTTTATTTTCCCTGAACCGTCTGCGTTCAGCCGTTTCTTATAACGCACTTTGCCAGAATAAACCTGTCATTGAATTCAGTCCGCAAGGGGTGATCCATAAAGCGAGTCCGCTTTTTCTCTCCGCGATGGGATACCGGGCTGACGAAATTATTGGTCAACATCATCGGTTATTCTGCCCGCCCTCGCTGGTCAATTCGCCGGAGTACGACCAGTTCTGGCAACGCCTTGCCAGGGGGGAAAGCTTCAGCGGCAAATATCTGCGTCTGGCAAAGGGGGAACGTCCGGTATGGCTTGAAGCCAGTTATATCCCCGTCACTGACCGGCGCGGCCAGGTGACCCGTGTCATCAAAATCGCGGCCGATATTTCCGCCCGCGTGCAGGCGGCGCTTGAGCAGGAATCTGTCGTCAATGCCATCAGCCGGTCTATGGCTATCATCGCCTTCAGCCCTGAAGGGATGGTGCTGGAAGCCAACGAGAATTTTCTCGCCACCACCGGTTATAAACGCGATGAAGTGATTGGTAAGCATCATCGTCTGTTCTGTTCTCAGAGCCTGTATAAAAGTGATGAATACCGCCAGTTCTGGGAGCGGTTAAATCAGGGGGAATTCTTTTCCGGTCAGTTCCCGCGCCTGAATCGTCGTGGCGAGCCGCTGTGGTTGCGGGCAACGTACAACCCTGTGTTCAACCATGACGGGCAGCTTTATAAAATTGTGAAATTCGCCACCGATGTCACGGCAGATGTTCTGCGCAACCAGCGAGAGCAGGAGGCGGCGGTACATGCATGGGATATGGCGGTGCAGACCCGCGGCAGTGCGCAGGCTGGCGCCGGGGTTATCGAAAACAGTATCCGAATGATTGACCGCATTGCGCAGGGTATGGGCGATGTCTCCAGCGATGTTTCCCGGCTGAACGATCAGTCTGACAGCATCGACGGGATGGTTGAAACCATCCGCAGCTTTGCCATGCAGACCCGGCTTATCGCCCTGAATGCCGCCATTGAAGCGGCGCGGGCGGGCGCGTCCGGTCGAAGTTTTGCTGTTGTTGCCGCAGAAGTGCGAACGCTTGCGGCGAGCGTCAGCCAGGCGACAGAAGACATTGAGCGGGTCGTCGCCAGCAATAATCACCTGGCCAAAGAGGTGCTCAGCGGCATCGAAAACAACCTGATGAATACCCGGGAAGGGGTGACGCTGATGCGTGAAGCGGGTGAGGTGATCGCCAGCATTCAGAAGAATGCCGCCGGGGTCGAGACGGCAGTGAAGGATGTCGCCCTGTCAGTAAAAGCCGGATAACGCCTAATCCGCACCGGTGTACGGATACGTAAAACATCAGTTATGCAATTGTAATAACTGCTTTAATTGAGCGTTGTATCCCCGGGCGGGTTCTTTTAACATCGATGATGAAATTTTAACCCCATCCCGCAACGGCTATCCAGTTGTTATGGAAAGATGTTCATAAGGATCAAGATCATGGAAATAAGTATCCGCACGCCGCTCATCCATTCTTTGCCGTTAAGTCAGCACAGCGGATGTGAGGTCTGGCTGAAAATGGAATCCTCCCAGCCGACCGGTTCTTTTAAGCTCAGAAGCGCAGGGCATATCTGTCAGTATTACGCCCAAAAGGGCGCTAAGGGTTTTATCAGTTCATCGGGCGGCAATGCCGGGATCGCCGTAGCGCACAGCGGTCGTAAACTGGGTTTGCCGGTAACGGTCGTTGTCCCGGAAACCACGTCGGCGCGCGCCAGAGAGCTTATTGAGCTGGAGGGCGCGAGGCTCATTGTGCACGGAAAGGTGTGGAGTGAAGCGAATGAGCACGCTTTATCGCTGGTAACGGATGACATTTTTTATATCCATCCCTTTGATAATCCGCTGTTGTGGGAAGGCATCAGCACCATTGTGGATGAAGTGGTGAATGATGGATTGCGGCCTGACGCGGTGATCCTGTCCGTCGGCGGCGGCAGTCTGCTGTCCGGCATCGCACAGGGACTGGAAAAACATCACCTGGATCATATCCCGGTGTATGCCGTCGAAACCCACGGCACGGCTTCCCTCAACGCCTCGCTGAATGCCGGTAAGCTTGTGCGTCTTGATAAGGTCAGCGGTATTGCCACTACGCTGGCGGCCAGCCAGGTGTGCGAAAATGCCTTTACCGTGGCGCGTCGCCTGAATGTCACCGGCATGGAGGTTTCCGATGAAGAAGCGGTAAACGCCTGTCGTCACTTCCTTGATGATCATCGCGTACTGACGGAACCGGCGTGCGGCGTTTCATTGTCCCTGCTGTATGACCGCAAAGTTCAGTTTAACCCTGCGGATAAGGTGCTGGTTATCGTCTGCGGCGGGGCGTCGGTGACGCGGGAAAGTATTCAGGCCTGACGGATTTTGTTTTCGATACGCACAGGCTGAATGGCAGGGGGTTTCCATTCAGCCTGTGCTGTTAAGGCCTGACACTCTTAGCCGCGCGAAGCGGGCATGTGAATTTCCTGAATTAGCCCTCCTGTCCTTCAACCAGCACAAAGGTGCCGGTTGCAGCACCGGCTCGTAGTAAGCGTGCGGCCTGATACCCCGGGCTGTCATAAAAACGTTTAGCCTCGTCAAAAGAGTCGAACTCAAAAACAACATGCTTTTCGTGCGACTCTCCCTCAAGGTTTTCATACTGCCCGGACCAGGCAATAATTTTTGGACTGAACCCCTGCATTACCTCTCCGGCCGCCCGGGCATATTCCGCATAAGCGACAGGATCGGTTACGGTCACGTGAGCGATGAGATAGCCTTTATTCATTTCTTCTGTTCCTCGGCAAAAAAGCGTTACGCGAAATACGCGGTGTGAAAAGAGTCTATTGAGTATTAATATCTTCATAAACACCCCAAATAATGACGCACTGTTACCCTGAGAGTGAACAATGAAGAACCTTGAGCCGTTGGTGATTTTTGCGCGCGTGGCAGAGCTTAAAAGCTTCACTCAGGCCGCTGAAAGCCTGGGGATCCAGAAAGGGCGTGTCTCAATGGTGGTTCGCGAGCTGGAACATGAAATCGGCGCTTCGCTGCTGCACCGGACGACACGGACCGTACAGCTGACGGAAGACGGGCGGGCTTTTTATTCCCGCGCCCGTGATCTGCTGTCTGAGGCGGACGCTCTGCGGTCAATGTTCACCGATCCCGGAATGCCATTACGGGGTCGGTTGCGCGTGGATATGCCTGCTGTGCTGGCACAAAGCCTTATTATCCCGGCCCTGCCACAGTTACTTGACGCTCACCCTGAACTGGAAATAGAGCTTTCAAGTACCGATCGGCGGGTCGATCTGGTGCAGGAGGGATTTGACTGCGTGGTCCGTCTGGGGCCCGTTGTGGATGACACGCTGATTGCCAGGCCTCTGGGACAGTTGCGCATGATCAATGCAGCAAGCCCGGCCTATCTGGCGCGCTGTGGTGTCCCGGAGACGATAGAGGATCTTCTTAGCCAGAAACACCGAATGGTTCATTACATCCGGAACTTTGGCGCGAAACCCGAAGGGTGGGAGTACCCGTCCGGCGATGGCTATAAAACGATCCTGCTGCCTGGCGCCGTCAGGGTAAACAGTGTTCCGGCCTATCATGACGCGGGACTGGCCGGTCTGGGGCTGATTCAGGGAGGATACTCGTCACTTGTCACGCATATCGAACGCGGTGCGCTGATGGAGGTGCTTCCCGATCTGCGTCCTGAGCCTCTCAGCGCTGCTTTTGTCGTCGCACACCGCCGCAATCTGTCGCCGCGTGTCAGAGCTTTTATGGAATGGACGGAAGGGGTTTTAAAACCTTATTTCGACTGAGAGCTGTGATGAGACAGGGCGGATGTGCCGCCCTGTAAAATCATCATTCACTCTCTGGTAAATCGGAACGGGTCAGTGTCGCCCTGACCTGCGGCAGGCTCTGCGGATAATTCTGCTGGATAAATTCAATCATTTTTTCCCGCACGTAACAGCGTAAATCAAAGGCCATAGGGGAATTCTGCGCCGTCATCAACAGTCTGATGGTCATGGTTTTTTCCGTGGTGTCGGTTACCTGAAGCACCTGAGTTTCCTGATCCCAGAGTCGGGTTTCACTGAGCACTTTTTCAAAGTGTTCGCGGAGCGGCTGTAGGGGCATGGAGTAATCCACATAAAGAAAAACCGTGCCTAAAATTTGCGCGTTATTACGCGTCCAGTTCTGGAAGGGATTTTCGGTAAAGTAGGTGATCGGTAATACCAACCGGCGCAGATCCCACAGACGCACCACCACATAGGTCAGGTTTATCTCCTCAATCCAGCCCCACTCTTTTTCCACCACCACGGCGTCATCGATTTTTATCGGTTGCGTAAAGGCTATCTGGATACCGGCAAATAAATTGACCAGCGACTTCTGGAGCGCAAAACCAATGATGATGCCCGCCACCCCGGCACCGGCCAGGATAGTGGTACCGAATTGTCGGACGCCAGGGAAACTCAGTAAAATCAGGGATAAACAAATTGTGACCAGTAAGACAATCGCGACCTTCTTCACATACATGATCTGCGTGCGAATTTTGCGGGCGCGAAGATTGTTCGAAATATTAATGTCATAGCGTATAAAAAGCATATCCTGCGCAACATTAATCAGTCGAATCAGCACCGAACAAAATGACATGATAATAAATATGTTGGTTGTCGTTCTGATGAAGTTCAGTGACTCGGGCTGGATATGGACATAATTAATCCCTACACGAATAAACAGCAGGGGAATAAAGAGAAACATCGATCCACGAAGGTGTTTCTCAAGCGACTTGAAGAGTTTTCTGTCATGGTTTTGCCAGAAACGGATAAACTGCAAAAGGATAAATCTCGCGAGAAAACCCACCGCAAGAGATACAGTGACGAGCAATACAGCAGGCACCCATGCCGGAGCGCCAGATAACTCACCAACTAAAAAAGGCATGTTTTCCCCTTATCTTTGCCAACAAATGAGTCACGCTTGTCATGCACCTGTGTGCTGACAGACGCCCATTAGTATATGAAAAATTCAGCAAATCTCTTCCGTATGCCGGGCATCGTATTCCTGCTGAGCCCGTACCACTTCCGGCCCATGTTTCAGTGCCCAGTCGTACAGCGCACTGAAGGGTTCCTGTAACGTTTTTGCCAATGGGGTAAGACTGTATTCCACGCTCACCGGCGACGTGGGCAGCACCTTCCGGTACACCAGCCCGTTGCGCTCCAGCCGCTTCAGTGCGTCAGACAAGGCCTTATGAGTAATGCCATCCAGCCGACGGCGGAGTTCATTAAAGCGTGCGGGTTCACTGCACAGCACGGTGAGAATTAAAATCGACCATTTATTGGTGATGTTCTCCAGCACCGGCCGGGTTTTTCCAACTTCTTTCAGGTTATGACCTTCAATCTGACACATGGCGATATACTCCGCGATACCTGGTATAAACAAAGTGCGTAATTGTTATTAAGTATAAAAATTATATCATCTGCTTTCCACCCCAAAAGGAGTAAGCAGATGCAACAATTAGAGAACAAAGTGGCCCTGATCCTGGGCGGCGCAAAAGGCATTGGTCTTGCCATCAGCCAGCGATTTGCCCGTGAAGGGGCAACCACCTGGTTCACTTCACGCCGGAGTGAGGAGTTAGACATCGCCGTTGCTGGCATAGAAGGCGACGCCAGGCCGCTGCGTGCTGATGTCAGCGAACTTAGCGAACTGACACGCATCGCTGACCTGATTAACGCGGAGTCCGGCCGGATAGATGTGCTGGTGATCAACGCCGGAATGGCGGAACACGCGACCATTGATGACGTCAGCCCGGCGCACTTTGATACTATTTTCGGTCTCAATGTGCGTTCCCCATTGTTTGCGCTTCAGGCCGCGCTTCCCCTGCTGAAAGAGGGGGCGAGTGTGGTGCTGATAGGTTCGATTGCCGATGTCATCGGCACCAAAGGCTATGGCGTCTACGGCGCCAGCAAAGCGGCATTACGCTCTTTCGCCCGCACCTGGACAAATGAGCTCGCCGCCCGGGGGATACGTATCAATGTGGTCGCCCCGGGCCCGGTGGATACCGAAATGATGCAGGCCGCCTCCGAAGAGCTGCGCAATGGAATAATCAGCGCCATTCCGTTATCCAGAATGGCGAAGCCTGACGAAGTGGCCAGCGCGGCATTGTTCCTGGCGAGTGATGAAAGCAGTTATATCGCTGGCGCCGAAATCTGTGTGGATGGCGGGCTGACGCAGGTTTAATGAAATCCGGGTCCGGCTGGTTGTAAAATGGTAAACACGTTCCGCTTCTGGTTCGGCGCTGCCACGCAAAATAGGGTGGCAGCGTTGAGCGAGAGGCGGACATAGGGTGATCGTCTTGCATCAGGCACTACTTGTGAGTGGATTAATCTCAGCCAACAGCCAGCTTTCAAAGCGCTCCAGCGCTGCCTCATTTATTCCCGTTTCCGTTGTTTTGACTAAACAGAATCTTTTGCTCAGACTATTTGATGCAGGCCATGGAGAAACAAGCATGCCGCTACGCAATTCATTCTCGATATACATCCGCGGGAGCAAAGCAACGCCCTGTCGTGCCATCACGGCAGCGATGGCCATTTCATGCAGATCATATCGCACACCGTGAGCCGGATTATCGAGGCGTATTCCGCTTTCGACGGCATAGTGATGCCATGCATCAGGATTCTGTCGACGATGGATCCTCGGCAGTTCATTTAACAGTTGATTGACATTATTTTTTGTTATCAGTGCAGGATGGCATACCGGCAGCAGATTTTCCTGAAACAGAAATTGCATACGCATTCCTGCCCATGCGGAATGTTCAAAATGAATAACCGCGTCAAATCCACTTCCAGGCAAAATAAACGGATCCGTTCTGGCCGCAATATTTAACGTTATATCCGGAGATACAGCGTTGAAACTGTTCAGGCGCGGAATAAGCCAGCGACAGGAAAAGGTGGGCAGGACGGCAATGTCCAGACTCTGACTACCTTCAGGCATTCCCATTATGTACTGCGTATCCCGTTCGAGCCGATCGAGCGTTTCCCGTACGTGATGCGCATAGCGCGTACCGACGGGGTTAAGCTTTACACGACTGCCCATACGGTCAAACAATTTACCATTCAGTAACGCTTCAAGACGTGCAATCTGACGGCTAATCGCCCCTTCCGTCAACGACAACTCTTCTGCAGCACGGGCAAAACTGCCGTGCCTTGCAGCGGCATCAAAAGCCTGCAGGGACGCACTACTGGGTATTTTTCTGCGCATAACATCGTTTCCTTTTTCAGGCCCAGTATTCTGCCTTCATTGACTAAATGTCACTAATCCGTGACGTTTTATCGATTTTACGGGGCTGAACCATCTTGTAGCATGATGAAAAATCATTAAGCAAATGAATCTGCTTACGCCTGTGGCTCATATGGAGATAAACAGATGTTTTATACCGTGGAATGTTCATATAACGATCCTGACAGCGAGGCAGAATGGAATGCCTTTTATAGTCAGCAAAAATTACCCGCGTTGATATCTGTTGCTGGCTTCACGACGTCGCAACGCTTTCGTGCTATCAATTCCGGCTGCCCTGTTTACCTTGCCATTCATACCATTAAAGATGCGGATATTCTCAACAGTGATGATTACCGTTTAAAAGGAGGCGGCAATTTCTCTCGATGGCAGGTCTGTATTACTGACTGGCACCGTAACCTGTACGAAGGAAAGGGCATTATCCCGGCCGTATCTGCCGGTGAAATTCTGCTATTGAGCGCAACGCCATCAGGCGTTTTAGATAAAGAGTTGGGATATCGTGGGCTGGAAATGCATGCGGTAGGGCTGGATAAAACTCCTGAACATCGCGTTGCGTATGTTCTGCCGGTTAGCATTGCCTCGTTATTTACTGAAATCCCAGGCATGTACCTCTATGAACCTTTGACCATGCAATTGCAGGATACGGAATAAGGGAGGCTAAAACATCATGCCCAATCTGACTTTTTATATTGCTGAAAATCAGGCTGACGTGTTGCAACGTGATGATGATTTTACGCATAAATGCCGCGCCCTTTGCTGTGACATCCTGCGCGCAGAGCCTCAAAACGTGCATATCATTTTTATTGCCGTAAAGCCTGGATGCGGACAACCGGTCTATGCCCAGCTCTTTTATCGCCTGACAACATTACGAACCCAGGACGTGATGGAGAACTTTATGAGGGAACTGGACGCTGCCATTCAACAGGCCTCTGGTCTGACGCCCCGTATTCGTTGTTTTGGTTCCCCAGCAGAACAGATATTTGCACGCAACTGATCCCGAGGTAAAAATGAACCAACCCTTTCCGAGCCGTGAGACTGGAGATTTTCAAATTACGGCGCTAAGCGACGGCATTATGTCAGCCAGTCTGGATTTGCTCTCAGGCATAGAAAAAGCGGAGGCAGACCTTATTCAACGCAATGCGGGTATCAATGAGCCCGGCGATATTCATATAAACTGTTACCTAATCCGTGGTCGGGGACGCATCATTTTGGTTGACGCTGGCGCCGGGATGCCTGGCAATATGCAACTCACAGCAAACCTCGCCGCAGCAGGTGTCAGCCCTGACGACATTGATACCGTGTTGCTGACACATTGCCATCCGGATCATATTGGCGGCCTGCTGGATCCTGAAAAAAAGCCGGTTTTTAAACATGCCGAAATTATGCTTCATCCTCTCGAAGCACAGCACTGGCTGGATGATAAGAAACTCGAAATAGCGAATGAGCGCGGGCAACGTAATATCCGGCTGGTCCGCCAGACATTAGACGCTTATGCCCATAACGTGCATTTTTTTAACGGGGATAAAATTGCAGGAAGTATTCTGCCCGTTTGGCTACCAGGCCATACACCGGGACATACAGGTTTTCGCATCGATACGGATGATAAATGCTTATTAATATGGGGAGACATTGTCCATTATCCGCATATTCAATCAGCACAACCGGCTGTTTCTATTTTATTCGACACTGATCCCATCCAGGCAGAGCAAACAAGGAAGATGATTCTTGAAAAGGCTGTCAGCGAAAAACTGCTCATTGCTGGTATGCATTTAGGTCAGGCAGGGTTTGCACACGTTCTCAGGGAGGGTAATGGATACCGCATTTCCTGTACTGACAAATGAAGGGATGTATCTGTTCGGAGGGTTATTGATTCCCTCAATACAACGTTATTATTGTCTGCGGCTCAGAAACTGAGAGAGGAAGACCCTCTCTCTTTTCCCGTATCACGCCTTTGCCCGCCGCAATCACTCGCAAAAAGGGGAACGCTGCTGCGCCGCGGAGAGAAGCTGCATCGCATCTTCACCGGCCGCGGTGTAGAGCGGAGCGTTTTGATTTTCAGCCACGGCATAAATAGCGTTCGCCACATCTTCCGCGTGCGTCACTGGCGCGTGGGGATCGCCCGCCCGCTGGATAAATTCATTCACCAGGCTTCCATAGACCGCATCGTCCCGCCCGCCAGAGTAAGCCCGCGCATTTTCACCAAACTTCGTTTCCGGCGAGCGCCCCGGTAATACAACGTGAACGCGGATCCCAAAAGGCTTCACTTCGACGGCTAATGACTCGCTCCAGGCATTCAGCGCCGCTTTACTGGCGCGATAAACCCCAATCAGCGGCATCGCTTTGGTGGTCACGGACGAAGACACGTTGATGATCGTCCCTAATTTTTTCTCTCTCATCAACGGCAGAAACGCCTGCGTTAATGCCAGCGTGCCCAGCACATTGATGTTCATTAATTGCTGCGCGGTGGAGAGGGACGTCAGTTCAACGGGAACCGCCGCGCCAAGACCGGCATTATTGACCAGCACGTCAATCGCGCCTGCCTGTTTCACCACCCCGGTAATACTTTCCGCAGAGGTGATGTCCAGTGGCAATATCCGCAGCCGGTCGCTGGCAGGAAAAAGCGTCGTATCCAGCGTTCTCATGGTGGCAATCACGTGCCAGCCTTTGGCTAAAAACAGCTGTGCTGTTGCCAGCCCAAAACCTGAAGAGCATCCGGTAATCAGTGCAGTCGACATGGTAAATCCTCGCTGTTGGTCAGAGAAGCCATGATAGTCGTAGCCATCCGGACAATATATAATCAGAAATCCACTTTTCTTGAGAGAGAGTCCAGTGTCAGATCCGTTAACCGATATTGTTGCTTTACTCAACCCCAGGCCCACCCATACCAAACTCGTCGAGGGGGCAGGGAAGTGGCGTATTGTCCGGGAGTCTGCCGGAGAGGCGTTTTACTGCGCCGTGTTGCAGGGGGAATGCCTGATGAGTATTAACGGTAAAGCGCCGACATTGCTTGTTGCCGGTGATTTCGTGCTGATCCCTGCAACTTATACCTTTGAGAACACCAGTGCGGGAACGTCTCCTCCTGAAGACATTACGCTGCCGACCCTGCTCGGGGACGGGCACGTGAGGATCGGTTCAGCAACCGGGGATGCTGAATTTCTCATGAATGTCGGGCACTGTGAATTCGATACGCCGGACAAACAGCTTATCGTCGCGTTACTTCCCAACGAGATCCTGATCAAAGGGCAACGTCGTTTCGTCACCCTGTTCGATCTCCTGCTGGATGAGAGCCGCACCCGGCGACCGGGGCGGGATGCGGTACTGATGCATCTTTTGCAACTGTTGCTGGTGGAAGCGTTGCGTAGCGATCCAGCACTGTCGACGACGGCAGGGATCCTGAAAGGGTTACAGCACGATAAGATCGCCACCGCGCTGCATCTCATCCATACCAACCCCGGTGCGGACTGGCAAATCGCGCAGCTCGCCCGGGAGTGCGCGATGTCCCGCTCCTCTTTTTTCGCCGTATTCAGCGAGACCGTCGGCATGTCTCCGGGGCAATATCTGCTGTTCTGGCGAATGTCGTTAGCCAGGAAAGCGCTGATGGGCGGCAAGGATAAAATAGAACAGATCGCCCTGCGTACAGGATACCAGTCTGCCAGCGCCTTCCACGTCGCCTTCACCCGCTACACCGGCCTGCCGCCGGGGGAATTCCGACGCCAGCATGTGGCTAATGCGTCCTGAAGCGCGCTGAACGTGACCCGTTCAAATGCTCACAACTTAAGTGCGGCGACGATGGCGGCTTCCATTTTCTGCGGCGTGGTGAAGGGGGCGAAACGCTTAAGCGGTTTGCCGTCGCGCCCGATCAGGAATTTAGTAAAGTTCCATTTAATGCGCTTGCCCGGCAGGCCGGGCAGTGCGTCTTTCAGGTAACGAAACACCGGGTGCGCGGCGGCACCGTTGACTTCCACTTTCTCAAACATCGGGAAGCTCACGCCGTAGTTGATGTGGCAGGTCTGAGCGATGTCGTCGGCCCCGCCTGGCTCCTGTTTACCGAACTGGTTGCAGGGGAAACCCAGCACTACCAGCCCCTGCGCACCGTACTTTTTGTAGAGCATTTCAAGGCCAGCGTACTGCGGCGTGAAACCACACTTACTGGCCGTATTCACCACCAGCACCAGCTTTCCCGCATAGTCGGCCATTGAGAAAGGCTCGCCGCGCAGGCTGGTGGCGGTGAGTTGGTAAAAGGTGGTCATGGTGGAAGCCTCGATGGAGAAAATTTTATGGGGTAGTGGTTACAGGACTGGACTTTATCATGACTGCTTCTGGCACAAAGCGAACTATAAACGATTTATGTCACAATGAGCAAAACAGACCTTAACCTAACATCAATTAGTAATTGATAACTGGATACAGCAAATGAATATTGAATTAAAAGGGCTTAGATCGCTAGAACTTGAAGATAGGTTGATAAACTATTGGCCAACTGACCCTGCCAGTTTCGGTTGTTGGATCAGAGCAATGATAGGGCCTAAAGACCGTGACGGTGCTGAAGCTTTTGATATGTTGGTATGTACGCCAGTCTGGCTTAAACAAGAGCTTGCATCATATAAGTCCCTGTCTGGCAGAGGAATGATCATTGTCGAAGAATATGATTATGATGAGATCCTTTCTTATATAGAAAAAAAGATCATTGTCTGTAATGACAAGGACTGGTCAAAAGCCGCCATCAAACTGAGCCGTTTCAGTTTCTGGGAATATGAAGATTATCAGCCATAAGCCAAATCCAGTGAATGACTTATGACAAATATTAAGATACGGCAGAAAGTAGAGCGCGAGAGCCCTGACGAGCATTCCATTCCTCACGGGTGATTTCCCAGAGTTCGGAATCAAGCAGACCGCTGACATACTCTTTCTTTTCAGTCCTGATGAGCCGCATGCCACTGCTTTCTGAAATAATTTTTGAACGGCTATTTAGAGCCGCTTTAGGTGCACGCAACACTGTCTTATTTAACGAATTAAACCAATGATCCGTAGCTGCATTACTGGCCTCTCGCATAAAGCCCTGGCCCTGATGCTCCGGAGCTAACCAAAATCCACGGTTATTATCCTCAACATCATACAGACAGATTACACCCATCAGTTTGTCTGGTGTTTCAAGGTGTCTGATAGTCCAGAACCAGGCTATCCCATTTGCCATATCAGGCAAAGCAACGTTATTGACGTAACTCTCGGCACCGTTATCAGGGTAGGGCCATGGTACTGAAGAGACCATGTAGCGAACTATCTCCCAACGCGGGTAAAGCAACTGAATTTGTGAGGCATCTTCGGAGGCTAATGGTTTTAACAGCAAGCGTTCTGTATAGAGTATTGGTATTGGCATACGTACTTTTCCTTGCTGAGCTTGATATCTATTTCTGTATTACCCGTTCAGTAGCAGTCTCACTTTAGCTGGATGTATAAGCGGTCATCAGATCTGTACGGCTGTATAATTTATCTGCTTCTGCGCGCACTGATCTTCTTTTGCCATGCTCCAGTCGACCGGGTCAACCCTAAATATGGTGGTAGTGCACCCTGGCTTCATTGCGTTAGATTGTCCGCATTATAAGGATCACAAAAATGAAGCTCTTTATGGAAATTATTTTGATGCGTCATGGAAAGCCGTCTTTTACAGGTTCTTCGAGGGTGACGAGTCTCGAGATGGACAAATGGATTTCACAATATGATCTCTCCGATACGGGCAGCGATATGGCCCCGCAATCCAGTAAATCATTAGCATCCAGCGCATTGCACATCATAAGTAGTCCTCTTCCCAGAGCGCTTTCATCTGTGAGGGCATTAGGGCGTGAACCGGACCTCATTGATGAGGTCTTCAGGGAAGCAGACTTGCCCGTATTACGCATGCCAGCATTCAGGTTATCCCCCATCTTGTGGGCGTCTCTTTTCCGCGTCATGTGGCTTTGTGGCTTCTCCCGTAATGTAGAGACCCTGAGCCTGGCTAAACAGCGCGCCGTTCAGGCTGCGCATATCCTCGTAACATCAGCAGAAGAATCAAACGGGCCCGTACTGCTTATGGGGCATGGGGTGATGAATCGACTGATTGCAAAGGAACTCATCTCGTTGGGCTGGAAAGAGGGCCATCGACAGGGCAATGGTTACTGGAACGCTCGCACCTACAGCTTACGTTAAGTAAAGATCTCAATTACACATCTGATAATCCCTCAATGATTTTTTGCTAAACCCTTCTTTCAGCCTGGCCCGGTTTGTCAGGGGTAAAATAAAAAGGACTACACTCATGCGTACCGCAAAAATCCGCGCCATCCTCGGTGGGGCTCTTTTATTATTGTCAGTTTTAGCCTCCGCGTCCGCAACGCAGACTATGTCCATACCTTCAGAGCATCCGAACCCGCAGCGTATTTCTGTACAGACGCAAGGCTCAGGGCCGGATGTCATATTGATCCCGGGGCTGGCGTCCTCTCGCGACATTTGGGCCGGTTTAGTCGCAACTTTACGTAAAAACCACCGTGTTCATCTTGTAGAACTTGCGGGCTTTGCAGGTACGCCTGCCATATCCAGTCCACGGGGAAAAGTCATCGTTTCGGCAGTTGACGCCATCGCTGATTACATTCAAAGCCAGAACATCCAGGCACCAGCGATCATTGGCCATTCTCTTGGCGGCGAGATGGCATTGATGCTGGGGGCCCGTCATCCTGACCAGGTCGGTCGTTTGATGATCGTCGATGCCTTGCCGTTCTATACGTTGATGATTGACCCTGCGGCGACCACCGAAACGGCTGCCCGGCATGCCGCAGCTATGCGGGATTTGCTACTGCGGCAGTCGCCGGAGCAACTCACAGAGTTTCAGAAAGCATCCATAAACCGTTTAGTGAAGAACGGGGCGGTGAAACCTGCTTTGGTGACTGCGGCGATCAATTCTGATCGCAAAACTGTTGCGGATGCCGTTTATGAATTGATGATTACCGACCTGCGTCCCGAGCTCGCTCGCATCAAAGCACCGATTGAGATCGTATACGCGTATGATGTCTTATACGGGATCCCGGCAGCCTGCGTGGATGCGATGTACCGTCAAGCCTACGCTTCTGCTTCCGACATCCATTTCACGCGGATCGATGACAGTTTTCACTTTGTCATGCTGGATCAGCCAGAACGATTTTCCAATGCGGTTGAGTCATTTTTAAACAAATAAAGGATGCTGCTGCACATCAGGTTGACGCTGGAGCAGTATCTTAAGTCCGGCCAGCAAACATAGCTGGCCTGAACATCAGGTCAGCACGCTGTATGTCCTGACATAGCTAAGTCTGTGCAGTGTCCGCTTCTGGCACAAAGCGGACAGGATGGCTGGGCTAAAGGTCTGCTTAGAGCGAGGAGCGGAAGTTTGCAATCGAGTCGGCACATGGATAATAAGTTTTGCTGTGTATTAAAGAAAAGGGAGCATGTCATCGCGATTAGAAATGACGGCTGACAGCTTTCCATTTCTCTACGCTCATTCAGACTCGCAATGTTGCTTTCGATGACAGGATAAGCGTACAGCCGCTTGTTTAATCTGTTCGATCACCTCTGCCCTGAACTCCTGATGCACATAGGTTGCTCTGGGATGAGCAATCCTGAAGCAGGTCGCATTCCCAGCCTCAAACTTCCATATTTTTTTAGGAGTGACAGATAGGGTCTTAGAGCCGCCCAAATATTTATTCGATAAACATTTTATAAAATGGTCGGTTCGTGAACCACATGCAAATATTACAAAATCAGGTTTTAAATACCCTATCTGGGTAGCCAGAAGTCTTAATGAAACAGACGCTATTTCCTGAAGTTCGTTTTCAGAGCGGAGCAGTGGGCTCTTTCGGTCATAATCCCATGCAAATAAATTTGCATACACTATTGCCTTAGGGGGTAATTCTAGTTTTCGCGCCAGCAAGAAATAATACTGCATAAAACGGCTTCGTGATTTCGTATTAGGAGTGCACTTATCCTGATGCTCTTTGTAGCGAGTTACCGCTTCTTCAACTACATGTTCGACATTAATATTGGGCATCAGACCCAGAACCCGAGCAATTTTATTTTTATGATTTCCAGTATTCCATCCTGCCGTTTCACGCCCAACCAGCATGATTTTTACCGGGGAGCGCCAGTACTCTTCAGAGGGAACAGGAAGAAATACACCTGAATATTTATCCTCCATGAGTGCAAATGATTGAGCGTTAAGACTTTTAAGGATTTCTATATACGTTTTGATCAGAGCTTCCATACTTTTACCTGTACCTGACATCATGATGAATTTTCTTTTGGCATCTTACTAAACTTCAGGCAATGCGATTAATGAAATGTCCGCCTCTGGCATAAAGCGGACATGATCTCAGCTTAGCAGGGCGCGAAAACGTTACCCTGTCACTTCCTCAATAACTTTCACGCCATCCTCTGTGCGGATCCAGCGCGGCGCATTAATTTCCTCCGCCAGATACGCCATCACATCCGCCAGCAGCCAGCGCAGCGGTTCTTCCTGTTGTGGCGGCACGCTGCGGCAAAGTAATACCTGAGCCAGCGCTGCGCAGTATTCGCCGAGCGTATCGGAATCGGGAGCAAACTGAGGTACGTGAGTGGGCAGGCTGTCCACAGTAAAACGCGCCTGCTGTTCCGGCGGGATCGGCTCGTTCAGCTGGGGTTTGAGCAGGGCAAACACGGCAGAAAAGCGTCCGCACAACGCCATTCGCAGCGCCGGATCGAGGCTTTCCGCCTGGGCTTCGGCGAGCTGGTGGCAGTGGTCGGCAAGAATAGTGAAATCGGTGTCGGCATCAAACGGGATGGTAAGTAACGGGTGAGTCTGGTTGAGGGTCGTAGCCATAAGGGCAGCCTCCTGTAACGGGTTTAAAACCCACCACCTGAGGTTCCAATCTCATGGTGATGGACTGAACGGGGTTGGAACTACCGGCGTTACAGGCAACCGGCGCACCTTACGGTGCCCCCGTCCAGCCCACCATTGAGGTGTAACTGAGCGCACGACATATGAAAGACGCTAACGCGTCGTATGTCGCCTGTAACATTTCGCAGGGTTCCAATCCCGGCACCTGATTTTGCAGGTGCGGGCGAAAGATACCGTTTTCAGCGGAAAACGGCAAGACGGCGGCGTGATGGAGGCGGTTCGAATGAATAAAATGCATACCGGCTCGCAGCAATATGAAAGTGGTCTGAAAGGTTGAGCGCTTAAACGGCCTTAACAATCCCCTAAAGAAAGCCATCCCATCCTTTTTCACCAACGGCCTGGATGCCGGTCTCGTCCAGTCGCTCGTCTGCTGCAATCATCTGAATAAAGGTTCTTGACCCTTGACCGACGGTTCATCACTTGCGGCATCAAAATAAGTCGCCAGTAAAAACTGGCGATGGATTATGTTTTTTTAATCAATATTTTTAAGCTAGTGGTTCTATGGATATCTTTCTATCGCCCCCAAATGAACTTTTTAATAATTGTGCTCGTGGATATCTTTTAATTAGTGACATGACTTCATCGAGTTCAGCGGGTTCAAATAAAGGGCCAAGTATCACTGATTTCACTTCATAAGGATGAAACTTCAGGTCGCTATAGTGCCCCATGCTCATCGGTCTGGCATAAGTAGAAATCCTCCACTCCTTTTCGTATGCCCAATCTTCTGTTTTTATGAATGTTATCTCAGTATTAATATATTCAAGTGCTTTGTTGTCTGGCTTGAAAAGCAACTCAGCCATACCTTCAGGCGTGTAAGTTAGAGGTATTTTATTAGTATACTTAATAGGTTTTGCAATTAGCCAGGCGCTGCCAAGAACGTCTAGGCAATCAAATTCGATAACTATGCCTTTATATCCATCAGCATAATGGTTCCACATCGGAGTGATTATAGGACTCTCAGATAAGCACAAAATTCTTCTTTCATTGAGCATTCCTTTCCACACATCTTTCATTTCTTGTATTGCCGCAGGGGCGCCAAGTCCGACTGGTGGAGCATCTACTAATTCTTGAAACTTATTAATCAGTTCTGCTGGTATGCCTAAAGGAAAGAGTTTTTGGTAAACATCTAACAGCGTTCTAATTCTTGGATTTAAATTTTGGATGTCTTCCCTAGGATTAATCAACTCCTCGATCACCTTGCGAACTAAAGCTTTACCAATATTTATCTCATCAACTCCTAGCATGACTTCTCTTGGAACATCAAAAGGATCATTAAATATGACCGGAGAACTCCATCTAAGGCTACATGAATCAAGTACAATCTTTGCAGTATTCAACGTCATGTACTTATAAAATGTTGAGCGTTCATGCATTCTGTGAGGTGAGCGCATAAATTCCTCTTTTTAAATGTATAATGGCTTTCATCAGTGTATTGCCAGTTATATTGCATCCAAACATTTTCCATTTCAATTCTATAGCTAAAACTCAATCAAATAATTCACCTCTTTTCGTATTTGACGTAGGTGGCCAAATCACGTGATGGGTAATCAGGTTTTCTCATAGAGGATCTCTTCTTTTTCAGGGGACTAAACGCAGTATAGATACCTGATGGGAAAGCCGCCTGTGACGCTATTACCATCTGGTCACTCGTTGTTAACCCGGCACTGCTGAGTTAAGCTTACCGGATGACGAAAAAAGAAAACGACCACGCCACGCGCGGCACGGCGGACCACAGCGTCCGCGATCAGGTGGTGGATGCCGCCACCGAACATTTCAGCCACTATGGTTATGAGAAAACCACGGTGTCCGATCTCGCCCGCGCCATCGGCTTTTCCAAAGCCTACATCTATAAATTCTTCGATTCCAAACAGGCCATCGGGGAAGTGATCTGCCGCAACCGGCTGGCGATGATCATGGAGATCGTCACTGCCGCCATTGCCGACGCGCCCACGGCGTCGGAAAAGTTTCGCCGTCTGTTCCGGGCGTTAGCGGAAGCGGGCAGCGATCTCTTTTTCCATGACCGCAAACTTTACGACATCGCCGCCGTCGCCACGCGCGATCAGTGGGCATCCACCCGCGCCTATGAAGAACAGCTTAAACAGTTGATTCAGGAAGTGCTGGTGGAAGGGCGTAAGTCAGGGGAGTTTGAGCGCAAAACGCCGCTGGATGAAACCGCGCAGGCGATCTATCTGGTGATGAAGCCGTATATCAGTCCCGTGCAGTTACAGTACAACCTTGAGGATGCCCCGACGGCGGCGGTACTGCTGTCGTCCCTCATCCTGCGCAGTCTGGCTCCTTAGCACAGAGAAAATAGCCCCGGCTGGCGCCGGGGTCTTCATATCAGCCGCGGTGCACGCTCAGGCCTGCAAAGGTCTGGCTTACCGGCATCATTTCCAGTGTGTTGATGTTGACGTGCTTCGGCAGCGTCGCCACCCACCAGACCGCTTCGGTAACATCTTCCGGCGTCAGGGCGGTGGTGTTCTCGTAGGTTTTTCCGGCTTTGTCGTCGTCGCCTTTGAAACGCACGTTAGAGAATTCGGTGCCGCCCACCAGCCCCGGCTCGATATTGGTGACGCGCACGCCGGTGCCGTGCAGATCGGTACGCAGGTTCAGGCTGAACTGCTGTACAAAGGCTTTGGTCGCGCCATAGACGTTGCCGCCCGCGTACGGCCAGCTGCCCGCCGTTGAACCGATGTTGATCACATGACCGCGATTGCGCGCCACCATGCCCGGCAGCACGGCGCGGGTCATGTACACCAGGCCTTTGTTATTGGTGTCGATCATGGTTTCCCAGTCCTCGACGCTCGCCTTGTGCGCCGGCTCCATGCCCAGCGCCAGACCGGCGTTATTCACCAGCACGTCGATGTCGCGCCATTCAGCCGGTAAATTCCCCATCGCCTGCTCGATGGCGGCGCGGTTGCGCACGTCCAGTTGCAGCGTCAGCACGTTGTCGCCCAGTTCGTCTTTCAGCGCCTGTAAGCGCTCCTGGCGACGGCCAGTGGCGATCACTTTATGGCCGTTCTTCACAAAGCGACGTGTAATACCTTCACCAAAACCCGCAGTTGCCCCGGTTACTAAAATAATCATCTCTCTGTTCCTTAACGCTTTTTGTGTTGCCTTAGCATAGTTGCGCAGCGGCCCGGTGGCAACGCATACCGGGCGAGTTAGTAGTGTGGCAAATAATCTGGTCCCGTGACGGGGGGATTTGGTACTGTAGAAACCGATCAACGGTTCAGGGGAGTAAACATGTCCGTCACCAATCCACTGTTTGAACAGAGCACGCTGCCGTATCAGGCCCCGCGTTTCGATGCGCTGCACGACAGCCATTACCGGCCCGCCTTTGACGAGGGGATGCGCCAGAAACGCGCGGAAATAGCCGCCATTGCCGGTCAGAGCGACGCGCCGGACTTTGCCAATACCGTCCTGGCGCTGGAGCAGAGCGGGGAGTTGCTGTCGCGCGTCACCAGCATCTTTTTCGCCATGACCTCGGCGCATACCAACGACGAACTGCAACTGCTGGATGAAGCCTTCTCGGCGGAACTCGCCGGGCTGGCGAATGACATCTACCTTGATGACGCGCTCTTTGCGCGGGTGGAAGCGGTGTATAACGCGCGGGACACCGCCGGGCTGGACGACGAGTCCCGCCGCCTGCTGGAGGTCACGTACCAGCGCTTTATTCTCGCGGGCGCAAAACTGCCTGCTGTCGATAAGCAGACGCTGAAAGCGCTCAACACCGAAGCGGCGCAGCTCACCAGCCGCTTTAATCAGCATCTGCTGGCCGCCGGAAAAGCCGCAGCGCTGGTGGTGGAGAGCGCCGGAGAGCTCGACGGTCTGACAGAGGATGAAATCGCCCGGGCGCGGGCAGCAGCAGAGGAGAGAGGCCTGCACGACCGCTGGCTGATCCCGCTGCTGAACACCACCCAGCAACCCGCCCTTGCGGCGCTGCGTAACCGCCAGACCCGTGAAAAACTCTTTACCGCAGGCTGGCTGCGTACCCAGCGCGGCGATGAAAACGACACCCGGCAGATTGTGCTGCGTTTAACGCAGATCCGCGCCCGCCAGGCGCAGCTGCTGGGCTTTGAGGATTACGCTTCCTGGAAGATCGCCGATCAGATGGCACATACCCCGGCTGCCGCGCTGCGCTTTATGCGGGATATTGCACCCGCCGCGCGCGCCCGTGCCGAAAAGGAACTGGCGGATATTCAGCAGGCGATCGACGGGCAGCAGGGCGGCTTTACCGCCCGCGCCTGGGACTGGGCCTTCTATGGCGAACAGGTGCGCCAGGCGAAATACGCCATCGATGAAAGCCAGATCAAACCCTACTTTGCGCTGAATAACGTGCTGGTGGACGGCGTGTTCTGGACGGCGAGCCAGCTGTTTGGTCTCACCTTTACCGAGCGCGCTGATATTCCGGTCTATCATCCGGACGTACGGGTCTGGGAGATTTTCGATGAGGACGGCACCGGACTGGCGCTGTTTTACGGCGATTTCTTCGCCCGCGATTCGAAAAGCGGCGGCGCGTGGATGGGCAACTTTGTGGAGCAGTCGACCTTAAACGGCACCCGCCCGGTGATCTACAACGTCTGTAACTACCAGAAGCCTGCTGCCGGGCAGCCCGCGCTCATCTCCTGGGACGATGTGATCACCCTGTTCCATGAGTTCGGCCATACGCTGCACGGCCTGTTTGCCAGCCAGCGCTACGCCACGCTATCGGGCACCAACACGCCGCGGGATTTTGTCGAATTCCCGTCGCAGATCAACGAGCACTGGGCCAGCCACCCGGAGGTGTTCGCCCGTTACGCCCGTCATTATCAGACCGGCGAGCCAATGCCGGAGGCGCTGCGCGAAAAAATGTTCAGCGCCACGCTGTTTAATAAAGGCTACGACATGACGGAGCTGTTAAGCGCCGCGCTGCTGGATATGAACTGGCACCGCATCAGCGCGGATGCCGACATCAGCGACGTCGACACCTTTGAAACTGAGGCCATTAAACAGGAAAACCTCGATCTGGAGGCGGTGCCGCCGCGTTATCGCAGCAGCTATTTCGCGCATATTTTTGGCGGCGGCTATGCCGCTGGCTATTACGCCTATCTGTGGACGCAGATGCTGGCCGATGATGGCTATCAGTGGTTTGTGGAGCAGGGCGGATTACGCCCGGAGAACGGGCGACGCTTCCGGGCGGCGATCCTGTCGCGGGGGAACAGCAGTGATTTAGCGGCGCTCTATCGTGAATGGCGCGGACATGATCCGCTGCCGGAACCGATGCTTAAAAATCGCGGACTGAGTCAGTAGCGGCTGACGGTGATAAGAAGCCCTTGTTGAAAAACAAGGGCATTGTCAGTATTTCATCAGCTCGCCATCTTACGCGCTTTGCGCTTTCGTGGTATGCAGGAGCTTGCGGTTAAACGTGTACCACAAGTTGAACAAATTGCGCCGTGTGGATGGAGTTTTTCCGGGTCGAAGGTCGTGAAAATAAAGCTATTTCCATGACATATTGGGCAAAGAAATTTGAGATTGTAAATAATCCCTCACGCCAGTCAGGTGGAAGACAAACGCTAACATAAATTCCTCATCCTGAAGGATATATCTTCATTTTTGTATAAAAAACAAGCGTGAATTTTTAAACAGATCTTCCTCGTTTACGCTTTGTTGAATCAGGTACTGTTAAGGTCTTATCGATCCGTGACCCGACAGCTAAATGGCGGGGGTGCGCATAAATAAAATAACGATCCTATCCATGCAAGCATTTCCGCCAGCGTAACTGGCGGATTTTTTTTGCCTGTAAATCACCCGGCGCTGCGGGTCAGAATGGCTTTGCGGTAATCGCCGGGGGAAATGGCAAACTGCGCGCGGAAATGATGGCGCAGGGAGGCCGCGCTGCCAAAACCGGTCTGCTGCGCGATCTCGTCAATGCGTAACCTGGAGTTCGCCAGAGACTCCCGGGCGCGCAGCAGCCGCTCGTTGAGGATCCAGCGCGCGGGCGTGGTGCCGGTGGCATCGGCGAAGCGCCGTAAAAAGGTGCGCGGACTCATGCCTGCCTGACGGGCAAGGGCAGCCACGCTGTGATTCTCCGCCAGCGACTGATGCAGAAAATCAAAGATCATTCCCAGGGATTTACTCTCCCGCGCCCGCGCTACCGGACGCACCACCTGCTGGGTTTGCGCCCCGTCGCGGTGCGGCTGCACCACCAGCCTGCGGGCGACGTTGTTGGCGATCTCCGCGCCAAAATCTTCGCGCACCACGTGCAGACATAAATCGATCCCCGCCGCGCTGCCCGCCGAGGTCAGCAGCGTGCCTTCATCATAATAGAGCGCGTCATCCAGCACCTGAATGGCGGGATAACGGCTGCGTAACAGCGGGGTGTAGCGCCAGTGGGTGGTGGCCCTGCGCCCGTTCAGCAAGCCGGTGGCGGCAAGCACAAACACCCCGGAACAGATGGTCATAATGCGGCAGCCGCGCGTACTGGCCGCGCGCAGGGCATCGCACAGCGCTTCCGGCACCGGCGTGTCCGCGCCGCGCCAGCCGGGAATGACGATGGTATCCGCCTGCGCCAGCAGATCCAGCCCGCCATCGGCCATGATGCGAATGCCGCCGGTGGCGCGCAGTTCACCCTCGTCCACCGCCGCCACGGCAAAGCGGTACCAGTTATCCCCCAGCTCCGGGCGCGGCAGACCAAAAATTTCCACCGCCACGCCGAATTCAAAGGTGCATAAACCATCGTAGGCGAGGGCGACGACGAACGGACGGGGCGATGCGGGAGGTAATTTTGTCATGATCCTGGCGTTTTCTGGCAGACCGGCAGGCAGTGGCGCGGCGAATTAATGGATACAGTAGTGTTATCACAAACCCGGAGAAAACACGATGAGCTATGTAACCGAATTCCCTGCCGCCACGCCGGAAGAAACCCGCCTGCATTTTCTGCATCGCCTGAGCGTGGAAACCGACTGCGCCGATGTCCATCACGCCATCACCACTGGCGATCAGGATTTTGTGCTGCTGCACGTGGTGGGGAGCGCGGCAACGTTCGCCCGCCGTCATCTGCCCGGCGCGATCCATTTACCTCATGCGCAAATGACCGCCGAACGGATGCAGGCGTGGCCCGACGGCACCCTGTTTGTGGTGTACTGTGCCGGGCCACACTGCAACGGAGCCGATCGCGCCGCGTTAAAACTCGCCACCCTTGGCCTGCCGGTAAAAATCATGATTGGCGGCATTACCGGCTGGGAGGATGAGGGCTATGCCTTTGCGCAGGGGGATGACTGAATCCCTGCGATGAAGGATTAAATCTGCGCCGCGCCGCCGTCCACGAACAGCTCGCTGCCGTTGACGAAGCTGCTGTCGTCCGAGGCGAGGAACAGGGCGGCGGCGGCCACTTCGGATGGTTCCGCCAGACGACCCAGCGGCGTAGTGGCCTCAACCTCATTAATCATCTGCTGATTCGCGGCATCATCCGGCGACAGGTTATGCCAGCCTGGCGTGGAGGTGGAGCCGGGCACCAGCACATTGACGCGGATTTTGCGCGGCGCCAGTTCGAGGATCCAGCCGCGGGCAAAGGTGCGCAGCGCGGCTTTGCTGGCGCTGTACACGCTAAATGCCGGAATGCCGGTGGTGGCGCTGGTGGAGCCGGTGAGGATAATCGACCCGCCGTCTTTCAGCAGCGGCAGCGCTTTCTGCACGGTGAACAGCGTGCCTTTGACGTTGGTGTCAAAAATGCGGGCGTAATGCTCTTCGGTGATTTCCCCCAGCGGCGCGAAATCCCCGCCGCCTGCGTTGGCGAACAGCACGTCGATCTGCCCCGCCTGCTGACGGACCTGGTCAAACAGGTTGTCGAGATCCGCCATCTTTGAGATATCACACGGAATACCCACCGCGCCATGCCCAATCTCCGCAACCGCACTCTCCAGTTCGCTGACCCGACGCCCGGTCAGGAATAAACGCGCGCCTTCCTGTGCAAAGCGTTTCGCCGAGGCCAGACCGATCCCGCTGTTCGCACCCGTAATAACGACGACTTTATCTGCAAGCTTACCCATGATGTTTCTCCGCAACTCTGTGTGAGAAAGCAGTGTAAGCACAGACTTTCCTGTATACTAGTACCTACCAAAAGGTATGTATGGAGAAAATTATGGAGCCGGTCTGCGGCCTTGATGTGGCCCTGCATTACATTGGCGGCAAGTGGAAACCGCTGTTGCTGTTTTACGTGCAGTACAGCCCGCGTCGTTTCGGGGAATTTAAACGGCTGGTGGAGGGCATCAGCGAGAAAGTTCTGATCCAGCAGCTCAAAGCGATGACGGAAGACGGCATCATCACGCGTCACGATTTCCGCGAGGTACCGCCGCGGGTGGAGTACAGCATCACCGATTTTGGCCGTTCGCTGGCGCAGGCGTTGCAGCCGCTGTGTGAGTGGGGCACCCGTAACCGGGAAAACATGGCCGACAGGACGGCGACGGCGGCGTTAACGGAAGAAAGATGAATTTTTTTCATCATGCGTGAGCTTTTCTCATTTGCTATCCCGAACAGGATATGACATCTTTTTTGGATGTTTAGCCGTCCAGAAGGCTATAAATTCAAATAATGAACTATCACGCCAGGGTATTACTTTTCACTGGCGGCAAGGAGATAAGCATGCAACAACACGCCCCGTACCGCGCCGATGTCGTCGGCAGTTTTTTACGCCCGGACGCCATTAAACAGGCGCGAATCCAGTTTGCGCGCGGTGAAATCGACGCCGTGCAGCTGCGCGCCGTGGAAGACGACGCTATCCGCCAGGTGGTGGAACAGCAGTGCGCCTGTGGCCTGCATGTGGTGACCGACGGCGAGTTCCGTCGCGCCTGGTGGCATTTCGACTTCTTTGATGGTCTGAACGGCGTGGAGCGTTACGATTCTGAGCAGGGCATTCAGTTCAATGGCGTGCAGACCAAAGCCCACAGCGTGCGCGTGACCGGCAAGCTGAGCTTCGGCGATCACCCCATGCTGGAAGACTTCCGCTATCTGCAAAGCATCAGCGGCAATGCGCAGCCGAAAATGACCATTCCCAGCCCGAGCGTGCTGCACTTCCGCGGCGGGCGTAAAGCCATAGACGCGACGGTATACCCGACGCTGGACCGCTACTTTGACGATCTGGCGACCACCTGGCGCGATGCCATCCGCGCGTTTTATGACGCGGGCTGCCGTTATCTGCAACTGGATGACACCGTCTGGGCCTACCTGTGCTCTGACGAGCAGCGTCAGCAGATCCGCGAGCGCGGCGACGATCCGGACGAACTGGCGCAGATTTATGCCCGCGTGCTGAATAAGGCGCTGGAAGGCAAGCCGGACGATCTGACCATCGGCCTGCATGTCTGCCGCGGCAATTTCCGCTCGACATGGATTTCGGAAGGCGGCTACGAGCCGGTGGCGGAAGTGCTGTTCGGCACGGTGAATGTCGATGCGTTCTTCCTCGAATACGATAACGACCGCTCCGGCGATTTTGCCCCGCTGCGCCATGTGCGTCCTGGCAAACAGCAGGTGGTGCTGGGGCTGATCACCACCAAGAATGGCGAGCTGGAAAACCCGGAAGGTATTAAGGCGCGTTTGCAGGAAGCGGCGCAGTATGTGGATATCAATCAGATCTGCTTAAGCCCGCAGTGCGGCTTTGCGTCAACCGAAGAGGGCAACTCTCTCACGGAAGCGCAGCAGTGGGATAAAGTCCGTCTTGTCACCGCCATTGCCGATGAAGTGTGGTAAGTGACAGTGTAACGTATTAGTTGCCCGGCGGCGCGTTGCTTGCCGGGCCTACAGGGGGATAATCATTATCACCGTAGGCCGGGTAAGGCGAAGCCGCCACCCGGCATTTAACCCCACCCGGCATCACGCTTTACACCGCCACCTTTTCCTTCACGTCCTGCCATGGGCTGACCCGCATCCCCAGCAGCATCATCAGCCAGGCCAGCACAATCACCACCATCAGGATCACAAACAGCGACCAGCCCGGCAGATTCGTCAGGATCACCCCGGTGGCCAGTGGGTTTAACGCCGCGCCCAGCCAGCCTAACGCCTGGGCAGAGAAGTAGCTGGATTTCATACCCGCAGGCGCGATGTTATCGATCAACAGGTATTCCCCCGGCGCATAGATAATCTCGCCGACGGTAAAAATCGCCGAGGCTACGCCCCAGAACCACAAATTGCTGCCCGCGAGCATAAAGCCCGCCAGCCCCACCACAAAAAACAGCGTCCCGGCGGCCATTAACGGCTGGATATTGCGGGCGTTGATACTGCGGCCCAGCGCATATTGCAGGCTGACCACCATCGCGGCATTCACCGACAGCACCACCGCCACCACTTTCTCGGCGAAATTGTTATCCGCCACGCTCATCACGTACTGGGAAATACAGGTGGCGAAGGAACCGGCGACAAATGAGGCCAGAAAACCGGAAAGGGTGAACCACAGCAGCGCCTTATCCCGCAGCAGCACCGACGGCGACCAGGCAACGCTCTCCTCGCCGCGCATAGTGATGGGAATGCGCTGCACAAACAGCTGAATAAACACCAGCGGGAAGGCGGCGCAGGCTGCCGCCAGCCAGAACGGCAGGTTGACGCTCTGCATCACCAGCAGCGTGCCGAGGGGCGGCCCCACGGTCCAGCCGATATTCAGCACCGTATAGTTGAGGGAGAATATCTTCGCTTTCGCCGACGGCGTCAGGGTGTCCGAGAAATAGGCCTTCAGCACGGTGGAGAACACCGAATAGGCGCAGTTGATCAGCGCAAACAGCGCCACCACCACGATGACGTTATTACTGAGCGGGATCGCCGAGAAGCCGATAATGAAGCAGGCGATGGCGATCACCATATAGCGCTTTTTGTCGAATTTATCCGCCAGAATACCAAAACCGAGGCTGAAAAAGACGCCGATGGTGAGGGCAATACTCAGGGCATAACCTACTGCATCCACCGTCATGCCGTACTGACGGCTGAGATAGATCGTCATAAAGGGCAACGTGGCACCGCGACCAATGGTCAGCAGTAACGAGGAGGCGAGTAGTGCGAGGGTGGAACGGGTTTGTGTTGGGATCATATGCTTGCCTGACATCACATTAATTATCGTTATTTGCTATGACTTACAGCAATAACATGCAGATCCGGGCTTGTATAGCTACCGGTTTGTTCTGGAATGCGAAAACTGACCTGCCATAATTTGGGATCTGCCTCTGTACATTCTTTTACGTTAACGTTACTTTTTTACATAAATTTAAAAACATCGGGGCAATGATGACGCGTAAAGATAGTCTGCTGGCGTTGCTGGTCGTGGTGGTGTGGGGACTGAATTTCGTCGTCATCAAACTTGGACTGCACAATATGCCCCCGCTGATGCTGGCGGGATTACGATTCGTGCTGGTGGCCTTTCCGGCGTTGCTGGTGGTGTCACGGCCAAAAATCCCGATGCGTCTGCTGTTCGGCTACGGGCTGACCATCAGCTTCGGGCAGTTTGCCTTTCTGTTCTGCGCCATTAACTTCGGGATGCCCGCCGGGCTGGCGTCGCTGGTGCTGCAGGCGCAGGCGTTCTTTACCATCATTCTCGGCGCCTGCGTGTTCGGCGAGCGCTTACAGGCGAAGCAGGTGATCGGCATTACGCTGGCGGTGTTCGGCGTGCTGGTGCTGGCGCAGGCGAGCCTCAACGGTCAGCATGTGGCGCTGCTTGGCTTTCTGCTGACGCTGGCGGCGGCGCTGAGCTGGGCCTGCGGCAATATTTTCAACAAGATGATCATGCAGCTGCCGGTGCGCCCGTCGGTGATGTCGCTGGTGGTGTGGAGCGCGCTGATCCCCATCGTGCCCTTTATGGTGGCGTCGCTGATTTTCGACGGTCCGGCTGTGATGGTACAAAGCCTGGTGAATATCGATCTCGTCACCGTCTTTTCGCTGCTCTATCTGGCCTTTGTGGCGACCATTATCGGCTACGGCATCTGGGGTACGCTGCTCGGGCGCTATGAAACCTGGCGTGTTGCGCCGCTGTCTTTGCTGGTGCCGGTGTTCGGTATGGGCAGCGCGGCGTTATTGCTGGGTGAAACCCTGACGCTGTTACAGCTGGTCGGGGCGGCGCTGATTATGGCGGGGCTGTATATCAATATCTTTGGCGTGCGTTTCCGTAAAGCGCTGCCGGTCAGATAAAAAAAAGCCCCGCCGGAGCGGGGCAAAGCGAAATTAGCCGTGCCGGTTGTAATAAGGCACGCCTAATTCGTCGGATTTGTCGCTGCCGGTTCCCATATGATTAAAGTCGAAAGGCGACTGGTCGTGGGCCGACGGCATGATCATCGCGTCGCGGTCACTGGGCGCGGCAGGATGACGGGACTGCTCCGCATAGCTCTGGGCGCTTACCAGCATCAGAGCGGTGAGGGCGGCGGAGACGATAATTTTCATGATTTCCTCGATACGTCTAAAACAGGCGTTTCTCAATTACAGTGATTAATAGGCAGCAGATACCGGGTTTCGCCGTGCATACCGGTGGTACGGTATTTGTGCGGCGGCACGTCAAAGTAGTTCTTGAAAGTGCGCGTCAGCGTCTGCTGTGACTCAAAGCCATAACGCTCGGCCAGATAGAGGATTGGCTCGTTGCTCTGCTTGAGCTTTTGCGCAATTTCAGTAAGTTTGCGGCTGCGGATGTATTGACCTAATGAATGGCCAGTTTCTTTTTTGAACATCCGTTGCAGGTGCCACTTCGAGTAACCTGAACGCTCGGAAACCTTCTCCAGCGACAGCGGGGATTCCAGGTTATCTTCAATCCAGTCCAAAATGCTATGAATAGTGATCGCGTCATTATTGCGTCTGGACATCGTCATACCTCGTTGTTTTACGGCAGTACTTTTTTGAGTAAATACTCAAGAGTTGCCACTTCGTCTGCCGTTAAGTTTTTTGTTAGTTCCTGATGCAGGTCTTGTCCTAATAACTGATGGCCGCGCTCGCACAGCGCCGCGCCATCGGTGGTCAACCGAATCAGTACGCCGCGCTTATCGTGCGGGTTTGGCGTACGTTCGATCCAGTCTTTGCATACCAGACGATCCAGCATGCGGGTCAGGGCGCCCAGATCGACAGAAAGCACTTTTTTCAGTTCCACCGGCGTAATGCAGCCGGCGCAGCGAATTGAACAAAGCACTTTAAACTGCGTCGCGGTAATATCCAGCGGCGACAGGTAATCGTTAAGCAGGCGATCTTTTTTCTGGTTAACCATATGAATAAGACGGCCAAGTGGGATGATTTCGTTAAACAAGTCACTTGTGTTATTCACGATGGTTGCCCCGGCAAGTAAGTAATCACGGCGGATATTATTGCCGGGGCAAGTATAAGTCAACTGAATGAATCGCCGAATGCCACGAATTGCTAAAACGTTTCACGTCCTGTCACTTTTCTGCTCCTCGCCCCCCTTTACAGATATACTTGACGGGTATTTACCTCATCACAGGAGTGAAATTTTCATGCTGGATCTTATTCGGGCGATTGGCCTCGGACTGGTGGTTTTACTGCCGCTGGCGAATCCCTTAACCACGGTTGCGCTCTTTCTCGGCCTTGCCGGGAACATGAACAACGCCCAGCGCAACGAACAGGCGCGCATGGCCTCGTTGTATGTCTTTATCATCATGATGGTGGCGTACTACGCCGGGCAGCTGGTGATGAACACCTTTGGTATTTCGATACCCGGTCTGCGAATTGCGGGCGGGCTGATCGTCGCCTTTATCGGCTTCCGTATGCTGTTCCCGCAGCAGAAAGCCCATGAAACGCCGGAGGCGAAAACCAAATCTGAAGAGCTGGAGGATGCGCCGGACACCAATATCGCCTTTGTCCCGCTGGCAATGCCCAGCACCGCCGGGCCAGGAACCATCGCGATGATCATCAGTTCCGCCTCAACTGTGCGCCACTCCAGCGAGTTTCCGGAATGGGTGATCACCGTCGCGCCGCCGCTGATTTTTGCGCTGGTGGGGCTGATTTTGTGGGGCAGCCTGCGCAGTTCCGGGGCGATCATGCGGCTGGTGGGCAAAGGCGGTATCGAAGCGATTTCACGTCTGATGGGCTTTTTGCTGGTCTGTATGGGGGTGCAGTTCATCATTAATGGCGTGCTGGAAATCATCACCACTTACCATTAAAAAAACAGCCCCTGACCTGGCGGTGAGGGGCTGGCAATTCAGACGGTCGGCGCGTGCTCTTCCAGCGCCGTCGGCCAGCGGCGGAATATCAGCACCGCCCAGATCAGCGCCGCCAGCGCAGGGATCGCGCCCACATAGCCGATAGCGCTCATCGACCCGTGCAGGCTCACCTGATTGCCCACCAGCGCACCCGCGCCAATGCCGATATTGAAAATCCCCGAGAACAGCGCCATCGCCACGTCGGTGGCATCCGGCGCCAGCGACAGCACCTTCACCTGCATACCAAGGCCGATGATCATGATCGCCACGCCCCAGAACAGGCTCAGCACCGCCAGATGTATTTCACTGGCTGCCGCGGGGAGCAGCAGCGCCAGGCACAGCGCCAGCAGGGCGATAGCACCGCTCACCAGCCCTGAGGCGTGGGCGTTACCCAGCTTGCTGAACAGCACGCTGCCGATGATGCCCGCCCCGCCCAACACCAGCAACAGCAGGGTGGCGAAGCTGGCGCTCGATCCGGCGACCGTCATCACAAACGGCTCGATATAGCTGTAGGCCGTATAGTGCGCTGTCACCACCACCACGGTGAGCAGATAAATCGCCATCAGCGCCGGACGGCGGAACAGCACCGGCAGGCTTTTCAGCGATCCGGAGTGCTCGCTCGGCAGACGCGGCAGCAGTTTGACAAGGCACAGCAGGGTGATGAGCGCCCCGAGGCCGATAATAAAGAAGGTGGTGCGCCAGCCGAAATACTGCCCGACGAGGCGGCCAATCGGCAGGCCGAGCACCATCGCCAGCGCGGTGCCGGTGGCCAGCAGGCTCAGCGCCTGGGCGCGTTTGCCCGCCGGGGCGAGGCGGATCGCCAGCGACGCGGTGATCGACCAGAAAATCGCATGGGCAAAGGCAATGCCGATACGGCTTACCACCAGCACGGTAAAGTTCCATGCGAGGAACGACAGCACATGGCTGGCGATAAACAGCACAAACAGGCCAATCAGCAGCTTACGCCGTTCCACCTGGCTGGTGAGCAGCATAAAGGGCAGCGACAGCAGCGCCACCACCCAGGCGTAGATGGTCAACATAATTCCGACCTGCGCGGTTTCCATACCAAAGCTCTGCGCGATATCAGAGAGCAGCCCCACGGGGACGAACTCCGTGGTGTTAAAAATAAAGGCCGCAATGGCAAGCGTAACCACCCGTAGCCACGCGACCCGGCGTGATACCGTGTTGGTTGTCATAAATTTCTCAGGCGTGAATGCAATAAGGGAAGACGGCGATCTTAAAACGATTAGTGGTGAAAATACAGCCGTTTTGTGATTTAGATCTCATTTTCCTGCCTGCGCTGACCGATAAAAACGGCTGCGCGCTGCGGTGCCTTATGTCATGGTAGCCATCGGGATCCGCAACAGGAGCAGACAATGCAGGAAATTGATTTTTATATGGTTGATGCGTTCAGCGACCGCGCCTTTGGCGGTAACGCGGCGGCGGTATGCGTATTAACGGAATGGCTGCCGGATGAGACGCTGCTGAAGATGGCGAAACAGCATAACCAGTCCGAGACGGCGTTCTTTGTGCGCCATGATGACGGCTATGAGCTGCGCTGGTTCACCACCCAGTATGAGATTGACCTTTGCGGCCACGCGACCCTCGCCGCCGCGCACGTGATCTTTAACCATCTGGGGCATCCTGATACGGAAATTGCTTTCACCACCCGCTTCGTCGGCCCGCTCAGCGTCTCCCACAATGGCGACTGGCTGACGCTGGATTTCCCGGCCTGGCAGACGCAGCCGGTGGAGGACCTCCCGCCATTGCTGTTCAGCGCGCTGGGCATCGACCATGCGGTGGAAGTGCGCGCCGCACGGGATTATCTGGTGGTGCTGCAAAATCAGCAGCAGGTGGAAGCCCTGCAACCGGATATCGCCGCCATGATACCGCTTGGCAAAATGGTCTGCGTCACCGCGCGGGGGGATAACCATGATTTCGTCAGCCGCTTTTTCTGCCCCGGCGAAGCGGTGGCGGAAGATCCGGTCACCGGCTCCGCCCACAGTATGCTGATTCCGTACTGGGGCGAGAAGCTTGGCAGAACGCACCTTGCGGCCCGTCAGGTTTCCGCCCGCGGCGGCGATCTGCGCTGTGAATGGCGCGGCGAGCGGGTGAGCATCGCGGGTCAGGCCACCACCTACCTCACCGGGCGCATTCAGCTGAAACAGCCTTAACCTTACGGCAGGCGGGCGATATTGGCGGCGATGACGCTGGCGGAGTGACGGAACAGCGTCAGCTCATCGTCCGCCAGCTGTAATTCAATGATCTGCTGTACTCCGCTTTGCGCCAGCACGGCGGGTACGCCTATGGCGATATTGCTCATGCCGTACTCTCCGTCCAGAATGCAGGAGATGGCCAGCGCCCGGTGACTGCCGGTAAAGATATTACGGCAGATCTCGGCGATGGTGCCGGCAATGCCGTATTCGGTGCAGCCTTTACGGGCGTAAATATCAAATCCCAGACGCCGTACCTTCGCGGCAAGCTGGTCGCCATCCAGCGGCTGCCCGGTTTTCCGCTGGTACACCTCGGCAATGGGGGAGCCGTAAACCGAAGAGTGCGACCACACCGGGAACTGGGTGTCGCCGTGCTCGCCGAGGATAAAGGCATCAATACTCTGCGCGCCAATGTCCAGCGCCTCCGCCAGCGTGCGGCGCAGCCGGGTGGTATCCAGCCAGACGCCGGTGCCGATCACCTGATTGCGCGGCAGCCCGGAAAGCTTCCACACCTGCCAGGTAATGATGTCGCAGGGATTGGTGGCGACGAGAAAAATGCCGTTAAAGCCGTTAGCCATCATCTGCGGCACAATGGTCTGCACGATACGCGCCGTGCCGGTCAGCTCATCAAGACGGGTCTGGCCGGGTTTGAGCGCGCCGCCGGAAACGGTGATCACCGCGATATCCACATCTGCGCAGTCCGTTACTTCACGGGTGGAAAGGGTCATCATGCCCGGCATATAAGCGGCGGCATCGGCCAGATCCTGCGCATGTCCGGCCACGCGCTCCTGGTTAACGTCCACCAGAATCAACGCTTCACAAATATTCTGATTAAGCAGGGCGTAGGCCGCAGAGGCGCCCACGTTGCCGGTACCGATAATCATGACCTTTCGGGCTTTGGTATTCATGGATGTTCCGTTTTCAGGAAAAAGATAACTAAAAGTATCGCTCCTGATCGGGTGAGCGCAATGCGCTAACCGGCGTATAGGAAAATCCTATGACGCCGTCCCGCGCTCCGCGAGCAAATCAATAAAGGCCTCCAGTGGCCGGGTTTTCGCCCCTCGCCGCCACACCAGCCAGGTGGTCAGCCAGCGCCAGTTCTCCGCCAGCGGCCAGGCGCTGATCTGATGATGCCCCGGCATACTTTCCAGCATAGAGCGCGGCATCAGGGCAAGACCTGCGCCTGCGATCACGCAGGCAAGCATACCGTGGTAGGACTCCATCTCATGGATTTTACCCGGCGTGGCGTGATCCGCCTGAAACCAGCTTTCGAAATGCCGCCGGTAGGAGCAGTTGGCGCGAAAGGCGTAGATGCTCATGCCGTTCACTTCTGCGGCGCGGGTGACAGGCGGATGCCCGCCGGGGGCCACCAGCATCATCTCTTCACGATACACCGGAATGCCCTCCAGCCCCGGATGCATCACCGGGCCGTCCACAAAGGCCGCGCTGAGCCGCCCGTCGATCACCCCGTCAATCATGGTGCCGGATGGCCCGGTCGCCAGGTCAAACTGGATCCGCGGATAGCGCTGATTGTATTCCGCGAGGGTGACAGGAATACGCACGGCGGCGGTACTCTCCAGCGCGCCGAGGGAAAACAGCCCCTGCGGTTCGTCACCGGCGACCACGCTGCGCGCCTCATCCACCAGCGCAAGGATCTGCTGGCTGTAGTGCAGAAAACTGTGCCCGGCGGGGGACAGACGCAGCCGCTGGTTTTCGCGGATAAAGAGATCGACCCCCAGATCCGCTTCAAGCTGGCGAATGCGGGTGGTCAGGTTAGACGGGACGCGGTGCACCTGCTGCGCCGCCTGGGTGATGCTGCCGGTACGGGCGACGGCGTTAAACATCTCAAGCTGGGTTAAATCCATACCATTCTCAATTCGTGAACAGTGGGGTTAATATTATTCAGTTTTCAGAAATAGCAGAGGCAGGCAGGATAGGGCAAGTCTTACATTCATTAAGCGAGAAAATAATGACCCATTCATCTGTCACCCATGCGCTGCCCGTCAACCCGGCAACCGGAGAAACCCTGGGCACACGCCCGTGGGCCACTGCGGAAGAAGTGAATAACGCCGTCGCGCTGGCGGATCGCGGTTATCGCCAGTGGCGGGAACTGGATGTTGAGCAACGCGCCGGGATGCTGCGCAGGGTGGGCGCCACGCTGCGTCTGCACGGCGAAACTATGGCGCAGCGCATCCGCCAGGAGATGGGCAAGCCCATTATGCAGGCGCGCGGCGAAGTGAAAAAATCGGCGGATCTCTGCGACTGGTATGCGGAACATGGCCCGGCGATGCTCAGAACAGAGCCGACGCAGGTGGAAAATAATCAGGCGGTGATTGAGTATCGTCCCCTTGGCCCGGTGCTGGCGGTGATGCCGTGGAACTTCCCGGTGTGGCAGGTGCTGCGCGGCGCGGTGCCGATCCTGCTGGCCGGTAACAGCTATTTGCTGAAACATGCGCCTAACGTGCTGGGCTGCGCTGAGCTGCTGGCGGACATTTTCCGCGAGGCGGGCGTGCCGGAAGGGGTGTTTGCCCAGGTGAATGCCACCAATGAGGGGGTGAGCCAGGCCATTAAGGATCCGCGTATCGCGGCGGTGACGGTCACCGGCAGCGTGCGGGCAGGGGCGGCCATTGGCGCGCAGGCCGGTGCGGCGCTGAAGAAATGCGTGCTGGAGCTGGGCGGTTCCGATCCCTTTATTGTGCTTAACGATGCCGATCTGGATCTGGCGGTAAAAGCCGCCGTCGCCGGACGCTATCAGAATACCGGACAGGTGTGCGCGGCGGCGAAGCGCTTTATCGTCGAGGAAGGGATTGCCGCTGCCTTTACGGAGAAATTCGTTACCGCGGCAGCGGCGCTGAAAATGGGCGCGCCGGATGTGGAAGAGAACTATCTCGGCCCGATGGCGCGTTTCGATCTGCGCGATGAGCTGCATCAGCAGGTGCAGGTCAGCCTGCGTGAAGGGGCGAGCCTGCTGCTCGGCGGTGAGAAACCAGCGGGCGCAGGAAATTACTATCCGGCCACCGTACTGGGTAACGTGACGCCGTCGATGACCGCGTTTCGTCAGGAGCTGTTCGGGCCGGTCGCGGCGATCACCGTGGCGAAGGATGCGGAGCATGCGCTGGCGCTGGCTAACGACAGCGATTTCGGGTTATCGGCGACGCTCTTTACCGGTGATGAAGACCGTGCCGCCCGTTTTGCGGCGCGTCTGGAGAGCGGCGGGGTGTTTATCAACGGCTACAGCGCCAGCGATGCCCGCGTGGCCTTTGGCGGGGTGAAGAAAAGCGGCTTTGGCCGCGAGCTGTCCCATTTTGGTCTGCATGAGTTTTGTAATGTGCAGACGGTGTGGAAGGATCGCGTCTGGTGAGCTTGCCCGGTGGCGCTACGCTTACCGGGCCTACATCTCGCCCCCAGGTCCGTGCATGTAGGCCCGCGCAAGCGCAGCGCCGCCGGGCAATGTCATGGTACTGTCATTTATCTTTTGTAGACTCGCGCCCATTGTGAGGTTACAGAAGAATATCATGAACTTATTGCAAACTTTTCGCCGTCTGACGCGGCGATTTACTCCACGGCAGTTTGGTTTGCTGGCCGGTATTTTTTGCGTGATCGGCCTGTTTTCCGCCCTTCAGATCTCCTCCTCACTGCTGCTCTCCCGCTCCCTTAACGAAGCGCAGCACAACGAACAGCGCAATCAGCTGGCGCAACAACAGCAGGTCAAACTGGATGAGTCGCGCATCGCGCTGTTGGCCGCCAGCGATCTGTTAAACCGCGCCGGCGTCTGGTTTATGCAGGATCAGGCCACCGGCTCTGACGGCAGCTGGCACAGCCTGATGGAGGAAGCGCAGCAGGCGCTGGTCACCTCCCATAAGGCCTGGGACGACTGGCTGGCGCTGAACCCGGTAAATGATGACGGGCTTATTAACAGCTATCAGCAGTTCTTTGGCGCGATCAAAGAGCAGGCGGACGGGCTGACGCGCACGCAGTCCATCGATGCGTTTTTTGCCGTGCCCGCCCAGGCCTTTCAGGCGGATTTCAACGATAACTTTGCCCGCTACCAGCAGGCCAGCCAGCAACGGGCGGAGCAGGGGCGTCAGGCGCTGATGGGCAGTCTTACCGGCTTACAGGATCTCTATCTGCTGGCTCCGGCGCTGCTGCTGGCTATTGCCGTGGCGGTGTGGTTCGGCATGTCCCGCTGGGTGATCACGCCGCTGCGTGGGCTGATTAAACATATCAATCTGCTGGCTGCGGGAGATCTCTCCACGCCCTTGCCGCAGGTGGCGTATTTTAACCGTGAGGTAGGTCAGCTCGCTGCCAGTATCAGCACCATGCAGCACGGTCTGTTGCAGCTGGTGGTGCAGGTGAACGACGCCACCGCCTCGATGGTGGATCATATTAACCGTCTGGCGGACGGCAACCAGAAGCTGTATCAGCAATCGGCGCGCCAGGCGAAAGAGCTGGATGAGGTGACGGCCCATATCGCGGCGCTGGAATCTCACGTTGAAGGCAATACCGGCTACGCGCAGCTTGCCAGCCAGCGGGCGGATGAGGCGCAACAGGTGGCGGCGGGGGGCGATCGCATGATGGATATGGTGAATGCCTCCATGCGCGCCATTGTCGAACGCTCCGCAGAGATGCGCGGCATTGTGTCAATTATCGACAGCGTGGCCTTCCAGACTAATATTCTGGCGCTTAATGCCGCCATTGAAGCGGCCCATGCCGGAAATCACGGGCGCGGCTTTGCGGTGGTGGCGAAAGAAGTCGGTCTGCTGGCACGCAAGAGCAGTCACTCCACGCAGACCATTCAGCAACTGATCCAGCATTCATTACAGGGCATTGAAGACGGGTCCCAGGCGGTCACGCGGCTGGAAGATAATCTGCAACAGGTAACGGGGCTGGTGGGGCATCTGAGTACGCTGCTCAGTGATATTTCCGCTGCCACCCTGAATCAGGGAGAGAATATCCACCAGATGACCCGTCAGCTGCATGGTCTGAATCAGGTGGCGCGGCATACCGGCGAACTGGTGAGCAGCGCGGCGCTGGCCTCGCAGCAACTCCATGATGATTCTCATCAACTGATGCAGGCGGTGGCGCGTTTTCGTCTGCCCGCCTGACGGACGCTCTGCTATACTCCCGGCCTCTTATGGCCGGGGTGTAAGGAGCATACTGTGGCGATGATTGATAACGACGTACTGGAAACCATCCTGACGCAGATCAGGCCGCTTATCGGGCGCGGTAAAGTCGCGGATTATATTCCGGCGCTGGCCTCGGTGGAGGGCAATAAGCTGGGTATCGCCATCAGTACGGTGAACGGACAGCACTTTGCGGCAGGCGACGCCCATGAACGCTTCTCCATTCAGTCGATTTCCAAAGTGCTGAGTCTGGTGGTGGCGATGAACCACTATCAGAAAGATGAGCTGTGGTCGCGAGTGGGGAAAGATCCTTCCGGTCACCCTTTTAACTCCCTCTTACAGTTAGAAATCGAGCAGGGGATCCCGCGCAATCCCTTTATTAACGCCGGTGCGCTGGTGGTGTGCGATATGCTGCAAAGTCGTCTCAGCGCGCCCCGTCAGCGGATGCTGGAAATCGTCCGTAAGCTAAGCGATGTGCCGGATATTGCCTATGACGCGACCGTCGCCCGCTCGGAGTTCGAACATTCCGCCCGTAACGCCGCCATTGCCTGGCTGATGAAATCCTTTGGCAATTTTCATAATGACGTGACCACGGTGCTGCAAAACTATTTTCACTACTGCGCGCTGCGGATGAACTGTGCCGAACTGGCGAAGACCTTTCTGTTTCTCGCCTGCGAAGGGCGCGCGCCGCATCTTGCGGAGCCGGTGGTATCGCCCTTACAGGCGCGTCAGGTGAATGCCCTGATGGCGACCAGCGGCATGTATCAGAGCGCCGGAGAATTCGCCTGGCGCGTGGGGCTACCGGCTAAGTCCGGCGTCGGCGGGGGGATTATCGCCGTGGTGCCTCACGAAATGGTGATCGCCGTCTGGAGCCCGGAACTGGACGAGGCGGGGAATTCGCTGGCGGGCATTGCGGCGCTGGAAGTATTGACCAGACATATGGGGCGCTCCGTCTACTGATCGGCAGGCAGACGCTCATGACCTTAACTTGTTATGCCGGAGCTTTCATTGCCGGCTGATAAGCCATATCTGATATTTTTGATTATAAGAGCTATTTCAATAAATAATATTACATTTTAGGTGTTATTAGGATGTACCATTATCGATG
Source organism: Enterobacter sp. SA187 (assembly GCF_001888805.2). Classification (NCBI taxonomy): domain Bacteria; kingdom Pseudomonadati; phylum Pseudomonadota; class Gammaproteobacteria; order Enterobacterales; family Enterobacteriaceae; genus Enterobacter; species Enterobacter sp. SA187. The sequence goes on from NZ_CP019113.1 coordinate 3,222,604, forward strand.
AAACGCAGCATCTTAAAGGATCAAGATATGTATTATCCAAATTCGGTCCGTTGGCGTGAGACACAATATGGCGGGTTAAGGAGATTACGGCTGGGTGAAATTAATCTTGCAAGTTCTCTCTATGGACACAGTATTTATTACAACAAAGTATGGGTGCATTATGATAGTTATTTGCCTTTGAATCTTCAACCAAGCGATATTGGTATGGCACCAAATGGCGAAATGTGGTTCAGAGATAAGCATGAAGATGATTTTTCCATGCCTAAAAAACCAAGGGTTGAACAACAACACCTTTTTATGCATGAAATGATGCACGTCTGGCAACATCAGCGTGGAATGTGGGTGAGAACAAGAGGTTTAATTTCCCGTTTTGCTGATTATACTTATGATCTCGATAAAAACAAATTACTGGATTATAGCCTCGAGCAGCAGGCCTCTATTGTTAGCGATTATTGGTTATTAAAAACCTATGGCTTTAGGCATTATGCGTATCTTATCGATTATAGAGACTATAATAATGATGAACCATTTTTTGAGCTACTTAATAAATATGAGCGTGTATTAGGGAGTTTTCCTGGATGAGAAAAAGATTCACTACAGTTCTGTTAGTTACCCTGCTTACAGGCTGTCCTGGGAAAGACGGACTGAAGATGAGCAGACAGCGGTCAATATTCCTGAATGGTGATCATATTTGTTTTTCTTTAGATAAGCAGGCTGTACTTACACGCTACATTTTGACAACAAATGGTGCTTACTATAAAGAATTGCTACATGGAAATGCTGTCAGGCTTTCCTATCCTGATACTTGCTTTATCGTCCACCTGGAAAAAGGCGTAACTTACAATGCAGCTTTTGCCCTTGATGGAGAGAATTATTATTATACGTTTATAATTGATAATGAAAATAATATCTTAGTGCCATGGAGGTAATTGATGTCATTGCCAGCTTATATGTTTCTCTATGATGAAAATGGTATGTTGTTAAACAATGGTTCTGCTGGGCTTGGACGTGAAGGCGCAGTTGAAATATTGAGCAGTAGTTATGGTGTTAGCCAACCAGTAGACGCTTATACGGGTAGAATTACTGGCACACGGCATCATGAGCCTTATATTCTTCATAAGGATGTCGATAAACTTTCTCCGTTTCTTGTGGTGTGTGTCTGTGAAGGTCGTCGACTAAAAAAAGCAGAAATAAGATATTACGAAATAAATGATGCCGGGATTGAAAGGGAAATCTATAGAGTGACAATGGAAGGTGTTGTCATAACATATGTGAATGCTAATCATACGTATATTCCAGGTTCCAATAAACACAATATGATTGAAACAGTCGGACTAAGGTATAATAGTATTGAGTGGTTATATCTTGACGGTACGATCAGGTATTCAGATGCGTGGTCAAAGCCTCTCCCTGTGCAAGAGAAGAAGTAATACAACCGTCACCAAAGAGCGCCTGTTGTGTCCATCGACACTGTGGAAAGCTAACCACCATGGTTGAAGCCCTAACCATGCTAATGGGGCGTTCCGTCTACTGATCGGCAGAGATAAGCACGGATAATATTAAGCGTCAGATGATTAAGATGGTAAAGGACATGTTAAGCTCCTGTACCATTTTTTCTGACCTTATGCTCGCCCTGTGCGATTGTCTGGAATACTAATTTAATGCGCCCTGATGTGATGACGCCTTTTCGTTTGTTCCGTGAAGATAAACCGCTGCGTAACGCTGTCTGTATATTCCTGATCACCACGCTGTTTTACGCCATTGGCGCGATGCTGCGGCTGGTGGAAGAGCTGTCGCTGTTCTGGCCGCTGAATGCGGTGATGGCCGGTATTTTTGCCCGTTTCGCCTGGCTTAATCGCCTGCATAATTACGCCATCTGTTATACCGCGATGATGCTCTACGACGGGCTGACCACCGACTGGGGCCCGGCCTCGTTTGTGATTAACTTCTCCAATATGGTGTTTATCCTCACCTTTGCGCTGCTGGTCCAGCGGGACAAACATGTCCCCGTGCAGGCGGAAGCGCTCTCTGTCGCCCTGCGGCTGTTTAATTACTGTCTGCTGGCCTCGGTGCTGTGTGCCTTGTGCGGGACTTTTGGTTCGCTGGGTATTGACACTCAGGCGTTCTGGCCGCTGTTTGCCGACTGGTTCAGCGAGCAGTTCTCCACTGGCGTGATGATCCTGCCCTGTATTCTGGCGTTCTCCTGGCCGGGGCTGAGCCGTCCGTTTAAGGTGCAGCACCTGCTGCCGCTGATAGCGCTGGCCCTGAGCATTGTCGCCTCGGTGGTGATTGGCGGGGCGGGCAGCCTGGCGTTTCCGCTGCCAGCGCTGATCTGGTGCGCGGTGCGTTATTCTCTGCTGACCACGGCGCTGCTGACGCTGATCACCGGCGCGGCGGAAATCATACTGGTGGCTAACTCCATCATTAATATTTCCATGTCCGCGAAACTGCATACCTCGCAGATGTTTTCTGCGCGTCTGGGGATCGCCACCATGACCATCTGCCCGATTATGGTGTCAGTCAGCGTGAATGCCATTAATGCGTTAATGAAGCAGGTATCGCTGCGCGCCGATTTCGATTTCCTCACCCAGGTCTATTCCCGCTCTGGTCTGTATGAACTCCTGCGTCAACAGGAGAAAATTAACCATGCCCCGCGCCCGATGTCGGTGATGCTGCTGGATATTGATTACTTCAAAACCATTAATGATAACTATGGTCACGAATGCGGGGATAAGATCCTCTCTGCTGTAGCGCAGAAAGTGCAACAGGTGGTGGGGAATGCCGGTAACGTGGCGCGGATGGGCGGGGAGGAGTTTGCGGTGATCGCCAGCGTACCGGATGAGCAGCAGGCGCTGCAACTGGCGGAAACCATCCGTCAGAGTATCGAGCAGCATCGTTTTCGCTGGCGGCAACAGACGCTCTCGCTGACCGTCAGTATCGGGCTGAGTCATGCGGTGAGCGAATTCTGGCAGCGCACCGAAACCTTTAACCGTCTGCTCAATGAAGCCGATGAATATCTCTATCAGTCTAAAAAGGCCGGGCGTAATCGCGTCAGCGTGCAGGGCGGTGCGCAGACTTTATTGATATGACTGTTAAATAACTTGCCAGGTATTTTCGGCGTCAATAATATGGCCGGGTAAACCTGGTGAGACATGCGGCATGAACGGATCGGACAAACTGAATATTAACGCCAGGGTAACTGGTCTGCGATTTGTTCGCCGCATGTATCTGATGCGTATGCTCGGTACGCTACTCTGTTTTTTCCCTGTTCTCTCGGTGCTGGTGGAACATCATCAACCGCTGTGGCTGATGGTGCTGCTGGGCGTCAACGCGTTCGTCTGGCCCGGCCTGGCGTTTCTGCGCGCCCGGCGTTCTGCCACGCCGCACAATACCGAACATCAGAATCTGCTGCTGGATGCCGGAGCGGGTGGTTTCTGGATCGCCATGATGGCGCTGAATCCGCTGCCATCGGTGGTGATCGCCACTATTCTGCTGTCGGACAGACTGGCGGCAGGCGGCCTGAAACTGCTGCGGAAAGCCGCCATCGCGCTGGTGGCAACCGGCCTGTTCGCCTGGCTGATAAGCGGTATGCCTTTTGAACCGCAGGTTTCCCAGCGCACCATGTTCGCCACGCTGCCGCTGGTGGCGATTTATATGCTGGCGCTGAGCGTACTGACCGACGCCATTAGCCGCAAGCTGCGGCTGAAAAGCCGCGAGCTGGAGCGCATCGCCATGATGGATCCGCTGCTGGATATTGCGAACCGTCGTCTGCTGGAAAAACGTATTACCCATGAACTGGACACCCTCAACCAGCGCTGCCGCAGCTCAATTCTGATGTTCATTGATATTGATAACTTCAAAGAGGTAAACGATCGATTCGGGCATAAAGTCGGCGATGCGCTGCTGGTGACGGTCTCGAAAATCCTGCACGCGGCAACGCGGCAAACCGATACCCCGGCGCGGCTGGGCGGCGATGAGTTTGTCATCCTGCTGCCGGATACCACCCTGGACGAAGCTTATATCGTCGCCACGCGCATTATGGACGGCGCGTCGGTGATGACCATTGGCGCGGATATTTCATTCCGCACGACCCTGAGTATCGGCATCGCCAGCGCCACTCCGGCGATGGACGACGTCACAGACTGGCTAAAAGCCGCCGACGATGCGCTTTACCGCGCCAAGCGTGAAGGCAAGAACCAGATCTACTGTCACTGACAAACGCGCTGAATGAACTAGACTTTATGCATGTCTGGCGAGAAGAGTGCGTTATGAAACACCCTGAAATCCCCCCAAATGAATCGCAAAGGATGGCCTCGCTGCACGAGTCCGGTTTGCTGGAAACGGCATCCCGGGAACGCTTCGACAGGCTGACCCGTCTTGCGAAAAGAATGTTTAATGTGCCCATCGCGCTGGTAAGTCTGGTGGGGGCCGATACGCTGCACTTTATCTCCTGCGACGGCATTCCTGATGGCCGGGTGGAGCGGAAAATCTCCTTTTGTGGTCATGTCATTCTCAGCGATATGCCGATGGTGGTGGCGGATGCCCTTAAGGATCCGCGTTTCAGTGAAAACCCGCTGGTCACCGGCGAGCCTTTCATCCGCTTCTACGCCGGTTATCCGCTGCGCGTGCCGGATGGATCCAACGTCGGCTCGTTCTGCATTATCGATCGTCAGCCGCGGGAATTTACCCCTGCGGAACTTGCGGTACTGAAAGATTTCGCCGCCATCGTGGAGGATGAGTTCGCCACCATCAGCGTGGCCACCACCGACGAGCTGACCGGGTTGTATAACCGCCGTGGCTTTGAAAACCTCGCGAAATTCGCCATTACCGCCGCCCGGCGTCGGGCGGAGCCGTTAACCCTGGCGTGGATCGATCTGAACCGCTTCAAATACATCAACGATACCTGGGGCCATGAGGAGGGCGACAATGCCCTGAAGGCAGTGGCAAATCTGTTGCGCGAGAGCTTCCGCGAGGCAGATTTACTGGTGCGCTTTGGCGGCGATGAGTTTGCGGTGCTTTTCTCCGATACCAGCGAAGACGGCGCCTGGGTGGCGATGACGCACCTGGTTGAGCAGGCGGAAGCCTTTAATGCGTCCTCACAAAAGCCCTGGAAACTGTCGTTCTCCTGGGGGCTGAGCGAATACGATCACCAGGCGATGCCGGATATGAAAAGCTGGTTGAAAACGGCGGACGATCGGATGTACGCCATGAAAGAGAAAAACCGTTAGCACGTTGATCGGTAGCCATAAGAAAACGCTATCGCAACGCCGTTGCGTTAAATATTTGTTATCAGCATAGTGATCATTTTGAAAAGGAAAACATGATGATCACTACTGTCCTCTGCCGCCCGCTCGGGCGCGATGAAATTATCCAGCGAATTGACGAACTCTGTGACGTGCTCGAAGACTGCGTGCGCGGCGGGGCGTCCGTCAGCTTTATGCTGCCCATCACCCGCGACACGGCCATGCACTTCTGGCAGGGCGTGGCGGAAAGCGTGGGGCGCGGCGAGCGCGCCGTGCTGATTGCTGAGAATGCCGACTTTCGCATCATCGGCACGGCACAGATTATCCTGGATCAACCCCCCAATCAGCCGCACCGCGCCGATGTCGCCAAACTTTTGGTTCACCAATCTGCACGCCGCCAGGGCGTGGCGCGGCAGTTGATGGATAATCTTGATGATATTGCTAAGAAAAATGGCAAAACCCTGCTGGTTCTCGACACCGCCACAGGCAGCGACGCGGAGTTTTTCTATGCCCGCAGCGGCTGGGAACGCGTGGGGGAAATCCCTGGCTATGCTCAGATGCCGGACGGAACTGTGACGGGGACGACAATTTTTTATAAGAATTTAACATCCAACGCAATTTAACGACTGCAATTGATCAAAACAGGGTTTCATGGTCGTAAAGTCTGGTAAGTTATCACACCAATCTTCCCAGGTTGTATGACTAATCAATAAGGAACCCATTGTGAAAACGATCAATCGTCGCGATTTTCCCGGAGCCCAGTACCCGGAACGTATTATTCAGTTCGGCGAAGGGAATTTCCTGCGCGCATTCGTTGACTGGCAAATCGATCTGCTGAACGAAAATACCGATCTTGACGCCGGTATTGTGATTGTTCGTCCGATCCAGAGTGATTTTCCGCCGTCGCTGAGCACGCAGGATGGGCTGTATACCACCATCATTCGTGGTCTGAATGACGAAGGTGAAGCCGTCAGCGATGCGCGTCTGATCCGTTCCGTGAACCGCGAAATCAGCGTTTACACGCAGTACGATGAGTTCCTGAAGCTGGCGCACAACCCGGACATTCGTTTTGTGTTCTCTAACACCACTGAAGCAGGCATCAGCTACCATGCGGGCGACAAGTTTGAAGATGCCCCTGCGGTCAGCTATCCCGCGAAACTGACCCGCCTGCTGTTCGAACGCTTCAGCCACTTTAACGGCGCGGCTGATAAAGGCTGGGTGATCGTGCCGTGCGAGCTGATTGACTATAACGGCGATGCGCTGCGTGAACTGGTGCTGCGTTATGCGCAGGAGTGGGCGTTACCGACCGCTTTCGTGCAGTGGCTGGACAGCGCCAATGCCTTCTGTTCCACCCTGGTGGACCGCATCGTGACCGGTTATCCCCGTGATGAAGTGGCCAGCATCGAAGCAGAGCTGGGCTATCACGATGCTTTCCTCGATACCGCCGAGCATTTCTACCTGTTTGTTATTCAGGGGCCGAAATCTCTGGCGTCTGAACTGCGCCTGGATAAATTCCCGCTCAACGTGCTGATTGTGGACGACATCAAACCGTACAAAGAGCGCAAAGTGGCGATCCTCAACGGCGCGCATACCGCCCTGGTGCCGGTGGCTTACCAGGCGGGCATCGACACCGTAGGGGAGGCGATGAACGACAGCCAGATTTGTGCGTTCGTGGAGAAGGCCATTTATGAAGAGATCATTCCGGTGCTGGATCTGCCGCGCGATGAACTGGTAACCTTTGCCAGCGCCGTTACCGGACGCTTCCGCAACCCCTATATCAGACATCAGCTGCTGTCCATCGCCCTTAACGGCATGACCAAATTCCGCACGCGTATTCTGCCGCAGCTGCTGGCAGGGCAAAAGGCCAGCGGTAAACTCCCGGCGCGCCTGACCTTTGCGCTGGCGGCGCTGATTGCTTTTTATCGCGGCGAGCGTGATGGTGAAACCTATCCGGTGCAGGATGATGCCCACTGGATCGAGCGTTATCAGCAACTGTGGGCGCAGCATGGCGATCGCCAGCTGAGCACCAGCGAACTGGTCAAAGCCGTGCTGTCCGTTACCGATCACTGGGAGCAGGATTTGACGCAGGTATCAGGCCTGGTCGAGCAGGTGTCGCTGGATCTGGACGCCATCCTGTTACGTGGTATGCGCGAGGCGGTTAAGCCGCTGTGCTGATAACCGGTTAACAATGACCCGGCTGCGGCCGGGTTTTTACTCCTCATTCTATAGTTACAACATCCATTTGCTGTTTAGCTCCCTGAACTGTGGCTTCAGCGACGTAATCGTCTAGCAATGAAACAATTGCGCGACATTTACTTAGCATTTCTGTTGCATTGGTCCTAAGATGAGTCCTGAACAGAGGAGGAACGCGCAATGGAAAGAATCGTTCAGATGATAGTGGTGCTGGTCGCCTGCGTTGCGGTATTCGCCACCGCTTACGACCTCTCTCTTGTTACCGATTTACCCTGATCATGAAAGGGGGCCTGCGCCCCCTTGATGCGTTAGCTGGCCGGGAGCTGGAAGAAGCGCACCGAATGGCGCAACTGTTCACTTTGTTCGGTCATGGAAAGGGCAGCCACCGCAGCCTGTTCAACCAGCGCGGCATTCTGCTGCGTCACCTGATCCATCTGGTCAATGGCAACGCTGATCTCGCGGATACCCTGGTGTTGCTCATGGGATGCCGAGGAGATTTCCGCCACAATGTTGGTCACTTTGTTCACCGAATTGACGATGTCTTCCATGGCCCGGCTGGCCGTATCCGCATAGCGCGACCCTTCAGTGATTTTCTCTACCGTGCCATCGATCAGCGTTTTGATCTCTTTTGCCGCTTCGGCGCTTTTCTGCGCCAGATTTCGCACTTCACCGGCTACCACAGCAAAGCCTTTGCCTTGTTCCCCGGCTCGCGCGGCTTCCACAGCGGCATTAAGCGCCAGAATATTAGTCTGGAAAGCGATGCCCTCGATCACGGAAATAATATCGACAATTTTTTGTGAACTGTCGGCAATCTGATGCATCCGCTGGAGCATATCCTGGACTTCCTTTCCGCCTTTGACGGCGGTTTGCGAAGTCTGCCGCGCCAGCTCGCTGGCTTTGTAAGCGTTCTCGGCGTTGCTTTTCACGTTTTCGGTGATCTGCTGCATGTTCGCAGAGGTCTGTACCAGCGAGGCGGCCTGTTCTTCGGTGCGCTGTGACAGATCGCTGTTGCCCATGGCGATCTCACTGGCGGCATGGGATATAGACTCACTGCCGTTGATGATGCCGTGAATAATTTCCGCCAGCTTGCCATTCATAAATTTAATCGTCGCCAGCAAACTGTGCTGATCCTGCTCTTTCAGATTAATTTGAGTGGCCAGCTTACCGGCTGCAATTTGCTGCATGATTTCCACCGCATAACCCGGTTCACCGCCCAGTTGCCGGGCAAGGTTACGGGAAATCCAGGCGGCGATAATGCCGGTGGCTATCAGTGCGAGGATCAATAAACCGCACAGCACAGACAACGCCTGTTTATATCCGTCGGCGGCTTGTTGACTGGCCCGATTGCCAATGGCTATTTCCATATCCACCAGCGTGGCTAAATCTTTCATCAGCTGTGTGCGATATTTCGCCGACACCGCGCCGCTTATTTGGCTGGCCTCCTGTAAACGTTCTGCATTTACCGCCTCAATAACTTTTGCATTCACATCGACAAATTGTGTGAAGTTATTGACCACCTGAGAAAACAGCGCCTGCATTTCCGGCGTCATATGGGACGTCAGACGGGCATAGCGCTGCTGCGCATTGAGAAAAATATCCTGATTTTGCAGCAGCTCAAGGCGATGTTTTTCCCGCTCGGCGGGCGTTGTGGAGCTGATGTACTGGATCTGCTGTAAGCGCATTTCCGATAACACGCCACGCATTTCAAGGGAGGAACGCACCCCTGGCATACGATTATCGCGAAAAGCATCAATATTCTCATTACTGACGTTGAGCTGATAAATAGCCACCACGCCCAGTAACAACATCATGGCAATCAGAATTGAAAAGCCGGTTAATAATTTGGTTAAGACCGTTGACTGTGCATATTTTTTCATAGGAGTAACTTAGTGATAAAAGGTAATACTATTAACGGCATAACCTTTAAAATATTGATTCCGTAAGTTGATCCTCATCACATAACCATCTATTTAATTTCTGGTGTAAATCAGGCGTATAAATACTTTAATGCGATGTTTTAAATATGTATTTTTGCTGTGATAAATTTGCCCTAAAGCGCCCCGGATACTCGGGCAGATTTTGCCGGGGGCAGGGCGGTCATGCTCTGACTGGCTCATAGCTGTGCGCATTTTGTCGCCTTATTCTTTTAATGAATCATTGCATTATGTGCTTTACTGAAAGAAAGGACGGGGCGCAGGAGGAACGGTGAACGTCGGTAAATACATCGCGGGTGCGTTGTCGCTCAACTCTTCGCTGGGGCGCAGCATTACCTTGTTTATGAGCGGATTGCTAATCGCAGGCATCGCCACCAGCGCCTGGACGCTGAACCGTTCCTGGGAGCGCGCCATCAAAGAGACGGAGCGCAGCGCAATCAACCTTTCGGTGTCGCAGGCTCGTCAGGCGGAAGATACCTTCGTACAGGCGGAACTGGCGCTGCGTGATATCCGTCGTAACGTGCCGCAAAGCGGGATCACCGGTATGGATCCGGTTAAATTTAACCGCTTTCTGGCCGATATCAAAGAGCGCCTGCCACAGCTGCATGGCCTGTTCGTCTATGACGCCCAGGGTTTTATGCGCGTGACCTCTTTTGGCAAGCTGCCTGCCATTACCAATAATGCCGATCGGGAATATTTTGTTTATCACCGCGCTAACGGACACGGCAGCGTGCACATCGGGCATGTGATCCGCAGCCGTTCGACCGGGGATCTGATTATTCCGGTGTCGCTGCGCATTAATGACGCCTACGGCGGCTTTGCCGGCGTGGCGCTGGCCACCGTGAAACTCGACTATTTCCGTCACTTCTATAATTACTTCGAGCTGGGGCCGCGCGATCTGTTAGCGCTGCTGAGCACCGACGGCACGGCACTTTATGCCAGGCCATTTGATGACAACGTCATTAACCGCAATCTCTCTGTCAGCCCGTTATTCACCCGTGAACTCCCGAAACACGATCGCGGCAACGCCACCTGGCTGTCAGCGCTCGATAAAGTAGAACGGATTTATGGCTACGCGCGCCTGGAACGATTCCCGCTGGTTGTGGCGGCGGGGTATGACAAACCGGCGCTGTGGCAAAGCTGGCTCACGGAAAGCCTACCGGATATCATCCTCAACGCGATGCTGTTGCTGGGCACGGTCATTATGGGGGCGCTGGTTTTCCGCCAGGTGAGACGCAACGTACGCGATCAGGCGGAGCTGACTATGCTGCGGGATGAGCTGACCAGCATCAACCACACCTTACAGACCATGGCGCTGGCAGATGGCCTGACGGGGCTGGCGAACCGTCGCCAGTTTGATCTGTTCCTTGCCCAGGCGCTGAAAACGTCGGTGCATACGCAACGGCCCGTGTCGCTGATCATGATCGATATCGATTTCTTTAAACGCTACAACGATCACTACGGTCACGTGGCGGGCGATAACTGTTTGCGTCAGGTTGGCGAAATACTAATGAAGCTGAATCTGCGGCAGAGTGATTTGATCGCCCGTTACGGCGGCGAAGAATTCGCTATCGTCCTGCCGGAGACCGATCTGCGCGAAGCCTTTATGCTGGCGCAAAATGCGGTGGATGCGGTGCGCTATGCACATATCAAACACGAACATTCCTCCACCGGGCGCAAAGTAGTGACCATCAGCGCGGGCTGCTTCAGCATGACGGGCACCGGCACTGATGACGATGCGCGGATAATAAAAGAGGGCGCGGATTCCGCGCTGTATGCCGCAAAAATCAAAGGCCGAGATCGTGCTTTTGTGGTGTCGCCAGCGCCATAAGCATTTTCTTACCCCGAAAAAGCATGCCCGACGGCATGCTTTTTTTTGGGCGACGTTTTATAGCCCTTCAATAAAACCACAGTGGGCGTAACAATAGTTTAACCATCCTGCCTAAATATCCCAACAACCAGTACCATCTGTAAATGAAATATTGTTTTAATTTACTATATATATTATTTCAACTGTGATGTGGCTAGCAGATCTGCGACAATCGGCAGTGCTAGTATCCCGGCGGGTTCTTTGCATGGAAACCCAAAAATAATGGTGTAATCAGTCGTACCTACTGGGATGAGAATAATGGATATACTTTTAGGGCTTGTTAAAACGCCCGCCGTTATCATAGCAATCGTCGCCTTTCTGGGATTGTTATTTCAAAAAGCCTCAATTTCCCGTTTAATTACAGGAACCTTTTTATCTTTTATCGGTTTTACGATGATCAAAGTGGGCGGCAGCATCTTAATGAAAGTGCTGACGGCCTTTAGCTCACTGTTTTCTAATGCCTTTAACATCGTTGGGGTGGTGCCCAGCAACGAAGCCATCATGGCGGCTACCATTGATAAGCTGGGCTCAATCGCTGCGCTTATCCTGTTGTTTTCCATGATTTTAAATATACTGCTGGCCCGTTTTACCCGTTGTAAATACATTTACCTGTCGCTGCATCTGGTGTTGTTTATGGCATTTGCCATCACCGCGGTGCTGATGCAGTTCGGTTTCAGTCATACCATGATGATTATCATTGCCTCGCTGCTTATCGGCACCTATATGGCGGTATCGCCATTTATCCTGAGCCGCTTTAGCCGTGAAATCATCGGTTCCAATGAATACGCTATTTCTCATGCGGCTATTTCTTCTTATGTTATTGGCTCTTATATGGGGAAATGGTTCGGTAATAAAAATAGCGATACCGAACATTTAAATATCAGCAATAAATTTGATTTTATTCGTGAGCCAAATATTGCAACCTTGTTAACAATGTTGGTGCTGCTGCTGATCTCCTGTATTTTTGCCACCCAGCCGCAGATTAAGGATGCCATGACCGTGGTGTATGGCGCAGGGGCAGGGGATAAGAACGTGGTTATCTTTGTGCTTGAGCAGTCGGCGACATTTGCCTGCGGCCTGTATCTGGCTAAAGCCGGGGTAAATTTATTTACCGCAGAGATCGTCCCGGCCTTTAAAGGTTTTGCCCGTGTATTTGCGCCTGGGGCCGTCCCGGCGGTGGATGTGATGGTGTTATTCACCAAAGCGCCAAACGCCACGCTGATTGGCTTCCTCATCAGCTTTGCGGTTGAGCTGGTCTGTATCTTCCTGTTCCCCTTTATCGGTCTGCCGATTATCGTGCCGGGGATCATGGCGAGTTTTATCACCGGCGGTGCGGCGGCTATCTTTGGTAATGCCACCGGAGGATTCCGCGGCGCGGTGATCGCCAGCAGCATTAACGGATTACTGCTGTGCGTATTACCGGCGCTGACGTTGCCTATCTTCTCGCAGCTGGGCGCGAAAGGCGTAACCTTTGCGGATCCGGACTTTACGCTGCCGTCATTGATTCTTGATTATCTGCTGCGGTTATTCAGCTAAACCAGAAACCGGGGGAGCAGGCTCCTCCGGTTTTCTGAATCCTGTTGCCGCGCTTTAACTCGTGAGAGCCTTGCGCAACAATTGCATTACGCCGCGCCGGACAGTATGGTGAGCAGGATTTTTTCTTTCTTCGGGATCACCATGGCAGAGCATGTTTCCAAAGACCCGCTGCACGGCGTCACACTTGAAGCCTTACTGACCGATCTGGTCGCCCGTTTTGGCTGGGAAGAACTGGCCGCGCGCATCAATATCAACTGTTTTAAAAAAGATCCGAGTATCAAATCAAGCCTGAAATTTTTGCGCCGCACGCCCTGGGCGCGCAAAGAGGTGGAAGATTTGTACGTCAGCACGCTGGGTGAAAAAAGCGTAGCATCGCCTGGGGAAGATCCCTGGGCTAAATGGAAGTAGGGCGACCATATACCGCATGCCCTGGCCGTGCCGGTCGGGGCTGATAACATCGCGGCACGGCACATTTGTAAATTCCCTTTTCAAATCACTGACAAAAGTAATCTTGCTAATTAATTCTTAACAGTCCACTATGCGTCATCGGTTTGGCATACAGACCTTATGAAAGCAGTTTTAGTAAAGCAGTCCTCATTTCAAGCGTTATCCAAAGATACTCTTCTGCATGAGCCTCCTCCTAAGCGCCCAATAAGTCATCATCTGCAACAGGCCATGTTCGCCACGACGTGTGGCTCAAATAATTAAAGGAAGTATCTATGTCTAATAAAATGACTGGTTTAGTAAAATGGTTTAACTCTGAAAAAGGCTTCGGCTTTATTACCCCAGCCGACGGCAGCAAAGATGTATTCGTACATTTTTCCGCCATTCAGAGTAACGATTATAAGACCCTGGATGAAGGCCAGAAAGTTGAGTTCTCTGTTGAGAATGGCGCTAAAGGCCCGGCAGCGGCTAACGTTACCGCGCTTTAACCGCGAAAATCGCACTGACGCTTACGACAGCGATGACGGTATAAGCCTGAGCAGATAAGTGAACGTGATAAAAAAACCCGCCATGAGCGGGTTTTTTATTATTTTAGCGGCAGGATTTATACGCCATTATTCAGGCAGCGCATAGACCACGACCTGATCGCCAACCTGATCCTTCAGGATAGTATTCCCGCCTGCCACGAACGCCACATACTGACGGCCTTTATATTCATAGACCGATGGGTTCGCTACCGCAGGGGCTTCCACCTGATCGGACCACAGCTCTTCACCGCTCTCAACCGAGTAGGCGCGAACTTTGGCATCCATCGACGCGCCGATAAAGACCACGCCGCCAGCGGTGACAGCCGGACCGCCGATAGTCGGTGAGCCCCAGCTTTCCGGCATAAAGAAGCCGTACTGCTGAGACGCGCCAACCGGACGACGCCATTTCACATCACCGGTATGCATATCCAGCGCGACGATTTCGCCGAACGGCGGCTGCCAGCACGGCATACCCAGCCAGTTATTCGCCACCATCAGACGCATACCGTAAGGCGCGCCTTCCTGCGGTGCGAAACCGCTTTCGTTACCGGAACCTTTATCCGCTTTATCGTAATCTTCGCGGCTGTAAAGCTTCACATACTGCACAATGTGCGAGGTGTTGACGATGGCGATCTGTTTTTGCGGATCGAATGCCACGCCGCCCCATTGCACGCCACCGGCGCTGTCCGGATAGGTCAGGGCGCCTTCGCCTTTAGTGGTTGGCGGCGTATACATGCCTTCATAGGTCAGGTTATCCCACAGACGGGAGCACTGGCCCGCGCCCACCATATCCGCCAGTTTCCAGATTTCCGGCTTTTTCGATTGATCGAGCAGCGGGGCGGGTTTGGTCGGGAACGGCTGCGTTGGCGAAAGCACTTCGCCCTGCACCGAACCATCGCCCTGCGGCACCGGACGTTCTTCGATTGGCCAGACATCCTCGCCGGTCAGACGGTTTACCACAAACAGGAAGCCCTGTTTGGTCGCCTGGATCAGCGCCGGGATCTGTTTGCCGTCAACGGTGATATCCATCAGCGTCGGCGCGGAGTTGATATCATAATCCCACACATCATGATGCACCCACTGGCGTGACCAGACCACTTTACCGGTGTTAATGTCCAGCGCCGTGGTGGAAGTGCCGAGCGGGATCGGATCGACGCGGTTACCGCCCCAGTAGTTAGGGGAAGGAGAGGAGACCGGCAGATAGACCAGACCATGGGCTTCATCGGCAGACATGTGCGTCCAGACGTTGGCGGTACCGGTACGTTTACGAATTTCTTCCGGGATCGCCTCAAAGGTCCATTCGCGCTCGCCGGTCTGCGCATTAAATGAAAACACGCTGCCCGGAGGCGCTTCGGCATAAGCCCAGTCTTTACCGGCCCAGCCAACCAGCAGATGATTACCGACGACCGTTGGCGGTTGCAGTATCGAGAGCGGATATTTGGCGTTTACCGTGTTCCACTGATTAATATCCAGCACGCCTTTATCAGCGAAACCTTCGCACGGCTTACCGGAATCGGCGTCCAGCGCAAAGAGTTTGCCATCCACCGTACCCATATAGACGATCTTCTGACAGGCCTCTCCGGCGACCGGATTTTTTGCCTGCCAGTAAGAGACGCCACGGTTTTTCAGTACCGGCTGCGTCAGCGCTTTGCGGGAAGATTTGGTGTCATAGTGCCACTTTTCTTTGCCGGTGCCTGGATCCAGGGCAATCAGACGATCAAAGGGTGTGCCGATATAGATCGTTTCGTTGGCGAAAATCGGCGTGGCTGACCAGACGGTGGCAGGCGTATCGCCTTTGCCATCCGACACATCGCCGGTATGGAACTCCCAGACTTTCTTCAGTTTACCGACGTTTTCCGCCGTGATTTGCTTCAGCGGGCTATATTTCTGGGCGTTAAGCTGGCCGTGGAAGCTGTCCCAGGTGGCGGAAGACGGCACCAGAGATGTCGCCGGATTGCCGGCAGATTCAACTTTTTTGCCGTCTGACTGACCGGAAGACGCCTCGTCAGTGGTTTTTGTGGTGCCGGGATCTTGCTGATCCGCTGCGTCCACGTTCACTTTTTCCTGTGTTCCCATCGAGGCTTCAGCGGCTTTGTCCTGCGCCTGAAGGGAGAGGGGCGCGACCAGTAGCGCCAGCGCCGTCATGCTGACTTTCATTAAGGGATAGTGTTTATCGTTATACACGGGCGATTCCTCAGACTTTTACGCGATGGTTGTGATGCGCGGGGTTGCGGCTCATCATGATCAGACCAATGAGACCGACTACCATTGCGGCCGTAATGATGTACTGGTGCAGCAGCGCCGCTGCAAAACCAATACCGACCAGCATGATCAGCGTAATAATCACCAGAAAAATGCGCATACCGCGGCGGGATACGGCACGTATAGCAAAGGCCAGCAGCGCCACCACGACACAGTCGATAGCCACGCCCAGTGCGCCGATGGTACCGGTGACGCCGGTAAGCGGCGTCAGCCAGGCGTATAGCGCGACGACGAAGCCGATCACGGCAGCCAGCAGCAGCAGCCAGCTGCCGGTGCGCGAGGATTGAGTTTGTAACATCCAGGAAGTCCCCATCAAAAATAAAAAAAGAGTAACAAGGGTGTATCGGTGAATTTTGCAGCTGACATGCGCAGCGGCAAAGTTCACTGAACGTAACTCAGTATAGAAGATGGTTTTTTTTATGGGGCGCTCAAATCTGGGAGTTGCCGGTCAGCGGTTCATCATAAAGGTTTAAGATGCAGGCGTGCCGGAATGTTAACTTTAGCTAAACTTAAATCTCAGCTCTTAACGCAAAGAGGAGAAGGTAATGGCTGATCCAATACTTATTGATACGCTGGAGTTTGGCAATGATGGTGCGACCGCTCAGAAGTATGAGATTTATGGCGATGATGAGCAAAGACCTGCCTATGCGCTGATTTACCGGCAAGATCAGGGCGAGTGGATCAAACTTGATGAAACGCTTGAGTTTGCGGCCCGGGAGGAGCAAAAAGCAGCGTCGTCTACCATGGATTATGGATCCAGTGACGGCCTGCCAGAACTACGCGATCTCCCCGGTGAAGCGAAAGAGCGCTGCAAAACACACTGGCAGGAAAACCAGGGAACCGGTGATGGCGCAGCTTCGTCAGCGTAAAGCGTCAACGCCGGTAACTGTGCAGCATGCTGAAATGAACGTCCGCGCCAGGCGGGCGTAATTATGTTAAATGTAGAGCGGCGATATTCCAAAGTCATCTCATTGTCTTACCGCTTCAAAGTCGTATCCCTTCATTAACAGCTTTCAGGCTGTAATATTGATAAAACAGCCTGTAGGGTGTATCTTCAGAATACAGCCTGAGAGTTGTATCAGCTCCCGTTAAAGTGGCCTCCTCATTATGAAAAATGTTTACCCGTTAAAAACGCTTAACCAGCTGCGTCCATTACTCCTTGGTTTTCGCAAAGCGCATGGCCTGACGCAAAAAGAGGTGTCCGAAAGGTTAGGCGTAACGCAGCAGACTTACGCCCGTCTGGAGGCCAATCCTGCCAGTGCCAGCATTGAGCGCCTGTTTAAGGTGTTTTCCGTCCTGGGTGTCGAAATCAGCCTTTCCTCAGCGACCCTTGCCTCAGAGAACAGGCAGGCGGAGGGAAATTCAGATTTACATTCACCTGCACGGCTGGAGAAATGGTAACGATATGAGCAGGATAAAGCCGCGTTTAGCAATATGGATGAATGGCATCCACGTCGGATTCTGGGAGAAAAGCAGAGGGGAAGATTTATTGCGCTATCTGCCGGAATGGATTGCTGACGGGCAGGGCAGGCCTTTATCACTGTCCCTTCCTTTTACACCCGGTAATCAAGCCTGGCGCGGGAATATTGTCCGCGACTATTTTGATAATTTATTACCCGACAGTGAAGGGATACGCCGACGCCTGGCGATGCGCTATCAGGCAGAAAGTCTTGAACCTTTTGACCTGCTGACAGAGCTGGGAAAAGACTGCGTGGGCGCGATACAACTTTTGCATGAAGACGAGGAGCCCACGGATTTATATTCCGTAAAATATCGTCCGCTTTCTGCATCAGAAATCGCGACAGCCTTGCGAAATACTACCCAGGTATTGCTGCCCGGCAGGCAGGATGATGCTAACGATCTGTGTTTATCGATTGCCGGCGCGCAGGAAAAAACAGCCTTACTGTGGCATGAAGGCCAGTGGTGCATGCCCGAAGGTAATACGCCGACGACCCATATTTTCAAGTTACCGCTCGGGCTGGTCGGCAATATGAAAGCTGATATGAGTACGTCAGTAGAAAATGAATGGCTGTGTTCGTTGCTTCTTGAACACTACGGCATCCCCGTGGCACGAACGGAGATCGCGCAGTTTGAAGATCAGAAGGCCCTGGTGGTAGCGCGTTTTGACCGGAAATGGTCCGCCGATCGGCAGTGGATCATTCGTTTACCCCAGGAGGATATGTGTCAGGCTCTGGGCGTTTCTCCTTTACGAAAATACCAGGCGGACGGTGGGCCGGGTATTTCGGACATTATGGAAATACTGAGTCATTCTGACCTGGCTGAACATGACAGAGCGCAGTTCTTCAGAGCGCAGATTATTTTCTGGCTGATGGCTGCAACGGACGGCCACGCCAAAAATTTCAGTATCGCGATCGCGCCGCAGGGCCGTTATCATCTGACGCCGCTGTATGACGTTTTGTCGGCATGGTCGGTGATCGGTCACGGGAATAATCAGATCGCCTGGCAGAAATGCAAGCTGGCGATGGCCGTCCGGGGCAGCAGCAATTATTACCAGATTTACCGCATACAAAAACGGCACTGGATCAACCATGGCAAGCTGGCTGGCCTGGGTGAGCAGCAGATAGAAACCATGCTGGATGAAATTATTTCCGTGACGCCGGGCGTCATTGACCGTGTTATGGCGTTACTTCCGCAGACGTATCCGCAGGAACTTGCTGACAGTATTTTTAATGGCATCAGGCAGCAATGCAGGCATCTGGAAGAAAAATAGTTATGCATCCTGAGGACGGGTCACGGAAAGCTCAATGCCACACAATCTGCATAAATGCATTCTGGTGCGCATAATGTATATTATGTTAAATTGGATTTATGGTTACGCGCACCGCCTGTAAGTCTGTCCCCGCCCCTCATCATCACGAGCCGATCTCTTATACACCGCTTAAAACAAACCCGGCACGACAGCCGGGTTTATATTGCAACCTTATGCGACTCACGCAATAAACCGTTATTCCACGTCTGCGCCAGCAGCATCCGGCAACGCCTGTTCCAGCACGTCGGTACACAGACGCACGGTTTCGCGTAATCGCGCTTCGCTGTACCCTGCCCGCGCACTGGCGGAAAGTCCGGCCATCACGGTTACCATAAAATCCGTCAGCCGTTCGGCTTGATCGGGATACTGTCGCGCAATGAAATCGCGGATCATGGTTTCTGCTGCCTGATGGATTTCGCAGGCCGCTTCGCGCGCTTCCCGATCGTCACTATGCGTGCCCTCGACCACCATACAGCCGCTGGCGATGGGATCGGCAACGTAGCGCCTTGCCGCTTCATTCAGCACAGCCGCCAGGCACTGCGCTACCGGGCGATCTGTACGCAAAATTTCGGCAAAAGGGATCGCGCCCTGGCGGGAATAGCGCGCCAGCACACGTTGATACAGGCCGAACTTGCTGCCGAACGCGGCGTAAAAGCTGGGTGGATTGATGCCCAGCGCTCTGGTCAAATCCGCTACGCTCAGGGCGTCGTATCCCTTTGAATGAAAAAGTTTTTGCGCAGTTGCGATCGCCTGCTCTGCATCAAACTTGCGGGGACGCCCCGGTGTTTTACTTTGTTTTGTAGTGACCACTACATAACTCCTTGACAGGCTGCGTGACCGTTGAATATTGTAATCATCACTACAATATCACAAGGACACGCACATGACTTCATTTCAGCATAAATCCGTTCTGGTTATTGGCGGCAGCCGTGGTATCGGCGCAGCCATCGTTCGCCGCTTCGCTGCCGAAGGCGCATCGGTCACTTTCAGCTACGCGGGATCGCATGATGCTGCCACACAGCTGGCGGCAGAAACAGGCAGTAAAGCGGTGCAGGCAGACAGCGCCGATCGCGACGCGGTGATCAATCTGGTACGCGCGGCCGGACCGCTGGACATCCTGGTGGTGAACTCAGGCATTGCGCTGTTTGGTGACGCGCTTCTGCAGGATAGCGATGTGGTGGATCGTCTGTTTCGCATCAATATCCATGCGCCCTACCACGCCGCCGTTGAGGCTGCGCGTCAGATGCCGGAAGGCGGACGCATCCTTATTATCGGCTCGGTCAATGGCGATCGGATGCCCCTCCCCGGCATGGCTTCTTACGCCGTCAGCAAATCCGCCCTGCAGGGCATGGCGCGCGGGTTAGCGCGGGATTTTGGCCCGCGTGGCATCACCATCAACATTGTACAGCCAGGTCCGATTGATACTGACGCCAACCCGGAAAATGGCCCGATGAAAGATCTGATGCACAGCTTTATGGCCATCAAACGCCACGGGCGTCCTGAAGAAGTGGCCGGTATGGTTGCCTGGCTTGCCGGGCCGGAAGCCTCGTTTGTGACCGGCGCCATGCATACCATTGACGGCGCATTTGGCGCGTGATCCGTCGGGGTTCGGCATCGCCGAACCCCTCATTTTGCCGTTTCTGCCCTGCCCTTACTCCAGCGCCAGCAATGCAAAGCTCGCCAGCCAGTGACCGCCGCTGTAATGGCTTCCCACCACATGCTCCACGCTGGCCGTCAGATGACGCGCCACGGCTTCGCGCAGCGGCGTCTGCGCCGGATGGTTTTGCGGTAAAGCTTTTGCGATATGCTTCATACACCAGGCGCGGCTCAGGTTGAGCCCGTCAAGATGCGCGATTTTCGGATCGGTACGGTCGCTCACTTCCGCCGGGTTCATCAGCGCCGACACCGATCCCACATGCGGCAGGAATGCATCGAACCACGCCGGGAATTTATCCGCCACTTTACTCATCAGCAGGGCTTCCGTTAACGCGCCGGAAATATACTCATCACCCCCTGGCTCATAATGCGCAGGATAATCCGTATCGGCCTGATAAAAGCGCGTCGCCGCATCCAGAATGGCCTGCTCCAGCGGACGGTCAGTCAGCGCCCTGGCATAATCCAGCCCCAGCGCCAGCGCAAAGGCCGTGTTGTAATGCGTTCCGACGCGGATCGGATACGTCAGCTTGCTGAGGTAATCCATCAGCCGGTTGCGAATATCCTGGGTTAATGGCTCCAGCAGTTGATGCCACTTCTGCGCCTGCGGCAGTGAGGATTGTTTCAGCTCCTGCGCCAGCGCCAGCAGCCAGCCATAACCGTACGGGCGCTCGAAGGATGCGCGGAACGGCGCGTTAAAGTACGCCAGTTCCTGGGCCACGTTTTCTTCCGTCATGTGTTCGTCAAACAGCGCAACGATGTCATCACGGCAGGACAACTCCGGGTATAGCCGCACGCAGCGTAACAGCAACCAGTAACCGTGTACCGCCGAGTGCCAGTCAAAACAGCCATAAAAAATCGGATGCAGCGCGCGCGGCGGTAAGACATCACCATCATCATTAAGCAGATGCATAATGTGATTAGGGTATTCCTGGCGCAGATAGGTTAAAGGCATTCTGGCGAATGCATCCGCCTGATGTTGCGTTAATTCCATAACAGCTCCTTAGCTCAATGCCGCGCTTAGCGAAACGCGAGGAAATACATTAAAATGACGTTCACCACCAGCAGCGTCAGCGCCGTTGGGATCTGGATCTTGATCACCTGATATTTATCTTTCAGTTCCAGCAACGCGGCGGGAACGATATTGAAGTTCGCGGCCATCGGCGTCATCAGCGTGCCGCAATAACCCGCATACATACCAATCGCCAGCAGCGGCGCCGGGTTGCCGTGATGAACGTTAATGAGGAATGGCAGCGCGATCCCCGCGCTCAACACCGGGAATGCGGCAAAGGCATTACCCATGATCATGGTAAACAGCGCCATGCCGATACAGTAGATCACCACCAGCATGAAGCGGTTATCCGGATTGACGAACAGACTCACCACTTTTTGCACCGACTCGCCGGTATTCGCCACCACAAAGACCCCGCCAAGCATGGCAAGCATTTGCGGCAGGATCACCGCCCAGCCGATAGTGTCCACAAGACGCCGCGACTGGCGGATCGCATGCAGCGGCGTTCCTTTCGTCAGCCACCAGCCCGTGAGGATCGCGGCGACGCAGGCGACACAGAGCGCGGCCAGCGTGAGCTGCTTCTGATCTAGCAGATACACGCCGCCAATGGAAACCCCTTTCAGGAACAGCGTGCCGATCACCGTCACCACGGGGATCATCAGCGCCGGTAAAAACAGCCAGTTTTTCAGTCGCCGGGATGAGGCTTCCCGCTCTTCATCGGTGGACATTTTATAGTGTCCTTTGCCCACCAGCCCAAAGCCTGCCAGCAACGCAATGGCGATCACGCCGCCGCCAATGATCCGGTAAGCCAGCGATTTGCCCAGCTCCTGCACCATCAGATCGCCGAACAGGAAAATGCCGCC
Source organism: Enterobacter sp. SA187 (assembly GCF_001888805.2). Taxonomy (NCBI): domain Bacteria; kingdom Pseudomonadati; phylum Pseudomonadota; class Gammaproteobacteria; order Enterobacterales; family Enterobacteriaceae; genus Enterobacter; species Enterobacter sp. SA187. The sequence continues at coordinate 3,244,911 of NZ_CP019113.1, forward strand.
GAATAGAAACCAGAATAGCGCGGTGGTAAAGCGTTTCGGGTTAGCCCGATCGCGCAGCGTCATAATGACCAGCAGCATCACAACAAAGCCGATGAGGTAATAGACGCGGTTAATGGTGATCAAGGTGCTCATCGTGTCGCCTCCTGTGCGCCCTGCTCTGCTTTCCAGGCCATGACGTCGCGACGAATACTGGCATCAAGGCGCAACAAGCGGGTCATATGAATAATTAATGCGGCGATAGCGGTGGGAATAGCCCACAGGCCGATATGCAGCGGTTCAATGCCCTGAATGCCGCTCTCTTTCAGGAAGGCGTCAATCAGCAGTACCGCGCCAAAGGCAATAAAAATGTCCTCACCGAAGAAGACGGCAATATTGTCACAGGCGGCGGCATGGGCTTTGATCTTATCGCGGATATGTTGCGGCAGTTCGCCGTATTCATTGAGCGCCGCCCCTTCGGCCATGGGCGCAAGTAACGGACGGACGGTCTGCGCATGGCCGCCAAGGGACATCAGTCCCAGCGCGGCGGTACCTTCACGGGCGACAAAATAGAGCATCAGAATACGTGCCGAGGTGGCGCTGGCTATCTTCGCCACCCAGGCCTGCGCCCGCTCTTTCAGCCCGTAATACTCCAGCAGGCCAATGACCGGCAGGATCAGAATAAAGGTGGCCAGTGAGCGGCTGTTTACAAATTTTTCGCCAAAGGTTTCCAGCAGCATGCCGAAATCCATTCCCACCAGCAGACCGGTCGACAGGCCGGCAACGACCACCACCAGCAGCGGGTTAAATCGCAGTGCAAAACCAATAACCACTATCGGTATCCCGATGAGCGGCAGCAGCGTAGAACCGTCCATAACTTTTATCCTGTCTAAAGTGAGCGTTGCGCGCCGGCGGCTATTTTTTTAATACTTCACATCAAGGCGAAGCGTGATCCATAACGGCGAAAGATGTTGTGTTTTGCCAGGGATCTGTCATTCGCACAGAGCCTGTACTAAAAATCTATAACTGAACGGCAAAAACATGTAAACAATTTATCAATAAAATGTTCTTATTTTATCGCTTTGCGTTTACATTTTTGGTGAAGAGTCACAATCCGATAAGGGACGTTATGACCACAAAAAAGAGTGCCACCTCAACGCATCACGACGATATTGCTGACGGCCGTATCGTTTCCTCCCGCCATCTGGTTTCTGAGCGTTGCGCAGAGTTATCGGAGCTCGAGTACGCGCTGATCATGACCAGCAATGCGTTTAACAAATGGATGGTGCGCTGTATGACCGCCGCCGGTGAGCCGGATATGGGCGCTTTTGACGTTTCGCTTCTGCATCATGTGAATCACCGCAATCGCAAAAAAAAGCTGGCGGACATCTGCTTTGTGCTGAACGTGGAAGACACGCACGTGGTGACCTATGCGCTGAAAAAACTGGTTAAGGCAGGCTATGTGACCAGCGAAAAGGCAGGAAAAGAACTCTTTTTCTCCACCACCGATGAAGGTAAAGCCTTATGCATGAAATACCGTGATGTGCGTGAAGCCTGCCTGATCAACATTCATGCTGAAAGTGGCATAGCAGGCAGCGCCATTGGCGACACGGCACAGTTGCTGCGTACCATATCTTCTCTGTATGACACCGCCGCGCGGGCAGCGGCATCCTTGTGACGCAGCGTTACTGCACGGGCGTGAACTGACGGGTCACGTCCCCCTGTTTGATCTCGCCATCAGACAGGCTGAGCGCCCTTTCCCCCTGACTGAAGTCGATTTTATTGAGATCCACCCAGACCGTGGAGGGAGAATCCGCCAGATCAAACATCATGATGTTGTTTTTAAGATCGCTTATCCCGCGCCAGAGGGTGGTACTGTTCTCCGGATTCCTTTCGGTTGAGATAGCGAACGGCGTGGACAGCGTGCGCATGACGGAAAGCACGCTCATACGCGCCTGCATGGCGAAATTCTTACCGGGAACCAGGTTAATAATAGTGTCCATCTTGTCAGGGCTGATTTGTTCCAGCCAGCCTGTCGCGCGCATAAAACGGTCTACCGAGTGGGGAGAACCAGGCATGTTTCTGGCGAGATTCTTTTCGTTATAATAATCATATATTTTCAGCATGGATTCATAACTGGGATCGTTGGTCATTACGGCGTTGCCTGCTTTGGGATATATTTTCAGTTTACCCCCGGCAATTTCAATAATCATATTCGCGCCGCTGCGGTCGGTAACCATATAATGCAGTCCTGCGTGCATGCCCTTGCTAATCATATGTATCGGCTCGCTTTTAAGCGCTTTTTCTGCCTCCTCAACCGTTGCGAAATTATCCAGCACGTACTGAATAAAGGTTTTTGCCTCCAGGGTTTTCTCTGCCGGTGAAGCCTTGCCGTATTTCGCCTCGCCGAGATATAAAAGATCGGCCTGCAACCCCTTTTCATTCATGCCTGATTGCGGCCCAGGTGACACGGGTGCAGGCGTCAGAGGATGAGAGTGTGCCTGCTGAAAGTATGGCGCTGCAAAAAAGAGCAATGACTTTCTTATCCATAATGTAGCTCCTGAATTTCCTTTTTATAATGACCAGTCCAACCTTAGCAGTCAGCGGTTTTAGAAAAATAAGCAAATTAAAAGATGTTCAGTGTTCACTGCAAAAGACATTAAATGCGCTTTATAAAAGTAAAGAAATTAACCTCACTGCTAAAATGGTTATTAGCGTTGCTACACTATTATGGTGAGATAGCTGATCGTATTATTTCACCCTTCATGATCCAGATCATATTTATGTCTGAATGATGCTTTTACTGCGAAATTGCGGTGCAGAAAGCCGCCGTAAAGCCGATATGCAATGATGAATATCAAAGCGGGTTATTAGTTTCGCAGGAGAGATCATGAAGTTGAATAATATGAGTGTGGGTATGCGCATGGGAACCGGCTTTGCCCTTCTTTTGCTCATGTCAGTCATTATGGGAAGTAGTGCATTCTGGCTGACTATGAGCAGTGAGAAGAAAGTAGAAGAAATGATCTCCTGGCATCTTGTTAAAGAAAGAATGATTGAAGACTGGACAAGGCTTTTAAATACTAACAGCGGAGTAGCCATGACGGCGATGAGCACCGCCGATCCTGCCCTGCGCAAATCGTTGCAGGAAACCGTGGAGAAAGGATCCGCGGACATCACCCGTGTTCAGGAAGAACTGACGCCGTTATTGCGCTTACCGACCGGGCAACGCCTGCTGGCGAAAGTTAGCGCGGCGCGTGAAAAGTTTGTCTCCTTACGACAGGAAGGACTTCAGCTTGCAGGAAACGGGCAGGATGAACAGATCAGCGCTTTTATACTGAATCGCTTTTATCCGGCAACCCAGGAATACACCCAGGCACTGACCGAGCTGCGTGATTTTCAGAAAGCGCTCATCGATAAAACCTATGCGGACATTCGGCGGGACGCGAATCAATCAGAAAACATCATTCTGACATTTATTATTGCCAGCATCATCCTGGGCATCATTATCGCCGGGTATATCACCCGTAGTATTACGCGACCGCTGTCTGAGGCCGTAAGCGTTGCAGGCAATGTTTCCGCAGGGGATTTGACGGTGGAAGTGAATGTCCGCTCAGACGATCAGCTGGGGATGATGATGCAGTCATTAAAGGATATGGTTGCCGGGCTGGGCAGTACCGTCACGGATGTCAAACAGGGCGCGCTGACCATTTCCCATGCCGCCAGTGAAATTGACGCCGGTAATCAGGATCTGGCGTCACGAACGGAAGAACAGGCCGCAAGCGTGGAAGAAACCGCCGCCACGCTGGAACAGCTTACTTCAACCATCAAACGGTCGGCGGATAACTCCCGCCATGTTAACCAGCTGTTTAGCGAAACCGGGGACGTCATCCGCAAAAATGGTGCGCGTATGAATGACGTGCTGCTCAGTATGGAAGATATTCATAATGCCTCCGGCAAGATGACCGACATCGTCACCGCCATTGAAGGTATCGCCTTCCAGACCAATATCCTGGCGCTTAACGCCGCTGTCGAAGCGGCACGGGCCGGTGAACAGGGCCGTGGATTTGCGGTGGTCGCCGGTGAAGTGCGCACCCTCGCCCAGCGAAGCTCCTCTTCAGCCAGAGAGATTAAGGAGATCATCGGATCGTCCCTCAGCAAAATCGACAGCTGTCGTGAACTGGTGGATGAAGCCGATAAAGGAATGAAAGGCATCGTGAATAATGTGATCGACGTGCAGCAGCTGGTTGATGAAATCGCCCGCGCCAGCGCCGAGCAGAGCGACGGCATCACCCAGATTAATATTGCCATGGGTCAGATTGATACCACCACGCAGCAGAACGCCGCGCTGGTTGAACAATCTTCCGCTGCCAGCGCATCGCTCAAGGAGCAGGCGCGTCTGTTGTTAAACAGCGTGGAGGTCTTTACCTGTCATGACGCTGACAGGGTGCAGGCCTGAGATAACTTCCCGCCAGCCGTGGCGGGAATGCTTACCCTTTCCCGCCGGTGATTAACACTCTTCCCTTTTCTGCCGATAACCATTCCGGAGACCTCTGGATAATAATCATCTGTACCCGGTGATGGGTGAGCGATAAAAAATGAACTGGCAACCTACTCAAGCGCTTAACGCTGTAAAGACCGACACCCTCAGCATAGTGAAGAAATCAATGCTGATTATGATCCTGATGATTGCGGTGATGTTTATCCTCGCCATCACGGCCACTTATCATGTGGCAGGCGATCAAAATGCGCGTTCCGATTTCCGCAGCGGGAATTTGCTGAAAAAAGCGATAGAAAACCGGACCGCCACCATCCGCGATCATCTGGCGGACTATGCCGACTGGGGAGAAGCCTACATTAATCTTCACCAGAGTATGAATTTACAGTGGGCATGGGAAGGACAGAACCTCGGGGATTCGCTGTACAAATTATTTCAGTACGAAGGGGTTTTTGTTATTTCACCCGACGGTCAAACCAAATACAGCGTGCTCTACGGCGAACGCGTGCAGGATCCGTTCGAAAACTGGCTGGGTAAGCCGGTTTTACAGGCATTGCAGAATGAGCTGATGTTCACTAAAGGCCTGCCGCTGACGCGCATGGTGATTGCCAAAGGTCAGCCGGTGATTATTGGCGCGGCCTGGATCAAAGCCGGAAGCGATAGCCGCGTACTCACCACCTCTGATAAACACTCGCTGATGATCTTTGTCGATAAACTCACCCCGGAAAAACTTGTCCTGATGGGTAACGAGTACGGCGTTGAACAGGTGAGCTATAACAGGCATGGCGGCACGCCGTATCGCCAGGGCGAGGTGTCCATCCCCACCGATGAGGGCAGCATGATCCTGAACTGGAAAAGCGATGATCCGGGTGGAGCGCTGTTAAAGTGGGAGTTACCGTTATTGCTCGGTATGGCAGCCATTACGCTGTTACTGGTGCTGGCGCTGCTACGCAACGTATTAGCCAAAGCGCGCAGCAACGATAACAATATCGGGCTATTAAAACAGAGTCAGCTGGCGCTGGCGGCGAGTGAGCGGCGTTTTCGCGATGTCGCCGAAGCCACCACCGACTGGATCTGGGAAATAGACCATCAGCGTAAACTTAGCTGGATCTCAGAACGTTTCCCGGCGATCACCGGCTATCCAACCCGTCACTGGCTCGGGCGAAGCCTGACCGACTTTTTGCCCCAGTCTGCCGCCGAGATTTCGCAGTGGTTCAGCGATCCCCGCGCGGATACGCTTTTTACCTTAAAAAACTGCCGTTATGTCTCCGCCAGCGGGCAGACCCGTTATTGCAGTCTGGTGATAAAACGCGTCGATCTGCCGGGTGGCAGCACGACTTACAGGGGCACGGCGACGGACGTCACCGCCGAGCTGGAAGCCCACGAACGCGTGAAATTCCTCTCCTGCCATGATGAATTAACCGGCCTGGCGAACCGCATGTATCTGAAGGATTTTCTCGAAACCAGAGTGCGTGAGCAGCCCTATTTTGGCCATCAGATTGCGGTCATTACCCTGGATCTGGATAAATTCAAACCGGTAAACGATCTCTTTGGTCACGCCGCCGGCGATACACTTCTCAAACAGGTCGCACGCCTGCTGGAAGGCTGCATCAATAAAAACGATCTGGTCAGCCGCCACGGCGGGGATGAATTCGTGATTATTCTTTCCGATATTCAGCACGTAGCGCAGATCGATGCGATATGTGAAAAAATTAATGCGGCGATCACAGCGCCCTTTAAGATAGTGGAGAACAACGATATTTATATCGGCGTCAGCATGGGGATCGCGCTCTATCCGCAGGATGCGCAAACGCCCTGGGATTTAATGCGCTTTTCTGACATCGCCCTTTATGAAGCGAAAAAAGAGGAACATACCCGCTGGATCTACTTCCGCCAGAATATGATCGAGCAAATCATCCAGCGGCGGGAAATGGAAAACGATCTGCGCTGCGCTATCAATGAAAACCAGTTCATTTTGTATTATCAGCCGCGCTACGACCTCAAGCAGTCGCGTATTAACGCGGTTGAAGCCCTGGTGCGCTGGGAACATCCCCGCCTGGGGCTGCTGATGCCCGACCAGTTTATTCCGCTGGCGGAAAGTTCCGGCCTGATTATGGGGCTGAGCCGTTGGGTGCTGACCAAAGCCTGTATCGATATCAGCGAAAGCCTGCCGGAGATGATCCTGTCGGTGAATATCTCCGCCGTGGAGTTTCTCAATCCCGGACTGGTGCAGCGGGTGAAGGAGGCGCTGAAGGTTTCCGGCCTGCCTGCCGCGCAGCTTGAGCTGGAAGTCACCGAAAACGTGACGCTGTCACAACCGGAGCGCGTGCTGGAGATCATGCATGAACTTAAATCCATCGGCGTGCGCTTCCTGATTGACGATTTTGGTACCGGCTATTCCTCCCTGAACTATCTGCGTACCTTTCCTTTTGACGGCATCAAGCTGGATAAGTCCTTTATCTTTGCCATGGAGTCTTCAGAGACCGCGAAAGACGTGATCGAGAATATGATTAATCTCGGTAAATCCTACTCCCTGAACGTCACGGCGGAAGGCGTGGAAACCACCGGGCAACTCACCATGCTGGAGAAGTATAAGTGCGATGAGGCGCAGGGCTACTACATTGGCAGGCCGATGCCGCTGGATAAAATCCAGCTCAATAAAATGATGTGATACGGGAGCCGCGAGGCTCCCTGTTTTACCCGCAGGCTAGCGCGCCGGGCGCAGGTTAACCGCCAGTTCCGCGGCAGACGCCCTGAACGCTTTAAGGACGTTTTCATCCGGCAGCGCGGCCAACGCCCCTTTGGCGGTGGTGGCCAGCGCGCCGCAGGCGCTGGCCTGGCTGAGGGCCTGCTTCAGCTGCGTCAGATCCGCTAACGCATTCCCCTGCGCCAGGCTTGCCAGCAATCCCGCCATAAAGGCATCTCCCGCGCCGGTGGTATCCAGACTGTCCACCTTATATGCGCTCATCTCAACGATCTGATCCTGCCATAACACCACAGAGCCATCCGACCCGCAGGTCACGACCTTCAGGCGCGACGGATACCCGCCCAAAATCGCCAGAGCTTTGTCATGCTGCGTGGTGCCGGTTAACCAGTACAGCTCCTCCTGTGAAAGCTTGAGGATATCGGCCTGGCGCGCAAAATGACGCACCGTGTCGGACATCTCCTGCGCATCCGGCCACATCTGTTCACGCAGATTGATGTCAAAACTCAGCAGACCACCGCGCTGTTTAATGCTGCCAATGGCGCGCACCAGGGTTTCGCGACAGGTCGTGGCTACCAACGCCAGCGAACAAAAATGCAGAATGTCGTCGGCAAATTCCGGCAGCCCGTCCGCCGTTAAAAACTGATCGGCGGAGGGATCGACCAGAAAAGTGAAACTGCGATCACCCTCGTCCCCCAGCGACACCAGCACCGTGCTGGTACGGTGCTGCGCGTCAAACTGCATATGACGGGTATCCACGCCCTGCTCAGCCAGCGTTGTTTGCAGAAAATGGCCAAAGGGATCGTCCCCGGTACGGCCAATAAAGCCACAATCCGCGCCAAGTTTCGCCGCGCCAACCGCGACGTTAACCGGCGCACCGCCCGCACAGGCGCTGTACTGCATCTCTCCCTGCGGTAACAAGTCGATCACCGCGTCGCCTAATGCCCAGATCTTCATACACTCCCCTTAACCTGATTATCAGAACAAATATTTAAAGCGCACCCGCGCGCCATAGCGGTCGTCATTGCTGCCGCTTTCAGACGCCGAGGCATCCAGCCAGGAGGCGTAAGCCCCGAGGTAAATATTGAAATTCGGCATATCCATGATCTCCGGCAGCTGCCATGAGGTATGCAGGGTGTGGATGTCGTAACGACCGGGGGCGAGGATCGCGCAGTCGCTGTCACAGTCGGCATCGACGCCCGCCATATTGAAGCGGTCGATTTTGTTATGGGCGTAGATATAGCCCAGCTCGACGCGATGCCAGAGGGCATTGATTCCGGCGCTGAAGTCTTTTTCGTCTGCCGCATCCAGGTAGGCGGTGCTCAGATTCACCACCGCGCCGTTTTCCGCGTCGATCCGCTGGGTGTTCCAGCTCATGGTCATACCGTAACCGGTGCGGCTGGACTGATCGCGAAAGCGGCCGTTCTCCTGCTGATAGCCGTAAGCGTTATTGACCAGATTGCTCTCCAGCGCGGCGGCCACCGTCCAGGGGCCGGACTGCCAGGCGGCGACCGGGCGCACATAGACCACGTTTTTGCGGTTATCGAGTGCGTTTCCATGATAGTTCTGATCGACGAACAGCGAACTGCCGTCCTCAACCAGCGTATTGACCTCGAAATACCAGTTATCAAGGTTTTTACTGAGCAGGAAATTGCCGCCGCTGTTGCTGCGTCCGCGCCCTTCTTTCATCATGTAGATATAGCCGTAGCCATCGCTGTAGAGATCGTTGGCGGTATTACCGGAATATTCAATAAAGGTATCCTGATTAAACGGGAACATATCCCAGGCTTCAAAACGCCCTATTTTAATTTTCCAGTCATCCTGCTGGCCGAAGAAAAAAGCCGCGTCGTCAAGATTCATTTTGCCGCTCATATCCGCCAGCGGCTGTACGCTGAATCCGGCATATTTGCCGTCTGCGCCCTTTCTCATCCCGTCGAAGCCAAGCAGAATGCGGCCGTTTATATCCCAGCGCTCTTTTTCACCCGGCGTCCAGTCTTTATTAGCGCTGGTTTTAAGGGACGTCAGCCCTCCGGTGCGGCTGGCGCCGTCCATATTAAATTCCACATCGCCATAGAATTTTAATTCGTCGGTGTCATTCACCTGTAAAGAGGGTTTTGCCGGTGCAGCGCTGGCAACCGCACGGGGCGCGTCCTGCCGTTTTAAGGCGCGGATCTCCGCTTCCGCGCTGGCGGCTCGCGCTTCGGTGGCCTTAAGGCGGCTTTCCATTTGCGCCAGACGCGCTTCCAGTGAAAGATTTTCCTGCGCACAGACCACGCTGCTGAATACAGACGTCAACACACAACCGATCCATAATATTTTCATCGGGGAACCTTTTTTATTATTTCGCTATTCAATCATTAATGGTGCAGAGGGTATTCCGGCGACAGCGACAGCAATAACCCGCCCGTCGCCAGGGACGGGTTATTGATAATCTGAGTGTGATTTATTCCAGCTGCCAGGCGCCGCCGTCGGTTAATGAAGCGCTTCCGCTCCAGGCGAATAAACGTAATTCCCGGTTTCCGGCATCCGGATAAATACGGCTGCTGAGGCAGGCTTCGCCGTTATTCACAAAAACTTCAACGGAGGAGCTGTCGATAAACAGCCGCACACTGAGATCGCGATCGGGGGATAACGGCACGCTGCGCGTCCCGCATAAAGCGTGCTGCGGATAATACCGCTCCAGCACCAGCCGCTGCTGCTGGGCATCGACATACACCCGCAGGCCGTCGCCGAGGCTGATGCCGTATTGTTCGGCGGTGCTGTCGGCGCTATTCCAGTTCAGCACCACTTCCATGGCCCCGGCGTTTTCCGCCACGCTGATCTGCTGATTTTTAAGGGTGCTGACCGGCCACGGGAACCAGGCCTGACGCAGGCTTTCCACCTCTTTCGCCGGGCGCATTTGCAGGCGGTTATCATGGCTCAGGCTAAGTTCCCGCGGCAGGGAGAGCATGCCCGCCCAGCCGTCCTGCTGCTCCGGCAGCGGCGACTCCCACATATCCAGCCAGCCGATCACGATGCGGCGTCCGTCCGGCGTTGCGAAACTCTGCGGCGCGTAGAAATCGTGGCCGTGATCCATTTCGGCAAACTCACCGGCGCGGATAAAAGGCTGGCCGGGCTGCCAGTCGCCCACCAGATAACCGCTCTGGAACAGATTGCGATTTTTGAAGCCGTCGGCGTTCATGCCCTGCGGGGAGAACATCAGCACGCGCCTGCCGTTCAGGGTGAAGAAGTCCGGGCACTCCCACATAAAGCCCATGCCGGCTTCCGCTTCATCGAGCACGCCTTCGTCCTGCCACTGGCGCAGATCCGCCGAGCGATACAGACGCACCTGTCCGGTTTCGCCCAGACGTGCGCCGACGATCATGTACCAGCTATCCCCTTCGCGCCAGACTTTGGGATCGCGGAAGTGATGCACGCCCGGCGGCGTATTCACCACAATGCCCTGCCGCTCAAAGTGGATCCCGTCGCGGCTGGTGGCCAGACACTGCACCTGATAGAGGTTGTCTTCGTTACCGGCGTCGCCGTGAAATTTATGGCCGGTGTAAATCAGCGCGAGGGTGTCGCCGTCCACCACCGCCGAGCCGGAAAAACAACCATCTTTATCTTCCGGTCCTTCCGGGGCGATGGCCACCGGCAAATGTTCCCAGTGCACCAGATCCTGACTGCGCGCATGCCCCCAGTGCATCGGTCCCCATTGCGTGGAATAAGGATGATGCTGGTAAAAAGCGTGATACCAGCCGTCGAACCACACCAGCCCGTTGGGATCGTTCATCCAGCCCGCACGGGCCGCCAGATGGTAATGCGGATACCAGCGCAGGTTGAGCGCGTCGCGCTTTACCCTGAGTTCCTGTTCAGCGTCAGCAATTGAGTAGGTCATAGTCTTCACTCTTTATTCAGATAGCGGAAAGTTGGGGTACCTGCGGATCCGCTGAAGCCTTGCCGGATCGCAGTAAAAAGATGGAGATAAAGGTGATGCCGAACACCAGCATGCCCATAAACAGATAGGATTCGGCGAAGCCATATTTTTCGTAGCTGTAGCCTGCCAGCGGCGACAGCACCGAGGCGATCACCGAACTGGTGCAGGCAAATCCCACCAGATAGAGCGTGGATGAGAGGCGTTTGTCGAAATTCAGGCTGTTGTATTTGAAGATCGCCACCAGCAGCACCGGCAGCTCGACGGCGTGCAGCAGTTTGGTGATGGAAATTAGCAGCGGCCCTTCCACCAGCCCGGAGGCGATCATGCGCATTGCCATCACCATGCCCGCGAAGATCAGGCCGTTTTTCGCGCCGACGCGGTTCACCAGCCAGGGCGCGCAAAACATCCCGGCGGCTTCAAGAAACACCTGGAAGGAGTTCAGATAGCCGTACATCGCATTGCCTTCCTGCGACGTGGCGAACTGTGACGAGAAATAGACCGGGAACTGCTGATCGTAGACGCCATAAATACAGGTGCCGACGACAAAGAACACCAGCGCCCAGAAGCGCGGCAGCGTCAACAGACGCAGCGCGTCCGCCAGGGTGACTTTACCGCCCGCCACCGCCTCCTGCATGGCATGGGGCGCGGAGGAGACCCGCAGACGGGCCAGCAGCACCATGAACACCAGCCCGGAACAGCTGGCAACCGCGAAGTTCAGCCGCGGATCGATGTTAAACAGCAGCCCGGCGAAAAAGGTCGCCACCGCCCAGCCCAGCGATCCCCACATGCGCGCCTTACCAAATTCAAACTGGCTCTGACGCGCCACGCGTTCGGTGTAGGATTCCAGCACGCCGATGCCGCCGTTAAAGGTCAGGCCGATAAAAATGCCGCCGAATACGCTGCCGAGCAGAATGTTAATGGTCAGCAGATGCCCGAACAGCAAATACGCCGGGCCGGAGAGGATCAGCATCGCCGTCAGATACCACAGCAGATGCTTGCGCAGACCGAGTTTATCCTGCACAAAGCCGTAACAGATCTGCGCGAACAGCGCCGAAACCGACAGTACGGCAAAAATAATCCCCGTATCCCCCGCCTTCAGCCCGACTTCCTGATGCAGCCAGATGGAAAGCAGCGAGCCTGAGGAGGACCAGGTGACAAAAAAGAAGAACAGCAAGGCACTGAGTAAAGGGTAACTGTGAGAATGATGGACTTTCATCATGGCGATCTCGTGTTGGAGTAATGCGCTAATGGTAACGTTAACAAAATCTCACCTTCACGCCGTTTTGCTGAGATTCATGATGTTAATCACAAAAGTTAACGTTAACATAATGGAGATGAGATCGCGATCAACATTTCAGACCCACAGACTGCGACACAGCGGAAAAGGAATAGCGTATGATCCTTTTACATCAGCAACTTAGTTATACTGCCGCTGGCAGCGCGGCAATGATGGAGTAAAAGAATGGCCTCCCTGAAAGATGTGGCAAAACTGGCAAACGTATCGCTGATGACCGTCTCGCGTGCGCTTAACAGCCCGGAACGGCTAAAACCGGAAACCCTGGCTCGCGTACAGCAGGCCATAGAACAGACCAATTACGTGCCGGATCTGTCCGCCAAAAAGATCCGCGGCGCCCATGCCTCCCCCAGCACCATCGGCGTGCTGGCGCTGGATACTGTGACCACGCCTTTCTCGGTGGAGATCACTCTTTCTATTGAAGAAACCGCCCGCGCCCACGGCTGGAACAGTTTTGTGGTCAACATGTTTTCCGACGACAGCCCGGACACCATGGTCGATCTGCTGCTCTCCCACCGACCGGACGGCATTATCTATACCACCATGGGCCTGCGCCAGGTGCCGCTGCCCGCCAAGCTGCTGACGCTGCCCTGCGTGCTGGCGAACTGTGAAAGCCTGCACGATCCGGTGGCCAGCTATATTCCGGATGACGAACAGGGTCAGTACAGCGCAGTGAAAGCGCTGCTGGCGGCGGGCTATCGCCGCCCGCTCTGTCTGCATCTCCCGGAAAAGCATCTGGCGACCATCCGCCGCCGTCAGGGGCTGGAGCGCGCCTGTCGCGAAGCGGGTATCGATCCGCATACGCTTAACCACGCGTATATGGAATTTGGCGATGAACACTACCGCGATATGCCCGCCCTGCTGCTGGCGCATATCCACGACGGCAGACCGCAGTTCGACGCGGTGATCTGCGGTAACGACCGCATCGCTTTTATGGTCTACCAGACGTTGCTGGCACAGGGGCTGCGCATTCCGCAGGACGTGGCGGTACTGGGTTACGACAATATGGTGGGCATCGGCGATCTGTTTGTGCCGCCGCTCTCGACGGTGCAGCTGCCGCATTATGAGATTGGTCGTCTGAGCGCGCTGCATATCATTCAACAGCAAACTCATCGCGATACTGTCCGTGTGGAAAGCCCGCTGCTGCTGCGCGAGTCGTTGTAAAACGCGCCCCCGGACAGGCGGGCGCGTGTGCCGGGATTACTCTTTTGCGATCGGCGTGGCGTTCTCGTCGATTTTCGTCTCGCCCTGAATGGCGGTAATTTTCTTCTCAACGTCCGCCACCTGTTCACTGCTGTGCAACAGGGTGTAGGTCAGATCAAACTGCGTACTCGCCCCTGGCTGGAGCTGCTTCACGCGTTTCTGCTCGCGCTCGATGGTCACCGGATAGGCAAAACTGGTGCCCGGCTCAATGCCGGTGACGTAGCCCTGTTTGAGGGTGTCGGTATTTTTCCATAGCGTCAGCACCGGCAACTGGCGGGTGTCGAACTGGATGGATGCGCCCTTATCACCCGCTTTGTTCACCACGGCCGCCAGCGTCTGATGATCTTCCCCTGCCAGCGGCTGAATGTTGAATACCATCTCGTCAAAGCCTTTGGTCGGCCCGGCGTAGGTCTGCCAGTTTTTCAGGCCCTCTTTGGCATAGTCATTGAACGGACTGATAGCGGACATCGGCGCGAGGAAGCGCGCGCCCTCTTCCAGGATCGGCATGCCGAAGTTGCTGTGATAGATGATCTGGTAATCGTGCGGATAGTCCGCATCGTTGGTCAGCACATCGTGCAGGCTGAAACTGTTGCTGCCCGGCACGTAGCGCAGCTCGGTCAGGGTCTGCAAATCCGCTTTCTTGAAGGTGCTCTCTTTAATCAACCCTCGAATGCGGATCTCATAGGGCGCGGCGTCCGCTACCTCGACTTCCACCTGCGAGGCGGGCGTATTCCCCGCTTTGCCATGGAGCGTATAGATTTGGCCGTCAGCGGTGACCGGATGACCGGTCCATTCGTAGCCGCAGCGCACCATCATTTCGTTGAAACCTTCCAGCCAGCCCAGCCCGTTACGGCTTTCCAGATTAATAAACGCCGGGTTAACCACCTCTTTCACCGGCGACTCCCAGCCCATTTTTGAGCCGAAGCCTTCCACACGCAGCAGATTCATACCGCGCGTCGGACTGAGGGTGATGGTAAGCCCGTCCTTACTGGTAAGGATGAGTATTTTACTCCCTTCCTGCTTACCGCCATGTAGCACTTTTTGCTCAATGCTGAAACTGTGATCTTTGACGTTCAGCTCCTGGCTGGAAATCTTCCAGTTTCCTTTTTCCACGCCCTGTTCAGCGCTGGTCAGCACCCAGGTTTTTGCCGCCACCTGTCCCGAAATCATTACTGCAAGCACCGTTAAAGCCAGTTTAATTTTCATTTTTCGTCCTTTTTGCTGAATCGATTATTGACTGACCCGCCCGAATCTACTGATTAGCAGGTTAAAGAAATGTGACGAGGTTCACCTGCCGGGAAAAGCAGCGTTTTTAAGGGAAATTATGTGGTTTTGATCGCATGAGGAATGAAAAATCCCCGCACGATTGCCGTAATTATGCGGGGTTGAACAGATAATGCTTTAACGATTCAGCGGCTAAACAGGCTGGCCGGGCACGGGTGTGGCGCGAAAGGCGTTAAGGCTGCGGTCCAGTATGACCTGGTGATCCGCCCCGGAATCCAGCACCGTATTGTGCGTGGCTGCGGACGCCACCAGCACGGCTGTCACCGCCAGCGCAACGCGGCGATCCGTTGCCAGCAAGGCCCCCACCTGGGTGGTAAAACAGGAGCCAGCGTCAGCAGACTGTTCAGCACCTGCTTCGCGGGTGGCGATGATATGATTACTAGCGATGTAATTCCCCTGCCCGACGACGAGATGAATGATCACCGGCCTTGTGTCCGGCGGTGTGCTAAGCGCCGTGTCGGGGGACGCAGAGATATGATTACCGATCACGGAATTGTGATCGCCATTGATATGCACCAGCCCGAAGCTGTCATCAAGGCCGTTATCGTAGCCCTGCATCGGCGGCCACGGCTCGCGGTCACGCAGCAAATGGTTGGCGGAAATCAGGTTCTCCGAGCAGTTATCTTCAAGGATCACCATGCCCGGATAAAAGGCGTGAAAACGGTTGCCGGTAATACTTGATCGCGCCACCCCCGAGAAATGCACGCTGCTTTTACCGCGCGGAAAGATATTATTGGCGGCGATCAGCAGCCCGCCAAAATTCTGCGCATAAATGGAGTAGCCTTTGTAGCCTGCCCCGATCAGGTTATCGGTAATTTTTGAGGCCTGGCCCGCGCCGCGCAGTTCCACGCAGTTACCGCATTCGGCAATGAAATTATCATGCACCGACAGCGCGTCGGCGTGGTAAATGGTCAGGCCGTGCTCCAGATAGACAAAACCCATGCCGTTGATGCGAAACGAGTCCTGGGCGCTGGCGATATAAATCCCCGTCTTACCGTTCACATAGCTGTTTTCCGGATCGTTATGCCCCAGGTCGTCATCGACGAAATGCAGCCCATCGATGCAGAAGCCGGAAAACTCCACCGAGCTGATGCGCGGCTCGCCGCTGCGCTCCACATAAAAGGCCGCCCCTGCATGCTCCGGCTGCCCGTCGCCTGCGGCAATATCCACCAGAATACGGCTGCCGCCCGGCCAGATTTCATGCCAGTTCGGCCATTCATTTTGCGGCGCGTTAAAGCGGATGCTGGAAGACGTAAAGCCATGCCCGGCGCCCATGATTTTCAGGTAACTGATGTCGATGAGTATCTGCGTGGTGAGGTGATAATCACCCGGCGGAATATAAATGACCGCGCCGGGCTTGCCGCCGCCGTTACTATCAGTCTGCGTTTGTCGGCTTTTAATATCGGCGATGATGCTGTTGATCACCTCGCCAATATCTCTGTACGGGTTACCGGTATGCCAGCGGGTGACATCATAATGGTTATTGCTCGTCATCAGTAGATCCTCATTTACATGACAGAAAGTTCGCGTTTAGCCAGGTCGACTTTGATTCTTTCCAGCAGTTGATTGTCGAGTTTGAAATAACGCACCATCCAGGCGCTGATGAAATAGCTCACCATCGGCAGTAAGGAGAACATGATAATAATGCCCTGGAGGGTTTGCGGATTTTGTTGCGGCTGGTTGGCGACGTAGCCGGTAAAGGAGAGGATCCAGGCGACGATAGCCCCGGCGACTGCCAGCCCCATTTTCAGCATAAAGAGATTGCCCGCAAAGGAGATGCCGGTCAGACGCTTGCCGTATTTCCAGTCACCGTAATCATCCACGTCAGACATCATCGCCCACAGAATCGGACCGGACTGGATCAAATGCAGAATATTGATCACGATAAACAGCGCCAGCAGCGGCGTCAGTGATTGCGGATCAACGAACCACAGCGCGAATGACAGAATGCCGAGAATAATATTGATAATGCGGAAAAGCTTAATTTTATCGAAACGGTCGGTAAGCGGTTTGGCAATCACGCTGCCGAACATATTGCAGGCAACGCCGAGCGCCATAAAAAAGGTCACAAATCCTACCGAGGCGTGCATCACATAGGTGGCGTAATAAATAGTCACCGCCCCACGAATAAAGGCCGGGAAAACGTTTAAAAAGGTAATAGAGATCATCAGCAGCCACTGATCATTTTTGATGATGTCTTTCAGATCGCGCATTAAGGAGTCATTGGCTTTTACTGATCTCACCCGCTCTTTAATACTGCTGAAGCAGAACAGGAACATTAGGGTGGCGGCAGCACCCATGATCATCATGGTCTGCTGAAAACCCGCCGCGCGGTCGCCCTCTCCCAGCCATTCGGTGAGCGGCAGAATAGACGAGGACACAATCAGCGTCGCCAGTCCGTTCAGGAAGAAGCGCCACGACAGACAGCCCAGCCGCTCTTTCTGATTCAGCGTGATCACACCCGCCACCGAGCAGTAGGGAATATTTATCGCGGTATAAATCAGCGACATCACCAGATAAGTCACCCAGGCATAGATTATTTTGCCGCTCATCGTCAGATCGGGCGTGGTAAACATCACCACCGCGCCCAGACCAAAAGGCACCGCCATCCACAGCAACCACGGGCGGAATTTGCCCCAGCGACTTTTAGTGCGATCGCATATTGCGCCCATCACCGGATCGCTGAAGGCATCAAATATACGGATCACCAGAAATAAGGTGCCCACGACGCCGGCATCGAGGCCATAAATATCGGTGTAAAACCAGGTCAGATAAAGTGCCAGCACGCTCCAGATCATGCAGGAACCGGCATCCCCCATGCCGTAGCCCACTTTTTCTTTCAGGCTGAGCTTTTCATAAGCGCTGTGCTTTGATGTTGTTTTTACAGACAGAGTGACAGACATATCGTGTACCTTTTCATTGCGCAGTCGTGAACGCCGGGCACGGGTCATCAGACCGGTCCCATCCGGGATAAATGTCGTGGTAATAAAATTCAGATAAAAAATTAACGCGTCATAAGGTGGTGATATTCAGCCTGACGCTGCTCTCGCGGATAATTAACCGCGAAACGATCTCCACCATGTCGATACTTTCCAGCTGGCTGTTATTTTTCACCATCTGAAACGCCAGGTGCGCAATTTCATTTATTGGCTGCGCGACGCTGGTTATTTTTTGTGTTTGCGCCAGCACAGTATTATCAAAGCTGGCGATGGCAATATCGTCCGGAACGGTCAGCCCCTGCGCTTTCAGGCCATCGATAATGTAGCAGGCGGCGACATCGTTATAGACCAGCAGACAGGTGCAGCGCGCCGGGTCATTTTTCAGTTTATCGATGATCACGTCCAGGTTATGGATATGCCCGGAGGTTCTCTCCCCCTCGCCTTTACCGATCCAGAACTGGTGCGCCAGCGCCAGTTGCAGGCCGTGCCCGGTAATTTTCCTGCTGTAGGCCGACACCTTGCGATTATCCACCCCGTCCTGGGCGATAAAACCAAAGGCAGTGTGGCCGGTATGAATAAAATGCCCGGCGATATTCTCCGCGCCACGGGTCTGGTTAATGGACACTGAATTAAAAAAGCGGGAGACCTGCGTGACTACCGCCACCGGTATGTGGGTGGCACGAAGCCATTCCGATAATTCCGCCTCGGCTTCAGTGGGCACCCACAGCAGACTGTCTATGCCCATGCCAATCAGACTATGAATAATCTGTTTATCCTGTTGCGGCTGATTCTGATGCGTTTTCACAATCACCGATTTGCCAATATAGCGGGCCTCTTCTTCAAAGGTGGCCAGTAATTCGCAAAAGTGAGGGTTGACCAGATTGGGTAATACCACGCCAATCAGACCCGAACATTTTCCGCTGAGTTGCACGGCGCTTTTCAGTGGCACATAACAGAGAAAATCCATGGCATCCCGCACCGCCTGGCGCGTTTCCGGATTCACGCCCGGATGATTATTCAGCACCCGGGATACGGTGGCGGTTGATACACCGGCTTTTTTGGCGACGTCTTTCAGGGATGCCATAAGAAGTTACTGTGTCTCTGTTTGATGTGCAGTAACTATAGAGTGTGATCAGGCTCAAAAATGTTAGCCCGTTCACATGTCATTTCGTTACATCGGCACAGAGATCGGGATCTCATTTTTCATTTGATTCAGGAGAGACTACCATCATTACCAGTTATCTAACTCATTGACTTAAGTCTGAATACCATGAAAATGACGCCACCCACACCGCTTAATGCGAATCCGGAGACTATCATCGCCCGTTATCATCGCTTGCCGCGCCTGCGCCGCGTTGCCCGCGTGGCTGCCCTTACCGGCTGCGCTCTGCTGCTTGCCAGCTGTTCCTCCAGAGCGCCGCATTCGCTGGTCACCCCGCTGCCGCCGGTGACAAAGCAGCCGCTGGCGGATAAATCATCACAGTCTGACGAACCGGTGCGCGGGGTCTGGCTGGCGACGGTGTCCCGCCTTGACTGGCCGCCGCGTGAGTCGGTCAACGGCAGCAGCAGCGCGGTGCGCATCCGGATGCAGCAGGAAGCGCTGAAAACCAAGCTGGATAATTTGCAGCGGCTTGGCATCAACACCGTTTTCTTCCAGGTAAAACCCGACGGTACAGCGCTGTGGCCGTCAAAAATTCTGCCGTGGTCAGATATGCTGACCGGAAAAATTGGTCAGGATCCCGGTTACGATCCGTTGCAGTTTATGCTGGATGAAGCGCACCGGCGCGGCATGAAAGTCCACGCCTGGTTTAACCCTTATCGCGTCTCCACCAATATCAAACCCTCTACCGCCAGCGAGCTGAACAGTACGCTGGCGCTGCGTCCTGCCAGTATTTTTGTGCTGCACCGTGACTGGATCCGTACCGCAGGGGACCGCTATGTGCTCGATCCCGGCATTCCGGAAGTGCGCGACTGGATCACCAGCATTGTGGCGGAAGTGGTGACAAGTTACCCGGTGGATGGCGTGCAGTTCGATGATTATTTCTATGCGGAAACGCCTGGTTCGCCGCTTAACGACAGCCAGACATTCCGGCAGTACGGGCAGGGATTTGCTTCGAAAGCAGACTGGCGGCGGCATAATACGCAACAGCTGATCGAACAGGTGTCGCGCACCATCAAGCAGCTGAAACCCGAAGTGGAATTTGGCGTCAGCCCGGCGGGGGTCTGGCGCAATATTTCCCACGATCCCTCCGGTTCGAACACGCGCGGCGCGGCGGCCTATGACGAATCCTTTGCGGATACGCGGCGCTGGGTACAACAGGGATTGCTGGATTATATCGCCCCGCAGATCTACTGGCCTTTTGCACGGGATGCGGCGCGTTACGATGTGCTGGCGCACTGGTGGGCAAACGTGGTGAAGCCGACAAATACGCGCCTGTATATTGGCGTCGCATTATATAAAGTGGGTGAAGCGTCGAAAAATGAACCCGACTGGACAATTAACGGCGGTGTGCCGGAGCTGAAAAAACAGATCGATTTGAACGAGTCTGTGCCGAATATCAACGGCACTATTCTGTTCAGGGAAGACTATCTTAATCAGCCCCAGACCCGGGAGGCGGTCAGCTATTTGCGTGGCCGCTGGGGAAAATAACGCTTACTTACCGTGAAATACGATGGTGAAACCCTGTTCGTGCCAGTGCTCAAACTGTTCCTGCTGGCGGCGCGTCAGGGTTTTACCTGTCCAGATAAAAATATGCTGCCCCGGGAAGAGTTCCGGACGCGGCAGATCCAGCGGTTCGGCGAGCACGTCAATATGCCAGCCTCGCTGCGAAAGACGCCAGGCTTCCAGCCACAGCCGGGTACGGTCGTCAGTATCCCAGCCAATCAGGAGCGCCTCTTTACCTGGTTTTAAACGTGCCTGCGCGACACAGCTCACGGCGTATTCAATCAGCGCGCCATCCAGCAGGCTGCTCATCGCGCGGGCAGTATTTTGATCGAGATTTAAACGCTGACGCACCGGGGTATAAACATGATCGATTAAGGCATCGACCGGGTGCTCACGCCCTGCTTCATTGATTTTGGCGCGTAAGTTCGCAGGATTCACGCGGCGCAGCACGGCCATCATCTCTTCCTGCTGTAATGACCAGCCGTCGTCCACCGCCACTTCTTTTGCTTCCAGCAATGCCTTCACCTTTCCGACCGGTACGCCGCTTTTGATCCAACGCTTAATATCTTCGATGCGCTGAATATCCTCTTCATCGAACTGTCGATGGCCGCCTTCACTGCGCTGAGGTTTCAGCAATCCATAACGACGTTGCCAGGCCCGCAGCGTTACAGGATTGATTGCGCATCGTTCAGCGACATCGCCAATACTGTAATGAGCCATAGGTCTCCTTTGTACATCTATTTAACACTTCACCTTAAACTAACCAATATCCTGAGCTTGTACAAACCCTTTTTTGTTGTACAAGAATTATGTGACTGTTTATCAACACTATTTATAATTTTCGAATGAAAAAAAAGCCCCGCTTCTGCGGGGCTTGTACAAAGGTGTAGCGGATGATTATAAGTCGGCTTTCTTTTCCGGCCAGGCCACCTGCGGGATTTGATCAAAGGCCGGACGGGCAAAAAGATGTCCCTGGAACTGGCTGATGCCAGCCGACTCCAGCCACATCCATTCTTCTGCTTTCTCGACGCCCACCGCGGAAACGGCAATTTCCAGCGAGTGGCAGCATTTAATAATCGCCTGTATCACCGCCTGCCGCGGACCGCTTGTATGCACGTTCTTAATCAGCTCGCGGTTAATCTTGATCCTGTCCGGCTGAAACTGCGTCAGCAATTGCAGACCGGCAAAACCTGCGCCGAAATGATCGATGGCCACGCTGATACCTGCGGCTTTCAGCTGACGCACCGCGCCGGTAAAGGCGTCAAAACCGGATATTACCTCGCCTTCGGTAAACTCCACGATGATCTGTTCCGGCACCAGTCCGCTGGTGGCGATACCCTCTAACAACACATCAACCGCTTCGGGTATTTTCACCAGCGTCATCGGCAATAGATTTACCGACAACGCCTGCTCATGCAGGTTTAATCCCCCCGCCATCGCAAAAGCGACTTTTTTGCTGTGCAGATCGGCAAGGTATACCTCATCCCCCTGCATACCCGCAAAATACGCCTGCGGGCCGCCGCCATCCGGTGTACGTAACAACGCTTCTACCGACGCGATTTCACGGGTCAGCGGGTCGATAATGGGCTGAAACGCAAAGCTGTACTCTGTTGACGTTGATTTCAACGGTGCGCCAAGTTGTACAACCTCATCATCGGGTACAAATTCCCATGCATCGCCGGCAGGGATCTCAAAATAATTCTCTTTTTCTGTGGCTTCGACAAAGGTGCGGAAGAATTGCAGCGCCCTGTCGTTATACGTTAACTGATATTTCGACGTGCCTTTGTCCAGTACGACCTGCAAAACTTCCTCTTTTTCGGACTGCCGTAAATCAAACAATTCCATACCGGCTTTGCCGAAGCGTCTTGCAGGAGCGTAATCATACAGAAGCTCCACTACGTTATAGTGGCGTTGGTCGCGACAGATATGACGGTAAATTTCCACCACATTTTCTTCAGGGCCTTCAAGCAACTGGAAGAAGTGCGTGCCGTTGAAAAGTAAAATGCCCGTAACATTTGCCCGACTATTTATCTGGTTTGCACCCGCTACCATTTCTTCCAGCGATTTAACTGAAACGTTATCGCATATATGGCTGCGGTAGATGATGGTTGTGAGCATTTTTTCCCCGAGAGTGTGATATCTGCGGCCAACATTAACAGATGCCAGGCTATTCGTCTTGTCCGTCTGTGGTCTTCAGAAAATATATTTTTGTCCAGATATTACAGTGGCTTAAGCCCGATACGAAAGTCATTCTGAGTACAAATTTGCCTTGTATAAGCTGTACAACTCCCCATTTACACCGCCAATTTATTTTCGACCCTAACAGACTGAAATGAGGACGATATATCCTCCAGACTCCAAAATACCTAAAAACCTGTACGCTGGCTATGTACAAGTTTAGAAAGTTTGTATAACTTAGTCGACAAGTTAACAAGTTCAGCACATTTAACAGGAGCGACCAATGCAACAGGACGGGTATACCTTCGATTCATCTGCTGCCATTGCACAATATTTTAGTAAAGCCGCTCTGCCGACTCAGCAGGAAACGCTGGGTGAAATTGTGGTGGAAATCCTGACGACAGGTCGCCATCTCAATCGCAAAAATCTTTGTACAAAATTACTGGTACGCCTTGAACAGGCCGGCAGCCAGGAAGAAGAACAACATTATCAGGCGCTGATCGGCATGTTATTTGAACGGCAGATTTGATGTCTTTCACTTAAGAAATCATTAGATTTCGAATGAAAGCAAAGTGTCTGTATATTCCCTGACTTCAGTCAGCCAATAAACTCTTAACCGCGGTGAAATAATAATGAATTCCATGATTGCACAGCAACCAGACGTATTTTCAGCACTGCACAACCCCGCTTTATCCGCTTATGTTCGCAACGCCTCTGATTTAATGCCGGATGAATCCGCCCTGCTGGCTACCGCTATCAGAAGCCTGCTGGTGTCCCAGGGACATGCCAGCAATAAAGACATTATCCTGTGGTTAATCGGTACGCTGGAAACCACGCACGATGCCACTACCGCTGACGTGATCCGTCACTGCCTTGAACTGGTGGTCAGCTACACCATGGACGACATCTGAGACAGATTTAACTCTGCATCAGGCCAATGGATTGGCCCCCCCTCTTTACCTCGCCTTTTGCTTCCCCGGTTTTTGCATTTCATCCCCCACTGTCTGGTTTATTCATTCAGCCAATCAATGTGATTCAGCCCACACTCCGCCATGAAACCGGTTGCACGCGAGTCGTTCACTGCTAGCATGAAACCGGTTACACGAAAAGTCACATAAAAATTTACCCATAAAAAAGGTACATGAATAATGGCAGTTATCAGGGATTACAATAAGTTAGCCAGTGACATCCTTCGCGAGGCAGGCGGTGAAAATAACATCAGCAGCTTTACCCGCTGCGCCACCCGGTTACGCCTCGTACTCAATGAAACTCCGGCGGAAGCTAAAACGCGCATTCAGGATCTGCCCGGCGTCATCGCCGTGGTGGAAAGCGGCGGTCAGTTTCAGGTGGTGATTGGTACCCACGTCGCCGACGTATTCAACGCGCTCTCCGCCCTGCTCGGCGAAAACCATGCCGGTGCAACAGCAAAACCGAAAACCCGCTGGCTGGATGCAGTGATCGGCACCATGTCGGCGGTGTTCGCGCCCATCGTTTATATTCTGGCGGCAGCCGGGATCCTGCAGGGGCTGCTGATTGTGGTCGGGCTTATCGATGCCGATGTAAAAACCACCGGCACCTTCGCCATTCTGAACTTTATGTCATGGACGCCCTTTGCGTTCCTGCCGGTATTTATCGCCATAACCGCCGCGCGGCATTTCAAATGTAACCCCTATATTGCGGTGCTCTGCTGTTGTGCGCTGATCAACCCGGAATGGTCCGCCATGGCGGGCCGTATCGCGGGCGGTGAAACCATTACTTTCCTGTTCATCCCGCTGGCGAAAACGGTGTACACCTCGTCGGTGCTGCCGCCGTTGTTTCTTGTCTGGGCGCTGTCGTGGCTGGAAAAGCGCGTCGAGCGCATCCTGCCGGACGTGGTTAGCGCCCTGTTCACTCCGCTGGTGTGCTTTGTGATCATTGTACCCTTGACGTTGATTATCATCGGGCCGGTAACCACCTGGGCGGCGATGGGCATTGCCTCCGGCTATAACGCGCTCTTTGCGGCAGCCCCTGCGGTGGCAGCGGCGGTGATTGGCGGCGTATGGCAAATAGTGGTGATTTTTGGTGTTCACTGGGGCATTACGCCGGTGATCATGGCGAACTTCGACACCCAGGGCTATGACTCCTTCCAGGCCTACCAGACCATCGCGGTGATCGGCCAGATGGCGGCGGTGTTCGGCGTCTTCCTGAAAAGCCGCAACCGCGAACTCAAAACCACCTCGCTGTCGGCGGGCGTGACGGCGATTTTCGGTATTACTGAACCCGCTATTTATGGCGTTACGCTGCGCTTTAAAAAGCCATTTATCTGTGGTTGCATCGGTGGCGCGGTTGGCGCTGTCGTCGCCAGCCTGTTTGGTTCCCTCTATTACGCGTACGCCGCCCTGCCTGGTCTGTTCACGCTGGTGAACGCCATCAGCCCGGACGCGCCACTGTCCTTTATTGGCGAGCTGGCGGGAAGCGCCACGGCGATCGTCCTGACCATTGTGCTGGTACAGTTTGTCGGCTTTGAGGATCCGGTGGCTGAAGAACAGCGTAGCGAACCGGCAAATAATCCAGTGACGGCTGCGCCTGTCAGCCTGAAAATCATGAGCCCGCTGGACGGCGAAGTGATGGCCCTTGAAGATGTCGCCGACGACGCCTTCGCGCAGAAAGCGCTGGGTGATGGTATCGCCATCCGGCCGCAGTCGGGCCTGGTTGTCGCTCCCTGTGACGCTCGCGTAGAAACGCTCATCGACTCTCATCATGCGGTCGGGCTGGCGTGTGATAACGGCGCAGAGCTGCTGATCCACGTCGGCCTGAACACGGTGAATTTACAGGGGCAACATTTTCGCCCGCTGGTCAAAGAAGGCGATATGGTAAAAGCGGGTACGCCGTTGCTGGAGTTTGATAAAGAGGCTATCGAGCGTGCCGGTTACGACCTGACCACGCCGGTACTGGTGATCAACAGCGACGACTACCGCTTAACCAAACATCAGTCTCACGGAGATATCCGGCAGAACACGCCGCTGATGACCGTGGCCTGAGGCAGTCATCCTGCGGCAGAGTGGCCAATTCGCTGCTCTGCCGCACAATTTCCGCTGCAAAATCCCCTTACTATCATGCTCCTGCTGCATAATAGGCAGAGGTATTGATAACAAGCAGGAATTTATGGTCACGATACTGGATGTTGCCAGAAAAGCGGGCGTCTCAAAAGCGACAGTGTCACGCGCGCTTAACGGTAAGGTAGTGGTCAGCGAGGACGTTAAAGCCCGCATCTTTCAGGCCATTGAAGAAACCGGCTACCGGCCTAATCTGCTGGCGCGCAAACTGGCGACCAGTGAATCGAATTCCGTCGGGCTGGTGATCACCAACGGCCTGTATAACGGCCCCTTCTTTTCCGCCATGATTTACCAGGCCGCGACCTGTAGTGAAGATCACCAGCGCCAGCTGGTGCTCGCCGACGGCAAGCACAGCCGGGAAGATGAGCGTAATGCCATAAATTTCCTGCTGCAGCTGCGCTGCGAGGCGATCATGATCTATCCCAAATATCTCAGCGTTGACGAACTTGATGACATCATCGATCAGAATACGGTGCCCGTTGTGGTGATTAACCGCGAGCTGAAGCGTAACCGCAATAACGCCGTGTATGTCGATCATCACCGTTGCAGCATGCAGATGATGAACTATTTGCTGGAACAGGGGCACCGCACCATTGCCTTTGTGGGAGGCGCTGAAGGTTCCCCAACGGGCGACAGCCGCCTTGCCGGGTATCGCGATGCATTAAACCAGGCGGGAATTGTCCCGGATGAATCCTTGATCGTGCGCGGCAGCTGGAGCACGGAAAGCGGCTATGAAGCCGGGTGCGCGCTGCTGAAACAGCGTCGCGACATGACCTGCATTCTGGCGGCCAACGATGATATGGCTATCGGCGTCACCAAAGCGCTGACCGATCAGGGTTTCCGCGTACCGCAGGACATCTCCGTCGCCGGTTTTGATGATTCCACTATCGGGCGATACTTCACCCCGACGCTGACGACGGTACATATCCCGATGGATGAGATGATCAGCGACGCGGTTCGCATTCTGTTATCCCCCACCGCCGAAAGCGAAACCGACCCGCTGCCGCGCCACGAGGGAACGCTGATTATTCGGGAGTCGGTGGCTGCACGTCGCTAAATGTGCATGAGGTGTTAATAAAATGCCTCCTGCGAAAATGCCTGGCCTGCGTTTATTCAGGAAATGTTCTTTTTATTTGCGTTAAGTCTTGAGGTCGTTCTTTAAATAAGAGTGCCGATATTTTTATTTATCAATTTTATAACACGCTTATTTAATCCCTGCTTAAAAAATATTTCTTCCGCCTACTATCCGTCGCATTGCGCTTAGTAGAAAATGCCACGCCGAAAACAAAAATATGCACTGCCCGACACTTATTTTCAGGGTTTACCTGAAACACTTCATCGTGGGGATTTTATGAAGCGTAACACTCCTGTTACACAAAAAGAGTATTTGCTTAAAGATGGTATGACATTAATGTCGACCACCGATACGCACAGCCATATTACGTATGCTAACTCCGCTTTTATTGACGCCAGCGGCTATGAAGAAGAACAGCTGACGGGCGAACCGCATAACGTTATTCGCCATCCCGATATGCCAGCGGCGGCCTTTGCGGATATGTGGTTTACCATTCAACAGGGCGAAAGCTGGACGGGGCTGGTGAAAAACCGCCGTCATAACGGCGACCATTACTGGGTACGCGCCAACGTCACGCCGGTTTATCAGCAGGAGCGGCTTACCGGCTACATCTCGGTGCGTAATATTCCGTTGCGCGACGAAATTAACGCCGCCGAAAAACTCTACGCTGCGGTAAATGAAAATAACCTCAAAGGTCACCGCTTTTATAAAGGCCTGCTGGTGCGGCGGGGTTTATTTTCCTTCCTGTCGCTGTTTCAGTGGCTCAGCCTCGCCCGGCGAATTCATCTTGGAACAGGTATTAGTCTGCTGGCGATAGTAGCGCTGCAAATGACGCCCGTGATGCTGCCGGTGAAAATAAGCGCCACGATGCTTATCCTGGCGCTGTTATCATGGTTTCTCACCGCGCAAATTGCGCGACCATTAAAAACCATTCTTACCCAGATGCAGAAAGTGATCTCCGGGCGCAAGGCCGATTACGTGCAGTTTAATCGCGTCGATGAGATCGGTTTACTGCTGCGCATGGTAAATCAGTCCGGGCTTAACCTGAATTCCCTGGTGGATGACGTCAATACCCAACTGCACGGCATCCGGCAGATCAGCCAGCGCATCGCCAAAGAAGGCGTCTCCCTGCATACCCGCACGGAAGAAACTTCAGCCGATTTGCAGCAGACGGCAGCGGCGGTGGAAGAAATCGCCAGTGCGGTAAAACAAACGGCGGAAACCGCAGGCGAAGCGATGCTCCGCGCCGATGAAACCAGCGGCAATGCCATGAACAGCGGCAACATCATGAAACAGACCATCAGCATGATGCAGTCCGTATCCCGTGATAACCGGCAGATTGTTGACATCATCAGCGTGATCGACAGTATCGCCTTCCAGACCAATATTCTGGCGCTGAATGCGGCGGTGGAAGCTGCCCGCGCGGGCGAGTCCGGACGCGGTTTTGCGGTGGTCGCCGCCGAGGTACGGCACCTTGCGCAGCACTCGGCGTCGGCGGCGAAAGAGATCAAAACGCTGATCGAGAAAAATGTGGCCAACGTCAGTCATGGCGTGGCGATGGTGGAGAGCACCGAATCGCACCTGACGGCCATGATCGACAACGTGCTACAGATGTCACAGATGATCAAAGAGATCGGCACCGCGACCCGGGAGCAGACCCAGGCGCTGGCGCTGATCAATGAGTCCGTCTCACGCATCGGGGTAATGACGCATAACAATAATGGCATGGTGGAGCTGGTCACTCACGCCGCAGGAGATCTCTCTGCCCGCGCCGCGCGCCTGCAGCGGGCGGTGCAGGTTTTTGGCAGCCACTAATCTGCTATAGTTTTCAGCCTTATCAGACCTCAAGGCTGACATTGTGCTGCGATCGTTACGCATTTCTTTCCTTATGATACTGGCGGCAGCCGGGTCGTTCAGCGCGATGGCCGCTGGCGCACAGTATCTGCCGCCTGCCGGTTTTACCCTGCCCGTTCGCCCTGCCGCGACGACAGCAGTTACCTGCCCGCCGGTGCCGCCGCCCTTTACCGGTGCGCTGCGTTTGCGCAGTAAATATGAAGGATCCGACGCCGCCCGCGCCACGCTGAATGCCGGTGCGGAGCAGGCCTATCGTGACGCGACCCGCACGGTCGATGCGATGGAGCGCCAGGTCAGCAAACTGGTACAACGGGGCGACAGCCATTGCGCTATAGACGCGCTTAACCGCTGGGCGCGGGCCGGTGCGCTGACCTCCACAGACACCACGCATACCGGCAGAGCGGTGCGAAAATGGGCGCTGGCCAGCTTTTCATCGGCCTGGATCCAGCTGAAATTCGCCCCACAGTACCCACTCAAAGACGATCCGGCTGCCGCTTCACAGGTGGAAAACTGGCTAAGCCAGCTCGGCACGCTCGTCGCCCGCGACTGGAAAGGGCTGCCGCTCAACAAAATCAACAACCACAGCTACTGGGCGGGCTGGGCGCTGATGTCCACGGCGCTCGCCACCGGGCGGGACGATCTGTTTGCTGATGCCGTCGCTCTGCTGCGTACCGCTTTGCGCCAGGTGGACGATCGCGGATTTTTACCTAACGAACTTAAACGACGGCAGCGGGCGCTGGCTTACCATAATTACGCCCTGCAACCGCTGGTGATGCTGGCGCTGTTTGCCCGCGCCAGTCAGGTTCCGCTGAGCGACACCGAAACCGCCGCGCTGAAACGTCTGGGTGAGCGGGTGATTGCCGGGCTGGACGATCCCACACCGTTCCGCGACGCCACGGGCGTTAAGCAGGATCGTCACTTTTTAAATCAGCCGACCAATCTGGCATGGATGGAAGCCTGGTGCTCTCTCTATACCTGCTCCGCGGCAGTCAATAACCGCCTTGCCCCGCTGCGCCCGCTCAATAACGTGCGGCTGGGGGGATCTTATGCGTCTGACAGAGCAAAATCTGGTAGCGAGGGGCCACTAGTCAAACTTCGGTTCCCCCGTTACACTCACTGTATTCATTCACCTGATAAATATAAAAGGAGGTTACTTATGCTGTGCTGTGAATTGTTTATCCATTCACATCATTTTGGCGATCGCCACTGCTCAAGCGTTACCAGTATCGTGCTGCGATAACTGAAGCTTGAGCGAAGCTATCACCTGACTCCCTTCTCTCGGGCTTACCGGGTTATCGTCAGCGATGTTTGACGAGGCACGCGCGTGCCTGTAACTCTTGAGTAAGCAATGAGCACATTACTAACTGCACAATCCCTTCGTGTCGATACGGCTTTCGGTTCGCTGTTTCGCGATCTCTCTTTTACCGTCAAAAAAGGCGACCGCATTGGTCTGGTGGGCTATAACGGCTGCGGCAAAAGTACGCTGTTAAAAGTGCTGGACGGCACCCTTTCCCCGACCGCTGGCGTCTATTCTGTGGCCCGACACTGCCTGCTGGCGCGGGTCGAACAACACCTGCCCGATGAGCTTTCTTCTCTCTCCATGCTTGACGCGGTGCTGTCGCAACTGCCGCAGGCGGAACGCGATGCCCGGCGCTGGCAGGCGGAAACGCTGCTCGCCAGCCAGGGCTTCAGCGAGCGGGAGTGGGAATTATGCGCGGGTACGCTCAGCGGCGGCCAGCACACGCGGCTGTTGCTGGCGCGGGCATTGATCCGTCAGCCGGATCTGTTACTGCTGGATGAGCCGAGCAACCACCTCGATCTGCCGACGCTGCTGTGGCTGGAGCAGTTTTTGCAGCGCTGGAACGGCAGCTTTGTGCTGGTGTCCCACGATGCGCGACTGCTGGATGCGGTGACCAACACCACCTGGATCCTGCGCGACCAGACGCTGCACTGTTTTGCCCTGCCATGCCAGGCCGCACGACAGGCGCTGGCTGAACGGGATGAAGCCGACGCCCTGCGTCAGAAAGCCGAACAGAAAGAGATCGACCGCATCACCGCCAGCGCGAAACGGCTGGCGACCTGGGGACAGGTCTACGATAACGAAGATCTCGCCCGCAAGGCGAAGCAGATGGAAAAACAGATCCTGCGCCTGAAAGAGGTGCAAACCGACGTCACCGCCGGTAGTCACTGGACGCTTTCCCTTCAGGGCGATGCGCTGCGCGCCGACCGTCTGCTGGAGTTGAGCGAACTTGATGTCGCTCCGGCAGCGGATGCTGCGCCGCTGTTCAGATTGCCCCTGGGCCGTATCAAAAGCGGCGATCGGGTGGCGATTATGGGACGCAACGGCTGCGGGAAATCATCGCTGTTACGTCTGCTGTGGCAGCATTACCGTCAACAGCGGCTAAGTGAAGGCGTGGTGCTGCATCCGCGCGTTACCATCGGTTACTACGATCAGACGCTCCATCAGTTGCATGATGAGGATACGCTGTTCGATGCGCTGGAGCCGTTCGCCCCGCCGCCGGAGGTGCGGAAACAGGCGCTGATCGCCGCCGGTTTCGCCTGGGCGCGTCACGGGCAGCGGGTCAGCACCTTAAGCGGCGGCGAGCGCTCGCGTCTGCTGTTTGTCGGCATGTCGCTGGCGCGTTATGCCCTGCTGATGCTGGACGAGCCGACCAACCATCTGGATATGGAAGGCAAAGAAGCGCTGGCGCAGACGCTTTCCGGCTTTGACGGCGGCGTACTGCTGGTGAGCCACGATCGTGATTTGATCGCCAGCAGCTGTAACCGTTTCTGGCTGATTGAGGACGGCGAGCTTCACGAGTGGCACGACGTCGAGGCGGTGTTTGCGCGACTGCGGGAGCCGGACGCGGTGACGGCACCTGTCGCGGCGGGATCTTCCCCCCGGCCCCCGGAGACTGATGGCGATCGGCTGCTCGCTGAGCTGATTGCCCTGGAAACCCGGCTGGCGGAAGATTTGGCGCGCAAGCCGAAACATCAGAAGCCGCAACTACAGGCGCAGTGGCGAGCCGCTATTGACGACATCAACCGGCAGCTGGAGTAGCGAAACCCGCGCCGGGTCACAGACTGTTCTGAAACCCGGCGCGGCCATTGATATTTGGCATGGAATGACCCAACATCAAAGGTGCCGCGCACTTTTCGTACCGCGCGGCATTGGCTTTCGCTATGGGATTACGCTCACCCGTCAATGTTGCGGGCGCGTCCTTGAAACTTGTCACAGGATTAAGGAGTCAGCATGAAAACGAATCGTCAGGCACGTCACATTCTGGGTATGGACTACAAAGTGTCTAACCAGAGAAAAATCGTTACCAGTGAAGATCAACCGACGGTAGTCACCC
The DNA here is from genome assembly GCF_001888805.2 of Enterobacter sp. SA187. Lineage (NCBI taxonomy): Bacteria > Pseudomonadati > Pseudomonadota > Gammaproteobacteria > Enterobacterales > Enterobacteriaceae > Enterobacter > Enterobacter sp. SA187. Next base: position 3,276,945 of record NZ_CP019113.1, read on the forward strand.
ACCGCACCGGTCGCCATCGTCGCGCGAAGTCATAATGTTATCGCCCGGCGACGTACGTCTGCCGGGCCTGCTGAACCCGCCTCGCAATTCTTTAACATTCTCCTTACGATTAGACGCATCCGGGAAGTATTTGCCATCGGCATGCTTTATACTTGCGCCGCCGCCGTCCCCGTCAGCATGCAGGCGACGGGATCGTTTTTTAAGGAGTTTTGAGATGTTACTGAAGTATAAAAAAAACCGTTCTCTGTACATTCCCTATGCCGGTCCGGTGTTGCTGGAATTCCCGCTGCTCAACAAAGGCAGCGCCTTCAGCCTTGAAGAGCGCAGCAACTTCAACCTGCTGGGCCTGTTGCCGGATGTGGTTGAAACCATTGAGGAGCAGGCTGAACGCGCCTGGTTACAGTATCAGGGCTTCAAAACGGAAATCGATAAGCACATTTACCTGCGTAACATCCAGGACACCAACGAAACTCTTTTCTATCGTCTGGTCGATAACCATCTCGACGAGATGATGCCGGTGATCTACACCCCGACCGTCGGCTCCGCCTGCGAACGTTTTTCCGAGATTTACCGCCGCGCGCGCGGGGTATTTATCTCCTATCAGAACCGTCACAACATGGACGACATGCTGCAAAACGTGCCGACCCACAATATCAAAGTGATTGTGGTAACCGACGGCGAGCGCATTCTGGGGCTGGGCGATCAGGGTATCGGCGGCATGGGGATCCCCATCGGCAAGCTCTCCCTTTACACCGCCTGCGGCGGCATCAGCCCGGCGTACACCCTGCCGGTGGTGCTGGATGTCGGCACCAATAATCAGCAGCTGCTTAACGATCCGCTGTATATGGGCTGGCGTCATCCGCGCATCACCGGCGATGAGTATTACGCCTTTGTCGATGAATTCATTCAGGCGGTGAAACAGCGCTGGCCGGACGTGCTGTTGCAGTTTGAAGATTTCGCGCAGAAAAACGCCATGCCGTTGCTGACCCGTTACCGGGATGAAATCTGCTCCTTTAACGACGATATTCAGGGCACCGCTGCGGTAACTGTCGGCACGCTGATTGCCGCCAGCCGTGCCGCGGGTAGCCAGTTAAGTCAGCAAAAAGTGGTGTTCCTCGGCGCAGGCTCTGCTGGTTGCGGCATCGCCGAGCAGATTATCGCCCAGATGCAGCGTGAAGGCCTGAGCGAGGAAGCCGCCCGGCAGAACGTCTATATGGTGGATCGTTTTGGCCTGCTGACCGACCAGATGCCGAACCTGCTCTCCTTCCAGAGCAAACTGGTGCAGAAGCGCGACAACCTGCAGCACTGGGATACCGATGCAGAAGCTATGTCGCTGCTGGATGTGGTGCGTAATGTGAAACCGGATATTCTGATCGGCGTCTCCGGGCAGACCGGATTATTCACTGAAGAAATTATTCGTGAAATGCATAAGCACTGCCCGCGCCCTATCGTGCTGCCGCTGTCGAACCCGACCTCCCGCGTGGAAGCCACCCCGCAGGACATTATTACCTGGACCGAAGGCCAGGCGCTGGTCGCCACCGGCAGTCCGTTTATGCCGGTCCACTGGCAGGATAAAATCATCCCCATCGCCCAGTGTAATAACGCCTACATTTTCCCTGGCATCGGCCTCGGGGTGATCTCCTCCGGCGCGTCACGTATCAGCGACAACATGCTGATGGCCGCCAGCGAAACCCTGGCGCAGCACTCCCCGCTGGCCAACCACGGCGAAGGCATGGTGCTTCCGGCGCTGAAAGATATTCAGACCGTGTCGCGGGCGATTGCGCTGGCGGTGGCAAAAATGGCGCAGGAAGAAGGCCTTGCGGTGAAAACTTCCGCCGAAGCCTTGCAGCAGTCCATCGAAGAAAACTTCTGGCAGCCGGAATACCGCAGCTACCGCCGGACGTCTATCTGAGTTTTATGGCGCCAGCGATAACCCGCTGGCGTCATTTTAATCAGCTATGATAGAATGTACGGCAATTTACCGTACATACGAAGGTTGACCATGTCCACCGCGAAAAAAGAACGCTTTGATTTCCGGCTTGATGAAAGTCTGAAAAAACAAATGGAAGAAGCCGCCAGCCTGCTAAGCATACCAGTCAGTACTTTTGTGATCGATGCGGTGCGGGAGCGGGCAGCAGAAGTTATTAATGAGCACCGGCGTATCGTGCTGGATGAGCAAAACTGGGAGCGCATTCAGACCTTGCTGGACAATCCCCCACAGCCAACGGAACGCATGAAAGCAATGGCTGCACATTATCATGACAAAGACAGCTGGACGTGGCAGAAGAATTAACGTTAAGCATAGAGTCATACGATCCTGCCCGAACCTATCGGACAGAAAATTTCAGTTGTGGCGTTGAGGCGCTGGATGTGTTTTTAACGTCCCAGATGTCTGTTCAGCAAGAGCGACGTATTCTGCGTTGCTACGTGCTGGTCACAAACGAAGCCGTTCCTGAAATTATGGGATTTTATACCCTCTCGGGGGCTTCATATGAAAAACAGCACCTTTCCGGATCCCAGCAACGCAAACTACCTTATCGTAACCTGCCCTGTGTTCTGCTTGGCAGAATGGCGGTTGATCGACGCCTGCAACGACGGGGTTTCGGTGAGAAATTATTGTTTGATGCCCTACGCCGCACCTGGTTAACCGCGGGCATGGTCGGCATCTATGCGCTTTTCGTCGAAGCCAAAGACGAGGCCGCCGTAAAATTTTATCAGTCATTAGGCTTCACGCTTTCAAAATCGCAGCCGTTAACGCTCTTCTACCCCGTTAATCAGTTCGAATTTTTAATCTGATCCCTGGCTAGCGAAAATAGTGTTATAAATTCGCCTTCGGTATTCAGAAAAATAACGGACGAGGGATGACCCAAAAAAGAGCAACGCTGACCGGCTTACTGGCGATTATATTATGGAGCACCATGGTTGGGCTGATCCGTGGCGTCAGCGAAGGACTGGGACCGGTTGGCGGCGCGGCCATGATTTACACCCTCAGCGGTTTATTATTACTCCTCACCGTGGGTTTTCCCGATATTCGTCGTTTCCCGCCACGTTATTTACTGATAGGTAGCCTGCTGTTTGTCAGCTATGAGATGTGCCTCGCCCTGTCGCTGGGCTATGCCGCGACGCGTCAACAGGCGATTGAGGTGGGCATGGTAAATTATCTGTGGCCCAGCCTGACCATTCTGTTTGCCATCCTGTTTAACGGGCAAAAATCCAGCCTGTGGGTGATCCCCGGTCTGTTGCTTTCCGTGCTTGGCGTCAGCTGGGTACTCGGCGGTGAGAATGGTCTCAACCCGCAGGATATTATCCGTAATGTGGTCTCCAGTCCGCTGAGTTATATTCTGGCATTCTGCGGGGCCATTATCTGGGCAGCGTACTGTACGGTCACCAGCAAATATGCCCGCGGGCATAACGGCATCACCTTTTTTATTTTGCTGACCGCCATGAGCTTGTGGATCAAATATGCGCTCGGCGAGCAGCCGCCGATGATGTTCAGCTGGCCGGTGACGCTAAAATTACTCCTGGTGGCCTGTGCGCTGGGTTTTGGCTATGCGGCATGGAATACCGGCATCCTGCATGGTCACGTCAACGTGCTCGCGGCGGCATCCTATTTCACGCCAGTCCTCTCCTCGGCGCTGGCGGCGTTGCTGCTGAGCGCCCCGCTGTCACTGTCGTTCTGGCAGGGGGCGCTGATGGTCTGCGGCGGATCGCTGCTGTGCTGGTACGCCACCCGACGGCGTTAATCCGTCTGGCGGTTATCGGTACCCGCAAGGCTAAACCAGATCCCCACCGCCAGGATAAACAGCATCACGCCTGCGCTGCTTAAGGCCACACTGTGCGAGCTGATAAAGGCCGTTTTTGCCGCCTGCATAACAGCGGCGGCAAGTCCAGGCTCCAGCGTCTGCGCCAGTTGTACCGCCTCACCAATGGACGACGTCGCCTGCGCCGCCTGACTGACGGTGAGCGCATCCGGCAGGACGATGGACGTAGCAAAACTGCGGCTTAGCAACAGGCCAAAAATGGCGATCCCCAGTCCCGCCCCCAGCTCGTAAGCCATGGTTTCGATTGCGCCGGCGGCGGCCGCTTTCTCTTTTGGCGCGGCGGCCATAATCGCCGCGGTGGAGGCCAGCAGCGCGCTGGCGGCGCTGAAACCTAACAGCGCCATCAGCGCGGCGGCCTGCCACTGCTGGCTGCTGAAGTCAGTGACCGACAGGCCAAGGAAACTCAGCGCGCTCAGCGCCATGCCCCCCGTCGCCACCCGGCGCAGCCCAAGCCGCGACACCAGCAGACCGGCGATGGGGCCGCTGAAGCCGCTCGCCAGCATCACCGGCAGCATAAACACCCCGGCGGCGAAAGGCGTAAAGCCATGCACAAATTGCAGCTCCTGCGCCATTAACAGCTCAAATCCCACCAGGGTGATCATCGAAGTGATAGCCATTATCACGCCGCTTAAAATAATGCGATTCGTAAACAGGCGCATATCGATCATCGGCGTGCGGGCGGCAAGCTGGATACGCACAAAGGTCACCAGCAGGATCATGCCGAGCACCGCCCCGCCTGCCAGTAATCCCGGCGCGACCGTGGTTTTCAGCGCCATTTTGACGCAGTAGACCAGCAGTAATATCGCCACAATCAGCATCACTGCATGACCGAAATTGAGCGGCTGATCGCGGCGACCGGTCTGTCGCGGCACCAGCCAGGCGGTCAGCGCCATCACCACCAGAACAATCGGCACGTTAATCAGAAACACCGAGCCCCAGTAAAAATGCTCCAGCAGCAGACCGCCCACTAGCGGGCCAAAAGCCGCACCGCCGGAGCCGACTGCCGCCCAGATGCCAATCGCCATATTTCGATGGCGGGTTTCCGTAAAGGTGGCGCGGATCCCGGCAAGGGTGGCGGGCACGATCATCGCCGCCCCTGTTGCCAGCAACGCCCGCGCCAGGATCAGCCCGCTGGCGCTGGAGGCGCTTGCCGCCAGCAGCGAGGCCACACCAAAAAGCGCGCTGCCACACAGCAACAGCCGTTTAAAGCCAATGCGATCGCCGAGCGCGCCCATCGGCAGCACCATACCGGCCATCACCAGCGAATAGATATCAATGATCCACAGCAGCTCATTGCTACCGGGGCGCAGGGTAATACTCAGCGTCGGTACCGCCACATGCAGTACGGTGGCGTCGATCGCCACCGGAATATAGACCAGAACAATAATCCACAACGTCAGCCACTGACGAAACATAGCCCTCTCTCCCTAATTTGGACACCCGTCCAGAAATGGCGATCTTACGTAAAGTTGGACGCATGTCCAGCTTATTGTTATATTCTTTTCGCCCATTATTCAGAGAGCCGCTATGAACTACCTCAATCGGGAAGACCGCCGGGAAAATATTCTGCTCGCCGCCATGCGCGTGGCGCTGGACGAGGGATTATCCGCCATGACCGTGCGCCGCATCGCCAGCGTGGCGGGTGTGGCCGCAGGCCAGGTGCATCACCACTTTGCCTCTACCAGTGAACTGCGCGCGCTGGCGTTTATCCGTCTGATCCGCGTGCTGCTGGACACCGAAGTCGTGCCCGAAGACGCCAGCTGGCGTCAGCGCCTGCATTCCATGCTGGGCAGCGATGATCGCGGCTTTGAGCGCTATATCAAGCTGTGGCGGGAAGCGCAGTTGATGGCGATGCGCGATCCGGAAATTAAAGGGGCTTACGTACTGACCATGGAGATGTGGCATGAGGAGGCGGTGAAAATTATTTATGCCGGACAGCAGGCCGGCGAGTTCACCCTTAGCGACAGCGTGGAAAACGTCGCCTGGCGACTGATTGCGCTGGTGTGCGGTCTGGACGGCATGCACGTGCTGGGACTTGAGGGGCTGGATGACGAAGCTTTCGATCGCCACATTGACCGGGCGATCGAACTGGAGCTTTACCGCTGACGGCGGCCCTGTTACTTCTCCCGGGCGGCGATCCCCGCCATTACTGCGCTTAGCTGTGACAACGTCACGCCGTGCCGGGCATCGTCAGTCCCCAGACCGAAGCGGGTCTGTAAGAATTCATGGAGCGCGGGCACATCCACAGCGTTAAACTGCTCTACCACCTCCCCGTCCTGCCAGTGGGTGAAGTGAAAATTATTGAGCGTCAGTTTGCTGCCATCCGGCAGATGACGACACATCAGCAGATGATGGCGGAAATGCGAGTGCGGGAAGTGCGCGGTATAAAGATTCCCGGTCACAAAATCAGAGAAGTATTGCTGGCTTAAATCGAAGCGGTACATCTGCTGCCAGCGATCGTGATGCCTGAACTGTAAGATCCAGTCATCGCCTTCTCGTTGCAGGCGATAAAGACCGTGCGGCGTTTTCTGCTCAACATCCGTTTGCAGCCGGATTGGCGCGGTGATGGTCTGCCCACCAAAACCGACATCCGCCAGCCAGGGTTCGCCGTCCAGCTCCACCAGCAGTATGCGGTGCGTGCGCGGCGGCATCTGCTCCGGGTTGGCCATCACCACCCGACCAAGCAGACTGCGAACACTGAAGCCGATTTCCCGCAGCCCGCGTTCAAACAGGCCGTTCAGCTCAAAGCAGTAGCCGCCGCGCCGGGCGACAACCAGCTTGGCGAACAGCGCCTCGTCCGTCAGTTCAATTTCCCGCGGCAACAGCACGTCGAGATTTTCAAAAGGGATAGCGCTGTTATGGTGCTGGTGCAGCGACTGTAGGGTCGGCAGATCGGCCTGCGGGACACCCGTCCAGTTCAGGCGTTGAAACCAGGCTGTTAAAAAAGGACTCATTTCACACTCCGGCAAAAGATGAGTCCTATTTATACACTGGATGAATATTTTGATGCGGCAATTTGTGCACTGCCGCTTATGCCCGGCCTTTTCGCTGCATAATGCCCAGCGCCGTCAGCATCAGGATCAGCCCGGTGACCAGCGTCAGCGTCGCCATCGCCATGCCCTGCCCAACGGAACCCTGCTCAAACTGACGCCAGATAAAGATTGCGACGGTTTGCGTACCGGCAGGCGCCAGCAGCAGCGAGGTCACCAGCTCCCGCGAGGCGATGGCGAAGACCATCAGCATGGCCGCCAGCAGCGCCGGGAACACCAGCGGCAGAACAATCAGCCGCAGCGCCTGCAATGCGCTCGCGCCATGAACGCGGGCGGCAGGCTCCAGATTACCACCGAGCTGCCGCAGCGCGCTGCCGACATAGCGCACTGGCCAGGGCATCAGCAGACAGCAGTAAGAGAGCAGCAAAATCATCCAGCTGTTATAAGGCGACACCGGCCAGAAGGTGCGGTTCCACAGCAGGATCAGCCCGACGCCCACCACGATCCCCGGCAGCGCGGCAGGCATCAAGGACAGCGCATCCAGCACCGCGCGGCCCCGGATTTTTTGCACCACCACCAGCCAGGCCGCCAGCAGCCCGAGCACGCCGGTGACCAGCGCCGAGCCCAGCGCCAGCGACAGACTGGTGCCAAGGGCGGACAGCGCATCCCCCTGTTGAGAGAACAACGCGTGATAATGGCTGCCGGTCACGTTATCCCAGGAAAGTCCGCCGGAGAGCGTGGACATAATACCGGTCACCGCCATGGAGATCCCCGGCAGACCGACCGCCAGAAAACCCACGCCGCCCATAAGCAGCATCACCGGCACGGTGGCGATACCTAATGACGCGCCGGTATTTTCCGTGGGTTTGCCCGTCACGCTGGTCACGTCTTTATCCCCCACCAGCTGACGTTGCAGCCACCAGCCGCCAAGCGCGATAACGATCAGCATCAGCGACAGCAGCGACGCGCCAGGCAGATCAATCGGCCAGTCGGCCAGCTTTTTCTCAATGCCGACGGTCATCATCACCACGCCGGATCGCGATCCCAGCGCCGCCGGTACGCCATATTCTTCAACGGCCAGGGTAAAGGCCAGCAGCATGCCCGCCGCCAGCGCGGGCGAGAGCATCGGCAGCGTGACGTGCCAGAAGGCGCGCCAGGCGCTGGCCCCGTGCACGCGGGCGACAATCGCCAGCCGCTGCCCGCTGGCAAGCAAACTGCGGGATACCGCAAAATAGACCACCGGGAAAATGTTCAGCGTCATCACCAGCACGATCCCGCTGCGGCTGAACAGCAGATCGTTGAGATCAAACCCCGCCACCTGCGCCAGATAGCCGTTGGTCTGCAACACCAGCATCCACGAAAGCGCGGCGATATAGGGCGGCGTAAGGAACGGGATCAAAAACAGCACATCCCACAAGCGCGGACACGGCAGGTTAAATAGCCCGCGCGCCACGCCCAGCGGCAAACCGATCAGCGCGCTCAGCAGCGCTACGCCTGCGGCGATCCACAAGGTGCCGCCGAGCATGGAGGGCAGTTGCGGATCGCTGAATTGCGGCAATATGGCGCTGAACGGCGCGGCAAAAGAACCGGCGCTGAATGACGGGAAAATCGCCTGTAAAACAATAAAGGACAGCGGCAGCGCCACCAGTATCACCAGCAGCGCCAGCGTCAGGACAGAAAGCATTCTCTGATTCACAACGGATCCTGAAGACGGGGTCGCCCCCGTCGGCTGAATTTACTTGCTGAAAAGGGTATTGAAGCGTTGCAGCACTTCGCTGCGCTCGCTGTTACCGTCCTGACTGGTTGGCAGAATATGCAGATCGTTGAGCAGCGGGCGTTTGGCCTGCACGTCGCTGCGCGCGGGCATCAGCCAGGCATCGGCTACCATTGCCTGACCTTCCGGCGACAGCACGTAATCCACAAAAGCTTTGGCATCGTCAGCATGCTGGGTCGTTTTGAGGATCATCATGGGTCGCGGCGCGATCACCGTGCCGCTGGCCGGGAAAATCACCTTCAGGGATTCGCCCTGGCTGATATTACCGTAGGAGACGTAATCCACCGCGCCGAACACCGCCGCTTTCGCCCCCTGCATCACCGGCGTCACCGCCTGGGCGTTTGGGCCGCTGACCACCATACCGTTCTGCTTCAGCGCGTCAAACAGCGCCCAGGCTTTATCGCCCATGCTGTTTTGCAGGCCGATCAGCAGATCGAGCGACGCACCGGACAGCGCCGGATCCGGCGTGGTCACTTTATCTTTAAACGCCGGGGCGGTCAGATCCTGCCACTCTTTCGGCTCTGGGGTACCGCTTTTGGTGTTCCAGACAATACCCAGCGCCGACACGCCCTGCGCCACGTATTCGCTGGTTTTCAGCGCTGCGGGCACCTTTTCGGCATTGCTGCTCTGGTACGGCAGCAGCCAGCCGCGGGTATGCAGATCTTCTGCGGTATCCCAGGAGGCGGAGATCAAAATATCCGCCTGCGGATTGGCCTGTTCGGCTTCCAGACGTGCCATCACTTTGCCGGTGGTGGCCTGGAAAATATTCACTTTCACGCCGGTCTTTTTCTCGTACCCGCTGGCGAGACTTTTTGCCAGCGAACCCGGACCTGCGGTATAGACCGTCAGCGCGTGGGCGCTGGAGATCATGACGGAAGACAGCATCATGGCGAGAGCAACTCCTTTCTTCACAGACATTACAGCTTTCATGCATATTCCCCTGAGGATGGTGTGACAGCGCGTACAGCGGCAATGCTGCCCGCAGAAAGATGCACGATGCGGTCGGCCAGCAGTTCGGCTTCCCGGCGATCGTGGGTGACATAGACGGCGGTGATGCCGAGCTGGCGCAGCAGGCGCGACATCTCAAGGCATAACGACTCACGAAGTTCACTGTCGAGATTGGAGAGCGGCTCATCAAATAACAACACGCGCGGCTCAGCGACAATCGCCCGCGCCAGGGCGACGCGCTGTTGCTGCCCGCCAGATAAGCCTGCCGGTTTACGGTCGGCGAAATCCGCCAGGCCGACGCGATCCAGCGCCGCCAGCACGCGGGCCACCCGCTCACCGCGCGGCACGTTGCGCATCTTCAGCGGGAAAGCGACGTTCTGCGCCACCGTCATGTGCGGCCACAGGGCGTAGTCCTGAAACACCATGCCGATGTCGCGCGCTTCCGGCGGCAGTGACCAGTGGGGTTTCGCCACCAGACGATCGCCGAAATAGATTTCGCCTTCCGCAGGCTGCGTAAGCCCAGCCAGCAGGCGCAGCAGCGTGCTTTTGCCGCACCCCGACGGGCCGAGGAGCGCCACAATGCTGCCGGCGTCGACAGTGAGATCGATCTGATTGAGAACGGTATGTGAGCCGAAGGCGAAAGAGACGCCCTGCAGCCTTATATCGGTGAATGCGTTCACGATCGCCCTCCCGCAGCGGGAAGCCGACACGCGCCCGGGATCGACATCCGCCGGGCCGCACTCACCTGTGGAAAACACAGGGGAGTAAACATATTGTTATCCTCTTTGGGACTTAGTAAGGCGAGACTATAGGGAGGGAGTGTGACGGATAGATTACGCTTAGGTTACGACTTGCTTTCCGGACGCTTTCAGTCCCTTAATGCGTCATCAACCTGACGAGGACAATATCATGAGCCATTTTCGCCCTGTCGCCCTGGAGCATGCCAGCCGCCTGCTTAATCACGGGCCGACCATTATGATCACCAGCCGCGACGAACAGATTGACCGCCGGAATGTGATGTCCGCCGCCTGGTCGATGCCGGTGGAGTTCTCGCCGCCGCGCATTGCCATTGTGGTGGATAAAAGCACCTGGTCGCGGGAGCTTATCGAGCGCAGCGGCATGTTTGGCATTGTTATCCCCGGCGTCGCTGCTACCAACTGGACCTATGCGGTCGGCAGCGTGACCGGGCGGGATGAGGATAAGTTTAACTGTTACGGCATACCGGCCATTGCCGGGCCGGTACTGGGGTTACCCGTTGTGGAAGAGAAATGTCTGGCTTGGATGGAGTGCCGCCTGCTGCCCGCCACCGCCGCGCAGGAAAAATACGATACGTTATTTGGCGAAGTGGTTTCCGCCGCCGCCGATGAACGGGCGTTTATCAACGGTCGCTGGGATTTTGATGACGATAAGCTCAACACCCTGCACCATCTGGGCGGCGGGAATTTTGTGGCGAGCGGAAAGGCGTTGAGTGTGAAGTAAGCGCCGGGTGGCGCTAACGCTTACCCGGCCTACAAAAACCAGGCGTGTGACGTGTAGGCCGGGTAAGGCGCAGCCGCCACCCGGCGCAAAAATCACATCGAATAACCCGGTTTTTTGATTAACTCATCCATTTGCGGGCCGATTTGCGTATCCCACACCTGCGCTTTCCAGTCGTCCGGTTGCACCTGGCTGTACGCCACGCTCACCGAACTCTCCTTGCTGTCAAAATGACTGACGATCACCTGGGTGATGGCCTCCGCCAGCGCGGCTTTTTGTTCATCGTTAAAATCACGCGGGAAACTTTTAATATCAACGTGTGGCATAGCAGGCTCCTTATTGAGATAACGTTAAACCTAACACACCGCACCGCCGCAGATTATCAATTGATGCCGTTATTCAGAAAGTCCCTGGTCTGGCGCGGGCTGCGCAGACGCACAAAGCGGATATGCGCAAAGGCCGGATCCGCCATATCCGCTTCATAACGCGCGCGGTTGCTGCGCCAGGTTTTCAGCGTCCACAGCAGAATTGACTCACGGCTGAAAAACGACTGCCGAAAGCTTTCACGGTTGCCGGTGCCCGGCCAGAGTTCCTTTTTATGCCAGGCGCGTTTCAGGGCGCGCATGACGGCCTGACGCAGGGTACGGGCAAATCCATAATCCACCCATACCACCATATCCACCTTTTGCCATTTCACAGGCCGTGTGCGGTTGTAATTACCATCCAGCACCCAGCCTGGCGTGGCGTTCAGCTTTTCGCCAAGCAGCGCCAGCAGCTCTTCATCGGAAACGCCCTGCCAGTTGGGTCGCCAGTACAGCGCATCCATTTCGATATAAGGCACATCCAGGTGACTTGCCAGACGGCGGGCGAGCGTAGTTTTACCGCTGCCGCTGGTGCCGATGACGTTGATTTTCATGCGCAGGCTGACTCTTCATTTTTCATTCATGGAAATTATGAAACTAAGGATCCCTGAATTAGCCGGATGGCGCAAGCTCACCCGGCGCTGAAAAGGGTGCGCTTAATAAGTGATCCCCGGCGGGTTGATTTGTGACGTTGTCACTGCTTCTCCGGCTTCCCCCCAGCGTGCCAGTACCTTCTGATACTCTCCCCTTGCGATAGCGCCATCCAGCGCCGCTTTCAGCGCCTCAACCAGCCCGTTGCCTTTTTTGGTGGTGGTGGCGACATAGGCTTTTTTCGGACCAAGGCCGACCACTTTGGTTTTACCGGTCAGCGCCGCTTTATAAAACGCCACTGACTGCGGACCGAAAAACACATCCGCGCGCCCGGACTGAATATACAGATTGCCCGAGGCGTCATCGGTCAGATAGACCGGCAGCGCGGGTTTTCGTCCTGCCCGTTCGTTTTCCGTGTTCCAGCCGAGCAGGATCTTCTCCTGATTGGTGCCGGAGCCGACAATCACCTTGCGCCCCGACAAATCCTCAGGTCCGTGCACTGCCTCAATGGGACTGGTGGATTTCACCGAAAACGCCAGCGAATCGACGCGGTAGGTGGCGAAGTCGTACTTCTCTTTGCGCTGCTCGGTGACGGCGATATTGACCAGCGCCACGTCATAACGCCCGGCGGAGATGCCCAGCGGCCAGTCTTCCCACGCCGTCGGCACCAGCTTTAACTTCAGCCCGAGGCTGTCCGCCAGCAGGCGGGCAATGTCCGGATCGCTGCCGATGCGGGTACGGTTATCGCTGGCGAGCAGCGCCAGCGGCGGCGAATTCAGCGCCGAAATAGCCACCGTCAGCGTACCCGGTTCGACAAAGGCAAAATTCGGCGGAATTCTGGCGATCGCCGCCTCATCGCGCTGGCTGTGCAACGGCGTCTCGTTAGCTTTCAGATCGATACCCTGCGCGCCGCTGAGCGTACTGACCAGCAACAGCGCCCATAATCCCTGTTTCATGCTCTCTCCTTACAACACTTTGGATAAGAATTGCCGGGTGCGCGGGTGCTGCGGATGGTTCAGCACCTCGTCGCTGCTGCCCTGCTCCACGATTTTGCCGTCCACCATAAACACCACGTTGTCGGCCACCTCGCGGGCAAAGCCAATTTCATGGGTGACCACCACCAGGGTGGTTCCGGAACGCGCCAGCTTTTTGATCACATCCAGCACCTCGCCCACCAGTTCCGGATCGAGGGCCGAGGTCGGCTCGTCAAACAGCATCACCCGCGGGCGCAACGCCAGGGCGCGGGCAATGGCGATGCGCTGTTGTTGCCCGCCGGAAAGGTGCCGTGACCAGGCATCGGCTTTATTACGCAGCCCCACGACGTCGAGCAATTCATAGGCCCGCTCGATGGCGGCCTTACGGCTAAGCTGTTTGTGGGCGATGGGCGCTTCGATCAGGTTTTCCAGCACCGTTAAGTGCGGGAAGAGATTGAAGTTCTGGAACACATAGCCGACGTTGACGCGCTGGCGCAGGATCTCCTTCTCCTTGAGTTCATAGAGTTTGTCACCCTGGCGGCGGTAGCCGATGTAATCGCCGTCAATCTGGATAAAACCTTCATCGACACGCTCCAGATGATTAATCGCCCGCAGCAGCGTGGATTTTCCGGAACCGGACGGTCCGAGGATCACCGTCACCGAACCCGGCGCTAACTCCAGTGAAATATCATCCAGCGCTTTGTGACGGCCAAAGTATTTGCTGACGCCGGTAATGGAAATATGGCCTTCATGAGAGGTGTGCATGGACTGGCTCCTGTGGCTGAGCGACGCGACCCGGTGCGGCAACGCGGGCGACGCGGGTGGAATTGATAGCTGAGCGGCGCTCGCTGCGCGCCATCCAGCGCTCCACCAGATGCTGGATCAGCGACAGCACGCTGGTGATCACCAGATACCACACCGCCCCCACCATCAGCAGCGGGATCACTTCCTGGGTGCGGTTGTAGATCATCTGAATGGTGTAAAACAGCTCAGGCATCGCCAGCACGTACACCATCGCCGTACCCTTGGCGAGGCTGATGATCTCGTTAAAGCCGGACGGCAAAATCGTCCGCAGCGCCTGCGGCAGAATAATGCGCAGCGTGCGGCGGCTGGCAGGTAGCCCCAGCGCGGCGGCGGCTTCATACTGCCCGTGATCGACCCCCAGAAAACCGCCGCGAATGATTTCGGCGGTGTAGGCGCTCTGCACCAGCGTCAGCCCCACCACGGCGGTGGAGAATTGCCCCAGCACGTTAATGGTGTCATAGCTCGCCCAGGTGATGCCGGTAAAAGGAATGCCGATGGCGAGCGTGTCGTAGAGATAGGAGAAATTATAAAGGATGATCAGCACCACAATCAGCGGCAGCGAACGGAACAGCCAGATGTAACCCCATGCCAGACTGCTCAACAGCCAGGACGACGACAGCCTGGCAAGGGCCAGCAGGCCGCCGAAGATCACGCTCAGCACCGTGCCGAGCAGGGTCAGCAGCAGCGTTTGCCCCAGCCCTTCGAGGATCACCGGATCGAAGAACCAGCGGGCAAATACGCTCCATTCCCAGCGCGGATTAAAGGCAACCGACTGGATCACAATGGCCAGCACCAGCAGCGCCACGGCCGCGCCGACAATACGCAGCGGATAACGCGCGGGGATCACTTTAATGGGTTCAGATGTTTTCATGTTGATTCCTCAGGCTGATTTCCCCAGCGCCACGCCGAGCGCTTTGGTAAAGCGCAACCGTCCGTCATAAGGCGGCTGGCTGTAGATTTCCGGATCGCGCTCGACATCAAACTGCGCCTCATAGCCCTGACTGAGATAGAGCCTGACCGCTTCCGGCTGACGAAAACCGGTGGTCAGATAAATACGGCTGTAACCCGCCAGCACCGCCCGCCGCTCCAGCTCGCGCACCACCCGCGCCGCCAGCCCCTGCTGACGCAGGGTTTTGTCCGTCCAGATGCGTTTTATTTCGGCGGTATGCGCATCAAAGGGTTTATACGCGCCGGTGGCGATGATCTTCCCGTCGCGCTCCAGCACAATAAACAACCCCTGCGGCGGCAAATACCATTCGGTCAGCTCCACCTCGGCGTCTTTCGAAAAATAATCCCCGTAGCGCGCGGCGTATTCCGCAAATAAACCTTCGATGACCGGCTGAAGTTCCGGTGCTTCCGGTGAGAGATCGCGAAAATGTTCGCTCATGGGCCGCTCCTTAATCGCCAAGGCCTGGCGGGTTGATTTCCGATGACGGGATGCGTTCGACGCCTTCTCCCCAGCGGGCGAGTACTTTCTGGTAGTCGCCGTTTTTGATCGCGCCGTTAAGGGCGGTTTGCACCGGCTCCGCCAGGCCACTGCCTTTTTTCAGCGTCACAGCGATGTGCGCCGCTTTCGGCCAGCCGCCGTCCACCACGCCCACCAGTTTGGTTTTTTGCGTCAGCGCCGCTTTCCAGGCACCCGTGACGTTCGGGCCAAAAAAGGCATCGGCGCGACCCGATTGCAGCGCCAGCGTCTGGGCGGCGTCATCCTTGGTGTACACCGGCACAAAAGGCTTCAGCCCCTTCTGCTGGTTCGCTTTATCCCATGCCAGCAGGATCGCTTCCTGATTGGTGCCGGAGCCGACGATAATGCGCAGTCCGGCGATGTCTTCCGCTTTCTCAATGTTGCTGATTGGGCTGGTTGATTTCACGTAAAAGCCCAGCGAATCCTTGCGGTAGGTGGCGAAATCGAACTTCTCTTTGCGCTCTTTGGTGACGGTGATGTTGCTAATGGCGGCGTCATATTTGCCGGACGCCACGCCCAGCGGCCAGTCCTCCCAGGAGGTCGGCACGACATTTAATTCCAGTCCCAGGCTGTCCGCCACCAGGCGGGCAATGTCCACCTCGCTGCCGAGCAGGGTTTTGTTGTCATCGGAAAACACCGTCAGCGGCGGCGAGTTCAGCGCGGCGACCGCCACGGTGAATTTCCCCGGCTGCACAAAACGGTGATCTTTTGGCAACTGCGCGATCGCCTGCGGATTGGCCGGAGTATTGATCGGCGTCTTATTGGCCTCAATGCTGACGCCGGTGCCATTGATAGTGACCTCTTTTGCATACGCCAGCGGCGTTAAGGCGAGGGTCATAGCCAGTAAGAGTGAAGTTTTCTGCATAGCGTTATTCTCTATTTTGTTTTTATAAACTGATTCACCGGCAATTCGAGGCCCAGACTTTCGCGCAGCGTGGTGCCGGGGTAGTCGGTGCGGAACAGGCCCCGTGCCTGTAACAGAGGCACCACCTGGTCAACAAAGCGCGGGAAGGTATCCGGCGTACCGCCCTGAATAATGAAGCCATCGGCGGCGTACTGGCTGAACCACTGTTCAAGACCGTCCGCCACCTCCTCCGGTGTACCGGCAAAACGCGGGCGCGGTGAGGCGGCTTCCAGCGCCACCTGACGCAGCGTCAGGCCACGTTCTCGGGCATTGCGTTTGATCTCATCGGTGGTGCTGCGGAAACTGTTTTGCCCCAGATCGCCGATGTCCGGGAAGGGTTCATCCAGCGGATACTGGCTGAAATCGTGATGTTCGAAATAGCGCCCCAGATAGTTCAGCGCATCGGTAACCGATACCAGCGCGGCCGTGGTCTGATACTGCTGCTCCACGTCCGCCGCGTCTTTTCCGACAATGACGCTGACGCCCTGAAATATATGCAGTTCATGCGCCTGACGGCCATTGGCTTCAAGCTGGAGCTTAACGTCGCGATAAAAGGCTTTGGCTTCTTCTAACGTATCGTGATGGGTAAATATCGCGTCGGCATGTTTGGCGGCTAATTTCTTGCCATCATCAGACGCGCCAGCCTGAAATACAATTGGGCGTCCCTGCGGCGTACGGCCAATATTCAGCGGCCCCGCCACCTTAAAGAATTCCCCTTCATGATTAAGCGTATGTAATTTCGCTGCATCGAAAAACTGCCCGCTCGCTTTATTACGCACGAAGGCATCCTCTTCCCAGGAATCCCACAGCCCTTTTACCACGTCGAGATATTCATCGGCGATGCGGTAACGCAGCGCATGTTCCGGGTGTTTATCGCGGGAGAAATTTTTAGCCGACCCTTCCAGCGGCGACGTCACCACGTTCCAGCCCGCGCGGCCATTACTCAGATGATCGAGGCTGGCGAACTGGCGCGCTACGGTAAAGGGTTCGCTGTAGGAGGTGGAGAGCGTCCCGACCAGCCCGAGGTTTTTGGTCAGGCTGGCAAGCGCCGATAATACCGTCAGCGGCTCAAAGCGATTTAAAAAATGCGGAATGGATTTTTCATTAATATAAAGGCCATCGGCGACAAATAAAAAATCCAGTTTGCCCTGTTCGGCTTTCAGCGCGGTTTCTTTTACAAAATCAAAATTAATACTGGCGTCAGCGGCAGCGGCCGGGTGTCGCCAGGCGGACATATTCCCTGACGCGCCATGCAAAATGGTGCCCAGGCGTAATTGTCTTGCGCTTGTCATAGAATGTCCTCAGTCAGTATGTAATAACGCTTTTTCTGCCAGCCGGGCGAAATATCGCGCCGCCCCTTCCAGTAAGGTGTCGTCGGGATTAAACGCCGGATGGTGTAAACCGTATTCGCTGGCGCTGCCGATGCTGACGAACGCGCCGGGGATCTGTTGCAGATAAACCGCGAAATCCTCACCGCCCATATGCAGCTCAGCGTGATAGGTGCGATAGCCCTGCTCGTCGGCGACGCGGCGGGCAAAGGCGGCCCACTTTTCATCGTTAACTAACGCCTCCGGGCCGTCGAACCAGGTCACCGCGATCTCCGCGCCGAACGCCTGTCCTAATCCGGCGGCGATCTCGTTGACGCGATCTTTGACCTGCTGGCGCACTGCACGCTTATGGGTACGCAGCGTGCCTTCCAGCTCGACGGTTTCCGGCAGCACGTTCCAGGTATTGCCCCCGGCGATGCGCGTTACGCTCAGCACCACCGAATCCAGGGTATTCACGTTACGGCTGGCGACGCTTTGCAGGGCATTCACCAGCTGGCTGGCAAGCAGGATGGCGTCGTTGCCTTCATGGGGCCGCGCGGCGTGCGCGCCTTTGCCCTTCACCGCGATCACAAAACGATCGACGTTGGCGTAAAACGGCCCGCCGCGGGTGGCGAACTCGCCGACGGGTAAGCCCGGTTCGTTATGCATGCCGAAAATCGCGCTGACGCCTTCCAGCGCCCCGGCTTTGATCAGGCGTTTCGCGCCGCCAAAATTTTCTTCTGCGGGCTGGAAAAGAATGCGCACCCGGCCTGCCAGTTGCTGCTCGTTCGCTTTTAACAGCAGTGCCGCGCCGAGCATCGCACTGGTGTGAATGTCATGTCCGCAGGCGTGCATCACGCCCGGATTCAGGGAGCTGAAAGGTACGCCGCTGGTTTCGGCGATGGGCAGCGCGTCGATGTCGGCACGCAGCGCGATGATTTTTTCCCCTGTCCCCACTTCCGCCACCACGCCGGTGGGCAGATCACAGGGCAGCAGGCGTAGCCCGGCGACTTCCAGCCACTGGCGCACGCGACGGGTGGTTTCGAACTCCTCCAGCGACAGTTCCGGGTACTGATGCAGCTCGCGCCGCCAGTCGATTAGCTGTTGTGCAAAACTCATCCGGCGACCTCCTGCAAGGCGTTTGCTGAGGCGTGCGCCTCCGCCAGCAGACGCAGGGAGTCGAAACGCGGCTGGCCCTCCGCCACCGGCGTATCAATGACAAATTCATCGATGCCGTGGTCGCGGTGCAGTTCGTCGAGGGCGGCAAGAACGCTCCGGGCGGTGCCTTTGATCACTGCGGATTCCCGCCGCACGATCTGCTTCGCCGGGCTGCCCGCCTGCCGGGCAAAGGCCTGCGCCTGGGATTCGCTCGCCACGGTGACGCGCTGCCCGTTTTCCAGCTCCACGCCCCACAATTCGATCTGCGCCGCCTGCCGGTCGGCCTGTTGCTGCGTCGGGGCGACGATCGCCTGCACGGCAACCAGCGTGTTGCGCGCGCTGTTCTGTTGCCAGATGCCGAGCACCTCGCGCAGCAGGTTTTTGTCGCCGTTAAGGTGCGCGGCAAAGACAAAATTCCAGTCCAGAGCGGCGGCGAGGCGCGCGCTTTCCGGGCTGGCGCCGAGTAAAAAACCGTCGACGCGCTGCGGCGGCACCGGGGTGGCTAATACGGTTTCGGCTTCCTGTTCGTTAACGCGCAGCGACAGCCAGTGATCCAGCTGCGCCAGTTGATCGGCAAAGCTGCCCTTCTCCTGCGCGTTAACGCCCTGCTGTAACGCCCGCGTGGACAGCGGCAGACCGCCCGGCGCTTTACCGACGCCCAGATCGATACGCCCTGGCGCCAGCGACGCCAGCAGGTTGAAATTTTCCGCCACTTTATAGGGGCTGTAGTGTTGCAGCATCACGCCGCCGGATCCGACCCGAATACGCCGGGTTTGCCCGATAATCCAGGCAATCACCAGCTCCGGCGACGGGCTGGCGAGCTGTGCGGTGTTGTGGTGTTCCGCCACCCAGAAACGGTGATACCCCCACTCATCGGCCAGTCTGGCTAATTGCAGGGTACGCGCCAGCGCCTCTGCTGCGGTTTCGCCTTCCGCGAGGGGACTTTTATCCAGAATACTCAGACGATATGACATGCGCACACTCACTCTGCTTAACATGTCACCATTAATAAATGCCTATGAAACACTTGTGAAACAACTAAATAACATTTGAAAAGCTAAAAAGTGGCAAAGTGCCGTTTCAGGGTTATGAAGGCTGTCAATTTTTGGCAGGCCAGGCTTTGCGTAGCTTACGGTTTGCAGGTAGGATGCTGCGCCATGTTTTGTCTTATCCATACGCAGAATGACTGGAAAGACAGTGCATTAATTCGTCAGGGCAATCGTTTGTTCTGTCCTGACGGGTGAGGAAATCCTTCGATGATTCAGACAGGTCAACAGGTAACTCAATGAACAAAAACAACAACAGCGCAGCGGAGCATCATGCTGCAAAACGTCGCTGGTTAAACTCTCATGAAGAGGGATACAACAAAGCGATGGGCAACCGCCAGGTGCAGATGATAGCGATTGGCGGGGCGATCGGCACCGGGCTGTTCTTAGGCGCGGGCGCACGATTGCAAATGGCCGGTCCGTCCCTGGCTATCGTCTATGCCGTTTGCGGTATCTTCTCTTTCTTCATCCTCCGCGCGCTGGGCGAACTGGTGTTGCATCGTCCGTCCAGCGGCAGCTTCGTCTCCTACGCCCGTGAATTCCTCGGCGAAAAAGCCGCTTATGTAGCGGGCTGGATGTACTTCGTTAACTGGGCGATGACCGGCATCGTCGACATCACCGCCGTGGCGCTTTATATGCATTACTGGGGCGCGTTCGGCGATGTGCCGCAGTGGGTGTTTGCCCTCGGCGCGCTGGCCATTGTCGGCACCATGAACATGATCGGCGTGAAATGGTTCGCCGAGATGGAGTTCTGGTTCGCGCTGGTTAAAGTGCTGGCCATCGTGGTGTTCCTCGTTGTCGGGACGATTTTCCTCGGCACCGGTAAACCGCTGGACGGCAACGCCACGGGCTTCCATCTGATCACCGATAACGGCGGTTTCTTCCCGCACGGTCTGCTGCCGGCGCTGGTGCTGGTGCAGGGCGTAGTGTTTGCCTTCGCCTCCATCGAACTGGTGGGCACAGCGGCAGGCGAATGTAAGGATCCGCAGACCATGGTGCCAAAGGCCATCAACAGCGTGATCTGGCGTATCGCCCTGTTTTACGTTGGCTCGGTAGTGCTGCTGGTGCTGCTACTGCCGTGGACGGCGTACCAGGCGGGACAAAGCCCGTTTGTCACCTTCTTCTCGAAGCTGGGCGTGCCCTATATCGGCGACATCATGAACATGGTGGTTCTGACTGCGGCCCTCTCCAGCCTCAACTCCGGCCTCTACTCCACCGGTCGTATCCTGCGCTCCATGTCGATGGGCGGTTCCGCGCCTAAGTTCATGTCGAAAATGAGCAAGCAGCAGGTGCCGTGGGCGGGTATTCTGGCGACGCTGGTGATCTACGTCTTCGGCGTGGTGCTGAACTACCTGGTTCCGGCCAGCGTGTTTGAGATCGTGCTGAACGTGGCGGCGCTGGGCATTATCGCGTCCTGGGCCTTTATCGTGGTCTGCCAGCTGCGCCTGCGCAAAGCCATCAAAGAAGGTAAAGCGGCAGATGTGTCCTTCAAACTGCCGGGCGCGCCTTTCACCTCCTGGCTAACGCTGCTGTTCCTGTTAAGCGTGCTGGTGCTGATGGCGTTCGACTACCCGAACGGCACCTACACCATCGCCTCTATCCCCTTCCTCGCCGTGCTGTTAGTGGCGGGCTGGTTCGGCGTGCGTAAGCGCGTCAACGAAATCCAGAGCACCGCGCCGGTACATCCGGAAGACGGTAAAGACGGGAAGTTAACGGAAGAGTTATCCCGTTAAGACAGTGTGCCGGGTGGTGGCTGCGCCTTACCCGGCCTACATAAACCGTAGGCCCGGCAAGCAAAGCGCCGCCGGGCAAAAAGACACAAAAAAGGCTCCTTACGGAGCCTTTCTTTTTTTCACATCACATCACAGCGCAATACGGATCACATCATCCGGCTGCGTGGCTTCTTTCTCGCGGGTGGAGGCCTGCTTCACGCTGACGTACAGCGTTTTACCGTCTGCGGACAACGCCAGGCTGTTCGGGTGCGTCGGGGTGTCGAAGGTTTTCACCACTTTGTAGCTTTTCGCATCGATCACGCTCACTTTACCGGCCTGACGGTGGGTGACATAGACTTCATTACGCGCCGGATTAAACAGCACCGCCAGCGATTCCGGGGCGGCGATCTTCTCGATCACGTTACCGTTGCGGGTGTCGATCACCACTACTTCCGGCGCTTTGGAATCGGTCAGGAAGGCGCGATGTCCGGCGGTATCCAGGCTCAGGTTAAGATAGAAATGCTCTTTGCCGTCGTCCTGCACTTTTTTGCGGCTGAGAATTTTATTGGTCGCGGTGTCTATAGTGATGAATTCACCGTCGCCGTTAGTGGTGTACAGGCGTTTGGCGGCGCTGTCGATAGCCAGACCGGTGGCAAAAGTGCCGGTGCCGTTAATGGTGGTTTTCAGTGCGATATTGTCGCCATCCACCACCCAGATCGCACTCTCTTTGCCGACGCCGGTGATATAAACGCTGTTGGTGCTTTCGTCCACGACCAGCTCACGCGGCTGCAACGGGCGCACGGTTTCGGAACGTTTACGCTCATCCAGCACCAGACGGCCTTTCACATCGCCGGTTTTGGCGTCAATGGCGGTAACGGCGCTGCTGGTCGTGTTGCCAAACCACAGGGTCTGCGTCCTGGTGTTGATGGCCGCGCCAAACGGTTTTAAATCGTTATGGATCGCCTGGGTCACGTTCAGCGTGACCGGATCCAGACGATAAACCACCCCGCCCTTGTCTGTTTTACGGCTCTGCGATGTCGCAAGCCACAGCGCGTTTTCCTGCTGGCTGAACGCCATTTCATAGGCCCCTTTCCCTACCGGCTGGCGCAGCATTTCTTCCGCTGCGGTGGCGTTGAACGTGCCGGCAAGCAGCAGAGAACCTAATAACAGTGAACCACGCAGGCGCGGTGAGCTTAAATGACGAGTAAACATGACGACTCCCTTTGATAACGAATGTATAGCTGCATCACATGGCTTCCGGTCAGCGAAGTCGCGCTTCGCTTGTTTTTCTAAGTGAGAATAGTAATCATTAATTGATTAAAATGGCACTCTTTCTTGCCGAATCCGCCATTCAGGCCATAATTTCTCCCGGCGATTATTCACAGTAAGTGCCGTTAAAGTTTTCAATTTCTTTACATTACCCGTAACATGTTGGCGCATGTTCCATTTGGTACGTTTTATTTTTAACCGGTTTAACCATGAAAATCATTTTTGCACGCCCGGCGGCCCTGCCGTTTTTGTTACTTCCCGCGGTCTTTCACCCTGCCTTCGCGGCAGCGGAACAGACCATGATCGTCACCGCGTCCCCGCAAACCGTCTCCGAACTGGATACGCCTGCCGCCGTCAGCGTGGTCCAGGGCGAGGATATGCGTCAGGCGACGCCGCGCGTGAACCTCTCGGAATCGCTGACCAGCGTGCCGGGCTTACAGATCCAGAACCGTCAGAACTACTCCCAGGATTTGCAGCTGTCGATCCGCGGTTTTGGCTCCCGCTCCACCTACGGCGTGCGCGGCATTCGTATGTATGTGGACGGCATTCCGGCGACCATGCCGGACGGCCAGGGCCAGACGTCCAACATCGACATCAATAGTATTGAAAGCGTCGATGTGCTGCGCGGGCCCTTTTCTGCCCTGTACGGTAACGCGTCCGGCGGCGTGATGAACGTCACCACCGAAACTGGTCGCGAACCCGCCACCATTGAAGCGAGCAGCTATTACGGCAGCTTTGGCAGCTGGCGTTACGGCCTGAAAGCCACAGGCGCGGTCGGCGATGGCACGCAGCCGGGCGACGTGGATTACACCGTTTCCTCCAGCCGTTTCGCCACCCACGGCTATCGCGATCACAGCGGCGCGCAGAAAAATCTCGCCAACGCCAAACTGGGCGTTCGCATTGATGACGTTAGTAAGCTAACGCTGATCCTTAACAGCGTTGATACCAAAGCGAACGATCCCGGCGGCCTGAGCAAAAGCGAATGGAAAGATAACCCGCGCCAGTCGCCCCGTGGCGATCAGTACAACATGCGTAAAACCATCAAGCAGACCCAGGCGGGCCTGCGCTATGAACGCCAGCTCAGCGAGCAGGACGATCTGAGCGTGATGATGTACGCCGGTGAGCGCGAAACTACCCAATACCAGTCTATTCCCCGCGCCCCGCAGCTTAATCCGACCCACGCGGGCGGCGTGATCGACTTAACCCGTCATTATCAGGGCGTCGACACCCGCTGGACGCACCGTGGCGAACTGGGCGTGCCGGTTACTTTTACCACCGGTCTGAACTACGAAAATATGAGCGAAGATCGTAAAGGCTACGAGAACTTCGTGATGTCCGGCAGTACGCCGGTATACGGGCAGAAAGGCCAGCAGCGCCGTAACGAGCGCAACCTGATGTGGAACGTGGATCCTTATCTGCAAACCGCATGGCAGCTGACCGACAAGCTTTCTCTGGACGCGGGCGTGCGCTACAGCTCCGTATGGTTTGACTCCAACGATCACTATGTCACCCCGCGTAACGGCGATGACAGCGGTGAAGCCAGCTATCACAAATGGCTGCCGGCCGGATCGCTGAAATATGCGGTGACCGATGCCTGGAATCTGTACGTGGCGGGCGGTCGTGGCTTTGAAACGCCGACCATTAACGAGCTTTCCTATCGTTCCGGCGGCCAGAGCGGCCTGAATTTCGATCTGCAACCGTCCACCAACACCACCTGGGAAGTGGGCAGTAAAACCCGTGTGGGTAACGGCCTGCTGACCGCGGCGCTGTTCCAGACCGATACCGATAACGAGATCGTCACCGATGCCAGCAGCGGCGGCCGCACCACCTATAAAAACGCCGGTAAAACCCGTCGTCAGGGCGCGGAGCTGTCGGTTGATCAGCAGTTTGCCGGTAACTGGCGCGCGAAAATGGCCTGGACCTATCTGAATGCCACCTACCGCACTAACGTCTGTAATGACGGCGACTGCAACGGCAACCGTATGCCGGGCATCGCGCGTAATATGGGCTTTGCGTCACTGGGCTGGCAGCCGGAAAGCGGCTGGTACGCCGGGGCGGATGTGCGTTATATGAGCGACATCCAGGCCGATGACGAAAACACCGCTAAAGCGCCGTCTTATACCGTGGTTGGCCTGAACAGCGGCTACAAACTCAATTATGGTAACTGGATGATGGACGTGTTTGGTCGCGTGGATAATCTGTTTGACCGGGAATATGTCGGTTCAGTGATCGTCAACGAATCTAACGGTCGCTACTACGAACCTGCGCCAGGCCGAAATTATGGCGTTGGCTTGTCCGTGGCCTATAGCTTCCAGTAAAACGATTCCGGCCTGATCATCAGGCCGGATTTTTTTATTAGTGCATATCGTTGTCATACTGACGAAGCAGAATTGTTTCACCCACCTCGATAGCATCTATTATTGCCTGTTTACTTTCCGCGCACTGACCTTTTTCCAGCGAGGATAATAATTCATCGTAAGCGCCGTGACTGCGCATTAAACTTTCGGACGAAGGATAGAGATAATTAAAGCATGGGCCGAGGCGCACCCAGAGTTGCTCAATGATGGCTGTCAGCGTGGGCATTTCCGCATAATCATAAAGACAAAAACGGAACGTACGGTTGGCCTGTAAGGTCTGTTCAATATTGCCGCTGGCCAGCGCTTCCTGATAACTTGCCGCCAGCTGTTGCAGCTTTTTCATTTTATCGGCATCGAGATTAGCGCAGGCCACTTCCACCGCCATACCCTCGACTTTTTTGCGTATCGCATTGATTTCCAGATACCTTTCCCGACGCACTTCCGGCACCAGAAACGCCTGTGCGGGGGTGGCATGCAGCGCGCCTGCGGAAACCAGCCGTAAAAGCGCCTCTCTCACCGGCGTAATACTGGTACCCAGTTGATCGGCAATTTCTTTAGTGATGAGCCGCGCGCCAGGCTTTAATGCGCCAACAATAAGTGCGCTTTTCAGGCTTACTTCCACCTGCATAGTAAGGCTCATGCGTTGCGCTTTGACCAGATCAAGCATATTCCGTTCCTGTCCAATACTTAACAATCTCAAGCGGGCTAGTGTAATTAAATGCACGAAATCGTAGGGATATATTCTCTTTATGCATGCCTGGTATGGTTCGTCTCTGAAAGGTTAGTATAAATTTTGGTTATTCAGAGTTAATTAAAGACGCTAATGGAAATTTTGCCTGGAATTTGATGGCGGCATTGACCGCCATCAATGTTGTTATGACCGTTCGGCAACCTTAATCACCAGTTTGCCGAAGTTTTTCCCTTCCAGCAGACCGATAAAGGCATCGGGGGTGTTTTCCAGCCCGTCGGTGATGTGTTCGCGATACTGGATCTTGCCCTCTTTCACCCAGGGGATCATCTCGTTGCGGAACTCGTCGAGGCGATGGCCGTAATCCTGATTGATGATGAAACCCTGCACGCGCAGACGTTTTTTCAGGATGGTGCCCATCAGCAGGGAGAGACGGTCCGGGCCGTCCGGCAGGTCGGTGGCGTTATAGCCGCTGACCAGACCACATACGGGCACGCGCGCCGCGCTGTTCAGCAGTGGCAGAACGGCGTCGAAGACTTTGCCGCCGACGTTTTCATAATAGATATCGATGCCCTCAGAACAGGCTTTCTTCAGCTGTTCGGCGAAATCGTCCGCCCGGTGATCGATACAGGCATCAAAGCCCAGTTTCTCCACTGCGTAGCGGCATTTTTCTTCTCCGCCAGCGACGCCCACCACGCGGCAGCCTTTCAGCTTACCAATTTGCCCGACGGTGGCGCCCACCGGCCCGGTGGCGGCGGCTACCACCAGGGTTTCACCGGATTTTGGCTGCCCGATATCCAGCAGGCCCATATAGGCGGTAAAGCCCGGCATCCCCAGAACACCCAGCGCCCAGGACGGATGTTCCGTTTCCTGAAGCTTCACCAGCCCGCTGCCGTCGGAAATCTCAAACTCCTGCCAGCCGCTGTAGCCCAGTACCAGATCGCCTTCGGCGAAGTCAGGGCTAAAGGATTTCACCACCTGGCTTACGGTACCGCCGCACATCACCTCATCAATCTGTACTGGCGGCGTGTAGGACGGCGCATCGCTCATACGGCCACGCATATAGGGATCGAGCGACAGGTAGAGCGTGCGCAGCAGCACCTGGCCTTCCCCCGGCGTGGCGATGTCATCTTCTTCCAGGCGGAAGTTTTCTTTTACCGGTGCGCCTTTCGGACGGGATGCCAGTACCCAGCGACGATTACGTTGTGAATTTTGACTCATACGGATTTCCTTTCGAAGTAAACCTTAAACAAGGGTAGAAGCTTAAAGCCAGGTTTGCTTTCACATTACGAGCCAGAATGGTTTAAGCGCACCACCAGATAGCGGCAGATCTCTGCGGAATCGTTGATAAATCGGCAGTCATTGGGCGGGCCGAGCTCCAGACAGTCACCGGCGTGCATCTGATGGCGGGTATCCCCTTCGACAAACGTCAGCTCGCCCTCTTGCAACCAGATCAGCTGACGCGCCAGCGCATAGGACGACGCGGGCATGGGAATGTCGCTGCCCGGCGGCAGCTCCACCTGCACCAGATCAAGGGGCAGATCGGTACGTGGCGAAACATGGCGGCGCAGGTAATGGGTTTGCGGATCGCGCCACAGCGGTTGATCGGCAAAACGCAGCAGTTTGCCCTCCTGCATTTCCGCACGGGCGATGAGCGTCGACATGCTGATGCCGAAAGCGCCCGACAGCCGCGCCAGCAGCGTGGCGGTGGGGCTGCTCTCGCCCTTTTCAATCTTGTGGATCATCGCCCGCGACACCCCGGCCCGGTTCGCCAGATCGCTTAACGACCAGCCTCTGGCTTCGCGCTCAAGACGAATTCGCACACTGATCCGTTGATTTATGTTGTCTGTAATAGTATTCATATCGTAATACTATAGTGAACAACTCCAGAGGTTCAACCATGAATATTCGTTACGCGCACAAAGACGACTGCGCGGCCATTGCTGAAATTTTTAACCATGCGGTACTGCACACCGCTGCCATCTGGAACGACGCCACGGTGGATGTGGATAACCGCATCGCCTGGTTTGAAGCGCGCTCGCTGGCGGGGTATCCGGTGCTGGTGAGTGAAGAAAACGGCACAGTCACCGGCTACGCCTCCTTCGGCGACTGGCGCGCCTTCGACGGCTTTCGCCATACGGTCGAGCATTCGGTCTATGTGCACCCGGCGCACCAGGGCAAAGGCATCGGCCAGGCACTGATGATCCGCCTGATCGAAGAAGCGAAGCGCATCGGCAAACATGTGATGGTGGCGGGCATTGAGTCGCAAAACCACGCCTCCATTCATCTGCATGAAAAGCTCGGCTTTACCATCACCGCGCAGATGCCGCAGGTGGGCACCAAATTTGGCCGCTGGCTGGATCTGACCTTTATGCAGCTCCAGCTGGATAACCGTAGCGAACCGGACGCGCTGCCATGAATCAGTCGCTGACGCTGGCGTTTCTGGTGGCGGCGGGCATTGGTCTGGTGGTGCAGAACACGCTGATGGTGCGCATTACCCAGAGTTCCTCAACCATTCTGATCGCCATGCTGCTGAATTCGCTGGTGGGCATTGTGCTGTTTGTCAGCATTCTGCTGATTAAAAATGGCTTCGCGGGATTCAGTGAACTGGCGGCGACGGTGCGCTGGTGGACGATTATTCCCGGCCTGCTGGGATCCTTTTTCGTTTTTGCCAGTATCAGCGGTTATCAGTATGTCGGGGCAGCCACGACTATTGCCGTGCTGGTCGCCAGTCAGTTGATTGGCGGGCTGGTGATGGACGTGCTGAAAAGTCAGGGGATCCCGCTGCGGGCGCTGATTGGCCCGGTCTGCGGCGCGGTGTTGCTGGTAGTCGGCGCCTGGCTCGTGGCCAGACGCCAGTTTTAGATCAGAGAATAACGCCGCCCTGGGTCAGGTGCTCGCGCCTGGCCTCCAGCTCTTCCTTGTTATGACGATCTTTATGCGCGATAGCATGGCGCAGGCGCTGCTGCTGCTGGTAACGTTCCTCCCGGCTCAGCTCCGCGTCATCGCTCAGGGCGATCAGCAACTCGTTCATGTGCGCGATGACGTTCTCGTCAATGGTGGCATCCACGCGCGCAATAACCTCATCCAGATGCGACATACCCTCTCCTTACGATCTAGTTAACTTTGGCTTTGGAAAAATCACTGCCCATCAGACTGACACTATAACCGCTGACGTTGCTGCGCGTGGCATAAAAGGTTTTGCCGTTCGCCAGCGCGATCCACGGCGCCTGCTGATAGAACACCTCCTGCGCCTGTTCGTACAGACGCGCGCGTTCTTCCGGCACGCTGGTCAGCTTCGCTTTTTCAACCAGATCGTTATAGCCTTTATCGCACCAGCGGGCGGCGTTAGAGCCGGTTTTGATGCTGTTGCAGCCGAGCAGCACATCGGCAAAGTTATCCGGATCGCCGTTGTCAGACATCCAGCCAAAGAGCGCGCTGTCGTGCTCGCCTTTACGCATGCCGGAGAGATATTCGCCCCACTCATAAGAGACGATTTTTGCCTTCACGCCCACTTTTGCCCAGTCGCTCTGGATCATCTCAGCGATGCGTTTGGAGTTCGGGTTATAAGGACGTTGTACCGGCATTGACCACAGCGTCACTTCTGTACCCTCTGCCACCCCTGCCTGTTTCAGCAGCGCTTTGGCTTTTTCCGGATCGTACTGGTAATCCTTCAGATCTTTATTAAAGCCGAGCATATTTGGCGGCAGCGGCGATTTCGCCACCGTGCCGGAGCCGAGGAACACCGCGTCCACAATGGCTTTTTTATCGGTGGCGTAGTTCAGCGCCTGACGCACCAGCACGTTATCGAAGGGTTTTTTCTCCGTGTTAAACGCCAGATAACCGACGTTCAGCGCATCGACGGAATGCAGCGTTAAATCCTTATTCTTTTTGATCTCGTCAAACTGCACCGGAGCAGGCGCCGGAATGATCTGGCACTCATTGGTTTGCAGTTTCGCCAGACGGGTCTGCACGTTCGGCGTGATGGAGAAGATAAGGTGTTTGGTCGGCACTTCACCGTCCCAGTAATTCGGGTTGGCGACGTAACGGATCAATGAATCCACTTTATATTGTTGCAGCGCATAAGGGCCGGTACCGATGGGCCAGGTATCGACATATTCCGGCGTGCCCTTTTTCAGCATCGCATCGGCGTATTCGCTGGACAGAATGGAAGCGAAATCCATGCCCCAGTCAGCCAGGAACGCGGCGTTCGGTTCGTTGAGAACAAACTGAACGTGATAATCATCCAGCTTTTTCACGTCTTTGATCAGCTTATCCAGACCGACATCGTTAAAATATTCGTAATTGCCCTGGGAAACATTGTGATACGGATGGTCGGCATTTTTCTGGCGCAGTACCGAGAAAATGACATCGTCGGCATTAAAATCCCGCGTTGGTTTGAAATATTTATTGCTGTTAAATTTCACGCCCTGACGCAGCGTAAAAGTATAGGTTTTGCCGTCCGGGGAAATTTTCCACTCCGTCGCCAGCGACGGCACCGGGGTATTATTTTTGGGGTCGAAATTCACCAGCCGGTTATACAGCACCTGTGAGCTGGCCACGAAGGTCGGGCCGGAGCTGGCGATCTGCGGGTTAAAAGATTCCGGAGATGCTTCAGAACAGTAAATCAGCGTGTCGTTAGATGCCGCCAGCGCGGCGCTTGCCGGTAAGAGTGTGCTCAGCGCCAGCGCGAGCAGCGTTTTCCCTGTATTCATTGTTATGCCTTATGGATTTTTATGACAGACAGTGATCACAGCACAGCAATATAAAACTGGCAAATAACGAATCACTATCAGGTTATTCTAATGCCGCGTTTTTTGTTGAATATTCATCCACTGAATCGCTGAAAATTTGCGTTAAGTATTTTCGCAAAGGTCAAGCCCTGAAGACGTTCTCAATACGACGAGAATTCAACGCTTTTAGCCTCTCTTCTGTCGTTTGTTTACATGCCGGTTTGCGTAAAGTAGACGTGTGAAGAAGTCTATGGGATGAAAACGTGGCAAAAACTCTCTTGCGCAGCGGCGATCTGGATGATTTTCAGGCAGTTGGCGGCGGCGGTCAGGCCGTATTTGATTCGGCACTGCAAATTCGTGAAGCATTACGTCTGCGTAAACAGCAGGCGATGGTAGATTGTCTGGCAATCCCGCAGGTTAACGATGATGGCGATCGCGTTGACTGGTATTCGCCGATTGACGGACGCGCCATCTCGTGGAAAGCCGCTGATGAGGACGCGCGTTTTCGCGCTCTGCGCTATCTGGAAAGCACCCTCGACAGCGCCGCCGCGCTGAGCCGCAAAAGCCTGCAATCAAATAAAACCGCGCAACAGCTGTTTGGCTCGCTGTTGGAAAAAGCCTTGCAGTTTCCCGGCGTTAACCACGTTTTCCTGGTGGATGGCAAACCGGTTATCACCTTCTGGGGCTTTGTTAATCTGAACGAAAGCGCCCGTGACGACGTGCTGGCCTGTCTGCGCGAGCAGGCGCTGCCGGAACCGGTAATTTCGCTGGTTGAGCCACCCGAGCCGGAAGAAGAGCCCGCGCCGGTGGTTAATTTCAGCCAGGCGGACGAACCGCTGATCGCTCCGCCGCCCGTGGTGAAAACCGAAGAGGTTGCTGAAGCCGTTTATGAAAAACCCCAGCCTGCGGCCTCCGTTACCCCAGCGCCTGCGCCGGAACCGGCTGCCGCGCCTGTGGCTAAAAAACGTTCCCCTGCGCTGTGGCTGCTGCCCGTCGCGGCGCTGGTCGCCGTTGCCGTCGCCGCGCCCATGCTGCTGAAACAACAGGTTACCCCTGAAACGCCGCTGGCCAGCGCCGCCGCGCCCGTTACCCCGCCCGTGCCGGTGACGCCTGCGCCACAGCTCACCGCTTCCCTGCCGCTGCATCAGGCGGATGTCGTCGCCGTGAAAACCACGGTTGTCGAAGAGAAGAAAACCGCCCCGGCGGTGATCGCCGCCATCCCGAAAGACGTGATGGTGATGGATGCCATTCAGGTGAAAACCGGTAATACCCGCTTCCTGAATGGTAACTGGCGCGTAACGCCAGAGATCAAAGATCACGCCACCGGCAAAGCGCCGACCCTGCGCTACCAGATCCAGAACAACAAAGGCACGGCCCGTCTGGTCCAGGCTGGCAATATCACCTGCCGCGCCGATCTGTTCTCTGGTCTGCATCAGACCGGCGAACTGATGATCAAAAGCCGCAGCAATGCGCGTTGCAGCGATGGCTCCCGCTACCCGATGCCGGAAATCACCTGCACCGCGGGCAGCAATGATATTGCGCAATGTACCGCACGCTATGACGGCAACACCGTTGTGCCGGTAACCTTCAGAAAAACAGGTGCCTGATTTTATGCTGGTAAATCTTTGCGACTACAAACAGAGCGTGACGCTGATTGCCAACAGCGGCGTGCAGTTTCTTGATTTCGGGCTGACGCCGCTGGTGTCCACCCACAATGGCCGTTTCGTGCGTAAAACCGCCAACGGCCCGCTGCTGCGTCTGGATTACGATCTGGTGAACGAGCGCTTTACCCTGCCCGCCAGCAACGGCGGCCCGGCGGAAGTGGTCAAGCCGGAAAACACTATCGGCCTGCTGGCGTCCCTCGCCCTGCTTGACGGCGTCTGGCTGCCGATCCCGTTTTTACGTTTCAACCCGCCGCGTACCTTTGTGGAAGGCCCGGATAACTGGGCGCGGGTGCAGATCCGCAAGCTCAGCGAGCCGGACAGCAACGGTCACACCCACCGCGTGACGGTGGCCCTCGACAGCCAGATCAACGATCTCTCCCCTGCCGCCCTTGCGCCCATTGAAAACGACATTCTGAACGGTACGCGTTTTTCACTGGCGTGGCGCGATGATGAAGTGGCGGATTTCCTCGATCAGACGTGGATCGACGGCTGGCTGCGGGAAGTCTTTTTGCAGGCCATCCAGGATGAAAACCGCAGCGAGCGCGACGTGGCGCAGGCGCTGCGCGGCTTTGAATATCAGGCGCACTGGCTGAACCTGATGACGCTGCTCGGCGAGCAGCTCAGCGTGCCTGAAGTGAAGATCGTTACCCATACGCTCAGCACCCCGGCGATCCCGGTGGATTTAATTCTCGACGTGGGCAACACCCATACCTGCGGTGTGATCATCGAAGATCATGGCGATGCCAACGATGGCCTGCGCCAGACCGCCGAACTCCAGGTGCGCTCTCTTAGCGAACCGCAATTTTTAAATGAACCGCTGTTCACAAGCCGCCTTGAGTTTTCCGAAGCGCGCTTTGGCAAACAGCATTTCTCGGTGGAAAGTGGTCGTGAAGATGCTTTTATCTGGCCGTCCATCGTGCGCGTGGGTGACGAAGCCCGCAAACTGGCGACGGGTCGTCTGGGCACCGAAGGCAACAGCGGCATCTCCAGCCCGCGCCGTTACCTGTGGGATGAAACCCCGGTGTTGCAGGACTGGCGCTTCAGCCAGATGAACAGCAAATCCCAGCGCGAGCCGCTGGCGACCGCCTTCCCGTTGATGAACCTGATGAACGACGATGGCCAGCCGCTCTACACGCTGCCGCTGGACGAACGTCTGCCGGTCTTTTCGCCGCAGTACAGCCGCAGCACGCTGATGACCCATATGCTGTGCGAACTGCTGGCGCAGGCGTTAGGACAGATTAACAGCGTGGCGACGCGTCTGCGTCTGGGCTTCCCCGCCTCGCCGCGTCAGCTGCGCACCATTATTCTTACCCTGCCGTCTGCGATGCCGAAACAGGAGCGCGAGATCTTCCGTCGCCGCATGTTCGAAGCCATCGCGCTGGTGTGGAAAGCGATGGGCTGGCACCCGCAGGACGATGATTTCGCCAGCCGCAAGCAGCAGGAAAAAAGCGTCGTGCCGGTACCCCGCATTCAGATGGAGTGGGACGAAGCCAGCTGTGGTCAGCTGGTGTGGCTGTATAACGAAGCCATTTCCCACTTTGCCGGACAGACGGAAACCTTTTTCGCCTCCCTCGCCCGCCCGGATCGCCCCACAGCGCCTGGCGAAGCGCCGGGACGCGCCTTGCGGGTGGCGTCCATTGATATCGGCGGCGGCACTACCGATATGGCGATCACCCACTATCAGCTGGATGACGGCACCGGCAGCAACGTCAAAATCACGCCGCAACTGCTGTTCCGCGAAGGCTTCAAAGTCGCAGGCGATGACATTCTGCTGGATGTGATCCAGCGCTGCGTGCTGCCCGCGCTGCAAACCCAGCTGCAAAAAGCGGGCATTACTGACGCCGCCGCGCTGATGGCGACACTGTTCGGCGACTCCGGGCGCATTGACACCCAGGCGGTACTGCGCCAGCAAACCACCCTGCAACTCTTTATGCCGGTGGGTCATGCGATCCTGGCGGCCTGGGAATCCAGCGACGTTAACGATCCGCTGGCCGGTCTGCACGCCACCTTTGGCGATCTGATCAAACAGCCGCCGACGCGCAACGTGCTTAACTATCTGAAACAGGCCATCGATCCGGCGCTGCCACAGGGCGCAGCGGAATTCGATATTTTCGCCGTGCCGTTACAGGTCAATTTCAGCGAACTGCAAAGCGCGATGCTCGCCGGGCAGTTCACCCTGACCGCCCCGCTGCATGCGGTGTGCGAGGCCATCTCCCACTACTGCTGCGATGTACTGCTGATCACCGGGCGTCCGGGCTGTCTGCCGGGCGTGCAGGCGCTGATCCGTCATCTGCAACCGGTGCCGGTCAACCGCATGGTGTGGCTGGATAAATACCGCGTGCATGAGTGGTATCCGTTCAGCCAGCAGGGGCGCATCGGCAACCCGAAATCAACCGCCGCCGTGGGCGCCATGCTGTGCAGCCTGGCGCTGGATCTGCGTCTGCCACGCTTTAACTTTAAAGCGGCGGACATCGGCGCGTATTCCACCGTGCGCTATCTCGGCGTGCTGGATAACACCGTTAATACGCTGCGCGACGAGAACGTCTGGTATCACGATATCGATCTGGACAAGCCCGGCGCGAAGCTCGACGCCAGACTGCATTTCCCGCTGCGCGGCAACGTCACGCTCGGCTTCCGTCAGCTGGCCAACGCCCGCTGGCCCGCGACGCCGCTGTATACGCTCAGCATCAATTCGCCGGAGCTGGCGAAAGCCATTGCCGGAGACGGCGTGCTGAATGTGCGCCTGCAATTTACCGGCGGCAGCAAAGCCCAGGGGCCGGAAGCCTTCAACCTGAGCGATGCCTGGCTGACGGACGGCACCCCGGTGGATGCCGATGCGTTGACGTTTAAACTGAATACGCTGGCCGATCGCCGTCACAGCGGCAGCCACTACTGGA
The DNA here is from genome assembly GCF_001888805.2 of Enterobacter sp. SA187. NCBI lineage: Bacteria > Pseudomonadati > Pseudomonadota > Gammaproteobacteria > Enterobacterales > Enterobacteriaceae > Enterobacter > Enterobacter sp. SA187. The sequence continues at coordinate 3,311,885 of NZ_CP019113.1, forward strand.
TCGACAGCGGGAGTGTGTACCTGAAATGAAAGCGCCTTTAAAAATTTCCCAGGCCGTGATGTCCTGGGTGCATGACACCCGCGCCCATGCGCCACTGCTCGACGATGACGCCGACGCCCTGCTGGCGCGCCTTACCGCCGCGTCGGCCCAGGAATCCGTGCTGATGCAGGCGGCAGAGACCACCTGCACGGTGGCGCTGTACGGTCATTCGCAGGCATCGAAAGCGCACCTGCTCGCCGCCCTGTGCAACAGCGGCAATGGCCGGGTGAATGTTAAACCCGGCGACAAAACCCTCGACTACTTTACCCATATCAATCCGGGCCATGCGCTGACCGGTATGGCGCTGCGTTTCACACAGACCAGCGCGACCCCTGACGAGCGTTTCCCGCTGCAACTGGGCATTCTGAGCGAAGCAGAACTGGTGCAGGTGTTTATCGCCCATGCGCAGCATCTGCCGGATCTGCGCATGGTGGATAAAAGCGTCATTGAAGATCGGCTGACCCGCTGGCGCGCCCTGCGCCAGCCGCAACAGGTGCCGGGGATCACCGCCGACGAGGTGGGCGCAATTGCCCGTTTCTGGCGCGCCACTGTCCCGTCTGCCCGCCAGCAGCTGGACGACAGGTTATGGTATGAGTTTATTACGCTGTTGCCGTCGCTGGATCTCAGCGCCCGCGCCAGCGCATGGTCGCTGCTGTGGGGCGAGCATCAGGAGTTAACACAACAGTGGCTGGCGCTGGCGCACATCCTGCATCAGACCGGTAATGCCCGCGCGCTCGCCGCCCCGCTCAGCCTGTTGGTGGATAACTTCGCCCTGCCGACGGAGGGTTTTCTGAACCCGCAGCCGACGGACGGCGACAGCGCCCACGGCGAAGTGGTGGTGCATCCCTGGTCGGAAGATCGGTTACATAACGCCGTCAGCATCCCGCTTGCCACCCTGGCGCTGCTGACCCGTGAACTGGTGCTGCCGGTGGAAAACGGTGTGCTGGACGGCGTGGATATTCTCGATATTCCGGTACCTGCCCTGGGCGCGCAGCCGTCGCTGCAAAACAGTAAATGCCGCTGGCTGCCCGACCATTATCGTCAGCAGTTGCAGCCGGACGTGCTGATGATCTGTAACGCCACGCCGCAGCGCAGCGAAACCGCCACTACCGCGCGCACGCTGCTCAACTGGGTGAAGGAAACCCAGTCCGGCCAGGAAACGGCGCTGCCGGGGCTGGTATGGGCGATTACCCCGCAGGATGCGCGTTTCACTACCGCGCAGAATCTGGATGAGACCGTGCAACAGCTGCTCGGCAAACCGGGGCAATACTGGGGTACGTTACAGGCGCTGGATGCCAGCAGTCTGCAACGTCTGATCGAGTGGCTGTCGCAGGCCACGGCTGCTTCACAGCGCACGGTGCGCCTGAAAGCGCTGCGCGATCGCCATCTGCAATTGCTGCGCGATCTGATGCAACACTGGACCGCGCCGCTGAAAGAGACGCCGGAAAGCCAGCGCGCCCGCGCTGAAGCGGCGATCCGCGAATTACAGGGCCAGGCGAGCCGTCACGGTGAACTGCTGGACGCTTTACTGCCGGAGATGAAGCATTTCGACGCGCTGTGGAAGGTGCAGCAGCCGCGCGAAGAAAAAGTCAGCGGGCTGTTTAACGACGCCATCGATCTGTTTGCTGATGTCGCCGCGCAGCCGGAAACCGTCACGGCGGCGAAAGACACCGGCCATCAGGCCCATGCGATGTGGATCAATCACCTGCGTCAGTGGAGCCGTAACGACGTCAGCGCCGAACGCTTAGGGTTGACCCCTGCCGCGCTGCGCCAGGTCGCGGATACACTGATCGTCACCAGCTATCGGCTGGAACTGCCGCAAAGTTTACAGCAGATCATGCAGCGCGATACCGCCTGCGCCGCGCAGCTGCATGCCGCGATAGGTAATTTTATTGCCTGGCTTGGCTATGCGTCGCTGCCGGAAGATCAGCGTCCTGCCAGCCGGGTGCAGAAAGGCCAGGGTATTTTCAGCGCCAGCGCCCCCGCAGCCAGCGATGCCCGCCTGACGCGTCTTGGCGAGCAGCCGGTTCATGCCGCCACGCGCTATGTGTATGACTGGCTGGTTGCGCTGTATACCCGCAGCAATGAAAACATCGGCTATCAGCATCCGCTTGATGTGCCGTTGGCGATGCGTAAGAAACTGATTAAGCTGGTGTGATGGTGATTGCCGGGATTTAACGCCGGGTGGCGCTATGCTTACCCGGCCTACCGATCTGGCGTAGGCCCGGCAAGCGCAGCGCCGCCGGGCACCGGATGCCCATAATTTCGGTGGACATACCCCGTAGGCCCGGCAAGCAACGCGCCGCCGGGCACTGCCCCTTTCCACACCACATCCACATTTCGCTCCCCGCCGAAGCATCCGTCTTTCATCCCCATTACGCTGGCTGAAATTCAACGACGGAGAAAATCCATGATCGCAGTTCTTTTTGAGGCCGACGCCCTGCCGCACGCGCAGGATCGCTATTTCCAGCTGGCGGCTGAACTTAAGCCCTTGCTGACACAGACGGCAGGTTTTATTTCTATCGAACGTTTCCAGAGCCTGAGCACGCCGGGAAAAATCCTTTCGCTTTCCTGGTGGGAAGATGAAGAGGCTGTGGCTGGCTGGAAGCACAATCTGCGCCATCTCGCCGCCCAGCAGGAAGGGAAAACCTCGATCTTTTCCTTCTACCGAATTCGCGTCGCCACCGTGTTCCGCGACTATTCCTCTGATAAAGGAGCCCATGCCCATGCATGATATTCACGTGATCCTCAGCAATGCGCCCGGCGCGCTGGCTTCGCTAGGTTGCGAGCTGGGCAAAAACGGTGTCGGGCTGGAAGGCGGCGGTGTCTTTTCCGTGGCGGACGTCAGCCACGCCCATTTTCTGGTGGAAGACGGTGAAAAGGCGCGTGCCGTGCTGCTTGCCGCCGGTTTTGAAGTCGTGAAGATCAGTCGGCCGGTGATCAGAAAACTGCCGCAAAAACGCCCCGGCGAGCTGGGAGAAATTGCAGAGGCGCTGGCCCGCCACGGCATCAATATTCTGGTACAGTACAGCGACCACAGTAACCAGCTCATCCTCCTGACGGACGATGACGCGCGGGCTGCTGATCTTACCCGCCAATGGATGCCGCTGCATGAGTCTGCTGAACACTGAATACCAGGATGACCCGGATGAGGGTCTGGAAAAATCCATGTCGCTGGTTGCCGCCGCCCTTGCCGATCCGTCGCGGGTCAGCATTTTATGCGCGCTGATGGATGGCCGCGCCTGGACCGCCACGGAACTCAGCGCCGTGGCGGACATTGCCGCCTCCACGACCAGCGGGCATCTGACTCGTCTTTTGAATAACGGGCTGGTGATGTGCCTGACCCAGGGGCGGCACCGTTATTACAGCCTGGCCGGGCATCACATTGCCGGGCTACTGGAAAACCTGATGGGCGTGTCGATGCAGGCGCGCACCACGCCGGTGACCCGCACGCCCCAGCATCTGCGTTATGCCCGCACCTGTTACGATCATCTGGCGGGTGAGCTGGCGGTAAAGATCTATGAATTTATGCAGCATGAGAAGTGGATCAGCGCTGACGGCACGGCGCTGACCGCCATCGGCAAAGATCGGTTGCAGCGCCTCGGTGCGGTGTTAAATCCTCATACGCGCCGCAAGCCCTGCTGCCCTTGCCTGGACTGGAGCGAGAGACGCTGTCATCTGGGCGGCGATGCAGGCGCGGCGCTGATGGCGTTGTTATTGCAAAAAGCCTGGATCAGCCGCACGCCGGGATACCGCGAGGTAAGCGTGACGACCAGCGGGAAAGTTGCCATGAGCCGGTTGTTTGGGCTGGCGCTGGGGTGAGCCTTGTTGCCGGGTGGCGCTGCGCTTACCCGGCCTACAAAATATTATCGGTGGACGTATCACGTAGGCCCGGCAAGCAACGCGCCGCCGGGCAAAAACTCACTGCCACCGGGTCTGCCACTCCCATAACCGGTTCCATGCGGTGTCGTTGAGGTTGCGATCCGCCGCCACGCTGGCACGATATGGCCGCGAGGTGGTCGCCGCCGATCCCCAGGGTGATAACCGGTCATAGCTGGAATCTATCGTACTCCAGGCAATCAGCACCTGACCGTTCGCGGTATTACCCGGCAGATACCCGGTCTTGCCCGCGCCCTGATCCCATGCCCGTCCCAGCTTCGCTTTAAAGCTTCCCTGATAACCCGCATCACCGGTGAAACGGCTGTTCAGCACCAGAAATCCATATGGCTGATCCGGCAGGGTGTTTGGCGCAAGCACGTAAGCTTCCTGCGAGCGGCGCGTGGATACCGTGTGGAACTCCACGCCGTCAAACACCACGCTGGCGCGGCCAAACACGTAATCCACATCCCCTTCGATATAGCTGTCTTTCACCAGTACGCGGCTGATGCGGTCGGTCACCGCGAGATTTTCACGGTTACTGGTATTGAGATATACCGTGTCCTGGCGGCCAATCAGCCGCACGTTTTCCAGCTGTACGCGGTCGCCGTCGGTGCGCAGCGCCACGCCCTGATGGGTACCGCCATCTACAGTATCGAGCAGCGAATTCACCACGCTGAGCTGCGCCAGCTGAAAATCATTACTTTGCGACCAGACCACAGCCGCGCAGTTGGTGCCAATCAGCGCGCTGGTTTTACCGGCACATTGCGCATAGAGATACCAGGCGGGATCGCCCTCGCGGAACTGCTGGGCAGGATTGACCGTCTGGCGATAGCGGGCGGGAGAAAACGGTGAATCGAGCGCCAGTTCAAGGCGCACATCCTGGGGCTGCTCACCTGTGCCGAACAGGGTGATTGGCGGCGCGTCGGCGGGAATATACACCGCGCCCTGATAAACGCCGGGCTGCACGCTGATATAGATGCGCGAGCGATCGGTGGCATTACGAATGGCGGCGTTTATCGCCTGTTGCACCGTTTGCCAGGGTTCATTTGGGCCAACGCGCCAGGGCGTGGAAACCTGCTCAGGATGGATGGCTTCCGGTTGCCACGGGCCGTCCGGGGCGGCAAGCAGACCGCCGCGGGCAAAATAATTTTCCGGCGTATAGGGAGCCGCTTCCTGCGCAGTCAATATACCGCGCGTTTGCGTTCCCGGTACTTTTCCGCCGCCGTTGGCACAGCCATGCAACACCAGCGGCATACATAATGCTGCTGACAGACCAAAACCGCGTTTCGCCATCATCTCGCCTCGTCATTTTAAGAAATGGAGGATTGATATTAATGGAACGCTGTTTTAATTAACGACCCAGGGATCATGCTTTCGCGTCAGCCCGTTGAATCGATTAGAAAAGTGAGATCAGCAGCGCGACCGGAAAACTCATCGGCCAGGTTGAGCCGACCAGGAAAGCGCTGAGGAAGCGAATACGCTTGCGATCTTTCGACAAAAACCAGGTGATCAGTGCGCTGATGGCGGCCATGACAGCGTAGAAAGCCAGCATTTTTTGATATAGCGTCATTGTTGTGATCGATTCCAGAGACAAAACCGCCGCAATATGCATCGTTTATTGATATTAATCAAGTTTTGTTACAACAAAAGGAAGGGGTAAATTGATTAAGACACTAAATGCGCTTTACGACAGTACATCATCCTGCACCCTGGCGGCCTGGGCGCAGGATCCCGGCACAGGTGCGACACGCAGCAAGCCGCGTTATGCGAAAGATAAATACGCGCTGGCGACGGGCATCACCCCGCCGTTATCGCCTGCCATCGCCACCCTGTTACAGCAGTTGCATACGCTGGCGGCAGGGGATCCGCTGGCGGATGTCATGCCAGCCAGTGCGCTGCACTTCACCTTTTTAGCCGTTACCGATGCGCTTTATGACAGGCCGCAGCCGCCGCAGGAACTCGCCAGCCTGAAGTCGGCATTTATGGATATAGCGCCGCTGACCGTGACCATCAGCGATCTGCGGCTGGTCGCCCTTCCCGATCAACTCCTGCTCGCCGGCACGCCGGATGCCGTCAGCCTCGCGCGGCGGCAACATTTTGCGGACGCCCTGCTCGCCAGCCCCTGGAAATCAGCGTTAACGCAGCGTTACGGCAACACCCCGCTGCCGCCGCCTTTCTGGCACAGCACGCTGGTGCGCTATGAAGCGGCCCGTCTGCCTGTGCGCTTTCGTAAGTATTTTGAGGACCAGCGCGCCTCACGTTTTGGTGGAGTAAGCGCGCCCTTGACGCTGGCGCTGGTGAACTACAACTGGAGTAAAAAACGAGTCATTGAGACAGGGCATTTATAACAGGGATACCAGTAACGCCATCGGAAAGCTCATCGGCCACGTCAGCCCGACCAGCACGGCGGCGAGCAGGCGAACCCAGACTTTGTCTTTGGTGAGAAACCAGGTGATGACGCCGCTCACTATCGCCATCACCCCATAAAAAATCAGTAGCTTCAGATACAGTGTCATGGTGACGGTCGCTCCCTGCGTAAAGGCAGCAGGCATTATTAACCTAACCTGCTGCCCTGAAGGAGACGCCTGTCACAAGGTGGTTCAATGTTTAATCATGATGTGCCGCACTACGGTGTAATCTTCCAGCCCGAAGACTGACATATCTTTGCCGTAGCCGGACATTTTCTGCCCGCCGTGCGGCATTTCGCTGACCAGCATAAAGTGCGTATTCACCCAGGTGCAGCCGTATTGCAGGCGAGCGCTCAGGCGGTGCGCCCGGCCCACGTCTTGAGTCCATACCGATGACGCCAGCCCGTACTGCGAATCGTTGGCCCATGCCAGTACCTGATCTTCGTCGTCGAATTCTGTCATGCTGACCACCGGACCGAAGACTTCGCGCTGGACGATGGCGTCCTCCTGCTTCGCCCCGGCCAGCAGCGTCGGCTGGTAATAGTAGCCCGCGCCCTCGCGCTTCGCCCCGCCGGTGATCACTTTGATATGCGGCAGCGCTTTGGCTTCTTCGACCGCCGCCGCCACGCGCGCCAGGTGTGCTTCGGAACTTAATGGCCCCAGTTCGGTGGAGCCGTCCTCCGGCGCGCCCATTTTCAGACTGGCAATGGCCGCACCGAGTTTTTCCACCAGCGCCGGATAAATGCCCTTTTGCGCATAGATACGACAGGCGGCGGTGCAGTCCTGTCCGGCATTGTAATAGCCGAAAGTGCGCACGCCTTCCACCACCGCCTCCAGATCCGCATCGTCAAAGACGATCACCGGCGCTTTGCCGCCCAGTTCCATGTGGGTACGTTTCACCGAAGAAGCGGTATGAGCGATGATATGCTCGCCGGTGGCAATGGAGCCGGTGAGCGACACCATACGCACTTTTTCATGACCGGTCAGCGGATCGCCGACGGTTTTGCCACGGCCAAACAGCACGTTCAGCACGCCCGCCGGGAAAATATCTTTTGCCAGTTCCGCCAGCTTCAGCGCGGTCAGCGGCGTGATCTCCGAAGGTTTGATCACCACGCAGTTGCCCGCCGCCAGTGCCGGTGCGAGTTTCCAGGCCGCCATCATCAGCGGATAGTTCCAGGGGGCAATGGACGCCACCACGCCCACCGGATCGCGGCGGATCATAGAGGTGTGACCTTCCAGATATTCCCCCGCCGCCAGACCATTAAGCGTGCGCGCCGCCCCGGCAAAGAAGCGGAACACGTCCACCACCGCCGGGATCTCATCGTTTAACGCGCAGTGCAGCGGTTTGCCGCAGTTCAGCGATTCGAGTTTTGCCAGCGCGTCGGCGTTGTCTTCTATGACCTGCGCCAGTTTCAGCAGCGCTTCGGCACGTACTTTCGGCGTGGTCTGCCCCCATTCGCTAAAGGCGCGATCGGCGGCGCGCACGGCGGCGTCGACCTGGGCTGCGGACGCTTCGGCGATCTCCAGCAACACCTCCCCGGTGGCCGGGTTATACACTGCCTGGGTTTCGCCTTCGCCGTTGATCAGCTCGCCATTAATTAACAGTTGATGTTGCATAATATGGTCCTTTCTCTGTGGTCAGTTATTTCCCGGTGTCGTCCTCGCGGGTCAGCCACCAGGCACCGAGGATCGGCAGCATAGTTACCAGCATCACCAGCAGCGCCACCACGTTAGTCACCGGCACGTCGCGCGGTCGGCCTAACTGGTTGAGCAACCACAGGGGCAGCGTACGTTCATGCCCGGCGGTGAAAGTGGTGACGATAATTTCGTCAAACGACAGCGCGAACGCCAGCATGCCCCCCGCCAGCAGCGCCGAACCTAAGTTCGGCAGCACCACATAGCGGAAGGTCTGCCAGCCGGTCGCGCCCAAATCCATCGACGCTTCCACCAGGCTCCATGAGGTGCGGCGAAAGCGGGCAATCACGTTGTTAAACACCACCACCACGCAGAAAGTCGCATGGCCGATGACGATGGTTAAAAAACCCGGCTCCAGATCGACGGTTTTAAAGGCCGTCAGCAGCGCCAGCCCGGTGATGATCCCCGGCAATGCAATGGGCAGCAGCAACAGTAAAGAGATGGCGTTTTTGCCAAAAAACGTGCTGCGCCATAACGCTGCTGCAGCAAGCGTGCCAAGTACCAGGGCAATCGCCGTCGACAGCGCGGCGACTTTAAGTGACAACGTCACGGATTCGAGAATGTCGCCCCTTGTGGCGGCCACGCTGAACCAGCGCAGCGTCAGCCCCTGCGGGGGAAAACTGAAGGCGGCGTCTTCGGTGTTAAACGCATAGATGGCGATGATGGCGAGGGGGAAATGCAGGAAGATCACCCCGCCCCAGGCCGCGACTTTGAGCAAAAAGGGGGCGCGATCAGAGTGCATCGAAAGCTCCCAGACGTTTCACGAACGCCAGATAAAGGGCAATCAATACAATGGGCACCAGCGTGAAGGCCGCCGCCATCGGCATATTGCCAATCGCCCCCTGCTGGGAGTAAACCATGTTGCCAATGAAATATCCTGGCGGGCCGATCAGTTGCGGGACGATAAAATCCCCCAGCGTCAGCGAGAAGGTAAAAATCGATCCGGCGGCAATGCCGGGAATAGCCAGCGGCAGCACCACATAACGGAACGTCTGCGCCGGACGCGCGCCCAGATCCGCCGACGCCTGCAACAGCGAGGCGGGTAACCGCTCCAGCGCCGCCTGCACCGGCAGGATCATGAATGGCAGCCAGATATAGAGAAACACCAGAAAGCGCCCGAACCCGGAGGTGGAAAGCGTGCTACCGCCCACGGCGGGCAGCGTCAGAAAGGCCGCCAGCAGCGGTTGCAGCCCCAGATGGCTTAAAAACCACTGCGCCACACCGTCTTTCGCCAGCAGCAGCGTCCAGGCGTAGGCTTTGACGATGTAACTCGCCCACATCGGCAACATCACGGCGATATAGAAAAACGCTTTCATTTTGCCGGTGGTATAACGCGCCATAAACCACGCCATCGGGAAGGCAAGAATGGCGCTGGCAACGGTGACCGCCAGCGCCATGGTGAGCGTGCGCAGGATAATGTCATAGTTGGCGGGGTTGAACAGCGCCTTCAGGTTCGCCAGCGTTAGATCCGGCGTCACCGACATGGTGAAATCGTCGAAAGTGTAAAACCCCTGCCACAGCAGCGTAAGCAGCGATCCGAAATAGACTACGCCGAACCACATCAGCGGCGGCACCAGCAGCAGGAACAGCCCGAGGCCAGGCCTGCGCCAGAAAAAGCCCGACAGCCGCCCCGTTTGTGGCGGCGCAGAAAGACGGGAGAAGTTTGTCGCCATTCAGCCCGCCCCCTGCAGTGGTACCATCGCCGCCCGCGCCCAGCAGGCCAGCACCCTCTGCCCCGGCTGTAATAGTTCGGGCAGCTGCGCGTCGGAGAGATTCGCCTGGCTGACCAGTAATTTTTCCCCGCCCGGCAAGCGCAGCTCAAAGCGCGTCGCCGCCCCCTGATACTGCACTGCCTGCACCACGCCCTGCACCTGGATCTCGCCGGACTCGTTCAGCCGGATATGCTCCGGACGCAGGGAGTACATCCCCGTCATACCGCACAGCTGACGGGCGGTGTCGGCGGTAAAAACGTTGGCGGTGCCGACAAAACCGGCGACAAAGGGCGTGCGCGGTCGCAGATAGAGCTCGCGCGGGCTGTCGATTTGCTCGATGCGGCCATTGTTGAACACCGCCACCCGGTCAGACATCGACAGCGCTTCCCCCTGATCGTGAGTCACAAAAATAAAGGTGATGCCCAGATCCTGTTGCAGCTTTTTCAGTTCGAACTGCATCTGCTCACGCAGTTTGAGATCGAGCGCGCCGAGGGGTTCATCCAGCAGCAATACCCGCGGCTCGTTGACCAGCGCGCGGGCGATTGTCACCCGCTGCCGCTGGCCGCCGGAAAGCTGCGACGGTTTACGGGTGTGCACAAATCCCAGCGCCACTTTTTCCAGCGCCTCGCGGGCGCGGGCATGGCGCTGTTTTTTGTCGACGCCTTTCACCATCAGGCCGTAGGCGACGTTGTCGAGGATCGACATATGCGGGAAGAGCGCGTAATCCTGAAACACAGTATTGACGTCGCGCTGCCAGGGCGGCAGCGTGCTGGCGTCCTGCCCGAAAATACGTATCGCCCCGCCTGACAGCTGTTCAAACCCGGCGATCAGCCGCAGGCAGGTGGTTTTGCCGGAGCCGGACGGCCCCAGCATCGAGAAAAACTCCCCGTCCTGCACCTCAAGGCTGACGCCATCCACCGCCCGCACATCCCCATACAGACGCGAGACATTCTGAAACTCTACGGCCCGGGCCATGCTTAACGTCCACCCATAATGGCGATGTAATCCTGCGTCCAGCGGCTGTACGGCACATATTTACCGCCGTCCGCCACCGGCGTTTTCCAGAAGGCGATTTTGTCAAAGAAGCTGTAGCCGTTGGTGTCGCAGCCTTTCTCGCCCAGCAGCGTGCTGGCCTTGCAGCCTTCCGGCACCACCGGCAGCGAGCCAAACCAGGCCGCCACATCGCCCTGCACTTTTGGCGTCAGCGACCAGTTCATCCACTTATAGGCGCAGTTCGGGTGTTTGGCGTCGGCGTGCAGCATAGTGGTGTCCGCCCAGCCGGTGACGCCCTCTTTCGGAAAGACGGTGGCGATGGGCTGATTTTCGCCTTTCAGCGCGTTTGCCTGATACGGCCAGGCGCTGGAGGCCACCACGCCTTCGTTTTTGAAGTCGCTCATCTGCACAGTGGTGTCATGCCAGTAGCGATGGATCAACTGATGCTGGTCGCGCAGTACCTTCAGTACGGCGTCGTACTGCTGTTGGGTGAGCTGGTAGGGATCCTCAATGCCGAGTTCCGGCTGGGTGGCTTTCACATAGAGCGCGGCATCGGCGATATAAATCGGCCCGTCATAGGCCTGTACGCGCCCCTGGTTGCTTTTGCCGTCCGGCAGTTGCTGTTTGATAAACAGCACCGCCCAGCTGTCCGGCGGCGTGGGGAACGTGGTGGTGTTGTACATCAGCAGGTTCGGCCCCCACTGATACGGCGTGCCGTAGACTTTACCGTTGACGTTAAACCAGTCGCCCTTCTCCATACGCGGATCGACGTTTTTCCAGTTCTCTATCAGCGCGGTATTGATCGGCTGGACGCGTTTTCCCATGATCAGCCGCAGGGAGGCGTCGCCGGAGGCGGTAACCAGGTCGTAGCCGCCCTTCGCCATCAGGCTGACCATTTCATCGGAGGTGGCGGCGGTTTTGACGTTAACGGCGCAGCCGGTCTCTTTTTCAAAGGCCGTCACCCAGTCGTAGTCCTTATCGGTTTGCCCGCGCTCGATATAACCGGGCCAGGCGATAATATCGAGCCGCCCTTCGCCATCGCCGATTTTTGTGGGCGGTTCGGCGGCGTGGGCGCAGGCAAGGGTCATGCCCAGCGAACACAGACAGCTGCGCGCAAATGTTTTGCTCATACGGATGTACTCCTGTCGCAATAAGAGGTGCGGCAGCCGTGCCGTTAAAAAGTCTCCCTTCATAAAGGTAGACAGCGGCACGATCCGTATAAAAGAAATTTGCTCAGGTTGTGACCGGCGTTAAATTCAGTAAATAAGCCGCCGCAAAGAGTTGTTATTTCAGCAATTCACGAATTAATTGTCCGAGGATCTTCACCGCCTGTTCCTGGCGGTCGCCCCACTCCCAGGAGGTGTTAAAGCGGAAAAACGGCACCCAGGCGTCGGAGGTGGAAAACATCTTGCCCGGCGCGATGCTGATGCGGTGCGCCAGCGCCTGCTCGCTTAATTTTCCCGCATCCAGGGTTGCGGGCAGTTCGATCCATAAAAAATAGCCGCTGTCGTTGTGGTGAATCTTCACCTCCGGCGGAAGATGGCGCAGCAGCGCCTGCCAGCTTTGCTGTTTGCGGGCGGCCAGCGTGCGCCGCAGGCGGCGCAGATGGGCGTCGTAACGCTGGGTGGAGAGGTAATCGACCAGCGCCAGCTGCACCGGCGAACTGGTGGATAAGGTGCTCATCAGCTGTAGCTGCTGGATACGCCGCGCATGTTTCCCCGCCGCCACCCAGCCGATACGAAATCCCGCCACCAGACATTTGGAAAACGACGAGCAGTGCAGCGTCATGTCCTGCGTGTCCCAGGCTTTGGCCGGCAAGGGTTTTTCCCGCCCGTAATACAGCTCGCTGTAAACATCATCCTCAATGAGCGTGACGTTATGCTGTGCCAGCAGCGCCACCAGTCTGGCTTTTTTGTCGGCGCTGAGGGTAAAGCCGAGCGGGTTCTGGCTGTTAGTCATCAGCCAGCAGGCTTTTACCGGATAGTCGTTCAGCGCCTGGGCGAGCGCTTCCAGATCGATACCCTCTTTCACGTCCGTCGCCACTGACAACGCCTTCAGCCGCAGCCGCTCCAGCGCCTGCAATGCGCCGTAAAAACAGGGGTTTTCGACGATCACCCAGTCTCCCGGCTGCGTGACCGCCTGCAAACTCAGGTTGAGCGCTTCCAGCGCCCCGGCGGTGATCACGATTTCATCCGGCGATATGGTCATGCCCTGCTGGGCGTAACGGCGGGCAATGGCATGACGCAGCGCGGCATTGCCCGGCGGCAGGTTTTCGATCACGCTCATGGCGGTGGCGGTTTTGCCAATCGCCGAAAGCGAGCGGTTGAGCTGCTGCTGCGGGAAAAGATGTGGATCGGGAAACGCCGAGCCAAACGGCAGCACCGAGGCGTCACAGCTTGCCTGTAACACGTCAAAAATGTAGGTGTTGATGTCCACCGCCTCATCTCGCATCACCTGCGCGGGCGGCGTCAGTTTCTGGCTCACCGGACGCGGCGCGACGAAATAGCCGGACTGCGGGCGGGCGACGATGCGCCCCTGGCTTTCCAGCATCTGATAGGCATGGCCAACGGTCATAAAGCTCAGGCCGCTGTGCGTCACCTGCTCGCGCAACGAAGGTAAACGGTCCCCTGGCTGCCAGACGCCGAGTTCGATCTGGTCGATAATTTGTTGCGCAAGGCGCTGATATTTTTTCATTTCACTTACACAAAACTAACCTAAACTTACCGTACCACGACAGTTGCCCTTTCGCTATATCAGTTCACTCAAAATGACGGCTTTTTGCAAACTGTTATCTAAAAATATCGGGTATCTGCGTCTGCACGTTTCGCTCCCGGATCATTACCATTAACGCTAACAGCAGGTTATCAGAGGTTGTCTATGTTCGGTCTTGATGCGTTTCATCTGGCGAGGATCCAGTTCGCTTTCACGGTTTCATTCCACATTATCTTTCCGGCGATCACCATCGGGCTGGCCAGTTACCTTGCGGTGCTGGAAGGGTTGTGGCTGAAAACCAAAAATCCGGTGTGGCGTGCGCTGTACCATTTCTGGTCGAAAATCTTCGCCGTTAACTTTGGTATGGGGGTGGTTTCCGGTCTGGTGATGGCCTATCAGTTCGGCACTAACTGGAGCGGCTTTTCGCAGTTTGCCGGGAGTATCACCGGGCCGCTGCTGACCTATGAAGTGCTGACAGCCTTCTTCCTGGAGGCGGGTTTTCTTGGCGTAATGCTGTTCGGCTGGAATAAAGTCGGGCCGGGGCTGCACTTTCTGGCGACCTGCATGGTGGCGCTGGGTACGCTGATGTCCACCTTCTGGATCCTGGCGTCCAACAGCTGGATGCACACCCCGCAGGGCTTTGAGATCGTCAACGGTCAGGTGGTGCCGGTGGACTGGTTCGCGGTTATTTTCAACCCTTCCTTCCCGTACCGGCTGCTGCATATGACGGTGGCGGCGTTTCTCAGCAGCGCCCTGTTTGTGGGGGCGTCCGCGGCCTGGCATCTGCTGCGCGGTAATAACACCCCCGCTATTCGCACCATGTTTTCCATGGCGCTGTGGATGACGCTGATTGTCGCGCCCATTCAGGCGATGATCGGCGATATGCACGGGCTGAACACGCTGGAGCATCAACCGGCCAAGATCGCTGCCATTGAAGGCCACTGGGAAAACAGACCGGGCGAAGCGACGCCGCTGTTGCTGTTCGGCCTGCCGGATATGGAAGAAGAGCGCACCCGCTACGGGCTGGAGATCCCCGCGCTAGGCAGCCTGATCCTCACGCACAGTCTGGATAAACAGGTTCCGGCGTTAAAAGAGTTTCCGAAAGAGAACCGCCCCAACTCCACCATTGTGTTCTGGTCGTTCCGCATCATGGTGGCGATGGGCCTGCTGATGATGCTGCTTGGCGTCGCAGCGTTGTGGCTGCGTTATAAACACCGCCTTTACGAGTCGCGGCCGTTCCTGCATTTTGCGTTATGGATGGGGCCTTCCGGACTTATCGCCATTCTCGCCGGATGGGTGACGACGGAAGTCGGCCGTCAGCCCTGGGTGGTGTATGGCCTGCAACGCACTATCGACGCGGTTTCCGCCCACGGCGATTTGCAGATGAGTATCAGCCTGCTGACCTTCTTCGTGGTCTATACCTCGGTCTTCGGCGTCGGTTACAGCTACATGGTGCGCCTGATCAAACTGGGGCCGCAGCCACCTGACGAACATCCCACAGATGGCCGGCCTGCCCGCCCGCTGTCGGCCACCAGGGAGGAGTTTAAATAATGGGTATCGATCTGTCGGTAATCTGGTTTGTGATCATCGTCTTCTCCACGCTGATGTATATCGTGATGGACGGCTTTGATCTGGGCATCGGCATTCTGTTTCCGCTGGTACAGGATGAAGACGAGCGCGATGTGATGGTCAACACGGTCGCCCCGGTATGGGATGGCAACGAAACCTGGCTGGTGCTGGGCGGTGCGGGTCTGTTCGGTGCGTTCCCGCTGGCCTATGCGGTCATTATTGACGCGCTGACCATCCCCCTGACGCTGATGCTGATTGGGCTGATTTTCCGCGGCGTGGCCTTTGAGTTCCGCTTCAAAGCCACCCCGGAACACCGGCCGTTCTGGGATAAGTCATTCCTGTGCGGTTCGATCCTCGCCACCTTCACCCAGGGGATAGTGGTGGGTGCGGTGCTGAACGGTTTCCCGGTGACGGGCCGTACGTTCAGCGGCGGTGCGCTGGACTGGCTGACGCCCTTTAACCTGTTCTGCGGTTTTGGGCTGGTCGTGGCCTACGCCCTGCTCGGCGCAAGCTGGCTGGTGATGAAAAGCGGCGGTGAATTACAGGTGAAAATGCGTCGCTCGTCGAAACAGCTGCTGCTGGCGCTGCTGGTGGTGACGGCGGTGATCAGTCTGTGGACGCCGCTGGCGCATCAGGCGATTGCCGATCGCTGGTTCAGTATGCCAAATATCTTCTTCCTGATGCCGGTGCCGGTGCTGGTGGTGCTGCTGAGCCTGTGGCAATGGCGCAGCCTGAGTAACGTCGAGCACCATTCGCTGCCCTTTGTGCTGACGCTGGGGTTGATTTTCCTGGGCTTCAGCGGGCTGGGCATCAGCATCTGGCCGCACATTATCCCGCCGTCCATCACGCTCTGGGAGGCGGCCGCGCCGCCGCAAAGCCAGGGCTTTATGCTGGTCGGCGCGCTGCTGATTATTCCGGTGATCCTGGTCTATACCTTCTGGAGCTACTACGTGTTCCGCGGCAAAGTTAAACCCGGCGAGGGCTATCACTGATGCAGAAACCTTTATGGAAACGGCTGATGTGGCTGGTGATCATCTGGGGCGCCAGCGTGCTGGCGCTCGGCGCGGTGAGTATGGGGTTCCGGCTGCTGATGAGCGCGGCGGGGTTTAAGTCACATTGATGGGCGGTTATTGCCCGGCGCAATCATGCAGCCACACCATACGTAGGCCGGGTAAGGCGCAGCCGCCACCCGGCACATTCACGCAACCACACCATACCCCAGGCCGGGTAAGGCGTAGCCGCCACCCGGCAATAACGTCAAACTCCTTTGCGTTTCGGCAAGGTCTTCATCAGATCTTCAGGACTCACCGACGCCACCACGCTGCCCGGATGCGGCATTTTAAGGATACGGTTTTTGATCTTACCCACTACGTGCATCTCACACGGACGGCAGTCAAATTTCAGGGTTAGCACTTCATCGCCATGCACCAGCTGCATCGGCGTCGCTTTCCAGCTCTTGATCGAACCTTTTGCCTGTTTCGGGCAGAGATTAAACGCAAAACGCAGGCAGTGTTTGGTGATCATCACCGGCACGTCGCCCTTCTCTTCGTGCGCCTCGTAAGCGGCATCGATCAGCTGTACGCCGTAGCGATGATAAAACGCCCGCGCTTTGGCGTTATAGACGTTGGCGAGGAATGACAGATGCGTTTCCGGGTACACCGGCGCAGGTACCGCCACCGGTTTACGGCTGCCGCGCTCATAGTTAGCCAGACGGGCGTCGTCCAGCAGTTCAATGGTTTCACGGCGCAGCTGGTTGAGCAGACTGTTCGGTACAAAGAGCGCACCCGGCAGGTTTACCTGAATATCGCGCGCGTAGTAACGGGTCTGGCCTAATTTTGCCAGGCCATCCTGCAACTGGTTTAACGCTTTTTCGGCGTTATTGGCCTCATCGAACTGACCGTCCAGCGTATGGGTGACGCTGATGCCGTCTTCACAGGTGACGGTGAGGATCAGCTGTTCCTGCCAGCCGCCCAGCTCGATATCCACCGCGATACGGCGTTCGCTGGAGGTTTTGGTCAGCGCCTGCTGCCAGTTATGGTCGAGGTTGCGGTTCAGCGCCGTATGCGGCTTCACCTTAAACAGATCGGCGGGCATCTCGTTCGGGAAGACGCGATAACGGTTTTCGGCGGTTTTCTCCACCGTGTTGGCACGAAAACCTACGATTTCGCGCTTGATCATCACGTTAAGCCCGTCGCCGTTCGCCAGGGGTTCAGTGACTTCCACATCCAGGTGATCTTTACCCACCCGCAGCACTTCGCCCACCGGCAGGCCGATAAACTTCGGCGAATCAAAGGCCCCAATGTCAGCCTTACGGGCATTCACAAAATAATCGGTGCTGCCACGGTGGAACGTCTTATCAGTGGACGGAACAAAGAAGTGCTCGGTACGCCCGGCAGAAGAGCGCGCCAGGTCGCCCCGATCTTCAATGATGGCATCGAGCATCTGCCGGTAATGGGCGGTGATGTTCTTCACGTAGCTCATGTCTTTATAGCGTCCTTCGATTTTGAAGGAGCGTACACCGGCGTCGATCAGCTGCCCGAGGTTGGCGGTCTGGTCGTTGTCTTTCATCGACAGCAGGTGTTTTTCATAGGACACCACGCGCCCCTGATCGTCTTTCAGGGTGTACGGCAGACGGCAGGCCTGCGAGCAGTCGCCGCGGTTGGCGCTGCGCCCGGTCTGGGCATGAGAAATGTAGCACTGGCCGGAGTACGCCACGCACAGCGCGCCATGAATGAAAAATTCAATGGTGGCGTCGGTGGCCTGATGGATGGCTTTGATCTGCTGGAGGTCAAGTTCACGTGCCAGCACAATCTGTGAGAAGCCGACATCCGAGAGGAATTTGGCTTTTTCAACGCTGCGAATATCGCACTGGGTGCTGGCGTGCAGTTCAATCGGCGGAATATCCAGTTCCAGCACGCCCATGTCCTGGACGATCAGCGCATCCACGCCGGTCTGGTAGAGATCGGTGATCAGCCGCTGCGCCGGTTCCAGCTCATCATCATGGAGAATGGTGTTCAGCGTCACAAACACCTTCGCGCCATAGCGATGGGCAAAAGGCACCAGTTTCGCAATGTCCTGCAAGCTGTTGCTGGCATTGTGGCGGGCACCAAAGCCGGGGCCGCCGATGTACACCGCATCCGCGCCGTGAAGAATGGCTTCGCGGGCGATGTCGGTATCACGGGCCGGGCTTAATAATTCAAGATGATGGGATTGCAGGCGCATACGGTCGTCGTTATCCAGGATGGTCAAAATGGCCGCTATTGTAGTGAGAATAGCCCACAGACCAAAACACTTTCCACGCCTTAACCGCGGCTTTTTTCTTTGGGGTAATGGATCAGTGAATGAAAGTGCACGGTCTGCGCGGTGCTGTTGCGATAGGCATGCGCTTTATCCGCCGCAAAACGTACGCCGCTGTTGGCGCTAATGCTCTGCCACTGGCCGTCGAGACACATCTCCAGCACGCCTGAAATCACCACCACATGTTCAATCACACCGCATTCGTGGGGCGTGGATTCGCTCAGCGCGCCGGGGGCCAGCGTGATGGAAAACAGATCAAAGTGCAGTTGCGCATCCCAGGGGAACAAGGGCGTGATAACCATCGCCTGCTGGTCGGGATCGTAGGCCTGGGGCACCATCGTATCGGGCGCGGCAATAAAGGTCGAAAACGGCACGTTCAGGCCGGTGGCGATTTTCCACAGCGTCGCCACCGTCGGGCTGGACTCGTTGCGCTCAATCTGGCCGAGCATCGCCTTGGATACGCCGGTTTCTTCCGCCAGCCGTGACAAACTCCAGCCCCGCGCCTGACGCAGGCTTTTCAGCGTCCCGGCCAGATACTGTGTCAGATCCATCATTTTCTCCTGGTTGCATTACCCGTCGCTTGTACGTTATAGCGCACAGTGATAGTTTGTGCGGACGCTATAACGCACAAGGATCATTATGCGTCCGTTCTCTTTCCCACTCCCCGCGCTGCTCGTGGGTTTTGTTGCGGTGCTGGTCGGTTACGCCAGCTCGGCGGCCATTATCTGGCAGGCCGCTTCTGCCGCCGGTGCCAGCGAGGCGCAGATCGCCGGCTGGATGACCGCCCTCGGCCTCGCGATGGGCGTCAGTACGCTGGCGCTCACCCTATGGTACCGCGTTCCGCTGCTCACCGCATGGTCCACGCCCGGCGCGGCGCTGCTGGCGACCAGCCTGCACGGGGTAAGCATTAACGAAGCGGTAGGCGTTTTTATTTTCGCCAATGCGCTGATCCTGCTGTGCGGCCTCACCGGCTTATTTGCACGGCTGATGAAAATTATTCCCCATTCGCTGGCTGCCGCCATGCTGGGCGGCATCTTACTGCGTTTTGGCCTGCAAGCCTTCAGGAATATTGAGGGACACTTTTTATTGTGCGGCAGTATGCTACTGGCGTGGATGCTGGGCAAGGCGTTCGCGCCCCGCTACGCCATCGTCGGCACGCTGCTGGCGGGGATTGTCGCCGCATGGGCTTCAGGTGACGTTGTCACTTATGGACTGCATTTTAACCCGGTCATGCCGGAATTTATCGCCCCGCAGTTCAGCCTGACCACCCTTATCAGCATCGGCATTCCTTTTTTCCTCGTCACCATGGCATCGCAAAACGCGCCTGGCGTGGCGACCTTTCAGGCGGCGGGCTATCAGGTTCCCGTTTCGCCGCTGATGATTTTTACCGGCGGGTTAACGGTACTGCTGTCGGGTTTCGGCGCGTTTTCGGTGTGCATTGGCGCGATCAGCGCGGCGGTGTGTCTCAGCCCGGATGCGCATCCGGACGCCAGTAAACGCTGGCTGGCTGCAATGGCTGCCGGAGGGTTTTATCTGCTGGCGGGGATTTTTGGCGGTTCCATTACCGCGCTGATGACGGCGCTGCCGGTGAGCTGGATCCAGACGCTGGCGGGGCTGGCGCTGCTCGGCACCTTCAGCGGCAGCCTGTATCAGGCGCTGGCGCATCCCCGTGAGCGTGACGCGGCCATTGTCACCTTTCTGATCACCGCCAGCGGCATTACGCTGCTCGGCATCGGCTCCGCCTTCTGGGGATTGATTATCGGCGGCGCATGCTACGCCCTGCTGTCACGCGCGGCGCGCGCGTAGCTGCGAAGGCGTTATACCGGTGACGCTTTTAAAGCGGTTGCTGAAATGGCTGGCGGAGTTAAAGCCGCAGGCCAGCGCAATATCGGTCAGGGAGCTGTCGCTGTAGCGCACCATCTGCTCGGCCTGCGCCATGCGGCGCTGCATCACATACTGGTGCGGCGCCAGCCCCATCGACTGGCGGAACATGCGCGCGAAATGGAATTCGCTTAATGCCGCTTCGGCGGCCAGATCCGCCAGCGTCAGCGGTTGCGCGAGGCTGGCGTCAATATAGGCCAGGACGTTGCGTAATACCGACGGCGACAGCCCGCCGGTGACGGTCGGCAGCCGCCAGCGCACGTTGCTGTAGTGCTGCACCAGATGGGTTAACAGTAAGGTTGAGGCGGTGCTCAGCGTCAGCTGATTCGCCTGCTGCTGCCAGTCGCAGCCGAGCAGAAAATGACGGTACAGCGCGGTGATCTGCGCGTCTTCGCCAAACATCTGTTCGTTCAGGGTTAAGGATGCGGGACGGCGATCCCAGATTTGCTCGCTGACCGTACGCAGATGCGCATCGGTACAGTAGAGATGCACAAAGGAGAGGTCGTCGCGAATATCCCAGCTGGATTCGCTGTCGGTCGGCATCAGGCAGAAACGATCAGGGCCGCCGCCATTCTTCCAGCCGCCGGAGGTTTTGTGATAGCTCTCGTAACCGTCGGCGATGTACAGGCTCAGCGTGTGGTGATCGCAATACTGGGTGATGTTATCGCGCGTGTTAGACCAGGCGGCCAGCTGCATACCGGTATTAAGCGCCACCGAATCATGCAGCACCGCATTGTGATTGCGCAGATTTTCAAACGCCCGATAAGTTTCCGCCATAACGCCGCTTAACAAATGATTAACCAGATCCGCAGTTTACCCGCCTTCCCCGCATATTGTCCCGCCGCCCGATAAAAAAGCGCAAGAATTTGCAAGTTGACCGCAATACGGTGCAAGCCGCGGGCGAAATGCCACGCCAGAATCAGCAGCAGGTCAACCGAGAAGAGATAAAACATGAACGCATTATTGTATTGCCTGGTAGTGGTGATCTGGGGCACCACCTGGATCGCCATCTTTTTACAACAGGGCAGCGTCCCGGCACCGGTTTCTATATTCTGGCGCTTTGCGCTGGCGACCCTGGTCATCATGACGACGCTTATTGTGTGGCGGCGTTTGCGGCCGCTGGCGCGACGCGATCACTTGTTTTGCCTGTTGCAGGGCGGCTGCGTGTTCGGCTTTAACTTCTGGTGTTTTTATACCGCGGCGGCATGGATCAATACCGGGCTGGAGTCGGTGATCTTCTCCATGGCGGTGCTGTTTAACGCCATCAACAGCTTTTTGTTTTTCGGTAACCGGCCACCTGCCCGCTTTTACCTGGCAGCGCTGCTGGGACTGTGCGGTATTGTGGCCCTGTTCTGGCACGATCTGGTCGCCACCGATATGAGCAGTACGCTGCTGATGGGTATCGGCTTGTCGGCGCTCGGCACCCTGGGGTTTTCGATGGGCAATATGATCAGTCTGCGCCATCAGCGTAACGGGCTGGAAACCATGACCACCAACGCCTGGGCGATGCTCTACGGCACGCTGATTATGGGCGGGATTGCGCTGGTGCGCGGCGACGATTTTACCCCAGACTGGACGCTCTCTTACCTCGGCGCGCTGGTCTACCTGGCGCTGTTTGGCTCGGTAATCGGCTTCGGCGCGTACTTCACGCTGGTCGGACGCATCGGCCCCAGCAAAGCGGCATACAGCACCCTGCTGTTTCCGCTGGTCGCCCTGACCATCTCCACCCTGTATGAGGGTTATGTCTGGCATCTGAATGCAGTGTGCGGACTGGCGCTGATCCTGGTGGGCAATCTGGTGATGTTCGCCCGCCCGGAAAAGTGGTTTACCGGCAGGGGCTGGCGGGTGAAACAGGCATAAAACTGCGCCACCGGTCGGTGGCGCGCGGTTTTACTTTTTGTTGAGATCGAACATGGTGGCGTCGGTCGCCATGTCGTCAACCACCTGTTTTAAGGTTTCGACGGTCATCGGCGTGCTTTCATTGTTGAGATCTTTCCCTTCGCCCTTACGCACCACTTTCAGCACCGGTTTATTGGTGGCGGCGTCAATCAGTTCGCCTTCAAAATAGAGATGCGTGTCCATGGTACGGTGCCCGGTGGCGGCCTGCGTCCCGGCGACCAGCAGCGCGACGGGCACCACTTCATAGAACTGTAGCCCTTCTTTGCTGGAATTCACCCCGGTGATCGCCCCGCGGAAAATCAGGCTGTGCGCGCCGGGCGACGTCACCAGCGGTTTACGCTGTCCGATGGCAGGTTTCAGTTTGCTGTTGGTGTAGTTCAGCAGACCATCCAGCGTTTGCTGCCCGATTTGCGAGGTCGGTTTTGCCACCGGATAGTAAGTCACCGGATGATAAATAATGCTGTCGTACTGGTTGGGATCAAAATTGGGATCCACCCAACGCAAAACAGGTTTACCCGATGCGGAGGTGGTTTGCTGCAAGCCAGAATAATCTTTCAAAAACCCGGAATAGTTATCAGGCTCCGCCACTTTCGACGCACAGCCTGCCAGGGTGAGCAGGCCTGTAAGCACTGCAACTTTAAATAAAGTATGAGTACGCATAATAAGATCTCAGTTAGTGCACATATGCACAGGTGGTTATAGCAAAACCATTGTGTCGCTGTTGTGACTAAAAGAGGCGTGGCGCACATTTCAGGCAAATAAAAAACCCGGCGTCAGGCCGGGTAATTTATGCTCAGGCGGCTTTACGCGCCAGCAGCGTGGCGAAGCGCAGTTTAATGCGGTTGCCATTCGCGTCGGTGCGGTGTAATTCCCCCGGATTTTCATTGTATTTCACGATCTCCCAGCCGTCGTAATAGTTGCGCAGTTCACCTTCTTTAAAGGCAAACGGGAAGCCGACATTGCACGGAAAATCTTCGGTATCCATGGCGGCGACAATCAGGTTGTAGCCCCCCGGCACGGTGCAGCGCTGCATATTGGCAATCAGCCCCGGAATAGTCTGCGGCTCAAGGAACATCATCACCACGGTGGACAAAATAAAATCGTAGTCGCCATCGAAGGTCAGCGCGTTCAGATCCTGAATAGCAATCTCAAGGTTATCCAGCCCTTCCGCCGCTTTGATGCGTTGCAGATTAGCAATGCTGTTGGGGTTTTTATCCCAGGCCGTTACGTTAAAGCCTTTTGCCGCCAGCCAGACGCTGTTGCGCCCGTTGCCACAGCCCAGATCCAGGGTTTTACCCGGTGGGATCATCGCCCCGGCTTCCAGCACTTCGGAATGGGTACGGGTCAGGCCGTATTTCTCAGTAAAATAGTTTTCATCGCGAGTGGTCATTATTCATCCTTAGCGTTAATTAATTGTGCCGGGTCGACGCGGATCAGCAGTTTGCCCTGAAATAACAGCATCAGGGTTTTGATCCCCAGTAGCACTATGATCAGGTTACAGAACACAAACAGCGGCAGCGCCAGCGTGTGAAAGAATCCCGCGCCCGCGCTGTGCCCCAGATGTAATCCGGTTGTGGCCAGCGCCGACACGCCGAACGAAAAGCTCCAGAAGGTGGCGTTAAACGGCTGCGACAGATACCAGGGGATCAGCCGCAGCATAAACAGCAGTTGCAGCAGACCATAGCCAAACAGCATTTTGGCGAAGGTGTCCGCCTCGCCGCCGTTGACGCTAAACCAGGCGCTACAGGCGACCAGCGCGGGCGCAAGCTGGATGCCGAGGGACGTGCGCATGGCGACGGGCAGCTCCCCGGCGCTGCGCAGCCGGTGAAGGATCGCCGGTTCAAGGCTGAGCCAGGAGAAGACGCCGGCCCCTAAAAACACCAGCCCGGCGTCATGAAAACCGAGCGCGCCGCAGGCCATGGCGCTGATAAAGTTATTCGCCACCGTCGGCAGATACAGCCCCGGCGTGGTGGCGTCCTGCGGATGACGGCCACGCCAGAGGCCTGCGGATTGCCAGGCGGCATAGGTTAGCTGCACCGTCACCCCGACGATAAACAGTCCCAGCGCCAGCGCGCGCCACCAGGGCACCATGCCGATGGCCACCAGCATGGTGGTCGCCGGAAAGAGGCTCACAAAGCTGCTCTGCACCGGATGACGCATCTCCCGCAAAACGCTGTACGGATAGCGCGCCAGTCGCCACAGAAATGCCAGCGTCAGCAACGCCCAGATACAGGTCGCCAGCGCGACCAGCCCGTCGCCAATGACGTGGCTGACCGGCCAGATAGTGCTGGCATAACGCCAGGCGAAGCCCATGCCGATAATCCCCAGCACCATCCCGAAATAACCGGCGGGCAAATGCAGCACTTTTTTGCTAACAATTCGGTTACACATTTTGTTGAATTTTTAAATGATATTTGAAATACATTTTATGGAAATTCGCGCCAGATAGCCAGTGACGTAAATTTTGCTACGCTCAGTGAAGGCTTCTGCGGAATAACCAAGATGAATAAATATCGTCTCAGCGATGAGTGCCGCACGTTCAGCTATCAGGACGGCGTGGAAAAGCGCAGCATCAGTCTGCGCCAGATTATAGCCTTTACCGAATTTAACGATGTGACGGCCGGGACGCCCGGCGGCTGGATCGATGATGAAAGCGTGCTTTCTCAGCACGGCGACTGCTGGATCTACGATGAAAACAGCCTCGCTTTTGACGGCTGCCAGATCCGCGATAACGCCCGTATTACCGGCGCGTGCATTCTGCGTCATAACGCAGAGATCAGCGATAACGCCTGGGTGGACGCCGCGGAAATCAGCCATGGGGCGAGGCTGTGCGGTACGGTGCTGGTTCAGGCGTCAAGGGTGCGCGGCGACTGTGACATCGCCGATGAAGCGCGGGTGCTTAACGGCAGCGACGTCATTGCCGCCCGCGGTCTGACGCCCGACCAGCACCAGCGATTGCGTATCTTCCAGCGCGCTACCGTCAGTCGCTCCCGCGTGGTGCATCAGGCGCAAATCTACGGTGACGCCATCGTCAACGATGCTTTTATCGAGCACCGCGCTGAGGTGTTTGATTTCGCCCTGCTGGAAGGCAATGAAGAAAATAACGTCTGGGTGTGCGACTGCGCCAAAGTTTACGGCCATGCGCGGGTGGTGGCAGGCAGTGAGGAAGACGCCATTCCGACGCTGCGCTACAGCGCGCAGGTGGCGGAACATGCGGTAGTGGAAGGCAACTGTGTGCTCAAACATCACGTGCTGGTCGGCGGTCACGCATGGCTGCACGGCGGCCCGATCCTGCTGGATAACAAAGTCATTATTCAGGGCGAGGCGAAAATCAGCGGCAATGTCCTGATCGAGCAGCAGGTGGAGATCAGCGGTACCGTCAATATCTCAGGCCAGGCGGACGGTGGCATTCACCTGCGCGGACCAAAGGTGCTGAACGGCGCGGAGCATATCACCCGCACGCCGCTTATCGGCTCACTGTGACGCCGAATCGATAATACGCGCGTAAATATACTGATCGTCAAAGCGGCCGTTAAGGAATTCGGCCTCTTTCAGACAGCCTTCGCGCGTAAAGCCATTGCGCAGCGCTACCTGATTGCTGGCGGCGTTGTCCACCCGGCATTTGATCACAAAACGGCGCACTTCCCCGCGCGCGGCGTAAAACGCCATAAATGCCTGTAACGCCTGCGACAGCAACCCTTTCCCCTGATGATCTTCATCCAGCCAGTAGCCGATATAGGCCGTTTTATTAGACGGCTCTACAGAGTTGAACGACAGCACGCCGACGATGCGTTCGTTGAACTTCAGCAGGAACATTTTCGCGTAGCCGCGCTGGTGCAGCATGATGTTGCTCTGCGCGTTTTTCAGCGAGTCGTCTTCCGAACCGACATATTGCGGCCAGTTTAAGAACTGTTGCAGCCAGGTTTTGTTTTTCAGCACCAGTTGGTGCAGCTCGGGGACGTCCTGCTCGTTGATGGCGCAGAGCGTGAGGGTGTCGCTGACGGGAATAAGGTCGTCCTGAGTCATGGGAACTCCTTGAGGCGGGAAAAATGCCGGGTGGCGCTGACGCTTACCCGGCCTACGGTTTACAGGCGCTGAGCAGAAACGTAGGCCCGGCAAGCCTGCGCCGCCGGGCACAATACCGGCACCGCCGGGTGGCGCTGATGCTTACCCGGCCTGCAAGTTACAAATATTAACGCATTACGCGGTCATCGACGTAATTACGCTTGTCGGGCGCGGGCGGGAAATACTGGTACAGCCAGGTTTCGCTGATGGCATCGCCCTGACAGCGCAGGAACATGCGCATATCCACCGGATCGGTGGAATCATTAGTGGGATACCAGTCGAACTGGATGCGATAGCCGTCGATCGGCTCAACGTAGAGGATCTCCACCTGTTTCGCTTCGCCGTTCGACAGGGTGATCACCGGCTCAATGCCCTTCGGTGCTGACGCTTTAATATCGCCGCCGACAAAATCCACCGCGAAGCGACGCGCCCATACCTGCGGATAATGCTCGCCCGGCGCCCAGCCTTCCGGGAAACCGCCCATGCCGGTACGGGTCGCCAGCACGCGCGCCATCGGCGTATGCACCGGCGGTTGCGCGCTCCAGTAGAGACGGTACTGGAAGGCGAGATCTTCACCTGCTTTGATCGGCCGCTCCGGCTGCCAGAAGCAGACGATGTTATCCAGGGTTTCGCCGGTGGTCGGGATCTCCATCAGCGCCACAGACCCTTTGCCCCACTTGTTGCGCGGCTCCACCCACAGGCTCGGGCGTTTGTTATACCAGCCCATGATGTCCTGATAGTGGGAGAAATCGCGGTCCAGTTGCAGCAGCCCGAAGCCCTTCGGGTTGTCGTCCTGAAAGGCGTTGAACTGTAATTTCTGCGGGTTATTCAGCGGGCGGCAGATCCATTCGCCGTTGCCGCGCCACATCGCCAGACGGTCGGAGTCGTGGATCTGCGGGTGAATGGTGTCGCACATGCGGCGTTCGTTGTTGCCGCAGCTGAACATGCTGGTCATCGGCGAGATGCCGAGCTGTTTGATGTCTTTACGCGCGTACAGATGGTTATCCACCTCCATGATCACCTGGCTTTTCTCGCAGTGGATCACGAATTTGTAGGCACCGGTGAGGCTCGGGCTGTCCAGCAGCGCATACACGGTGAAGGTGGTGTCGGTGGGTTTCGCGGTTTCAAACCAGAAGGAGGTGAAATCCGGGAACTCTTCCGGCGTGTCGGTAAAGGTGTCAATCGCCACCCCGCGCGCGGATAAGCCGTACTGGTAGGTGCTGTCCACCGCGCGGAAATAGCTCGCGCCGAGGAAGGAAACAATATCCCGGCGCGCCAGCTCCGGCGCTTTAAAGGCGCGGAAACCGGCAAAGCCCAGATCGCTCTGCCCTTCCAGCTGTTTCGTATCTACACCCGCGTCGTGGTAGTTGAACAGCTCCGGACGGAAATGGATCTCGCGCGCTTCGGAGGTGGCGGGATCCAGCGAGAACATGCGCACGCGGCGGCGGAAGCCCATACCGACGTGGAAGAACTGAATATCCAGCTGGCGATCCGGGATGTTGTTCCACAATGAGTGCTGCGCATCGTACTGGATGCTGTTGTAAGCCTGCGGCGTCAGTGTGGCCAGCGTATCCGGCAGCGGCTTAGGTTTACCGGCCCAGGCGTTCTGCGCCAGGTCATGGGCCATGGATTGCAGCACGGAAAAATCGAAGCGACGGCTTTGACCATCGGCAATGCCAGGTTCCGCAGCAAATGCCGCACGGGGGAAGAGAGAGGCGAATCCCGTTGTTCCGCACGCAGCGGCCAGGGCCATAGAGCCTTTAATAAATCGTCTGCGGTTCATGCCTGAGAAAACATCCTTCTGGTCGGGTGAATGCGTTCCGCCACTGGCGAAACAGCGGCATCAAAAAGAACGCTCACTCTAGACAAAAAACATAGAGAATCCAATGCCTGGTTGGTGATCGTCTGCGCAAAGTTGCAATATCGCCCTGTCGATGGGAGCGCACTGATTCCTGCGTAAAGAAGTGTATGAAATGTCAACAGAATGTATGACTAACACGCCGATTTTTTAGGGGTAATCATCCGCTGTTTATACTTCAGCGGCGCACAGCCCATTACATCATTGAAACACTTAATAAAATAGGTGACATGGTTAAAACCACTTTGCGTGGCGATGTCTGCCACAGAAAGAGTAGAGTGTTCCAGTAATTCACAGGCATGTTTGATGCGGCGAATGATAATATATTCCTGAATGGTGCCGCCGGTTTCCTTACGAAATGTCCTGGACGCATAACTCCCTGAGACATTCAGGCTGGCCGCCATATTTTCGAGGCTGATTTTATGCGCATAATTCACCTCGATATAATTCATGATTTTCGATGAAAGTACCCCGCTGTTCCCTGCCCTGACATAAACGCCGCTGGAGAGAAAACCCAGAATATTTAACAGCAGCAGCGCCATGAGTTCGGTTTTACTGCCCGCTTCATGATAACTTTCCCAGAAGGTTTGCAGCATTCCTGCAAATTTATCCGCCGCGCCTGAAAGATCGTAAATCGATACCCGCGCTCCGGCGTCGGCTATCTGTAAAAATAATTGATGCCGCTGGGAAAAAGGGCGCAGATAGCCGCTCATCATCGCCGCATCGACATGAATAATAGTGCGGCGATAACGGTTAGTATCGGAATTCTCCACCATAACCTTGTGGATTTTACCCTGCGGAAAAACAAAAAGCCGCCCTGCTCTGGCGGTGAATTTCTGATTGTCCACCACCACAATACCCACCCCGCTTTCGATGTAAAGCAGCTCCAGGCACTGATGCCAGTGGTAATAGTTCACGCTCCTGCCGCTGCTTCTTTTGAATTCCGCTGAGAAGTCATCAAGGCTGATGCGATCTAACAGGGCCTGATCGGTCATAGGCTAAGGTCAAGATAGTTAAATTTCGCTTCAGCATAGTTAAAAATATTCGCTGAAAATAGCCGTATTATCCTGTCTGCTTCCCTCCATGTTTTCTTTTGTGATCTTGCTAACGCTTCGCAGTGCTGATCCCCCCTATTTTCGTCGTCATCGAATACAGAGTGAAACTTTGTTTCAGTTACGCAAGCGAGCAAAAGAATATGTTCTTTTCAGACAATAAATCGACTCAGATACAAACACGCCGCGAAACTAAATCGTGTTTTAACACCTTATTTGCTGCCGTCTGGCAGCAGCGCAATGATGATTACGCGGGTATTTTAACCGGTAATCGCATTCCTCTTTACGGCGAAAAAACCGCGGCGATGGAAACCTTCAGCCGCCTGCTGTGGGGAATATTTCCCCTGTTAGCGCAGGGAGAAGTTAAGCACGACATCACCGCGGAAATTATTCGTCGTATGGCCGAGGGTACCGACCCCTCGCACCCGCATTATTGGGGTGACGTGGGGGACTTTGACCAGTTGAGCGTTGAAATGGCGGTGTTTGGCGCAGGCCTGGCGCTGGCAGGTAAACAACTGCGGGATCAGATGCGCGATGAGGAGTGGCAACGGCTGATCGACTGGCTGCGGCAATTACGCCATGCAAAAATTCCGGCGAATAACTGGTCGTTTTTTCCCGTCATGATCGAAATGGGTTTTTGCCTGTGCGGTGAGTCCTGGTCGATGGACATTATTCAGCAGCACTTTTCCCGCCTGGACAGCTTTTACTGTGGCGATGGCTGGTACAGCGACGGCCTTAATCGACCCCGCGATTATTATAATGCGATGGCGCTGCATTTTTACGGCCTGATCTATTCCCGTCTGATGGGCGATTATGATCCGCAGCGCTGCGCCCTGCTGCGTGAACGCGCCGATCGCTTCGCCCGCGATTTTATCTGTTTTTTTAATCACGACGGCGCGGCCATCGCTTTTGGCCGCAGTATGACCTATCGCTTTGCACAGGCCGCTTTCTGGAGCGCCGCCGCGTTTGCCGGGTTAAGCACTTTTCCGCCTGGCGTGCTGAAAGGCCTGGTGTTACGTCATCTCAACGACTGGCTGCAACGGGACATTCTCGACGCGCGCGGCGTGCTCACCGTCGGATATGGCTACGCCAGCGATCTCATTGCCGAAGAATACAACGCGCCCGGCTCGCCGTACTGGGCCTGTAAGCTGTTTCTGGTGCTGGCTCTTAATGACGATCACCCCTTCTGGTCCAGCGATGCGCAGCCGTTGCCTGCGCGCGAACCGCGCCGCGCCTTACCCCATGCCGGACAAATCATTATTGACGACGCCGTTGCCGGACATCATTACCTGCTTAATGGCGGCCAGTGGCCAGGGAAAAATTACGCCAACAGCGAAAGCAAATACAGCAAATTTGCCTGCTCGTCGCTGCTGGGATTTAACCTGGAACGCAGCCGTTACGGTATCGAACTCAACGCCTGCGATTCCATGCTGCTGCTCTCGGAGCACGACGGGTATTACCGCGGGCGTCGCACCAGCGAACTGAAAACCTGCACGGAAAACGAACTGCATTTTGTCTGGTCGCCGTGGCCGGATGTCACTATCCATAGCTGGCTGCTGCCGCTCGCGTCAGGCCATCTGCGTCTGCATGTGGTCAATACCGCGCGATCGCTGCACAGCGTGGAAGGCGGCTTTCCGGTGCCGATCACCGGCGATCCGCAGCGTTCGTTTGATGCCTGCGCCGGAACCTGCGTCAGCCCGCAACACGGTTTTTTCTCGCGCATGGTGGATCTGTCACCGGCGCTGGTGCGCCCCTGTAGCCTGATCGTCAGCCCGCCTGCCAGCAATATTCTTTACCCCTGCTGTAGTGCCGTTCCGGTTCTGCAACAGGATCTCGCGCCCGGCGAGCATATTTTGTGTTGTTTTGTGCACGCCGGGACCACCCCGCCTGATGAGGTTGCGCTGCCGGAAATTATCCGTCAGCCGCAGCATATTCAGGTGGTGCTTCACCCCCATGTTTATGACATCCCCTTGCCCTGTACCGTCACTGTGGAGTAGGAAATGAACACCACCCATCGTATTGATTATATAAAGATCAGCGCCTTTATTTTTTTGTATTTTGTTATCTGGACTATGAGCTTCAGCTTATATTCCATCTGGCTTGGTCAGCATGCCGATTTAACCAGCGCGGAAATCGGCGCGGTATTCGCGGTGAACGGTGCATTCGCCGTGGTAATGAAACCGGTTTATGGTTTTATTACCGATAAACTGGGAATGAAAAAATATCTGCTTTATTTTGTGGCGATCATGTCGTCGCTGCTGATGCCGTTTTTCGTCTATGTTTATCACCCGTTACTGAGCAGCCATTTTTCGCTCGGCGTGGTGGCGGGCGCGCTCTATCTTAGCCTTGCGTGGTACGCCGGGATCGCCGCCTCTGAATCCTATTGCGATCGCTTTGGCCGCTTAAAAGGCTTTGAATTTGGCCGCATCAGAATGTGGGGATCCTGTGGCGCAGCGGTTACCGCTTCGTTTGCGGGGATCTTATTTAATATTTTGCCGACCATTAACTTTACCATCAGCAGCATCACCTCGCTTATCATGCTGGCGCTGCTGGTGAGCATTAAAATTCCGGCCTCCGATAATCAGGAAAACGCCGTGGTGCCGGAGAAGAAAATCAGCCTGCCGGACGTGCGACGCCTGCTGAAAGATGGCAAGTTCTGGCGCTTCTGTTTTTATGTTGCCGGTATTTTCTGGATCATGCATATCGCCGAACAACAGTTCCCGCGCTACTTTATTTCCTTCTTTCATGGCGATAATTCCGGCACCTCCTGGTACGGCTACCTCAGTACCGTGCAGGCTATCGTCGAGTTTATTTCAATGCTCACCATGCCCTGGGTGGTGAATAAACTTGGCGCACGCAAAGCGCTAATATTTGCCGGTCTGGTTATCGGCCTGCGGCTGGTCGTTTCCGGTTTCGCCACCGGTCCGTTAATGATCGCCTTTATTAAACCATTATATGGTCTGGAAAACGCCCTGCTGTTAATCGCGGTGTTCAAATATATCGCCAATCACTTCGATAAAAAGGTCAATGCCACCATGTACCTGATTGGCTACCAGTGCACCATGTATGTCGGCACCATATTTGTCTCGGCGCCAGTGGGTTATCTGTATGACCATATTGGTTTCGGCAATACCTATTTCATTATGGGCGGCATCGTGATCCTCTTTGCCCTGCTCTCCATCTTTGTGCTCTCTGATAACGATGAGCGGCTGGCGCTTGCCAGTAATACTAAACCTTCCGTCTCGTAAGGACTTACTGCCACATGAATATGCATCAAAACAGCCTGAAAGATAAACCGCTGAATAGCGATCTCAATGCGATACGGGTCAGCATGACCCAAAAGCTGAAGTATCAACTGACAGGTTTTGCAGGACGCTATCCCGCGGCGTGCAGTATTAACAGCGCTTACCCGACAACGCCCAATACCGACTGGACGACGGGTTTCTGGAGCGGTATGACCTGGCTGGCGTGGCAGATGACGGAAGATGATTTTTTCCTCCGCCAGCTGCAACAACAATTACCCGGTTATGCAGAACGCCTGGATAATCAACATGATATTGAAACGCACGATCTGGGGTTCTTATTCAGCCTGTCCTGCGTAAACGCCTGGCGCAGCACCGGGGATGAAAATGCCCGCACCCAGGCGCTGCGGGCGGCGGATTTACTGATTGCCCGCTATCACCCTCATGCGCAGATTATTCAGGCATGGGGCGATTTAGCGGATCCGCACCAGCAGGGCCGCATGATTATCGATTGTCTGATGAATTTACCGCTGCTGTACTGGGCTTCAGAGCAAACCGGCGACCGCCGCTATGCGCAGATCGCCCGTCAGCACGCCTGCCAGGCGCAGAAATATCTGCTGCGGGAAGACAGCTCCACCTATCACACCTTTTATATGGATGTGGAAACAGGCGAACCGCTAAAAGGCACCACGCATCAGGGTTATGCCGATCATTCGTGCTGGGCGCGCGGCCAGGCGTGGGCGATCTATGGTTTTACCCTCAGCTGGCACTACACCGGAGAAAAACAATTCCTTGAGGCTGCGACCGCAACGGCACGTTATTTTTTGCGGCATCTGCCTGGCGATGCCATCTGTTACTGGGATTTGAGCCTCAGCGCACCCGGAACCGCGCGGGATAGTTCAGCGGCGGCCATTGCAGTTTGTGGTTTACTGGCGCTGGCGGATTCGCTGTCCGTGCTTGATCCCGAACGCGGGAACTTCATACAGAGTGCGCTGACGATCATGAATGAACTGTGCGTGAATTATTACGATCCGGCATTAACGGACGGCGGTTATTTAAAGCATGCGGTTTACAATATGAATAAATCGCGCGGCGTTGATGAATATTGTCTGTGGGGCGATTATTTTTTCTTTGAGGCAATTTCGCGCCTGCATTCGCCGTTAGCAAAATACTGGTAATCATATTTATCTAAAAAAATATCAGCTTTGCTGAGAATATCTTATCTCTGTCAAAAGGTTTGTTATGAATAAAAATATACTGCTTCTGGCTATTGCGCTGCCCGCCTTTAGCCATGCCGGCGGCTATCTTGAAGTACGCGAAGCCTGGGAAAGCGCGTCGGAAGAACACCAGTTTAAACTGGGTGCGGGCTATAATTTTGATAACGGCGCGGGGCTACTGTTCCAGACGGTTTATAATACGGGTGAGCTCAATCAGCTTAAGCACAGCTTCGATGAAATAGAGGGCTGGTACCCGCTGTGGAAAATTACCGATAAACTCACGCTCAGTCCCGGCGGTATTATTAACTCGACTAATGCCGGTTCCACCACCTCGCCTTATGTGCAACTGGGTTACAGCATTAATCCGGATCTGGCCGCCGCGTTTAAATACCGCTTTAACCATATGAACTACCGGACCCGCAGCCTGGATCGGGAAATGGAATATAATGATAATCATCAGCTGGTAATGGTGGTGAATTATAAAATCAGTGAGGTGCTGAGTTATGAATTTGAACCGGATCTCTATATCAATACGCAGAACTACAACCGTAAAAACGGCAAAGATCATAGCTGGGAGCTGAACCATAAATTCAGCTGGAAAATGACCCGCAACTGGCGTCCGTTTGTGCAGCTGTCCTGGCTGGATCGGGATACCGGTAATCATGCGGAGCGTTACCGCATCCGTCTTGGGATGCGCTATTACTTCTGAGGTGCTGCAATCCCCCGCCACAGGCTTACGGGCGGGGGATCAGGGCGTTATTTCCCGCTGACGCTAACGTCAATGCCCGGGAAATATTTCGCGGCAAGACGGGTGATGGTGCCGTCGGCGCGCACTTTATCAATGGCCGCGTCCAGCTGTTTTTTCGTCGCCTCATCGCCTTTACGCAGCCCAAAACCAATACCGCTGCCCAGAATGGTGTCGTCCGATACCGGCTTGCCGATAAAGCCAAAGCCTTTGCCCTGCGGCTTGCTGAGGAAACCGGCCTGTCCGGCAGCGGACATCACCAGCGAGGCATCGATGCGGCCATTGAGCAGATCCGCCCACGCCAGATTTTGATCTTTATAAGAAACCACGGTCACGCCCTGTTTTTCCCAGTGCTCTTTGGCGTAGGTTTCCTGAATGGAGCCCTGCAATACACCTACTGATTTACCTTTCAGTCCCTCCGGCGTGGCTTCCATACCGCTGTCCGCTTTACCCACCAGCTGCGACGGGATACGGTAGATCGGCTGGGTAAAATCAATACTCTGACGGCGCTGTTCAGTAATGTTCATCGCCGAGTTAATGGCGTCATATTTTTTCGCCACCAGTCCCGGGATCAGGGCATCGAAAGAGGTTTCCACCCAGCTGCATTTCAGCGCCGCCGCTTTGCAGATGGCATTGCCGAGGTCAATATCAAACCCTTCCAGTTCGCCGCTGGCGTTGCGACTTTCAAAGGGCGGATATTCCGCTTCCAGCCCGTAACGCAGCTCGGCGGCCGCAAAGGACGACAGCGAGCAGAGCATACCCATTCCCAGACAGAGTGCTTTCAGTTTCATCAATGACGCTCCTTAGCGTGGCTTAACCCGACACAGGGCCTGCGCCCCTGCCCGTAATGTTGCCTCGTCTTTCGCAAAAGAGAGGCGGATCAGTTTGTTATCCGTGCCATCGGTATAAAACGCCGACAGCGGAATGGTGGCAACGCCGCATTCGACGATCAGCCGTTTCACCAGCTCGCTGTCGCTTTCGTCGCTGAACGCGCTGTAATCCGCCAGCAGGAAGAACGACCCGGCGCCCGGCAGGACGCGAAACGGCGAGTCTTCCAGCAGCGATTGCAGCATATCGCGCTTACGCTGATAAAATGCCGCCAGCGAAAGCCAGGTTTGCGGATCGTTCATATGTTCGGCAAAGGCGTACTGCATCGGCGTATCGGCAGAGAACATCATAAACTGATGCACTTTGACGATCTCATCCATCAGCGCGGCGGGAGCGATACAGTAACCAACGCGCCAGCCGGTGACGTGATAGGTTTTGCCGAACGAGGAGATAATCACGCTGCGCTCCGCCAGCTGCGGGTGCGTCGCCATGCCGTGATGCTGCTCCCCGTCAAAGACCACGTGTTCGTACACTTCATCCGACAGGATCACAATATCGGTATTGCGCGTCAGGCGCACCAGTTGCTCAATATCGTGACGGGAAAAGACCTGTCCGCTGGGATTATGGGGCGTGTTGACGATGATCATCCGCGTGCGCGGCGTGATAGCGGCGCTGACCTCTTCCCAGTCGACGGCAAACTCCGGCACCGTCAGCTTGATTGCCACTGGCGTTGCGCCCTGTAAACGCACAATGGGCGCGTAGCTGTCGAAGGATGGCTCAAAGTAGATCACTTCATCGCCCGGATGCACCAGCCCGCTGATGGCCGAGTACAGTCCTTCGCTGGCGCTGGCGGTAATCAGCACTTCGTCATCCACGTCATACCGGGTACCATATAGATCCTGCACCTTTTCAACGATGCGCTCTTTCAGCGGACGCAGGCCGGTCATGGCGGCGTACTGATTATGTCCGGCCTCCATGGCACGGGTGACGCCCGCGATCAGCCCGGCATCACACATAAAATTGGGCGCGCCCTGAGAAAGGTTAATGGCGTTATGTTCAGCGGAGAGCTGACCAATGACGGTAAAAATGGTGGTGCCCACATCGGGAAGTTTTGAGCGGGTCTGCACCGGCGTACGCAAAGTCATTTTCGTTCCTTTCTCAGCAAAATTGCATAACCATTCAAACCAAAAGTCGATTGAGGCGACAACCGAATTGTTGTCATAATAGCCATGACAAAAATGCATACCCGGAGACACCATGCTGCGTCGTTCCCTGCCCCTTAACGCTATTGACGCCTTTCTTGTGACCGCCCGGCATCTGAATCTGACCCACGCCGCAAAAGAGCTGTGCCTGACCCAGGGCGCGGTGAGCCGCAAAATCGCCGCGCTGGAGCAGTGGTTTGGCTTTCCGCTGTTCGAACGTCACGCCAGAGGCTTGCGCCTGACGCCCCAGGGCAGCGCCCTGCTGCCGGAGTTACAGGCGGCGTTTGAACATCTGGCGTCGGTGGCCGAGCAGGCGCGCCAGCAGCAGACGGTGGTGCGGCTGAAAGCGCCCACCTGCGCCATGCGCTGGCTGGTGCCACGGTTATTAAGGCTGGAGCGGGAAAACCCGGATTTGCAGGTGTCGCTGACCACCACCAGCGATCACACGGTCAATTTCAAAACCGAACCTTATGACGCGGCCATCGTGTTTGGCACACAGCTGAGCGCGGGCGATCTGTTGTTTGAAGAAGCACTGACGCCGGTGATCGGCGCGCAAGGTGATGAGCACAGCGCGCCGGAGCAGATGACCTTTCTGCACCCGACGCGGGATAAAACCGACTGGACATTGTGGCTGGCGGGCCAGACGCAGATCGCCCCGGTCATGAAAAAAAATCAACACTTCGACACCATGGATCTGGCGATCAGCGCGGCGATCCAGGGCTTTGGCATCGCCATCGCCGATGAAACTTTGGTGGCCGAAGATCTGCGTGCCGGGCGACTGCGCCGCCCGTTCAGCCACAGCGTGAAAACCGGCGCCTGTTACCGGCTGGTACTGCGGGAGTCGCCGGATAAAGCCGCCGGGCTGGCCATCTTCCGCGATATTCTGCTGGCGGCTAATCCATGCTGATTAAAGCAGTCCTTTCTGTTTAAAGGTAATGCGGGTGGCCTCGTTCAGATCCAACGCTTTCAGCGCGTCCGCCGACACCCACATCACTTCCTCAAATTCTTCATTAAAGGTGATGTCGCGGTTGGCGGTTATGCAGTCGAAGATCAGGTAGATCATGTAAATCTCTTCAGTGGTGCCATCCGGGTAGGTTTTGGTTCGCACATCATCCCAAAACGTCCAGGGCTGAATATCCGTAATATCGAGACGCTCTCCTAACTCTTCCCTGATTTCACGCCTGAGCGCGATTTCCATCGTTTCCCCAGGCTCCATGCCGCCGCCCGGTAATGCCCATTGTCCGGGAAAAACACCACGATCGGCGGCCATCTTACACAGCAGATACTCTCCGTTATTCTGGATCACCGGACAAACAATCACTCGCTGGCGCATTTTATCTCCTTAATATCAATGCCTTCTGAAACATTTTATCAGAAGCCCCTTCCCATTAATGGGACCAGACGCCAATCTTACGCAATGCCCTTTTGATCGCTAATCCAGACTAACGTGCTGGTGCATCACCCGTTTAAACAGCTCCATCCGCGCCCGCATAAAGCGGTTGACCAGCTTAAACCCGGCATACTTATTCAGACCGATACGTAACAGGCGGTCTTTACCTCGTACGCTGGCCTGCCAGCGCACCGGGCCGTGCAGCGCAGTGCAGCTGAGGCTGGCGTGACGGGCGAAATTAACCCAGTAATCCGCCACTTGTCCGGCGACTTTCAGATCGCTTTCTGTGACATAGTCGCAGGACGGTGAAATCTCGCCGAGGGTGTCGAACACATAGGGCACATCGTTGCCATGCCAGGCCCCGTGGGGATAGGTTTCATGCTCGGCCTCCGCCACATAATCAAACCAGTAGCGCCAGCAGGGCTGGCCGATGCGCTGCTGCGCCTGCATCACCACAAATCCCATGGTGGTGAATGCCATATCGCGGCACACCTGGCGGCCCAGCTCGGTATCGCCTTTAACGCCGGGATAGAGCAACTTAATAAGCCCGAGACCGAAGCGGCGCTGACGGCGCAGCTTCTGGATCTCCCCCGCCAGATCGACGCCGAATACCGACATGACGCTCGCCTCGTCGCTGTTGGAGCCGATCATTACCGGCATCGGATGCTGGCGGGCGTTGAAAAAGCATTCAATCATCGGCTGCGGCAGCACGGCATCGCCGACAATCGGCACAGGCGCAACATTGTGCGGCGCGGCCAGCGGCCACAGATCTTCCGCCGGAATGGCGCGCAGCTGTTCCGGCGTGGCGTCCGGCAGCCCCAGATGCTCCGCCAGCGCTTTGCCTTTCGCCAGCGCCGTACGCCGCGGCGTATCGGGCAGCGCATAGCCGCTCTGAATAATGGCTTTATGGAACAGATCTTTTGCCAGCGGCGACACCATCAGCGATAACGCGCTGCGCGCTCCGGCCGATTCGCCAAACAGCGTGACGTTTTCCGCATCGCCGCCGAAGGCGTGAATATTCTCTTTCACCCAGCGCAGCGCGGCGATCTGATCGAGCAATGCAAAGTTATACACCCGCTCGCCCGCTTCCTCTTCCAGCGCCGGATGCGCAAAGAAGCCCAGATGCCCGAGGCGGTAATTAAGGGTGACAACCACCACATCGCGTCGTGCCAGCCCGCTGCCGTTATAGGGCGGCAGACCGCCCGCGCCTATGGTGAAGCCTCCGCCGTGCAGCCAGACCATGACCGGCAGCGGTTCACGACGCACCGCTGGGGACCAGATATTGAGATACAGACAGTCTTCCGAGAACTCGCCCGGATCGCCGCCGCCCAGCGCGCGGCAGTATTCACTGCTCTGCCAGCTGGAGGGCGAATAGGTGTCGGCGACGCGTGGGGTTGACCAGGCGGTCAACGGCTGCGGCGCACGCCAGCGGCGGTCACCCACCGGCGGCGCAGCATAAGGGATGCCCCGCCAGACGTGCAGTCCGTTTTCCTCGAGGCCAATAACCGTTCCCTGGCGGGTTTCCGCCAGCGGGGTGGAGGGATTTTCCATAAGCGCATTCCTCTTGCTGTTCAGTCCATCAGCGTAGCGGGTTTACAGCAGACCGCAACGCTGTTTACTGCGATCCTCCGCCGCCTGATAGAGACTGAACTCATCCAGCACCGCGCAGCCGAGCGCCTGCTCGAAGGCTTCGCGGCTGGCGTTACCCTGGCGGCGCTGCCGGGTTTCATTGCCCAGATTAGACTGGAAAATCCCTGCCGCGCTGACCGGCAGAAAGTCTTCAT
Organism: Enterobacter sp. SA187; assembly: GCF_001888805.2. Taxonomy (NCBI): domain Bacteria; kingdom Pseudomonadati; phylum Pseudomonadota; class Gammaproteobacteria; order Enterobacterales; family Enterobacteriaceae; genus Enterobacter; species Enterobacter sp. SA187. The sequence goes on from NZ_CP019113.1 coordinate 3,351,352, forward strand.
AAATGATGGGCTGCGCGGTGACCCAGCCGCGTTCAATCAGCGGCTGCGGATCGTCGCCGGGGCGGATAGCCTGGCGGTGCGCCTCGCCGGTCGGCGTCAGGCGGTAGCGGAAATAGGCCAGCCCCTGGCGGCGCAGCAGCAACTCACTGTCCGGAAAGGCTTTAAACACCGCCTGGAGATGCAACTGGTGATTGAGGTTGTCTTTGCCGGTGCCCGCCTCGCTCAGCAGACGATCATAAAGCGCGCGGCCTTTCGGCGTCAGCGCCACGCCGCGCTGTTCGATTTCGCCAAAGCGTGCCGTATGCGTCCCCTGCTCCTCCCCGGCAAACCGCACCGGCTCTTCCAGCGCTTTGAAACTGGTCTGACGCAGCAGCAGCGGCACTTCACGACGCGGCGGGCCTTCAATCAGAACTTTGGGTTCGATACCATATTCAGGCATCAGCGACTGCACATGATCGATATCCAGTGTGCGCGGCGTTAAATGGTTGATATGACAACCCGGAAAGCACACCACATCCGCAATCAGCCGGTGCTCACTGTGCAGCGCATGATAGGTGGCGTGATCAACGGTGGCATGCTGGTGCCAGCGAAAGGTTTCCAGCGCCTCGCGCACAAATTCGCGGGCTTCGGCGGCGGTGAACTCTCCCTGCTGTTCATGCCGTTCGATGAGCGCCAGGCAGCGCGGGGTAAAGATATTCCGGGCGGCGAGGATCGCTGCCGAACGCTCGCGCAGATCGGGATTTTCGATCAGATCGAGGCGCAGGAGCGAGGTAAAGACGCGAAAGGGATTTTTCAGCAACGCCGCGTCGTCAATGGGACGAAAAGCCGTGGAATGTACCGGCACGCCAGCCTGCGAGAGATCGTAATAGCTCACCGGATACATACCCATAATGGCAAACATACGCCGCAACGTCGCCAGCTCTGACGCTCTGCCGACGCGGATCGCGCCGTGCCGTTCGACATTCAGACGCGCCAGCTCATCGGCATTCGCCAGCTGTTCATGCAGGCGCGGATTCTGCTCCAGTACCGCCAGGTTTACATCGGCCACCAGTTCCAGCAGCGTGCCGTATTGCGGAACTTCTTGCTGATACATCGTCGACATGGCCTGCGAAAAGTCTTCCCGAATGTCATCTGCCGTGATGTTGCTTGCCATATTGTCATGCCTCTGGTTGATATATCTGGAGTGTAGAGAAGGCAGCCGGGCCGCGCGGGAAGAATTTAGAAAGTGTGATCCTGACCAGCCCCCGCCTCGTCCGCGAGTCCGCTTGCATAACAAAACATTATGTTCAGCCTCCTCCCCATTGCTGACCGCCAGACGGCGTGCGTACCCGCTTTGCGCAATAAGCAGTTGTAAGTCAAATAGATTAAATGTTAATAATATTTTGCTAGCAGGTTATCAATATTCAACAACTTCTCTTGTCAGCGGGTACGCTCTGTTTTTAACATTACTTATGGAAAAAAATGGTCTGTTCAGTCAGCGCATCCGTCTGCGCCATCTACATACATTTGTCGCCGTCGCTCAACAGGGTACCCTGGGGCGTGCGGCTGAAACCCTTAACCTGAGTCAGCCGGCGTTATCAAAAACGCTCAATGAACTGGAGCAACTGACCGGCACCCGGCTGTTCGATCGCGGACGCATGGGCGCGCAGCTGACGCTGGTCGGCGAACAATTTCTCAGCCACGCGGTGCGCGTACTGGAAGCGGTGAACTCCGCCGGGCAATCCCTGACCCGTAAAGAAGGCGTGAAAACGGACGTGGTGCGCATCGGCGCGCTGCCTACAGCCGCGCTGGGCATTCTGCCGACGGTGATCGGGGAATTTCATCCGCATCTGCCGGACATTACCATTCAGGTCGGCACCATGAATAACCCGATGTTGCTGGCGGGCTTAAAAACCGGCGAGCTGGACATCGGCATCGGGCGCATGTCCGATCCGGAGCTGATGAGCGGGCTGAACTACGAACTGCTGTTCCTTGAATCCCTGAAACTGGTGGTGCGTCCGCGTCATCCGCTGTTGCAGGATACCGTGACCTTAAGCCGCGTGCTTTCCTGGCCGGTGGTGGTCGCGCCGGAGGGTACCGCGCCGCGTCAGCATACTGAAGCGCTGCTCGCCACCCAGGGTTGCACGCTGCCCACCGGCTGCATCGAAACGCTATCCGCCTCTCTCTCGCGTCAGTTAACGATAGAATATGACTACGTGTGGTTTGTGCCATCCGGCGCGGTGAAAGACGATCTTCGCCAGGGCGCGCTGGTTGCCCTGCCGGTGCCGACGCACGGCGCGGGCGAACCCATTGGTATCATTACCCGCATTGACGCCCCGCTTTCTGCCGGTGCGCAAACGCTGCTCAGCGCCATTCGCAAATCGATGCCGGAGTAAATCCGGCGTTCTTCCTGTTGCGCAATTTATGAATTTTTCGTTAATTGTGTGATAATAAAGTTGTTGATTAAGGGTTGCTGTTACGCACATTACACTCATTCATCAGCAACCCGCTGTCAGGAAGAACCGATGAAATTCAAAACCGCCATAAAACCCTACCACGCTGCTGCCGGTGGTCTGGGCTCTCTGGAAGCGACCACCCGCTTCGTGATTGACAGCAAAAATGCCCTCAGCAATATGCGCAACCTGCTGCGTATGAACAAAGCCCGCGGTTTTGACTGTCCCGGCTGCGCCTGGGGCGATGACAATAAAAGTACCTTCAGTTTCTGCGAAAACGGTGCCAAAGCCGTGACCTGGGAGGCGACGCGCCGTGAAGTGGACGCCCAGTTTTTTGCGCAACATAGTGTCAGCGCCCTGAACGCGCAGAGCGACTATTTTCTGGAATACCAGGGCCGCCTGACCGAACCGCTGAGCTATAACCCGCAGAGCGATCGCTATGAGCCGATAAGCTGGGCAGATGCATATGCATTAATTGCGCAACATCTGCATGCCATGGTTCATCCCAATCAGCTGGAACTTTACACCTCCGGACGCGCCAGCAATGAGGCGTCTTACCTCTATCAGCTGTTTGGCCGTATGCTCGGCACCAATAATTTTCCTGACTGTTCCAATATGTGTCACGAAGCCAGCGGCGCAGGGTTAAAACGCAGCATCGGCGTGGGCAAAGGGACCATTCATCTGGATGATTTTGCCCACGCGAACGCCATTTTCGTCTTCGGGCAAAACCCCGGCACCAATCATCCGCGTATGCTGCACAGCCTGCGCCACGCCGCCGATCACGGTGCGCAAATCGTCACCTTCAATACCCTGCGCGAGCGCGGGCTGGAACGCTTTGCGGATCCGCAAAAACCGCTGGAGCTGGTGACGCCAAAAGCAGGCACCATCAGCTCCGCCTACTATCAGCCGAACCTCGGCGGGGATATGGCGGCGGTACGCGGTATGGCGAAAGCGCTGCTGGAGACGCAACGCCAGCGTCTTACCGACGGCCAGCCGGGCATTTTTGACGAAACCTTTATTAATCAGCATACCCACGGCATTGATGCCTGGTTTGCGCAAATCGATGCCACGTCCTGGGACGCCATTACGCAACAGTCAGGCCTTACGGAACAGCAGCTGCGTGACGCCGCCGCCGTGTGGCAGCACGCCGAGCGGGTGATCTGCACCTGGGCGATGGGCATCACCCAGCATAAACACTCGCTGGACACGGTGCGGGAGATTGCCAACCTGCAATTGCTGGGCGGCCATCTCGGCAAGCCCGGCGCGGGACTCTGCCCGGTACGCGGGCACAGTAACGTGCAGGGTAACCGCACCATGGGGATCGACGAGAAGCCGCCCGCTGCGCTGCTCGACAGTCTGGGGCGTCACTTTGATTTTGAGCCGCCGCGCGAGCCGGGTCATCATACGGTTGAAGCCATCGAAGCCATGTTGCGGGACGAGGTGAAAGTGCTGATCGCCCTCGGCGGCAACCTGGCGGCTGCGGCGCCGGACACGCCCCGCGTTCACGACGCGCTGCGCCGCTGCGGGCTGACGGTTTATATCAGCACCAAGCTTAACCGCAGTCATCTGATGCCGGGTAAAGCCTCGCTGATCCTGCCAACGCTGGGCCGCACGGAAGAAGATATGCAGGCCAGCGGCCGCCAGTTTGTCACCGTGGAAGACTCTTTCAGCATGGTGCACGCCTCTGAAGGTATCGGCAAACCGCTCAGCGCGCTGCAACGTTCGGAAACGGCGATTGTGGCGAACATCGCCCACGCTACGCTCGGGGATGAGAAGCTGAACTGGCTGGCGCTGGCGGATGATTATTCGCTGATCCGCGATCACATCGCCGCCACCCTGCCGGGCTTTGAAAACTTTAACGCCCGCTGCGATGAACCCGGCGGTTTCTGGCTGGGCAATGCCGCCGCCGCGCTGAATTTCACTACGCCGTCTGGCAAAGCGGAATTCAGCGCCGCGCCGCTGCCCGCCTCCATCTGCCCGGATGTGGAGTCCCCTTTTGTGCTGCAAACACTGCGTTCGCACGACCAGTACAACACCACCATTTACGGGCTGGACGATCGTTACCGCGGCGTGTACGGCCAACGTGATGTGCTCTTTATGCATCCGGACGATATCGCCGCGCTGGGGCTAAGCGATGGCGATCGGGTGGACATTACCACCGCCTCCCGCGACGGCATCCTGCGTCAGGTGGAGAATTTCCGCCTGGTTTCTTATGACATTCCGCGCGGTAATCTGGCGGCCTATTACCCGGAAACCAATCCGCTGGTGCCGCTGACCAGTTTTGGTGACGGCACCGGCACGCCGACCTCGAAATCGATCCCGGTGTCGGTGACGCCGGCGCAGACGCGACCATCGTTGCGTATTGCCTGATCTTCCTGCCTTGCCCGGCGGCGCGCGCTTGCCGGGCCTACGTTATTTGTTCTCCCCCCTTCGTTCCCAAATAATGCTGATTTTATTTTTAACAATTGCGTAAAACAATTTAACAGTTTTATCATGTTGCCAGTTCACCAGATGGTTCATTAACTTATTATCTGGTGGGTAAAGACCCCATCTTTACGCTAAATTTAAAGTTTTATTTATCCGTCTGGTTCGCAATAACCAGCGGATTGGTGTGTTCAGGAGAACTTATGGCAACAAGCAACAGGCCGCGCGGGATGGTTCGTATCCTGCAGTGGTTACTTGCCGGGCTGATGATCCTTATCGGTCTGGCGATAGGTATTCCCGGTATTAAGCTCGTCTCCCTTGGCGGCAGCGCTTACTTTCTGGTGATGGGCGTGGTGATGCTCATTGCCGCCGTGTTGATTATCCGCACGCGCAGCAGCGGGATCCTGCTGTATGCGCTGGCATTTATCGCCTCCATTATCTGGGCGATTAGCGATGCAGGCTGGGAATTCTGGCCGCTGTTTTCACGGCTCTTCACCTTCGGCGTGCTGGCGTTTCTGGCCGCTATTCTCTGGCCTTTCCTGCGCGCCACGCAGACGGCGCAGCCGATCAATAAAAAACCGGCCTTTGGCGTGGCGGCGGTGCTGGCGCTGGTGCTGCTGGTCAGCGCGGGCTGGATGTTTAAACCGCAAACGCTGGTCAGTGCAAATGAAGATGTCCCGGTGCAGCCTGTTGCCCCCGGTCAGCAGCAGAAAGACTGGAAGCACTGGGGTAACACCACCCACGGCGACCGCTTCGCCGCGCTGGATCAAATCAACAAGCATAATGTTAACGACCTGAAAGTGGCCTGGGTTGCCCATACCGGCGATATTCCGCAGAGCAACGGCTCCGGCGCGGAAGATCAAAACACGCCGCTACAGATTGGCGACACGCTGTTCGTCTGTACGCCTTACAGTAAAGTGCTGGCGCTGGACGTGGACACCGGTAAAGAAAAATGGCGTTACGACAGTAAAGCCACCGCGCCTAACTGGCAGCGCTGCCGTGGTTTAGGCTATTACGAAGAGACGCAGGCGCAGAGCGCACCGGCGCAAAGCCCGCAGGTCGCGGCCTGCCCGCGTCGTCTGTTCCTGCCGACCACCGATGCGCGTCTGGTGGCGATCAACGCCGATAACGGCCAACTTTGTGATGATTTTGGCGATCATGGCGTGGTGGATCTGAGCATCGGCATGGGCGAGATCAAACCAGGCTATTACCAGCAAACCTCCACGCCACTGGTGGCAGGGGATGTGGTGGTCGTCGGTGGGCGCGTGGCGGATAACTTCTCCACCGGTGAACCGCCGGGCGTAGTGCGCGCGTATGATGTGCACAGCGGGAAACTGGCCTGGGCCTGGGATCCGGGCAATCCGGCGCTGACCGGCCTGCCGCCGGAAGGCCAGACCTATACGCGCGGTACGCCGAACGTCTGGTCGGCGATGTCCTATGACGCGAAACTGAACCTGATCTATCTGCCGACCGGCAACGCCACCCCGGACTTCTGGGCGGGTCAGCGTACGGAACTGGACGATAAGTACAGCTCGTCAATCGTGGCGGTAGACGCCGCCACCGGTCAGGTGCGCTGGCATTATCAGACCACCCACCACGATCTGTGGGACTTTGACCTGCCGTCACAGCCGCTGCTGTACGATCTGCCGGACGGTAAAGGCGGCTCCACCCCGGTGCTGGTGCAGACCAGCAAACAGGGCATGATCTTTATGCTCAACCGTGAAACCGGCGAGCCGGTGGCGAAAGTGGAAGAGCGTCCGGTGCCTGCGGGGAACGTTGAGGGTGAACGTTACTCCCCGACGCAGCCCTATTCCGTTGGCATGCCGATGATCGGCAATCAGACGTTGACCGAATCCGATATGTGGGGCGCCACGCCTGTCGATCTGCTGCTGTGCCGTATCGAATTTAAGGCGATGCGTCATCAGGGCGTCTTTACCCCGCCGGGTCTGGATCGCTCGCTGCAATTCCCCGGCTCGCTGGGCGGCATGAACTGGGGCAGCGTGTCCGTCGATCCCAACAATAGCCTGATGTTTGTCAACGACATGCGTCTGGGACTGGCGAACTACATGGTGCCGCGCGCTAATGTGGCGAAAAACGCCAGCGGGATTGAAATGGGGATTGTGCCGATGGACGGTACGCCGTTCGGCGCGATGCGCGAACGTTTCCTGTCGCCGCTGGGCATTCCGTGTCAGAAACCGCCGTTCGGTACTATGTCAGCGGTGGATCTGAAGTCCGGCAAGCTGGTGTGGCAGGTTCCGGTGGGTACCGTGCAGGATACCGGTCCGCTGGGTATTCGTATGCACCTGCCGATCCCGATTGGTATGCCGACGCTGGGCGCTTCGCTGGCCACGCAATCTGGCCTGCTGTTCTTCGCGGGGACGCAGGATTTTTATCTGCGCGCCTTTGATACGGCGACCGGGAAAGAAATCTGGAAGGATCGTCTGCCGGTTGGCAGCCAGTCCGGCCCGATGACTTATGTGTCACCGAAAACCGGTAAGCAGTACATCGTGATTAATGCGGGCGGCGCTCGTCAGTCGCCGGATCGCGGTGATTATATTATTGCCTACGCATTGCCGTAAATCGTTGCCCCTCATCCTAACCCTCCCCTCAGGGAGAGGGCCGGGGTGAGGGGAAATTCAACCTGTCAGAAGGTTTCCCAGTTATCGTTATTCGCCATCGCCGGGCGCGTTGTCGCCAGCGGGGCTTTGGGAGCCGCTTTCTCAGTACGAACCGGTGCGGCCTTTTGCAGACGGAATGCGCCTACCGCCTGAGTCAGACGCGCGGCCTGCTCTTCCAGCGAGGCAGCAGCGGCCGAGGCTTCTTCCACCAGCGAGGCGTTCTGCTGGGTGACGTTATCCATTTCAGTGATCGCCTGGCTTACCTGCTCGATCCCTTTGCTCTGCTCATCCGAAGCGGCAGCAATTTCCAGCATAATATCGGTCACACGTTTAACCGCGTCCACAATATCGCCCATGGTGTCACCGGCGGCGACCACTTCGTTTGAACCACGTTCAATCAGGGATACGGATTCACTGATCAACCCCTCGATCTCTTTAGCGGCGTTCGCACTGCGGCTTGCCAGGGTGCGCACTTCGCTTGCCACTACCGCAAAACCACGCCCCTGCTCACCCGCACGGGCAGCTTCAACGGCGGCGTTAAGCGCCAGAATATTGGTCTGGAAGGCGATACTGTTGATCACCGCGGTAATTTCAGAAATTTTCTTCGAGCTGCTGGAGATATTGCCCATGGTTTTCACCACGCCGGAGACAATCTGCCCGCCCTTGCTGGCTTTACCGGAAGCGTCACCGGCCAGTTTACTGGCGTGATGCGCGTTGTCGGCATTCTGTTTCACGGTGGCGGTGAGCTGCTCCATGCTGGCAGCCGTCTGCTCGATGGCCGCAGCCTGCTGTTCCGTGCGCGAGGAGAGATCGGTGTTGCCCATGGAGATCTCGCTGGTGCCGCGATAAATCTCTTCTGCCCCCTCCCGCACGGTGCCCACGGTCTGCACCAGCGAGTGCTGCATTTTTTGCAGATCGCGGGTCAGCAAGCCAATCTCGCTGCGACCGGTTGGTTCGTCGGCCAGCGTCAGATCGCCTGCGGCAATGTGCTCAATGCGATTTGCGGCGCGTTGCAGCGGCTGGATCACCGTACGGCGCAGCACCACAAAGGTAATGAGTGTCAGGATCAGCGCGATGACAAAGGCCGCGCCCATAAACATCAGGCCGAGCTGCGTACGCTGGTGCGCCAGATCGCTCAGCGCCGCGGCGCGTTCGGTACGGATCTTGATCGCCTTCATGAGCACGTCGTTATAATCGCTGTCCAGCTGACGGGCGTGTTCGTTTTCGTGGTTGATAATGGCTTCAAACATGCCGTTTTTGGCATATTTCAGCATCGGTTGCAGGCCATTGATATAGGCGTTGTAGCGGGTGGTGAGTTCGCCGTCCAGCGCTTCGTCGGCGGAGGTTTTTACGCCGCGATTCTGATAGACGGCAAAGCCTTCCTGCGACTGCTTAATGCGCTTTTCCGCTTCCTGGATGTTGGCTTTCATATCATCCATTTCCGCAATGCGGCTGGCCGCGCCGGCATGGATCATATTGATACGCGCTGTGCGTAAGTGGTTGGAGCTGTTCGATAATCCCATGCGTATCTGAATTTCTTCAGTGACGTCGCGCTGATCGCCATCAGCCTGAATCAGAAAATATCCCGCCAGCCCTGCACTCAATGCAAACAGCACCAGGATGCCGCTGAGAATTGAAGAAAACAGAGGAACTAACCGTATGTGATGTAAAAAACCTACGGTTTGCGGTTTGTGCATCGCTGCTGTGTTGTCCATGCTATCGACTCTCTTATAGGAAGGTGCGTCATACACGCCTGTAAAATAGTCATCGGCAATCCGGGAATTTCCCTTATGCCTAAAAGCGCTAGCTGGCTCACAGATTCAAACAATACCCCCTAAAGAAATCCTGAAGGGGTAAATTGCCGGCGGCAGACCGCCGGCTGTGGCATTAGTTATCGCCGAAATGGATAACGGTACGGATAGATTTACCTTCGTGCATCAGGTCAAAGGCTTCATTGATCTGATCCAGAGGTAAACGGTGGGTGATGAAAGGATCGAGCTGGATTTTGCCGCTCATCGCGTCTTCCACCATGCCCGGCAACTGGGTACGGCCTTTGACGCCGCCAAAGGCGGAGCCGCGCCATACGCGCCCGGTGACCAGCTGGAACGGACGGGTTTTGATTTCCTGGCCCGCACCGGCCACGCCGATGATCACGCTCTCGCCCCAGCCCTTATGGCAGCACTCCAGCGCAGCACGCATTACGTCGACGTTACCGATACATTCGAAGCTGAAATCGACGCCGCCGTCGGTCATTTCAACAATGACTTCCTGAACCGGCTTATCGTAATCTTTCGGGTTAACGAAATCGGTCGCGCCCATTTCACGCGCCAGCTTGAATTTCTCCGGATTAGTATCCACCGCCAGAATGCGCCCGGCTTTCGCCTGGACCGCGCCCTGGATCACCGCCAGACCAATACCGCCCAGACCGAACACCGCAACGGTATCGCCCTCTTTTACTTTAGCGGTGTTATGTACCGCGCCGATACCGGTGGTCACGCCGCAGCCAAGCAGACAAACTTTATCCAGCGGGGCTTCCGGGTTCACTTTCGCCAGGGAAATTTCCGCCACTACGGTGTATTCGCTGAACGTACTGGTGCCCATGTAGTGATAGATCGGCTCGCCGTTGTAAGAGAAACGGGTGGTGCCGTCCGGCATCAGGCCTTTGCCCTGAGTGGCGCGTACTGCCTGACAGAGGTTGGTTTTGCCGGATTTACAGAACTTACATTCACGACATTCAGCGGTGTAAAGCGGGATCACATGATCGCCCGGTTGCAGGCTGGTGACGCCTTCACCCACTTCCACCACTACGCCGCCGCCTTCATGACCGAGCACCGCCGGGAATACGCCTTCCGGATCGTCCCCCGACAGGGTAAACGCATCCGTGTGACACACGCCGGTATGAGTGATTTTAACCAGCACTTCGCCCTTTTTCGGCGGCGCAACGTCAATCTCAACAATTTTCAGGGGCTGGCCTGGCCCGAATGCTACTGCAGCACGTGATTTCATAGTGTCTCTCCCCTTCTGTTCTTTGAACGGTAATGATTATTTTAGATAAGAGCGCAAAAGATGACCGACTTCGGCCATCCGGGCTGCACGTTGATCCGGTGAAGTGTCACCGCTGACCAGCTCATCTTTGAGGTGAATTTCGACCATCTCGCCCATCAGGCCATTAGCCGCACCGCGAACGGCGGCGATTTGCTGCAAAATGGCAATACATGGTTCGCCTGCGTCCAGCGCACGCTCCAGCGCCTCAACCTGCCCGCGAATGCGACGCACGCGGGTTAATACGCGTTTTTTGTCTTCGGGTGAATGCGGCATACATTCTCCTTCTTATACTGTAGGGGGTATAGTAAACAGTTAAGGGTGTTCATGTAAACAAGAAATCTGAATGAAAAAACCCGCCGAAGCGGGTTTTAGTCAGTATCAATTTGCGCTATTGCGGTTTTACCCGATTGCCGGAGGCATCGATCACTGTTTCGCCGTCTTCTTTCGTGAAAGCGCCTTTCTGAGGCGCCGGAAGAATATCCAGCACCACCTCAGAGGGGCGGCACAGCCGGGTACCCAGGGGGGTTACGACGATGGGACGGTTGATTAGCAGAGGATGCTGGAGCATAAATCCGATTAACTCCTCATCGCTAAAACTGGCATCCGCAAGACCAAGCTGCTCATAAGGCTCGACGTTCTTGCGTATCAGCTCCCGTACAGAAATTCCCATATCGTTAATGAGTTTTACCAGCTCATCGTGCGACGGGGGGGTATCAAGATAATAAATGATGTCAGGCTCATGGCCGCTGTTACGGATCATCTCCAGCGTATTGCGCGACGTGCCGCAAGCTGGATTGTGATAGAGGGAAATGTTGCTCATAGTGTTATCTCATTACAATGTGAAAGAGAGACGCAACGCCAGCGCGGCCAGAGTGACAAACAGCACTGGCAGGGTCATGATGATACCGGTGCGGAAGTAGTAGCCCCAGGTGATGGTCATATTTTTCTGTGCCAGAACATGCAGCCACAGCAGCGTCGCCAGACTGCCGATCGGGGTGATTTTTGGCCCTAAATCGCAGCCAATCACATTGGCATAAATCATCGCCTCTTTAATCACACCGCTCGCCGCGCTGCCATCAATCGACAGCGCGCCGATCAGCACCGTTGGCATATTATTCATGATCGACGACAGAAAAGCAGTCAGGAAACCCGTGCCAAATGTGGCTGCCCATAAGCCCCTCACTGCCAGTATATTCAGCACGCCCGACAAATATTCGGTGAGTCCCGCATTTCGCAGACCATAAACCACCAGATACATGCCCAGAGAAAATATGACGATCTGCCAGGGCGCACCGCGCAGCACTTTTACGGTATCTATAGAATGTCCTCTTTTCGCCACGACAAAGAGGACTACCGCCCCCATCGCCGCAATCGCGCTGACCGGGATACCCAGTGGCTCCAGAACGAAGAAACCCACCAGAAGCAGCAGCAAAACAATCCAGCCCGCCCTGAAGGTCGCGGGATCTTTAATAGCGCTGTCGGGTGTTTTCAGCAGCGAAACGTCATAGGTTGCCGGAATATCCTTGCGGAAAAATAAGTGCAGCATCACCAGGGTGGCGGCAATGGCCGCCATATCCACAGGCACCATCACCGAGGCGTATTGCGTAAAGCCCAGCCTGAAGAAATCAGCCGAGACGATATTAACCAGATTCGAGACAATCAAAGGCAAGCTGGCCGTGTCGGCGATAAACCCCGCGGCCATGACAAAGGCCAGGGTGGTGCCTTTGCTGAATCCCAGCGCAAGCAGCATGGCTATCACTATTGGCGTGAGAATGAGCGCGGCACCGTCGTTAGCGAATAGTGCCGCCACCGACGCGCCCAGCAAGACGATCCAGGTAAACAATAGCCGCCCCCGTCCGTTGCCCCAGCGGGACACATGCAGCGCTGCCCACTCAAAGAATCCGGATTCATCAAGCAACAGACTGATAATAATGACGGCGATAAATGCCGCTGTCGCGTTCCAGACGATATCCCAGACGACGGGAATATCATCGAGCTGGATGACGCCGGTTGCCAGCGCCAGCACCGCGCCGATACTAGCGCTCCAGCCGATCCTGAGGCCTCTGGGTTGCCAGATGACCAGTATCAGCGTCAGTAAGAAAATACTTCCTGCCAGTAACATTTAAGACTCCATTACATATGCATAAGTGAATGTGTTTTACTGTTTCAGCAGGAGGTACAGGCGAATTTTTGTAGCCATTCACGCACATCCTCCCGCAGGCATTGCCATGACGTGGTAATGGTCTCGGCGGCCCAGGCTGGCATGTGAGGTGATAAACGATAGTGGATCCACTTACCCTCCCTGCGGTCAATGACCAGCCCTGCCTCGCGTAATATCGCCATATGCCGTGAAATTTTGGGCTGTGACTCAGAGGTGGCGGCACAAATATCGCAGACGCACAGCTCCCCGGCCTCCCTGAGAAGCATGATGATGGAGAGCCGTGTTTCATCTGAGAGGATCTTGAACAACTGAACGGGAACCAGCATTACTTGCTCCGATGCCATTAGAATACACATATGTTAAATCATATCTGTTAGATTTGAAATAAACACATCCCCGCGGACAAGAAAAGTTGACGGCGCTTCTGAGCAACCGCTACATCATCCTTATAATGAAAAAACCCGCCGAAGCGGGTTTTAAATGCGGATGCAATGAGCTGACTAAACGCCAGAGGTGTGGCGGGGATCGCTCCCCGCCGTGGCTCTTAACGTGTTTCAACTTCGTAGGCTAAATACGCGGTAAGCTCTGTGCTTCCTCTTTTGATATGCAGCTCGCATAGCGTGCCGCGCACCATCCAGACGAAAACCAGAATGGTGATACAAATCACCATCAGACAATACACATAGCTCCTGCGCATACAACCTCCTGATTGATTTCTCACAATTAAGAGGCTAATCTTCTGTTGTCTAGGCATTGGATTGGCCTCATTCGATTTATAGTCGAGTGGGGCTTTTCTCTTCTGCCCGGTGAACTCAAAGCAGAAAGCCTCAAGCACCCGTCAGCCATACTACGCAGCAGAATTTAATAAATCAAATCAGTAATATAACCATTCATTTGATAAATAGATCTGCGCTTAACACTCCCAGCCCAGACTTTTTCGTATCGCCTGCCGATACGGCGTTTCGAATTCAGTGGGAACCCTGCGCAGATAATCCTGCGCATGTTGCCGCTTTTCCCCTTCCAGCGTAGCCAGGTAGTCCAGCACTTCTTTCACGCAGGGTACGCGGCCTTCAAGACCATGAATGCGTGGCGGCAGCGCCGTCCAGATCACCGCGTCCAGCTGTTTTTCCCTTGCCCATTCAGCTAATGGACCTGCGGACGTACTGTTAAACACCATCACGCCGACGCCATCACTACGGGAGAGCGGGATTTGCTCGCGTTCACGTAGCGCTGAAACCGCATCATGCAGCGTTTCGGCATTCAGCATCGCCCAGAAAACATGGGTCAGCGGCGCATTCATGCACACCGCGGTGGCCAGTTCGCCGCCATCCCCGACGCGGGAAAATTCGATGGGTAGTGCTGGTCCATCTTTGAACCACTCGCTGGCCAGCGGCAATGCCTCTGGCTTCCAGATTAGCGATCCCCAGCCAAGACATGCAATTTTCACGATCCCATCCCTTCTTATTTTTGTCGCTACGCTCAGGTAGTTAAGCTTAGGAGGTGCATGAGAAAGTGCCACTCGGTTACCGCTTCAGCGGCAGCCCCGCCGTTTCCTTCGCGCGCATCACCGTCAGGAAGGTGATCAGCGCCGCGCCCATTACATAGAACGCCGGGGAGAATGGATTACCGGTAGAGGTAATTAACCACACCGAGAACCACGGGGTGATGCCGCCGAAAAAGGCCACGGCAAAGTTATAGGCGATGGAGAGCCCGCCGTAGCGAATGCGGGTCGGGAAGAGTTCGGCCATGGCCGCGCTGCATGCGCCGTCGAAGGCAGCGATAAACGCGCCCAGCATCAGCATTGCCAGCACAGCCGACAGCATATTGCCGTTCGCCATCACCATCATGGCCGGATAGCTGAACAGGATGAAGCCGCCGCAGCCCGCCAGCATCAGCGGTTTACGCCCATATTTATCCGACAGCAGCCCCATAAAAGGCACCAGTATGGCGATGCCAAACAGCCCGATAGTGGTGATGGCGTAAGCGTCGAGTTTTGAAAAATGCATCTGCGTGGACAGATAGCTCGGCATAAAGGTCTGCAACGTCCAGTGCCCTACCGCCTTGATCACCACAAAGCCCACGCAAAACAGCAGCGCGCCCCAGGCGGTTTTTACCGCCGTACGCAGCGGCGCGGCTTCTTTTTTACCGAGCTTTGCCATCGCCAGAAATTCCGGCGAGTCTTCGAGATGCTTACGCAGATAAAGCCCGACCCAGCCCAGCGGTCCGGCGATCAAAAACGGGATCCGCCAGCCCCAGTCGTTCATCGCCCCTTCGCCCAACAGCGCGGTCAGCAGGAACACCAGCCCGGAACCCGCGACAAAGGCCATAAAGCCGAAGTTGTCGATCCAGCAGGTAAAGTAGCCGCGCCGGGCATCGGGCGCATATTCCGCCAGAAAGGTGGTGGCACCAGAGCTTTCGCCCCCGGCGGCGAAGCCCTGCACCAGACGGGTGATCACCAGCAGCACAGTGGCGGTAATACCAATCTGATGATAAGTGGGCAGTAACCCCATCACAAAGGTGGCGCCCGAGGTGAGCAAAATCACCGTGGCGAGGATTTTTTGTCTGCCGACGCGATCGCCCAGCGAACCGAAATAGAGCCCGCCCAGCGGACGCATAATGAATCCCGCGCCGAATACCGCAAAAGAAGAAAGCAGCGCCACGGCGGGATCGCCGGCCTGGAAAAACTGCAAGCCGATAATTGCCGCGAGCGTACCGTACAGCCCAAAATCAAACCACTCGACAAAATGGCCGACGCCGGTGGCAAGTAAGACTTTGCGTAATTTTCGTGCCGCCACGCTGGTTTCCCCGGCTGGTGCACGGTCAAGCGACTGCTGAACAGGCTGAGTCATACCCTCTCCTAATCACAGTGTTTCTATAATAGATATACTATCTATACGCTGTGCCGGAGTTTCGCCCACTACAGCCGTTTTAAAATGTGATGCATAACGAACAAAAACGGTGAAAAACCCGTCAGGATCACATTTATTACCGTGCTGAATATATAAAGCCCCGCCAGTGCGGGGCCTGTCGTTGCCGGATCAGCGGCGTTTTTTTGGTAACATACGCAGCAGCGTATTATCTTTCCACACATAGTGATGCATCAGCGCCGCCGCGGCGTGCAGGCCGATAACATAATAGCCGAGGGTCGCCAGCGTGACGTGATAATCCTTGAGCATATCCACCAGATCGAAATCCGCTTCGGCGGCGTGTGGCATCACTATGCCGAAAGCGATCCAGTTGTTGCCGCGGAACCACATCATCAGCAGGCCGATGACTGGCAGCGCGATAAACAGCAGGTAGATCACCAGATGTCCCAGATGCGCCATGCCGGTCAGCATCGCTCTGGGCTTTGGCACAATAGCCGGTGACGGCGTTTTCAGGCGCAGCAGCAAACGGGTCACCATCAGCACCAGAATCGAGATGCCACAGGAAACATGGACGATATTAAAGTAAGGTCGGTAACTGCGCGGCGCGAAGCCGCGAAATTCCATGGCGCAATACGCAGTGACGACCAATAAAAAAACCAGCCAGTGAATGGCAATCTGCCATCCTGAATAGGTGCTGCGCATGAGACTTTCCTGAAATAAAACAGTAAGAAGGCAAACATACCGGGCTTTTTGCAAAAATTCATTAATTTTTCGGTTCTGAATCTGACGTGTAAACCATAAAGGAGACTGGCTTGAAAACCCTCAGTAATGCGTACCTGTTACAACTTATGGAAGAGGCGTCAAGCCGCGCCACGACCTTTTCCGTCTGGCCGCAGGGTGAAGCCCCCGGCGCACAGCAAAGCCCGGTGGCGTTTCGCACCGAAGAGCAGCATACCGGGCCGTCGGCTTTTGACCGTTCCGTTACCGGCGTGCGTGCGCCGACCATTACGGTCTATGCTCCGGATAACCCTAACGGCATCGGTATCCTGGTGACGCCGGGCGGCTCCTATCGCCGCGTGGTGCTGGATAAGGAAGGCAGCGCGCTGGCCCCGTTCTTTAATGCGCGCGGATACACGCTGTTTGTGATGACCTATCGCCTGCCGGGGGACGGCCACGCGGAAGGCGCGGATGCGCCGCTGGCAGACGTGCAACGGGCGATGCGCCTGCTGCGCGCCCGTGCGGCAGAGTGGCATCTGGATGCGGATAAACTCGGCGTGATGGGCTTTTCAGCGGGCGGACATGCCGCCGCCAGCCTTGGCATCCGCTATGACGAAGCGGTGTACGCGCCGGTGGATGACGTCGATGCGTTAAACGCCCGCCCGGCCTTTATGGCGCTGGTCTATCCGGTGATCACCATGCATGCGGATATTGATCATCCCGGCTCGCGTTTTGAGCTGATCGGCGATGCGCCGACGGAGGCGCAAATTACGCACTACTCCCCGGAAGATCGCGTCGGTGTGAATACGCCGCCGACGTTTTTGCTGCATGCGGTGGACGATCCGGCGGTAAAAGTGGAAAACAGCGTGGTGATGTTCAGCGCCCTGCGGCGGCTGGGGATCCCGGTGGAGATGCATCTGTTTGAACAGGGCCAGCACGGCTTTGGCATACGCGATGCGCAGGGACTGCCGGTTGCCGTGTGGCCGGAATTAATGATGGCGTGGATCGCGTCGAAATTCCCCTCATCTGCCGGATGAGGGGCAGCGATCAGCTCTGCAAATACACCATCTGGGTTTGCAGATATTCATTCAGGCCGTGGCGCCCGTCGGCGCCGCCAATGCCCGATTTACGCCAGCCCGCGTGGAAACCCTGCATCGCCTCGAAGTTTTCGCGGTTGATGTAGGTTTCGCCAAACTTCAGGCCGCGCACCGCTTTCATCGCCACGTTCAGGTTGGCGGTATAGATCGAAGACGTCAGCCCGTATTCGCTGTCATTGGCCATCGCCAGCGCCTCGTCAAGGGTATCAAAGGACACCACCGGCAACACCGGACCGAAGGTCTCTTCGTGCATGATGCTCATTTCCTGACGCACGTCCACCAACAGCGTCGGCGGGTAAAAATAGCCGTTGCCCTCCACCGCTTTGCCGCCGAGCACGACGGTGGCGCCCTGCTCAACCGCGCGCGCGACTTTTTCTTCCACGCGGGTCAGTGCCGCGGCGTTGATCAATGGCCCCATTGCGATATCGTTACGCTGCGCCGGATCGCCAAACTGCACCGCTTTCATCGCCTCGCCCAGTTTGTTAACAAAGCGGTCGTAAATACCTTTTTGCACATAGACGCGCTCGGCGCAGTTACATACCTGCCCGGCGTTGATGATGCGTGAATCGACAATGGCTTTCACCGCCAGCTCCAGATCCGCATCGTCCATCACTATCGCCGGGGCCTTGCCGCCCAGCTCCAGGCACACTTTGGTGATGTTTTTCGCCGCTGCCGCCATGATCTTCTCGCCCGCGCCGACGCTGCCGGTCATGCTGACCATCGCCACTTTCGGGTTGCCCGCCAGCTCCTGTCCCACAGTTTCTCCGCGCCCGAGCACCAGGTTAAAGACGCCGCGCGGCAGACCGATCTCATCGACAATTTTTGCAAAGGCGATGGCGTTGTTTGGCGTGAATTCGCTGGGTTTAATCACAATGGTGTTGCCGGTGATCAGCGCCGGGGCCAGTTTGCGGGCGATAAGGAAGAACGGGAAGTTCCACGGCAGAATACCGGTGGTGACGCCCAGCGCGCGTTTAAAGACGAAAATATTTTCGCCAGGACGGTCGCTTTGCAGGATCTCACCTTCATAGCGCCGCGCCCACTCTGCCATGTAATCAATGTAATCCGCGGTAAAGGCCACTTCGACGTCCGCCAGCTGCTGAATTTTGCCGCCTTCAGCGACGATAAGCTGACTGATTTCGCTGGCGCGCTCGCGGATCCCGGCGGAAATTTTGCGTAACCAGCCCGCACGTTCAATAGCAGGCAGCGCTTCCCAGGCGGGCTGCGCGCGCTCTGCGGCATCAATCGCCTTACGGGCGTCCTCCGCCGTACCGTCCGGGATGCGCGATAACAGCGCTTCTGTGGACGGGTTGACCACGTCAATCCACGCGTCCCCCTGCCAGGTGACAAACTGTCCATCGATATACATAGGGTGTTGTACGGGTGCTGTCATGACCTGCTCCTGTAATAACATTGTTTTTAACAAGTAAATTCGTTGTTAAAAATCTACAAGTGCAGCGGGCTATTCCCATCTTAATAGGCTGATTTTGTGAGATAACTCATAAAAGCACGGCGGATATGCAACAAATGTATTACATCAGAGAGAGGACGAATGCCCGTTTGCGCTGTGAATATCGCAAACGGGCAGCACGTTATCGTAATGCCCGATCCCGCAGGGCGGCGTTCAGGGTGTCATCCGTCTGTAAGGTGCGCCAGGCGGTTTCCACGCTGGCGGGAAAATCGACGTGGGCGATAAAGTTGCGCCCCCGCGGGCCGTACCCCTGCTCGTCATCCCGCAGACGCGGAACCTCGCCGAGGATCAGCGACAGATAGCGATCCGCCGCCCACAGGCCGTCTTCGCGCGGCGTAAAGCTCAGCCCGCGCTGTCCGTTACGCAACTGCGGCGTCACGCCCGGCCAGCTCAGGAAACGAATGTCCGGCGACTGCTCTGCGCTGACGCGGGCGAAGGTCGCCATGGTGCGCCGCTGCATGGTCGGATCCTGCACCACCAGCACCCTGCGCGCCGTCGGTAGCTTTGCGCGCAGCAATTCGCAGGACAGTCGCGCGTTTTCACCGCAGTTTGTGGACTTATCTTCCGCAAGAATACGTTCAGCGGGAATGCGCCAGAACTGCCGTGCAATATCGCCAATGATGGCCGCCTCTGAACGTCCGGTGGTGCGGATGACGTTATAACGCGGATGGCGGGCGATAGCGGCATACAAAAACGGCGTGGAATGACCAATACCGCCGCTGATCAACAAGGGCGCTCTGGCGCGGGCGGCGAGCTGGCAGGCCGCGTCTATGGTCGGGATCACGGCGTTCCCTGCCAGAATAATAGCGTCGGCCTGCACCGGATGCGGCTTGCCGGCAAAATCATTTTGCGCCAGCCACTGCCCGAGCGTATTGACCGCCGCCAGCGTGGTTTCCGGCAAAGTGGGAAAGCGGGTAATGATCATGCAAATCTCCTTTTACGTACCATCCTGTAGAGTACGATCGCTCACAGATTTAAATAGCGGATCTCTCCTAATCCTTAGGTAACTTACCGAATTTTATCGCAATATTTTCATCAGATGTTTATACCTTTAACGGTTTCAAATTCTGTCATGCTGTTGCCAGTTGTATGTGACAACGTCACGTAAAATATTCACTATAAATATTGAATTACCGTAATTAATTGACTTGAATTATCATTCGCGGGCACTATAAAATCCTTAGCCGCCTAATTATTCATTGTCGTTATCTGGAATCCCAATGCGTTTGCCCAAAAGCGATCCGTACCAGCCAAGAGAGTGGGCACCGCATGAAAAGCCCATGCTTTTAGGGTCGCCATCGACCCCCTTTCACAGCACGCCCAGGCGCATCGCCTATGGCATTGTCGGGCTACTGGTGTGCCTGACCGGCGCGCTTGGCAACGCCATGGTAACCGCCAACCTGCAAAATTTGCAGGGCTCGTTTGCCGCCTGGTCTAACGAAATCGCCTGGCTGCCGACCGTCTATGTGATGACCAACGTCTCCATTAACCTGCTGCTGGTTAAATTCCGTCAGCAGTTCGGCCTGCGCGCTTTTACCGAAGGTTTTCTGGTGCTGTACGTGCTGGTGACCTTTTTTCACCTGTTCGTCAACGATCTCAACTCTGCCCTGATGGTGCGCGCCGCGCACGGTATGGTGGCGGCGGCCTTGAGTTCGTTGGGCATTTATTATCAGATTCAGGCCTGGCCTGCGAAACATCGGTTAAAAGCGCTCACTATCGGCATTACCGGTTCGTCGCTGGCTATCCCCATCGCCCGCCTGTTCTCCACTGAACTGCTGCAAATCGACGAATGGCGCGGGCTTTACCTGTTTGAACTCGGGCTGGCACTGATCTCGCTTGCCGGAGTGATCCTCCTCAAGCTGCCGCCGGGGGATCGAAAAAAGGTGTTCGAGAAAAAAGATTTCATCACCTTTATGCTGTTTGCCCCGGGTATGGCGCTGCTGTGTGCGGTGCTGTCGCTGGGGAGAATTGACTGGTGGTTTGAAGCGCCGTGGATCGGCTGGGCGCTGGCCGGCTCGCTGGTGCTGATCGTCAGCGCCATTGTCTTTGAGCACAACCGCAGCAACCCGTTGCTCAATACCCGCTGGTTATCCAGCGGCAGTATTGTGCGCCTCGGGCTGATTATGGTGCTCATTCGTATTGTGCTGGCGGAACAGAACACCGGCGCCATCGGCTGGCTGCAATATGTCGGGTTGCAAAATGAACAAATGACGCACCTGGCGTGGTCTATTCTTGCCGGGATTGTCTGCGGCATCGTCACCAGTTGCCTGACCATCAAACCGCAACGGCTGGCCTGGCCGATTGTCACCTCGCTGGTGTTGATGATCATCGCTGCTCTGCTCGACAGTCAGTCAAACAGCCTGACACGCCCGGACCAGTTACTGGTCAGCCAGTTTCTGCTCGGCTTTGGCAGCGCCTTTTTCCTCGCCCCTGCCATGCTTGCCGCCATCGGCGGCGTGGTGGCGGAACCGCGCAACCTGGTGAGTTTTTCCGTGCTCTTCGGGATAAGCCAGAACCTCGGCGGCCTGCTCGGTTCGGCGATCCTTGGCACCTTTCAGGTGTGGCGGGAAAAATATCACTCCAGTGTGCTCGCCGAACAACTCACCACGCTTAATCCGCTGGTGAACGATCGGATCCAGCTCTACAGTCAGATGTACCGCAGCCAGATCGACGACAGCACCCTGCTGAACGTGCAGGCGATCAATCAGTTACAGACCGCCAGCGCGTTGCAGGCGAATATTCTGGCCTATAACGATACCTATCTGCTCACGGCGACCATCGCGGCCTGCACCCTGCTGTGGATCCTGTGGCGGTTACTGCGATTGCGCATTACGGCTCATCTGGCCCTGAAGCGGGCCATGCAGCAAAAAGCATAAAAATAGCGGAACAATGAAATGAAACAGAAATTACGACAGGAGTGGTTATGAGTCAGCAGGACGCCGCCAAAGAGCAGGCCAACACGCGCAGCAATTTGCGTGTGGTTTCTATTTTTGCCGCTGCAGCGATAGGTATTGTGGGCGTACTGGTGATCCTCTACGCCTGGCAACTTCCCCCTTTTACCCGTCACACCCAGTTTACGGATAACGCCTACGTACGCGGGCAGACGACCTTTATCAGCCCGCAGGTCAACGGCTATATCACCGACGTTAAGGTGCAGGATTTCGCCATCGTGAAACGGGGCGATCTGCTGATGCAGATTGACGACCGCATCTATACCCAGCGCGTACATCAGGCGCAGGCCCAGCTGGCGATGAAAATTGCCGCGCTGAACAATAATCTGCAACAACGCAAAAGCGCCGAGGCGGTGATCAAGCGTAATGAAGCAGCGCTGCAAAATGCCCGCGCCCAGAGCCTGAAAAGCCAGGCGGATCTGAAGCGCGTGAAAGAGCTGGCCTCTGATGGTTCGCTCTCCG
Organism: Enterobacter sp. SA187; assembly: GCF_001888805.2. NCBI lineage: Bacteria > Pseudomonadati > Pseudomonadota > Gammaproteobacteria > Enterobacterales > Enterobacteriaceae > Enterobacter > Enterobacter sp. SA187. The sequence goes on from NZ_CP019113.1 coordinate 3,373,594, forward strand.
TACGTGAGCGCGATGCCGCCCTTGCCAGCGCAGCGCAGGGCAGCGCCGATATCGATCAGGCACGCGCCACCCTTGAGATGTCGCGCCAGGATCTGCAAACGGTGATCGTCAATCGCGCCTCGCTGGAAGCGGATGTGGAAAATGCCCGCGCCGCGCTTGAACTGGCGCAGATCGACCTGCAAAACACGCGCATCGTCGCGCCGCGCGACGGACAGCTCGGGCAGATTGCAGTGCGTCTGGGAGCCTACGTTACCGCCGGGACGCACCTGACCTCGCTGGTGCCGCCGCAGCACTGGATTATCGCCAACGTGAAAGAGACGCAGCTGGCGTCGATCCGTCTGGGCCAGCCGGTGCACATCACCGTTGACGCCCTTAACGACGAGGCCTTCAGCGGACGGGTGCAGAGCATTTCCCCGGCTACCGGCGTTGAATTCAGCGCCGTCACGCCGGATAACGCCACTGGCAACTTTGTGAAGATCGCCCAGCGTATTCCGGTGCGCATTGAGATCGACGGTAAACCGGAACAGCTACAGCGCCTGCGTCCGGGGATGTCGGTGCAGGTGAATATTGATACCCGGGAGGCAGAATAATGACCTTCCGTCCTGTCTGGCTGGCGCTGACATTAGCGCTGGCGGGCTGTCAGTCTGTTGACGTTGCCCCTGCCCGTCATTCATTAACCATTCCCGCGGAATGGCGCACCGCCGTGGGTCCGCAAAGCCCGGTCGAGGGCGTATGGTGGCGTAATTTCCATGACAGTCAAATGAACCGTTATGTGGAACAGGCGCTGCGCCAGAACAACGATATTCTGATCGCCCGCGAGCGGATCAATGAATATCAGGCGCGCATTTATGCCGCGGAAGGCGATCTGTTCCCGACGCTGGATGCTAACCTTGGCGGCACGCGGGCGCGTTCCCAGTCTGCCGCCACCGGCCAGCCGGTACACAGTACGCTCTACAAAGGCGGACTGACGGCGAATTACGACGTGGATCTGTGGGGGGCGAACCGCAGCGCCACGGAAGCGGCGCGGGCATCGCTGGCGGCGCAGAAAGCCGCGGCGGCGGCGGCCGATCTGACTGTCGCATCGCAGGTGGCCTCCGGCTATATCACGCTGCTGTCGCTGGATGAACAGCTGCGCGTTACGCAGTCGACGCTGGCGGCGCGGGAAGAAGCTTATAACCTCGCTAAACGGCAGTTTGAAACGGGCTACAGCTCGCGGCTGGAGCTGATGCAGTCGGACTCGGAACGTCGCGCCACCCGCGCGCAGATCCCGCAGTTGCAGCACCAGATTAGCGAGCAGGAAAACGCCCTCAGCCTGCTGGCTGGCGGCAATCCCGGCCCGGTGCCGCGCGGAGCCTTTGACCGGTTAACGCCGTTGCCGGTGCCTGCGCAGTTGCCCTCTACGCTCTTAAATCGTCGCCCGGATATTGTGCAGGCACAGCAGGCATTGATCGCTGCCGATGCCTCGCTGGCGGCGTCACAGGCCCGGCTGTTGCCGTCGATCAGTCTGACGGCGGGCGGCACCTGGCAGGCGGATACCCTGCCAGGATTGCTGGATAATCCTCTGCGCTTGTGGAACGTCGGCGGCAGTATTCTTGCGCCACTGCTTAACCGTCAGGCGCTGAACGCGCAGGTAGATGTGTCGATGTCCCAGCGCAATCAGGCGCTGTACAGCTATGAAAATACGGTGCGCAATGCGTTCAAAGAGGTGAACGACAGCCTGGATGCTATTGCGCGCTTGCAGGAACAGTTAGTCGAGTTGCAGGAGCAGGCGACGGTGGCGGAAGAGGCGCTGCGGATCGCCCATAACCGTTACCGGAATGGCTATGCTTCGTATCTTGATGAGCTGGATGCGCAACGCACGCTCTATTCGGCGCAGACCAGCGTGGTGCAGGTGAAGAATAATTTGCTGCTGGCACAGGTGGATTTGTACCGGGCGCTTGGCGGCGGGTGGACCGGAGTGCGGTGAGGGTTTTGCCCTGGGTGGCGTGAACTGCCCGGTGGCGCTGCGCTTACCGGGCCTACGGGCTGGTGAGGTGACTGCCCGGTGGCGCTGGCGCTTACCGGGCCTACAAACGGCGTGTACACCGCTTTAGTAGGCCGGGCAAGACGCAGTCGCCGCCCGGCGAGGCATTACGGCTGGATCTGCTCCATCGCCTGCAAAATACGCTTATCGGAAATCGGGTACGGCGTGCCGAGCTGCTGGGCGAAATAGCTGACGCGCAGCTCTTCGATCATCCAGCGGATCTCTTTCACATCGTCATCCTCACGGCGGGCGGGCGGCAGCTTGTTCAGCCACTGCTGCCAGGCCTGCTGTACGCTCTCCACTTTCAGCATCTGCGCGCGATCCCGGTGCGGATCGACCGCCAGCTTCTCCAGCCGTTTTTCAATGGCATTCAGATAACGCAGCGTGTCCCCCAGACGTTTAAAACCGTTGCCGGTGACAAAACCGCGATACACCAGATTGTTCATCTGCGCTTTGATGTCCGACAGCCCCAGCGCCATGGTCATATCCACCCGCCCTTTCAGGCGCTTGTTGATATTGAACACGGCGGTCAGGATCTGCTCTACCTGCTTCGCAATCTCCACCACGGTGTCGTTAAGTTCAGCGCGCACTTTTTCGTGCAGCTGCGCATAACCCTCTTCCGTCCACACCGGGCCGCCCGCCTCATGGATCAGCTTATCGACGCCGCAGGAAATACAGTCATCAATCAGATCCAGCACTTTGCCGTACGGGTTAAAGTACAGGCCCAGCTTGGCTTTGTTGGGCAGCTTCTCATGCAGATATTTGATCGGCGACGGAATATTGAGCAGTAACAGACGGCGCAGACCGCGCCACATCTGCTGTTGCTGCTCCAGCGGGTTATCGAACAGTTTGATCGCCACGCTGTCGCGCTCATCCACCAGCGCAGGCCATGCCTTCACTTTGTAGTTGCCGCGTTTTTGCTCGTAGCTTTCCGGTAGCTGACCAAAACTCCAGATATGCAGTCCGCTCTGTTCGATACCGTCGTCGGCCACCGCCGACAGGGTTTCCTGCACTTTGCCTTTCAGCGCCTCTTTCAGCGCCGTCAGGTTGCGGCCTTCCTGGAGTTTCTTATTTTTATCATCCACCACGCGGAAGCTGATCTTCAGGTGATCCGGCACCTGATCCCACTGCCAGGCGTCGCGATCAACGGTCACGCCGGTCATGCGGCGCAGCTCGCGCTCCAGCGCATCCAGCAGCGGCAGCGCCAGCGGCGTCACACGCCCCAAAAAGGCTTCGGCATAGTTCGGCGCAGGCACAAAGTTGCGGCGTACCGGCTTCGGCAGGGATTTGATCAGCGCGATAATCAGCTCGCGGCGCAGTCCCGGGATCTGCCACTCAAAACCGCTGTCTTCCACCTGGTTTAACAGCGGCAGCGGAATGTGCACCGTTACGCCATCGGCATCCGCGCCAGGCTCAAACTGATAGCTCAGGCGCAGTTTCAGGTTGCCCTGATGCCAGAAGTTTGGATAGTCGAGCTTACTGACTTTTTCCGCGCCCTCTTTGATCAGCATGTTCTTTTCAAAGTTCAGCAGATCCGGCGTTTCGCGGCTGGCTTTCTTCCACCAGCTGTCGAAATGGCGTGCGGAGATCACCTCATGGCTGATGCGCTGATCGTAAAACTCAAACAGGGTTTCATCATCCACCAGAATGTCGCGGCGGCGCGATTTATGCTCCAGCTCTTCGATTTCCGCGCGCAGCTTCAGGTTGTCGCGGAAAAACGCGTGGCGCGTCTGCCAGTCGCCTTCCACCAGCGCATGACGGATAAACAGCTCGCGGCTCAACGCCGGGTCAATCTGGCTGTAGTTCACCTTGCGCGCGCTGACGATGGGCAGCCCATAAAGCGTGACTTTTTCCGTCGCCATTACCGCGCCCTGCGCCCGCTCCCAGTGCGGTTCGCTGTAGGAGCGTTTGATCAGATGCTGCGCCACCGGTTCGACCCATTCCGGATCAATACGCGCGGCGATGCGTCCCCACAGGCGGCTGGTTTCCACCAGCTCGGCGACCATCGTCCACTTCGGCGGCTTTTTGAATAAACCGGAACCGGGGAAGATGGCGAAACGGGCGTTACGTGCGCCGGTAAATTCCTGCTTATCGGCGTCTTTCATGCCGATATGCGATAACAACCCGGTCAGCATGGCGATATGAATTTCGCGGTATTCCGCCGGTTCGCTGTTCACCGGAATGCCCAGCTCTTTCACCACCTGGCGCAGCTGGGTGTAAATATCCTGCCATTCCCGTACCCGCAGATAGTTAAGGAACTCGGTGCGGCACAGGCGGCGGAAACTGTTCGAGGACAGCGCTTTTTGCTGCTCGCCGAGGTAGTTCCACAGATTCACAAAGGCGAGGAAATCGGACTCTTTGTCGTGGAAACGGCGGTGTTTTTCATCCGACGCCTGCTGCCTGTCCATCGGACGTTCGCGCGGATCCTGAATCGACAGGGCCGAGGTGATGATCATCGCTTCCCGCACGCAGCCGAGCTTTTGCGCTTCCAGCACCATGCGCGCCAGACGCGGATCCACCGGCAGCTGCGAAAGCTGGCGGCCCTGTGGCGTCAGCTTATACGCCGTTTGCTGCTCATCGGTGGTGATCGCCCCCAGCTCTTCCAGCAGGCGCACACCGTCCTGAATGTTGCGTTTGTCCGGCGCTTCCACAAACGGGAACGCGGCGATGTCCCCCAGCCCCAGCGCGGTCATCTGTAAAATGACCGACGCGAGGTTAGTACGCAGAATTTCGGGATCGGTAAATTCCGGACGCGACAGGAAATCATCTTCCGAATAAAGACGAATACAAATACCTTCCGAAACGCGGCCGCAGCGGCCTTTACGCTGGTTCGCCGACGCCTGCGAGATCGGTTCAATCGGCAGGCGCTGCACTTTGGTACGGAAGCTGTAGCGGCTGATACGCGCCGTGCCGGGATCGATGACATACTTGATGCCCGGCACGGTAAGCGAGGTTTCCGCCACGTTTGTCGCCAGCACGATGCGCCGCCCGCTGTGAGACTGGAACACGCGGTTTTGTTCGCTGTTCGACAGTCGTGCATACAGCGGCAGCACTTCAGTATGCGGCAGACTGAGCTTGTTGAGCGCATCGGCGGTGTCGCGGATCTCCCGCTCACCGCTCAGGAAAATCAGAATGTCGCCGGCGCTTTCACGGCCCAGCTCGTCCACGGCGTCGAAAATTGCCTGAAGCTGATCGCGCTCGGTATCGTCCGCCTCTTCCACAATCGGGCGATAGCGCACTTCCACCGGAAAGGTGCGGCCCGAGACTTCAATGATCGGGGCATTATCAAAGTGGCGGGAAAAGCGTTCCGGATCGATGGTCGCCGAGGTGATGATCACTTTCAGATCCGGGCGTTTTGGCAGCAGCTCTTTGAAATAGCCGAGCAGAAAATCGATGTTCAGGCTGCGCTCGTGCGCTTCATCGATGATGATGGTGTCGTACTGCATCAACAGGCGGTCCTGCTGGATCTCCGCCAGCAGAATGCCGTCGGTCATCAGCTTGACCATGGTGTTGTCGCTGACGTGATCGCTGAAACGCACTTTATAACCAATGCAACCGCCCGGCTCGCTTTTCAGCTCCTCGGCGATACGGCTGGCCACGGTCCGCGCCGCCAGTCGGCGTGGCTGCGTGTGGCCGATAACCCCGGTCACGCCGCGCCCCAGCTCCATGCAGATTTTCGGCAGCTGAGTGGTTTTACCGGAGCCGGTCTCCCCGGCGACAATCACCACCTGGTGATCGCGGATGGCTTCCAGAATGTCCTGCTTCTTCTGGCTGACCGGCAGATTATCCGGATAGGTGATGTCAGGGCGCGCGGCCATGCGCTGGCGCACTTTACCGGCAGCCTGTTCAATTTCCTGCGCCATGGTCTGGTAAATGGCCTGTTGCGCCTCTGGATTTTTAACCTTTCTCGCCCCGTGCAGACGGCGCGCGAAGCGTTGTCTGTCGCGCAGCATTAAGGTTTCAAGCTGCTGGTTAAGGGCGGAGAAAGTAAAATTTTGTTGTTCTGTCATAAGGTTATCGGGCAGCACACTGCCGGTAAAATGTCTCTGTTTCGTTTACTGTAGATTATCACATCGCCGCTTTCTTTGGCTTATTCAAAAAATTCGAACATTGGTATCGATATATTGCGCTATTCATGGCGGCGGATAATGAATAGAGTGACGGTAATTATTGAGGCTATACCTCAACATACATGCATAAAAGGAATCACCCATGAGTAAAGTATTAGTGCTTAAATCCAGTATTCTGGCAGGGTACTCTCAGTCTGGTCAGCTTTCCGACTATTTTGTTGAACAGTGGAGCGAAAAGCATCCGGCTGATGAAATTACCGTACGTGATCTGGCGGCTAACCCGGTTCCGGTTCTCGATGGCGAGCTGGTTGGCGCGCTGCGTCCGTCCGATGCCCCGCTGACGCCGCGTCAGCAGGAAGCCCTGAAGCTGTCCGATGAACTTATTGCTGAACTGCAGGCCCATGACGTTATCGTCATCAACGCCCCGATGTACAACTTTAACATCCCGACGCAGCTGAAAAACTACTTTGACCTGATTGCCCGTGCTGGCGTGACCTTCCGTTATACCGAGAAAGGACCGGAAGGTCTGGTGACCGGTAAACGTGCGGTGGTGGTGTCCAGCCGTGGCGGCATCCATAAAGATACCCCGACTGACCTGATCGCTCCGTATCTGAAAGTGTTCCTGGGCTTTATCGGTATCACCGATGTGAACTTCGTGTTTGCAGAAGGCATTGCTTACGGTCCGGAAGTGGCGACCAAAGCGCAGTCCGACGCGAAAGCGGCCATCGACAGCGTTGTGACAGCGTAACGTTTTTGCTAATTTGCGCCCGGCGGCGCTTCGCTTGCGCGGGCCTACACTTTTTGTAGGCCCGGTAAGCGCCAGCGCCACCGGGCAAAAACACTTACCCGCCGATACTTTCCAGCGTAGCCAGCACCTCTTCTGACAACTCCAGCTCTGCCGCCGCCATATTTTCACGCAAATGCGTAACCGACGAGGTTCCGGGAATTAACAGGATATTCGGCGAACGGCGCAGCAGCCAGGCCAGCGCCACCTGCATCGGCGTGGCATTCAGGCTCGCCGCCACCTCTGACAGCGTGGATGACTGCAACGGCGTAAAGCCCCCCAGCGGGAAGAACGGTACGTAGGCGATACCGTCGCGGGCCAGCGCGTCGATCAGCGCGTCATCTTCACGATGGGCAATGTTGTAGAGATTCTGCACGCAGACCACGTCCACCATTGCACGCGCTTCGGCGACCTGGGTCGCGGTCACATTGCTCAGACCAATATGTTTCACCAGCCCCTGCTTTTGCAGATCCGCCAGCACCTGCACATGTTCCGCCAGCGAACCTTCCGCCGGGCCGTGTCCGTCGCCGAGCATCGAACGCAGGTTAACCACGTCCAGCGCTTCAACGCCCAGATTACGCAGGTTGTCGTGTACCGCCTGTTTCAGCTCATCCGCAGAAAACGCCGGTAGCCAGGCTGCCGTTTCATCGCGGCACGCGCCGATTTTGGTGACGATCACCAGATCATCCGGATAAGGATGCAGCGCCTCGCGGATGATACGGTTGGTGATATGCGGACCATAAAAATCGCTGGTATCAATATGGTTAACGCCCAGCGCAATGGCTTCGCGCAGAACCGCCAGCGCCGCGTCATGATCTTTCGGCGGGCCATATACGCCGGGACCGGCAAGTTGCATCGCGCCGTAGCCCAGACGGTTGACGGTCATCCCGCCGAAGGTAAAAGTGTTTGCTGTTGTGTGCGTCATCATGATCCTTCCTGCATGAGTTATAGTAAATCGCTGCGCGTCTTCAGCAGCGTTTCGACGTCTTTATCCGCTTTAATATGAATATCGTGGTCGATCTTTACGTTCATATTGATGGTGATTGGCGTGGACGGTGCCGCCACTTCGATTCGCGGCGTGCAGCCTGTCAGCAACATCAGGGGCGCACACAGAGCGATTAACGAGAATTTCATTGTTTTACCTCACATTCCTTGCCAGGCGCGCAGCGGTTATCCGGCACTGTCGCATGTTGCTCAAGCCATGACTGTAAATTATCGCCGTAACGTAAACTGCGCCATAACGTGAAGACATTTTCTTCATGGTTATAGTTCAGGTTGACCGCATTGCTTTTGCCATCAACGTAACTGATGCCTTTCAGGGCGGCGCGCATCTTCATTACGCCGTGATTGTCCAGGTCGATATGCGTCCAGGATTGCGAAATCTCCATATAGCGTAGCCAGCTGATGGCCGCCCCGGCCGCCATATTATCCTTCACCAGCGCGTCGGCGGTGTCTTTATCAAGACGCAGCGTCAGCGCGCCCGGATTGCTTAACCAGCCATCTTTCACGATCCATTGATCGTTATTCAGCCACAGCGGCAGCGCGCCGTTGAGCGCGCCGGACATGGCGAACTGTTTGGTATTAACCGCACTGATAATTTCGCTGGCAGAAATATGCTCCAGCCGCAGCAGCGCGGCGTCGTGCTGCGGTATACGCAGCTGGCGGAGGGTGATTTTCCCGCCGAGCATATCCACGCTGACGTCGCTCAGGCGCAGCGGGTTATCTTCGCTCCACGGGTATGCGCCCTGCAAATCCGCAGTGAAGTTTTTCGCCGTCACCTGGTTGATGATTTCGCCAATGCGCAGCCGGACCGGCCCGCGCGTCCCCAGTTGCCAGGTCCCCTCGCTGAAGCGGAACGGCAGCACAAAATCGACGCCTTTCAGCTCGTTATCCGGCATCCAGGCGCTGCCGCCTTTCAGCACACCGTGTCCCCCGGCTTCGAACCCCTGATCCGCAGCGGCAGAAAAGGCGATCTGCGCGTACATTTCGCCATCGCGCAGGGCCATTTTCCAGTCCGGCGGTACCAGCGGCTGAAAGACTTTCAACGCCTGGCGCGGCCACCACGCCTGCCCGCGCAGCCGTTCGCCGTCCCAGCGCCCGTTAACCCGTACCGGGCCAATCTCCTGTGCGTGGAGATCGCCTTTAAACTGAAAGATCGTCGGCTCGCGTCCACTGATGCTGAATTTCAGCGTTGAGGGTGGTAACACGCTGCCGCCGCTGAAGGTGGTCTGCGCGGCGTCGAGCGACAGCGCGCCGCTAAACTGCGGATGCTGTTCATCGCGCTGCCAGCGTATGGGCGCGTCAAGTACCAGCCGGGGTTTATCCATATGCATGGTGCCGTACTGCAACTGGTCGAAGCCGGTGGACAGATCGGTCAGCAGGATCAGGCTATCACGCCACTCCCCTTTTCCGGCGACATCCCAGCGCGCCTGCATCGGCGTGAAGCGGCCATCACCCCAGTAACGCCACTGCCAGAGACCGTGATCCGGCAGGAAGTCGTGCGCCTGGCCGTCAAGGTGCAGAGTAAAATCCCCCATCTGGTTTTCATGGGCGCGCAAAATGGCCTGTAAGCGACCATCAATGCCGCGCTGGGTGACTTTCACCCCTGCCAGCGGCCAGCGCACTTCATCAATATTCAGGGAATCAATAAGCGTGCCGCGGGAGCGCAGCAGCGCGCCGGGGCTGAACGCCAGCAGCGGATCGGTGAGGCTGCCGCTCAGATGCGCCGGTAACACGGCGTATAAAATCAAATCGTTCTGCTTGGCTTCGCCGGTCAGTTGCAGGGGCAGATCGCTGTTTTCCAGACTCAGCCGCCCCGGCCCGATATTCAGTACGGCGTTGCCTTTGCCTGCATCGCCCCGGGTCAGCACGTTCATCCGGCCGCTGACTTCTGCGCCTTCCAGCCCCGCCTGCCAGTTTTTGATGCGTATGCCGACGCGCCCGCTTAACGGCATGCCCTGATAAGGCCAGTTCCAGCGTCCGTCGCTGATGGTAAGCTGCTGCTGCGTCACCTGCCAGGGAAGATCAAGCAGCGGATCGGCGGTATCCCGCGCCATGACGATCAGTTGGCCTTCGTTGTCGCGCCACTCGATTTCCGCATCCACAGGATCGGCGCTTTGCGGCAGGTGCAGGGTGGCGGCGGCATGGCCGTTAACCGGCAGACCGTCCGGCACCAGCGGCAGGGTGAACTCCCCCGCCAGGCTCAGCGGCGGCTGGTTTTCCACGAGTTTGACCGCGAATTTTTCCACCGTCAGCGCCTGTCCGGAAAGCTGCGCCTGCACGGTGACGCGCTCGCCCTCATAACTGAGCTGCTGGCGCGCTGGCGTCAGCGCAAGGGCGATTTTCCCTTCCCACTGCTGCCAGGGCGTGACCGTCAGTTTATCGATATTAACCCAGGTATAAGGCAGCATGGACTGCCACTGCGCCAGGGTGCGCGGCGCGGCGGGCGATGCTGTCGTCTGCGGGAGTTTTTTCAGACAGGCGGCGTTAAGCACCAGCGAGTCGACATTCAGCTGCCAGCGGCTCGGGTGCGTCAGTTCGGCATGCGTGAGTTTCGCCAGCGGGCAGTCGTCCACCAGGTAAAGCAAATCAGGGATTTTCAGACCATGACGCGTCAGACGGGGGCTTTCTTCAAAGGCGATGCGTGTCCCCACCGGCAGCCAGATCCCGGCCAGCCCCGGCACCCACTGCGCCAGCGTCATCAGCAGCGTAAGCGGCAAAAGTATGAACAGTAAGAGCAGCGCGAGCGCGACTTTATATTTACCCTTCATGGGCAGTTAATATCCTGATTTGGCATCAATTTTCTGTCTGTCCGTGGCGTTATTGTGGCATGCTTACATATATTGGTGAAGTGAATGCCTCTGATAAGAGTAGATGTTCTAGAATTAATCATTATGCTGGATTGATATTACAATCACTGGAGAAAGTCTTATGAAACTCGCTGTATATAGCACAAAGCAGTACGATAAAAAGTATTTGCAGCATGTTAACGAGAATTATAACTATGAACTTGAATTTTTCGACTTTCTGCTGACTGATAAAACCGCGAAAACGGCCCATGGCTGCGATGGCGTCTGTATTTTTGTCAACGACGACGGCAGCCGTCCGGTACTGGAAGAACTGAAAAAACAGGGTCTGAAGTTTATTGCGCTGCGCTGTGCGGGCTTTAACAACGTTGATCTTGAGGCTGCCAAAGCGTTAGGGCTGAAAGTGGTGCGCGTCCCGGCCTATTCCCCGGAAGCGGTGGCGGAACATGCCGTGGGTATGATGATGGCCCTGAACCGTCGTATTCACCGCGCCTATCAGCGTACCCGTGATGCTAACTTCTCGCTGGAGGGCCTGACCGGCTTCACCATGTACGGTAAAACCGCAGGCGTGATCGGCACCGGTAAGATTGGCGTGGCGGCGCTGCGTATTCTGAAAGGTTTCGGTATGCGCCTGCTGGCGTTTGATCCTTATCCGAGCGCCGCGGCGCTGGAGCTGGGCGTGGAGTATGTGGATCTGCCCACGCTGTTTGCCCAGTCGGACGTGATCTCCCTGCATTGCCCGCTCACCGAGGATAACTACCACCTGCTGAACCGTTCGTCGTTTGAGCAGATGAAAGACGGCGTGATGATCATCAACACCAGCCGTGGCGGCCTGGTGGACTCGCAGGCGGCCATCGAAGCGCTGAAAACCCAGAAAATCGGCGCGCTGGGTATGGACGTGTATGAGAACGAACGCGATCTGTTCTTTGAAGATAAGTCTAACGATGTGATCCAGGATGACGTTTTCCGTCGCCTGTCCGCCTGTCATAACGTGCTGTTCACCGGCCATCAGGCGTTCCTTACCGCCGAAGCCCTGATCAGCATTTCGGAAACCACGCTGGAGAACCTGCGCCAGCTGGAAAAAGGCGAAAACTGCCCGAACGCCCTGGTGTAAGAGCCCTTCGCTCCCCTCTCTTCAGGGGAGCGCTTTCAGATTTTCCTGCAAGACACCTCTTATACGCCTGTTAAAATCAGCGCTCAATCACGGAGAATATCCAGGGAGTTTTATGAAATATTTTATTGCGTTAACCGCAGCCACGTTGCTGCTGGCTGGCTGTGCCCGTGATGGCAAAGTCTCTGTCACGCCGGATGAGCTGATGCACCACCGTTTTGTGCTGCAAACGGTTAACGGCACTGCCATCAATCCTGGCAGTAATCCGCCGGAAATCAGCTTTGGCGAGAAAATGCACCTTTCCGGTGTGATGTGTAACCGTTTCACCGGTCAGGGGAAAGTGTCCGACGGCGCGCTGTCGGCGAAAAATCTGGCGATGACGCGCATGATGTGTGCCGATCCGCAGCGTAATCAGCTGGATCAGACTTTCAGCGCCATGATGAATGAAGGGGCACAGGCCGACCTCACCGGCAACCAGCTGACGCTGGCCACCGCAGAGCAGACGTTAATCTTTAAACTGGCCGACCTGGGGCAGTAATCAGTACGCGCCGCACGTGCCTGACGCGAGCGATTGTTCGCTACAACGTTTACCGTTGGGCAGTGCGCACATGCCGGTGGCCGAGCCATCAAGCTGACGTGCGACGGACAGCGATCCGCCAATCATCGCGCAGCTGGCTTCACCGGAACTGGTCATGGCGGCTTTCAGACCTGGCGCGACGTGCGCCGCCGTGGCCTGCTGAACTGGCTCGCTGCTGCAAGCCGATAATAATAATGCCGCGCACCCTACCCACAATCCTGCTCGCATGTTTTCTCCCCCGTCGATTTAGCAAAACCTATGCATAATAGGCAGCCCGGCGGCTGACGTCGAGAGCCAGACTGCGCTTTTTCTGTCCGGCCATGAGAATTTCCCCATTTTGCGGTATGGCTCCCAATTGGTCAGGACGTAAAAAAACCCGCCGCAGCGGGTCCTTTTCTTAATCAATGATGAAGCATTTCATCGACGACCTGCTCGTTAGTCAGCTGATACGGATAATAGGTCGGCCAGTTATCCATCTCTTTCAGCAGAGCGTCCTGCGAGGTATTGCCGGTGAAAATGTGGTAATGCGCGGATTTGCGCGGGCCGATGGTGTGATCGCTGAACTGCACGAACTTCGGCGCTTTACTGTTGGCATCCTTACATTCGAACAGGTAGCGCACGCCCTTCTTGCCCGAGGTATAGGTGAGGATTTTGTAGCCCGCGTAATCGTACTTACAGGCGTTAACCACGTCGCCGGTGTGGAATTCCATCACGCCGTTTTCAATGCCGATAGTGTCCACTTTCGTGGCGTAGCCTTTGCGGTAATAGGCTTTGTACTCGTCAGCGGTTTTGCTCTTGTCCTGTTCCGCTTTCTTCTTGAATACCGGATCCAGTTCGCCGCTTTCCAGCAACGGATAAACGGATTGCCATACGCCGTCCCAGTCGCTCAGGCTACGATCTTTTACGTCGCTGTCCTGGAATACGCCGTTCGCGGCTTTTTGTTCCATTTCGGTCAGCGGTTTTCCGTGAGAATGATGACCATGCGCCAGCGCCTGCCCGCTCAGTAAAAGCGCCCCGAGCGCCATTGCCACTGTTCCATATTGCTTTATCAAAACGCTACCCTCATTAAGATTTAGAAACATGGATGTTATGATATAACATTTATATTTTCAAGCCCGACCATTAAACATCAATTCATTGACCGGGGTTATGAGGAGTACACAAAAGCGAAAATGGCTTCAGAGGGGATTTGCTAAAATAGAAGCATAATTACAGGGCACGCCGGTGTTATGCGTGTCCCTTTTATTGCGCAATGTAAGGGTGTCCTATGATCACAACTGACGGTAATGGCGCAGTCGCCTCAGTGGCGTTCCGCACCAGCGAAGTTATCGCCATCTACCCTATTACCCCCAGCTCGACCATGGCCGAGCAGGCTGACGCCTGGGCGGGCAACGGGCTGAAAAACGTCTGGGGCGATGTCCCGCGTGTGGTGGAGATGCAGTCGGAAGCCGGGGCGATTGCCGCGGTGCACGGCGCGCTGCAAACCGGGGCGCTTTCCACCTCTTTCACCTCGTCACAGGGCCTGCTGCTGATGATCCCCACGCTGTATAAGCTGGCCGGGCAGTTAACGCCTTTTGTGCTGCACGTGGCGGCGCGCACCGTGGCGACCCATGCGCTGTCGATCTTTGGCGATCACTCTGACGTCATGGCTGTGCGCCAGACCGGCTGCGCCATGCTGTGCGCCAGCAGCGTGCAGGAAGCGCAGGATTTCGCGCTGATTTCCCATATCGCGACGCTGAAAAGCCGGGTGCCATTTATTCATTTCTTTGATGGTTTCCGCACCTCCCACGAAATCAACAAAATCGCCCCGATCGCCGACGAGACCATCCGCGCCCTGCTGCCGCAGGAGGAGATCGCCGCCCACCGTGCCCGCGCCCTGAATCCGGAGCATCCGGTGATCCGCGGCACCTCGGCGAACCCCGATACCTATTTCCAGTCCCGCGAGGCGACTAACCCCTGGTACAACGCCGTTTACGATCGCGTTGAGCAGGCGATGGATGATTTTGCCGCCGCCACGGGTCGCGCTTATAAGCCGTTTGAATATTACGGTCACCCGCAGGCTGAACGCGTGATTATTCTGATGGGCTCGGCGATCGGTACCTGTGAAGAGGTGGTGGATGAATTACTCACCCGCGGCGAAAAAGTCGGCGTGCTGAAAGTGCGGCTGTTCCGCCCGTTCTCGGCGCGACATTTGCTGGCGGCGTTGCCGGAAAGCGCGCGCACTATTGCCGTGCTGGATCGCACCAAAGAGCCGGGCGCCCATGCGGAACCGCTCTATCTCGACGTGATGACCGCGCTGGCGGAAGCCTTCAGTAATGGCGAACGCGACGCCCTGCCGCGCGTCATCGGCGGGCGCTACGGCCTCTCCTCCAAAGAATTTGGCCCGGAGTGCGTGCTGGCGGTATTTAATGAATTGCAGTCGGCAAAGCCGAAACCGCGCTTTACCGTCGGCATTTACGATGACGTCACCAACCTGTCGTTACCGCTGCCGGAGAATACCCTGCCGTCAAAAGCCAAACTGGAGGCGCTGTTCTACGGCCTCGGCAGCGACGGCAGCGTGTCGGCCACCAAAAACAATATTAAGATCATCGGTAACTCGACGCCGTGGTACGCCCAGGGCTATTTCGTGTACGACTCCAAAAAAGCCGGTGGCCTGACGGTGTCGCACCTGCGCGTCAGCGAGCAGCCCATTAACTCCGCTTATCTGATTTCGCAGGCGGACTTTGTCGGCTGTCACCAGTTGCAGTTTATCGACAAGTACCAGATGGCGGAGCGCCTGAAGCCGGGCGGTATTTTCCTGCTCAACACGCCTTACGCGCCGGATGAGGTGTGGACGCGACTGCCGCAGGATGTGCAGGCGGTGCTGAACCAGAAAAAAGCGCGGCTGTGGGTGGTCAATGCGGCGAAAATCGCCCGCGAATGCGGCCTCGGCGCGCGTATCAATACCGTGATGCAGATGGCGTTTTTCCATCTGACCAACATTCTGCCGGGCGACAACGCGCTGGCAGCGTTACAGGGCGCCATCGCCAAAAGCTACAGCAGCAAAGGCACGGAGCTGGTGGAGCGTAACTGGCAGGCGCTGGCGCTGGCGCGCGAGTCGTTGTCAGAAGTGCCGCTGCAGTCGGTGAATGCCGCCAGCCCGCACCGGCCGCCAGTGGTGTCGGATGCCGCGCCGGATTTCGTGAAAACCGTGACCGCTGCCATGCTCGCCGGTCTGGGGGATGCGCTGCCCGTCTCTGCCCTGCCGCCGGACGGCACCTGGCCGGTGGGCACCACCCGCTGGGAAAAACGCAATATCGCCGAAGAAATCCCCATCTGGAAACCGGAGATCTGCACCCAGTGTAACCACTGCGTCGCCGCCTGCCCGCACTCTGCCATTCGCGCCAAAGTGGTGCAGCCGGAGGCGATGGAAAACGCGCCTGCCAGCCTGCAATCGCTGGACGTCAAATCCCGCGATATGCGCGGCCAGAAATACGTGTTGCAGGTCGCGCCGGAAGACTGCACCGGCTGTAATCTGTGCGTTGAAGTGTGCCCGGCTAAAGATCGCCAGAACCCGGAGATCAAGGCCATCAATATGATGTCGCGCCTGGAGCATGTGGAAGAAGAAAAAGTGCATTACGACTTCTTCCTCGATCTGCCGGAAATCGACCGCACGTCTCTTGAGCGTATTGATATTCGTACCTCGCAGCTGATCTCGCCGCTGTTTGAATATTCCGGCGCCTGCTCTGGCTGCGGCGAAACGCCCTATATCAAACTGCTGACGCAGCTGTATGGCGACCGGATGCTGATCGCCAATGCCACCGGCTGTTCGTCCATTTATGGCGGGAACCTGCCGTCCACGCCCTACACCACCGACCGCCATGGCCGTGGTCCGGCATGGGCCAACTCACTGTTTGAAGATAACGCCGAGTTCGGGCTTGGCTTCCGTCTGACGGTGGATCAGCATCGTCAGCGCGTGATGCGTCTGCTGGACACCTTTGCCGATCGTATTCCTGCCGACCTTAACGATGCGCTGCACGCCCCCGCCACGCCGGAAGTTCGCCGTGAACAGGTCGCCGCCCTGCGTCAGCAGTTGGCCGGTACCGACGGCGCGGAGGAGCTGCTGACCGACGCCGACGCGCTGGTGGAGAAATCCATCTGGCTTATCGGCGGTGACGGCTGGGCCTATGACATCGGCTTTGGCGGACTGGATCACGTGCTGAGCCTGACGGAAAACGTCAATATTCTGGTGCTGGATACGCAGTGTTATTCCAATACCGGCGGCCAGGCCTCGAAAGCCACACCGCTGGGCGCGGTCACCAAGTTTGGCGAACACGGTAAACGTAAAGCGCGTAAAGATCTGGGCGTCAGCATGATGATGTACGGGCATGTGTATGTCGCGCAGATCTCGCTGGGGGCGCAGCTTAACCAGACGGTGAAAGCCATTCAGGAGGCGGAGGCCTATCCGGGGCCGTCGCTGATCATCGCCTACAGCCCGTGCGAAGAGCACGGTTACGATCTGGCGTTAAGCCACGATCAGATGCGCCAGCTCACCTCAACCGGCTTCTGGCCGCTGTACCGCTTCGATCCGCGTCGCGCCGACGAAGGTAAAGTGCCGCTGGCGCTGGACTCCCGTCCGCCGTCTGAGGCGCTGGCGGATACGCTGATGAAAGAGCAGCGTTTCCGTCGCCTGAACGCCCAGCAGCCGGAAGTGGCGGAACAGTTATGGAAGGACGCCGCCGCCGATCTGCAAAAGCGCTATGACTTCCTGGCGCAGCTGGCCGGTAAAGCGGAAAAACACCCGGCGGAATAAGCCGTCATCCGGGCCGAATGCTGGCCCGGTACTTTCTAAAGCCCGGTGCCCATCGGGCTTTTAAGCCCCCTGAAAGGCCGTTATTTCATCACCCGATATGCTGTAAAAAATGATAATCTTGATGAATGCCGAGCTGTTAAGGACACCACCGTGCGCCATCATCCCGTAAAATCATCGCGAATTGCCTCCATCGGGTACGAAGAAAGCACCCGTACGCTGGAAGTGCGGTTTCATAATAAAAACGTTTACCAGTATCGCGGCGTCCCCTCGCGCATTTTCAGCGTCTTTCTGACGGTCGTCTCGAAAGGCCGCTTTTATGATGGCGTGGTGAAAGGAAAATATCCGGAGCACCGCATCGCCTGATCTTTTATCCCACCGGCACCATCAGAAAATCAGAAAACCGCGTGGTGTAGCGCGGCGACAGCATTTCACGTTTCATCTGCCACTCCTGACGGATCCCCTGCCCGGCGAAATAGAGCGTCCCCCGTCCTTTTTTGCGGTTCAGTTCATCAAGCGTCGCCATCAGCGCCTCGCTGCCGGGCCGCGGGGCATGGTCATCAAACAGATTAAGCTGGGCGACGCCCTGGCTGAAGAAATCCCCCAGCATGACGCCCGCTTTCTGATAGTGGAATCCCTCTTTCCAGATGAGTTTCAGACAGCGCGTGGCGGCGTCAATAATATCCCGGCTGTCCTGAGTGGGCGTCAGCAGGCTGATGGAGGCGCTTTTGCCATAGTAAGGCTCGTTTAACGCAAAGGGCGAGGTCTTCACGAAGGCCGAAATAAACCGGCAGTACTGGCGTTCCGCCCGCAGTTTTTCCGCCGCGCGAAAGGCATGGCTGCAAATGGCCTGACGCATGTGCTCATAGTCCGTCACCCGCTCGCCGAAGCTGCGGCTACAGATGATCTCCTGTTTGGTCGGGGTCAACTCCTCGAACGCCAGGCAGGATTCGCCGCGCAGCTCGCGCACGGTTCTTTCCAGCACCACGCTGAAATGTTTACGGATAAAGTTAATGTCGGCATCGGCCAGCTGAATGGCTTTGCTGATCCCCATTGCCTCCAGCCTTCTGGCGATGCGCCGCCCGATGCCCCACACCTCGCCCACATCCAGCCGCGCCATCAGCTTGCGCTGCCGCTCCAGGTTCGACAGATCCACCACGCCGTTAAACTGCGGCCAGCGTTTGGCGGCATAGTTAGCCAGCTTCGCCAGCGTCTTGGTTTGCGCGATGCCAACGCCAACCTTCAGGCGGGTATCCCGCGCGATGGTCTGGCGGATCTCCTGGCCGAACGCCGTCAGATCGCGACAATTGCGCACGCCGGTTAAATCGCAAAAGGCTTCGTCGATGGAGTACATTTCCACGCGCGGACAGAGATATTCCAGCGTGTCCATTACCCTTTTGCTCATGTCGGCGTAGAGCTCATAGTTACTGCTGAAACAGGTGATGTTATGGGCGCGAAACAGATCCCGCTGTTTGAAAAAAGGCGCGCCCATTACCACGCCGTATTTTTTCGCCTCGGCGCTGCGGGCAATCACGCAGCCGTCATTATTGCTGAGCACCACTACCGGCTTACCCCACAAATCAGGCCGGAATATGGTTTCGCAACTGGCATAAAATGAGTTGACATCCACCAGAGCAAACATAATCAGCGTGTCGCTTTTACGATAAAGGTGACCACGCCGAATACTTCCAGCGCATCTTCGCTCAGGATGGGAATAGGTCGATAGGCGCGGTTGAGCGGATTAAGTTGCAGGACGGGACGAAGCTGGAGTTGTTTGACGGTAAATTCGCCGTCGACGGCGGCAATAATAATATCGCCATGATCGGCTTTTAGCGAGGCATCCACCACCAGCAGATCGCCGTCGCTAATTCCCCCTTCAATCATTGAATCGCCCGCAGCGCGGACAAAATAAGTGGCTGAGGGATGCTGAATTAGCCATTCATTCATATCGAGCGTTTTTTCAACATAATCCTGCGCGGGAGAAGGAAAACCGCACTGGACAAGATCGCCGAACAAAGGGAGCGCGTAAACCACGCGCAGTTCAGCAGGGTGATAGCACTTCATGGTGAGTCACCTTATTTGTTTTTACTGTGTATTTATACAGTAGATTTATATATTACGCTGATCAAGTCCCTGCCTGAGCCGAAAAGTCTCATAGAATTGGCTTTATAAGATAAATTTCATTATTAATTAATGATTTAGATATATGTGTAAATTTTTCACGATGACGTGTGACTGCGTAGTTCTTGAACGAGACGGCGTATTCCGGCGAAAGGAGTAATCAGACGAATTTATTGCTACAATCGTGCCCGGCGGATCTGACCCAACACCAGGGTGGATGCCATAAAATGCCATCATCCGAACTGAGCCACTATTACATGTCGCAAAATCAAGAAGTTAACAAAAAAGAACAGTATAACCTGAACAAACTCCAGAAGCGTCTGCGCCGCAATGTGGGTGAAGCCATTGCGGACTTCAACATGATTGAAGAAGGCGATCGCATTATGGTGTGTCTGTCAGGCGGTAAAGACAGCTACACCATGCTGGAGATCCTGCGCAATCTGCAGCAGAGCGCGCCGGTCAATTTCTCGCTGGTGGCGGTTAACCTCGATCAGAAACAGCCTGGCTTCCCGGGTCATATTCTTCCTGAATATCTCGAACAGCTCGGCGTCGAATATAAAATCGTTGAGGAAAATACCTACGGCATCGTAAAAGAGAAGATCCCGGAAGGTAAAACCACCTGTTCACTCTGTTCGCGTCTGCGTCGTGGCATTCTTTACCGTACCGCCACCGAGCTGGGCGCCACGAAAATCGCCCTCGGCCATCATCGCGATGACATTTTGCAAACGCTGTTTTTGAATATGTTCTATGGCGGCAAAATGAAAGGCATGCCGCCGAAGCTGATGAGCGACGACGGCAAGCATATTGTGATCCGTCCGCTGGCCTACTGCCGCGAGAAAGACATTGAGCGTTTTGCCGAAGCGAAAGGCTACCCGATTATTCCGTGCAACCTGTGCGGTTCGCAGCCGAACCTGCAACGTCAGGTGATTGGCGACATGCTGCGCGACTGGGATAAACGCTATCCGGGCCGTCTGGAAACCATGTTCAGCGCCATGCAGAACGTGGTGCCATCGCACCTGAACGACGTTAACCTGTTTGATTTTAAAGGTATTACGCAGGGGGCTGAAGTGGTGGATGGCGGCGATCTGGCCTTCGATCGTGAATCCATTCCGCTGCAACCGGTAGGCTGGCAGCCGGAAGACGAAGACGCTCAACTCGATGAGCTGCGCCTTAACGTTGTTGAAGTGAAATGATGTTGCGCCTCTCTGGTCATATGGCCAGAGAGGCATTAAGGCTTATTTCAGTAAACGTACGCGGCAGGTCTTGCCTTTAATTTTGCCGCTCTGGAACTGCTTCCACGCCTGACGCGCCACGCCCTGACGCACCGCCACATAAACATGTGCCGGATGAATGGTAATCTTACCGATATCTGCGCCATCCATGCCCATATCTCCGGTCATCGCCCCCAGCACATCCCCGGCGCGCATTTTGGCTTTTTTACCGCCATCAATGCACAGCGTCGCCATTTCCGCTTCCAGCGGCACAACTTTCACGTTTGCTGGCGGGTTCAGCCAGTTCAGCTTCAGTTGCAGCATTTCAGACAGGATATTGGCGCGCTGGGCTTCTTCCGGGGCGCAGAGGCTGATCGCCAGACCGCTGTTACCGGCTCGCGCCGTACGGCCAATACGGTGCACGTGCACTTCCGGATCCCACGCCAGCTCGTAGTTCACCACCAGTTCAAGGGACTTGATGTCCAGCCCGCGGGCCGCCACGTCGGTCGCCACCAGGATGCGGGCGCTGCCGTTGGCAAAGCGCACCAGCGTCTGGTCGCGGTCGCGCTGCTCCAGATCGCCATGCAGCGCCAGCGCGTCCTGCCCTGCTTCGTTCAGCGCATCGCATACTTCCTGACAATCTTTTTTGGTGTTGCAGAATACCACGCAGGACGCCGGGCGGTGCTCGCTCAGCAGCTTTTGCAACAGGCTGATTTTGCCGTTGCGGGAAACTTCAAAAAATTGCTGCTCAACGGCAGGCAGATCGTCGACGGTATCAATTTCGATAGTTTCCGGATCGCGCTGCACGCGTCCGCTGATGGCGGCGATAGCCTCCGGCCAGGTGGCGGAAAACAGCAGCGTCTGGCGCGAGGCGGGCGCAAAGCGAATCACCGCGTCAATGGCATCACTGAATCCCATATCCAGCATGCGATCCGCTTCATCCATCACCAGCGTTTGCAGGTGATCGAGCGCCACGGTGTTCTTTTGCAGGTGATCCAGTAAACGCCCCGGCGTGGCGACGATAATATGCGGCGCATGTTGCAGCGAATCGCGCTGCGCGCCGAATGGCTGGCCGCCGCACAACGTCAGGATCTTAATGTTCGGCATAAAACGCGCCAGGCGGCGCAGTTCGCTGGCAACCTGATCCGCCAGTTCACGGGTCGGGCATAAAATCAGCGACTGCGTCTGAAACTGGCTGGCGTCAATGTGCTGCAACAGCCCTAAGCCAAAAGCCGCCGTTTTCCCGCTCCCGGTTTTTGCCTGCACGCGGACATCTTTCCCGGCAAGGATCGCGGGCAACGCCGCTGCCTGGACAGGTGTCATGGTCAGATAGCCCAGTTCGTTCAGGTTCTCGATCTGGGCGGCGGGTAGAGCATTCAGGGTAGAAAAAGCGGTCACAGTATATTCTCGCGATAAAAGGCCAGGTTCAGCAGGCGCGTATCCTCTCAGATCTGCCCGCTCAACGCGACAATTTAATCGGCACCTCGTCCGGCGGCGGATCGGGTAAAGGCTGTGGATGGGGAATGGGATCGGGCACCGGAACCGGGTCAACGGGGATCGGGTCGGTGGGCAGCGTATCAACAGGATTAAACAGATTGAGACGGGACATAGTTACCTCCGCGTGAATGAAGCACACCTTAAGGGTAGAAGCTCACGGAAAAGAGGCAAAAAAAAGCCGACTCTTTAAAGCCGGCGTCGTACGAATCAATTGTGCTATGCAGTAATTCAAAAAAAGGAAGTAAGACAATATGGAGCGCAACGCCCATCGCTTGACGTTGCATTCACCTGCGGGAGAGATAGTGCCCTGAATGAACCGGCGTTTTATTGATTTCGCTCAACTAAGATGGCCTTTTCATGTTTGCATTTTGTTAAAAAGGTTAAAATTTACAACCATTTACTGCGATGTAACCACCAGGTAACTCCGCCGATCAATACCACCAACATCAGGCAGAAGATCGCAAAGCCGAGATGCCAGCCGCCGCCGGGAATGCCGCCGAGGTTAACGCCGAACAGCCCGGTCAGGAAGGTACTGGGTAAAAACACCATTGCCATCAGCGACATGGTGTAGCTGCGTCGTGACAATGACTCCTGCATCACCTGGGTGATCTCATCGGTCATCACGCCCGTACGGGCGATACAGGCGTCGATTTCATCCAGCCCGCGTCCCAGCCGGTCAGAAATATCCTGCATACGGCGGCGCTGATCGTCATTCATCCACGGAAAACGCTCGCTGGCGAGACGGGCATACACATCCCGCTGCGGCGCCATATAGCGCCGCATTACGATCAGCTGTTTGCGCAGCAGAGCCAGAAAACCCCGCGGGGGAATTTGCTGATCGAGCAGGTTATCTTCCAGATCGATGATTTTGTCATGCAGCACTTCGATAAATTCGCTGGCATGATCGGTCAGGGCATCGCAGACATCCACCAGCCAGCCGCCGACGTCCGTCGGCCCGGTGCCTTCCTGGAGATCGTGCACCACGTCATCCAGCGCCAGCACTTTACGCTGCCGTGTCGAGACAATCAGCCGCTCATCCATATATAAACGCATCGCCACCAGCTGATCCGGGCGCTCATCGGTGCTGCCGTTAATGCAGCGCAGCGTGATCAGCGTCCCCTCGCCTAAGCGGCTGACGCGCGGCCGCAGGCTGTCGCCCGCCAGCGCATCGCGCACGTTGTTGGGAAGCAAAGGCGTGGTCGCAAGCCAGGCCGCGCTCTCCTGATTGGTATAGTTGAGGTGCAGCCAGCATGGATGCTTGTCGTCAATAACGTCTTCATCGCTCAGCGTCGTCACGCCGCCTTTACCATCCAGCAGCCACGCATAGACTGCATCCGGGACGTTAACGTCCGATCCCTTAATTGCCTCCACGGCCCCTCCGCATTCAGCACTGTAATGAAAACAGTCTAGCTGTCTGCCGGGCTTAAGCAATCAGAAAAGGTGCCAGTGCGCTGAATTTTATGGAGAAATGCCGCGCCTGCCTGCGCCACTGGCTGCGGCGCGTTTTCCAGCCGGAAACTGCGCGTTCTGCCCTGGAGTTCAAGCACCTGGCTTTTCAGCACATCCGCCGAGCCGGACAGCTCATCCACCATAGTGACATTGCTTTGGGTGAGTTTTTCCAGCTCTGACAGCGCCTGGCTGATTTGCGCGATACCTTTTTCCTGTTGCAGCGTTGAAACCGAAATCTCATCCATAAGCTGGCTCACCTGCCCGGCCCCGGCGACGATCTCCTGCATGTTTTTACCTGCTTCTTCGACCACCTGCGCGCCCTGGCTGACGTTTTGCGTCGTCACCGCGATCAGCGATTTGATGCTTTTGGCGGCTTCGGCGCTGCGGTGCGCAAGGGTTCTGACCTCTCCCGCTACCACCGAGAAACCTTTACCATGATCCCCCGCACGGGCGGCTTCCACCGCGGCGTTAAGGGCCAGAATATTGGTCTGGAACGCGATGCCGTCGATCATGGCGATAATGTCGGTCATCTGCTGCGCACAGTCGGTAATGGACTGCATATTGTTCGAGACTTGATCCATTAGCTCACCGCCCCGGCGCGCGCTGCCGGTGGCTTCGCTGGCGTACTGCGTGGCGCGCCGGGTGTTTTCCGCGTTATTTCTGGTGCTGGCCGCCATTTGCTCCATGCTGGAAGCGGTCTGGATCAGCGCGGCGGACTGCTCTTCGCTTTTCACCGCCAGCTCCGCGCTGCGGGAGTGCAGCTGCCCGGAAAGATCCATGGCCGCCTGCGAGGAGGCGCGGATTTCCCGCACCAGCGTGGCGATGTTACTGGAAAGATGATTGATGCCCGGGATCAACCGCCCCGCACAGTTGTTACCGAAAATCGGGATGGTAATAGATAAGTTACCGGCGATGACTTCATCGATGCTTTTTTTAACGGTATTGATCGGCGAGACTAAATAAAACGTCATATATGCCCATAATAAACCGAGCGTTATCAGCGATAAAATAGCCAGCAGAGTAATTAAGGTGCCGTCTTTTGAGACGGCCATCACTATTATTTCCATGACAACAAATGTACTCAGCAGGAATAACATGATGAAGGTTCGAACACTAATATGTTTAAGCATAAACAGGCCTGCTAATACGTCAGGGAGGGATTCAGTAGTTTTATAGCATCTGGAATACCCTTTTTCACTCTCATTTTTAAGGCGCATCATGTTCGCCGTTAATAGCGGAAAGTTTTACCCAAGGGATAATTTTTCACTACTTAAAATATTTTCATAAGTGGATAACACTGCATCTGTAGCATAAACGTGTTTGACGCCGCAGCGCGGTTGTCTCAGGGATAAGCATGAAGAAATATTTAGCGTCCTTTCACACTCCGCCCCTGAAATTTAATGTAGCCACACTTAAATGCGAAGAAATAATGTGCAACGCAAAAGCTAATGCGCCTTTTTAATAATTCGGTGATAAAGGCTGACGCCAGCCAAAAATTCCGGCGCGCATAATCTGTTATTTGACCGCTTTGTTACAGCGCCTCCTCCCGCCGGGACAGGGTAAAATCGCTTAATAAACAAACAGCTTTTTAGCGCCTGGTTTGCTAACATAGCGCCCCTTTTACCTGCTATCGACGACCAACCGGCATGTCCAAAAAAAGAATCGGGCTTCGTTCGCTATTGATCATCCTCTCTGTGGGCAGCGTCACGCTGACCTCCCTGCTTCTGCTCAGCACGCTGTGGCTCATACAGAAAGAAAATATTGAGGACAGCCTGCTGCGCAGCAATATCGCCTATGCGCGCAAACTGGCGGACACCACCGACGGCTACTTTTCCACAGCGCAGCGCGAACTGGCCTACAGCGCACAGCAAATCAAAACGCTGCGCGATGAGGATAATCTGCATCGCGAAGCGGAACGGTTACGCCTGCAATCCGGATTTTTTAACTCGGTGGTGATCGTCACCTCCCAGGCGGTGGTGGCTGCCGCCTCGCCTGAAAGTCTGGGGCTGGTCGGGCAAAAGCTCACCTCTGACGCCACCAGGCGCGCCATCGCCCTTAAACAACCCTTTATTTCCAGTCCGTTTATGTCAGCTGCCGGAAATTATGTGGTGTTTATCTCCCAGCCGCTTTATGCCGCTGACGGACATTATCTCGGCTTTGTCGGCGGCTCTATCTATCTGAAAAAGCCGAGTATGCTGAGCAATATTATCAGCCAGCATTTTTATGAAGATGATTCTCAGGTGAGTATTGTCAGTAACGATGGCAAAGTTATTTATAACCACGATCCGTCCCTCGTCGGTGGCCATATCGCGGTTAATCCTGATCTTAAAGATAAATTAATCCACGAACAGAGCGGTAAATATTTACTGACTCATCAGGGACAGGAATATCTGCTCGGCTATGCCAGCCTGAAGGCGACCGGCTGGAATGTTTTTATTTACGGTACCTCAGATAATGTGCAGCGTATTCTGGCGCTGACGGCGGAAAACGCCACCTGGATCCTGCTGACGCTGATCAGTCTGATGATCACGCTGGTGGCCTGGCTCTCCTCGCGTATCTCCGCGCCGCTGGAAAAACTGGCGGAACTGACGCGCTCAGAGGACAGCACCCGCACGCTGAAAGCGCTGCCGGGGATCCAGGCCTGGTATGCGGAGGCGGCGAATCTGCGGGAAGCGGTGTATCACCACGTGCTGATGATGGTCAACCGGGTCAGCGCGCTGAACGACGAGGCGATGACCGACCCGCTCACTGGCCTGTATAACCGTCGGGGTTTCAGAGAGATGACCCGCCGCTACCGGCACAGCGATCACCACTGCCTGCTGGCGCTGGATATCGATCACTTTAAGGTGATCAACGACGAGCACGGCCATGACGCCGGGGATGCGGTGCTGATAAGCCTGGCGGTATTGCTGAAAGCCGTCTGCCGCGAGAGCGACATTATTAATCGCTTCGGCGGTGAGGAGTTTGTGATCTTCCTGCCGGACACCTCGTTGAGCGAGGCCATCGCGCTGGCGGAGCGTATCCGTAAAACGGTGGAAAACACCGATTTCCCGTACACGCACAAGATGCGGCTTTGCGGCGGCGTGGTCAGTTTGCAGGATGAAGGTAACGATATGGAAGCGGCGCTGCGGCGGGCGGATGTGGCGCTTTATAATGCCAAAGCCAGCGGCCGCAACCGCGTGATGTTCAGCAAAGGCGATGAGATTTACCCTCACCAGGCGGGATAACGGGCTGGCAAGCCAGCCCGCGTCTGTCAGTGCTGCAAAATATACATCGTGCGGGTGTAAGCCACGTCTTCCGGATTGTTAATCGGATAGCCTTTCAGCCAGGGTTTGATCAGTCGTCCGTTACTGTACTGGTAGATAGGCGCAATCGGCGCTTTTTCGGCAATGATTTTTTCCGCTTCGTTATAATCGGCATTACGCGCTTCCGCAGTGGTTTCCTGCGCGGCCTGATTCAGTACTTTATCGTAAGCCGGATCGTTAAAGCGCGAAATATTGCCGCTATGGCTGGAAGCCAGCAGCGACAGGAAAGTTGACGGCTCGTTGTAATCCCCCACCCATGACGCGCGGATCACATCAAAATTGCCGGTGTTGCGGCTGTCGATGTAGGTTTTCCACTCCTGGTTTTGCAGCTTCACATCCACGCCCAGATTTTTCTTCCACATCGACGCCACCGCAATGGCGATTTTCTGGTGCGTTTCCGAGGTGTTATACAGCAAGGTCAGATCCAGCGGGCGCTGCGGGCCGTAACCTGCCGCCTGCAACAGGGTTTTCGCCTGCGCGTTCCGCTCTTCCTGGCTCATGGAAGCAAAAGGCGATGGCGAAGCTTTAAACCCGGCCGTCACGTCCGGCGTGAAATGCCACGCGGGTTTCTCGCCGGTGCCCAGCACTTTGTCCGCCATCAGCTGGCGGTCGATGGTCAGGCTTAACGCCAGACGCACACGCGGATCGGCGGTCGGGCCTTTCTGGGTGTTAAAGGCGTAATAATAGGTGCCCAGCTGCGGCGGCGTGTAGACCTGGCCCGGAATGTCTTTCATCAGCTTCTGATAGAGGTTTTTCGGGAAGGATTCGGTGATATCAATATCGTCCGCCAGATAGCGTTTGGTGGCGGCGCTCTCCTGGTTGATCGGCACAAAAGTGACCTGCTGGATCACCGTACGGGCATTGTCCCAGTAATTGACGTTCGGCACCGCCACCAGTTTTTCGTTCACCACGCGATCTTTTAATACATAAGCGCCGTTACCGATGAGCTTGCCGGGCTTCGTCCACTCCGCGCCCTGCTCCACATTCGCTTTCTGTACCGGATAAAACGCGAAGCTGGCGGTCAGATTGGCAAACCAGGGCAGCGGTTTATCAAGCTGAACGCGCAGCGTGTGGGGGTCAACGGCAGTGACGCCGAGCTTGTCCGGCGTGGCTTTGCCGTCAATGATGTTTTGCGCATTGCTGACGCCCGCCAGCGCCGCAAACCAGGCGAATGGCGAAGTGGTTTTCGGATCGACCAGCCGCTGCCAGCTGTAGACAAAATCCTGCGCGGTCACCGGCGTGCCGTCCGACCATTTTGCATCGTCGCGCAGAGTAAAGGTCCAGACGCGGTTATCGTTGCTCTGCCATTTGGTGGCGACGCCGGGCACCAGCTCGCCCTTCTCATTCTGATTCACCAGCCCTTCGAACAGATCGCGGATCACCTGGATTTCCGGCAGGCCAACGGCTTTAGCCGGATCCAGTGATGCAGGCTCGTCTTTAATGTGGCGCACCAGCACCTGCTTTTTCGCCAGCACTGCGCCCGCTGGCACCTCGGCGGCAACAGAAAGCGACGAAAAGCTGCACATCAACAGCGCACAACAGGTTAGCGAAACGGAATGTTTCATGAGATCCCCTCAAAAGTAGGTGCCGGCCGGCGAAAGATGAGGTAATTATTTGTTTTAACAACTGGGAAAGCAAACATATCCCTTCAGAAAATAACGATTTGAAAAGGATCGTGTTTTGCTTAACACTTTTAACCATCACCCGACAGAGTAAGGATGTCTATGTCCGTTTCCCTTCCGCGCGCCGAACGAGGGGCTTTTCCCCCGCTGACGGAACATTATGGCATCTCCGGGCTTGGGGCGCCGCTGATCTGGTTTCCCGCGCCGCAGGCCTCGTCGGACAGCGGGCTGATCATTGCCGGTACCCATGGCGATGAAAATGCCGCCGTGGTTACGCTGTCATGCGCGCTGCGGACGTTAAGCCCGCAGTTTCGTCACCATCATGTGGTGCTGGCGGTGAACCCGGACGGCTGCCAGCTCGGTTTACGCGCCAATGCGAACGGCGTCGATCTGAACCGCAACTTTCCGGCGGCCAACTGGCGGGCCGGGGACACGGTGTATCGCTGGAACAGCGCCGCCGAGGCGCGGGATGTGGTATTACAGACCGGCACGACGCCCGGCTCCGAACCGGAAACGCAGGCGCTGTGCCAGTTGATCCACCGTATTCATCCGGCATGGGTGGTGACCTTTCACGATCCGCTGGCCTGTATTGAAGATCCCGCGCAAAGCGAGCTGGGGGCGTGGCTGGCGCAGGCGTTCGCCCTGCCGCACGTCACCAGCGTCGGCTATGAAACGCCCGGCTCTTTTGGCAGCTGGTGCGCCGACATTGGCCTGAACTGCATCACCGCCGAGTTTCCGCCCATCTCAAACGATGAGGCGAGCGAAATCTATTTGCAGGCGATGATGGATCTGCTGCGCTGGACGCCTCAGAGGTGAAGCTGACCGGTGGAGAAGCGCAGCCCCGGCTCCACGTCCACCGCCAGCCAGGTCGGGCCATCCAGATCGGCGAAACGCACTTTTCCCGCCAGCGGCAGCGCCGCGCTGATGGCCCGCGAGGTGCAGAGCATACAGCCGAGCATCAATCCCAGCCCCTGCGCTGAAGCGGCGTCCGCCAGCGCCAGCGCCTCGGTCAGGCCGCCGGTTTTATCCAGCTTGATGTTGATCATCTCATAGCGGCCCTGCAAATTTTGCAGGCAGCTGCGCGTGTGGCAGCTTTCATCGGCGCAGATGGGCAGCGGATGGATAAAATTCGCCAGCATGGCGTCATCGCTGGCGGGCAGCGGCTGCTCCAGCATCGCTACGCCCAGATCTGCCAGCAACTGGCAGCGTGCCGCCAGCCCTTCGCTGTGCCAGGACTCATTGGCATCGACAATCAGGGTGGCGTCGGGCACCGCCGAGCGTACCGCCACCAGCCGTTCGCTGATAAACGTATCATCGAGTTTCACCTTCAGCAGACGCGCGCCCTTTTCCCACAGCGCCGCCGCGCTGGCCGCCATCTGCTGCGGCGTGCCGATCACCACCGTTTGCGCGGTGGTCACCGTGCCCGTCAGCGGCACGTGCAGGAGATCCATCAGATTCTGTCCTGCGCGACGCGCCTCCAGATCCCACAGGGCGCTGTCCACGGCATTACGCGCCGCGCCAGGCGGCAGGAGCGATTGCAGATCCTGACGCGTCAGCCCGCCTTCCAGCTGCGGCACTACGGTCATGATTTGCGCGATCACCGAGGCATCGCTTTCACCATAGCGCGGATAGGGCGTACATTCGCCCACTGCCCGCACACCATTCTCTTCCAGTTCAACCACCACCACCCGCGCTTCATTGCGGCTGCCACGCGAGATCACAAAGGGCGTATGCAGCGGCCAGTTCTCTTCATAAACCTTGACGGTTCTCATTCCGTTACTCCTCAGGCGCGATGTGGACAGTATAGTGATGAAAATAGGTTTGCCGAGTTCCTGAATAATCCCGTAAACTAGCCGCGACGTTAACTATATGTAAACAGGAAGCTATTTATGTCACAACTCGTTCATTTTCAGGGCAATCCGGTCGCTGTTGCCGGCACCATTCCCCAGGCTGGCAGCAAAGCGCCGGCATTCACGCTGGTGGCAAAAGATTTAACGGATGTCACGCTGGGCCAGTTCGCGGGCAAACGCAAAGTACTGAATGTCTTCCCGAGCATTGATACCGGCGTCTGCGCCGCGTCCGTGCGCAAATTCAACCAGCTCGCCACCGAGATGAAAGACACCGTTGTGCTGTGCATCTCTGCGGATCTGCCGTTCGCCCATTCCCGTTTTTGCGGCGCGGAAGGTCTGAGCAACGTCATCACCCTTTCCACCCTGCGTAATGCAGAGTTCCTGGAAAACTACGGTATCGGCATCACCGAAGGCGCACTGAAAGGCCTGGCGGCCCGTGCAGTTGTGGTGATCGACGAGAACGACACCGTGCTGTTCAGCGAGCTGGTGAACGAAATCACCAACGAACCGAATTACGACGCCGCGCTGGCTGCGCTGAAAGCGTAATTTCAGGTTAGTTCGCCCGGCGGCGCAGGCTTGCCGGGCTTATCCATTACACCCGGCACTCATTTCCCGCTTACTCCTCGCCCTTCTTCTGGCTTAAGCCGTATTCCCGCAGCTTATTGGCAATCGCCGTATGGGATACGCCAAGGCGTTTCGCCAGTTTGCGCGTGCTCGGATAGCTCCGGTAGAGCTGCGTCAGCACTGAACGCTCAAAGCGGCTGGTGATGTCATCCAGCGAGCCTTCCATCGCCTCTTCGCCCACGGCCAGGCTACCGGCGTCATAATCGGGCAGCAAAATATCCTGCGACCGTAATTCATAGCCTTCCAGTTGCGTCAGCGCGCGATAAATGGCGTTTTTAAGCTGACGAACGTTGCCCGGCCAGCCATAGCGCATCAGCACTGTATTCAGCTCAGCGGACAGTTTCGGGCGCGGCACGCCCTGCTCATCGGCAAAACGCGCCACGAAAAGTTCGGTCAACGGCATGATATCCTGCGGACGATCGCGCAGCGGCGGCAGATTGAGCGTCAGCACGTTCAGACGATAATAGAGATCTTCCCGGAACAACCCTTTCTGCACCAGTTCCACGAGGTTTTTCTGCGTCGCGCAAATTACCCGCACATCCACATGCACCTCATGATCTTCCCCGACGCGGCGGAACGTGCCGTCGTTAAGGAAGCGCAGCAGTTTGACCTGCATGCGCGGCGACATTTCGCCGATCTCATCCAGCAGCACCGAGCCGCCGTTTGCCTGCTCGAAGAAGCCTTTTTTGCCTTCCGGCGCGTGACCAAAGAGTTCGCTTTCCACCGCATCCTCCGGAATGGAGGCGCAGTTTAAGGCCAGATAAGGCTTAGCAGCGCGCGGGCTGGCAAGATGACAGGCGTGCGCCAGCAAATCTTTGCCGGTACCGGTATCGCCGACGATCAGCAGCGGCGCGGTAAGCATCGCCAGTTTGCGGGCCTGATCCACCACCTGACGCATTTTCGGGCTGACGGCGACGATCTGGCTGAAGGCGCTGACGTCCTGGGTGGTCATATTTTGCAGCTGGCGGCCCATACGGATGGTCGAACGCAGCATCACCACCGCGCCGGTCAGCACCGGCGTCCCCGCTTCGCCTTCCAGATGCACCGGGGTGATTTCCATCAGGAAATTTTGCCCGTTGATCACCACATGTTCGTTGTGGGACGCCTGCGGATTCCCCTCCAGCCAGCGCTGGAAGTTAAAACCAGGGATAAGTTGCATCGCGGTATGGTTGCGCAGCTTTGCCTGCTCAAGCGCGAACAGCTGGCAACTGGCCGGGTTCGCCAGCTCCACTTTGCATTTCATATCGACCGAGAGCACTGGCTCCGGCAGCGCTTCCAGTAAGGCGCTGAGCGCCAGATGTTCACGCTCCGACGGCATCCACAGTACGGTGCGCACGTCGGTGACGCCCGCGATACGGCGGATCTCCGCCATCAGGCTGCTGAAGGTGGTGAACTCCAGTTCAGCAAAATTAAGGTAGATGCGACCGATAGGGTCGATTTCGATACCGCGCAGATCTATGCCGCGTAATACCAGCAGATCGAGCAGCTCGCGGGCCAGACCAAGGCGGTCTTCACAAAACACTTCCAGACGCATGAGGGCTTCACCCTGAATAGTTAACGTATGATGAAATGATAAGCCACTTATTGGCTGGCAGGAAGCTGTCTGTCAACAAATATTGACAGCCTGACGGAAAAACAGGCACTCAGGCGTAAAGTTATAGGTTCAGGGCATGTTCTGCGTCAGCTCACGGGCCAGCGCGAGGAAGGCCGCCAGCCCCGCCGAGGGATGACGCCGT
Organism: Enterobacter sp. SA187; assembly: GCF_001888805.2. NCBI lineage: Bacteria > Pseudomonadati > Pseudomonadota > Gammaproteobacteria > Enterobacterales > Enterobacteriaceae > Enterobacter > Enterobacter sp. SA187. The sequence continues at coordinate 3,406,169 of NZ_CP019113.1, forward strand.
CCAGGATAATAGAGACACAATCCGGGAAACGGCGGCGTCCACTCCTCCAGCAGGCGCACCAGCCGTCCGGCGCGCAGGTCATCAATAATGTCCTGTTCCAGAAAGAAGCCGATGCCGACATCCTGCAATACCGCCGCCCGCACCAGCGAGGCCTCGTCCAGCGTTAGCGGCCCGCGCACCTCCGGCAGCACGACCTCGCCCTGCTTTTCCAGATGCCAGCGATACAGAGATCCATCGGGTAAACGTACCCGAATACAGGAGTGCGCCAGTAAATCCATGGGTTTGAGGGGACGGGGATGTCGGGCCAGATAGGCGGGGGACGCCACCACCGCAAAGCGCTGCGGTTGCCCCAGCGAGACGGCAATCATATCAGCGGGGATCAAATCGGCGACGCGCACGCCAATATCAAAGCCTTCCGCCACAATGTCGACGAGTTTGCCTTCGGTGACCAGATCCACATGCATCTCCGGAAAGCGGCGCAAAAACTCCAGCACAATGTTGTTGAGCAGCGTACGGGCGGCAAAGGGCGGCGCGTTAATGCGCAACACGCCCGTCGGGGTTTCCCGCCGGGAGCGCACCGCGTCCAGCGCGTCATGCACGCCCTGCAATGACGGTCCCATGCGCTCAATAAAAAGATGCCCGGCATCGGTCAGCGCCACGCTGCGGGTAGTGCGATTAAACAGCCGCACACCAAGAGTGGCCTCGAATTTTGCCACCATATGACTCAGTGCCGTGGTGGATACGCCCAGTTCAATAGCCGCCGCCCGGAATGTTCCCCGGCGGGCAATAGCCATCACTGCGTCCAGATCTGACAGTGCAATACGTGACATTATCCCGCTCCTTTCATCACGGCATCCCGGTTTGTCCCGATTGTTTAAATTATAAAGCCTTCTTAAAGTGAACGGACACACTACAGGAGAAAAACGTATGCATGATTTTCTGGCACTGACTGACAAACGCGTCCTGATCACCTCTGGCACTAAAGGCGCAGGCGCGGCTACCGTAGCGCTGTTTCGCGAGCTGGGCGCGCAGGTGATGACCTGCGCCCGCCATCATCCGGACGACCAGGCGAGCGATCTGTTTGTCGCCGCCGATCTCACCACCGAAGCGGGCTGCGCCCGGCTGGCAGAGGCGGTGCAGCAACGGCTGGGGGGCGTGGACGTCATCGTGCATATGCTGGGCGGCTCCTCATCGCCAGCCGGAGGGTTTGCAGCGCTTGACGACGCGCAATGGCAGCGGGAGCTGGCGCTCAATCTTTTCCCTGCCGTCCGGCTGGATCGTCTGCTGGCGCCGGGCATGGTGAGTCAGGGCAGCGGTGTGATCGTTCATGTTTCGTCTATTCAGCGCACATTGCCATTACCGGAGGCCACCACCGCTTACGCCGCTGCGAAAGCTGCGCTGTCTGTCTACAGCAAAAGTTTGTCCAAAGAGATATCGCCGAAAGGCGTGCGGGTAGTGAGCGTGTCGCCGGGGTGGATTGAAACCGAAGCTGCTGTACGTCTGGCGGAACGGCTGGCAATGCAGGCAGGAACTGATTATGACGGCGGTAAAAAAATCATTATGGATGCGCTGGGGGGTATTCCGCTGGGACGTCCGACGCGGCCGGGGGAAGTCGCGAGCCTGATTGCGTTCCTGGCCTCCGATCGCGCCGCCGCCATTAACGGCACCGAGTACGTTATTGACGGCGGCACCATCCCGACGGCGTAAATCAGGCCGCCGTTTTCCCCTTTTGCAGCGTCTCTTTCATCTGGCTGATTAACTGGCGGCGGAAATCGCCAAGGCGCGGTTTGTCATCGTCGATCCACGGTAGCGGGCGGCACAGTTCCATCGCTTTAATACCCAGACGCGCCGTGAGTAACCCCGCGCCGATCCCCTGCGCGGCACGGGCGGAAAGCCGCGCCGCCAGATCCTGCGACACCCAGTCCATGCCAACTTCCCGCACCAGTTCACTGGCCCCGGCGAAGGCGATATTCAACAGCACCAGGCGGAACAGGCGCAGACGGCTGTAATACCCCAGCTCAATGCCGTACAGCCGTGCGATGCGGTTGATCAGCCGGATATTGCGCCAGGCGATAAACGCCATGTCCACCAGCGCCAGCGGGCTGACGGCGATCATCAGGGTGGATTCCGCCGCCGAGCGGCTGATCTCCCGCCGCGCCTGGGCATCAAGCACCGGCTGCACCAGATGGGCATACAGGGTGACGATCTCGCGATCGCTCTGGGTTTCATGAATGGCGGCGTACCAGCGCTGGAGCGCCGGATGGGATTTATCAATGCCCGCCTGCTGCGCCAGTTTTTCGCAGAAAGCCCGGCCCCTGCCCGCGCCGTGGCTGTGCAGCAGATCGCGCGCTTCATCCCGCTCCTGCGCCCGCTCGCGCAGCCGCCACAGCCGATGCCATTCAGTGGCCACCGATCCGACGCCGGCACCGATAATCAGCGCGCCGGCGGCACAGCCGCCGAGCGACACCCAGTCCTGCGTCTGCCAGGCATGCATTGTCCACTGTACGCCCTGGCCGACCACGCTTGCGCCGAACAGCGCCAGACCGGCCATTACCATTTTACGCCACAGGCTGCGGCGCGGACGCAGCGCCGCGTCGATCACCGCTTCCGGTTTGTCATCCACGAGTAGCGTGTCATCGGTGACGGCTGGGGCGAAATTATCGGCTTCCGGCCCGGCAAACGTCTGCGCGGTTTTGAACGTCTCAGCCTGCTCTGATTCCAGCGGACCGGCAAAGTCGATGCGCGGTTTTAAAGGTTCATTCATCGCAGTTTATCTCCTATTAAAAACTCCAGCGCCGCATCCAGACGGATATGCGGCAGCGGTTTGTCCACATCCATGACCTGCGGGCGAAACGCCTCAAACTGAAAGCCCTGCTTTTCCCAGAACGCCTGTCCCGGCAGCCGCGCCGGGACTTCGCCGGGATAGACCGTCAGCGGCGCGCCATCGCTTAACCGGTTGCCGCGCAGGGCGGGAATTTTCTCGCCCTTGACGTCAATCAGCCCGCTTTGCGTCGCCTGTACGGCGGCAAGCCCCATGCAGTCCATGCTGATGCCTTCAAAGGCGGCGTTTTGCCAGGCGTCCTGGATCAGCTGCTGCAACAGCGACACCATATTGGCGTGCTGGTCGAGGGTCACATGGTCGGCTTTGGTGGCGGCGAACAGGAGTTTGTCGATCACCGGCGAGAACAGACGGCGGAACAGCGTGCGCTGTCCGTAATGAAAACTCTGCATTAACTGCGTGAGCGCGAGGCGCATATCGTTAAACGCCTGCGGCCCGCTGTTCAGCGGTTGCAGACAGTCGACCAGCACGATTTGCCGGTCAAAGCGCAGGAAGTAATTTTTATAAAATCCTTTAACCACTTTTTCGCAGTAGTAGTTGAAGCGCTCGCGCAGCATACCGGCGTTGGTGCTTTTATCCGCCTGCGCCAGTTTCGCTTCGCCGCTGGCGTCCACGTCCGGCCACGGAAAGAATTGCAGCGCGGGGGCACCCGCCATATCGCCGGGCAGCACAAAACGTCCCGGCTGAATAAAATGCAGCCCTTGCTGTTTGCACTGGTGCAGATAGTCGGTCCAGGCGGCGGCGATTTCCGCCAGGCGGTTTTCATCGGCGGGCGCCAGCGGATCGAGACCGTCGCACAGTTGCCGCCAGCGGGCAGACCACTCTTTTCTGTGACCCTGTAACAAACCGGTCATTTGTCGCGACCAGGTCAGGTAATCCTGCGCCAGCATCGGCAGATCCAGCAGCCATTCCCCCGGATAATCGACGATTTCCAGATACAGCGTGGACGTGTCTTTAAAATGGCGCAGCAGGGAGTCATTAGAACGATAGCGCAGCGCAAGGCGCATCTCACTGACACCGCGCGTCGGCGTCGGCCAGTCCGGCGGCGTGCCGTAAAGCTGGGAGATGCCTTCATCATAGGTGAAGCGCTGAATGCCAAAATCCCGCTGCGGCACCCGTTTCACGCCAAGCAGCCGTTCTTCACGCACGGCGCTGAGCAGCGGCAGACGCGCGCCGTTGTGAACATTTAACAGCTGATTGACCATAGCGGTTATAAAAGCGGTTTTCCCGCTGCGGCTAAGACCGGTAACCGCCAGCCGCAAATGGCGATCCACGCCGCGATTTACCAGAGCACTGAATTCTTTTTTTATTCTGTTCATAAGCATCCAGGTTGCATGAGGGATCCAGAACGTACAGATCAGAAGGTTTCACTACATGAGAGGCAGTATGCCATTAAAAACGGGGGAATTGAGAGGTCGGGATGAAAGGCTTCACCCCGACAAAAGCCGTCAACGAACGGGTTTAACAGGTTTGTTGTTAAAACGGGCGGAAACTTTGCGCGCCATGCGTGACAGCAAAGGTTCCAGCACCAGCGCCAACAACATTTTTGCCGGACGACGGGCAACGGATTTCACCGCCCACCCTGCCACACCGGCCGGACCGTAACGCAGCGCTGTCAACAGCACCAGTTTTCCGGCGATTTTCAGACCGGGTTTCATTTTTTGTCCTGCCTGTTGCCAATTACGCGCCATCAGAAACCTCATTCGTTAAACAGTTAATTATAGCTGGCGAAAACGGCTGCGCAGGGAGAAGGTGTCAGAGGTGACATAGCGCTCCATGTCGCGCAGACGCTTCTCGCCCGCGGCCAGCTCGGCATCGACCGCATCCAGCAATTCGCCGCTGGTGGGCACCGCCTCGCCGTCGGCCAGATTATCCGGCATCGGGTCAAGCATGAATGTCATGATGATGTAGGCCACCACCACAAAGAAAAACAGCCCGAAAAACATCGCCAGCACGGTGATCAGGCGAACCAGTTTGACCGGCACGTCGAAGTAGTGCGCCACGCCGGCGCAGACCCCTTTCACCATGCCCTGCTGCGGCATACGCCAGAGCTTTTTATTCAGATCTAATCCAGCCATCAGCGATCCCTCCAGTTCGGATGTTCAGCATCCAGGATAGATTCCAGCGCCTGGATACGTTCGCGCATACGTTGTGCGTCGGCATTCAACTGCGCCAGGCGTTGCTGTTCGCTTTGCGACAGCGCGTTGCGGGACGACCGGTTGTTGTAATGCAGCCACAGCCAGATGGGCAGCACGAACAAAATAAACAGCGTCAGGGGAATAGCCAGAAACAGCGCGCTCATGTGTACTCCTTACAGGTGAGGTGAAGGCGCGCTCAGGCGCCTTGTCATTATTATTGAAGATCCTGCTTCATTTTCGCTTTCAGCTGTTCCAGCTGCTCGCTGATGGCGTCGTCGGCTTTCAGTTCCGCAAACTCCTGATCCAGCGATTTCTGCTTACCGAAAGCATGGCTTTCCGCCTCGGCTTCCATATGGTCGATACGACGCTCGAAAGATTCAAAACGCGCCATCGCTTCGTCGATTTTGCCGCTGTCGAGCTGACGGCGCACATCACGGGACGAGCTGGCCGCCTGGTGGCGCAGCGTCAGCGCCTGCTGGCGGGCGCGGGTTTCGCTGAGTTTGTTCTCAAGCTCGCCGATCTCTTTCTTCATGCGCACCAGCGTATCATCCACCAGCGTCACTTCATGTTCGAGGGTGGCGATCACGTCAGTTAATTTCTGTTTTTCGATCAGCGCCGCACGGGCCAGATCGTCTTTTTCTTTACGCAGCGCCAGTTCCGCTTTTTCCTGCCACTCTGCCTGCTGGGCGGTGGCCTGTTCAATACGGCGTGACAGCTGTTTCTTTTCAGCCAGCGCACGGGCTGAGGTGGAGCGTACTTCGACCAGCGTGTCCTCCATTTCCTGGATCATCAGACGCACTAATTTTTGCGGGTCTTCAGCCTTCTCAAGCAGTGAGTTGATGTTGGCGTTCACGATGTCGGCGAAACGAGAAAAAATACCCATAATTCAGTCCTCATATTTTCTGTTATCGGGCCAGGCCCTGCTGATTGAGTAATACAATTCCCGTGCCAGCTTTTTATGTTAATGATAATAAAGGAAATGATTAATTTTACCGCAGCGGTGAAATGGGTTAGAGTGGTGAAATACACCAACCAGTGGCGAATTTCATCATGGCGGAATACAGAGATAATCTTCTTGGCGAAGCAAACAGCTTTATCGATGTGCTGGAGCAGGTTTCCCGTCTGGCGCCGCTGAATAAACCGGTGTTGATCATCGGCGAGCGCGGTACCGGCAAGGAGCTGATAGCCAACCGCCTGCACTTTCTCTCTTCCCGCTGGGACGGGCCCTTTATTTCGCTTAACTGCGCCGCGCTGAATGAAAATCTGCTGGATACCGAGCTGTTCGGCCATGAAGCCGGGGCTTTTACCGGCGCGCAGAAACGCCATCCGGGACGCTTTGAACGCGCCGACGGCGGCACGCTGTTTCTCGATGAGCTGGCGACCGCGCCAATGCTGGTGCAGGAAAAACTGCTGCGCGTGATCGAATACGGCGAGCTGGAGCGCGTCGGCGGCAGCCGTCCGTTACAGGTGAACGTGCGGCTGGTGTGTGCCACTAACGCCGATTTACCGCAGATGGTGGAGAATGAAACCTTCCGCGCCGACCTGCTCGACCGGCTGGCCTTTGATGTGGTGCAGTTGCCGCCGCTGCGCGAACGGCAAAGCGACATCATGCTGATGGCCGATCACTTTGCCATTCAGATGTGCCGCGAGCTGGGGCTGCCGCTGTTTCCGGGCTTTACCGAACGCGCCCGCGACACGCTGCTGGGCTACCGCTGGCCGGGGAATATTCGTGAACTGAAAAACGTTGTCGAGCGCTCGGTGTACCGCCACGGCAGCAGCGATACGCCCCTTGACGAGATAATTATCGATCCCTTTCACCGCGCCCCGTCGCCGGTCAGGTCAACGACGGATAGCGAAGCGCTGCCCGCCCTGCCGCTGGATCTGCGGCAGTTTCAGCAATCCCAGGAGAAAGCGCTGCTGGAAAGCAGCCTGCAACAGGCGAAATTTAATCAGAAACGCGCGGCGGAACTGCTGGGACTGACTTACCACCAGCTGCGCGCGCTGCTGAAAAAGCACGCGCTGTAAGGGCTATTTTTTATTCATCATCGCTTTCAGATCGGCGAAAGGATTATATTTCGCCTCGCCGACATCTTTCTGCGCATCTTCCCCGGCGATCACCGTTGAGCCGTACTGATCCGCCTCGGTGTATTTCGAGTGCTCATGATCGTGGCAATACAGGCACAACAGCTCCCAGTTGCTGCCGTCCGGCGGGTTATTGGTATGATCGTGATCGATATGGTGCACCGTTAACTCACGCAAGTTTGAGTAGACAAATTCGCGTGAGCACCGGCCGCACACCCACGGATAGATTTTTAACGCACGTTCCCGGTAATCCACTTCCAGGCGGGCATAGTTCTTCGGAATAATAGCCATCGCGGCAATCCTTTTGGTCACAGAGATAGACCACCATAATATCAGGCGGGGGCGTGTTTGCGGCAAATATCCCGCACAAACTCCCGCAGCCAGCGATGACCGGCATCGGCTTCCATACGGGGATGCCACATCTGGGAAATGGTGATCGGGCGGGTTTCTACCGGCAGCGTAAAGGTATGCAGCCTTGCCGCCTGCTGATGGATCAGAAAAGAGGCCGGCACCAGCGCCACCAGATCGGACGCCTGGGCCACCGCCACCGCCGCCGGAAAGCCGGGCACGACGGCTGCGATATGGCGTTCCAGGCCAAGCGCCGCCAGCGCTTCATCCACCGGCCCGCCCGCCTTGCCGCGCCGTGACGCCACCACGTGGCCGTGGGCGATATACTCTTCCACGCTGACTTCCGGCATCGCGGCCAGCGGATGCCCGTGTCTGACCACGCCGACAAAACGATCGCGGAACAGCGCCTGAATGCGGATCTCCGGTCCCATATCACCAAGCACGCCGATTTCCAGATCAATCTGCCCTTCCCGCAGCGGCGCGGCGTTTTTCGCAAGCTTAGGCGCAAAGCACAATCGTACCTGCGGGGCCTGTTGTGCGGCGGCGACAATCAGTTTTGGCCCGAACGCCTCCACAAAGCCGTCGTTAGCCCGCAGGGTAAAGGTGCGGCGGTAAGTGGTTAAATCGAGCTTCTCCGCCGCCGGACGCAGCACGGCCAGCGCATCAAACACCGTCTGCCGGGTGCGCTCGCGCACCGCACCGGCATAGGGCGTCAGCACCATATGGCGTCCGGCGCGCACCAGCAGCGGATCGCCGGTCACCGTCCGCAGGCGGCTGAGGGTGCGGCTCATCGCAGATTCACTGAGGCCAAGCCGCCGGGCCGCCCCCGCCACGCTGGCTTCCGCCAGCAGCGCATCAAGGGCGATCAGCAAGTTCAGATCCGGTTGGTTCATGTCAGCCTTTCCTTATTTCCCCGCTCATCAATCGCACTATAACAGGCGTCCGGTGCAGGTTATAACTGCAATTGCTGCGTCTTCCGCCGGGTGTGGTACGCCGGTAGGCTGTCAGCAGATGACAATGCGCTTAACAAGGTGAATATGATGGAACTCTTTTCTGACAAAGCGGGCGACGAAGGCTTACCCGGACGCCCGCGTGCGCTGGCAATGGCGGCGGTGATGACCTCCACCACCATGGCGGTGTTTGACGGATCAATGGTGAATATCGCCCTGCCGCAGATCGCCGCTGCGCTTAAGGTTGCTGCCCCGGCGGCGGTGTGGGTGGCGAACGGTTATTTGCTGGCGGCGGCGATGACGCTGGCGATTTTCGCCGCGCTGGCGAACCGCTTTGGTTTTCGTCTGCTGTTTGCCTGTGGGCTTGGCCTGTTTACGGTGGCCTCGCTGGGATGCACCCTGTCCTCCTCCCTGACGGCGCTGACCAGCTGGCGTATTGTGCAGGGGATCGGCGGGGCCGCGACCCTGAGCATCGCGCCTGCGATCCTGCGCTCCATCTTTCCCGACCGGCTGCTCGGCCGCATTCTTGGGCTGCATGCGTTGCTCATCGCCGCCAGCACCGCGCTGGCCCCGCTGCTTGGCGGCACGCTGCTGGCGACGCTGAGCTGGCGCTGGCTGTTTGCCGTTAATCTGCCGCTCGGCGTGATGGCCCTGGCGTTAACCCTGCGAACGATCCCCGGCAAAAAAGCGCCGCAGCGCGAACCCTTTGACGCCGCGGGCGCGCTGCTGTCGGCGATAATGCTCGGCGCGCTGATCATGACCGCCAGCACCTTTGCCCGGCCGGAGAAAGACGACGGTATGCTGATAACCGCCCTGGCATACGGACTGCTCGCCATTGTCGCAGGCGTGCTGTTCGTCTGGCGGCAACAGCGGGCGCCAAAACCGCTGCTGCCGCTGGCGATGTTCTCATCAATGCGTTTTTCTCTGGCGGCGCTCACCTCGCTGGCGTCTTTTGTCAGCCAGGGGATGACCTTTGTCGCGCTGCCGTTTTTATTCCAGAGCCTCTATGGTTACAGCGCCTTTGAATCGGCGCTGCTGTTTACCCCCTGGCCGCTGGGCATCATTCTGGCCGCGCCGCACGCCGGACGTTTTGCAGATCGCCATTCCCCCGCGCTGATCTCCACCGTCGGGCTGTGCGTGTTTGCCGCAGGACTGGTCCTGCTGGCGCTGTTGTCGGATCACGCCCCGATGTGGGACATCGGCGTGCGCAGTTTTGTGTGTGGCCTGGGATTTGGCTGTTTTCAGAGCCCGAACAACCGGGAAATGCTGGCGAACGTCTCGCGGGAGAACAGCGGCTATGCCTCAGGCGTACTGGCGATAGTGCGTACCTTCGGACAATGTATGGGCGCGGCGCTGGTCGGCGTGCTGCTGTCGCTGTCCGGTGATGCGCTGGCGGTACACCTGAGTTTGTGGGTGGCGGCGATGGCGACGGCAGTGGCGCTGCTGTTCAGCGTCAGCCGCCTGCGAAAGTGACGCGTTTGATGACTTTTCCGCCAGTTATCCGCAGACATTTTTACGCGGCGGCGTTAAGTGCGATACACTTTGCAGATCAGTCTTAAAACCAAAGAAATTATGCGCCTAATTTTATCGTCTCTGCTGATGAGCGCCGGTCTGTTAAGCGGACTGGCGCAGGGCGAGCCTGTGCCGCCCGCCGCCCGCGATATTCGTGACAGCGGCTTTGTGTACTGCGTGAACGGTCAGGTGAACACCTTTAACCCGCAAAAAGCCAGCAGCGGCCTGATTGTCGATACCCTCGCCGCCCAGCTGTACGATCGCCTGCTGGATGTCGATCCTTACACCTACCGGCTGGTGCCGGAGCTGGCGGAAAGCTGGGAAGTGCTGGACAACGGCGCAACTTACCGTTTTCGTCTGCGCAACGACGTGTCCTTCCAGACCACCGCGTGGTTTAAACCCACCCGTAAGCTGAATGCGGACGATGTGACCTTTACCTTCCAGCGTATTTTCGACCGCAAACATCCGTGGCATAACATTAACGGCAGCAGCTTCCCCTATTTCGACAGCCTGCAATTCGCCGATACCGTGGAGAGCGTGCGCAAAATCGACAACCGCACCGTGGAGTTTCGTCTGCGCCAGCCGGATGCGTCTTTCCTCTGGCATCTGGCGACCCATTACGCGTCGGTGATGTCGGCAGAGTACGCCGCGGATCTGGCGAAGAACGACCATCAGGAGCTACTGGATCGTCAGCCGGTCGGCACCGGCCCGTTCCAGCTCGGCGATTACCGCGCCGGGCAGTATATTCGGTTACAACGTCACGAACGATTCTGGCGTGGCACGCCGCTGATGCCGCAGGTGGTGGTCGATCTCGGCTCCGGCGGCACCGGACGGTTATCCAAACTGCTGACCGGCGAATGCGATGTGCTGGCCTGGCCCGCCGCCAGCCAGCTTACCAGCCTGCGCGACGATCCGCGTCTGCGCCTGACGCTGCGCCCCGGCATGAACATCGCTTATCTGGCGTTTAATACCGACAAGCCGCCGCTGAATAATCCGCAGGTGCGCCACGCGCTGGCGCTGGCGATTAATAATCAGCGGCTGATGCAGTCTATTTACTATGGCACCGCCGAAACCGCTGCGTCGATTTTGCCCCGCGCCTCCTGGGCCTATGATAACGAAGCGAAAATTACCGAATACAATCCCGATGAAGCGCGCGCACGGCTTAAAGCGCTGGGACTGGAAAACATGACCCTTGAGCTGTGGGTGCCGACCAGCTCCCAGGCCTGGAACCCCAGCCCCCTGAAAACGGCGGAGCTGATCCAGGCGGATATGGCGCAGGTGGGCGTAACGGTGAAGATCGTGCCGGTAGAGGGCCGTTTTCAGGAAGCGCGCCTGATGGACATGAATCATGATCTCACCCTTTCCGGCTGGTCAACGGACAGTAACGATCCGGACAGTTTCTTCCGTCCGCTGTTGAGCTGCGCGGCGATCGAATCGCAGACCAACTTCGCCCACTGGTGCCACCGTGAATTCGATAACGTGTTGCAAAAAGCCCTGCGTTCGCAGCAGCTGGCGTCGCGCATTGAGGCTTACGACGAGGCGCAAACCATTCTCGCCCGTGAACTGCCGGTGCTGCCGCTGGCCTCATCGCTGCGTTTGCAGGCCTATCGGTACGATATGAAAGGCCTGGTGTTGAGTCCCTTTGGTAACGCCTCTTTTGCGGGCGTGTCGCGTGAAAAAGAGCATTCTGAGGATAAACAGCCATGATCATTTTTACGCTGCGGCGCATACTTCTGCTGATGGTCACGCTGTTTTTGCTGACCTTTGTCGCCTTCAGCCTGAGCTATTTTACGCCCCATGCGCCGCTGTCAGGGGCGTCGCTGTGGAACGCCTGGGCGTTCTGGTTTAACGGCGTGCTGCACTGGGACTTCGGCGTCTCCAGCATTAACGGCCAGCTGATTTCCGAACAGTTAAAAGATGTGTTTCCGGCCACCATGGAGCTGTGCATTCTGGCCTTCACCTTTGCGCTGGTGCTCGGCATTCCCGTCGGTATGCTGGCGGGAATTTCGCGCAATAAATGGCAGGATAAATTTATCAGCGCGCTGGCGCTGCTCGGCTTTTCCATTCCGGTGTTCTGGCTGGCGCTGCTGCTGACGCTGTTTTTCTCGCTCACCCTTGGCTGGCTGCCGGTGTCCGGACGCTTTGATCTGCTGTATGAAGTGAAAACCGTGACCGGCTTTGCCATTATCGACGCCTGGCTGTCGGATTCGCCCTGGCGCGATGAGATGATCGTGAGCGCCCTGCGCCATATGGTGCTGCCAGTGCTGACGCTGGCGGTGGCTCCGACCACAGAAGTGATCCGCCTGATGCGCATCAGCACCATCGATGTGTTTGAGCAGAATTATATTAAAGCCGCGGCCACGCGCGGCGTGTCGCGGCTGACGATTTTGCGCCGCCATGTGCTGCACAACGCCCTGCCGCCAGTGATCCCGCGTCTCGGTTTGCAGTTCTCCACTATGCTGACGCTGGCGATGATCACTGAAATGGTGTTCAGCTGGCCGGGGCTGGGACGCTGGATGATCAACGCTATCCGCCAGCAGGATTACGCGGCGATTTCCGCAGGCGTAATGGTGATTGGCGCACTGGTGATCATCGTGAACGTGATTTCTGACATTGTGGGCGCGCTGGCGAACCCCTTGAAACATAAGGAATGGTATGCCCTCCGATAACGTCTACAGCGAAAAGCGCGCCCCCGGCGCGCTGCGCAACGTCTGGCGCAAATTTTACAGCGATACCGCCGCGATGGTCGGTCTGTACGGCTGCGCAGGTCTGATGCTGCTGTGCCTGTTTGGCGCCTGGTTTGCGCCTTATGGCATCGATCAGCAGTTCCTGGGCTATCAGCTGCTGCCGCCGTCCTGGTCGCGCTACGGTGAAGTGTCGTTTTTCCTTGGCACTGACGATCTGGGGCGTGATGTATTGAGCCGTCTGCTCAGCGGCGCGGCCCCGACGGTGGGCGGCGCGTTTCTGGTGACCCTCGCGGCAACCCTGTGCGGGCTGGTGCTGGGCGTGGTCGCCGGAGCGACGCACGGGCTACGCTCGGCGGTACTGAATCATATTCTGGATACGCTGCTGTCGATCCCTTCGCTGCTGCTGGCAATCATTGTGGTAGCCTTTTCCGGCCCACACCTCAGCCACGCGATGTTTGCCGTCTGGCTGGCGCTGCTACCGCGCATGGTGCGCTCGGTCTACAGTCTGGTGCATGATGAGCTGGAAAAAGAGTATGTGGTTGCCGCCCGTCTGGATGGCGCGACGACAATGAACATTTTGTGGTTCGCCGTGCTGCCGAATATGACCGCCGGGCTGGTGACGGAAATTACCCGCGCCCTGTCGATGGCCATTCTGGATATTGCGGCGCTGGGCTTTCTCGATCTGGGGGCGCAACTGCCCTCCCCGGAATGGGGCGCAATGCTTGGCGACGCGCTGGAGCTGATTTATGTCGCGCCCTGGACAGTAATGCTGCCGGGCGTGGCGATCATGCTGAGCGTCTTGCTGGTTAACCTGCTGGGCGACGGGATCCGTCGTGCGGTCAATGCGGGGGTGGAATAATGCCGTTACTCGATATTCGTAATCTGACCATTGAGGTCAAAATTGGCGAGCAGTGGGTTCGCGCCGTTGACCGGGTGAGCATTACGCTGGCCGAAGGGGAGATCCGCGGGCTGGTGGGCGAATCCGGCTCCGGCAAAAGCCTGGTCGCGAAGGCGATTTGCGGCGTCAACAAAGATAACTGGCGCGTCACCGCCGACCGTATGCGTTTTGACGACATCGATCTGATGCGCCTCTCCGTGCGCGAGCGGCGTAAGCTGCTCGGCCATAACGTGTCGATGATCTTCCAGGAGCCGCAGTCCTGTCTCGATCCTTCCGAGCGCGTCGGCAAACAGCTAATGCAGAATATCTCCGGCTGGACCTATAAAGGCCGCTGGTGGCAGCGTTTCGGCTGGCGCAAACGCCGCGCCATCGAGCTGCTGCACCGGGTGGGCATTAAAGATCATAAAGACGCGATGCGCAGCTTCCCCTACGAGCTGACCGAAGGCGAGTGCCAGAAAGTGATGATCGCCATTGCGCTGGCCAACCAGCCGCGTCTGCTGATCGCCGATGAGCCGACCAACGCCATGGAGCCAACCACCCAGGCGCAGATTTTCCGCCTGCTGTCCCGGCTTAATCAGAACAATAACACCACCATTTTGTTGATCAGCCATGACCTGCAAATGCTGAGCCAGTGGGCCGATCGCATTAACGTGATGTACTGCGGCCAGACGGTGGAAACCGCGCCGAGCGAGGATTTGATCAGCACGCCGCATCATCCTTATACCCAGGCGCTGATCCGCGCCATTCCGGATTTTGGCAGCCCGATGCCGCACAAAAGCCGTCTAAACACCCTGCCGGGAGCCATTCCGTTGCTTGAACAGTTACCGATAGGCTGCCGTCTGGGGCCGCGCTGCCCCTATGCGCAGCGCAAATGTATCGATACGCCGCGTCTCGCGGGGCCTAAAAACCATCTTTTCGCCTGTCATTTTCCCCTGAATATGGAGCGCGAATAAGATGCCGGAAACGCTGCTTGAAGTGCATAACCTGAGCAAAACCTTCCGCTACCGCACCGGCTGGTTCCGCCGTCAGACGCTGGAGGCGGTAAAACCGCTCAGCTTTACCCTGCGCGAGAAACAGACGCTGGCGATTATTGGCGAGAACGGCTCCGGCAAATCGACGCTGGCAAAAATGCTGGTGGGCATGACCGAGCCGACCACCGGCGAGCTGCGCATCAACGATCATCCTCTGCACTATGGCGATTACTCGTTCCGCAGCCAGCGCATCCGTATGATTTTTCAGGATCCCTCCACCTCGCTGAATCCGCGTTCGCGCGTTTCGCAGATCCTCGATTTTCCGCTGCGGCTGAACACCGATCTGACGCCGGAAGCGCGCCGCAAGCGCATCGCCGAAACGCTGCGCATGGTCGGGCTGCTGCCGGATCACGTCAGCTACTATCCCCACATGCTGGCCCCCGGCCAGAAACAGCGTCTGGGGCTGGCGCGCGCGCTGATCCTGCGTCCGCAGGTCATTATTGCCGATGAAGCGCTGGCCTCGCTGGACATGTCGATGCGCTCGCAGCTGATTAATCTGATGCTGGAGTTACAGGAAAAACAGGGTATTTCATATATTTATGTTACCCAGCATATCGGCATGATGAAGCATATCAGCGACCAGGTGCTGGTAATGCACCAGGGTGAAGTGGTGGAGCGCGGCAGCACCGCCGACGTGCTGGCGTCGCCGCTGCATGAGCTGACCCGGCGCTTGATTGCCGGGCATTTTGGCGAAGCCTTAACCGCTGACGCCTGGCGTAAAGATGTCTGACCTGTGGCGCAGCAGCGTACCGCGGGAAAAATAACGTGACAGATCCCATTGTCAGTGGGATATAATTTACCGTTAGTGTTGAATAATTGTGACTTAATAATCGTAACCTGATGATTATTAAGTCATAAAATGAGCAGAAACTATAAGGATTCAAAACTATGGGTTTTCTTACCGGTAAACGCATTCTGATTACTGGCGTTGCCAGTAAACTCTCCATTGCCTGGGGTATCGCACAGGCAATGCATCGCGAAGGCGCAGAGCTGGCCTTTACCTACCAGAACGACAAGCTGAAAAGCCGTGTCGAAGGGTTCGCCGCTGACCTGGGCTCCAGCCTGGTGCTTCCGTGCGACGTAGCGGAAGATGAGAGCATCGAAGCGCTGTTTACCGAACTGGCTAAAAGCTGGCCGAAATTCGACGGTTTCGTACACTCCATCGGTTTCGCACCGGGCGATCAGCTGGATGGCGACTACGTGAACGCCGTAACCCGTGATGGTTTTAAAATCGCGCACGACATCAGCTCCTACAGCTTTGTGGCCATGGCAAAAGCCTGTCGCGCAATGCTGAACCCGAACTCCGCCCTGCTGACCCTCTCCTACCTGGGCGCAGAGCGCGCTATCCCGAACTACAACGTGATGGGTCTGGCAAAAGCGTCTCTGGAAGCGAACGTGCGTTACATGGCGAACGCTATGGGCCCGGAAGGCGTGCGCGTAAACGCCATCTCTGCCGGTCCGATCCGCACCCTGGCGGCGTCTGGTATTAAAGACTTCCGTAAAATGCTGGCTCATTGCGAAGCGGTCACCCCGATCCGTCGCACTGTGACCATCGAAGATGTGGGCAACAGCGCCGCTTTCCTGTGCTCTGACCTCTCCGGCGGTATTTCGGGTGAAGTGGTTCACGTTGACGGCGGCTTCAGCATCGCCGCGATGAACGAGCTGGAACTGAAATAATCCCCCTGACGCCCCTTCCGCCCGGAGGGGGTGTTTTCCCCGTTATGCCTTTCTGATCTTTGTTATCACCCAACAATATTTCATCCTCCTTCCCGCTTACGCCAGGATAATGCTGCGAAAAAGATCCGGCGCATCCTGATGTCACGTCTCCGGATCGTCACTTTCAGATCAAGGAACGCTCATGGAACAACGCCGTTTTTCCGGCAAAGGTCACTGGTATCATGAAACCCAGTCGAGTACCGGCCAGACTCCCGCGCTACCATTAGTTCCCGAAGCCGCCACCGTTAACGACCGCTTTTTGCTGGATTTACCGCTGACGAACGACATGCTTGCCGCCTGTGACTCCTGGCTACGCCCGGCACGCAATCTGTGCGCCCGTCTGTTTCCGCAGCAGGTAGCCGTGAGCCGCCTGCGCACCTTTACCGCTTACGACCGCCTCAGCACGGCGCTGACCGCAGCCCAGGTGTATGGCGTCCAGCGGCTGTGCAATCACTATGCCGCACGCCTCGCGCCGCTCAATGGCCCGGATCCCTCACGGGAAAGTAACCGCCGTCTGGCGCAAATCACCCAGTACGCCCGGCAGCTCGCCAGCTCGCCGGAGGTGATTGATAACCGCGCCCGGCAGCAGCTTGATGAGGTTGGCCTGACCTGCGACGACATTATTTTGATGGATCAGATCATCGGCTTTATCGGTTTTCAGGCGCGCGTGGTCGCCGCGTTTCAGGCGATGCAGGGCATGCCGGTGCGCTGGCTGCCAGGCATGGAAATGCAGGCCTGGGCTGATGCAGAACGCTTTAGCGCCGGGGCTGACGGCTGGTCCGCGGCCTTCAGCGGCGTAGAACTGCGCCGCGCCAGCGCAAGCCAGCTGGAAGCCCATGCGCAATGGCAGACGCAGCCGGAGCTGCGCGTGCTGGCGGCGTCGCTGGCCCATGAGCATGTTGTGCTTAATGAACTCGGCGCGATCCTGGAAAGCGGCTTACGGGCTGAACTCCCCCCGGCGGTAGTGCAGCTGGTGGCGCAACTGACCGCGCGCATTAACGGCAGCGTGGACTGTTTTGCGGCCAGCGCGCAACGCGATGAGACGCTGCGCACCGCGTTGCAGGACGGTGAGCAGGCGCTGCTGGCATGGAGTCAGGACGACGCACAAACGCGGGCGGTTATTGTCGCCGTACAACTGCTGACCCGGGCGGCGGATCGCTTTAGCGCCGCGCAGTTTATTCCGCTTACTGAGCAGGGTTTTACCACCCATCAGGCGTTCTCGCTGCTGGCGTGGAGCGGGTTATGCGGCTGGTTGAACCGTCTGAAAATCGCGCTGGGTGAGCGCCAGTAACGCGAAAGAGCGCTTGCTGCGCCCCCCGTATTCGCGTAAAACTGTCAGCCGCTCTTTTGGCCACGAAAATACAAAATTATGTTCCAGGACAACCCGCTGCTTGCTCAGCTAAAACAGCAATTACATTCTAAGACGCCTCGCGCGGAAGGCGTCGTCAAAGCCACGGAAAAAGGCTTTGGTTTCCTCGAAGTTGATGCGCAGAAAAGCTATTTCATTCCGCCGCCGCAGATGAAAAAAGTGATGCATGGCGACCGTATTATCGCGGTGATCCATAGCGAAAAAGAACGTGAATCCGCCGAGCCGGAGGAACTGGTTGAACCTTTCCTGTCGCGCTTCGTCGGTAAAGTGCAGAAAAAAGACGATCGTCTGTCCATCGTCCCTGACCATCCCCTGCTGAAAGACGCCATCCAGTGCCGACCGGCGCGCGGTGTCGAGCACAATTTTGCCGATGGCGACTGGGCGGTTGCAGAAATGCGCCGTCACCCGCTGAAAGGCGATCGCGGCTTTTATGCAGAACTGACCCAGTTTATTACCTTCGGCGACGATCATTTCGTGCCGTGGTGGGTGACCCTTGCCCGTCACAATCTGGAAAAAGAAGCGCCGAACGGCGTCGCTACCGAAATGCTGGACGAGGGCCTTGAGCGTGTCGATCTGACCGCCCTGGATTTCGTCACCATTGACAGCGCCAGCACCGAAGATATGGATGATGCCCTGTACGCCGAAGAGCTGGCGGATGGCCGCCTGCAACTGACGGTGGCCATTGCCGATCCGACAGCGTGGATAGCCCAGGACAGCAAGCTGGACAACATCGCTAAAGTTCGTGCTTTCACTAACTATCTGCCGGGCTTTAACATCCCGATGCTGCCGCGCGAGCTTTCTGACGATCTCTGTTCACTGCGTCCGCAGACCCTGCGCCCGGCGCTGGCCTGCCGCATGACCATCAGCGCTGACGGCACTATCGAAGACAATATTGAATTCTTCGCCGCTACCATCGAGTCGAAAGCCAAGCTGGTGTACGACGAGATCTCTGACTGGCTGGAAGGCAAAGATGGCTGGACGCCGCCGACGGATGCCATCGCCGCGCAGATCCGTCTGCTGCATCGTATCTGCCTTGCCCGCGCTGAATGGCGCACCACCCATGCGCTGGTGTTTAAAGACCGTCCGGATTACCGCTTTGTGCTGGGCGAAAAAGGCGAAGTGCTGGACATCGTTGCCGAGCCGCGCCGCATCGCTAACCGCATTGTTGAAGAGTCGATGATTGCCGCCAACATCTGTGCCGCCCGCGTGCTGCGCGATAAGCTCGGTTTCGGCATCTACAACGTACATTTAGGGTTCGATCCGGCTAATGGCGAAGCGCTGGCGGCCCTGCTCAGCACCCACGGTCTGCATGTGGATGCCGAAGAAGTGCTGACGCTGAACGGCTTCTGCAAGCTGCGTCGTGAACTGGACGCACAGCCGTCTGGTTTCCTCGACAGCCGCATTCGCCGCTTCCAGTCTTACGCGGAAATCAGCACCGAGCCAGGCCCGCACTTTGGCCTCGGTCTTGAGGCCTATGCCACCTGGACGTCACCGATCCGTAAGTACGGCGATATGATCAACCATCGTCTGCTGAAAGCGATCATCAAAAATGAAACCATCGCCCGTCCGCAGGACGATACCACGGTGCAGATGACCGAACGCCGTCGCCTTAACCGTATGGCGGAGCGCGATGTCGGCGACTGGCTGTATGCCCGTTTCCTGAAAGACAAAGCCGGAACCGATACGCGCTTTGCCGCAGAGATCATCGACATCAGCCGTGGCGGGATGCGCGTCCGTCTGGTGGATAATGGCGCGGTGGCCTTTATTCCCGCCCCGTTCATCCATGCGGTGCGCGACGAAATGGTATGCAGCCAGGAAAGCGGTACCGTGCAGATCAAAGGCGAGACGGTGTATAAAGTCACTGATGTGATTGATGTGACCATCGCCGAGGTGCGTATGGAAACCCGTAGCGTGATCGCCCGACCTGTGGCATAAAAGCCGAACGGTATATAAACCGGTCTCGCTGTTCTGGCGAGACCGTTACTCTCTCCTGACGTCTGCCGCGCTACGTCAAAATTCCGGATTTTTTCCCCCACATTTGGCTAAAAACAGCCACACTTAGTTATGCACTTTTACGCATGAAAAGTCGTTCAGAACAAGAGTTTAGCAATAGATATGCAATTTGTTAGCCACGCTTTATTATAAGAATGCGAATGGAAAACAGTAAGTTCAACCTGCTCCTGTGGAGAGTCAGTGTGAAAACTTCACCGTTATAAGGTTCTGTTGCGCTTTGGGTGGAATGGGAGACTGCATGAAAGACGATGTGGAGCAAAATTTGCTGTTTCGTTACCTTGGGACCACCAGCCCTTTCTGGCGTCTCACCGCTGACAGCAACGCACTTCATCTTGCCGCGAGTGAAACCGCAGACATCAGCCAGGTGTTTGCGCTGAGCGATCATCAGGCGGATACGATCCGTGAAATGACGGTGATTACCACCAGTTTGACCATGACCATTTCCATGTTTGGCGATGACGTGCCGCTGCATCTGGTGGGCCGCAAGATATCGAAAAAAGAGTGGGCGGGTACGGCGTCTTCCTGGAATGATACTTCCTCCGTAGCCCGTGATTTGGTGCAGGGGTTGTCCTTTGCGGAACAGGTGGTATCCGAAGCCAATTCGGTCATTGTGATCCTTGATCGACACGGCAACATCCAGCGCTTTAACCGGCTATCTGAAGAATATACAGGGATGCGCGAGCAGGAAGTTATCGGGCAGAACGTTTTTAAATTATTTATGAGCCGCAGCGAGGCGCTCGCCTCAAAGCGTAATATCAGCGAGTTTTTCCGCAACGGCAGTTCCTATGAAGTGGAGCGCTGGATCAAGACGCGCAAAGGCCAGCGACTGTTTTTGTTTCGCAATAAATTTGTGCACAGCGGCAGCGGCAAAAACGAAATTTTCCTGATTTGTTCCGGCACCGACATTACCGAAGAGCGCCGGGCTCAGGAGCGGCTGCGCGTACTGGCCAACACCGACACCATTACCGGACTGCCGAACCGCAATGCCATCCATGAACTGATCAGCGATGCCATTGCCTGCCGCGACGATACGCAGGTGGGCATTGTTTATCTCGATCTGGATAATTTTAAAAAGGTGAACGATGCCTACGGGCATATGTTTGGCGATCAGCTGTTACAGGCGGTGTCGCTGGCGATTTTAAGCTGCCTGGAAGAAGGCCAGGTGCTGGCGCGTCTGGGCGGCGATGAGTTTATCGTGCTGGCGACGAATTCGTCGCAGAGTACGCTGGAAGCCATGGCCTCGCGTATTCTGACGCGCCTGCGCCAGCCGTTCCGCATCGGGCTTATCGAAGTCTATACCGGTTGTTCGCTGGGGATTTCCCTTGCGCCGCAGCACGGCAACGATCGCGAGAGCGTGATCCGCAACGCGGATACCGCGATGTATACTGCCAAAGAGAGCGGCCGCGGTAAGTTCTGCGTCTTCTCACCAGAAATGAATCAGCGGGTATTTGAATACCTGTGGCTGGATACCAATCTGCGTAAGGCGCTGGAGAACGATCAGCTGCTGATCCACTATCAGCCGAAAATGACCTGGCGCGGCGAGATCCGCAGCCTGGAGGCGCTGGTGCGCTGGCAGTCGCCGGAGCGCGGCTTAATTGGCCCCATGGAGTTTATCTCTTATGCCGAGGAGTCCGGGCTGATTGTGCCGCTGGGACGTTGGGTCATGCTCAACGTGGTGCAGCAGGTGGCGAAGTGGCGCGACAAGGGCATTCATTTGCGCGTGGCGGTGAACGTTTCGGCCCGTCAGCTGGCGGATCAGACTATTTTCAGCGATCTGAAACAGGCGCTGAGCGATCTCAATTTTGAATATTGTCCGATCGACGTTGAGTTAACGGAAAGCTGCCTGATTGAAAACGAGGAGCTGGCGCTGTCAGTGATCCAGCAGTTCAGCGCGCTGGGGGCGCAGGTGCATCTGGATGATTTCGGTACCGGCTATTCGTCGCTGTCGCAGCTGGCGCGCTTCCCGCTGGATGCCATTAAGCTCGATCAGTCCTTTGTGCGTGATGTGCATAAGCAGCCAATTTCCCAATCGCTGGTACGGGCCATTGTCGCTGTGGCTCAGGCGCTTAATTTGCAGGTGATTGCGGAAGGAGTGGAAAGCGCCAAAGAAGACGCCTTTCTCACGAAGAATGGCGTCAATGAACGGCAGGGTTTTCTCTTTGCTAAGCCCATGCCCGCAGCCGTATTCGAGCGATGGTATAAACGTTATCTGACGCGCAAAGCGCGTTAGCTGGCTTTACTCAGACTGGCGACATGCCGGTTTTGTAACTGCACCAGACGTTCCATGTAGGCGATGTCTTTGGGTTGCAGGCAGAACGCCGCGTCCACCCAGTCTTCGGTGATGTCCATCAGTTCACTGCGAGGCAACTGTATGACCCGCTGACGCGCGCGCAGCATGGCACGGACGCCATTGAGACGCGGTTGCAGCGTATCGATGAAGGTGCGCACGGCAACCGCCCCCTGCCCCGGTTCAAAGAGTTCATCCACCAGGCCTTTAGGTTCGTACCATTCCGCCGTATGGGATTCGCCTTTATAGATCAACTCCTCGGCCAGCTTCATGCCCGAACGCCGGGCGACCAGCGAATATCCCCCCATGCCAGGAAACAGGTTAAAGGCGATTTCCGGGAAGCCCAGGCGTGCGTCCCGCTGCGCGAGCACAAAATGGTGCGCCAGCGCGGCTTCAAAGCCACCGCCCAGCGCACTGCCTTCCACCATCGCCAGACTGATCGCCCCGGTATCGAAACCGCGTGAAGCGGCGTGCACACAGTCGACACAGGCTCGCGCGTAAGCCCGTAGCGCTTCACGACGGCCATTTTGCAGGCAGTCAACGAAGAAACCCAGATCGCCTCCGGCGTTATAAATACCGGGGACCAGTGAGCCTGTTACCCAAAAATCCACCGCGAACCCCGCCTGCCTGACCAGCCAGGAAATATTCATGATCTCCTCAATCAGTCCGTGATTGAAGCATGGGCGGGGTTGCGCCCGTAACATCATCCAGACCGTGCGACGTTCCTCTTCGTAGTAGCCTGCCAGTTGGGTAAAGCGCTCTGTATCAGTGAACAATTTGCATGATGCATGGTTGGTAACTGTCATGGTCTTTTCCTCATTAATTAAAGCGCATTGCGCGCAGATTTAGACTAATGCAGGAGCAAACCAGGCAGTATGTGCGTAAGCTAATTTATAATTGGTACTTATGCTTTTTTAAGATTTCCTTTTTTCCCTTCTCTTTTTACACTAATTTCTGCATCATTGAATTTATTAACTTTTCGATACAGGGTGACGACATGGCCGACATCGACGCAAAGCAACTGGCAGGACGTATTGATACGGTGCTGGACATTCTGGTGGCGGGTGATTACCACTCCGCCATCCATAATCTGGAAATCCTGAAAGACGAATTACTCGCCCTTGACGCCGCCGGGCAAATATCCCCGCAGGGTGCGCCAAAAACACCCTGGGAAATCTGAATAAGACGCTATGAATTCCCGACAACAAATTATTCTGCAAATGGTCATTGACCAGGGCCGCGTCAGCGTGGCCGAGCTGGCGAAAACAACCGGCGTTTCTGAAGTTACTATCCGTCAGGATCTGAACACCCTGGAGAAGCAAAGTTATCTGCGCCGCACCCATGGCTATGCCGTGCCGCTGGAAAGCGACGATGTGGAAACCCGCATGATGAGTAACTTCACCCTTAAGCGCGAACTGGCCGCCTTTGCCGCGTCGCTGGTGTCTCCCGGTGAAACGGTATTTATCGAAAACGGCAGCAGCAATGCCCTGCTGGCCCGCGCGCTGGCCGATGAGAAAGACATCACTATTATTACCGTCAGCGCCTACATCGCCCATCTGTTAAAAGAGACGGCCTGCGAAGTGATCCTGCTGGGGGGCATTTATCAGAAGAGAAGCGAAAGCATGGTTGGCCCGCTTACGCGCCAGTATGTTCAGCAGGTGCATTTCAGCAAGGCGTTTATTGGCATTGACGGCTGGCAGCCGGAAACAGGCTTTACCGGACGGGATATGATGCGGGCCGATGTAGTCAACGCGGTACTGGAAAAAAGCTGCGAAGCCATTGTGCTCACTGACAGCTCAAAATTCGGCGCGGTACATCCCTATACTTTAGGGCCAATGGGACGATTTAACCGGGTAATTACCGATGAAAAACTGGATGCAGCGCAGCAGGCGCAATTAACGCAATCCGGACTGATTGTCGATATAGTAAAAAAAGCTTCCGCACAATAACTCGCCAGCGCCCGCCATGCGCGGGCTTACCTTTCATCTCTGAGAGTTTTCCGACCTGTCAATTAAGACTATTTACCTGTCTCGTTTAGCGGCAGGAAGTAAAATTATGTTGAACGATATAACAGGACGTAACTATCACTCACGTGATCTATAGTAACACCTGCGCAACATAATTTACGGAAATGAACTTAAGTTTGCTGAACAGGCACTATACTCATAGAGAAATTCTTTCCGTGGATACCTATTTCAGGAGATTAGTATGATGATGTTATCTGGTAAAAAAATGGCTACAGCGGTACTGGCGGTAACGCTGGCAATGTCTCTGAGTGCTTGTTCTAACTGGTCTAAACGCGATCGTAATACCGCGATTGGCGCAGGCGCAGGCGCACTGGGCGGCGCAGTATTAACCGACGGTAGCACACTCGGCACATTAGGTGGCGCGGCAGTCGGTGGTATTGTGGGTCACCAGGTCGGTAAATAATCGTACAGGTGTCGCGCAGTACAGAATATATACTGGCGTTATTGCGTAAATTCGCAGTGAATTAAAAGGCCACGGCATTTGCCGTGGCCTTATCTTATTTATCCGGTTAACCGCCAGCCAGTTTTACCTTCATACCTTTGGCTTCCAGTAATGATTTAATCAGGTCGCGTTTATCGCCCTGAATTTCAATTACGCCATCCTTCACTGAACCACCACAACCGCATTTCTTTTTAAGCTCCGCGGCCAGACGGGCAATTTCCTCGTCACTGGCATCAATACCAGTAATCAGACAGACGCCCTTCCCTTTACGGCCGCTGGTCTGACGCTGGATACGGACAATACCGTCACCTTTCGGGCGCTCGACCACCGGTTTGGGTTCATCGATACGTCCACTGTCGGTGGAATAGACCAGCCGGCTGTTTGCATCCTTCATTTAGGCCTCCACACGTAATGAAGCATTAATGGCCTTCAGCGTCTGCGCCGGATCGGCAGATTGCGTAACCGGACGGCCTATGACCATGTAATCCACACCGGCAGCCTGCGCCTGTTCCGGCGTCATAATGCGGCGCTGGTCGCCAGCATCACTGCCCTGTGGACGAATACCCGGCGTGACCAGTTTGAAGGCCTGCCCCAGTTCGCTTTTAAAACGCACGGCTTCCTGTGCAGAACAGACAACGCCGTCAAGCCCACAGTTTTGCGTCAGACGCGCCAGGCGTTCGGCATGTTCCGCCGGAGTGCTGGTGATCCCCAAATCATGCAGGTCGCTCGCTTCCATGCTGGTCAGGACCGTCACAGCAATCAGCAGCGGCGCATCTTTACCGAAAGGCATCAACGCTTCACGGGCCGCACTCATCATTCGCGCCCCGCCGGAGGCATGAACGTTCACCATCCACACGCCCAGCTCTGCGGCGGCGGCTACCGCATGTGCCGTGGTATTGGGAATATCGTGGAATTTGAGATCCAGGAAGACGTCAAAGCCGCGCTGTTGCAGGTCGCGGACAAATTGCGGGCCAAACAGCGTGAACATTTCTTTCCCGACTTTCAGGCGGCAATCCGACGGGGAAATACGGTCGACGAAAGCAAGCGCCTGATGGCGATCGGCGTAATCAAGGGCAACAACCACAGGGGAATGCGTTACAGCGGCAAAAGAGGATGTAGCAGTAGACGTCATGATCAGACCTTCCTGATGATGGGCACCCGCGCAGGCGCAATAAGAATAAACGGCGTGCATTCTACCTGCGCGCCGTTGAAAAGGACAGAATGCATTTTTTTGCTACCAGGCGATAAGGGCACGATGTCGCAGTAGTTATGCATGGGAACAAAAAGTATGTTGTAACTAAAGTGCGGGTTTTTTTTAATATTACTGACCATCAAGGCCACGAATGGGCTTGACGGTGGACCACGCGCGACAGGACGGGCAATGCCAGTACATGGTGAAAGCGGTAAAGCCGCATTTGTGGCAGCGATAGCGTGGCTTACTGCGGATCTGCTCGCCCACCATGTCACGCAACGCCATCAGGCTCTCTTTCGCGCGCCCTTCTTCCGCTTCCTGCAAATGGTAATCCATCAGTTTGTGGAACACGCGCATGGTGGGCTGACGCTGGAGCTGACGCGTCACCAGCATTTGCGCCGTATCCTGCCCTTCACGTTGCTCGACGATATCCGCCAGCATCAGATCGGCTACCGCGCCGGTGTTCTCTTCCACGCAGCGCTGAAGAAATTCCGCCCACTCATCGGTTTTACCGGTATGCAGATAGCAGGTTTGCAGCATCTCCAGCGTTTCGCTGACCAGTTCTTTATCCTGATCCACCACACGCAGCAGACTTTCGATGGCTTTTTCGTACTCCCCTTTCGCCATCAGCACGCGGCCCATCATGATGGAAACGCGCGGGCTGTTGCGATCGGCAGCGGCTCCCTTCTTCAGCAGCGCCATGGCACGATCCAGATCGTCGTTGCCCATCTGTTGTAACGCCAGCTCACAGTAGAAGTGGGCGATTTCGACACGCTGTTTATCTTTACCCAGCTTGACCAGACGTTCGGCCACATCAATGGCTTTCTGCCAGTCGCTGGTCGCCTGGTAAATTTGCAGCAGTTGTTGCAGCGCGCCGATACGGAAGTCGGTTTCGTCAACCAGCTGATTGAACATGTCTTCAGCGCGATCGTACAGACCCGCCGCCATGTAATCGCGGCCCAGCTGTTGTACGGCCAGCAGACGCTGATCGTAAGACAGCGAGGCGCTTTCCATCAGCGTCTGGTGAATGCGGATTGCGCGGTCAACCTCGCCACGCGAGCGGAAGAGGTTTCCGAGGGTGAGATGGGCCTCAACGGTTCCGGTATCCTCTTTTAACATATCGAGGAACAGGTCAACCGCTTTATCCTGTTGATTACTAAGCAGAAAGTTAACACCCGCCACGTAATCACGCGAGAGTCGGTTTGCCTCATCCTGCTTTGTTTGTTGCGCGCTTCTGCGCCCCATATACCAGCCATACGCGGCCGCTACGGGCAACAGCAGAAACAACAACTCAAGCATATAATGTTATTCCTTGACGGACGGCGTGCCGGTCGTTACGGGAACGTCGTTTGCGGGGGCAAGCTGATGTTCAAGTCGTTTAATTTTACGTTCCGCGCGTACCAGCGAAACACGCACACGCAGCCAGAACAGTCCGCATACCAGCCAGCCAATCACAAAGCCTGCGGCAAACAGACACGCCAGCAGCGTTGAAATACGGAATTCACCCTGCGCCAGCAAATAATTGAATGTGACGAGCTGATCGTTCTGTGCACCCAGCGTGACCGAAATGACAAAAATCGCTAACACCAGTAAGAAAATGAGTAAATATTTCACATTACGTCCCGTTATGTGGATTGGAGCGAATAAATTCTGTTCAACTGACTGCATCCAGCCTTATAACCTACCATTTTCGCGACCTGGACGAAATGGAAAAGCGAGTGACCTGATGGATTTGCGGGCGAAATTCGCTATTTCAACCCCGAATGCGCGTTAACCCATCAGGCCCGTCGATAATATTATTCGTCGTCGCGGTCGGCGATCTCTTTCTTCTCTTCGACCGGCGGCGTTAATGGCCCGCAGATACGCTGCGCCAGCATGGTGGCGAAGGTGACAAGCAGTCCGGAAATCAGCGTGGCGACCACCAGATCGCGTGGCCAGTGCATTCCCAACAGCATGCGGCTGCCCATCACCGCCGTCGCCCACATCAGCAGCACGGCAATAGTGATAGTGCGCCGCCGTGGCCACAGCAAACCTACGCCCAGCAACGCCCAGCTGGCGGCAAACATGGTATGCCCTGACGGGAAAGCGAAACCGGTCTCTTTTTGCCAGTGTTTGCGCAAGAACGCCGGAATGTTCTCTTCACCGCTCAGCTGCTCTTTTACCAGATGCCCGCGATCCTTACGTTTTAAAGTGTAGAACTCATCAACCGGAATATGGTGTGTTTTTTCAAGCCAGATGACAAAAGGCCGCGGCTCCTGCACCCGATCCTTCACCCAGGACTTCACGCCCTGCCCGATTAGGATAGCGGCGGCGAGGATCACAAAAAGCATCAGCGCGGCTTTCAGACGAAATCGCAGACACCATAAAAACCAGCCGCAGAGCAGCACATGGGTGATGATCCCCCAGGGCTGCGTCACCGTTTCGGTTACCCAGTACAGCGCCTTCAGCCACGCGCTGTTGTTACCTGGCGTCCACTGCCAGCCGGATCCCCATACTATCAGCGGCATAATCAGTAATATCCCCACCCCCGCCATGGTGCGCTTTACAATAGACAGCATGTTCTCTCCTTTATGTGCCAGGCCGCTTAATAGTAACTGAAAAACAACATCACCGGCAGGAGTGACGGATTTGTGCGCTTAATCTTTACAGCCCGTTGACGCAATTAGAGAAGTTGGCCGCCTTGTGGCAAAATACCCCCAGAATGAAAGCCTGAGGGCGACAAGGCACGTCAGGTGCCAGAATAAATCCGGAGAATCACATGCAGCTTAAACGTGTGGCAGAAGCCAAACTGCCAACCCCATGGGGCGATTTCCTGATGGTGGGTTTTGAAGAACTGGCCACCGGGCAGGACCATGTTGCGCTGGTCTATGGCGACATTTCAGGCCAGACGCCGGTGCTTGCCCGCGTCCATTCAGAGTGTCTGACCGGCGATGCCCTGTTCAGTCTGCGCTGCGACTGCGGTTTCCAGCTGGAAGCGGCGCTGTCCCATATTGCCGAAGAAGGCCGCGGCATCCTGCTCTATCATCGTCAGGAAGGCCGTAATATTGGGCTGCTGAATAAAATCCGCGCGTATGCGTTACAGGATCAGGGTTACGACACTGTAGAAGCAAACCACCAGCTCGGCTTTGCCGCCGATGAGCGTGATTTCACTTTATGCGCGGACATGTTCAAACTACTGGGCGTGGACGAAGTGCGTTTGCTGACTAACAACCCGCGCAAGGTGGAGATCCTCACCGAAGCAGGCATTAATATTGTTGAACGCGTACCGCTGATCGTCGGACGCAACCCGAAAAACGCGCATTACCTTGATACCAAGGCCGCGAAAATGGGGCATTTGCTGGATTAATAAAAAAAGCCCGGCGGTATGTCCCGCCGGGCTAGCGTGAAGGGTTATCAGTGCAGCATGTTGCGGATCACGTAATGCAGGATCCCGCCGTGCTGGTAGTAAGTCAGCTCGGTTGCCGTATCAATACGGCAGCGACAGGAAATCACTTCCTGCGAGCCGTCGGCGCGGGTCAGGCGTACCGGTACCGTCGCACCAGGTTTAAGTCCGGTCAGATCTTCCACATCCAGCCGCTCTTCCCCGCTCAGCCCCAGCGTTTTACGGGTCACGCCCTGCGGGAACTCCAGCGGCAAAATGCCCATGCCGATCAGGTTAGAACGGTGGATACGCTCGAAAGATTCAGCGATCACCACGCGGATCCCTAACAGACGCGGGCCTTTCGCCGCCCAGTCACGGCTGGAGCCGGAACCGTATTCTTTACCGGCAATCACCGCCAGCGGCGTGCCCTCCTGCTGATAACGCATCGCGGCATCATAAATGGAGATCACTTCACTGCCCGGCAGATGGCGCGTCATGCCCCCTTCCACACCGGGCACCATTTCGTTGCGGATGCGGATGTTGGCGAAGGTGCCGCGCATCATCACCTCGTGGTTACCGCGTCGTGAACCGTAGGAGTTAAAATCGCGGCGCTCCACGCCATGGTTTTGCAGATAGCGTCCCGCCGGGCTGTCGGCTTTAATGCTGCCCGCCGGTGAGATATGGTCAGTGGTCACAGAATCGCCGAGCATCGCCAGAATGCGCGCGCCCTGAATATCCTCTACCGGCTTCGGCTGGGCTTCCATCTCCTCAAAGAATGGCGAGGAGCGGATGTAGGTGGAGTCAAACTGCCAGCCGTAGGTATCGGAGGCTTCCACTTTGATGGACTTCCACTCGTCAGTCCCTTCAAACACTTCCGCATACTCCTTGCGGAACATGTCAGTGGACACCTGCTCTACCGCACGGGCGATCTCCTGTCCGCTCGGCCAGATATCTTTCAGATACACCGGATCGCCTTTGCGATCGTGGCCCAGCGGATCGGTTGCCAGGTTGATGTTCATATTGCCGGCCAGCGCATAGGCCACCACCAGCGGCGGCGAGGCCAGCCAGTTGGTTTTCACCAGCGGATGAATACGACCTTCAAAGTTACGGTTGCCGGAAAGCACGGCCCCGACGGTCAGATCGCCTTTTTTGATCGCCTGTTCGATAGGATCCGGCAGCGGGCCGGAGTTACCGATACAGGTGGTGCAACCATAGCCCACCAGGTTAAAGCCCAGCTCATCGAGATACGGCGTCAGACGCGCCTGCGCCAGATAATCCGATACCACTTTCGAGCCGGGCGCCAGCGAGGCTTTCACCCACGGCTGACGCTTCAGCCCGAGGGTGACGGCTTTTTTCGCCAGCAGACCGGCCGCCATCAGCACGCTCGGGTTCGAGGTGTTGGTACATGAGGTAATGGCTGCGATGACCACCGCGCCATCTGGCAGCTGATACTGATGACCGTTCAGAACATAATCCACCGGCTGACGATCTTTCTGGGCGGTATTGAGCTCCAGCTCGGTGCTGGCCGCAAAGGCTTTTGGCACATCGCCCAGCGCCACGCGATCCTGCGGACGTTTTGGTCCGGCAAGGCTGGCTTCGACGCTGCTCATGTCCAGTTCCAGGGTACTGGTAAAGACAGGTTCATCACCCGGCTGACGCCACATGCCCTGCGCTTTCGCATAGGCTTCCACCAGCGCCACCTGATCGTCGCTGCGGCCGCTAAGACGCATGTACTCAAGCGTCACGTCATCAATCGGGAAGAATCCGCATGTCGCGCCATATTCCGGCGCCATATTGGCGATAGTGGCCCGGTCCGCCAGCGGCAGGGAGTCGAGACCGTCGCCATAAAACTCCACAAACTTACCCACCACGCCGTGTTTACGCAGCATTTGCGTCACGGTTAGCACGAGGTCAGTGGCGGTGATGCCTTCGCTCAGTTTACCGGTGAGCTTAAAGCCCACCACATCCGGGATCAGCATGGATACAGGCTGACCAAGCATGGCGGCTTCCGCTTCGATACCGCCCACGCCCCAGCCAAGCACGCCCAGCCCGTTGATCATGGTAGTGTGGGAGTCGGTGCCGACCAGGGTATCCGGATAAGCGACCCACTCTTTATCCTGCAGCTCGCTCCAGACGGCCTTACCCAGATATTCCAGGTTGACCTGATGGCAGATGCCGGTGCCAGGCGGCACAACGCTGAACCGGCTGAAGGCCTGCTGGCCCCAGCGCAGAAACACATAGCGTTCGTGGTTACGCTCCATTTCCAGACGGACGTTTTCTTCAAAGGCGTCGTCATCGCCGAAATGGTCGACGGTGACAGAGTGGTCGATAACCAGATCAACAGGGGAAAGCGGGTTAACTTTAGTGGTATCGCCACCAAGGCGTTTCACGGCTTCACGCATGGCGGCGAGATCAACAACAGCGGGAACGCCGGTAAAATCCTGCATCAGCACGCGGGCGGGACGATAAGCGATTTCACGATCGGCGTGGGCGGATTTCAACCAGCCTGCGAGGGCATGGATATCCTCCTCAGTGACGGACTCACCATCCTGCCAGCGCAGCAGGTTTTCCAGTAACACTTTTAACGACTTGGGCAAACGGGAAATATCCCCAAGTTCCTTTGCGGCCAGGGGCAGGCTGTAGTAATGGTAGGTTTTGTTTTCAGCCTGCAATGTGTCCTTACTGGCTTCGCGTAGGGTCGACGACATAAGCTCCTCCTTAATACAGGGATTGCAATTCCCTGATTATCATCAGGGTCTGTATTAAAGATAACACAAACATGCTGTAACGTTTTGATAACAACTCAAATTGATAAAAGAGGTAAAACCATTGAAGGGATAAAAACAAAAAACCCCGCTTAAGCGAGGTTTTTATGCGGTTAGTGAGCCATCATCCAGACCAGTTGTCCCCAGAACATAACCGAGACGGTGAATGCGCCCATCCATGACCAGTATTTGAGATTATTTATCATTTATACACCCTACGAATTAATCAAGCGCCACACCGGGTTGTTACCCGTTTCTATATTGCTGAGGTGTATTTATTAAGAAGTACAAAAGACCGCTGGGCGTCAGGCTAATTTCGCGCCCACGCTGTTGGTTAAATTATTGTTTTTTTGGTTCGTCTTCTGCGAACGTTTCAATAAAGGCACGCTGCTGCGGGGTGAGTTCCCATTCGTCAGGAATACGCACCTC
The DNA here is from genome assembly GCF_001888805.2 of Enterobacter sp. SA187. NCBI lineage: Bacteria > Pseudomonadati > Pseudomonadota > Gammaproteobacteria > Enterobacterales > Enterobacteriaceae > Enterobacter > Enterobacter sp. SA187. The sequence goes on from NZ_CP019113.1 coordinate 3,438,255, forward strand.
GGCGTCCTTTTTGGCGCTAAGAGGCTTGTCATGTAACTGACATACTGGCTTCACTGTGCCGAACTGCCCCGTAAACACCATTCTCAACCCCAAAATTTCCACACCAGCAAGGCTACAACCACCCAGAACAGGGCTGAGCCAAGAAACACCGCCAGCCAGGCTTTGCGTTTCAGCGCGTGATCCCTTTGCGATTCGTCGCTTCCTGATGGCATTGCTAACCTCACACAATCGACATCACTTATCATTTTGACACCTAACAATAGGTATAAGTAATCACTAGATGAGACAAATCCTAAAATAAGTTTAGGAAAAAAGCCAGCGAATTTACCAATGATTTCCAGTTAAATATTCAATCTTTTGACCGGAAATAAATAATTGAAGAATAAAATTTGCGGACCCGTAAATTACTTTCTACTTTTGTCGCGAAAACACGACACAATTGCGGTTAAGTTGTGACAGGAATCACTCGGGGAAATGTGAGTTAAGGCAGATGATGATAATTCTGATTTAGGTTTAGGGCGATAAAAGGGTATCTTCCCGGGCGGGAAGATACCGCAGGAAATTATTTTTCTGGCAGCTTAATGTCCTGGAACATGGCTTCAATATCATCATTTGAACGCAATGCCACCGCGGTATCCACCACGTCACGGGTTAAATGTGGTGCGAAGCGCTGAATAAAATCATACATATAACTGCGCAGGAAAGTGCTGCGACGAAAACCGATTTTCGTGGTGCTGTGGCTGAACACGTCCTGTGCGTCCAGTTTTACCAGATCCGGATCCGATACCGGATCAACCGCCATGCTGGCGATCACCCCTACCCCAAGACCCAGGCGCACATAAGTTTTGATCACGTCAGCGTCCGTGGCGGTAAAGACGATACGCGGCGTCAGCCCGGCGCGATTAAAGGCGGTGTCCAGCTCTGAACGGCCGGTAAAGCCAAAGGTATAAGTAACCAGCGGGTACTGCGCCAGCTCCTCAATGCTCACCGACTGTTTGCCCGCCAGCGGATGATCGGGCGTGACGACAATCGAACGATTCCAGTGGTAGCACGGCAGCATGACCAGATCGTCATACAGGTGCAGCGCTTCGGTGGCGATGGCGAAATCAGCATTGCCTTTGGAGACGGCTTCCGCAATCTGCGTCGGCGAGCCCTGGTGCATATGCAGCGAAACACGTGGGTAGCGCTCAATAAAGCCCTTGATTACGCCGGGCAGCGCATAACGCGCCTGGGTATGGGTGGTCGCGACGTAGAGCGAGCCTTTATCCGGCCAGGTATGCTCTCCCGCCACCGACTTAATGGCATCAACTTTGGAGAGCACTTCACGGGCGATGCGTATGATCTCCTCACCGGCTGGCGTGACCTGGGTAAGATGCTTGCCGCTGCGGGCGAAAATCTGGATCCCCAGCTCATCTTCCAGCATACGGACCTGTTTGCTGATGCCGGGTTGCGAGGTGTATAGCCCCTCAGCGGTAGAGGAGACATTAAGGTTGTGATTCACCACCTCAACGATATAACGAAGCTGCTGTAGTTTCATGACGGACCATCCGGTTGAGCGCTGACGAGCAATCGTTTAAGACGATTTAATAATAAGAAATGACTTAACTATAACCACTATATCATTAATGCCCGGTCTGTATAGACAGGAACGCAAAATTATAAGCAACAAAAAAGGGCCGGATATCCGGCCCTTGCAGGGAGCAGACAGGCTAAATTACTTCTTACCTTCCACCCATTTCCCGTCGATGAAGAAAGCAGACCAGCCGGTCGCTTTACCCTCTTTCTCGGCGGAAACATACTGCTGCTTAGTCTTACGGCTAAAGCGAACGACAGTTTTGTTGCCTTCTGGATCCGCGACAGGCGCATCGGCCAGATAACGCAGTTTTTCCGGCAGACAATCGCGGAAGCGATGCAGCTCTTCCACCAGCGGTGCGCGGGTTTCACGGGATTTCGGGAAGGTGTTCGCCGCCAGGAATACCCCTGCCGCACCGTCGCGCAGTACAAAATAGGCGTCTGATTTTTCACATGGCAGCTCAGGCAGCGGCACCGGATCTTCTTTCGGTGGCGCGACTTCGCCGTTACGCAGGATCTTACGCGTGTTTTTGCATTCGTCGTTGGTGCAGGCCATGTACTTGCCGAAACGCCCCATTTTCAGGTGCATTTCAGAACCACACTTCTCACACTCCACGATCGGGCCGTCATAGCCTTTGATGCGGAATTCGCCCTCTTCGATTTCATAGCCGTCGCAGGTCGGGTTGTTACCACAGACGTGCAGCTTACGCTTGGGATCGATCAGATAGCTGTCCATAGCGGTGCCGCATTTCACGCAACGACGCTTAGCACGCAGGGCGTTGGTTTCGGCGTCGTCGCCTTCCAGCACGTTAAGGACTTCGTTTTCCGGCACCAGGTTAATGGTGGTTTTGCAGCGTTCTTTCGGCGGCAGCGCATAGCCGGAACAGCCGAGGAACACGCCGGTGCTGGCGGTACGGATACCCATTTTGCGACCGCAGGTCGGACAGTCGATACTGGTCAGCACCATCTGATTCGGACGCATGCCGCCTTCTTCCGGATCCTTTTCCGCTTTTTCAAGCTGGCCGGTGAAGTCGGTAAAGAAGTTGTCCAGCACGCCTTTCCATTCCGCTTCATGGTTGGCAACCTGGTCAAGGCTGTTTTCCATTTGCGCGGTGAAATCGTAGTTCATCAGCTCGCGGAAATTCTCTTCCAGACGGTCAGTGACGATTTCGCCCATTTTCTCGGCATAGAAGCGGCGGTTTTCTACACGCACGTAGCCGCGATCCTGAATGGTCGAGATGATAGAAGCATAGGTCGACGGACGACCGATACCGCGTTTTTCCAGCTCTTTCACCAGGGATGCTTCGCTGAAACGCGCAGGCGGCTTGGTAAAGTGCTGCGCCGGGAGCAGTTCCACAAGGGATACCACATCGCCTTTGTTCACCGCCGGCAGCGTGCGATCTTCATCGCCCTTACGCAGCTGCGGCATCACCTTCGTCCAGCCATCGAAACGCAGCGTACGGCCACGCGCCTTCAGGCGGAACTCGCCCGCTTCCACGGTCAGGGTGGTGGAATCGTACTGCGCTGGCGTCATCTGACAGGCGACAAACTGACGCCAGATCAGCTGATACAGCTTCTGCGCGTCCGCTTCCATATCCTTCAGGGACTCTGCCAGCACCGCCACGTCGGAAGGACGGATGGCTTCGTGCGCTTCCTGGGAGTTTTCTTTGCTGGCGTACTGATTGGCGCTTTCCGGCAGATATTTTTTACCGAAATTATCGCTGATATAGCCACGCACCATGCTGACGGCGTCCTGACTCAGGTTGGTGGAGTCGGTACGCATATAGGTAATGTGGCCCGCTTCGTACAGACGCTGCGCCATCATCATGGTTTTCTTCACGCCAAAGCCAAGGCGCGTACTGGCCGCCTGCTGAAGCGTGGAGGTAATAAAAGGCGCGCCAGGCTTGCTGCTGGTGGGCTTATCTTCCCGATCCGTAACGGTGTAGCGCGCTTTTTCCAGCAGGCTTACCGCCGCCATAGTCTGCTCGCGATTAACCGGACGGAAAGGCTTGTCCTGCTGATGCGTCACCTGCAACGGCAGCGCATCGCCGGAAGGCGTGGTAACGCTGGCGTCGATTTCCCAGAACTCTTCCGGGACAAAGGCTTTGATTTCGCGCTCACGCTCGACCACCAGACGCACCGCCACGGACTGAACGCGTCCGGCAGACAGGCCGCGGGCGATCTTTTTCCACAGCAGCGGCGACACCATGTAACCCACCACGCGATCCACAAAGCGGCGCGCCTGTTGAGCATTTACACGGTCGATATTCAGTTCACCCGGCTTTTCAAACGCCTGCTGGATAGCGTTTTTGGTGATTTCGTTAAACACCACGCGGCTGTAGCGCGAGTCATCGCCCCCGATCACTTCCCGCAGGTGCCAGGCAATGGCTTCCCCTTCGCGGTCAAGGTCGGTTGCGAGATAGATATGGTCCGCTTTTTCAGCGATGGCTTTCAGTTCGGCAACGACTTTTTCTTTGCCCGGAAGCACTTCATAGCGTGCATCCCATTCGTTCCATGGGTCAACGCCCATGCGGTTGACCAGCGCGCCACGTTCATCCTTTTTAGGCTTTTTGGCCGTTTTGGTGGTGGCGGAGTCGGCGCTCTTTTTGGGTGCTGAGCCACTGGTCGGCAGATCGCGGATATGACCGACGCTGGATTTCACCACGTAGTCATTACCCAGATACTTATTGATCGTTTTGGCTTTTGCCGGGGACTCAACGATGACGAGTGCTTTACCCATATTCACCTTTACCTAATTTGATTCTTCCAGGAATACGTCGCACGTTGATTCACTCTCCACCGCGACATCCGATGATGTGGCGGCGATATCCGTGGTTATCAACCCCTCTTTAAAACCGGGCGCGTGAAGTGTGGTGCCCAGGTGACTGAGTTCACAGGTGTTTTCGCGCATCAGTGCTGTAGCACGACGGACTTAAGGTCGAATGTCAAGCAATTCTGTTGCCAGATTGACGAAAGCGCACACTCTACCTGATAAAATTCGTTACGCAACTTTATTAGCATGCAAAAGCAAATCACGCCAGCCAGTCCCCGGTGTGAAAACCATTTTAAAAACAGGGAAAATTTGCGCCTGGCCCACCGGCAGACGTAGAATAAATGCCTTGTCAGAGGAGCAGACTATGCACGAGAACATTCAACCTATCGATCGCCAGTCACTATTAGCTGAAGCTAACCGAATCATCCGCGAGCATGACGATTTTATTCAGGGCATCGAAGCGACGGATGTCACTGAACGCAACGGCGTGCTGGTGTTCAGCGGCGACTATTTCCTTGATGAGCAAGGCCTGCCGACGTCGAAAAGTACGGCGGTGTTTAATATGTTCAAACACCTGGCCCATGTGCTGTCCGAAAAGTATACCCTTGCGGACTGACGGCAATAAAAAAGCGAGGTGATTCACCTCGCTTTTTGTTTTACAGCAACGGTTTTTCACCGCGCTGCCACCAGCGCAGCAGCAGGCGGTCAGCGGCTTCCGCCGCACTGCCGGTAAAGCGGTCCATCAGCTTTTTACGCTGGGCGTAACGGATGCCGATCACCTCGCGCTCTTTAATCAGCCCCAGCAGCAGATCGTCGCTGGTGCCCACTTCATCCACCAGTCCTTTTTCCAGCGCCTGTACGCCATACCAGTGCTCGCCAGTGGCGACCTGGTCGATGTCCAGCGACGGACGCATCTGCTTCACATACTCTTTAAACAGATCGTGCGTCTCATTCAGGCTCTCACGGAACTTCTGCCGCCCTTCTTCGGTGTTTTCACCCAGCAGCGTCAACGTACGCTTGTACTGCCCGGCGGTGTGCAGCTCGATGTCGATGTCTTTGCTTTTCAGGAAGCGGTTAAAGTTCGGGATTTGCGCCACCACGCCGATAGAGCCGACGATGGCGAAAGGCGCAGCCACGATCTTATCGGCCACGCAGGCCATCATATAGCCGCCGCTGGCCGCCACTTTATCCACCGCCACCGTTAAGGGGATGTTTTTGTCGCGCAGGCGCTGGAGCTGGGAAGACGCCAGCCCGTAGCCATGCACCACGCCGCCGGGACTTTCCAGACGCAGCACCACCTGGTCTTCCGGCCCTGCGATGGTGATCACCGCGGTGATCTCTTCGCGCAGGGAGTTCACCTCATGGGCATCCATACTGCCTTTGAAATCCAGCACAAAAACCCGTGGCTTCGTGGCCGTAACCGGGGTGCCCTGCTTCGCGCTGGCCTTCGCCGCTTTCGCGTCCTGCTTCGCTTTTTTCTTCTGCGCTTTATGCCACAGCTTTTGCTGGTGATCGTCCAGCAGCGCGACGGAGACCTCCTCCTGCATCTCCTTATATTGTTCGCTCAGCCTGGTGACACGTAATTCACCCCGCTGACGCTTGCGCTGGGCAAGATTTACAATCAGTACCGCCACGACAACAATCGCCAGCACAACGGTGGCAATCTTTGCCAAAAACAACCCATATTCAGACAGTAATTCCACGCGTACCACCTTGGTTAAACCGCATTACGTTCGCATTCAGTGTACATGACAGGTTCCGGCTCGTCTTCTGCCACCGCACAATGTTACGAGGCATCTTCCTGATTTTTTTAGACTCCATGAAAAGGTTGCAAAGTGTTAACCAGCAGGATTGTCTGCCTTTGGCTGATTGAAATACGGGCCGGATTAAGGCATAAAACCAGCAAGTCAAGTCGAAGTCAGCCTGGCGCGCCACGATCGCGACGCCTGAGGAGAGAATGTGTATTACCAGCCACAACGAGATCTACTGCAAAACCGCATCATTCTGGTCACCGGCGCCAGCGCAGGTATTGGCGAAGAAACCGCGCGTACCTATGCCCGCCACGGTGCCCAGGTGATCCTGCTGGGGCGTAACGACGAAAAGTTGCGCCGGGTTGCGCAGGCCGTTGCGGATGAATGCGGGCAGATGCCGCGCTGGTTTACGCTGGATATGGAAACCTGCACCCCTGCCGACTGTGAACAGCTCGCGCAGACGCTTGCCGCGCATTATTCGCGGCTGGATGGTGTATTACATAACGCCGGTCTGCTTGGCGATATCTGTCCGATGGATCAGCAAAATCCGCAGGTCTGGCAACGGGTGATGCAGGTCAACGTCAATGCCACCTTTTTCCTCACCCAGGCATTGCTTCCTTTATTACTGAAATCAGAAGCCGGTTCGCTGGTATTTACCTCCTCAAGCGTTGGACGTCAGGGTCGCGCCAACTGGGGCGCTTATGCCGCCTCCAAGTTTGCCACCGAAGGCATGATGCAGGTGCTGGCAGAGGAGTATCAAAGCCGTCATCTGCGGGTAAACTGCATTAATCCGGGCGGAACCCGCACCGGTATGCGCGCCAGCGCCTTCCCGACGGAAGATCCGCAAAAACTGAAAACGCCGGCGGATATTATGCCGCTCTATTTATGGTTAATGGGCGATGACAGCCGTCGCAAAACCGGCCTGAGCTTTGATGCTCAGCCAGGACGTAAACCGGGAATATCGCAATGAGTGAAGATCGTTATCAGCAGCGTCAGCAGCGCGTGAAAGAGAAAGTCGATGCGCGCGTTGCCGCCGCCCAGGATGAACGCGGCATTATCATCGTCTTTACCGGCAACGGCAAAGGCAAAACCACCGCGGCCTTCGGCACCGCGACACGCGCTGTCGGACACGGCAAAAAAGTGGGAGTGATCCAGTTTATCAAAGGTACCTGGCCTAACGGCGAGCGCAATCTGCTTGAGCCGCACGGTGTGGAATTTCAGGTGATGGCCACCGGCTTTACCTGGGACACGCAAAATCGTGAATCGGACACCGCCGCCTGTACCGCCGTCTGGGAGCATGGCCGCCGGATGCTGGCGGATGCCTCTCTGGATCTGGTGATCCTGGACGAGCTGACCTACATGGTGGCCTATGACTATTTACCGCTGGAAGAGGTTATCAGCGCCCTGCAAAATCGTCCCCCGCAGCAGACGGTGATTATTACCGGGCGCGGTTGTCATCGTGACATTCTGGAACTGGCGGATACCGTCAGCGAGCTGCGTCCGGTTAAACATGCTTTTGATGCGGGCGTAAAAGCGCAGATGGGAATAGATTATTGAGTGATTTTGCCAGGTGGCGCTACGCTCACCTGGCCTGCCAGTCACAGTCCTGAAAACCCGCGCAAGCGAAGCGCCGCCGGGCTTGTGTACAGATTAACCGTTTGTTTTGTTACGAGTGCTTGAGCGGCGACCGGTTGATGCCGGACGCGGGTTTGAGGTCTGGCTGTGACGTTTTACCGCACGGCGGATCTGATTCGCTTTCACCCGGCGGCGATCTTTCTCGACGGCCACTTTTGATTCGGTTTCCGGTTTCAGCTCCACCAGCTCACGCAGGTAGTTGGTCTGCGCCAGATCCAGTTCGGTATAACCCCCACGCGGCAGGCCTTTCGGCAGCGGAATATCGCCGTAGCGAACGCGGATCAGGCGGCTGACCTGCACGCCAACGGCTTCCCACAAACGACGCACTTCACGATTGCGCCCTTCGGTTAAGGTGACGTTGTACCACTGGTTGATGCCTTCGCCGCCGCTGAACTTGATGGTTTTAAAGGCGGCCGGGCCGTCTTCCAGCTGAACACCACGGGCCAGTTCACGCAGCTTGTTATCGTCGACCTGACCGAAAACGCGCACAGCGTATTCACGTTCCACTTCACGGCTCGGGTGCATCAGACGGTTCGCCAGTTCACCATCGGTGGTAAACAGCAGCAGGCCGCAGGTATTAACATCAAGACGCCCTACGGCGATCCAGCGCGCGCCGCGCAGTTTCGGCAGACGGTCAAATACGGTCGGACGCCCTTCCGGATCGTTGCGCGTACACAGCTCACCTTCGGGTTTGTAATAGGCCAGCACGCGGCAGATTTGTTCAACGGATTCTTTTACGGAGATCAGATGTCCGTCGATACGGATTTTCAGGCCCGGCTGAACCTCAACGCGATCGCCCAGCTTAGCAATTTTGCCGTCTACGCTGACGCGACCCGCTTCGATAATGGTTTCAATTTCACGGCGTGAGCCGTGGCCGGCACGCGCCAGCACTTTCTGTAGTTTTTCGCTCATGGAGCATCCTTCAGGTGTCGCCTTCACAGGCGTCTGGTATACTTTCAAAAACAACGAGTTATGAATTTCACCCTCGCTGCTATGTAAAATCGCTGGCGTCAAAGAACGCGCCCAATTTCATGTGGCCGCACATATTACACGAATTTATGCACGAATGCTGCAATGCTGCTCGCGAACCGCATTTCTGGAGTATATAAGGAAGGCATAATGAAAAGCTTTACCTCTTCTGTGGCTGGCTGTCAGATCCGCTATCACGATCTGCCGGGGCCTGGCGAACCGCTGGTCTTTATTCACGGGCTGGGATGCGCCTCGTCCTTTGAATATCCGCGTGTCGTCATGGACCCGGCTTTCTCACCACGTCGGGTGATCCTGATTGATTTACCGGGCAGTGGCTACAGTGATAAACCAGCGTATTACAGTTACTCCACCACCGATCAGGCTCAGGCGGTAACTGAATTGCTGACGGACATTGGCCTGACGCAGTTCTGGTTATACGGGCACAGCATGGGCGGTAGCATTGCCATTGAAGTGGCCACCGCAATGCAGGCATCACTTCTGGGACTAATTGTATCGGAGCCAAACTTTTATAAAGGTGGCGGCCAATTCAGCCGCGGGATTGCGGCAATCTCACAAGATGAATTTATAGCCGGAGGTTACCAGGGCTTAATTGATAACGAAGAGAGTCCATGGAAAGGTTCTTTGCAGAGCACTCTGCCGCTCGCCGTCTGGCGCGGAGCAACATCACTGGTTGAAGGTATCGAACCTGAATGGTTTTCCCTCTTTACCGCCCTGCCGGTTCGTAAACAGTTACTGTTCGGGGAATGGTCTTTGCCGGATCAGGATTTTGAAGCGGTTAAGTCACAAGGAATAGCGTGCCGGATCATTAATGCCGCAGGCCACTCTATGTCATGGGAAAACCCGACAGGACTGGCGCAGGCATTAAGCGAGTTCTGTACGCTATAAGCCGGGCCACCTGTTGTGGCCCGGCGCATCACTTATAAGAAAGGTTTAACGTCCCCGACGCCTTCGCGCAGGATCACCGGCGAATCATCGGTTAAATCGATAACCGTTGTTGGCTGCTGGCCAAGGTAACCGCCGTGGATGACCAGATCGACATGTTTTTCCAGGCGATCTTTGATCTCTTCCGGATCGGATTCGGTAAAATCGCTGCCCGGCAGCATCAGCGAGGTGGAAAGCATTGGCTCATTGAGCGTTTCCAGCAGCGCCAGGGCGATGGGGTTGGATGGCACACGCAGGCCGATGGTTTTACGTTTTTCCTGCAACAGCCGGCGCGGCACTTCTTTCGTGCCTTTCAGAATAAAAGTGTAGTTGCCGGGCGTGTTGTTTTTGATCAGACGGAACGCCACGTTATCCACATAAGCGTAGGTGGACAACTCCGACAGATCGCGGCACATCAGGGTAAAGTTGTGGCCGTCCGGCAGCTGGCGGATGCGGCAAATGCGCTCCATGGCGCCCTTGTCTTCCAGTTTGCACCCCAGCGCATAGCCGGAATCGGTTGGATAAACAATCACCCCGCCTTTGCGCACAATTTCCACGGCCTGATTAATCAGCCGCGCCTGCGGGTTGTCCGGGTGAATATAGAAAAACTGACTCATACTGCCCTCTCATTGGTGTTCTGTGGCTGCTCCCACGATGTCCACACCCCTTCCACGCCTGCGGGTAACCAGAGCTTACGACCCAGTTCGATCCACGGGCAGGGCTGATGGAAATCCGAGCCCTGCGAAGCCAGTAAACCAAACTGTTGCGCATAAGCTGCAAGCTGGGTGCGCTCGTTAGGCGCCTGCTGACATTGCGATACTTCCATGGCGTCGCCGCCCTGTTCGGCGAAGTGCGCCAGCAGTCTTTTCAGCCATTTAGCGCTCAAATCATACCGCCCCGGATGGGCGATAACCGCTTTGCCGCCAGAATGATGAATGACATCAATAGCTTGTTTTATTGTACACCACTGTGGCGGAACGTAGCCGGTTTTCCCCCGCGCGAGGTATTTTTTAAATACATCCGCCACGTTATTGGCTTTGCCGCTGGCGACCAGAAAACGCGCGAAATGCCCACGGGTCACGGCACCGCCCTGCGCCAGGGCCTGCGCCCCTTCCAGCGCGCCGGGAATATGCGCTTTTTCAAGCCGTTCGGCGATAAGCTGCGCCCGCTGCTGGCGTCGCGCCTTTTGTTCGTCCAGCAGTTCACACACCGCCGGATGAGTGCTATCAATATTGAGGCCGACGATATGGATCTCATGGTTTTCCCAGAGGGTTGAGATTTCCACGCCGGGGATGAGCGTTAATGCCAGGCCCGCGCGTTCGATTTCGGCCTGCGCGGCGGCGATGCCGTCGGTGGTGTCATGATCGGTGATCGCCAGCGTACCGACGCGCATCTCAACCGCGCGGTGCACCAGTTTTTCGGGTGAAAGCAAACCGTCTGAAGCGAGAGTGTGGGAATGAAGATCGTAAATCACTGCGTAATTCGTGTCGCTCAAAGCGGCTCCCATGGGGATATAAAGAAGGTGACCGCGCCATCATAACGGTTGCCGATGATTTTTGCGAAATCAGGGGTTGACTTTATTTCCCCGAACCAGTTAACTAGTACGCAAGTTCACACGACGAGGTATCTGAAAATGACTGCATTCTCAACACGTAACCGCTGGTGGCGCACTCCTGATTACGGGCAGTGAGGTCACGTCTGCGTCACGCAAACAGATACCCCGGCCCGCCTCGTGAGCGGGCTTTTTTATGAACAAAATAACGAGAACGATTATGCAAACGCAAAAACCAGCACTCGAACTTCTTACTGATGATGCGGTGTACCGTGAAAATCCAACGGCGCTGTTTCACCAGATCTGCGGCGCGCGGCCGGCGACGCTGCTGCTCGAATCCGCAGACATCGACAGCAAAAATGATTTAAAAAGCCTGCTGCTGGTGGATGCCGCGCTGCGCATTACCGCGCTGGGTGACACTGTCACCATCAATGCCTTTACCGCCAACGGCGCGTCCCTGCTGCCGCTGCTGGACGCGGCGCTGCCCTCAGGCGTGGAAAATATAAAAACGGATAACAGTCGTGTATTGCGCTTCCCGCCGGTTAGCGCGTTGCTGGATGAAGACGCCCGCCTGTGTTCGTTGTCGGTGTTTGACGCCTTCCGCCTGCTGCAAACGCTGGTCACACTGCCTGCCGATGAGCGTGAAGCGATGTTCTTTGGCGGTCTGTTCGCCTATGACCTGGTGGCAGGTTTTGAAGAATTACCGGCCCTGGCGCAGGATAATAACTGCCCGGATTACTGTTTTTACCTGGCGGAAACGCTGCTGGTGATCGATCACCAGAAGCAGCATACCCGTATCCAGGCAAGCCTCTTTACGCCGCAGGCCGCCGAGCGCGATCGCCTGACGCAACGAATGGCAACGCTGCGCCAGCAGTTGCACGACCTGCCCGTTGCGCTGCCGGTGGAATCCATCGCCTCCATGCGCTGCGACTGTAATCAGAGCGACGAGGAGTACGGCGCGGTAGTGCGCGAAATGCAGAAAGCGATCCGCGCCGGGGAAATTTTCCAGGTGGTGCCGTCCCGCCGCTTCTCCCTGCCCTGCCCGTCGCCGCTGGCGGCCTATGATGTGCTGAAGAAAAGCAATCCCAGCCCGTACATGTTCTTTATGCAGGATGCCGATTTCACCCTGTTCGGCGCGTCGCCCGAGAGCTCGCTGAAATATGACGCAAACACCCGCCAGATTGAAATCTACCCCATTGCCGGGACGCGCCCGCGCGGGCGTCGTGCCGATGGCTCGCTGGATCGCGATCTGGACAGCCGTATTGAGCTGGAGATGCGTACCGATCATAAAGAGCTGTCAGAGCACCTGATGCTGGTGGATTTAGCGCGTAACGATCTGGCCCGCATCTGTACGCCGGGCAGCCGTTATGTGGCGGATCTGACCAAAGTCGATCGCTACTCCTTTGTGATGCACCTGGTTTCCCGCGTGGTGGGTGAACTGCGCCACGATCTGGATGCGCTGCACGCTTATCGCGCCTGTATGAACATGGGTACCCTGAGCGGGGCGCCAAAAGTTCGCGCCATGCAGCTCATCGCCGGTGCCGAAGGTACCCGCCGCGGCAGCTACGGCGGCGCGGTGGGTTATTTTACTGCCCACGGCGATCTCGACACCTGCATCGTCATTCGTTCCGCCTACGTGGAAAACGGCGTCGCCACCGTTCAGGCGGGCGCAGGCGTGGTGCTGGATTCTGTGCCGCAGTCCGAAGCCGATGAAACCCGTAATAAAGCCCGCGCCGTCCTGCGCGCCATTGCCACTGCACACCACGCACAGGAGACGTTCTGATGGCTGATATTCTGCTGCTCGATAATATCGACTCGTTTACTTACAACCTCGCCGATCAGCTGCGCGCCAGCGGGCACAATGTGGTGATTTACCGTAATCATGTCCCGGCGCAGACGCTGATTGACCGTCTGACCACCATGGACAACCCGGTGCTGATGCTCTCGCCAGGGCCGGGCGCGCCGTCGGAAGCGGGCTGTATGCCGGAGTTGCTCACCCGTCTGCGCGGCAAACTGCCGATCATCGGCATCTGTCTGGGTCATCAGGCGATTGTCGAAGCCTACGGCGGCTACGTGGGCCAGGCAGGTGAGATCCTGCACGGCAAAGCGTCGAGCATTGAACATGACAGCCAGGCGATGTTCGCCGGGCTGAGCAATCCGCTGCCGGTAGCCCGTTACCATTCGCTGGTGGGCAGTAATATTCCGGCGGGTCTGACCATCAACGCCCATTTCAACGGCATGGTGATGGCAGTGCGCCACGATGCGGATCGCGTCTGCGGCTTCCAGTTCCATCCGGAATCGATCCTCACCACCCAGGGCGCGCGTCTGCTGGAGCAGACTCTGGCATGGGCGATGCAAAAACTGGAGCAGACCAATACCCTGCAACCGATCCTCGAAAAACTTTACCAGGCGCAGACCCTGAGCCAGCAGGAGAGCCACCAGCTGTTTTCCGCGGTGGTGCGCGGCGAGCTGAAGCCAGAGCAACTGGCGGCGGCGCTGGTCAGCATGAAGATCCGCGGCGAACACCCGAATGAGATCGCCGGGGCCGCCACCGCCCTGCTGGAAAACGCCGCGCCCTTCCCGCGCCCGGATTATGCCTTTGCAGATATTGTCGGCACCGGCGGCGACGGCAGCAACAGCATCAATATTTCCACCGCCAGCGCTTTTGTGGCGGCGGCCTGTGGGCTGAAAGTCGCCAAGCACGGCAACCGCAGCGTTTCCAGTAAATCGGGCTCTTCCGATCTGCTGGCGGCCTTCGGCATTAATCTGGATATGCAGGCGGAAAAATCCCGCACCGCGCTGGACGAGCTGGGCGTCTGTTTCCTGTTCGCGCCGAAATATCACACCGGTTTTCGTCACGCCATGCCGGTGCGTCAGCAGCTGAAAACCCGCACGCTGTTTAACGTGCTGGGGCCGCTGATCAATCCGGCGCATCCGCCGCTGGCGCTGATCGGCGTCTACAGCCCGGAGCTGGTGCTGCCGATTGCCGAAACGCTGCGCGTGCTGGGCTATCAGCGTGCGGCCGTGGTACACAGCGGCGGCATGGATGAAGTGTCGCTGCATGCGCCGACGGTGGTAGCCGAACTGCATGAAGGAGAAATCAAAAGCTATCAGCTGACCGCCGCCGATTTTGGCCTGACGCCTTACCATCAGGAGCAGCTGGCAGGCGGCACGCCGGAAGAAAACCGTGACATTCTGACGCGCTTATTACAAGGTAAAGGCGAGGCTGCGCATGAAGCTGCCGTGGCCGCTAACGTCGCCATGCTGATGCGTTTGCACGGTGAAGAAGATTTACAGGCCAATGCGCAAAAAGTTCTGGATGTGCTGCACAGCGGCGCGGCGTATGACAAAGTCACCGCACTTGCGGCAAGAGGGTAAATGATGGAAACCGTTTTAGCGAAAATCGTCGCAGATAAGGCGATTTGGGTTGAGGCCCGCAAAGCGCAACAGCCGCTTACCAGTTTTCAGAATCAGGTGGTGCCGAGTACGCGTCGCTTCTATTCTGCCTTACAGGGCGCGCGCACGGCCTTTATTCTGGAGTGCAAGAAAGCATCGCCGTCTAAAGGCGTGATCCGTGAAGACTTTGATCCGGCGCAGATCGCCGAGATCTACAAACACCATGCGTCGGCTATTTCGGTGCTGACGGATGAAAAATATTTCCACGGCAGCTTCGATTTTCTGCCGGTGGTCAGCGCCATCGCGCCGCAGCCGATCCTCTGTAAGGATTTCATTATCGATCCTTACCAGATTTACCTGGCGCGTTTCTACCAGGCGGATGCCTGCCTGCTGATGCTGTCCGTGCTGGATGACGAGCAGTACCGCCAGCTTGCCGCCGTCGCACATAGCCTGGAGATGGGCGTGCTGACGGAAGTCAGTAATGAAGAAGAGCTGGAGCGCGCCATTGCCCTTGAGGCGAAAGTGGTCGGCATTAATAACCGTGACCTGCGCGATCTTTCTATCGATCTGAACCGTACCCGCCAGCTGGCGCCACGCCTGGGCGCAGGCGTCACGGTGATCAGCGAGTCAGGCATTAATACCTATGCGCAGGTGCGTGAGCTGAGTCATTTCGCCAACGGATTCCTGATTGGCTCGGCGCTGATGGAATATCCCGATCTGAATGCCGCCGTGCTGCGCGTGCTGCTCGGCGAAAACAAAGTCTGCGGCCTCACCCGGTCAGAAGACGCGCAGGCGGCTTTTGAGGCGGGCGCGCTGTACGGCGGGCTGATTTTTGTCGATACCTCGCCACGCGCAGTCAGCGATGAACAGGCGCAGGCGGTGATCAATGCCGTGCCGGGTCTGCGTTACGTCGGCGTGTTCCGCAATGCGCCGGTGGAGGATGTGGTTGCACGCGCGCAACGGCTGGGGCTTGCCGCCGTGCAATTACATGGTACGGAAGACCAGCAGTATGTGAATGCATTACGCGCCGCGCTGCCGGCTGATGTGCAGATCTGGAAAGCGCTCAGCGTCACCCGCAGCCTGCCCGCGCGGGATTATCAGCACGTGGACAAATACCTTTTCGATAACGGTCAGGGCGGCAGCGGGGAGCGATTTGACTGGTCGCTGCTGGCAGGCCAACGCCTCGGCAATGTACTGCTCGCAGGTGGCCTTGGCGCCGATAACTGCGTGGAAGCCGCCAGGGCCGGTTGTGCCGGTCTCGATTTTAATTCAGGCGTAGAGCGTGAACCGGGTATTAAAGATGCCGATAAACTGGCCTCGGTTTTCCGCACGCTCAGAGCATATTAAGGAAGCAAGCATGACAACATTACTGAATCCCTATTTCGGCGAGTTTGGCGGTATGTACGTGCCGCAGATCCTGATGCCCGCCCTGCGTCAGCTTGAAGAAGCTTTTGTAAACGCGCAAAAAGATCCTGAATTCCAGGCGCAGTTCACTGACCTGCTGAAAAACTATGCCGGTCGTCCGACGGCGCTGACGAAATGCCAGAACCTGACGGCGGGCACGAAAACCACGCTGTACCTCAAGCGTGAAGATTTGCTGCACGGCGGCGCGCACAAAACTAACCAGGTGCTGGGTCAGGCGCTGCTGGCGAAGAAAATGGGTAAAACGGAAATCATCGCCGAAACCGGCGCGGGTCAGCATGGTGTGGCGTCAGCGCTGGCCTCGGCGCTGCTCGGTCTGAAATGCCGCATTTATATGGGCGCAAAAGACGTGGAGCGCCAGTCGCCGAACGTCTTCCGTATGCGCCTGATGGGCGCGGAAGTGATCCCGGTCTACAGCGGCTCGGCCACGCTGAAAGATGCCTGTAACGAGGCGCTGCGCGACTGGTCCGGCAGCTACGATACCGCGCACTATATGCTGGGTACCGCGGCTGGCCCGCACCCCTTCCCGACTATCGTGCGTGAATTCCAGCGCATGATCGGCGAAGAGACCAAAGCACAGATCCTCGAAAAAGAAGGGCGTCTGCCGGATGCGGTGATCGCCTGCGTCGGCGGCGGTTCTAACGCTATCGGCATGTTTGCTGACTTTATCGAAGAGACCGGCGTCGGGCTGATTGGCGTTGAGCCTGCCGGACACGGTATTGAATCCGGCGAGCACGGCGCGCCGCTTAAGCATGGCCGCGTGGGGATTTACTTCGGTATGAAGTCGCCAATGATGCAGACGGAAGATGGTCAGATTGAAGAGTCTTACTCCATTTCTGCCGGTCTGGATTTCCCGTCCGTTGGCCCGCAGCACGCGCATCTTAACAGCATCGGGCGTGCGGATTATGTGTCCATCACCGATGACGAAGCGCTGGACGCGTTCAAACTGCTGTGCCGCAGTGAAGGCATTATTCCGGCGCTGGAATCTTCACACGCGCTGGCCCATGCGCTGAAAATGATGCGCGAAAACCCGGAAAAAGAGCAACTGCTGGTGGTTAACCTGTCCGGCCGCGGCGATAAAGACATCTTTACGGTTCACGATATTCTGAAAGCGCGAGGGGAAATGTAATGGAACGCTATGAAAACCTGTTTAAACGCCTGAAGGATCGCAAGGAAGGCGCGTTTGTCCCCTTCGTGACGCTGGGGGATCCCACCCCTGAGCAGTCGCTGAAAATCATCGACACGCTGATTGAAGCGGGTGCCGATGCGCTGGAGCTGGGCATTCCCTTCTCCGATCCGCTGGCGGATGGCCCGACCATTCAGAACGCGACCCTGCGCGCCTTTGCCGCAGGTGTCACCCCCGCGCAGTGCTTTGAAATCCTGACCACCGTGCGCCAGAAATATCCGGATATGCCCATTGGCCTGCTGATGTACGCCAACCTGGTATTCAGCCGCGGCATTGATGAGTTTTATGCCCAGTGTGAAAAGGCCGGTGTCGATTCCGTGCTGGTGGCGGATGTGCCGGTGGAGGAGTCAGCCCCGTTCCGTCAGGCGGCGCTGCGTCACAATGTGGCACCGATTTTTATCTGCCCGCCGAACGCCGATGACGATCTGTTGCGCCAGATCGCCTCTTATGGCCGCGGCTATACCTATTTGCTGTCACGCGCCGGGGTGACCGGATCCGAGAACGGCACCGCGCTGCCGCTGAATCACCTGGTGGATAAACTGCGGGAATATAATGCCGCACCGGCATTGCAGGGATTTGGTATTTCGGCACCGGCTCAGGTGACTGCCGCGCTGGGCGCGGGCGCTGCCGGGGCGATCTCCGGCTCTGCCATTGTCAAAATTATCGAGAAGCATCTTGATAACTCCACCGCGATGCTGGCGGAGCTGAAAGCTTTTGTACAGGGCCTGAAAGCCGCGACCCTGCCGCAATAACCTCATCTGCCGCCTGAATGATAATCGGGCGGCATATTCCTGTCAGAATCGATAACCCGCGCCAAACATAAATACCCAGGGATCGAGACGGGTATGCACGCTCTGCTGCTCGCCACCGGCTTTAAAACGTACATCGGTATCAATATCCATATACCAGACTGACATGTTCAGCAGCCAGTCACGGTTGATGAGATAATCCAGCCCCACCTGCCCCGCCAGCCCCCATGAATCTTTCAGGCTCAAATCCGACAGCCCGGCTTCTTTGCCGGTATCATTGAATTTTTCATCAAAGAACGTGGTGTAGTTGACGCCCGCGCCGATATAGGGACGCGCTTTGCTGGTGGCATCGCCGAAATACCACTGCGCCATCAACGACGGCGGTAAATGATGAACGGTCGCCAGGTCGCCGGTCGGCCCTGTACCGACTTTATGACGGAACGGCGTGGCAGCCAGCAATTCAACGCCAACATTGTCCGTTGCCATATAAGTGAAGGTCAGACCCAGTTGGGTATTGTTATCGACGTTAAACCCGCCGAGGCTGCCCAGCACGTTATCAGAGCCTTCCGTCGGGCGCACGGTGGCGGAACCGGCACGGACAAAGAATTCGCCTGCTTCATGGGCATACACGTTTTGGGAAAGACCTGCCAGTACCAGCGCTGCCACAGCTAACTTTTTCATCTCCACTCCTTTGATGTGGTTTTATTTGCGCGGTGAATATACCTACATCGAAGTAGAAAGTGATCTGCCACAGATCACATTTAAACCAATAATTTAACCTTTGTTGATCTGGATTAATTTTACCGCCCATTCCGATAAAACCGTGTTTACCGGTCTGCATCAATTTTTACTTTTTGTGCGTAACGGGCAGCCATTACTCTCGCTTTACAAAGATATGCTTTTCCATACCACCCTTGATGCTGCCACTTGCGGGTC
Source organism: Enterobacter sp. SA187 (assembly GCF_001888805.2). Classification (NCBI taxonomy): domain Bacteria; kingdom Pseudomonadati; phylum Pseudomonadota; class Gammaproteobacteria; order Enterobacterales; family Enterobacteriaceae; genus Enterobacter; species Enterobacter sp. SA187. The sequence continues at coordinate 3,457,138 of NZ_CP019113.1, forward strand.
AACCAGGGTACAATCGGCAGCTGAATAAACACCTGCTTAACTCAAGGAGAGGGCATGTCTATCACGGCGAAGTCCGTTTACCGTGACACGGGAAATTTTTTTCGTAATCAGTTCGTTACTATTCTGCTGATCGCGTTGTTATGTGCATTTATCACGGTGATGCTTGGTCATGTTTTTTCGCCCAGTGAGGAACAACTGTCGATTTTAAGCGAAGGCGATAATCTGTCCGGCAGCGTTGGTCTGATGGAACTGGTGCAGAATATGACGCCGGAGCAGCAGCAGGTTTTGCTGCGCGCGTCGGCGGCGTCCACCTTCTCCGGGCTGATTGGTAACGCCATTCTGGCCGGTGGTGTGCTGCTGATGATCCAATTGATCTCCGCCGGGCAGCGCGTCAGCGCCCTGCGGGCGATTGGCGCCAGCGCGCCTGTGCTGCCGAAGCTGTTTGCGCTGATTTTCATCACCACCCTGCTGGTGCAGGTGGGCATTATGATGATCGTCGTGCCCGGCGTGCTGCTGGCCATCGTTCTGTCGTTTGCGCCCGTCATGCTGGTGCAGGAAAAAATGGGTATCTTTGCCGCGCTGCGCGCCAGCATGCGCATGGCCTGGGCGAATATGCGACTGGTGGCACCCGCCATTATCGGCTGGCTGCTGGCAAAAACAGTGCTGCTGATGTTTGCCTCCAGCTTTGCCGCCCTGACGCCGAACGTGGGCGCGGTGGTGGCTAATACGGTGAGCAATTTAATCTCTGCCGTACTGCTGATTTATCTTTTCCGCCTTTATATGCTGATCCGTCCTTAACATTCACCCGTCGGCCTTCACGTCGACGGGTATTACTATCGGAATTAAAGAATGAAGCAGTTTCTTGATTTTCTGCCGCTGATTGTCTTTTTCGCCTTCTATAAGCTGTATGACATTTATGCCGGGACGGCTGCGCTGATCGTCGCCACTGCCGTGGTGCTGGTTTACAGCTGGGTGCGTTACCGCAAAGTGGAAAAAATGGCGCTGATCACCTTTGTGCTGGTGGCGGTATTTGGCGGCTTAACGCTGTTCTTCCATAACGATGAATTTATTAAATGGAAGGTGACGGTAATTTATGCGCTGTTTGCCGGTGCGCTGTTATTCAGCCAGTGGGTGATGAAAAAGCCGCTGATCCAGCGCATGCTGGGCAAAGAGCTCACCCTGCCACAGCACGTCTGGTCGAAACTGAATATCGCCTGGGCGGTGTTCTTTATTCTCTGCGGGCTGGCGAACATCTATATTGCCTTCTGGCTGCCGCAAAATATCTGGGTTAACTTTAAGGTGTTTGGCCTGTCGGCCTTAACGCTGATTTTCACGCTGCTGAGCGGGATTTATATTTACCGTCATATGCCGACGGAAGATAAATCCTGACGCCGTTTCAGACTGAGATAATAATGACGACAACAAATGAGGCTCCGCAGGGAGAACTGGTATTACGCACGCTGGCGATGCCCGCAGATACTAATGCCAATGGCGATATTTTTGGCGGCTGGCTGATGTCGCAGATGGACATGGGCGGCGCAATTATGGCGAAAGAGATCGCCCATGGCCGCGTGGTGACGGTGCGCGTCGACGGCATGACCTTTCTGCGCCCGGTGGCCGTGGGTGATGTGGTGTGCTGCTATGCCCGCTGCATTAAGCGCGGCAATACCTCTGTGACCATCAATGTGGAAGTATGGGTGAAGAAAGTCTCATCCGAACCCATTGGCCAGCGCTATAAGGCCACCGAAGCGCTCTTTATCTATGTGGCCGTGGACAGCGAAGGTAAACCCCGCGCCCTGCCGCCACAGCCCTGAATCGAAGACAATAAAAAAGCCTCTGTACAGAGGCTTTTTTTTTGGCCCGGCGGCCCGTCAGTCCATCGAGGCCCCGCCGTTCAGTCGGAAGACGATGTTAACGGTGATGCCGTTACCCGGTTTGCCCGGCTCATAACGCCATTTACGCATCGCGGTTTTCACTTCCCGCTCGAACATATTGCGCGGCGTGGCGTCCAGGATCTGGACATTCTCTACGCGCCCGTCGGAGGTCACGTCAAATTTAACCCGCACACGGCCTTCAATACGCAGCGCCTGCGCGCGCGCAGGATACTGCGGCTCACCACGACTTATCGCGCGCGGACCGGCCGGAGTGTTATTCACCGGTCGGCTTTGCGCCGGCGCCGGGTTGGTCACGGTACGCGGCGCTAAGCTCTGTGCTGGCGCGCTCGGACGCGGTTCCACCGGGCGCATATCCCGCTTCGGCTGCTCAACGCGTTTTTCCGGTTTTGGCTTCGGCTTCGGTTTGGGTTTCGGCTTTGGCTTCGGTTTTTCGATCACCACCGGCGCTTCTTTTGGCGGCTCCGGAACGGGTTCCGGCTCAGGCTCTGGTTCCGGTTCAACCACCGGTTCCGGCGGCGGTGCCACCTGTGGCGGCTCCAGCTCAGCGGGGGTGACCATGGTGACGGAGATGGGCTGCGAGGGCGCAGGCAGTTCAATAACCTGTTTTACGGAACTATAAAGCACCACGGCCACCACAGCGGCGTGTACACCAACAGACAGCAGCGTCGGCCAGGCAATGCGGCGAGGCGTATCAAAGGTCATTGAAGTCATAATCGTATCAGTTAAAAAACCAGGCCCTGATTTTAAATGCAAATAGCAATCATATTCAATAAGCCATCTCATCTATCGCGCATTTAGTGCGTTCATTTCCTGTAAATAGCGCATGTAAATCAAGGTTATTAACACCCCGGCTAACTTTGCGTTGCAGTCCAGAATACTTTCACTTAACGTAACCCGCGACTTTACCCATTAAGGAGTTTGCCCGTGCTTTATGTGATTTACGCTGAAGATAATGCTGATTCGCTCGAAAAACGCATGTCAGTGCGTCCGGCACACCTTGCCCGTTTGCAGTTGCTGCGTGATGAGGGTCGTCTGCTGACCGCGGGGCCGATGCCTGCGGTGGACAGTAACGATCCGGGCCCGGCGGGCTTTACCGGCTCAACCGTCATTGCGGAATTCCCATCGCTGGAAGAGGCGACAGCCTGGGCAGATGCCGATCCGTATGTGGCGGCAGGCGTCTATAAGAAGGTTTCAGTGAAACCGTTCCGCAAAGTATTTTAAGGCGCGAAACAGTGGGCACCGGCTGGCGGTGCCCTGGGGATCAGAATTCCTGAAACGCAAACAGCAGCGAATTACGGTGATGGTTGAGTAAACATTTTCTGATCGAGTGGATGCGCATATTTCGACGTGACTGCCCTTCCAGCCAGCGCGCCTTACGGCGGCTCGCCTGGCGAACCATACGCCAGCGCCCTACTTCCGGTCTACTACGCTTCATGATGACAACTCTTTAATAACGAAGCCCGCATTATAGACCCTTGCACGGGCCATACCAGCGCTTTTGTCGGTGGTTTTTATTTGCCAGTTGAATGCTTACGCGTAAACTCAGGGGATTACGCATTCAAAAGGATTTTTTATGACAACCTTCTACACGCTGGTGAGTTGGCTGGTCATTTTGGGATACTGGCTCCTGATTGCAGGTGTAACGTTACGCATCCTGATGAAACGCCGCGTCGTCACCTCCGCCATGGCCTGGCTTCTGGTCATCTATATCCTGCCGCTGGTGGGCATTATTGCGTATCTCTCCTTTGGCGAGCTGCATCTGGGCAAACGACGCGCCGAACGCGCCCGGGCGATGTGGCCCTCCACCGCTAAATGGTTAAACGATCTCAAAGCCTGCAAGCATATCTTCGCCGAAGAAAACAGCGACGTTGCCGCATCGCTGTTTAAACTGTGCGAACGGCGTCAGGGCATCGCCGGGGTGAAAGGCAACCAGCTACAGCTGCTCACCTCTTCTGATGATGTGATGCAGGCGCTGATCCGCGATATTCAGCTGGCGCGCCATAATATCGAGATGGTGTTCTATATCTGGCAGCCCGGCGGCATGGCGGATCAGGTTGCTGAATCGCTGATGGCCGCCGCCCGTCGCGGCGTACATTGCCGGCTGATGCTGGATTCCGCCGGCAGCGTGAATTATTTCCGCAGCCCGTGGGTCAATATGATGCGCAACGCGGGCATCGAGGTCGTTGAGTCGCTAAAAGTGAATCTGATGCGTGTCTTTTTGCGCCGCATGGATTTACGTCAGCACCGTAAAATGGTGATGATCGACAACTATATCGCCTACACCGGCAGCATGAACATGGTTGACCCGCGCTTCTTCAAACAGGATGCGGGCGTCGGCCAGTGGGTAGATTTAATGGCGCGCATGGAAGGCCCGGTGTCAACCGCAATGGGCATTGTCTATTCCTGCGACTGGGAAATCGAAACCGGTAAACGCATCCTCCCGCCTCCGCCGGACGCCAATATTATGCCGTTTGAGCAGGCCAGCGGACATACCATTCACACTATCGCTTCCGGGCCCGGCTTTCCGGAGGATTTGATCCATCAGGCGTTGCTGACCGCAGTCTATTCCGCACGTGAATATTTGATTATGACCACGCCCTATTTCGTGCCGAGCGACGATCTGCTGCATGCCATCTGTACGGCGGCGCATCGTGGCGTTGACGTGAGCATTATCCTGCCGCGTAAAAACGACTCGGTACTGGTGGGCTGGGCGAGTCGAGCGTTCTTTTCGGAACTGCTCGCCGCCGGGGTGAAAATCTATCAGTTTGAAGGCGGCCTGCTGCATACCAAGAGCGTGCTGGTGGATGGCGAACTGAGCCTGGTGGGTACGGTCAATCTGGATATGCGCAGTTTGTGGCTCAACTTTGAGATCACGCTGGTGATCGACGACGCCGGTTTCGGCGCCGATCTGGCGGCGGTACAGGACGATTATATTTCGCGTTCACGGATGCTGGATGCCAGACTGTGGGTTAAACGCCCGCTGTGGCAACGGATCACTGAGCGACTGTTTTACTTCTTCAGCCCGTTGCTGTAAAACGTGCCCAACAGTGGTTAACCAGGTAGTCATCATGGAAATGGATCTGAACAATCGTCTGACTGAAGACGAAACGCTTGAGCAGGCTTACGACATTTTTCTCGAACTGGCGGTCGATAACCTCGATCCGGCAGACGTGATCCTTTTTAATTTACAATTTGAAGAGCGCGGCGGTGCTGAACTGTTCGATCCGGCAGAAGACTGGCAGGAACATGTCGATTATGATCTGAACCCGGATTTCTTCTCGGAAGTGGTGATTGGTCTGGCGGATACCGACGGTGGAGAGCTGAACGATATTTTCGCCCGCGTGCTGCTGTGCCGGGAAAAAGATCACAAGCTTTGCCATATTCTGTGGCGTGAATAAACTGCCTATCAATGTAAAAAGGGCTGACGAGTGTCAGCCCTTTTTTATTACTTCTGTGCCGGGTGGCGCTGCGCTTACCCGGCCTGCACAGAACCTGTAGGCCCGGCATGCCTGCGCCCCCGGGCAAGGTTTTAAGTTACAGGGGATCAACCTTCAGGCACGACACCGCGTGCTGGAAACTGCCCTCCAGCACCGGACGGGTTTTCGCGCATTCCGGTCCGGCAATCGGGCAGCGGGTGCGGAAAACGCAGCCCGACGGCGGATTGATCGGCGACGGCAGCTCCCCTTCCAGCAACTGGATCTGCTTGTTTCGCTCCAGATCCGGATCCGGTACCGGCACCGCTGACATCAGCGCTTTGGTATAAGGGTGCAGCGGATTGTGGTACACCTGATCGTAAGTGCCCAGCTCCACCGCGTGTCCCAGATACATCACCAGCACACGATCGGAGATGTGCTTCACCACCGCCAGGTCATGGGCGATGAAGATCAGCGACAGCCCCATTTCACGCTGTAATTTTTGCAGCAGGTTCACTACCTGCGCCTGGATTGACACGTCCAGCGCCGACACCGGCTCATCGCAAATAATCAGCTTCGGCTCAAGGATCAGCGCGCGGGCGATGCCGATACGCTGACACTGACCGCCGGAAAATTCGTGCGGGTAGCGGTTGATAAGGTTCGGCAACAGGCCGACCTTCAGCATCATCGCTTTCACGCGCTCGCGCACTTCCTGGCGGGAAATTTTCGGCTGATAGGTGCGCAGCGGCTCGGCGATGATTTCGCCGATGGTCATACGCGGGTTCAGCGAGGCCAGCGGATCCTGGAAAATCATCTGGATATCGCTGCGCACATCGCGCCACTCTTCCGGCTTCATCCCCAGCAGATCTTTCCCCAGCCACGCGACTTTACCGTCGGTGGCTTTCACCAGGCCAATAATGGCGCGGGCAAAAGTCGATTTACCGCAGCCGGATTCACCCACCACGCCGAGGGTTTCGCCTTCATACAGACGCAGCGTGACGCCATCAACAGCTTTCAGGGTTTTGGACGGCTGCCAGAACCACTGTTTACCGTCTTTGATGTCGAAGTGCACTTTCAGATCGGCAATTTCCAGCAGGACTTTTCTTTCTTCGGTCAGCGCATTCATACCAGTTCCTCCACCGGCTTAAAGCAGGCACGCAGGCGGCCCGGGGCGAATTCTTCCAGCGGCGGCGCGGTGTGACAAATTTCCATCGCATGCGGGCATCGCGGCTGGAACGGGCAGCCCTTCGGCAGACGCAGCAGGTTCGGCGGGTTGCCCGGAATGGTCAGCAGCGCTTCGCCTTCAGCATTCAGGCGCGGCACGGCGTTGAGCAGGCCAATGGAATACGGGTGCGCCGGCTGATAGAACACATTGCGCGCCGAGCCGTACTCCATGGTACGTCCGGCATACATCACCAGCACTTTATCGCAGATACCGGCGACCACGCCGAGGTCGTGGGTGATCATGATAATTGCGGTGTTAAATTCGCGTTTAAGCTCGTTGAGCAGAGTCATGATTTGCGCCTGAACGGTCACGTCCAGCGCGGTGGTCGGTTCGTCGGCAATCAGCAGCTTAGGACGGCACAGCAGCGCCATGGCGATCATCACACGCTGGCGCATACCGCCGGAAAACTCATGGGGATACATGCGCATACGCTTACGCGCTTCCGGCATTTTTACCGCATCCAGCATACGCACTGACTCTTCAAAAGCCGCGGCTTTGCCGAGGTTTTTGTGCAGCATCAGCACTTCCATTAACTGCTCGCCGACCCGCATATACGGGTTCAGCGAGGTCATCGGATCCTGGAAAATCATCGAAATTTGTTCGGCACGCAGCTTATTAAGCGCCTGCTCAGGCAGGTTGAGGATCTCGCGGCCATTAAATTTCGCCGATCCGCCGATCACGCCGTTGGAGGCCAGCAGGCCCATCAGCGCAAAGGCGGTCTGGGATTTACCCGAACCCGATTCGCCCACGATACCCAGGGTTTCACCGGCTTTCAGGCTGAAGTTCAGGTCATTTACCGCCGTCACGTCGCCGTCCGGAGTTTTAAACGTCACCCGCAGATCTTTCACATCCAGCAGGATGTCGGAAGTTTGCTGCGCCTGAGACGTCGATACGATTTCAGTCATGCTCATTACAGCGCTCCTTAACGATCTTTCGGGTCGAGGGCATCACGCAGGCCATCGCCGATAAAGTTGAAACAAAACAGGGTTACGACCAGGAATACTGCCGGGAACAGCAGCAGCCAGGGTGAAACTTCCATTGAGTTTGCGCCATCGCTCAGCAGCGCGCCCCAGCTGCTCAGCGGCTCTTGCGTGCCGAGGCCAAGGAAGCTCAGGAAGGATTCAAACAGTATCATGCTGGGTACCAGCAGCGAGGCGTAAACCACCACCACGCCCAGCACGTTTGGCACAATATGACGTACGACGATATTAAAGGTGGAGACTCCGCCAACCTGCGCGGCTTCGATGAACTCTTTACGTTTCAGGCTCAGCGTCTGACCGCGCACGATACGCGCCATATCCAGCCAGGACACCATGCCGATAGCAACAAAGATCAGCAGAATGTTTTGCCCGAAGAAGGTCACCAGCAGAATAACGAAGAACATAAACGGGAAGGAGTTGAGGATCTCCAGCAGGCGCATCATCACGGAATCCACTTTGCCGCCGAGATAGCCGGAAAGCGAGCCGTATAATGTGCCAAGCACCACCGCCACCAGCGCGGCGGCAATCCCTACCATCAGCGAGATACGCCCGCCGATAGCCACACGCACCAGCAGATCGCGGCCAGAGGAGTCAGTACCAAAGTAGTGACCCGATTCCATATCCGGCGCGCTGGACATCATGCCCCAGTCGGTATCGAAATAACTGAACTGCGACAGCGCCGGGGCCAGCGCCACAAACAGCGCAATCAGCACCAGCACAATCAAACTGGTGACGGCGGCGCGGTTATGCATAAAGCGACGGCGCGCGTCCTGCCACAGGCTGCGCCCTTCGACTTCAAGCTTCTCACTGAAGTTTTCCAGCGCCTCGCTGTTTTTCTTACTTAACATCATGGCGTACTCCAGCGTTAGTAACGGATTTTCGGATCGATAACGGCGTAGAGCACGTCAACAATCGCGTTAAACAGAATGGTTAGGGTTCCGACAAGGATCGTCAGGCTCAGCACCAGCGAATAGTCGCGGTTGAGCGCGCCGTTAACAAACAGCTGGCCGATACCCGGCAGACCGTAAATGGTTTCGATGACCATTGAGCCGGTGATGATGCCGACGAACGCTGGCCCCATGTAAGAGAGCACAGGCAGTAAAGCGGGTTTCAGGGCGTGGCGCAGGATAATACGGCGCATCGGCAAGCCTTTCGCCCGCGCGGTACGGATGAAGTTGGAGTGCAGCACTTCAATCATCGATCCGCGGGTGATACGCGCAATACTGGCGATGTAGGCCAGCGATAACGCCACCATCGGCAGGATCATGAATTTTGGCGCGCCGCCGTTCCAGCCACCGGCTGGTAACCATTTCAGCGTGATCGCGAATATTAATACCAGCAACGGGGCTACCACGAAGCTCGGAATAACCACCCCGGTCATGGCAAAGCCCATTACTGTATAATCCCATTTGGTATTTTGTTTGAGTGCCGCGATTACCCCAGCCGCGACGCCAAAAATGACGGCGAGGAGGAAGGCTGCTGCGCCTAATTTCGCGGAGACCGGGAAGCTCGACGCCACCAAATCGTTAACGGAGTAGTCTTTATATTTGAAAGACGGTCCGAAATCCCCCTGCGCCAGCTGTTTCAGATAGCTGAAATACTGCGTCATGATGGGATCGTTTAAATGGTATTTCGCTTCGATATTCGCCATGACTTCCGGCGGCAGCGCGCGCTCGCTGGTAAAGGGACTACCCGGCGCAAGACGCATCATAAAGAAGGAGATAGTGATAAGAATTAAGAGTGTCGGAATTGCTTCCAGACAACGACGTAAAATAAATTTCAACATTGCCCGTACCTTCTGGCCTGTGCCTTTGCGTGCGATGAATTAAGACACGATGGGGCAAAACGTAACCGTCAAAAAATACGGTGACGCCCTGCCCCACGAATTGCCATTAATGTTTGATAACGTAGAGATCTTTAGCGTAAACGTTATCCATAGGGTCTTTACCGGAATATCCGCCAACCCATGGTTTCACCAGTCGGGCGTTTACGTAGTAATACACCGGAACGATGGCAGAGTCTTTGCCAAGCTGCTGCTCTGCTTTGTCATACAGCGCGCTGCGCTGCGCTTCATCGGCCGCTTTCACGGATTCAGCCATGATGCTGTCGAATGCCGGGCTCTTATAGTGCGCGGTATTCATTGAGCTGCCGGACAGCATGGTGTTCAGGAAGGAAGTCGGTTCGTTGTAATCCGCACACCAGCCCGCACGCGCCACGTCGTAGTTACCCTGATGACGGGTATCCAGGAAAGTTTTCCACTCCTGGTTTACCAGCTTGACGTTAACGCCCAGGTTTTTCTGCCAGATGGACGAGGCGGCGATAGCCAGCTTCTTGTGTAGATCGGAGGTGTTATACAGCAGGTTGAAGGACAGCGGCTTATCTTTGGTATAGCCCGCTTCCGCCAGCAGTTTTTTCGCTTCTTCGTTACGTTTTTCCTGGGTCCAGGTGAACCACTCCGGCTTGGTCAGTTTCGCACCATCCGCATACGGCGGCGTATAACCGAAGGCTGGCAGATCGCCCTGCGCTTTCACTTTATTGGTGATGATATCGCGATCCAGGCCCAGTTTCAGCGCGGTACGTACGCGAGCATCGTTGAACGGCGCTTTCTGGTTGTTGATTTCGTAATAGTAGGTGCACAGATACGGATCAACGTGAACTTCCTGCGGGATCTCTTTTTTCAGTTTCTGGAAGAGTTCAATCGGCAGGTTGTTATAAGTCATGTCAATCTCACCGCTGCGGTAGCGGTTCACGTCGGTGACTTCAGACGAGATTGGCAGGAAAGTGATCTGGTCGAGAACGGTTTTTGCGTTATTCCAGTAGTTGGTGTTACGCACCATCACGATACGTTCGTTAACCACCCAGTCCTGCAATTTAAATGCGCCGTTGGAGACGATATTTGCAGGCTGCGTCCATTTTTCACCGAATTTCTCGATCGCGGTTTTGTTCACCGGCGACATAGCCGGGTTAACCAGCAGTTTATAGAAATAAGGCACTGGCTCGCTCAGCGTGACTTCCAGCGTTTTGTCATCAATGGCTTTGACGCCCAGCTCGCTCGGCTTCATTTTGCCGTCGATGATCGCATCAACGTTAAGAATATGACCGTACTGCGGGTAGCTTGCGTATGGCGAGGCGGTGTTTGGATCCACCAGACGCTGCCAGCTGTAGACGAAATCCTGTGCGGTGACAGGCTCGCCGTTGGACCATTTCGCATCTTTACGCAGATGGAAAGTCCACACTTTAAAATCTTTGTTTTCCCATTTTTCAGCCACACCCGGGATTGGATGGCCGTCAACCGGAGACGTGATCAGCAGACCTTCAAACAGGTCGCGGCTGACGTTTGACTCAGGAACGCCTTCGATTTTATTTGGATCAAGGGATTGTGGTTCCGCGCCGTTATTACGCACTAAAACTTGTTTCTCTGCCAGCTGAACGCCCGCTGGCACATCCGCCGCCATAGCAACATTGCCGGCGATGAGTGCAGTCAGGATCCCTGCCGCGATTAGGCTTTTCTTTGTGATGATGGACATTGTGTTGTGACTCCGATCATTATAATTACTGGTGCGAACACCAGCCTGTTTCATACCCGTTAAGGGTTCCTGTGCAGTGCAGGAGTTTTTGCTACCGCCAGGCGTTTTTTGCTTTTTGCTATCACCGACTTTCATTATTACCGGCAGCTCGTATGGCAGCCTTCTGTCGATTTTCGCGCATTTCCCCTGTTCTGAAATGCGTCTGTTCTGTCCGGACGAGGGTTATATGAAAATGATTCTCATCTTTATTATTCGTCCACAAAATATAAGGCCGGAAAGTACCAAAAGCGCTGATCCCTCGCCAATACATTTTGCAAATTTGTTAAGCAATTCTCTTTTATGGCAGATGGCGGGCGGTCAAAGACGGGAGTTGATGTTGCGTGTACATCAGTAAACTTTTTAAGTTCAGTCGCTTACCGCGTTGCTACTTCGTCCTTGCTGCTTTGTCGTGACATTGATTGTTTTTTACACAAAAAAGTAACAATTGGCGACTAATTAGCACATTCATCTGCCTGGATGATGAAATTACTAATATCATTTCAATTATCTGACAGCAAGCCCAAGAGTATCATGTGAGGAAAATAACACGGCGACTGCGTTTATAATGACCACCCCCGAACGGAGGTGGCGGGTAACTAAATGAAATTCATGGATTAATAGTAAACAGTACTATTTATTATATTTGATGTAATTTTCAACTTTAGTTATAAGTTTTACTGATAATGAAAAACATCAGGCGAGCAGCCCTGGAAACAGCGCTTTAATACCGGTAACAATAAATTCAATCCCCAGCGCCATCAGCAGCAGCCCCATAATACGCGTAATGACGTTAATGCCGGTTTGCCCCAGCAGGCGCACCAGCCAGGGCGCTATACGAAAGACGCCCCAACAGCACAGCGCAAAAAGCGCAATGGCGACAGAAAAGCACAGCAGATGCATCCAGTTGTGATAACGCGTGCCCCAGACAATAGTGGAGCTGATTGCCCCTGGACCTGCCATCAACGGCAATGCCAGCGGCACGACGCCAATGCTTTCACGGATCGCCGTCTCCGACTTCTCCTGCTTATTCTGTTTATCTTCCCCAAGCTTACCGCTGATCATCGACATCGCAATGGTTACCACCAGAATACCGCCAGCAATGCGAAACGAATCGATGGAAATACCAAAGAGTTGCAGAATGCCGTTACCGAGAAACAGTGAGGTCAGCAGGATAATGGCAACAGACAGGTTGGCCGTCAGATTGGTTTTGTTCCTTGCCGCCGCCGTCTGGTAACTGGTCATACTAATGAAGACGGGAATAATCCCCACCGGGTTAACCAGAGCAAATAAGCCAATAAAAAATTTTGAGTAGGTTGGAAAATCAAACAACGTCTGGATCACGGTCGGCTCCGCATAGTGGCAAGGCTGATGGCAAAAGTCCCTGTAAAAACCGTGCTGAAGATACGCTTTTTGTCAGCATAGTTCACCAGGAAAATCATTAAAAACATTACTATCCCGGGATGTTAGAAAATTGTACTAATTATTATAATCTCCAGGGAGTCTTCCCCTGATTCCATAACAATTATTGTACATCACGAAAAAGAGCCTGCTGAAAGGTGTCAGCTTGGGTAAAACTTGATTTAGATCACGATTTCACTACTCAGAAGTGAGTAACCTTGATTACGCCGCCAGGGAGAACAGCGTCAAGCGGGTTCGATGCTTAGGTAAGGCTCTTTTAGTAAATCAGGGGCGCAGTTTTGAATTTAAGTTGTTGTAAGTAAACACTTTCTCAGGCTGTTGTTGGTCTTGACTATACTGACGTGTTAGCAGCTGATTTACTAAAAGAGTTTAACATTATCAGGAGAGCATTATGGCCGTTACTAATGTCGCTGAACTTAACGCACTCGTCGAACGCGTGAAAAAAGCCCAGCGTGAATATGCCAACTTTACTCAAGAACAAGTCGACAAGATCTTCCGCGCCGCCGCTCTGGCCGCTGCTGATGCTCGTATCCCGCTGGCTAAACTGGCGGTTGCCGAATCCGGCATGGGCATTGTTGAAGATAAAGTGATCAAAAACCACTTCGCTTCTGAATATATCTACAACGCTTATAAAGATGAAAAGACCTGCGGCGTGCTGTCTGAAGACGACACGTTCGGGACCATCACCATCGCCGAACCTATCGGCCTTATCTGCGGTATTGTTCCGACCACTAACCCGACTTCTACTGCAATCTTCAAATCGCTGATCAGCCTGAAGACCCGTAACGGTATTATCTTCTCGCCACACCCGCGCGCCAAAGACGCTACCAACAAAGCCGCCGACATCGTTCTGCAGGCTGCCATTGCTGCCGGCGCACCAAAAGATCTGATTGGCTGGATTGACCAACCCTCCGTTGAACTGTCCAACGCACTGATGCATCACCCGGACATTAATATGATCCTGGCGACAGGCGGCCCGGGCATGGTTAAAGCCGCTTACAGCTCCGGTAAACCAGCAATTGGTGTGGGCGCAGGTAACACGCCTGTGGTGGTTGATGAAACCGCTGACATCAAACGTGCTGTTGCTTCTATTCTGATGTCCAAAACCTTCGATAACGGCGTAATCTGCGCGTCCGAACAGTCCGTTATCGTTGTGGATTCCGCCTATGACGCCGTACGTGCACGCTTTGCGAGCCACGGTGGTTACATGTTGCAGGGTCAGAAACTGAAAGCCGTACAGGACATTATCCTGAAAAACGGCGCGCTGAATGCCGCTATCGTTGGTCAGCCTGCCACCAAAATCGCAGAGCTGGCGGGCTTCACCGTTCCGGCTGATACCAAAATTCTTATCGGCGAAGTGTCTATCGTCGACGATAGCGAGCCGTTCGCTCACGAAAAACTGTCCCCGACGCTGGCCATGTACCGCGCGAAAGATTTTGAAGACGCCGTGGTTAAAGCCGAAAAACTGGTTGAGATGGGCGGTATCGGCCACACCTCCTGCCTGTATACCGATCAGGATAACCAGCCGGAACGCGTCAAGTTCTTTGGCGATAAAATGAAGACCGCTCGTATTCTGATCAACACCCCTGCTTCTCAGGGTGGTATCGGCGACCTGTACAACTTTAAACTCGCGCCTTCCCTGACTCTGGGTTGTGGTTCCTGGGGTGGTAACTCCATCTCTGAAAACGTTGGTCCAAAACATCTGATCAACAAGAAAACCGTTGCTAAGCGAGCTGAAAACATGTTGTGGCATAAACTTCCGAAATCTATCTACTTCCGCCGTGGCTCCCTGCCAATCGCGCTGGACGAAGTGATTACTGATGGTCACAAACGTGCCATGATCGTGACTGACCGCTTCCTGTTTAACAACGGTTACGCTGACCAGATCACCTCCGTGCTGAAGGCCGCAGGTGTTGAAACTGAAGTGTTCTTTGAGGTTGAAGCTGACCCGACGCTGTCTGTGGTACGTAAAGGCGCTGAACTGGCGAACTCCTTCAAACCAGACGTCATCATCGCACTGGGCGGTGGTTCCCCGATGGACGCCGCGAAAATCATGTGGGTCATGTACGAACATCCGGAAACCCACTTCGAGGAACTGGCGCTGCGCTTTATGGACATCCGTAAACGTATCTACAAGTTCCCGAAAATGGGCGTGAAAGCAAAAATGATTGCGGTCACCACCACCTCCGGTACCGGTTCTGAAGTCACGCCGTTTGCGGTTGTTACTGATGATGCCACCGGCCAGAAATATCCACTGGCAGACTACGCCCTGACCCCGGATATGGCGATTGTTGACGCCAACCTGGTGATGGATATGCCGAAGTCGCTGTGTGCTTTCGGGGGACTGGATGCCGTAACCCACGCGCTGGAAGCCTACGTTTCCGTGCTGGCGAGCGAATTCTCTGACGGTCAGGCTCTGCAGGCGCTGAAACTGCTGAAAGAGAACCTGCCGGCGTCTTACAACGAAGGTTCCAAAAACCCGGTTGCTCGCGAGCGTGTACACAATGCTGCAACCATCGCCGGTATCGCGTTTGCGAACGCCTTCCTGGGCGTGTGTCACTCCATGGCGCACAAACTGGGCTCGCAGTTCCACATTCCTCACGGTCTGGCGAACGCCCTGCTGATCTCTAACGTTATTCGCTACAACGCGAACGACAACCCGACCAAGCAGACAGCGTTCAGCCAGTATGACCGTCCGCAGGCACGTCGTCGTTACGCTGAGATCGCAGATCACCTGGGCCTGAGCGCACCGGGCGACCGCACCGCTGCGAAGATTGAAAAACTGCTGGCATGGCTGGACAGCATCAAAGCTGAACTGGGCATTCCGAAGTCAATCCGCGAAGCCGGTGTACAGGAAGCAGACTTCCTGGCACACGTAGACAAACTGTCTGAAGATGCATTCGATGACCAGTGTACTGGCGCTAACCCGCGTTATCCGCTGATCTCCGAGCTGAAACAGATCCTGCTGGATACCTACTATGGACGTGAGTACAAAGAAGGTGACACCGCAGCTACAGCAACAGAGGCTGTAGCGGTGAAAGCAGACAAAAAAGCGAAGAAAACCGCATAACTCCTCGCTTAAATGAAAAACCCGCCTGATGGCGGGTTTTTTTATGGCCTGAGAGGCGCTCTGTGACGTTTTAACGGCTAAATAGGCCCTACCCCCGCACCCGCTTCTGGATCACCGTCAGCGAGCCCTCAGCAAGCGCATCCTTATAGTGCTTACGGCACACGGAAACATAGCGTTCGTTGCCGCCTATCACCACCTGCTCGCCTTCGTTGTACGGACGCCCCGCCTCATCCAGGCGCAATACCATACTGGCTTTACGGCCACAGAAGCAGATGGTTTTTAATTCCACCAGTTTGTCAGACCAGGCCAGTAAATACTGGCTACCGACAAATAACTCCCCGCGGAAATCGGTACGCAGTCCGTAACAGAGTACGGGAATATCAAGCTGATCGACCACTTCCGATAAATCATGCACCTGCTGGCGGGTTAAGAACTGGCTTTCATCCACCAGCACGCAATGTACGGGCTTACGCGCGTGCTCAGCGCTTATTTCATCAAAGAGTGAAGACTGCTGATTAAACAATTTAGCAGGGGAAGAGAGGCCGATACGCGAGCTGACTTTGCCGGAGCCGAAACGGTTATCGATTTCCGCCGTGTAGACCACCGCGCGCATTCCTCTTTCCTGGTAATTGTAGGAAGACTGTAACAATGCGGTGGATTTACCCGCATTCATTGCTGAATAGTAGAAATAAAGCTGTGCCATTGGCCGCCACACCCCGATCAAAGTAAAAATATTTCAGGGCGGGATAGTACCATATTTTATCTGGTCATCACTGCGTCGACGCACAAACAGCGTGTCGCCGCCCCTGCGCTTTATCCGGGATATACAACCTGAGCATTTTGGCCGCTGTTACTGCCAAAGAAACGTCAGCGCTATTCACAATAAGTCACATTTTATGCTTTTTTTAAACCCCTTCGCTTTTAGTTATGGTTCAGAAATTATTAATGATTTGCGCTTACGTGGTGGCGAAGCGACTAATAGAAAAGGTTGATATTTATCCACAGCGGCTTTAACACCTTGCGGATTAATCGTAAATTCACCCTGCCTGCACGCGGCGAGGCGGCATGATACTTCGTGTGGATAAGCTATTTTTGCGAGGCGTCTCGTAAAAAATTTAAGATAGCGCAATTAATAAAGAGGATAAATAACGGCTGATTTTGAATTCCTTACATTGTCAGCTATTGCACAACGCAAATTAACGCTCTATTATTAGCTCAACAAACCACCCCATTATAAGTTTGAGATTACTACAATGAGCGAAGCACTTAAAATTCTGAACAACATCCGTACTCTTCGTGCACAGGCAAGAGAATGCACTCTTGAGACACTGGAAGAAATGCTGGAAAAATTAGAAGTTGTTGTTAATGAGCGTCGTGAAGAAGAAAACGCTCAGGCTGCAGAAATCGAAGAACGTACGCGTAAGCTGCAACAATACCGTGAAATGCTGATTGCTGACGGTATTGATCCGAACGAACTGCTGAACAGCATGGCTGCCGCTAAAGTAGGTACTAAAGCTAAGCGTGCTGCACGTCCGGCTAAATATAGCTACATCGATGAGAACGGCGAAGAAAAAACCTGGACCGGCCAGGGTCGTACTCCGGCTGTTATTAAGAAAGCTATGGATGAGCAAGGCAAAAAACTGGAAGATTTCCTTATCAAAGGTTAATCACCTGCCCCTTGCTGAAATCCCGCCGCTGGCGGGATTTTTTTTGCCTGCAAATTACCCCTGCCCGTTACCTGTTATCACATTACCCCGTTCTGTTTACTGGTGAAAAACCAGGCATCCCATACCCCTGTTTTCTTAATGGCCGCCGCTAAATAACTGCGCTGGCTGGTTGCGCAAACAATGAATATAGGGGCAGAAACAATCAGCAATAAAAAAGCCGGAGACACTCCGCAGGTGGCGGCGTTATCTCCGGCTCAGTTAAAGCCCGGGTATTAGCGCTTTACTTCTTAAAACCCATGGACTCTTCCAGCCAGGTTTTAAATTCTTCGCCATGTGCTTTGTGACGAATACCGTATTCCACGAAAGCCTGCATATATCCCAGCTTATTACCGCAGTCATGGCTTTTGCCTTTCATGTGGTAGGCTTCAACGGTTTCCTTCTCGATCAGCATATCAATGCCGTCGGTCAGCTGAATTTCATCACCGGCTCCCGGAGGCGTTTTCGCCAGCAGTGGCCAGATTTCTGCGCTCAGAACATAACGCCCTACAACAGCCAGATTGGAAGGCGCTACGTCCGCTTTAGGCTTCTCTACCACGCCTACCATCGGCACGCTCTCGCCCGGTTTCAGCTCCGCGCCTTTGCAGTCAACCACACCGTAAGCGGTCACGTCTTCTACCGGCTCAACCATGATCTGGCTGCAGCCTGTTTCATCGAAACGCTGGATCATCTCCGCCAGGTTATCCTGCGAGAGATCGGATTCAAATTCATCCAGAATCACGTCGGGCAGGATCACTGCAACCGGCTCATTGCCGACAACCGGATGCGCGCAAAGTACGGCGTGTCCAAGACCTTTCGCCAGACCCTGACGGACCTGCATAATAGTCACGTGCGGCGGGCAAATAGACTGAACTTCATCCAGCAACTGGCGCTTAACGCGTTTTTCCAGCATGGCTTCAAGTTCAAAACTGGTATCGAAGTGGTTTTCGATAGAGTTTTTAGAGGAGTGGGTTACCAGTACAATTTCGGTAATACCCGCAGCGATACATTCATTTACGACATACTGAATTAATGGCTTGTCAACCAGCGGCAACATCTCTTTCGGGATCGCCTTGGTGGCTGGCAACATCCTGGTTCCTAATCCCGCAACCGGGATAACTGCTTTCGTTACTTTTGAATTAAGGGCAGCCATTGAAAATCTCCTGGAATGTTCACATTGGGAACATGTACATAATGAATCACGCGTTAGAGTATATCAGCCCGGAGCTGTGAGCCGGGTCCGAAATGAACGCATTGAGGCTTAATTAAGACAATTACTTATAATACTGCGCAGATAGTAACACCCGGAGAGAACGGCAGGTAAAGCTAAATCACCCTGCCGTTGCGTTTGCTCATTCGGCAGTCAACATTAAACGTAACCGACCGCCTGCGCCCCAAACCTGACACTGCCATGCTTCGCTGCGATGGCTGACCTGGTTTAAATAGGTATTTCCCAGCGTACCCAGCGGAACGCCGTTGCTAATCTGAATTTGATGCTCACCGGTATTAAGCGTGGCATTAAGACCGGCCGACACCAGAATGAGATTTTTAAGCTCATGGTGGTAATAGCCAACCAGTAGCGGAAACTGCCCTGGTAAATTTGCCTGGCGCAGTAATTGATTAACCTGCTTTAACAAACTTCCCAGTTCAGGCAAACGCTGACGCTGATGAGAGAGCTGTTCCTGTAATAAGCCGTTAAACAATGCCCGCAGCAATAATGCGGCTAACACACCGTTATCGCCGGCGCGGGTGACATCCAGGCAATAAAATGCGAGGTCTTTTTCAGAGAGTGCTGCAATATCGAGCACCAGACCCGGCTGATCGGCAGATACCAGCTGGCGATAATTAATACGGCAATTTGAGATATGTTGCTGAACCGGAGGCTGTAACTCCTGCAACAATTTGGCGGCGGCCTGCGGATCGCTTACCAGCGCATCCCAGTCCTGAAAAAGGCGTTCTTCTTCCTCTACCCGGGAATTAAACATATTGGGATAGAGGCAGGCATAAACCGTTTCACGTAAACGGTTCAGATCTTTTACCGGTTTCAGTAATACATCCTGTACGCCCAGACGTAAAGCACGGGCAATGTCGGACATATTTTCTGTCGCTGATATAACCAGGATGGGCATCTGGTCGCGCTCATTGCGCAAATGTTCCACGAGTTTCAGACCGTTCATTCGTGGCATGGCAAGATCGCAAATCATTAAATCTGGTCTCACCGTCTTCATGGTCTCAAGCGCATCGAGGCCATCCATCGCCAGTGAAGTAGTTGCGCCTAAAGAAGTGAGCCATGAATCCAACAGTGAACGGAAAACGGGTTCGTCCTCAACAATCAAAATATGTTTTCCAGTCAAAGGCTGCGTCATGTTCTCTCCCCTGCTTTGCAGTAGTTCAATAGTGGCATGCTATTGCAACTCGCGCCTGTCAGAATTTCCTGAAGTCATCGAATATATTTTTCGCTAAACCGCGCCGGAAAGATGTAGCTTACCGTGCGGTTCCCCTTTAGCTCCGGATGCGTTACACAAAAGCTCTCCTTGTCCGCGTGAGACAACTGGCGGAGACAAGTGAACCTCATAGGGTTAGCAAAACGTCGGATACGTTGTCGGGAATGCCGTTGTGTGTAAACCGATGCAGGAAGACCTGAAGAGGATTGCACAGCTTTGCGACGCCGTCAGGGCCAACAAACTACACCTTAATGCCTCGCGACTAAACCTTTTACGCCCTAAATCGTTGATTAAACCACTGGCGAACCCGTCGCCAGTCCAGCCTCACCTTTGCTCGTGACGTTTTTTACATCCCCGGCTTCCAGCCATAGCATCGAGGCTATCGCTCGGTTAACATAGATGCATCCATGCGCCGTTGCGCCATTATTATTCCAGGATTACGATTTTGTCTCAACCTTGTCCCTGCGGTAGCGCTCAGGAGTATAGCGCATGTTGCGCACGTTATGTGTCTGGTGAACAGCTTGCGCCGGATCCGTCACATCTTATGCGCTCCCGCTATAGCGCATTTGTATTAAAAGATGCGGATTATCTGATCAAAACCTGGCATCCGTCGTGTCATGCTGCCGCCTTTCGTCAGGACATCGAAAAGGGCTTTGCGCAAACGGAATGGCATGGCCTGACGGTTTACGCGCACGAAGCTGGTGCAACCCAAGATGAAGGCTATGTCAGCTTTGTGGCGCGTTTTAGCGAGCAGGGTAAACCCGGCGCTATCATTGAACGCTCACGTTTCCTGAAGGAAAATGGTCAGTGGTATTATATCGACGGCACGCGCCCACTGTTTGGCCGTAACGATCCCTGCCCTTGCGGGTCAGGAAAAAAATTCAAAAAGTGTTGCGGGCAATAAACCCAGCTTCACCCTCATGCAAACTCAACAGGATTTTCGCGGCAATGCATTCATTACAACGTAAAGTACTGCGCACTATTTGTCCCGACCAGAAAGGTCTTATCGCGCGCATCACCAACATTTGTTACAAGCACGAACTGAACATCGTGCAGAATAACGAGTTCGTTGACCATCGCACCGGACGCTTTTTTATGCGTACCGAACTGGAAGGCATTTTTAATGATGCCACGCTGCTGGCCGATCTCGACAGCGCGCTGCCGGAAGGATCGATCCGTGAACTGACGCCGGCAGGCCGCCGCCGCGTGGTGATCCTGGTGACTAAAGAAGCGCATTGCCTGGGCGATCTGTTAATGAAAGCGAATTATGGCGGACTGGACGTGGAAATTGCCGCGGTGATTGGTAACCACGATACCTTACGCTCGCTGGTGGAACGCTTTGATATTCCTTTCGAGCTGGTCAGCCATGAAGGTCATACCCGTGAAGCGCACGATGAATTAATGGCGGCCGCCATTGAAGCCCATCAGCCGGATTACGTGGTGTTGGCGAAATATATGCGCGTACTGACGCCGACTTTTGTCTCCCGCTTCCCGAATAAGATCATTAATATTCATCACTCGTTCCTGCCCGCCTTTATCGGCGCGCGCCCGTATCATCAGGCCTACGAGCGCGGCGTGAAGATTATCGGCGCAACGGCCCACTACGTGAATGATAATCTCGACGAAGGCCCGATCATCATGCAGGACGTGATCCACGTCGATCACAACTATACCGCAGAGGATATGATGCGCGCCGGTCGTGACGTAGAGAAGAATGTGCTGAGCCGTGCCCTGTATCAGGTGCTGGCGCAGCGCGTGTTTGTTTACGGCAACCGGACCATCATTCTGTAAGCGGTAATGAAATGAATTGCTTAGCATTGCTGCATGACGCATAAAAAGCAGGCAAACGATTCATTTTCACGAAAGGAATGCTTTACAGCGGCGCGTCATTTGATATGATGCGCCCCGCTTCCCCAGCGGAGGCAGGCCAGTACCAGTATTACCCCGTGGTGGGGTTCCCGAGCGGCCAAAGGGAGCAGACTGTAAATCTGCCGTCATCGACTTCGAAGGTTCGAATCCTTCCCCCACCACCATCTCTTCTCAAAATTTGAATTACCCCTGGTGGGGTTCCCGAGCGGCCAAAGGGAGCAGACTGTAAATCTGCCGTCATCGACTTCGAAGGTTCGAATCCTTCCCCCACCACCATCTCTGTTTCATCCCCTCATAATTAAATCAAACACCGACAATATGCTTTTTGCCCGGTGGCGCTGCGCTTACCGGGCCTACGAATATCCTCCAAAGATTTCCCTGTAGGCCGGATAAGGCGTAGCCGCCATCCGGCGCAACGCAAACAAAAAACCCCGCCTGAGCGGGGTTATAACGGCGCTGAATGCGTGCTTAGCGACGCGCGCGCACTACCTGATACTTACGCGTCAAATACTCTACCGGTGCGCTCCAGATGTGTACCAGGCGCGAGAACGGGAACAGGACGAACAGCGTCATGCCCAGTACCAGATGCACACGGAAAATAAAGGCCACGCCGTCCAGATGCGCAGATGCGCCGCCGTGGAAGGTCACCACCGATTGCGCCCAGCCCACCAGTTTCATCATTTCACTGCCGTCCATATGCTGCGCCGAGAACGGAATGGTCAGCAGGCCCAGCGCGCACTGCACCATCAGCAGGGAAAGGATCAGAATATCCGCCCCGGTGGTGGTCGCCCGTACGCGCGGGCTGAACAAACGGCGTTTCAGCAGTAGCAGGCCGCCCACCAGCGTAAGCACACCACATGCGCCGCCGGCGATCATCGCCATCTTCTGCTTCACGTCAATCGGCAGGAAAGATTCATACATCCAGTGCGGCGTCAGCATCCCCAGTAAGTGCCCTGCAAAAATGCCGAGAATACCGATATGGAACAGATTAGACGCAAGATTCATGCCCTTGCGATCCAGCATCTGGCTGGAGCCTGCCCGCCAGGTGTACTGACCATAGTCATAACGCAGCCAGCTACCGACCAGGAAGACGGTCCCCGCAATGTACGGGTAGATGTCAAAGAAGAACATATTCAGGAAATGCATTATTGCTGCCCCCCGTTAGAAATATTCAGATACTGCGGAGCGACAGCCCCCGCAAAACGACGCTGATGGGCGCTGATCTCCGACTCGCCACAGCTCTGTTCAGCAAAGAATTTCACCTGCTCTTCTTCCCAGACGGCGTCAAGCGCCTGCGGGGTGTCATCACGGGCTTCACCGGCGATTTTCTCGGCCACTTTGTCGCTGTCAATGGTGGTGTTCGCCAGATTCAGCAGCACGCCGAACAGCGTCGCGTACGGGCTTTCACGCTGTTGCAGACGCGCACTTAACAGCGCGAGGATCGGGGCGATGTCCTGCAAGCCACCCAGCGCCTCGTCTTTTGGCAACTGCGCCAGATATTCCAGATACAGCGGCAGATGATCCGGCAGTTCGCGGCTGTCGAGCTGCAGACCGTGGCGCTCATACTGCGCCATCAGATCCACCATCGCCTGGCCCCGGTCGCGGGATTCACCGTGCACATGCTCGAACAGCAACAGCGAGGTCGCGCGACCACGATCGAAAAGTTCGCTGTAGCGTGACTGGACATCCAGCATGTCCTGCTGCGTCAAATCACGCAGAAAGACCGTCAGCGCCTGAGCGTCGCTTTTCTCAAGATTTTCAGAGGAGGCGAAACCATCAAATAATTCCTGCTGATGCTGCCACAGGGCAGCATCCGGGTATTCCAGCAGGCGGGAAATCATCACCAGTTCGATCATGGGTGCGGCTCCGTTTTGCTGGTCACATCGACCGCGTCGATGCGACGGCTGTTGAACAGGTTAAAGGAGCTGTCAGATCCGTGGCAGCCATCGCCAAAGGTAAATCCACAGCCGCTTTTTTCCGGGAAGGCATCGCGCGCCAGTTCACGGTGACTGGACGGCACCACGAAACGATCTTCGTAGTTGGCGATGGCCAGATAACGGTACATCTCCTGCGCCTGGGCTTCGGTCAGCCCCACTTCTTCCAGCGCACGGGTATCGAGCACGCCGTCCACGGTTTCAGCACGTTTGAAGTGACGCATCGCCAGCATACGTTTCAGCGCCAGCAGTACCGGCTGGGTGTCGCCTGCGGTCAGCAGGTTCGCCAGGTACTGCACCGGAATACGCAGACTGTCGACGTCCGGCAGAATACCGTTGCTGCTCAGCTCGCCCGCATCGGCAGCGGACTGGATCGGTGACAGAGGCGGCACGTACCAGACCATCGGCAGCGTGCGGTATTCCGGATGCAGCGGCAGCGCCAGCTTCCAGTCCATCGCCATTTTGTACACCGGCGAGTTTTGCGCCGCGTCGATCACGCTCTGCGGCACGCCGTCTTTCAGCGCCTGGGCGATCACTGCCGGATCGTTCGGATCGAGGAACACATCCAGCTGACGCTGATAGAGATCTTTTTCATTCTCGGTGCTTGCCGCATGTTCAATGGCGTCCGCGTCATACAGCAGCACGCCGAGATAACGGATACGGCCCACGCAGGTTTCAGAACACACCGTCGGCATACCGGCTTCAATACGCGGGTAGCAGAAAATGCACTTCTCGGATTTACCGCTCTTCCAGTTGAAGTAGATCTTTTTGTACGGGCAGCCGGTGATGCACATGCGCCAACCGCGGCATTTATCCTGGTCGATCAGCACAATGCCATCTTCTTCACGCTTATAGATCGCGCCGCTCGGACAGGTCGCCACACACGCCGGGTTCAGGCAGTGCTCGCACAGGCGCGGCAGGTACATCATGAAGGTGTTTTCGAACTGACCGTACATCGCCTTCTGCATGTTCTCGAAGTTCTGATCTTTGGCGCGCTTTTCAAACTCGCCGCCGAGGATCTCTTCCCAGTTCGGGCCGTGCTCGATTTTGTTCATACGCTGGCCGGAAATCAGCGAGCGCGGACGGGCGATCGGCTGATGTTTGCTTTCCGGCGCGGTATGCAGGTGCTGATAATCGTAATCAAAGGGCTCGTAGTAATCGTCGATGCCCGGCAGATGCGGGTTAGCGAAGATTTTACCCAGCAGCGTCGCACGGTTACCCATGCGCGGCTGGATTTTGCCGTTGATTTTACGGATCCAGCCACCCTTCCATTTTTCCTGGTTTTCCCAGTCATTGGGATAGCCGATGCCGGGTTTGGATTCCACGTTGTTAAACCACGCGTACTCCATGCCTTCACGGCTGGTCCAGACGTTTTTACAGGTGACTGAACAGGTATGGCAGCCGATGCATTTATCAAGATTCAGCACCATGCCGACTTGTGAACGAATTTTCATTTTACGCTCTCCTGTACCTGGTCGTTGCCTTCGCCATCCAGCCAGTTAATATTTTTCATCTTACGTACCACTACGAATTCATCGCGGTTAGAACCGACCGTGCCGTAATAGTTAAAGCCGTAGGCCAGCTGTGCATAGCCGCCGATCATATGGGTCGGTTTCGGGCTGATACGGGTGACGGAGTTATGAATGCCGCCGCGCTGACCGGTGATTTCCGATCCCGGCAGGTTCACAATACGTTCCTGCGCGTGATACATCATGGTCATGCCGGACGGGACACGCTGGCTCACCACCGCACGCGCCGTCAGCGCGCCATTGCTGTTGAAGACTTCGATCCAGTCGTTATCCTCAATGCCCAGATCTTTGGCGTCGCTCTCACTCATCCAGACAATCGGGCCGCCGCGTGACAGGGTCAGCATCAGCAGGTTGTCGCTGTAAGTGGAGTGAATGCCCCATTTCTGGTGCGGCGTCAGGAAGTTCAGCGCTTTCTCCGGATTACCGTTGGATTTCTTGCCCATCACCGCTTTTACCGAGCGGGTGTCGATCGGCGGACGGTACACCAGCAGGCTTTCGCCGAAGTCACGCATCCACTGATGATCCTGATACAGCTGCTGACGGCCGGACAGCGTACGCCACGGGATCAGCTCATGAACGTTGGTGTAACCCGCGTTATAGGAGACGTGCTCGTCTTCCAGGCCAGACCAGGTCGGGCTGGAGATGATTTTGCGCGGCTGAGCCTGAATATCGCGGAAGCGGATCTTCTCTTCCTCTTTATTGGTCGCCAGATGCGTATGATCACGACCGGTAAACTCACTGAGCGCTGCCCAGGCTTTTACCGCCACATGACCGTTGGTTTCCGGCGCAAGTGTGAGGATCATTTCTGCGGCGTCAATGGCCGTATTCAGCATCGGCTGGCCTTTGGCCGGGCCGTCCGCTTTGGTGTAATTCAGCTTACGCAGCAAATCCATTTCGCTCTGGGTATTCCAGGCGATGCCTTTGCCGCCGTTGCCGATTTTCTCCATCAACGGGCCGATAGAGGTGAAGCGCTCCCAGGTGGCCGGGTAGTCGCGTTCAACCGGAATAATGTGCGGCGCGGTTTTACCCGGGATGAGATCACATTCGCCTTTTTTCCAGTCCTTCACATCCAGCGGCTGCGCCAGTTCGGCGGCAGAGTCGTGCTGGATTGGCAGCGTCACAATATCTGTCTCTTTACCGAGATGGCCGACGCACACTTCAGAGAAGGACATCGCGATGCCTTTATAGATTTCCCAGTCGCTTTTTGACTCCCACGCCGGATCGACGGCCGCAGACAGCGGATGAATAAAGGGATGCATATCCGAAGTATTCATGTCGTCTTTTTCGTACCAGGTGGCGGTCGGCAGCACGATGTCGGAATAGAGGCAGGTGCTGGACAGACGGAAGTCGAGCGTCACCACCAGATCCAGTTTGCCGTCGAGACCGTTATCCACCCATTCCACTTCTTCCGGCTTAACGCTGCCCTGCTGACCGAGATCCAGCCCCTGAATGCCGTGCTCGGTACCCAGCAGGTACTTCAGCATGTATTCATGGCCTTTACCGGAAGAGCCCAGCAGGTTGGAGCGCCAGACAAACAGGTTGCGCGGATGGTTTTTGCCGTTTTCCGGCTGCTCTGCCGCGAAACGGATGGTGCCCTCTTTCAGCGCCTTCACGGTGTAATCCACCGGGTTCATCCCGGCTTTTTCCGCTTCGGCGGCGATGCGCAGCGGGTTGGTGCCTAACTGCGGTGCAGATGGCAGCCAGCCCATACGCTCGGCGCGAACGTTAAAGTCGATCAGGTTGCCGCTGTAGCGGGATTTGTCCGCCAGCGGTGAAAGCAGCTCCTGCGCGGTCAGCGACTCATAGCGCCACTGGCTGGAGTGGTTATAGAAGTACGAGGTGCTGTTCATATGACGCGCCGGACGCTGCCAGTCAAGGGCAAACGCCAGCGGCTGCCAGCCGGTCTGCGGACGTAGTTTTTCCTGGCCGACATAGTGTGCCCAGCCGCCGCCGCTCTGACCGATACAGCCGCAGAAAATCAGCATGTTGATCAGGCCACGATAGTTCATATCGAGGTGATACCAGTGGTTCAGTCCGGCGCCGACGATGATCATAGAACGACCATGGGTTTTATCGGCGTTATCAGCAAACTCGCGGGCGGTACGGATGATCTGCGCGCGCGGCACGCCGGTGATTTGCTCGGCCCATGCCGGGGTATAAGCTTTGACCTCGTCATAACTGGTGGCGCAGTTGGCATCGTCCAGGCCACGATCGAGGCCATAGTTCGCCAGCGTCAGATCGTAAACCGTGGTCACCAGCGCGGTGCTGCCGTCGGCCAGTTGCAGACGTTTGACCGGCAGTTTATGGGTCAGCACGTTGTCCAGCGCCACGCTGTTGAAGTGCTCGGTGCCGTCGCCGCCAAAGTACGGGAAGCCAACGTCAGCGATGTCATCGTGATTGCCGAGCAGGCTCAGACGCAGATGCGCCTCGTCACCGGTTGTGCCGTCGCGCTGTTCGAGGTTCCACTTGCCTTTCTCGCCCCAGCGGTAACCGATGGAGCCGTTCGGCGCGATCAGTTCGTCGTTGTCGTTAACGGCAACGGTTTTCCATTCCGGGTTATTTTCCTGGCCGAGGGCATCCACCAGATCGGCGGCGCGCAGCATACGGCCTGCGGCGTAGTAACCTTCACGCTCTTCCAGCATCACCAGCATCGGCATGTCGGTGTAACGGCGCACGTAATCGGTGAAGTACTGGCTTGGGTTATCGAGGTGGAACTCACGCAGCATCACGTGGCCCATCGCCAGCGCCATCGCGGCATCGGTGCCCTGTTTCGGGGCCAGCCACAGGTCGCACAGCTTGGCGATTTCCGCGTAGTCCGGGGTAATGGCGACGGTTTTGGTGCCTTTGTAGCGAACTTCCGTAAAGAAGTGGGCGTCCGGAGTACGGGTTTGCGGGACGTTAGAGCCCCAGGCAATGATATAGCTGGAGTTATACCAGTCGGCGGATTCTGGCACGTCGGTCTGCTCGCCCCAGGTCTGCGGGGACGCAGGCGGCAGGTCGCAGTACCAGTCGTAGAAGCTCAGACAGGTGCCGCCAATCAGCGACAGGTAACGCGCGCCAGAGGCATAAGACACCATCGACATCGCCGGGATCGGCGAGAAGCCCGCGACACGGTCCGGGCCGTAGGTTTTCACGGTATAGACGTTAGAGGCGGCGATCAGCTCGTTCACTTCCTGCCAGGAGGAGCGCACAAAGCCGCCGCGACCACGCGCCTGTTTAAAACTTTTGGCTTTTTCCGCGTCTTCAATAATCGATGCCCAGGCATTCACCGGATCGCTGTGACGGGCTTTCGCTTCACGCCACATCTTCATCAGACGTTTACGCATCAGCGGGTATTTCAGGCGGTTTGCGCTGTAGAGATACCAGGAGTAGCTCGCACCACGCGGGCAGCCGCGCGGTTCGTGGTTCGGCATATCCGGACGGGTACGCGGGTAATCGGTCTGCTGGGTTTCCCAGGTGACCAGGCCGTTTTTAACAAAAATCTTCCAGCTGCAAGAACCGGTACAGTTTACACCGTGCGTGGAGCGCACCACTTTGTCGTGCGACCAGCGGTTACGGTATCCGTCCTCCCAGTCCCGGTTTGATTCATGAATCTGGCCATGCCCATCGGCAAAGGTTTCGCCCTTCTGTTTGAAGTAGCGAAACCGGTCCAGGAATTTACTCATCGGGTTTCTCCTGTAAGGAGCCTGTGCGGCTCTCTGGTAAATCGACATTGCTGCAAGTTGCGGCGAAGGTAACGCGCTGAATGATGACGGGAATTGATGGCGATCAAGGCACACCGGCTTAGTTATGGCGGTCGTTAAACGCCATACCACCAAAGGGGGATAACCTGGATTTTCATAACACTTTGAAATATAACGTATTTTTAAATTAACCCGTAATTTTACTGTCGATATTCAGCCATGCGGGGTATTAGGGGGTAGATGATTTCACCCTGTGACGCCGCGCAACGTTTTTCCACGGTGCAACGGGTGAAAAATTAAAGTATGTTGTAACTATATGAGGGGTAAAAAAAGCGCGGCGAGGCCGCGCAAGGATAATCAACAGTACTTACTTTTTATTAGAATTACGGCCATACACCGCCCAGGTGATGATCACACAGGCGACATAGAACACGAGGAACACTTTCATGGCATCGGCCGGGGAACCGGTCAGCGCCAGCGAGGTGCCAAAGGCTTTCGGGATAAAGAAGCCGCCGATCGCGCCAATCGCCGAGATAAAGCCCAGCGCGGCTGCGGTGTCGGTTGCCGCTTCGCGCAGCGCCTGGGCATCATCGCCGCCCTGCGCTTTCACGCGCTCAACGGTCATCTTGCGGAAAATCACCGAAATCATCTGGAAGCTGGAACCACTCCCCAGCCCGGCCGTCAGGAACAGCACCATAAACACGCCGAAGAAGGCTTCGAAATGACCGGCGCTGGTCGCCGTCGGCAGCGTCAGGAACAGCAGCGCGCTGAAAATGGCCATAACGATGAAGTTCACCAGCGTGACGCGGGTCCCGCCCAGACGATCCGACAGCGCCCCGCCACAGGAGCGGGCAATGGCGCCAATCAGCGGGCCAAAGAAGGCATAATGCAGCACATTAACATCCGGGAACTGGGTTTTCGCCAGCATCGCAAATCCGGCAGAGAAACCAATAAAGGAGCCGAAAGTTGCCAGATACAGGAAGCCGAGGATCCACAGATGGGCGCGTTTTAATACCGGTAACTGCGCACGGAGCGAGGCCTTCGAGGTCGCCAGCTCGTTCATGCCGAACCAGGCCGCGAGGGTGAAGACCACCAGGAACGGCACCCAAATCCATGCGGCGTTTTCCAGATACAGACGCGAACCGTCGGCCTGTTCAACGCCTGTGCCGCCAAAGGCCGCGAAAATGGACATGGAGATCGCCAGCGGTGCCACCAGCTGCATCACGCTCACGCCGAGGTTGCCCATGCCGCCGTTAATGCCCAGCGCGCCGCCCTGCTTCTCTTTCGGATAGAAGAAGCTGATGTTCGCCATGCTGGAAGCAAAGTTTGCCCCGGCAAAACCGCACAGCAGCGCAATGATGATGAAAGTACTGAACGGCGTGGTCGGATCCTGCACCACAAAACCTAACCATACGCAGGGTATGATCATGATCCCGGTGCTGAACGCCGTCCAGCGGCGGCCACCAAAGATCGGCACCATAAAGGCGTAAGGCACACGCAGCAACGCCCCGGATACGGACGGCAGCGCGGTTAACATAAACAGCTGATCGGTCGTAAAGTTAAAACCCACTTTATTCAGGTTTACCGCGACCGCACTAAACAACATCCACACGCAAAACGCCAGCAGCAGGCAAGGCACGGAGATCCACAAATTGCGGCTCGCCACACGATGGCCTTTTTGTTGCCAGAAAGCAGGATCTTCCGGACGCCATTCAGTAATGACGGATCCGGTAGCCCTTTCAGGAACGGAAGAGTGACTCATAGACACCTCTGATAATCAATTCAACGCCTGCCACCTTAGGGTTTACAGCGGCGCTTAAGTTGATATAAATCAAAGGAAAAGTTGACGGTCAGCGGCACAAAAATTAACCCTACTCCCTAATGGGCACTTAAAAGCGTCAAAAATAGTGTGGTTTTTCACGGCGCTGTAGGTATTCGCCGCATGCATGGATCTTTGTCATCCGGCATGGGCAATAAAGAGGTAACTCTTTTTAGGTATGGGTATACTCCGGGGTATGTCCGACAATACCGCCTCACTCGCACCTGTCCCAGGTCTGGAGCTGCCCTGACGATGTTAAAACGCCTGTTTTCTCCCCTCACGCTGGTTAATCAACTGGCGCTGATCATGCTGCTGTCCACCCTTATCGGCGTGACGGGCATGGCGATTTCCGGCTCGCTGGCGCAGGGTGTCCAGGGCAGCGCCCATGCCATCAATAAAGCCGGTTCACTGCGAATGCAGAGCTACCGCCTGCTGGCGGCCATCCCGTTGACTGCTGACGATCAGCCGCTGCTGGATGAAATGTCGAAGACCGCCTTCAGCCCGGAGCTGGCGCAGGCCGCTGTGCGTGACGACCAACAATCACAGCTGATCGCCCTGCAAAATTTCTGGCGCAGCGATGTCGAGCCGGGCTTAAAACGCGCCCGCGAACCGCAGGAGGTTTCCGCGGAAATCGCCACCTTTGTTAATCGCATTGATATGCTGGTGACCGCTTTTGATCACAGTACCGAACAGCGTATTGAGCGCGTGGTGGTGATGCAGTGGGCTATGGCGGCGGTGATGGGTTGCCTGCTGGTATTCACTATTGTCTGGCTGCGCGCCCGCCTGCTACGTCCGTGGCAACAGCTGGTGCGCATGGCGCGGGCGGTCAGCCACCGGGATTTCACCCGCCGGGCGAATATCAGCGGACGCAATGAAATGGCGACGCTGGGCATGGCGCTCAATAATATGTCCGCGGAGCTGGCAGAAAGCTACGCCGTGCTGGAGCAGCGGGTGCAGGAAAAAACCGCCGGGCTTGAGCAAAAAAATCAGATCCTCTCCTTCCTGTGGCAGGCCAACCGCCGCCTGCACTCTCAGGTCCCCATGTGCGAGCGTATTTCGCCGGTGCTGAACGGCCTGCAAAGTCTGACGCTACTGCATGATATCGAACTGCGTATTTACGATATTGAAGATGAGGCAAACCACCAGGAATTTACCTGCCAGTCGGACGCCAGCTGCGACAATATCGGCTGCAATCTCTGCCCACGCAGCCAGGAAGCGTCCCCCGCAGGGGGTATAACCCTCAAGTGGCGGCTGGCGGATGCCCATATGCAATATGGCCTGCTGCTGGCTCAGCTGCCGCCGGGCCGTCATCTCAGTCACGATCAGCAACAACTGGTGGATACGCTGGTGGAACAGCTCACCGCCACCCTGGCGCTGGAGCGTCATCAGGAGCGCCAGCAGCAGATGATGGTGATGGAGGAGCGCGCCACCATTGCGCGGGAACTGCATGACTCCATCGCCCAGTCGCTCTCCTGTATGAAGATACAGGTCAGCTGTCTGCAAATGCAGGGGGATACGCTGCCGGAAAACAGCCGCCAGCTGCTGGGTCAGATCCGCAATGAGCTCAATACTTCCTGGGCGCAACTGCGGGAGTTGCTTACCACCTTCCGCTTACAGCTCACTGAGCCCGGTCTGCGCCCGGCACTGCAGGCCAGCTGTCAGGAATACAGCGCCCATTTTGGCTTCCCGGTCACGCTGGATTACCAGTTGCCGCCCCGCTTTGTGCCCTCGCATCAGGCGATCCATCTGCTGCAAATTGCCCGTGAAGCCCTGAGCAACGCCCTTAAACACGCCGGGGCCACTGAAGTAACCGTGTCGGTGACCCAACAGGCGCAGCGGGTAACGCTGTGCGTGACAGACAACGGGTGCGGCATCCCGGAACATGCCGAGCGCACCAACCATTATGGCCTGATTATCATGCGTGACCGCGCCCAGAGTTTGCGCGGCGACTGTGTGATCCGCCGCCGGGAGGCCGGTGGAACCGAAGTGATAATCACCTTCATACCTGAAAAGCTTCTCTCATCACGACCAGGAGATAACGATGACTAATCCGGAACCCGCCACTATCCTGCTGATTGACGATCATCCGATGCTGCGCACCGGCGTTAAGCAGCTCATCAGCATGGCAAACGACATCACGGTGGCTGGCGAAGCCAGTAACGGCGAACAGGGCATTGAACTGGCCGAGGCGTTAGATCCGGACCTGATTTTACTGGATCTAAATATGCCGGGCATGAACGGCCTGGAAACCCTCGACAAGCTGCGGGAGAAAACCCTCTCCGGGCGCATCGTGGTATTCAGCGTGTCGAATCATGAAGAAGACGTAGTGACGGCGCTGAAACGCGGCGCGGACGGTTATCTGTTAAAAGATATGGAGCCGGAG
The DNA here is from genome assembly GCF_001888805.2 of Enterobacter sp. SA187. Classification (NCBI taxonomy): domain Bacteria; kingdom Pseudomonadati; phylum Pseudomonadota; class Gammaproteobacteria; order Enterobacterales; family Enterobacteriaceae; genus Enterobacter; species Enterobacter sp. SA187. Next base: position 3,490,070 of record NZ_CP019113.1, read on the forward strand.
GATCTGCTGAAAGCGCTGCAACAGGCTGCCGCAGGAGAAATGGTGCTCAGCGAAGCGCTGACGCCGGTGCTGGCCGCCAGCCTGCGCGCCAACCGCGCCACTTCTGACCGTGACGTCAGTCAGTTAACGCCCCGCGAGCGCGATATTCTCAAACTCATCGCCCAGGGTTTGCCGAACAAAATGATCGCCCGCCGTCTGGACATCACCGAAAGCACCGTCAAAGTTCACGTGAAGCATATGCTGAAGAAAATGAAGCTGAAATCCCGTGTCGAAGCCGCCGTGTGGGTACATCAGGACCGGATTTTCTGATCAGGGCGCGGGCAGCAGCAGCCAGCGCGGATCGCTGACAGGTTCACTGGTCAGCGGTTGCGTCAGCACCAGCGTGATTTCATTGGATGAAACGCGCTGCCCCTTCTCATCTTCCACCGTCAGCGACAACGTCCAGCGATTGCTCGCGCCTTCACGGGCATCCCAGGCAGGCATAATGATGCTCCAGCCTTCAGGCTGATGAGCATTGACCGGCGGCGTCAGGCTCAGCGCCTGAGTATCGCCCTCCCAGACAACGTTACGAATGCCATGAACGCTGCGCACCTGCACTTTCAGCTCCACCGTTTCGCCGGGGGAGAGATCCCAGGGCGGCGTGGCGAGGAACACTGACAGGGTTTTACGCTGGCGCTGTTCCACCACCGGCAGATTGTTGCGCGTCGGGCTGTCATAGCGACTGCCGCGCAGCGAGCTGGTTTGCGCCACTTCGCTGGCGGAAAGCTGCTTTTTCAGCGGTACGCCGAAACGATAATTCAGCTTAAGCCCCAGATCGTTCTGGCTGTCGCCGCTCTCCCCCTGCTTATGCTGCGCGGTGAGCGTGACCAGCGGCACCGGGGTATAGTTCAGCCCCACTTTCACCGCCATCGGGTTGTGATAACCGGTGCCGGAGTCAAAGAGATCGACGCTGTCGCCAAAATACTGTTCCAGACTGAGGCTGGTATTGAGATGCTGATAAAAGGGCATCCGCGCCTGAGCGGTAATATCGTAGCCGCGCGCCATGCGCTGTTGCAGGGTCGCGCCGTCATCATGCCAGCCGGACAGCGGCTCATAGTAGTTGGCCGACAGCCGCAGGTATTCCCCCCAGGCTTCCGCACCGACGCCCGCGCGTTGCAGATGGGTGTCAATCTGGTTGTCGTAAAAGGTGTTGTAGCCCAGCAGCCAGTTGCCTGCCATCCAGCGCTGGCCGATGCCCGCGTTGCTGACCAGCCCATCTTCCTGCTGGGTCAACCCCAGCTGGCTCCAGCTTAAATAGCGGTTATTGTCCTGCCAGGGAATAAACCAGCTGCCGGAACTGCCGGTAAAGCGCCCTTCATCATTGACCTGCACGTTGACGCTGGCGTTGCCCCAGGGTGACAGTAACGACTCCACCTGCTCGTTCACTTCGCCACTCACCGCATCGCGCACCTTATCCAGCGCAAACTGCCGCGCTTGCTGTCCGGCGCTCAACGTACTGTCGCTCTGGCTGGCTTCACCGAAGGCCTTCGCCATCTCTGCCAGATGCTTTTCGCCGTTGTTGGTGGGCGGCGCCATGCCCAGATCGGGCAGGCCGTCTGCATCATTATCAAAGGGATTTTGCGCCTGCTGGTTCCAGCCGGGCGTAGCCGCGTGGCTGCCGCCTGTCAGCAGCAGAAATAACAGGAAAGGATGAAATGGTCTTAACGCTTTACGCATCAATATCTTCAGCGACGTCTCACCTGCCGGGTAGTTGAGCGGTTATAAAAGTCAATGCTAACGTTTTTTACCCGTGGTTTCAGCTTTCTGACAAATTCCAGGAAAATCCTTAATCGCTCCCGCTTCGTCAGGACTACAGTTATAGAACCGCTTATGCACGAGATCTGGTCATGAATAAAACGCTGAAATGGGCTTTATGGAGTTCGTTGATGTTTTATGGTGCCGCCGCCAGCGCCAGCGAACTCTTTATGCTGCAATCCCCCGCCTTTGGGGATAACGCCTTACTGGAAAAACGCTTCGCCGGTAAGGCTGACAATAATCCTAACTGCACCGGCGATAACGAATCACCGGCGCTGATCTGGAGTAACCCGCCGGCCAATACCAAAAGCTTTGCGCTGATCGTCCACGATCCGGAAGGCGCGAAGGGTTTAGGCGTCACCCACCTGGTGGCCTATAACATTTCGCCGTCTGCTACCGGCCTTGCCGCCAACGATCTGCGGGACGGCAAAAACTTTACTGGCGGAAAAAATACCCCCGGCACCGATAAATGGCATGGGCCCTGCCCGCCGCCGGGCACAGGCGCACACCATTATACCTTTACGCTGATCGCCACCGAACAGGCGCCCGATCTGCCTGCCGGTTTAACCCGCGAGGAGTTGCTGGAAAAACTGAAAGGTAAAGCGCTGGGCGCCGCCGGGTTAATCGGCCGCTTCGGGCAGTAACGCCCTCGCCAGCAGAGCGTTAAGTTCAGGAATACAGGATCCGCAATTGGTGCCGCAGCGCAACGTTCTGCCGAGCGAGGCGACGGAATGGCAGCCGTTGCGGATCGCCTCCTGAAGGGTATTTTCCCCCACGCCGTAACAACTGCACACGGTGCGGCCCGGCGCTGTCTGCTCGTCCGCCGCCTGACCGCTTAACAGCGCATGTCGTTCAAACGCGGTCGCGGGGGCACGGGCAAAGGCCGCTTCCACCCGCGCGCTGTCTGTTTCCGGCAGATGACGATCGCTCCAGAAGGCAAGCATTAACTCCCCGTTGTGCCAGGCAAGCAGATGCCACGCGGTTCCGGCCTGCGCCTGTTGTAATTGCCAGCCCTGCGCCTCGCAAAATGCCATCAGCCACGGCTGCGCCGGTTTATCGCCTGCCAGCGTATAGTGCGTCACCGACGCGGCCTTACGCAGCCAGTGCACCGACGGCGGTAGAGTGACGTTGTCACGACCGAACAGCTCCCCCTGCCAGGCGGGTTGCCAGACACTGATACGCACGGCGGTCTGTTTGCTTTCCGGTTGCCCCGACTGCGGACAGCATACCGGCGCGACCAGCGTATTGACCTTGCCCTGGCGGGCGAACACCGCGTTCCAGTGCATGGGGACAAATAATGATCTAGGGCGCTGCGCCTCGCTGACGAAAGCCCGCGCCACCATCAGGCCCCGTGGGGAACTGATGCGCAGCAGATCGCCGGTTTGAACGCCATGCAGTGCCGCGTCTGAGGGCGCGATCTCCACCCGCGGTTCGGCGATGTGCTGCATCAGCCGCGCCACCGTGCCGGTGCGGGTCATGGTGTGCCACTGATCGCGAATGCGACCGCTGTTGAGGATGAAAGGATAGCGCGCGTCGGGCCGGGCGCGGGGGCGTTCCGGCAATACCGGCAACATACGCAACCGCCCGCTGTCGCGCCAGCCCCGGGTCAGATCGAGGGGTTTTCCCACCGGCCACTGCACCGGCGTCATCTCATCCCATTGTTCACGGGTGAGGTTTGCCAGCGGACTGATATCAAACGCCCGCCTGCCGTTGTTTTCATAGCCGGAGAGCGCGGCATGCTCGCTGAACACCTCATGGACGTGCTGCCAGGCAAAAGCCTCGCCGTAGCCCAGTTGCCGGGCAATTTGCGCGACGATCCACCAGTCGGGGCGCGCCTCGCCGGGCGACGGCAAAAACGCCCGCTGACGCGAAATGCGCCGCTCGGAGTTGGTCACAGTGCCGTTTTTTTCACCCCACGCCTGCGCCGGAAACCGGATATGCGCAAAGCGGCTGGTGTCGGTATCCGCCGCCACCTCCGAGACGATGACCAGCGGGCATGTCGCCAGCGCCTGGCAGACCGCGAGACTGTCCGGCAGCGATACCGCCGGATTAGTACCCATGATCCATACCGCTTTCACCTCGCCACGTCCGATGGCCTCAAACAGCTCTACCGCCATCAGCCCCGGCGTCTGCGCCAGCCGCTCCGTACCCCAGAAGCGCGCCACGCGGGCCAGATCCTCAGGTTCAAAATTCATGTGCGCCGCCAGTTGCGTCGCCAGCCCGCCCACCTCGCGCCCGCCCATGGCATTCGGCTGACCGGTCAGCGAAAACGGCCCGCAGCCCGGGCGGTGTATTTTACCGCTCGCCAGATGCACGTTAATGATGGCGTTGCATTTGTCGCTGCCGCTGGCGGACTGGTTAATCCCCATGGTGTAAAGCGTGATGGCGCGCGGCGCGGAGATAAACCAGTCAAAAAAGGTATTGACCTCCATAAGCGGCAGCTCGCAAAACTGCGCCACCCGTTCCGGCGGCCAGTCAGCGGCCACGGCAGCTGCCTGTTCCCCCTCATCAAACGCCCCTGCCTCGCCGCCGCGCTGCATAATGGCGTGCAGCAGGCCGACAAACAGCCCGCCATCGCTGCCGGGCGCCAGCGCCAGGTGCAGGTCGGCGATGTCGCAGGTGGCGGTGCGGCGCGGATCGATGACCACAATTTTCATCTGCGGGCGTTCACGTTTCGCCTGCGCCAGCCGCTGATAAAGCACCGGGTGCGCCCAGGCGGCGTTGGATCCCACCAGCACCACCAGATCGCTCTGCTCCACATCCAGATAGCTGCACGGCACCACATCCGCGCCGAACGCCCGTTTATAGCCGGTCACCGCCGAGGACATGCACAGTCGCGAATTGGTGTCGATATTTGCCGCGCCGATAAAGCCCTTCATCAGTTTGTTGGCGGCGTAATAATCCTCGGTCAGCAGCTGGCCGGAGGCGTAAAACGCCACCGCCTGCGGGCCGAATTCATCAATAATGCTGCGCAGGCGATCGCCCGCCGTGGCCAGCGCCTGCTCCCAGTCGCAGCGCTCGCCGTCCACCTGCGGGTGCAGCAACCGTCCCGCAAGGCCGGTGGTTTCCCCCAGCGCCGCGCCTTTAACACACAGCCGCCCGACATTTGCCGGATGGTTTTCATCGCCGCGCACGCTGACCTCGCCCTGATCCACGCGGGCAATGACGCCGCAGCCGACGCCGCAGTACGGGCAGGTTGTCCGGGTTTCCGTCATGATGCCTCCGCGCGCAGCAGCAGGGCCTGATTGCCCACCCACACTTTGCCGTTTTCAATTTTTACCGGCCAGGCGCGAACCAGCGGCTCGCCGTTGTCCGGCGCACGCCCGTCCCGCAGACGAATGCGCTGTTTGTAGAGCGGCGAAATGACAATCGGCTCACCCGCTGCGTCACCGATCAGACCGCGTGACAGGACGTTCGCCTCGCTGCCCGGCTCCAGATCGTCCAGCGCATACACCGAGTGCCCGCAGCGGAACAGCGCGATCTGCCGCTCGCCGATACGCGCGCCGATCCCTGCCTGCTCCGGGATTTCCTCGACGCCGCAAATTGCCTGCCAGGGTTTGCCGAGGGCCTGAGCATCGCCATTAATGGACGTTTTAAACTGCGCCAGCTGTTGGGGATCGTTAAGCGTGGTCTGCCACTCGCACTGGTAGGTTTCCACGATACGCGCCATCTCCTGCTCCAGTTCTGCCCCCAGTCCCAGCGAATCCTCCAGGATCACCTCACGCAGATAGTCGATGCCGCCCTCCAGGTTATCCATCCATACGCTGGTGCGCTGTAAACGGTCGGCGGTGCGAATGTAGAACATCAGCAGACGATCGACGGTACGGATCAGCGCGGCTTCATCCATATCGCTGGCAAAGAGATCCGCGTGGCGCGGCTTCATGCCGCCATTACCACAGACATACAGGTTCCAGCCCTTTTCGGTGGCGATGACCCCGATGTCTTTACTCTGCGCTTCGGCGCATTCCCGGGTACAGCCCGACACCGCCATTTTGATTTTGTGCGGCGCGCGCAGGCCCTTGTAGCGGTGCTCCAGCGTCACCGCCAGCCCGGTGGAATCCTGCACGCCGTAACGGCACCAGGTGGAGCCGACGCAGGATTTCACCGTACGCAGAGATTTGCCGTAGGCGTGCCCGGTTTCAAAACCGGCGTCCGCCAGTTCCCGCCAGATGTCAGGCAGTTGATCGAGCTGCGCGCCAAACAGATCGATACGCTGTCCGCCGGTGACTTTGCTGTACAGCTGGTATTTTTTGGCGATCTGCCCGACGGCAATCAGCCCGTCGGCAGTGACCTCCCCGGCGGGCATGCGCGGCACCACGGAATAGGTGCCGTCTTTCTGGATGTTGGCAAAGAAGCGGTCGTTAGTGTCCTGCAACGGCAGATGGGCAGGTTTGCGCAGATAATCGTTCCAGCAGGACGCCAGCACCGAGCCGACCAGCGGTTTGCAGATCTCGCAGCCCTGCCCCTGACCGTAGCGGGAAATCAGCTGATCAAAGGTGTGGATATGGTTGACGCGTACCAGGTGGTAAATCTCCTGCCGGGAATAAGCAAAGTGTTCGCAGATGTCTTTTTTCACCTCCACGCCCTGGGCGGCGAGCTGAAATTCCATCACCTGCTTCACCAGCGCGCTACAGCCGCCGCAGCCGGTCGCCGCTTTGGTGCAGCTTTTGATTGCCCCCATATCAGACGCCCCGGCGCTGACCGCCTGGCAGATGTCTGCCTTGCTGACGTTATGGCAGGAGCAGATCTGCGCGCTCTCCGGCAGCGCTGCCACGCCGAGGCCTTTCGCCGGGCTGCCTGCCAGCTGCGGTAAAATCAGGCTTTCCGGCTGCGCGGGCAGCGGCAGATCGTTAAGCATCATCTGTAACAGCGTGGCGTAGTCGCTGGCATCGCCCACCAGCACGCCGCCGAGCAGCTTTTTGCTGTCCTGGCTGATGACGATCTTTTTGTAGGTCTGGTGCGGGCCGTCGGTCCACTGGTAGCTGAGGCACTTCGGCGTGCGCCCCTGCGCATCGCCAAAGGACGCCACGTCCACCCCCAGCAGCTTGAGTTTGGTGCTCATGTCTGCACCGGTAAAGATCGCGTTTTCCCCGGCCAGCTGAGCGGCGGCCACCCTCGCCATCTGATAGCCCGGCGCAACCAGACCGTAGATTTTGCCCTCCCACAGGGCGCATTCGCCGATGGCGAAAATGTCGTCATCGCTGGTGCGGCAGGCGTCGTCGATGCAAATGCCGCCGCGCTCGCCGATGGTGAGATCGCAGCCCCGCGCCAGCGCATCCTGCGGACGGATGCCTGCGGAGAACACCACCATATCGGTGTCCAGCGTTCCGCCGTCGGCGAACTGTAACGCCATGCCGCTGTCGGTTTCGACAATGGCGGTGGTGGATTTACTGGTGTGCACGCCGACGCCCAGCGCAGTGATTTTCCTGCGCAGCATCTCCGCGCCCGGAGCGTCCAGCTGCACCGCCATCAGGCTGGGGGCGAACTCCACGACATGGGTTTCCAGGCCAAGCTGTTTTAAGGCATTCGCCGCTTCCAGCCCCAGCAGACCACCGCCGATCACCACGCCGCGTGTGGCGGTGGCGGCGCTTTCGCGGATACGGTCCAGATCGTCAAGGGTGCGATAGACAAAGCAGCCCGGCAGATCGCGCCCCGGCACTGGCGGTACAAAAGGATACGAGCCGGTGGCCAGCACCAGCTTGTCGAAATGGGTTTCATGCCCGGCGGTATCGCGCACCACGCGCAGATCGCGGTCGATTTCCGCCACCCGGCAGCACAAACGCAATTCGATGCCGTAGCGGGCGAAGAAATCGTCCTCCACCAGCGACAGGGATCCCGCGCTGCGCCCGGAAAAGTATTCTGACAGATGCACACGATCGTAAGCGGCGTAACGCTCCTCACACAGCACCACGATCTGATACGCCAGATGCAGATCGCGGCTGACGCACTGTTCTAAAAAATGGTGGCCGACCATGCCGTGTCCTGCCACTACCAGCGTTGGTTTTGTCATTGTCTTATGTCCTTCAGCCTGTGGCCGGGTTGCGAAACGGTCAAAGAGCCAGTCAGCACTGGCGGGTTGCGGGGTGGCGAGCAGTTCGGTAAGGGTGGACGCGCTCCGACAGTCGCCCATCAGCAGCACGCCCGCGAGCCTGCCGTCGCGGATCAGCAGACGGCGGTAATGCCCGGACAGCGGATCGAAGCTGTGCCAGGTTTGATCCCCGGCGTCGGCGTTTACCTGACCGGCGCTGAACAGATCGATGCCGGTGACTTTTAAACGCGTGCCGCTGTCGTGCCAGTGAAAATCGTCGCCGGGCTGGTCGCACAGACGGGCCGCCAGCACGTCGGCCTGTTGCAGACAGGGGGCCACCAGTCCCCAGGTCTGGCCGTCGATTTCGCAACATTCGCCGAGGGCGCTGATACCGCTCATAGTGGTGCGCAGCTGACGATCCACCACAATACCGCGCCGGCACGGGATGCCGCTGGCCTGCGCCAGCGACGCGTTGGGTTTCACGCCGGTGGCGATGACCACGCGCGACGCCGGAACGGTGCGCCCGTCGGTCAGCGTGACGGCCTCCTGCCCGATGTCCGTGATACCGCTGTTCAGTTCGCAGGTGATACCGCGCGCCCGCAGGTGTGCCGCCAGCAGATCCCCTGCCCGGAGATCCAGCTGCTGCTCCATCAGGCGATCGGCGCGGTGCACCAGCGTGACACTGTCACCACGGCGGGCAAAGGCCGCCGCTGCCTCCACGCCCAGCACGCCGCCCCCGAGCACCACCACCGGCCCGCGCGTTGCCAGCATGGCGTTGACATCCGCCAGCGTGCGAAATGCAAAAACGTGCGGCTGCGCATGACCGGGAATGGGTGGAATAAAGGGCAGCGATCCGGTGGCAAACACCAGTTCGTCCCAGGAGAGCTGGCGCTGATCGGTTTGTAGCGTTCGCGCTGCATGATCCACCGCCAGCACCCGTTCGCCGTAGAGCACGGTAATGCGGTTCGCGTCGTACCAGTCCTCAGGCAGCAGCCGCGTATTGGCAAAAGGCTTTTCCCCGCTCAGCACGGGGGAAAGCTGAATGCGGTTATAGGCCGCGCAAGGCTCGTCGCCGATAAGGGTGATGGCAAAGCGCGTCGCATCGCGGCTGATAAGCGCCTGCGCCAGCCGGGTCGCCGCCATACCGTTGCCGATAATGATCAGTTGCCGCATCATCGCTGCCCCTTACGCCGCTTTCGGCTGTTTTTCGTAGAGGAAATGCAGGATTTGCTGACGCAGGTGGTGGTAGCGGCTGTCTTCCGCCAGCGCCACGCGGTGTCGCGGACGCGGCAGGTTTACCGCCAGCACTTCCCCCACCGTCGCCGCCGGGCCGTTGGTCATCATCATCACGCGATCCGAGAGCAGTACCGCTTCATCCACATCGTGAGTGATCAGCACGATGGTGGTATTCAGCGACTGCTGGATCTGCATCACGGTGTCCTGCAAATGGGCGCGGGTCAGCGCATCCAGTGCGCCGAAGGGTTCATCCATCAGCAGCACTTTTGGCTTCATCGCCAGCGCACGGGCAATGCCGACGCGCTGCTTCATGCCGCCGGACACCTCATCCGGGCGCTTGTGCAGCGCATGGCCCATCTGCACGCGCTCAAGGTTGTGCTCGATCCACTCGCGGCGCTCGGCTTTGCTCATGGTGCGGCGAAACACCTGATCCACAGCCAGCGCCACGTTGTCAAAGCAGGTCAGCCACGGCAGCAGCGAGTGGTTCTGGAACACCACCGCGCGTTCCGGGCCGGGGCCGGCGATTTCGCGGTTATCGCAGATCAGCCCGCCCTCTGTGGGCAGCGTAATGCCGGCGATCAAATTGAGCAGCGTCGATTTGCCGCAGCCGGAGTGACCAATCAGACTGACGGTCTCCCCTTCGTGAATATCAAAAGAGACGTTTTGCAGCGCGAGGAATTCACCGCTGGCGGTGGCGAAACGCTGGCTGACGGCCTGCACCTGAATAATGGGTTTCATACGCGACTCCTTATTTATCCTGCCAGCTGAAACGGCGGGCGATGAGCATCAGTCCCTGCTCCAGCAGCAGACCTACGACGCCGATGATGACGATGGCGATGAGAATGTTTTCCACGTTGAGGTTGTTCCACTCGTTCCAGATCCAGAAGCCGATACCTGCGCCGCCGGTGAGCATTTCGGCAGCCACAATCACCAGCCAGGCGATGCCAATGGACAGCCGCACGCCGGTGAGCACCGCGGGCAGTACCGCCGGGAACAGAATGCGGCGCAGCACCGTCCATTCAGAAAGCTGTAACACGCGGGCGACGTTGAGGTAGTCCGCAGGAATGCGCTTCACCCCTTCGGCGGTGTTGATCACCATCGGCCAGATGGAGCAGATAAAAATGGTCCAGCTGGAGGCGGGCTCGGCTTTCTGAAACAGCAGCAGGCCAATCGGCAGCCAGGCCAGCGGGCTGACCGGACGCAGCAGCGCGATCAGCGGTGTGAACATGCGCGAGAAAAAGACAAAGCGGCCAATCAAAAAGCCGAGCGGGATCCCCACCAGCGCCGCCAGCCCGAAACCTATCGCCACGCGCTGCAGGGAGGCCAGCACGTTCCAGCCGATGCCCATGTCGTTAGGCCCGTCGTTGTAAAAGGGATCGGCAAACAATGTCAGGGCGGAATCCAGGGTGGAGAGCGGCGTCGGGAAGCCTTTGCTGTTAATGGCGGCCAGCTGCCAGGCGACCACCAGCAGTCCCAGACCGAGCAGCGCGGGGATAATACGCTGCGCAACATCGCGCAGATGGCGATTCAGGCGCGGCGTGCGGCGGCGCACCTGCACCGGCGGCAGGACGATCACTTCGCCCTGGGTGGTTTCCGGCTTAACGGTGATTTTTTTCTGTGCAAGTGTCATGTCATGCCCCTTTACGTTGAATGGCAAAACGGCTGGCGTACCCTTCCGGATCGGTGCCGTTCCAGACGGTGCCGTCAATAAGCGTGCTGGCGCGCAGCGGTGAAGAAGGCAGCGAAATCCCCCCGACCTGGGCGGCGGCATCGCTGAAGATGTCGGTGCGGTTGATGCGAGCCGCGATGGCGGCATAGTCCGGTGCGGTTTTAAGCAGTCCCCAGCGTCTGAACTGGGTCAGGAACCACATGCCGTCGGAGTGCCACGGATAGTTAACCTGTCCCTCATTGAAGAAACGGATGGCGTGGGCGTCCTGCCAGCGGCGGCCTGCGCCGTTGTCGTACTCCCCCAGCAGACGGCCGGTAAGAAACTGTTCTTTGGTATTAAGCCAGGCGCGACGGGCAAGAATGCGCGCGGTTTCGCGTTTGTTTTCCGCCGAGGCGTCGATCCAGCGGGCGGCCTCCAGCACCGCCGCCACCAGCGCCCGCGCGGTGTGCGGATTCTGCTCCACCCAGGCGCGGCGGGTGCCGAGGATTTTTTCCGGATGATCGGGCCAGATCTCCTGCGAGGTCGCTGCGGTAAAGCCGATGCGATCGTTAATGGCGCGGGTGTTCCACGGCTCGCCGACGCAAAACCCGACCATATTGCCGATACGCATGTTCATCACCATCTGCGGCGGCGGCACCACCACGGTGCGGATATCGTCAAAGGGGTTGATCCCGGCGTTAGCCAGCCAGTAGTAGAGCCACATGGCATGGGTGCCGGTCGGAAAGGTGTGTGCGAAGGTGTAGCTGCCTGGCGCGCTCTGGCCGATCAGGGTTTTCAGTCCGGCGGCATCACGAATGCCTTTCTCCTGCAACTCCGCCGACAGGGTGATCGCCTGGCCGTTCTGGTTCAGCGTCATCAGGTTCGCCATCGCCTGGGGTTTGGGGCCGATGCCCATCTCCAGCCCGTAAAGCAGCCCGTACAGCACGTGCGCCGCATCCAGCTCGCCGGAAGTAAGTTTGTCGCGCACCGCCGCCCAACTGGCTTCTTTGGTTGGTACAAGGGTGATGCCATATTTTTTATCGAAGCCTTTAAGGGCGGCGATCACCAGCGGCGCGCAGTCGGTAAGCGGGATAAAACCGACGCGCACGATCTGCTGCTCCGGCTTGTCAGAGCCTGCCGCATAAGCCGCCTGCATCACGCCCGGTAACAACAGGCTGCCGCCCATAACGGCGGTGGCCTGTAACAGGCGTCGGCGGGAAAGAGAAAAGGTTGAATCAGCCATCACCACTCCTGAAGCAAAAAAAAGCGCCCGGCAGTGCTTTCGCACCGCAGGACGCCTTTATCCTCAAAACCTGCCTGCCGCCATTGGCGGGCCGGTTCAGTATGTTGTGACAGGAGTAATGCAAAGGGGATGCCAGGTTTCAACCCCTCACCCCGGCCGTCTCCGCAGATCGTAGGCCCGGCAAGCCTGCGCCGCCGGGCGGGACGGACGGCACGATGTCTGTTGCCGGGTGGCGCTGCGCTTACCCGGCCTACACTGAATCCCGCGCACCGGGCATGTGCATCTTTTGCCCGTAAACCGTGCAACTACTCCTTTTGGATTACTGCCAGAGATTTTTCACCGTTAACAGCGCCCGGGCGATCTCCACCATGCGCTGGTTTTTGTCCATCGCCATTTTGCGCAGGCACTGCCATGCCTGCTCTTCGGTCATATTCTGGTGTGTCATCAGCACGTGCTTGGCGCTGTCGATCACCTTGCGCTCGTCGAGGGAGGCTTTCAGCGACGCCAGCTGCGTAGTGAGCTGATCCAGTTCGCGCGCCTGCTGGCGCACCAGCGGCAACAGCTGATGATCAGAGCACAGCGACAGCCCCTCCCCGGCGGGTTCAAGAAAGGCGGCGCTTAGCGGCGGGGCCTGATCCTCTTCCGCCAGTAAGGTCGCCACGGTATGCATCAGGGCGTCGATCAGTGATTCTTCCAGCGCGCGTAGCTGTTCCAGCCGCTGCGTGTGCAGCACAAACCAGCGCAGCGCGTTTTCCCCCTGATCCTGCGGCGGCTGACGGGTACAGGCCAGACGACGCAGCTGTTCGATCTCCAGCGTCGCCCCGCAGCGGGCGTGAAAAATGTCGCTCAGTTCGCCGGTGGTGAGCGAAAGGAAAGTATCAAAACAGGGCTGCTGACCGTCGATGCGATCCACCAGCCGCTGGCGCAGGGCGTCGCTGAAATGACCGAGGGTAAAACCAAGCGCCCCCAGCGCCCGCTCCTGCCCCGCCAGCTCTTTACCCTGCATCAGGCTGTAGAGCGCCACCAGCGGCTGCACAATGCGCGGATCGTCGAGGGTGTCGTTCAGCTGCGGCACAATACTTAACAGATGACGGATGGTGGCACTGAACTGTTCCATGGCTTCCGCTGCTTCTGTTCGTTGTTCGTGCACGCGCTGACGTAATTCAGGCAGCTGTTCCAGCCCCCAGAGCGCGGAGGCGATACGCTGGCACAGGGCGCTGCTGTTCAGCGGCTGGTCAAAACGCAGCAGCGGCAGCAGCGCCTGCCGTTGTTCATCCACCAGCGCGCGGCTGGCGCGACACTCGGCTTCATACAATCGCCCCTGCGAACAGAGCCAGATGTTGGAAGCGCCGCGTTCGCACTGTAGCATATGCACCAGATGGCAGATCCTGCTTGCCAGCTCACCCGACTGCGCCAGCTGGCGGAGTTGTTGTTTCTGGATCTGGCGCGCGTAACGAAACCAGTCGATGGCGCTGTTCGCGCGGTCAGCATTTATGGTCATGCTTATTCTCCCGGTCAATGTGTCCGCTGAATAAAGCAATAATCATGCCTTGTCGAAGGAGTGAAAATGCAAAAGATAGTGATCGTCGCCAGCGGCGCGGCGTACGGCAGTGAATCCCTGTTTAACAGTCTGCGTCTGGCTATCGCCCTGCGTGAGCAGGATCCTGCCCCCGAACTGCGGCTGTTTTTAATGTCCGATGCCGTCACCGCCGGGCTGCGCGGCCAGCGTCCTGCCGAAGGCTATAACATTCAGCAGATGCTGGAGATCCTCACCGCGCAAAACGTGCCGGTGAAGCTGTGCAAAACCTGCACCGATGGACGCGGCATCAGCGCGTTGCCGCTGGTAGAGGGTGTGGAAATCGGCACCCTGGTGGAGCTGGCGCAGTGGACGCTGGCGGCAGACAAAGTGCTGACTTTTTAATAATCACGCTGCTTTAATATATATTTCTTATAGATGTCATACGGGCATCAAGTTTGCCTGCTGCGTTGCCGATAGCTTTTTTATAACAACACAGCAGGTACAACATCATGATCAGGTCCATTCGCGCGCGCATTATTGTGGCGACAGCAGGCTGTCTGGCTATCGCTTTGCTTCTTAACACTATTATTAATTATCAGGTGGCCCGTCAGGACAACCAGCAGACCCGGCAGGATATTTTAACCAGCACGAGTAACAGCCACAGTCTGGCAATCGCCGACTGGGTGAACAGCAAGATGACGATGATCGCCTCGTTACAGAGCGTGGCGGTGCAGGACGATCCGGTGCCGGTCTTCAAACAGATCGCTCAGGCGGGCGGTTTTACTAACGTTTATGTCGGCAATGCGGCGAAAACCGCCAAATTCTCCGATCCCACCGGCGTGCCCGCAGATTACGATCCCACTATCCGCCCCTGGTATCAGCAGGTGCTGAAAGCCGATGCGCCAGTGGTCACCGCGCCCTATGTGGACGCGGGCACCGGTAAGTTGGTGGTGACCTTTGCGGTGCCGGTGAAAGTGAACGGTACGCTGACGGCGGTGGTGGCCGGTGATGTGACCATGGACAGCGTGGTGGCGAACGTACAGGGTATTCAGCCCACGCCGCAAAGCAGCGGCCTGCTGCTGGACAGCGACGGCACGGTGATCGCCGCCAGCGACCCCGCGCTGACCTTAAAACCCTTCAGCGACGCCATCCAGGGCGTGGAATTCAGCGCCCTTAAAGCGGGTCACGCTGAAGACGGCACGCTGGCCGGTGCCGACAAAACCCTGCTCGCCTCGCCGGTGAAAGGCACACAGTGGCTGCTGGTGGTGGCGCTGGATGACAATGATGCCACCAGCGGACTGAGCGCCCAGCTTAAAGCTTCGGCGCTGTCGCTTGTCGTGCTGGTGCTTACTGGCGGCGCGGTGATGCACTGGCTGGTGGCGACCCTGCTTAAACGCCTGGTCACCATCCGCGATGCGATGCACGCCATCAGCAACGGCACCGACGATCTGTCCCAGCGTCTGCCGGAAAACGGCAACGATGAGGTGGCGGAGATCGCCCGTGCCTTTAACGCCTTCAGCGATAAGCTGGCGGTGGTGATGGTCAAACTGCGGGATTCCAGTACCTCGGTGAAATTCGCCGCCCGGGAGATCGCCGCCGGTAACCAGGATCTCTCCGGACGTACTGAACAGGCCGCCTCCAGTCTGCGCGGCACTGCCAGCGCCATCGAGCAGATCACCGCCTCGGTGGGCCAGTCCACCGATTCCGCCGCCCTGGCCAATACCCAGGCGCAGGCCGCCTCTGAAGCCGCATCACGCGGTGGCGACGTGGTGAAACAGGCGATCACCACCATGCAGTCTATTGAAGAGGCATCGTCCAAAATCGGCGACATCACCAGCGTCATCGACGGCATCGCCTTCCAGACCAATATTCTGGCGCTGAACGCCGCGGTGGAAGCGGCGCGGGCCGGGGAACAGGGCCGCGGTTTCGCCGTGGTGGCCGGGGAAGTGCGAACCCTTGCCAGCCGCAGCGCGCAGGCGGCGAAGGAGATCAAATCGCTGATCGAATCCACCACCCAGAGCGTGTCGACCGGCTCACGTTATGTGCGGCTGGCAGGGGAAAGCATGGGGGATATTGTATCGGGCATCGACAGCGTATCGGTGATCATGCGTGAAATCACCGTCGCCACCAGCGAGCAGATGAAAGGCATTCAGGAAATTAACCACGCGGTGATCGACCTTGACCGCATGGTGCAGCAGAACGCTGAGCTGGTAGTGGAATCTGCGGCAGCGGCGGATGCGCTGCAATTGCAGGCAGCGGAGCTGGCGGAAACCGCCGGGCACTTCCGCATCTGAGTCTACGGCAGCGCGGCGTGCGCTGCCGGTCCTGTCAGGCAAAACCTGGCTGCATCTCCGGGCCGGGTTTTTCGTCGCATAATAAGCGGCGTACTTTACCCACCAGATCGTTTAAGCAGTCGTCGTGCATGCCGAGCTTAATCAGCTCCTGCTCCAGCGAGAAAAGATACTGCGCGTTGGTGCCGAGCGGGCCGCTGGCGGCGGCAATCAGCGGGGCGATCACCTGGGCGCGGGTATCGGATTCATAAAGCGCATGTCGCGGATCCATAATAAAGACCAGCGCGTTAATGGTACGGCCATCGTCGAGGGTGAGTTTGCACCAGCTCGGCAGATAGCAGCCGGTGATCATCTCGCGCTTCCACAGCAGCGAAAGTTCGTCGTGCAGGGTGTCATCGGCGAGCCGGTAGGCCACGCCCGTGGTGCGTCCGCCCTCTTTCAGGGCAAGCATGCGACCCGGCTGGCAGGCGCTGCCCCGTCCGGCGGTCAGGCGCAGGCAAAAGGCACGATGCCAGCCAACCAGGGTGCCGGTACAGGATTCGGTATATTCCAGCGCCGGGTTCCACATCAGGGAGCCATAGCCAAAAATCCACACCGGGCCATCGTCCGGGCGGCAGGCCAGGGTCGCCGCCAGCGAGGCTGCCCGCTGTTCTGCTGACCAGAGCAGGGATTCTTCTATCTCGCCAAAAGCCGTTTTACAGTCGGCCTTCATCAAAAAATCACGCGTTAACATCGTTTACCTCCACCACTGCGTGCATCCATGCGACTACTTTTTTGACGCCTTCCAGGCTTTTTTGGTGCTTTTTAAGAAAGCAACCCGCTACGACGATATGCAATTCACGGGCCGCTTGCAAGCCAGACGCAGGCGTAAGCGGCTCACTTATTGTTATCGGGCGGTGGAGGAAAATCTAAAGCGTATTTATTTCAGCTGATTATTTCCTTTTGTGCCATTTGTCGTCATCACCCTTTTCATAGTCATGTTTCACCGCTGCCCACGCCACTTTGTGGGCGGTCTCTTCACGGCTGGCATCGCCCTTGCGATCCTCTTTATCTTTGTACTGATCCCAGGCGCTGTTGAAGGCTTCTTTATAGATATCCTGCGCATGGGCAGGTAGCACATGTTGTACGCTGTCCGGTAAGTCGGTTCGGGATTTAAACGGCATGATAAGTCCTCAGTCAGGGATAAAACCTAAGTGTGGACGACAACCGGCATTGCTGCCAGCGCAGAGGTATTTTTGAAAATCAAACGATATAAATAACTGTTATTAATGGGTATAAATATAATATCTTATAAATATAGCCACTTCATATTGATAATATGATTTTCCCGTAAAATTAGGTAAACATAACACCGCTTATTAACAGGATCTGTTATTTTACCGGTCTGCTGAATTTTCAAACTAAACTTATTACGCACCTGCAAACACGGAGATGGATAATGCCGACAACGATCGAGGCGGTTAAAACCCGCCACAAGGAGACCTCCCTCATTTTCCCGGTAGTGGCCCTGGCAGTGCTGCTGCTGTGGGGAAGCAGCCAGTCACTGCCAGTGGTCATTGGTATCAACCTGCTGGCGCTGGTCGGGATATTAAGCAGCGCATTTAGTGTGGTACGCCATGCCGATGTTCTGGCACACCGCCTCGGCGAGCCTTACGGTTCATTAATTTTAAGTCTTTCCGTCGTTATTCTCGAAGTGAGCCTTATTTCCGCCCTGATGGCGACCGGCGATGCCGCGCCGACGCTGATGCGCGATACGCTCTATTCCATCATTATGATTGTGACCGGCGGTCTGGTGGGCTTTTCACTGCTGCTGGGTGGTCAGAAATTCGCCACCCAGTATATGAATCTGTTTGGCATTAAACAGTATCTGATCGCCCTCTTCCCGCTGGCGGTGATTGTGCTGGTCTTCCCCATGGCGCTGCCGGGCGGTAATTTCAGCACCTCGCAAGCCCTGCTGGTCGCGCTGATTTCCGCCGCCATGTACGGCGTTTTCCTGCTGATCCAGACCAAAACGCACCAGAGCCTGTTTGTTTACGAGCATGAAGATGATGGCGATGATGACGATCCGCACCACGGCAAGCCCTCCGCGCACAGTAATCTGTGGCACGCGCTGTGGCTGATTATTCATCTGGTTGCGGTTATCGCCGTCACCAAAATGAACGCGAATCCGCTGGAAACGCTGCTGACGGAGCTTAACGCCCCTGTCGCCTTTACCGGTTTCCTGGTGGCGCTGCTGATCCTCTCGCCGGAAGGCCTGGGCGCGCTGCGCGCGGTGCTGAATAATCAGGTGCAGCGTGCGATGAACCTGTTCTTTGGTTCGGTGCTGGCGACCATTTCTCTGACCGTACCAGTAGTGACGCTGATCGCCTGGGCGACGGGTAACGATCTGGTGTTCAGCCTGGGCGGGCCGGAGATGATTGTTATGCTGTCCGCGCTGTTGCTGTGTCAGCTGTCATTCTCGACCGGTCGCACCAATGTGCTGAACGGCGCGGCGCATCTGGCGCTGTTTATCGCCTATCTGATGACGATATTCGCCTGACAACGGACGGGAGTGTAGGCCCGGCAAGCTTGCGCCGCCGGGCACAAAACCTGGCAAAGTGTTCGTTTTATGTCAGGTGTCGCTGCGCTAACCTGACCTACTCAAAATAACGCTTACATAAGTGAAAACGTCACGCCGGGATGGCGTGACGTCGGGCAGGAATTAGTGCTCGGTATCCAGCTCAGGGAAGCTTTTCACCAGATCGTCAATGGCTTTGATCTGGGTGAGGAACTGTTCCAGCTTCGCCAGCGGCAGTGCGGACGGGCCGTCACACTTCGCGTTATCCGGGTCCGGGTGCGCTTCGATAAACAGACCCGCAAGCCCCGTTGCCATGCCGGCGCGTGCCAGCTCGGTCACCTGACCGCGACGGCCGCTTGACGCCGCGCCAAAGGGATCGCGGCACTGCAGGGCGTGGGTCACGTCGAAAATCACCGGGGAGTTGCCGGAGACTTTCTTCATCACGCTGAAGCCGAGCATGTCCACCACCAGGTTGTCGTAGCCGAAGTTAGCGCCACGGTCGCACAGGATCACCTTCTCGTTACCGCCTTCGCGGAATTTATCCACGATGTTGCCCATCTGGCCAGGGCTTACGAACTGCGGTTTCTTCACGTTGATCACCGCACCGGTTTTCGCCATGGCTTCCACCAGGTCGGTCTG
Source organism: Enterobacter sp. SA187 (assembly GCF_001888805.2). Taxonomy (NCBI): domain Bacteria; kingdom Pseudomonadati; phylum Pseudomonadota; class Gammaproteobacteria; order Enterobacterales; family Enterobacteriaceae; genus Enterobacter; species Enterobacter sp. SA187. Next base: position 3,509,025 of record NZ_CP019113.1, read on the forward strand.
ACGGGCTAGGAAGGCCGGCAGTTGGATCACGTCAACCACTTCGGATACCGGCTGCGCCTGGCTGGCTTCGTGCACGTCGGTGATCACTTTCACGCCAAAGGTCTGCTTCAGCTCCTGGAAGATTTTCATCCCTTCTTCGAGGCCCGGGCCACGGTAGGAGTGAATAGACGAGCGGTTGGCTTTGTCAAAAGAGGCCTTGAACACGTACGGAATACCCATTTTCTGCGTAACAGTCACGTAGTGTTCACAAATACGCATAGCAAGATCGCGTGACTCCAGCACGTTCATACCGCCAAACAGCACGAACGGCAGGTCGTTTGCCACGTTAATATCGCCAATGCTAACCACTTTTTGTTTCATAGGATCGCCTTATCAGGTTTGGATCGGGAGGTATCAGTGCAGCGTGATCTGCTTGTGCGCGATGTTGTTAATCTGCGCGCGGATCATTTCGCTGATCGGATCTTCCGGACATTGTTCTACAAAATAACTTAAATCATTGAGCGCGACATGGTCGCAGTCGAGCTGGGCATAAATCAGGCCGCGGTCGCGAATTTCATACGGATCTTCGGGATTGAACTGTAACAGCGCTTCGCTGGCGCGCAGGGCCAGCTCCATTTGCTGCTCTTCCATCAGCGCCGATTTCAGCGTATCCAGCAGTTTGCGGATCACTTCGGCGTTGTCGGCCTCGTCCAGATCTTCATTAAAGAGTTCCGCAATGGGGCTGATATTACCCTTGAGCCACACTTCGAGGGTGTGCTCGTCCAGCGTGTCGCCGTTGAACGGATTGATCAGCCACATTTCGCTGTCCATCCATTCGGCGCGTAAAATTAACTGCGTCGGGAAGATCACCGGCATCAGCGGAATATCCAGCCTGTCCGCGACCCACAGCAAAATGGCGCCCAGTGAAACGGCGCTGCCCTGACGATTTTTCAGCACGTGATCCAGCCACAGAGCATCTGACAGGCGGTAGACGCCGCGCGTGTCCCGAAAGCCCCACTCACCGTAAAACAGCTCGATGAGTTTCTCCAGTTGCCAGTCCTGAGGCTTCGCCTCGCTAATCTCTTCCCGGGCCAGACTGACCAGCCCTTCCAGCTCGTCGTAGACATACTGTGAGGGGAAATCATCGCGGATCAACTCCGATACGAGGATCATCCCGTCACATAACGGCGCTTTATTAAATTCGAAATCTGCCAACGACTTCATCATTTACCCCAGTAACGGTATTTTTGTGGTGGCGAGTTTAATGATGATGTACAGCACCACCAGCCCCAGCAGAAGCGCGATAAACCCGGCCTGCTGGCTGCGAGGGCAACATTACCCCTGCGCAAGAAAACCCAAAACGCTGTGATGATAACGCCAAATGACGTCTGCGTCAGCCATGCCGCTTTCATCATCGTGACAACAGCGACGAGAAAAGGCATGCCGAGACGGGTTAAAGCATTCACCGCGCTTATTCCTGTAGCGCTAACCGGCCAAGCGTGATGCGCTCATTACCGCCATAATCGCGACAGGTTTCGATCTGCGCATAACCCTCTGCGGCAAAACAGGCGCGCACGGCGGCGCCCTGCTGCCAGCCATGCTCCAGTAGCAGCGTTCCGCCGGGTAGTAAGAATGATTGTGCGTGATGGATAATCCACGCCAGATCCGCCATGCCCTGATCGCCCGCCACCAGCGCGGTGCGCGGTTCAAAGCGCACATCCCCCTGCGACAGGTGCGGATCCTGCTCATCAATGTAGGGCGGGTTACTGACGATCATCGCAAACCGCTCGCCGTCCAGCGCGCTGAACCAGTGGCTTTGCAGCACACTGACGTTGCGGATATGCAGATGCTCCGCGTTGCGCCGGGCAAGGGCCACAGCGTCGGGCATCATATCGACGGCAATCACATCGCAGTCCGGGCGTTCGCTTGCCAGCGCCAGCGCGATTGCGCCGGTGCCGGTGCCCAGATCCAGAATACGACAGGGTGAGTCAGGCAGACGCGCCAGCGCCTGTTCCACCAGACATTCGGTGTCCGGACGGGGTATCAGCGTGGCGGGTGAGACGAAAAGCGGCAGCGACCAGAACTCCCGTACGCCCACCAGATGCGCCACCGGCTCGCCCTGCACGCGGCGCGCCAGCAGTTCGCTGAGCTGCGCCTGTTCTGCGTCCGTCAGCAGCGTCTCGCCGAAGGCAAGAATAAAAGTGCGGGCGCGTCCGGTGACAAATCCCAGCAGGATCTCGGCATCGCGCCGCGGGCTGTCGCTGCCCGCAAGCTGTTCAATGGCAAGGCGTAGCCAGGCGTGGTAATCCATCAGTCCTGCTCGGAAAGCGCGGCAAGCTGATCGGCCTGGTATTCCTGGACGATAGGCTCGATCAGCATATCCAGTTTTCCTTCCATCACTTCATCCAGACGGTAGAGCGTCAGGTTGATGCGGTGGTCGGTTACGCGGCCCTGCGGGAAGTTATAGGTGCGGTTGCGATCGCTACGGTCGCCGCTGCCCAGCAGGTTACGGCGCGTGGACGCTTCGGCCTGCTGGCGTTTGGCGATTTCGGCGGCGCGAATACGCGAACCCAGCACGGAGAGCGCTTTGGCTTTGTTTTTGTGCTGGGAACGTTCGTCCTGGCACTCCACCACGATCCCGGTCGGAATGTGGGTGATACGGATCGCCGAATCGGTGGTGTTAACGTGCTGACCGCCCGCGCCGGAGGAGCGGAAGGTATCAATACGCAGATCCGCCGGGTTGATGTCCGGCAGTTCCGCTTCCGGCAATTCCGGCATCAGCGCCACGGTACAGGCGGAAGTGTGAATGCGGCCCTGGGATTCGGTGGCCGGTACGCGCTGTACGCGATGACCGCCGGATTCAAATTTCAGTCGGCCATAGACGCCTTCGCCGCTGATTTTGGCGATAATTTCTTTATAACCGCCATGCTCGCCTTCGTTGGCGCTCATGATCTCCACGCGCCAGCGGCGGGATTCCGCGTAACGGCTGTACATGCGGAACAGATCGCCGGCAAAGAGCGCGGCTTCATCGCCGCCGGTTCCGGCACGCACTTCTAGGTAGGCGTTACGTTCATCATCCGGATCGGTCGGCAGCAACAGCACCTGCAGATGCTGTTCCAGTTGTTCGGTTTTCTCTTTCAGCTCGCGCAGTTCTTCCTGCGCCATGTCGCGCATTTCCGGATCCTCGAGCATCAGCTGCGCGGTTTCCATGTCTTCCTGAACCTGTCGCCAGTCAGTAAAGCAGCGTGAGACATCGCTCAACTGAGCGTATTCGCGCGATAAGGCACGAAAACGATCCTGATCGGCAATGGTCCCCGCGTCGCCCAGCAGCGCCTGTACTTCTTCATGACGCTCGTGCAGGGCTTCCAGTTTGGCAACGATAGAAGGCTTCATAGGCGTAAATGCACCCTGTTCTGTTATTAGAGGTTGTTGTGCTACTCCAGCCCGAGGCTGTTGCGCAGAATATGCAGGCGTTCGTCATCCCCGTTACGGGCAGCCTGCTGAAGAGATTTGGTTGGGGCGTGGATCAGCTTGTTGGTCAGTTTCCACGCCAGATCCTGCATGATGGCCTGCGCATCGCCGCCCTTTTCCAGGGCTGCGAGGGCTTTTGCTGTCAGTTCATCCCGCACCTGTTCGGCCTGGCTGCGGTATTCGCGAATGGTCTCGCTGGCGCTTTGCGCACGCAGCCAGGCCATAAATTCGCTGGTTTCCTGCTCAACGATGGTCTCCGCTTCCACGGCGGCGGCTTTGCGCTGCGCCAGGTTGTGGGAAATGATGCTCTGTAAATCATCGACGCTGTACAGATAGGCGTTCGCCAGCTTGCTGACGTCCGGCTCGACGTCGCGCGGCACGGCGATATCCACCAGCAGCATCGGCTGGTTACGACGGGCTTTCAGGGCGCGTTCCACCATGCCTTTGCCGATGATCGGCAGCGGGCTGGCCGTGGAGCTGATAATAATGTCGGCGTCTTTCAGGCGCTCATCGATATCGCTGAGCGAAATCACCTCGGCACCCACTTCATCCGCCAGCACCTGTGCGCGTTCGCGGGTGCGGTTGGCGATGATCATGTTCTTCACTTTATGCTCGCGCAGATGACGCGCCACCAGTTCGATGGTTTCACCCGCGCCGACCAGCATTACCGTGACGGTGGATAACGATTCAAAGATTTGACGCGCCAGCGTACAGGCGGCGAAGGCGACAGAGACGGCGCTGGCACCGATGTCAGTTTCCGTACGCACGCGTTTGGCCACCGAGAAGGATTTCTGAAACATGCGCTCCAGTTCGGTGGCGTTAAGGTGCCCGCGGCTGGAATCGGCAAAGGCTTTCTTGACCTGGCCCAGGATCTGCGGCTCGCCCAGCACCAGTGAATCCAGCCCGCTGGCGACGCGCATCAGATGGCTTACAGCGTCGTTGTCCTGATGCCAGTAGAGGCTTTTACGCAGTTCTTCTTCATTAAGATGATGGTAATCGCACAGCCAGCGGATCAACGCTTCCTGTAAATCGTCACGCTCTTCCACGCTGAGGTAAAGCTCGGTGCGGTTGCACGTCGAGAGCACCACGCCGCCCTGCACCATTGGCTGAGCCAGCAGGCTTTCCAGCGCCTGGTCGAGCGTATCCGGCGAAAACGAAACACGTTCTCGCAACGCAACAGGCGCAGTTTTGTGGTTGATGCCGAGCGCTAAAAGGGTCATGTCAGCGGGAGTAGTACCAGCGTTGATAAGGTTAGTCTGTGCGCATCATACAGGATGCGTGAGGTCAATAAAAGAGAGCGCCCCCTTTTGGAGTAATCGATAATATAATGATTTAAGACAAGTTGAACGTAGACGCTGTGCCGCCGCGGCGCTAGCATTAACGATATAACTGCAACGTATTACAAGGATTTTTCCTCATTATGATGTCAGCCAATACCCGCCTGCTCCGCCTTCTGCCGCTCGCCAGCCTTGTGCTGACCGCATGTACACTCACCGCGCCAAAAGGACCGGGTAAAAGCCCTGACTCCCCGCAGTGGCGGCAGCATCAGCAGGAAGTGCGTAATCTTAACCAGTATCAGACCCGCGGTGCCTTTGCCTATATTTCCCCTGAGCAGAAAGTTTATGCCCGTTATTTTTGGCAGCAAACCGGCCAGGATAACTACCGTCTGCTGTTGACCAATCCGCTGGGCAGCACCGAGCTTGAGCTGAGCGCCCGTCCGGGTAACGTGCAGATCGTCGATAATAAAGGCCAGCGCTATACCGCGACCGATGCGGAAGAGACCATCAGCAAGCTGACCGGCATGCCGATCCCGCTCAATAGCCTGCGCCAGTGGATCCTGGGTCTGCCGGGCGAGGCGACAGACTACAAACTCGACAGCCAGTACCGTCTGAGCGAACTGAACTACTCTGAAGGCGGCAAAACCTGGAAAGTGGTTTACGGCGACTATGACGAGAAAACCAAACCGAGCCTGCCCGCCAATATGGAGCTGACGCAGGACGGACAGCGCATCAAACTCAAAATGGATAACTGGATTGTGAAATGATGACCCAGTGGCCCTCTCCGGCAAAACTTAATCTCTTTTTATACATTACCGGTCAGCGCAGCGATGGTTATCACGAGCTTCAGACGCTGTTTCAGTTTCTGGATTATGGTGACACCCTCAGTATCGCGCCCCGTCACGATGGCGCTATCCGCCTGCTGACGCCGGTGGCTGGCGTGCCGGATGAGGAAAACCTCATCGTGCGCGCGGCGCGGTTATTAATGGACGCCGCCCGTCAGCGTGATTGTCTGCCAGCCGGGAGCGGCGCTGACATCCGCATTGAAAAACGTCTGCCCATGGGCGGCGGTCTGGGCGGCGGTTCATCTAATGCCGCCACCGTGCTGGTGGCGCTGAACCATCTCTGGGGCTGCGGCTTGTCGGTGGATGAACTGGCGGATCTGGGCCTGCAACTTGGCGCGGATGTGCCGGTATTTGTGCGCGGTCATGCGGCCTTCGCAGAGGGCGTGGGTGAGCAGTTGATCCCGGTCGATCCGCCGGAAAAATGGTATCTGGTGATGCATCCCGGCGTCAGTATTCCTACCCCGGTTATTTTCAAAGATCCTGATTTGCCAAGAGACACGCCGAAAAGGTCAATTAATACGTTGCTAAATTGTGAATTCGGCAACGATTGCGAGGTTATCGCAAGAAAACGTTTTCGCGAGGTTGATGCCGCGCTTTCCTGGCTGTTAGAATACGCGCCGTCGCGCCTGACTGGCACAGGAGCTTGTGTCTTTGCTGAATTTGACACCGAGTCCTCTGCGCGTCAGGTGCTGGAGCAAGCCCCGGACTGGCTACATGGTTTTGTCGCGAAAGGTGTAAACCTTTCTCCACTGCACCAGGCTATGTTTGGGCAACCTGAGCTCCGGTGACAACGTCACCCTGTTCCAGACGTTGCATCGCGCTCTTTAATACACCGCTGGATAGTGTTTTGCCTGGCCCGCACAGTTTTTGGCGACGCTATCCACCACTGGACGCATGCCTGAGGTTCTTCTCGTGCCTGATATGAAGCTTTTTGCTGGTAACGCCACCCCGGAACTAGCACAACGTATTGCCAACCGCCTGTACACTTCCCTCGGCGACGCCGCTGTAGGTCGCTTTAGCGACGGCGAAGTCAGCGTACAAATTAATGAAAATGTACGCGGTGGTGATATTTTCATCATCCAGTCCACTTGTGCTCCCACCAATGACAACCTCATGGAGTTGGTTGTTATGGTTGATGCGCTGCGTCGTGCTTCTGCAGGTCGTATCACCGCTGTTATTCCTTACTTTGGCTATGCCCGTCAGGATCGCCGCGTGCGTTCCGCGCGTGTGCCTATTACCGCAAAAGTTGTCGCCGATTTCCTCTCCAGCGTGGGCGTTGACCGCGTACTGACCGTTGACCTGCATGCTGAACAGATCCAGGGCTTCTTTGATGTGCCGGTTGATAACGTGTTCGGCAGCCCGATCCTGCTGGAAGACATGCTGCAACTGAATCTGGATAACCCAATTGTGGTTTCTCCGGACATCGGCGGCGTGGTGCGTGCCCGTGCTATCGCCAAACTGCTTAACGATACCGATATGGCTATCATCGACAAACGTCGCCCGCGCGCGAACGTCTCCCAGGTGATGCACATTATTGGTGACGTGGCCGGTCGTGACTGCGTGCTGGTTGACGATATGATCGATACCGGCGGTACCCTGTGTAAGGCGGCTGAAGCCCTGAAAGAACGTGGCGCCAAGCGTGTATTCGCCTACGCGACTCACCCGATCTTCTCCGGCAATGCGGCTAACAATCTGCGTCATTCCGTCATCGACGAAGTAGTGGTTTGCGACACCATTCCGCTGACTGACGAAATCAAATCTCTGCCGAACGTCCGTACCCTGACCCTGTCAGGCATGCTGGCGGAAGCGATTCGTCGTATCAGCAACGAAGAATCCATCTCTGCGATGTTCGAGCACTAATCGGACACAGCGTAAAAACCCGCCGCGGCGGGTTTTTTTGTCTGTGATTTTTATTTGTATGATTAATGCTTTCCATTTTAATTATTCATGAAATAAATGGATTGCGCCTGAATGAAATGAAAACAGTGAAAAAATTGACGTCTTTTGATGCTCTTCCTTTTCGCGCCCTTATCGACGCCTGCTGGAAAGAAAAATACTCTCTGTCGCGCTTTACCCGCGATCTGATTGCCGGGATCACCGTCGGCATTATTGCCATCCCGCTGGCGATGGCGCTGGCGATTGGCAGCGGCGTGGCCCCGCAGTATGGTCTGTACACGTCGGCGGTTGCCGGGATTGTCATTGCGCTGACCGGCGGTTCGCGCTTCAGCGTCTCCGGTCCTACTGCCGCTTTTGTGGTGATCCTTTATCCGGTATCTCAACAGTTCGGGCTGGCGGGGCTGCTGGTCGCCACCCTGATGTCCGGCGTATTCCTGATCCTGTTTGGCCTCGCCCGTTTTGGTCGCCTGATTGAGTATATTCCGCTGTCGGTCACACTTGGCTTTACCTCCGGGATCGGCATCACCATCGGCACCATGCAGATCAAAGATTTTCTCGGTTTGCATCTCACACAGGTGCCTGAACACTATCTGCAAAAAGTAGGCGCGCTGGCAGGCGCGCTGCCGACACTCAATCCGGGGGATGCCGCCATCGGCGTGGTGACCCTTGGCACGCTGATTTTCTGGCCCCGGCTTGGGATCCGCCTGCCCGGCCATCTGCCCGCGCTGCTGGCAGGTTGCGCCGTGATGGTGGTGGTTAACCTCGCGGGCGGCCATGTGGCGACCATCGGCTCGCAGTTCCATTATGTGCTGGCAGACGGCACCCGCGGCAACGGTATTCCGCAACTGCTGCCGCAGCTGGTGCTGCCCTGGGATATGCCGGGATCGCACTTTACCCTGAGCTGGGCCTCCCTGCGCGCCCTGCTTCCTGCCGCTTTTTCTATGGCGATGCTTGGCGCCATTGAGTCTCTGCTTTGCGCGGTCGTGCTCGACGGCATGACCGGCACGCGGCATAAAGCCAACGGCGAACTCATTGGCCAGGGGCTGGGAAACCTGGTGGCGCCTTTCTTTGGCGGCATTACCGCCACCGCCGCCATCGCCCGTTCGGCGGCCAACGTGCGCGCCGGAGCAACCTCTCCTGTTTCCTCTGTCATCCACGCTTTGCTGGTGATCCTCGCGCTGCTGATCTTAGCCCCGCTGCTCTCCTGGCTGCCGCTGTCGGCGATGGCCGCGCTGCTGTTGATGGTGGCATGGAATATGAGCGAAGCGCATAAAGTGGTGAACCTGCTGCGCACCGGCCCGCAAGACGACATCATTGTCATGCTGCTGTGCATGTCGCTGACGGTGCTGTTCGATATGGTGATCGCCATCAGCGTCGGCATCGTTCTCGCCTCGCTGCTGTTTATGCGCCGTATTGCGCGCATGACGCGGCTGGCAACGGTAAATGTCGAAGTGCCGGAAGATGTACTGGTGCTGCGGGTGATCGGACCGTTATTTTTCGCGGCGGCAGACAGCCTGTTTACCGATCTGGCGACGCGCTGCGTGGGCAAACGCATAGTGGTGCTGAAATGTGATGCGGTGCCGGTGCTGGACGCGGGCGGGCTGGATGCGTTTAAGCGCTTGGTGGAACGTCTGCCGGAAGGGTGTGAACTGCGGGTGAGTAATCTGGAGTTCCAGCCGCTGCGCACTATGGCGCGAGCGGGTATTAAGCCGATTGAAGGGCGTCTGTCATTCTATCCGGATAAAACTGCGGCGCTGGCCGATCTGTGACGCTATGGCCCGGCGGCGCAAGCTTGCCGGGCCTGAAGGCCAGAACCAATGTTATCAGCTGTGGCGATGATTCTGGTCGCGGCGGCAGCGTTTATCGTAGTGACGCACCCACCAGTACTTATCGCATACCTGTTCATGCCCGCCGACGCGCGCCCCCGCCAGCCACAGGATCGCACCGACGAAGATGCTTAAAATAGCGCCATGGGCGAAGTATTGCGGCAGGTCAAACTGCGGAAGCTGGTTCAGTATGGAGTAGCCCACGCCAACCACCATCACTACCAGCCCTAACCCCATTAATACGTTACCGAGCAACGACGCGTTTTTGCGTTTCATCTGTCACCTCCGGGATGCCGGGTTGCAGGGAAAAGTCCCTGTTCCTTGTGTGTAAAGTATAGGCAACACCCCGCAGAACGGTTGCGGCGACGATCACAGTTATTAACATCAGATAAACACAACTTTACATATAAACCGCTGAACTGCTTGATTTTCTAATAGTTCACACTCTGAATTATTGGGATTTCCTGATAACCGCAGCAGAACTTTGTCAACCGGCCCCGCACCACGTAAACTACGCCCCAAAATGTGATCCCTTCAGGAACGAAGACGTGACGATTAAACTCATTGTCGGCCTGGCCAATCCAGGCGCTGAGTATGCTGCCACCCGCCACAATGCGGGTGCATGGTATGTTGATTTACTGGCCGAACGCTTTCGCGCGCCACTGCGTGAAGAGCCGAAATTCTTCGGTTTCACCTCGCGCATTAACGTTGCCGGCGCCGATGTGCGCCTGCTGGTGCCCACCACCTTTATGAATCTCAGCGGTAAAGCGGTGGCGGCGATGGCTACCTTCTATCGCATCAATCCGGATGAGATCCTGGTGGCGCATGATGAGCTGGATCTGCCGCCGGGCGTGGCAAAATTCAAACTGGGCGGCGGGCATGGCGGGCATAACGGCCTGAAAGACATTATCAGCAAGCTGGGCAATAACCCCAATTTTCATCGCTTACGGGTGGGAATTGGTCATCCGGGCGATAAAAACAAAGTTGTCGGCTTCGTGCTGGGCAAACCGCCTGTCTCCGAACAGAAGCTGATCGACGATGCGGTAGACGAAGCGGCGCGCTGTACCGAAATCTGGCTTACGGATGGGTTAACCAAAGCGACCAACCGGCTGCATACTTTTAAGGCCCAGTAAGCGCGGTGCATGGCTTTTTTGCCCCGCACGATGATGGTTACGTGTATAATAGGCAGAGTTATTAACTTTTCTACAATCTGTTATCTCTAACGGGTTGAATATCAAGACATTAAGGTGATTTAAACCATGGGATTCAAATGCGGTATCGTCGGCTTGCCGAACGTCGGTAAATCTACCCTGTTCAATGCGCTCACCAAAGCGGGCATCGAAGCGGCGAACTTCCCGTTCTGTACCATTGAGCCGAATACCGGCGTTGTGCCGATGCCTGACCCGCGTCTGGATCAGCTGGCTGAAATCGTCAAGCCGCAGCGCATTCTGCCGACCACCATGGAATTCGTGGACATCGCAGGCCTGGTCAAAGGCGCTTCCAAAGGTGAAGGCCTGGGCAACCAGTTCCTGACCAACATCCGTGAAACCGAAGCTATTGGTCACGTGGTGCGTTGCTTCGAAAACGACAACATTATCCACGTGAATAATAAAGTCGATCCGGCTGAGGATATCGACGTCATCAACACCGAGCTGGCGCTGTCCGATCTGGATACCTGCGAACGTGCCCTGCACCGCGTGCAGAAAAAAGCCAAAGGCGGCGATAAAGACGCGAAGGCTGAACAGGCGGCGCTGGAAAAATGTCTGCCTCACCTTGCTGAAGCGGGCATGCTGCGTTCCCTGAACCTGACCGACGAAGACAAAGCCGCGATCCGCTACCTGAGCTTCCTGACGCTGAAACCGACCATGTACATCGCCAACGTTAACGAAGACGGTTTTGAAAATAACCCGTACCTCGATAAAGTGCGCGAAATCGCCGCCAAAGAAGGTTCAGTGGTGGTTGCCGTTTGTGCGGCGGTTGAAGCGGATATCGCTGAGCTGGACGATGCCGATCGCGCTGAATTTATGGCGGAAATGGGTCTGGAAGAGCCGGGCCTGAACCGTGTGATCCGTGCCGGTTACGAACTGCTGAACCTGCAAACTTACTTCACCGCTGGCGTGAAAGAAGTGCGTGCCTGGACCATCCCGGTTGGCGCCACTGCCCCGCAGGCTGCCGGTAAGATCCATACCGATTTCGAAAAAGGCTTTATCCGCGCCCAGACTATCGCGTTTGAAGACTTCATCGCCTACAAAGGCGAACAGGGCGCGAAAGAAGCCGGTAAGATGCGTGCGGAAGGCAAAGACTACATCGTGAAAGATGGCGACGTGATGAACTTCCTGTTCAACGTCTGACGATCGCGTTATACCTGCTCAAATCCACGCTCCGGCGTGGATTTTTTTTGCCCGCGCTTCAGGGTGCGTTCCGTGCCAGTAAGGTGATAATAAACACGCCACCGATACCCGCCGTGATAATGCCAATCGGCAACTCCTGCGGCGCCAGCATTGTCCGGCTGACAATATCCCCGCCGCACAGCAGGATCGCCCCCCAGATGCCGCATAACGGCAGCAAGCGCAGATGCTTTACCCCCGCGAAATGCCGGCACAGGTGCGGCACCATTAATCCCACGAAGCCAATTACGCCGGTTAATGCCACCAGCAGTGAGGTCGCCAGTGCACAGCAGAGAAATATCTCGATGCGCAGGCGGCTGACGTTAATACCCAGCGAGAGCGCGGTCTGTTCTCCGGCCAGTACGCCATCCAGGGCGCGCCAGCGGAACAGGACAAAAATAACGATCACCAGCAGGCTGAGCAGCGCGAAGGGAAGATTACTCCAGGTGGCTAACCCCAGCCCGCCCAGTGACCAGAACAGCACGGAACTGGCTGCCCGCTGATCGCCGGAAAAAATCAAATAGCTGGTGAGCGCGCCAAATAAAAACGAGATGGCCAGCCCGCAAAGCACCAGATGCTCAGCGCCGCGTTGTTTTTTAAAATGAAACAGGAGCAGTACCGCGATTGCCGAACAAAGCCCCCCGGCAAACGCCGCGACGGGCAGCGTCAGGGCCCCCAGCCGATCGCCAAAACGGGTGATCACCAGAACCGCCCCGGCCGACGCGCCGGATGAGAGGCCAAACAGGAAGGGATCCGCCAGGTCATTACGCGTGGTGGTCTGCAATAGCGCCCCGACCATCGCCAGCCCCGCCCCGGTCAGTGCCGCAAGGAGTGTCCTGGGTAAGCGCAAATCCGTGACGATAGTGGTGACCATAGCTGTTACCGGTACATCCACCACCTTAAGCGCCCCCAGCACCTGTAACAGCGTGAGAGGAACCGCGCCGCGGGTAATACTGAACAGCATTAAGCCGATCAACACCGCCAGCGCGCCCCACATCGCCCAGTGATAGCGGTAGGCCATACGCATTAATTTGCCGCCGTCGGGTACATCGCCCGCGCCAGCTTTTCCACCGCCTCAACGTTAGCCGGTCCCGGCGTCAGTTCGGCATACTGAAGTTTAAGGTAGCGCTGATGCTGAACCGCGGGGGTTTGTTTCATTAGCGGATGATTCTCCAGAAAATGACGCAGCGCGTCCGCGCCGCTGCCCGCCTGGTAATCCAGCAAAATGATAAAGTCCGGTGCCGTCGCCGCGACGCTTTCCCATGAGGTCGTGCCCCAGCTGGTCTCCAGCGCGTCCAGCGCATTTTTACCGCCAGCCGCCTCAATGATCGCTTCAGGCATGGCGTATTTGCCGCTGGTAAAGGGCTTATCCTCGCCTGAATCATAAACAAAGACCTTTAAAGGTCGGGTTCCCGCGGCCCGCTCTGGTAAGGCATTGAGTCTTTTTTTCCAGCCGCTGACCAGCGCCTGCGCCTCTTCGCGCTTACCAAAAATCTTACCCAGCGTGAGGACGTCGTTATACAACAGATCCATAGTGGCTTTATTTTTGTGTGCAGTGGTGAATACGCAGCTTTCACTGAGAACAAAGGTCCTGATGCCGTATCTGGCTAAGGTATCCGGCGTCACTTCACCGCCGGGCTTCATGCCATAGTTCCAGCCGGCAAAAAAGAAATCAGGTTCCGCGGCCAGTAAGACCTCAAGCCCGGGATACTTTGGCGCCAGTTCCGGGATCGTCCCCATCGCCTGTTTAAATTGCGGCGTCATCTTGTACCAGCCGCTGATCCCCGTCAGCCCGACAATGCGATCCTGCAGATGCAGCGCAAAGGCCATTTCCGCCATATTCAGATCGTTGATAATCGCTCTTTTCGGCGGGCCGGTGAAGGTCACCGGCGTTCCGCAACTCTCAATGGTCACCGGAAAATCTGCCGCGCTGGCTGCAGAAACAGACAGCACGGCCAGCAGGGTGATAAGCATTTTTTTCATGACTGACTCTCAGAATTCATTTACGCACAATGCGGCACTTCAAAAATACGCAACGCCCTTCCTGTCTCAGGGTGCGGTACGGTAAAGCTGGTTAATCCAAAGACGGGATACAGGTGTTCTGAAATCAGAACTTTATCCGGGGTGTCGCAGATTGTGGAACGCCCCTGTGACAGGAGAAGCACCCGATCGGCAAAGGATCCCGTAAGGGTCAGATCGTGCAAAACCGCCACCACCGCCATCCCCTTACTTTTCACCAGCGACAGTAATTCCTCGCGCCCGGGGGGATCGAGATGGTTGGTCGGTTCATCCAGCAGGATCAGATCAGGCGTCTGCGCCAGTACACGTGCCAGCGCCGCCCGCTGCCTTTCGCCGCCAGAAAGGGCAAACAGCGATCGCCTGCGCAGGTGCTGCAATCCGCTTTCTTTAATGGCGCTGGCGATAATCGCGTCATCTTCATGGCGCGGCACACGTCCGGCATGAGGAATACGCCCCAGCGCCACATAGTCTTCCAGGGAAAGCCGTAAATCAGGCGTATCATTTTGCGCCAGTACAGCTACCTGTCTGGCCCGCTGTTGAGGAGATAGACAGGATAAAGACCGGCCCCGCAGACGAATGTCGCCGTGAAGGGACGTCAGTTCCTGACTGATGGCCCGTAATAATGACGATTTCCCACTGCCGTTAGGCCCGATAATGGCCAGGCATTCCCCGGTATTAACCGTAAAACGGATGTCTGAAAGTAACCTTCCGCCCCCCGGTCGCCCGGAAGACCGGATATCGACACTCAGAACGCAATCCTGTGCATCCGCATGGCCTGTTTGCGGGATAGCGCTGTTGTTTTTCACGATGCTGTTTACTGATCAAGAAACACATGCAATATGTTATAACATAACATTAAGCAGAAAATCCATTTTCTCTGCTGCTGCGATTTATGCCCCCCGCCCAAGACATAAAGATCAAACGAGGGTTTTCTTTTCAGACTATCCCCTGCCATACCCGCCTTACCCTCTTCCTGATTTATGCCAGGCTTGTACTACCTTCTGTTTTACTGGCACCGCTAACCATCCGGGGAACGCATGACACAGACATCTTCTCTTTCTGACCATGACATTGCACTCATCGATCGCTACTGGCGAGCCGCGAATTATCTCTCCGTCGGGCAAATTTATCTGATGGATAACCCCTTACTGCGCGAGCCGCTTAAACCGGAACATATCAAACCGCGCCTGCTGGGGCACTGGGGTACCACGCCCGGCCTGAATTTTATTTATGCTCACCTCAACCGCGCCATCCGCGAGCGCGATCTGAATATGATCTATATCTGCGGCCCCGGGCATGGCGGGCCGGGCATGGTGGCGAACACCTGGCTTGAAGGCAGCTACAGCGAAATTTATCCGGACGTCAGCCAGGACGCCGCAGGGATGCAGAAGCTGTTTAAACAGTTTTCCTTCCCGGGCGGTATTCCAAGCCACGCTGCCCCGGAAACGCCAGGGTCGATTAACGAAGGAGGCGAGCTGGGCTACTCGCTGTCGCATGCTTTTGGCGCGGTGTTTGACAACCCTTCCTTGATCGCTGCCTGCGTCATTGGCGATGGCGAAGCGGAAACCGGCCCGCTGGCGTCCAGCTGGTTTGGCAATAAATTTATCAATGCGGCGCGCGACGGCGCGGTACTGCCGATCCTGCACCTGAATGGCTATAAAATTGCCAATCCGACGATCCTCGGTCGCGCCAGCGATGAGAATTTGCAGGATCTTTTCCGGGGTTATGGTTATGAGCCGCTGCTGGTAAGCGGTCACGAGCCAGAAAAAATGCATCGCCAGATGGCGGAAACCCTCGATAACGCCCTCAATGCTATCCGCGATTATCAGCAGCAGGCGCGAGCGGGTACGGCGTCTTCCACGCTGCCCCGCTGGCCGATGATAATCCTGCGCAGTCCAAAAGGCTGGACGGGTCCACAGAGCGTGGATAATAAAAAGGTGGAAGATTTCTGGCGCGCGCATCAGGTGCCCGTCTCCGCCTGCCGGGAAAACGACGATCATCGTCACATCCTTGAACAGTGGATGCGCAGCTATCAGCCGGACGATCTCTTTGACCAGAAAGGCCTGCTGAAAGAAGAGCTGCGCGCCCTCGCCCCGTCCGGTGAGAAGCGCATGGGGGCATCGCCTTGGGCAAACGGGGGGCTGCTGCGCCGTGAGCTGAACACACCGCCGCTGCGGGAATTTGCCGTTGATGTCGCCTCACCCGGCGAGACGCAAACCGGCACCACCGCCGCGCTGGGGGCTTATCTGGCGGGAATTTTTCAGCAAAACCCGGATAATTTCCGGCTGTTCGGGCCGGATGAAACCGAATCGAACCGGCTGGGCAAAGTTTTCGATGTCACCAGTCGTACCTGGCTGCTGCCGAAAAAAAGCTATGATGAGCAACTGGCGGCGGATGGCCGGGTAATGGAAATCCTGAGCGAGCATCAGTGTCAGGGCTGGCTGGAGGGGTATCTGCTTACCGGCCGCCACGGTCTGTTTAACTGCTATGAAGCCTTTATACATATTGTCGATTCGATGTTTAACCAGCACGCGAAATGGCTGAAAGTCACGCGCAAGCTTCCCTGGCGTAAACCGGTTTCCTCGCTTAACTATCTGCTTTCGTCGCACGTGTGGCGGCAGGATCATAATGGATACAGCCATCAGGATCCGGGATTTATTGATCATGTGGCGAATAAAAAAGCCGATATTGTGCGCATCTATCTGCCGCCTGATGCCAATACCCTGCTCTGCGTCGCCGATCACTGCCTGAAAACCTGGGATCGCATTAACGTGATTGTCGCCGGGAAACAGCCTTCGCCTCAGTGGTTGACGCTGGAGGAAGCAGAAAAACACTGCGCGGCGGGCATGGGGATCTGGCACTGGGCCGGTACCGTACAGGAAGGTGAAAAGCCGGATGTGGTGATTGGTTGTGCGGGGGATGTGCCGACAATGGAGGCGCTGGCGGCGGTGGATCTGCTGCGCGGCTACCTGCCGGAGTTGCGCATTCAGGTGGTGAACGTGGTGGATCTGATGGCATTGCAGACAAAGGATCAGCATCCGCACGGTCTTGACGACGACGCTTTTGAGGCGCTGTTCCCGTCGGATACGCCGGTGATTTTTGCGTTCCACGGTTATCCGGGACTTATCCACCGCCTGGCCTATAAGCGCAAGAACCAGCAGCATTTCCACGTGCATGGATTTATTGAAGAAGGCACCACAACCACGCCGTTTGACATGACGGTGCTCAATGAACTGGACCGCTTCCATCTGGCGCAGGATGCCATTCAGCATATCCCTTCGCTGGAAGGAAAAGCGGATGCCATTCTTGATGCGCTGGCGGAAAAAATTGCCGACCATCACCGTTATGTGCGGGAATACGGCGAGGATCTGCCGGAGGTACAGGGATGGAAATGGCCGTCACAGCAGGATGGCGCAAATATTCCTGAATAAAAAAACGGCTGCATCAGTTACTGATGCAGCCGTTTGTCCTGCGCCTTAAAACCAGCCCGGCCCCTGCGCCAGCTCTTTACGCTCAGGCGGCCGGGTGTCAATCGGACGGGCGGCGAGATGCTTCGCCCACAGATCCGCGACCCACTTCACCCCTTTTTGCGTAAAGCGCGCCTGTGACCAGGTATGCCGGTTCTCACCGGTACCGCCATGCAGAGTAAAATAGCCTGCCTGGATATGATGCAGCGGCGGCGTCAGCGTGCCGTTGGTGCGCATCATAATGTTGCGCTCCAGCAGGAAATTACGAAAATCCACTTCTTTCGCCTTCAGCATTTTGCACAGCTGACGAAAACCCAGCGACTCATTTACCTGCACAAACTCATCGAAAAAGGCCGCCTTAGGGGCAAATAGCTCAAGCTGCTTTTCCGCACGCTGGCACCGCTCATACTGTTCGGCCCAGGCACGCGCCGCCGCAGCCGGATTAGTGAAATCCGGCAGGCTGATGTCTTTTTCACGCTCCTGCCAGCGATCCAGCATCTCTGCGGTATAGGCTGGAGAAATGCGTGCCACCGTCAGCAGCGAGTCCCGTTTATTCAACAAGAACTCTTCGCGCATCTCACCGTCGGATTCGTACTGGTTGCCCGTGACAGGCGATGAGAGACGTTGCGCGGTTTCCAGGCTTTTGACCATACGCTTCACTTCAGTGTGGGCAACGCCCATCAACTTCGCCAGCTCACGGCTGCTCATTGTCACGGCCCGATTCTGCGCCTGGAGAGTATCTACAGAAATCATCATAGGGTTCACCACTCACTTCATTGACACAATAACCACCAAACTGAGGAAATAATAAACAATTGCTGTGTATTTATCCAGTATTATTTTTGTTCACCTGAGATTAATGGCCTCAGGAAAATTTCCTGTCGCCTGTGACAATGGTCACCTTTCTGCCAGGATTAAAATATGTGGATTAATCAATCAGGTAACACATCACAGGAGAAAGAATGTCTATTCGCGGTATCGAACACATTGGCATCACGGTTTCTGATTTAGCCCAGGCAGAACAATTTTTTATCGGCGCGCTGGGGGCTTCTGTACTGTACAGAATGATCCCGCCCGGGGATGACAGTAAACGGGTGGAAGGTGAAAATATGAATCCTCTGAATGGTTTTCCGCCTGAAATGAACGTGATTGGCCTGTCGATGCTGCGCCTGGCAAATGGCAGCAATGTTGAGTTGTTCCAGACTGCGCCTGCGGTCAACGATCGCCCTGCACATCCTGGCCTGCCGGGTATTAATCATTTTTCCGTATACGTCGACGATATTCAGAAAGCGGGCGTACAGATGCGCGCCCACGGGGCTAAGATGTTCGACGGGCCTTCAGACTGCTTTGGTCAGGAAGAAGGCCAGGGAAATCAGACCTGGTTTGGCATGACGCCGTTTGGCGTGTTAATCGAACTGATTTCCCTGCCTGCCGGGGTGAATTGTGACGACGGCACAACGCAGCAGCGCTGGATCCCGGCACCATAAATAAAAAATCCACGCGGCTGCGTGGATTTTTCTTTGTAAGCGATCAGTTGAGTTTAAATACGGCCACGGTTTCTTCCAGAACTTTTGACTGCTCCTGGAGAGAATGCGCGGCCGCAGAAGCCTCTTCCACCAGCGCGGCGTTTTGTTGCGTCACCGTATCCATCTGCGCCACCGCCTGATTGATCTGCTCAATGCCGCGGCTTTGCTCGCCGGTTGACAGGGCAATTTCAGACATCAGCTCGGAAACCTGCCTCACCGAGGTAATAATACGCTGCATGCTTGCCCCCGCGCTGGTCACGCGTTCGCTGCCCAGCAGTACCTGCTTACCAGATTGCTCAATAAGCTCTTTGATCTCTTTTGCCGCCACGGATGAGCGCTGCGCCAGGTTACGCACTTCACTCGCCACCACCGCAAAACCACGCCCCTGCTCCCCTGCGCGGGCCGCTTCCACCGCCGCGTTAAGCGCCAGGATATTGGTCTGGAAGGCGATGTCTTCAATGATGCCAATGATGGTGTCGATTTTGCCGGAGCTGGATTCGATTTCCTTCATGGATACCACGGCTTCTTCAACAATGGCGTTGCCTTCCTGCGCGGCGCTGCGCATGTTGCTGGCGAGCGTGTTAGCCTGGAGGGTGTTTTCTGACGTATGTTTCACCGTTGAGGTAAGCTGTTCCATGCTGGCTGCCGTCTGCCCCAGCGACGCGGCCTGTTCCTCAGTACGCGCCGACAGATCGGTATTCCCGGCGGCAATTTCTTCGGCTGCATGGGCCACGCTCTGACTGGAGTGACGCACCTGGGCAATGATCTCCACCAGCGCAAGACGCATCTGATCCAGCGACGACAACATGTCACCAATTTCATCCCGTGCATGGGAAATCACCGGGACATGCAGTTCGCCCGCCGCCATTTTCTGACAGTGCAGACGCGCCCTGTCCAGCGGCGACAACACTCGGCGGCGCAGCAGGACGTAAATGGCAGCGATGATCAGCGTAAATACCAGCGCAAAAATACCAATCGTCAGCATGCTGTTCATAAAGCGATTCTGTGCTTCATTATTCAGACGCTGAGCGTATTTTTCGCGGAACGCCAGCAGGTTATCCAGCGTAATTTCAAACTGACGATCGAGCTGCGGAATAGAGGTGCTGACCAGCTGATTAAAGCGAGCGCTATCGTTGCGGCTTGCGGCGTCCATCAGCGGGCGCAGTCCCTCATCAACATAGGTCTGCCAGGCGAGACGGTAAGGCGCGGCGAATTCTTCTTCGCCAGCCACGCGCGGCGCGGCCTGATAGTTATTAAACGCCGCTGTCGCTTTTTGCATTGTCTCATTCGCGCTGGTCAGCGACGCCTGCGCTTTCTGGTTATCGCCCAGGGACGCGTTAATCATCGCCTCCATTAAACGCACCCGCAGCGTGCGGCTGTGGTTAATAGGATCGATAACGGAAAGGACGACACGAATTTCCTTGTTCACATTATCAAGCGACTGATTACTACGGGTGAGTGACCAGAGACTGGAGGCCGCGCTGGCGAGAAAAATACAGAGTAAAAAAGTGAAAACGAGTACTGAAAAACGCCTTACTGACATGATATACCCTTGCATAATAGTGCTATGTAAAAACTAACGCCTCAGAATGAAGAGCGTCATCAGCAGTTATCGGCAAATGGTATGGTTAACTTAGTAAAAATAAGGAGATTTACAGACCAGTCCGCCCTGACCGGCCTGCGTCTTTTACCCCGGACTTAGCTGCGATGAGTATTGACTACCTGACCAATACCCTTACCTTCCAGCGTTTCCTGCGGATCGGCAAAGAAATCAATATTAAAGTACGTATCGTCGGTCAGCAGTTCGACGTGATGCCAGTATTCCGGTGGGCTGATGCCAAAATGCCCGGCCTCGATAACCACTTCGATTTCCGGCGTGGCGTCATGTTCGCTGGCGAAGCCATAGTACTTCACCGCGCCCTGCATCACGGATAACCGGCCATAAACGCCTTTTTTGGTGTTATGGTGCGTTAACAGCGCCTGCGGCACCGTCTCTTTAGTCCAGAACGGGGTGGAACGGGTGTGACGAAAATGAACGGGAATTTGTAAAGCCATAACGGGAACCTCCGATTTTAGTCGTGTTACCAGCCACAAACATTAGTCTCTTCATCTGACTCGTAGCCACGAACGATATTAATCAGGTCTTTAACGGCATCAGCAACAACAAGGGGATCCCTGAGTTCGTCAATGCTGTCAAAATCTTTATCCACGGATACGCCATTATTATTATTGGTAACAGTCAGCACAAAATCCTTATCGTTTTCTTTGCTATCAGATAATCCTGCAACCAATTCTGTTACCGCCTGCACGGCAATATCCGGAACATATAACGCCATCGGTTTGAGATAGATTTTTTCCTGAATCTCTTTACTGCGGCGATTTTCCACTGCTAAAGAATAGCCTTTATTATCAGGTGCCATCATACTTTCCTTAACTTTCAATCAAAATTTGCGGATCGACGTAAAAATCCACGCAGAACAGGGTGTCATCGGTTAGCGCTTCGATGTTATGCCATTTCTCGGGCGGAAATACCCCAAACTCACCGGCGTTAATTGTTAACGTCTCAATGGGTTGCGGGCTGGTTTCATCGGCGTAACCGTAATAACGAATAATGCCGCGCATCACGCTCAGACGGGGATAGACGCCCTGTCGCGTTCCGGCATCCAGATGCCGACGCCAGATAGAAGAAGGTGCGGTCTCTTTAGTCCAGAAAGGCGTACTGCGGGTGTGAATATAATTAGCGGGTATAACGATACGTTGCATGTTTCAACCTCGTTCATTTCGTTAAGCGCGGCTTAACGGGAGGGGAAAACCTTATGTTGCATATCATATACCTGTTTTATAATTTGTGGACTACTTTTTAGAAATAATTTTCCGCTCTTAATGTTAAATATTTACAGCGTTTATTAACACGTGCTGTCATTTGTCCTGCCGCTGAGCATAAATGGATAATTAATATAAAATGCTGCTATATACCCCTTATTAACTATTGCAATAAGGCAAGCCAGTAACTTGAGTAGAAAAATATTACTCCTTAATAATTACGCGCAAAAAACTTGATGAATTCCTAAAAGTAAGGTGAAGGGTCAGGAGGTAACAAATTTCTGGTGGGGGGAAGGTAAACTGCCGGTGGGTGCTTGAGGCTTTCTGGCTTTGAGCATTTGCAAGGTTCAGAAAGACGAAAGCCCCAGGCGATGTTAATCAACCTGAGGCCAACGTATGAACCTAGACAATTCAGATGTTAGTCTCTTCTTCGCACGGAGGCAAGACATGCTGACAAAGTACGCCCTGGTGGCGATCATTGTGCTGTGTTTGACAGCGCTGGGATTCACGCTGATGGTGCGCGATTCACTCTGTGAACTGAGCATCAAAGAGCGTGGTATGGAGTTTAGGGCCGTTCTCGCTTACGAACCGAAGAAGTAGCCTGAACGCGGGGGCTCAGTCCCCGCGTGTCTGGTTGCCGGGTTGAATTCTCAATGCACCCGTTTCTTTTCTGTTACTGCCCCACCTTTATATATTCCTAAAAGCAAATAACGACCTTCAATCGTGATAGCTTTCACAATATCGCCATGTAGGATCGCGGGTGGGTGCTTGAGGCTTTCTGGCTTTGAGCATTTGCAAGGTTCAGAAAGACGAAAGCCCCAGGAGATGTTAATCAACCTGAGGCCAACGTATGAACCTAAGCAATTCAGATGTTAGTCTCTTCTTCGCACGGAGGCAAGACATGCTGACAAAGTACGCCCTGGTGGCGATCATTGTGCTGTGTTTGACAGCGCTGGGATTCACGCTGATGGTGCGCGATTCACTCTGTGAACTGAGCATCAAAGAGCGTGGTATGGAGTTTAAGGCCGTTCTCGCTTACGAACCGAAGAAGTAGCCTGAACGCGGGGGCTCAGTCCCCGCGTGTCTGGTTGCCGGGTTGAATTCTCAATGCACCCGTTTCTTTTCTCTCTTCCAGCCATACCCATATTGACTTATTTTGTTATCAGCGTACTTTTCAGGACATGAAAACTTTTTTGATTATTGTTCCCGATGGCGGCATGTTGTTCGAAGCTGCCGGTATCGCCGATATCCTGATGCAGGCCAACCGCGTGCAGGCAGAGCAGCACGCGCCGCCGCGCTATCAGATCACCATTGCCACCACTCAGCCGCACCAGGTGATCCACGGGCAGTCGGGGTTGAACCTGCTGGCGGATTATCGTCTGCCGCAGCTCGATCCGCGTGAGCTCCGCGACACCATTATGATCACCGGGCGCGGCACAAATGAAGATGAAGGCGTGGCGGTGGTCGACTGGCTACGTCTTGCCGCCCCGCACGCCAGGCGGGTAGTGTCTGTTTGCGGCGGCGCGATGCTACTGGCGCAGGCTGGCCTGCTGAACGGACGACGTGCCACGACACACTGGAAGCTGCTGGAGGAGATGAAATCCCGCTATCCACTGGTGGCAGTGGAAAGCGGCCCACTCTATGTTCAGGACGGCCCTATCTGGACCTCCGGCGGCGTGAGTTCCGGGTTTGATCTGACGCTTGCGCTGGTAGAGGATGATTACGGATTTACCCTCGCCCGTGAAGTGGCCCAGGATCTGGTGATGTATCTGCGTCGCCCTGGCGGGCAGATGCAGTTCAGCCGTTTCCAGCTGCAAAACTGCGATCTTCCCGGCCCGATAGGTGAATTACAACGCTGGATCCTCAATAACCTCTCTGCTGATTTATCCGTTGAAAATCTGGCGGATCGGGTGGCAATGAGCCCGCGCAATTTCACCCGTGTCTTTACCCGCGACGCGGGTGTGTCTCCCGCGCGCTTCGTGGCGGAAGCGCGGCTGGCCGCAGCACGCCACCAGCTGGAGCAGACCCGCGACACCCTGGAGCGGGTCGCCATCAGCACGGGCTTTGGCTCCAGCATCAATCTGCGCCGCATTTTCGAGAAGCAGCTCAAGCTGACGCCCGGCGAATACCGGCAGCGATTTCACAGCCGCAATCTGGCGTAATGTGATCCATTTTTGTCATTTACGCCACTCCTGACCCGGCCTACTCTGAATGCAGAAACCGCATAACAGGAGGCAATCATGGTTAAGATCGGTATTAATGGCTTCGGCAGGATCGGACGCAATATGCTGCGTGCCGCGCTGGGTAGCGACGACATTCAGGTCGTGGCGATCAACGACCTCACCGACAGCAAAACCCTCGCGCATCTGCTGAAATACGACACCCTGCTTGGCACCCTTGCCGCGCCGGTGGAAGCCAGCGAAGGCGAGCTGAAAGTAGACGGAAACTCCATCCGCGTCTTCTCCGAGCGCGATCCGGCGAACATTCCGTGGAGCAGCGTGGGTGTTGAGATAGTGATTGAAGCCACTGGTTTCTTCACCGAGCGTGAAAAAGCCGAAGTGCATATCACCCACGGCGGCGCGAAACGCGTGATCATCTCCGCCCCGGCGAAAAACGACGACCTGACCGTGGTGCTGGGCGTTAACCACGAAAATTACGATCCAGAAAAACACTTTGTGGTCAGCAATGGCAGCTGCACCACCAACGGCCTCGCCCCTGCCGCCCAGGTTTTACATCAGCATTTTGGTATCGAGCACGGGCTGATGAATACCACCCACGCTTACACCAACAGCCAGGCGCTGCACGATCAGCCGGAGAAAGATCTGCGCGGCGCACGAGCAGCGGCAGAGTCGATTGTGCCTTACTCCAGCGGCGCGGCGAAAGCCCTCGGCAAAGTGATCCCTGAACTGGACGGTCGCCTGACCGGGTACTCGCTGCGCGTTCCGGTGCCGGTGGTGTCCATTGTCGATTTGACCGTCACCCTGAAACGCGACGTCACCGTTGAAGAAGTGAACGCCGCCTTCCGCGAGGCTGCCGCATCCGGTCCGCTACAAGGTATTCTGGGTTACAGCGACGAACCGCTGGTATCGAGCGATTACCGTGGCGATCCCCGTTCATCCATTATCGACGGGCTGTCCACGCTGGTGATTGGCGGCAATCTGGTGAAAATTCTCGCCTGGTATGATAACGAATGGGGCTTCTCGAACCGGCTGGTGGATCTGGCGCGGTTGATGGCGAAACGCGGGTTGTGATTGATACGTTAATGCCGGGTGGCGGCTGCGCCTTACCCGGCCTACATCACCACAATGTTCATCGTTCATGTAGGCCCGGCAAGCGCAGCGCCGCCGGGCATTTAGATTTTAAAACAGGCCCAGCGGCTTTCCGCTGTAGCTGACCAGCAGGTTTTTGATCTGTTGATACTGACTCAGCGCCATTTTGTGCGTTTCACGTCCGACGCCGGAATTTTTATACCCGCCGAAGGCCGCATGCGCCGGATACAGATGGTAGCAGTTGGTCCACACACGACCGGCTTTGATCGCCCGTCCCATACGCCACGCGCGGTTAATATCCAGCGTCCACAACCCCGCTCCCAGCCCGTACTCCGTATCGTTGGCAATGCGCAGCGCTTCTTCTTCATCCTTAAAGGTCGTAATACCCAGCACCGGTCCAAAAATCTCCTCCTGGAAGCAGCGCATACTGTTGTGGCCTTTGATCAGCGTCGGCTGGATATAGAAGCCGTTTTGCAGGGTGTCGCCATGATCGATATGCGCCCCGCCGGTGATGATCTCGCCGCCCTCTTCCCTGGCGATCTCAATGTAGGAGAGGATCTTGTCGTACTGCTCGCGGGAAGCCTGCGCGCCGATCATGGTGTCCGTATCAAAGGGATCGCCCTTGCGGATGGTTTCCATGCGGGCGATGACTTTCTCCACAAACTGCGGATAGATCGACTCCTGCACCAGCACGCGCGACGGACAGGTACAGACTTCTCCCTGGTTGAAGAAGCCGAGCACCGCGCCCTCAACGGCTTTGTCGATAAACTCCGCGTCGCCGTTCATGATGTCTTCAAAGAAAATATTCGGCGATTTCCCACCCAGCTCAACGGTGCTGGGAATAATATTTTCCGCCGCACAGGAGAGAATATGCCGCCCGATAGAGGTGGATCCGGTGAAAGCGATTTTCTCGATACGCTTGCTGCGCGCCAGCGGCTCACCCGCTTCGGTACCGAAACCGTGCACCACGTTAAGCACGCCTTTCGGTAGCAGATCGCCAATCAGTTCCATCAGCACGCTGATGCCGAGCGGCGTCTGCTCCGCCGGTTTCAGCACCACGCAGTTGCCCGCCGCCAGCGCCGGGCCGAGTTTCCACGCCGCCATGAGCAGCGGAAAGTTCCACGGAATGATCTGACCGACCACGCCGAGCGGTTCATAAATATGGTACGCGACCGTGGTGCTGTCGATTTCTGCCGCGGTACCCTCCTGGGCGCGGATACAACCGGCAAAATAGCGGAAATGATCCACCGCCAGCGGTAAATCCGCCCCCAGGGTTTCGCGGATCGGTTTGCCGTTATCCCAGGTCTCCGTCAGCGCCAGCAGCTCCAGATTTTCCTCAATGCGATCGGCGATCGCCAGCAGCACATTTGCGCGCTCCTGCGCGCTGGTTTTACCCCAGGCGTCGGCGGCGGCATGAGCGGCGTCCAGCGCTTTTTCAATATCCGCCGCGCCCGAACGGGGAAACTGTGCGATAGCTTCACCCGTCACCGGCGTGGTGTTATCGAACCAGCGCCCTTCGACCGGATCGACAAATTCGCCGCCAATATAGTTGCCATAACGTTTTTTAAACGAGACTTTCGCGCCGTTCAGGCCAGGATGAGCGTAGAGCATAAGATGTTCCTCTGTTTTTATAAGTAGGGGTGAGGCGTCTCGCCGGTGGCGGACAATATGGAATAAGCAGTTCTTATGCCAGTTCAGCGGCATAAGAACTGCTGTTTATTTTTTTATTAATTATTAAATACATACGCTTATTCCTTCTCATATCGCCGTGCGCCGATCCAGACACCTGTTGCGGAAGTGTGTTGCACGTCGCTACACGTGAGACACCTTTATGCTACACATTCTTAACATTCCTTTTTCCGGAGTCAGCGATGCCGCAACCCGTACCCTGCCAGGTGGAAGCCTCCTGGCAACGCAGCCTGAATTATGGCCTGCAACGTGACGACGACAGCCAGCCGTGGGTCGCATCCGGACAGCTGAAAGAGGCGCGAGCGGAAAACACCTGGATCAGCCGCCTGGCGGATCCGCTGCTGGCGCGGCTGCATCCGGAACTCGCCAGCCATCCGTCGATAATGGTGCTTTCCGACGCCAGCGGGCTGGTGCTGGAAACGCACGGCAACAGCGATTTTCTGCATAAAGCCCAGCGCTATGCCCTTTCTCCCGGCAATTTGTGGGGCGAGCACGCCCGCGGCACTAACGCCATCGGCACGGCGCTGGCGCTGCAACAGCACTGCGAAGTCTCCGGCGGCGAGCACTACCTCAGCCGTAACGCCGGGCTTTTCTGCTCCGCCTCACCGGTGTTCCGCCCGGATGGGCTGGTCGCCGGAGTGCTGGATCTCTCGACGCCCGCCCACGCACCGCGCCCCGATGCGGCGGCAATTGTGCGACGCGCCGTTTGTCAGATCGAACACGCCTGGACCACCAGCGCCGCGGGTACACAGCGCTGGCTGCTGAGTCTGCACGCGGATGCCGCCCTGCCCGGCAGCGCCGGGGAATTGCTGTTTATCGTTGAAGATAATGTCCTGCTCGGCGCGAATAGCCTGGCAATGAAAGAGTTCGCCCTGCTGCCGGCGCATTTTGGCAGCACCGCCATCAGCACACTGCTGCCGCAGATCGCCCTGACCGGCGGGACCACCCGCACCGTCGCCTGCAACCAGCGGCATTACACCCTGCGCCAGACGCCGCCCACCCGCCGTTATCCCGGACGCGGCATCGCTGCGCCACAGGCCGTGGTCGATCCGCAAAAAGCCAAAGCGCTGCGCGTACTGAACGCCGGGATCGCCCTGTGCGTGACCGGGGAAACCGGCTGCGGCAAAGAACATCTGAGCCGCGAGCTGCACGCCAGCAGCCAGTGGCGCACTGGCCCGTTTGTGGCGATCAACTGCGCCGCCCTGCCGGAAAATCTGATCGAATCCGAGCTGTTCGGCTATGCGCCTGGCGCCTTTACCGGCGCAAGTCCGCGCGGTTACAGCGGTAAGCTGTGCGAGGCCAATGGCGGCGTGCTGTTTCTGGATGAGATCGGCGATATGCCACTGACGCTGCAAACGCGGCTGCTGCGGGTGTTGCAGGAGAAAAAAGTCACCCCGCTCGGGGCCAGCACCAGCCGTGACGTGAATTTCGCGCTGATTTGCGCCACACATCAGGATCTGGTTGCCCGCGCGGCAGCCGGGGCGTTCCGCGAAGATCTGCTTTATCGCATTCAGGAATATCACCTGCGTATGCCGCCACTACGGGAGTGGCCTGACCGCGAAGCCTTTATCCTCAGGCTGTGGAATGAACTGGGGGCCGCAAAACGTCAGCTGACGCTGAGCGAAGCGGTGGTCAGTGAGCTGGCGGCGCGCCCATGGCCGGGCAACGTACGCCAGCTGATAAGCCAGCTGCGGGTGCTGATGGCGCTGGCTGATGATGGTGAGCACATTGGGCTGGCGGATCTGCCGGAAAGCACGCCTGCACCCGCTTATAGCGATGAGCTTGCCATTGCCGAAGCGCAGGGCAACATGAGTCTCGCCGCCCGTAAATTAGGCATCTCGCGCAGTACTCTGTATCGCCGCCGCGAAAAACGCCAGCCGGTTTAACCGGGGCGCATCCCCCGGCGGCGCAGGCTTGCCGGGCCTACAAATGAACGCTGACCCGCAGGCCGGGTAAGGCGCAGCCGCCACCCGGCATCCCGCACCACGCTACCGCCGAACCTCATACTCCGGCTCATCCGCCAGCAGTTTCGCCATATACACCCGGTCAATCGCCCCGGTATCGTAATGCGCCAGCGTCAGCACCCGCGCCTTACTCAACTCCAGCGCCAGTTCCGGCGTGATGGAAAAACTGGCGGCGACTTCGTGCTTTTCCAGCCCCGGACGGCGGCGGCGGCGCTCGACGCGAAAACGGTGCTGATTATATTTCGCCCAGCCAATCAGCACGGCGCCGATCAGTAATGCCACAGCCATATACAGCATCACCGTACCGTAAGTGCTGTAAAAAGGCCGCACCCCGCTGTCAGGCGACTCCGCCAGCGCGACCATCAGCCCGGTATAGATCAGATACGAAAAGCCCAGCCAGGCCACCAGCGTCAGCACGGCGTCCATCACCCGCGGGAAGACCCGCTGTTCAGTAAAAATCAGAGGTTCATTCATGATTCAATTCTCCCGATACCGCGATCCGGGCTGACCCAGCGTGCCCTGCTGCGCTTACGCGCCAGCATGACCTTAGGGAAAGCCACCAGGGTGGTAAATAAACTCAACATCCAGTAGACCACCGGGAACCAGATGATCCAGAACAGCGACGCCGCAATGCCCTTTTCGTAACGCCGCTCAATCAGCAAACTGACCATAAACTGCAACAGACACACCACGCCGAGCATCAGCCCGGTAAACGCCGGTGGAAACAGATGTTGAACATGTAAGGAATCCGGCATAGGCAGCACCATGCCGAAGAGGAACAGCAAAATGCTGATCGCATAGGCGAAGGCCCAAATCGTCGATAAGCAAAACTCCAGAAACAGCGGCCACATGCGGCGATATTCCCAGGCCCACAGGCGACGCATGTTGACGATAAACACTTCGGCGCCGCCCTGCGCCCAGCGCAACCGCTGCTTCCACAGGCCTTTCAGCGTCTCCGGCATCAGGATCCAGCACAGCGCCCGCGGCTCAAAAAATACTGACCAGTGACGCAGTTGCAGCTTCCAGCTGATGTCGATGTCCTCGGTGATCATGTCCGGACTCCAGTAGCCCACTTCCGCCAGCGCCCGGCGGCGGAAAGCGGCGATCACGCCGGAGACGGTAAACACCTGACCGTAGATCCGCTGGGTGCGTTTGATAAGCCCGATGATCGACGTGAATTCCCCCACCTGGACGCGGCCAATCAGCGTGGAGCGGGTACGGATGCGCGGATTGCCCGTCACCGCCCCGACCCGCGGGTAAAGCAGCAACGGCGTCACCAGATAAGCCGCGGCGTCGCGATCCAGCAGCGCATCGCCATCAATACAGACGAGGAAATCGCTGTTTGCCGCCGCCGCGCCCGCCTGTAGCGCCACCGCCTTGCCCTGGTTTTCCGCCAGATGGATCACCCGCAGGCGCGGAAACTCTTCCGCCAGTCCATCCAGCACCGCCCCGGTGTTATCTTTCGAACCGTCATTAATGGCGATCACCTCGATGTTCTGATAGCGCTGCGCCAGCGCCGCCTCGATGGTTTCCCGCGCGTTCAGCCCTTCGTTATAACAGGGGATAAGAATGGAGATCAGCGGGTTGCCCGGCAGTTCCGGCGCGGGCGTCCCTTTCCCCCAGGGCCAGTGCCGCTCGCGGTAGAACCAGAAATACAGCCCGCCGCTGATCCACAGTGCGGACATAAACAGCGGCCAGAAAAACACGAAATTGAGGATCACTTCACCCGTGAAAATGGCAGCCACGCCCAGCGGGAAGCTGAACATCAGGCAAAGGATCAGAAACGCGACGATGCGATCGGTCATTTTTGCGGGTACCAGTAAGAGGAAAAGGTGGGGCGTATTGCCGACATTTCAGGGTGATCGTTAATGAAATCGTCGGGGTAATAGCCATAGTTTTTTGCGCCGCTGAGTTTCAGCTGACGCATCCAGTGAGCCAGCTGTTCACCGCTGATATCGGCATGTTCGCCGCTTTTACGCCAGTCGCGGGCCTGCAGCTCAAAGACGGTTTTATCCAGCGCGCCGGGGATCTGCGCCACGCGGTTAACAAGGCTGTCGAGCCAGGCATCGTCCTGTCCGGCGGGCACGTTTTCCATCAGCGGCATCGCCATTGGCGCGGTCCAGTCGTACGCGCCGAGGAAATCGTTCAGGTTTTGCGCAAACCAGGCTTCGCTGGCGGGATCGAGCACCGGCATGGCGTAGATATTGCGCGCGGTTTTCACCTGCGGGCCACGGATGGCGCGCACGGTTTCCGTCAGCTGTTTCGTGAAGTCGATCAGCGCCCGGCTCTTGAAGCGCGTCCAGCGCTCCATCGTTTGCGGATTGCTGCGGATCTCCGCAATGCTGGCGGGGAATCCGGCGGCCTGATAGGCGCGCATCGCGTCCGGTGACGCATCCTCGAAATCAGTCAGCATGGCGTCATCGTGGAACAAAATGCCGTGGAAGGAGGCGTGCCGGGCCAGATCCTCGTAGATATCCTTAATGCGCTGGCGCGCCACCGGGCTCCAGGGCGACAGCCGCACATAATGCTGACGATCCACCGCCGCCCGGCCGCTCTCCGGCGACCAGGCCTCAACGCGCGGCACCGAGGCATCCAGATCGAAGGCCAGCACCGGCATCCAGGCATAAACGTTCACCCCGCCACGGGTCTGCAATTGCCAGGCGATAAAGTTGAACAGATCAGCGCGCATCGGCAGCCAGCGGTTAGGGAAATAGAGCTCACGAATATTGCCATCACCCTCGGGATCGGCGTACGCCTGCAAAAAGACGTGGGAGATGCGCATGTCGTAAACGCGCTGGATCAGCTTGTCGATGTTCTTGCGCTGCTGCACCGGATCCTTGTCATAGACATAATCCAGATCGATATGCATCACGCGCATTGTCTGCTCCTCGCGCACCTGCGCGACCTGGCTGGCAAAGTTACGCAGCGACGGGTTATCAGAGATCAGAATGCGCGGCACATCGTCGAGACTGGCGGCATTGGCAAGGCCAGGGTTCAGGGTAAAGGCCATCTGATAACCATGCTGGCGCGCCAGTTTCAGCGTCGTGCCGTTGGCCGCGCCGTAAGGCCAGACCCAGGCGCGCGGCGGCTTACCGGTCACCTCGGCGATCTTTTTGGTGACGCGTTCGAGATCGGCATTGATGCGCGCTTCATACTGCGCATCGGTTTCGTACTGCCCGGTATTTTTGTCATATAACCGGTTCGCCACCGCCGGTTCTTTACTGCCCTGTGGATTCGCCTGCACGCCGTAGTGCGATGCCCAGGTATGCGCGCCGATCTCCACTAAAGGCGACTTGCTGACTTCGCGCACCATCTCCCAGGTGGCGAACTTATCGCGCGCGGTTTTCAGGCCGCCAAAATCCACCGGCTGATTGGCTGGCGCGTCCACCCAGCTGCCGACGGGCGCCCATAACGCCGGGAACTTATAGCGCTCCAGCAGCGGCCAGACGCGGGTGTAAAAACTGCTGTAACCGTCATCGAAGGTTAACAGCACCGCTTTTTCCGGCAGGACGATCTTCCCGGCGTGAGCATCCGCTATCTGCTGTACGCTGATCGGGTGATAGCCGTTGTCACGCAGCCAGGCCAGCTGATCGTTCAGCGCGCTGGTACGCACTGACAGATAGCGCTGATCCGCGGCGTCATCTTCCACATCGTGATACCCCAGAACGAGGAAACTGTTTTTCGGCCAGGCGTGATCCGCATTAAGCGGTACCCGGTCGGCGGGGGGAATATAGCGGGGCGTCTCGGCGCTCCCGCACGCGGTGATCATCAGCAATCCCGCGAAAATGATCCCGGCGTGCAGCCATCGTCTAAACATGAAACGTCCTCAAAACCTGACATTCAAATCAAAAGCGAGGGCAATGTTGCGCTCCCGCTTACCATCGTAGGGACGCTTATCCCAGGTGAGCATCACCCCGGTATCCACCACGTTATTCCATTGCACCCGCTGCCCGTAACCGAACTGCGTTATCGCGCCGCTGGACTGGCCTTTCTGCCAGTAGCGCCCCGCCCCGGCCTGAAACTGCTGTTTCCATACCGTGTCGTAATGGCGATAAATCACATGCTCCGCGCTCAGACCCGGCGCCAGCGAGAAATCCCGCTGCGGGTTGTAATAGGGCACGTCTTCTTTAGTGTTGTGACTGCCGCTCAGCCCCGGCGTGAAATCCAGCGTGAAGCGTGGCGTGGTCCACAGCCGCTCTTTACCGCTCAGGCTGTATTCCAGGCGATCGTTGCCATCGGAGAAATGCGCGGCGGACACCGAAACTGAATATTCGCGGCGTTCGTTCTTGTACCAGCGCAGCCACAGATCGCCGCCGTCGGCGCTGACGCCATTACGCAGAGCGCGCAGCGGGGTATTGCGCGACAGCCGTTCGGCGGAGCCGCCGATGCGCCAGTTGTCGTTAAAGTCGTGCCAGCCGGAAAAGCGTGCGCCGATCTTTTGTCCGTCGCCATAGTTGCGCCCGGAGATCTCCAGTTCCGCCCAGTTATTGCGTGAGGTCCACTCGACGCCTGCGGCAATATCCCGGCTGATGCCCTTCCCTTCTTCGAACTCGCCGGTGGCAAAGTTGAAGCCGGTGAACAAGCGCCAGTTATCGTTGATCGGCGGGCTGTAGAGCGCAGAGTTAAGCGTGAAATCGTGCTGGCCGCTGATCGGGCTGTCGGAGTCGATGCCCTGCCCGCCGCTGATGCGCAGCTCGGCTTTTTCGTGCACATCGATGATGCGTTTGAGCCGCAGACTGGCGGCATCGTCCGGGCTGCGGGAAATAACATCCGCCGTCAGCTCTTTCGCCTGCCGCCACTCCTGTAGTTCCAGCGCAGTGGCGGCCTGCTGACGTTCAAGGGAAAGGTTGCTCGGCTCGATCACTTCCGCCAGCTTCAGTTCCCGTTCCGACTCACGCGGCAGGCCGCGCGCCAGCAGCACCGCGGCGTAGGTAATGCGCAGCGCCTGGTTGCCGGACCCGGTACGCGCCAGCCTTTCGGCATGGCTTTCCGCGGCGGGCAGATCGTTGGTGGCGATCTCATATTCGGTCAGCAGCGTCTGCCCGAGCAGCCAGTTATCGTTCGGCTGCGGCGTCGGCGAGCCGTAGACCCGTTTCAGATAAGGGCTGTCTTTGATCAGCGTATCGACCTGCGCTTTGGCTTCTTCAAAATGGTTATTATCAAGACGAGCGTAAAACAGCTCCTGCTCATCGTCGCTGGTCAGCGGCGTTACCGGCAGCGGGCCGCGCGGGAAATACAGCTGCTCCAGCATGGCTTCCGCTTTATCGGGCTGTTCTTCCGTCAGCCAGGCCGAGGCGATCCAACGCTTCGCATAGTCGGGAACCGGCTTGTCATCGGCGGTGAGCGACTCATATTCACGAATGGCTTCGGCGGTGCGTTTGCGGATCACCAGCGCGCCCAGACGGTCAATACGGGCGCGGCGCAGATCGGCTGCCGCCTGCGGATTATCCTGCCACGCGGCGATCAGCCGGTCGTAGCGGGCCAGCGCTTTATCCGCCACCAGAAAGCGCTCCTCTTCGTTGCGCGTCGGCGTGAACGCGGTGCGTACCGTCTGCGCGGCGGCATCAAGCTCCAGCCTGCGCGCCAGCGCGTCAGGGGTTTTGCTGGTTTCCGACAGTTCGAGCGCCGGTCCGGCAATACGGTTCGCTGACATCGCCGCCAGCAGCGTCGGCTGCACGCTTTTATTCTGCGGATCCAGCGCCTGGGCGCGGCTGGCGGCCAGCAGCGCGTCCCAGTTTTTGCCCTGCGCGTGATAAACGTAAGCCAGCACCGCATCGCTCTCCGGCCCCGGCGTGCTTTTTGCCCAGGCGGTGGCCTGGGTGATGGCCTCCTGGTTACGACGGGCGTCCGCCAGCGTCATGATCCAGCCCGCGCGCGCATCTTTGTCGTCCGGCATTTCCCGCAGCACGTTGTCCCATACCGCCAGCGACTCATCCCATTTCTTCTGGTTGCGCAGCGCCCGCGCCACCGCCAGCTGACCACGTGCCGGGATCGCCATGCTGCCCTGATAACGCGACCAGATGGCCAGGGTTTGCGCGTCGTTATCCGACCAGGCCGAGACCTGTAGCCAGTCGGCGACCTGACCCGGCGTCAGACGCGTTTGGGTTTCCTGCTGTTTGAGATAATTGAGTAAGGGCGCACTGTCTCCGCTGCGAGCCTGAATAATCAGTTGATCGTAGACCGGGGTTTCAGCCCAGGCGAAAACCGGAAACAGAATACTTGCTGTAAATAAACAGGTTCCGGGACTAAAGCGCTTTACGCAATTTTCACGTCGTCGAATACTGAACATAACTGTCCTTATATCCTTATACCAGAGATGAGCTTTTCATTAATTTATTGCGGCAATATGACCGGCTTTAATTCAATACACCAGACTTAAAATTCTTCTCAAAAATAAATAAATATCATACTTTAGTCGTATTTAAATTTATTTCAGCATCATCTAAAGCGGGTAAAATAATTATCATGACGCTAATCCAACGTTAGCCTTTATATATAATTACTGCACTACTACATGCGTATTTTTTACATAAAAAAAGCCACGCATTAGCGTGGCTTTTGTAGGAAGGCTGCGAGTTATCTGCCGCTGTGGTGATCCACCCGGAGATGGTCGACAATCAGCGCGCGGGTGCTGGTTTGCTCATCATCATAAGGCGTGCGGGTTTCTTCAATCAGACGCCCGGCGTTATATTTTTTCACCGTCTCAACATTGTGCTTTTCAGCAGCCTGAGTAACGGATTTCACTTCCCCTTTTTCATTGAATGCCAGCGCCGTTTCAGTGCTGCTTCTGTCATCAATCTGATGATAGCTATAGTTTTGCGACGAGGCTTCAAGGGTTAACGCCAGCGGAACGGTTTTATCAATCGCCTGATGATAACTGGCCTGCAAATGCGCAGTGGTTTTCTGCGTCAGCCTGCCGGCATTTTCGCGTTCTGTGCGCTGAGAAGAGGAATAAGCAAAGCTATCGCGCTCATCTTTACGGAATGGATTTGGTGATTTATCGGCCTGTTTAAAATTCGCAGAATAATCTGCCAGACCGCTTAAATTTTCCTGCACGACATTATCGTTAGTACGCGTAATAATATTAAGGCGATTATCCACTTCATTTGAGCCGTACTGACTGTTCAGCGCCATAAAGCTATTTTTAAACATATCAATAAGGTTTTTATCACCCTGACCGCGTGCTCGGGCGCTGTCGAGCTGACTGGCCCAGCTGGCGAGCGCCTGCTGTTGCTGCCCGTAGCTGCCCACCGTTTCCGGGTGCGACAGATCGGTGCTCAGATCGAACGCCACCTTGTCGGTTTGATAACTCATCGCGCGGGCGCTGCTGTCGGCATGGAATTTCAGCGACTGCAGCGAATCCGCATCTTTTCGCACATCCGTTTGCAGATCGACGGCTTTCAGCAGCGTGCTGTCAAAATTCATCAGCCCCTGCAGGTTAAGCGACGGCGTGTCAGCCGACAGGCCATCGAGCGTGCTCTGGAAAGCATCCGCTAAACCGGCGATGGCGGCGGTTTCATCTTCAGTTAATTCACCCCCGGCGGTTTTCAGTTCCACGACCAGGCCGTTCTGGTTGCGCGTCATACCGAGGCTGACGTTGATACCGGAGGCGGTGGTGATATTCAGCGCCACCGCACGATCCGGCTGACGCTCCTGCGCGCCCTGCGTGTCAACCGTCGCCGACAGGGTGATGCCCTGCGGATGATCTTTTAGCCCTTCGAGCAGCGCTTTTCCGAGGCCCTGGAAGGCATCCGCCTGCGCGCCGCGCACGTTGGTGCCGATCAAAATGCTCAGCTGGCTGTGATCAAGCCCTGCGGTGTTGACGGTTTTCGCCGGATTCAGGCTGTATACCGCCGGCAGCGTGGTGGTGTTATTCAGCGAGACGATAGCGGACGGCTGAGCCGCCGCGGAGGATTTGTTCTGCGTGGCCTGGGGAGGCTGCACGCGCGGCGCCAGCAGGCTGTTGATGGTGGTGGACAATGGTGACCGGACTTGCATGATATTCCCTCATTTCATGACGTTATTCGGTTATCGGCGGGGAATGGTGAAACATTAAGCTTATATATCGAGCACTTGATGCAGATAACATTTGGCAGGGTGCAGGGACAGGTCCAGTGGTAGGTTCAGTGGTAGTGTTCCGTTCACTTTGCGTTTCGTGTCAGGCGTGACGCCGCTGACGGTGAACGTGCTAAGGGGGCCACCGCGGCCCCCTTAGCAATCCCCGCGGCCCCGCAAAGAAACCGGTGCTGCGCATTGCGCTCACCTCCCGGCCGTCTGCCCGCGGTCGGCTCGATTCGGCATCCTGCCTCATTTCGCCTCTGGCCGCCATCCATGGCGTCCAGCCCTTGTCATCCGGCCTCCGGCTCGCCGGTTTCAGCGGGGACTCAACCCCTCGCGTTAATTACGATGACGGTTTGTTACGACTGAGTGGCTTTGTGTTTGTCTGAACTTACAGGAAGCTGTGAATGGTGTTTTTTAGAAATCATGAAGTGTGGGGAGTCCGGCTGAAAATCGCTGAGGCGTTCCCTTACGGCCGGGGCAGCCCGCATGGATGCGGGATGAGGGCGCGACTTGCAGGGACGCTGCATCGCGCCCGACCCGAAGCCGGAAGGGATAAGCCGAAGGCACCGCGCAGCGGCGATTTTCCTGCCGGGAGCCCGGGGGTGCAGGGGGCGGCGGCGACTGGCCGCCCCTTGCGCGCTCTGTGCGCCCACTGTTAAAGCCTTACAAAAAAGCCAGTAAGAGCGCAACCTACCCGGTACCAAACATAATACTCATAAGAGCGCACCTTACCCCGTACAAAATGCAACCTTAAGCTTCAAGCCGGAACTGCGCCACCGTCTGTGCCAGCTGCCCCGCCTGATCCTCCAGCGAGCTGGCTGCCGCTGACATCTGCTGCACCAGCGCGGCGTTCTGCTGGGTCACGCCGTCCATCTCATTCACCGCGATGGTCACCTGGCTGATACCGCGCGACTGCTCTTCCGAGGCATTAACGATCTCGCCGATAATACTCTGCACCGAGCTCACCGCCTGGGTCATCTCCTGCATGGTTTTACCGGCGTCCTGCACCAGCTGCACGCCGCTTTCCACGCGCTGGGTCGACTCCTCAATCAGGGTGGCGATCTCTTTCACCGCGCTGGCGCTGCGCTGCGCCAGGTTACGCACCTCGGTCGCCACCACCGCAAAGCCACGCCCCTGCTCCCCTGCGCGCGCCGCTTCGACGGCGGCGTTGAGCGCGAGGATATTGGTCTGGAAGGCAATACTGTTGATCATGGTGGTAATGTCGCTTATTTTGCGGGAACTCTCGTCAATCTGCGCCATATTCTGCACCACCTGCCCAACCAGTTTTTCACCGCGACTGGCGATGCGGGTGGCGTTCGCCGTCAGCTCGGTGGCCTGATGGGCGTTGCTGGTATTGTGTTTAACGGTAGCGGTGATCTGCTCCATGCTGGCCGCCGTCTGCTCCAGCGCCGCAGCCTGTTGCTCAGTACGGGAAGCCAGATTCAGGTTGCCGCTGGCGATCTCCTCCGCCCCCTGGCGCACCGACAGGCTGGCGTCTTTGATCTGCCCGACAATCTCCCGCAGTTGCGTCTGCATGGTATTGAGCGCGTAGAACAGGCTGCTGCGATCGTTGCCGTGCACGGTAATCGCGTTGCTTAGGCGTCCATCGGCGACCGCCAGCGCGAAGCTTGCCGCCTGACGGGGTTCGCCACCCAGCGGTTTGAGCACTTTACGGCTGAACACCAGCCCCAGTAAGGCGCTGACAATGACGATGCTTAACACCATCAACGCAATGGCCCACATCAACTGGCGGTTAGCCGCCTCCATCACCAGACTGACAGGCGCGACCACGCCCAGCAGCCAGTGCTCATCGCT
The DNA here is from genome assembly GCF_001888805.2 of Enterobacter sp. SA187. NCBI lineage: Bacteria > Pseudomonadati > Pseudomonadota > Gammaproteobacteria > Enterobacterales > Enterobacteriaceae > Enterobacter > Enterobacter sp. SA187. The sequence goes on from NZ_CP019113.1 coordinate 3,547,339, forward strand.
GTTGCCGACGGTAATCGGCTGCCAGGTGACCAGCGCGTCTTCGCCGAGGATCGGATCGTGGCGTTCAGCCATGGTGCTGCTCAGGCCACCCACCGGTTCGGACCAGGCTTTGCTGGTCAGGGATTTATCCGGATAAGCGACAATTTTGCCTTTACTGGAAAGCAGCACTGCATAACCTGCGCCATGCCAGGGTTTGATCTGCGCGATTTTGTCCTGTAGCGAGGCGAGTGAAATATCGGCCGTCACTACCGCCCACAATTTCCCTTCCTCGACAATGGGCGCGGCCACGGAGGTGAGCAGCGTATCGACGCCGTTATAGGCGTAAGTGTACGGCTCGGTAACGGTGTCTTTGCGGGATTTTTGCGGCAGCAGATAGTAATCCCCCTGCCCCGGCGTCAGATAACTGGTCAGCGGGTGCATGCTGTATTTACCGCCCGCGTCTTTATCAACGAACCAGGCGTAGCGACCACCGGGCGCCTGGCCCGGCAGCGCGGCAAACTCGGCGTCACGTCCGTCGAGGGCGTTCTCTTCGAAAATCACGGACATTGAAAGATATTCAGGATTGGCGCGCAGGGTGTATTCCGCCATTTTGTCAGCAATGGCGCGGTCTGCCTTGCCTGCCGCCGGTAGCGCGATCAGGTTATGACCGAGATTGCGCGCTACATCGCGGGCATAGCTCAGTTCATGCTGCACTTTCAATGCATTCGTTTGCGCGATTTGTTGCAAATACTCTTCGGCCAGTTGTTTTTGCTGACGGCTGGATTGCCAGCTCAGCACGCCGATGGTCACCGCAAAGCCCAGCGTAATGGTCAATGCGCCGGTCAGCAGCATTTGTGCGCGTGTACTTAATGTTTTCTTATTGTGTTGTGTTGCCATTACGGCTCTCCCCGGAGTTGCAGATTCTGTGTGGCACAGCCTGTGCAGCAACATCCCTCACAGGATCTATCGGCGTGGGGAGAGATAACTTCATCGCAAAACGAAATTATTCCATTTACATATAAATTACATCCCTGTAAACATCTGAAGTCCTTAGTGTTCTGCGATCACCACCACACACTGACCGGCGCGCACCGGGGATCCGGGCTGCACGCGCACCTGCTCCACCACGCCATCCGCGCTTGCCACCAGCGGGATCTCCATTTTCATCGACTCCAGCACCACCAGTACGTCGCCTTCACGCACCTGCGCGCCGGGTTCGACGTTAACCTGCCACAGATTTCCGGCAATGGGACTGTCGATGCCGCGCTGACCGGGCTTCAGTGCCGCATCGTCGCTTTCATCCGCTGTCGCCTCGTGGCTGTCAAAATGCGCCTGACCGGAGGCTTCCCAGCGCTGGCGCTCGGCGTTAAAAGCGGCCTGTTGATGGCGACGGGCGGCAGCGATGCTGTCGGCTTCCGCCGCCAGAAACTGCTGGTACTCCGCCAGACGCAGGGTTGTGGTTTCAATGCGCAGCGGATAACGTCCTGTCGGGAAATCCCGGCGGATGTCGAGCAGTTCCTCTGCCGAAACCGGATAGAAACGGATCTGATCGAAAAAACGCAGCAGCCAGGGCTTGCCGCCGAAGTCCGGCAGCTCATGATAGCGATCCCACATTTGCAGCGTGCGTCCGACGAACTGATAGCCTCCCGGTCCTTCCATGCCGTAAACGCACATATAGGCCCCGCCAATACCCACCGAGTTTTCCGCCGTCCAGGTGCGCGCCGGGTTGTATTTGGTGGTCACCAGCCGGTGCCGCGGATCGAGCGGCGTGGCCACAGGCGCGCCGAGGTAGACATCCCCCAGCCCCATCACCAGATAGCTGGCGTCGAAGACGGTTTTATACACCGCGTCGATATTTTCGAGGTCGTTAATACGGCGGATAAACTCCAGGTTGCTCGGACACCAGGGCGCATCACGCCGCACGGTGGTCATGTATTTGTCGATGGCTTTCTGGCACGCCGGATCGTCCCAGGAGAGCGGCAGCCAGACGATGCGCGATGGCACCTGTAAATCCTCCTGCTGACAGACCCCGCGCCAGGCTTCCGCCACCGTCTTCAGCAAGGTGGCGAGTGGCATGGCGTCCGGCTGGTAGTGAATTTGCAGCGAGCGAATGCCGGGGGTCAGGTCAATAACCCCAGGCAACACCAGCGCCTCCAGCGCCTGCATCAGCCCGTGACCGCGAAAACGCAGCACCAGATCCAGCTCCGCGTCGCCGATTTCCAGCAGCAAATGCGTATCGCCTGACAGCCGCGCCACCAGACGCTTGTCGCCATGACCGGTCTCCATCATCACCGGCGAGGTGAGCGGTTCCGGATGCCAGTTGATACTGACCGGCGCAAGCGACACCAGCTCCTGCGCCCGGGCGTGGGCCAGCAGTCGCGCAGTCTCAATACTCACCGGCACAAAGCGCACCTTATCCCCGGCGTTAAGCTGCCCGAGCTGATACAGATCCGCTTCAATAATAGTGACCGGGCAGACAAATCCGCCGAGGCTCGGGCCGTCCGGCCCCAGGATCACCGGCATGTCGCCGGTAAAATCCACCGCGCCTATGGCGTAAGGGTTGTCGTGTATATTCGACGGATGCAGACCCGCCTCGCCGCCGCTTTCGCGCACCCACTCCGGTTTGGGGCCGATTAAACGCACGCCGGTACGGCTGGAGTTGAAATGCACTTCCCAGTCGGTGGCGAAAAAGGTGTCCATGTAGCCGGGTGTGAAATATTCCGGTGCGCCGTGCGGGCCGTAGATCACCCGCAGTTCGCGCACCGCCGGCAGCCGGGTGTGCAGCGCATCGGGCAGCGCCGCCCCGGTGCGGGTATCGGTGAGCGGCGTCAGGTGCAGCACATCGCCGGTGCGCAGCGCGCGCCCGGCATGGCCGCCGAACTGCCCGAGCGTAAAGGTGCTTTTGCTGCCGAGATACTCCGGCACCGCAAAGCCGCCGCGCAGGCAGAGATAGCTGCGCACGCCCTGCGCCGTCAGATCACCCAGCCGCAGCGTCGCCCCTGCCGGAATGGCAAATACGCGGTTCATCGCCTGCGGCTCGCCGTCCAGCGTGATCGCCAGCGCCGCGCCGGTAACAACGGCCACGGCGGCAGTATTAAACTTCAGCGTCGGGCCGCTCAGGGTGATCTCCAGCGCCGCCTCGCCGGGCGCGTTACCCAGTAAGCGGTTGCCAAGCCGCAGCGCGCGATCGTCCATCGGGCCGGACGGCGGCACCCCCACTGCCCAGTAACCGAGGCGGCCCGGATAATCCTGCACCGTGGTCTGGGTGCCGGGGTTTAACACTTCCAGGGTATCAGCCTGATAATGCAGATTTTCCAGGCAGCGCGTCCACGGCTGGCCGCAGGCAAAAGGCGCGTCCGCGATAATTTGCCGCAGATAGTGGCGGTTGGTCTCCACGCCGTACAGCCGGGTCTGCGCCAGCGCCTCATCCAGCGCGGCGATGGCCTGGTCACGGGTGGGCTGATGGGTGATGATTTTAGCGAGCATCGGATCGAAAAACGGCGGCACCTCGCAGCCGGACTCCACCCAGGTGTCGATACGCAGCGCCTGGCGATCCTGCAGCGGGAACACCACTTCGGTCAGCAGACCGGGGGACGGCTGAAAATGACGTCCCGGATCTTCGGCGTACAGCCGCGCCTGCACCGCATGCCCGCGCGGCGTGAGGGTGGCGGCGATGTCGCGCAGCGGCGGCAGATCCCCTGCCGCCAGTTCGATCATCATGCGCACCAGATCCACACCCCATACCTGCTCGGTGACGCCGTGCTCCACCTGCAAACGGGTATTCACTTCGAGGAAGTAAAACTGCCCGGCGTCGCTGTCATAAACAAATTCCACCGTACCGGCGCTGCGATACTGCACCGCCTGCCCGAGACGCACGGCGGCGGCGCACAGGGCATCCGCCATGCCGTCAGGCAAACCGGGCGCGGGGGTTTCTTCCAGCACCTTCTGGTTACGGCGCTGCACGGAGCAGTCGCGCACGCCGAGGGCGATCACCTCGCCGTGACCATCGCCAAAAATCTGTACTTCCAGATGACGCGCGCGCTGGATGTATTTCTCAATAAACACACCCGCGTCGCTGAAGTTGTTTTTGCCGAGGCGTTGCACTGCATCAAAGGCATCAGCCAGCTCCTCCGGGGTCTGGCAGACGCGCATGCCGATCCCGCCGCCGCCCGCGGTGCTTTTCAGCATCACCGGATAGCCAACCTGTTCCGCCGCCGCCAGCGCCGCGTCGCTGTCCGCCAGCAGATCGGTACCTTCGAGCATCGGCACGCCGTGCTGTTTTGCCAGGGCGCGGGCGGTATGTTTCAGGCCAAAGACGCGCAGCTGCTCTGCCGTCGGGCCGATAAAGGCAATGCCCGCGGCGTCGCAGGCATCGGCAAAGGCGGCGTTTTCCGAGAGAAAGCCATAACCCGGATGGATGGCCTGCGCGCCGGTCTCACGCGCAGCGGCAAGAATTTTATCCACCTGGAGATAGGTTTGCGCCGCCGGGCCGCTGCCGAGGCAGATCGCTTCGTCCGCCTCACGGATATGCAGGCTGCTGGCATCCGATTCAGACCAGACGGCGACGCCCTGGACGTTGATGTCGCGCAGGGTGCGCAGAATGCGGCAGGCAATGGCCCCGCGGTTGGCAATAAGGAGTTTCGTGAACATGATCCAGCCCCGAACCGTGGCGGGTCGTCCCGCCGGAAAAGTGTCGCCGCCTGGTCGTCCAGGGGGAAAATTTATTTGGATTATCCGTTTACGCCCGGCGGCGCAGGCTTGCCGGGCCTACAAACTTACAATCATCATCGATCCGTAGGTCGGGTAAGCGCAGAGCCACCCGACAAAAGCCCGCCTCATTTCAGCCGGTTGGCACGCACTTCGAACAGGCGGAAAATCGCGCGGCGCAGTTTTTGTAAGCGCGTCAGTTCCATACCAGCACCTCCGCCGGCGTCGGGTTCCAGCCGTTGCAGGGATTATTCAGCTGCGGGCAGTTGGAAATCAGTACGATGACATTGCATTCGGCGCGCAGCTCGACGTATTTGCCCGGCGCAGAAATGCCATCGGCAAAGGTCAGGCCGCCCTCCGGCGTCACCGGCACGTTCATAAAGAAATTGATGTTCGCGCCGATGTCGTGCTTGTGCAGACGACCATCGTGCAGGCAGGCGCAGAGAAAGTTGTCGCGGCAGCTGTGCATATAGCGCACCTCCGGCGAGTAGCGCACGGTGTTGCTCTCCTGGGCGCAGGCGCCGCCGAGGGTGTCGTGACGCCCGCAGGTATCGGCGACGATGGTCAGCAGCGGATTGCCCAGCCCCGACCAGAGTACGCTGCCGGTAGTCAGGTAAGCATTTCGCTGACGGCGCAGCGTGCGCTGGGGATCGTAGCGCTCGCGCGGGTTATCGGCGTTATAGAACAGCGTATCGATCGCCTGATTGCCTTCCAGATCGACCAGGCGCAGCGTCTGCCCGCGTTTAACATCAAACAGATAATGCTCCCCTGCCGGGATCACATGGCGGAACACCGCCTGCTGCGGATTTTTTTGGCTTTCGACCAGCGTCATGATGCGTCTCCTTACAGGGCAAACAGGTGAGTGTTATCCAGTGCGCGACCGTTTTCCGGGCGCGTTAACAGCGCGTGCTCCGCAGCCAGGGGATCGTCCGCCGTGAACCAGCTGAGCGCCACCGGGCGCGGCGCGTACTCCGGGTCTGGATCCAAAGGATGTTGTAACGAAGTGAGCACGATCAGCGTATCCATCGCCGCATACAGTTCGACGACGCTTCCCGGCGCGGAAAAATCCCGCTGAAAATGGAAACGCCCGTCTTCATCCACGCTGACCTTGCTGAAAAAGTTGACCACCATCAGCAGATCTTCGAGGTTCAGATCCCACTTGCCCATCTCCACCAGCAGGTTATCCATGCCATTGCGGTAAAAACCGTTGCGTCGCTCCTGATAGCGCCCTTCGCCGTATTTCTCCAGGGTTTCCGCCGCGTTCAGCACGCCGCCGAAGGGATCGTGCCAGCCGCAGCTGTCTGTCAGAATGCCGGTCAGCACACGGCCCATATCCGAGTAAAAGCAGTGCCCGGCGGTCAGCCGCGCGGTGTGCTGACCTTTCAGCGTGTCCGGCAGATTCAGGCGTTCACTTTTTTCATGTGCGTTAAGCATCATCATGCTGACGTTGGCCCCGCCGTGCAGATCGGTCATGCGCAGGATCTGCCCACGCTTGAGAATAAAAGAGAGATGGCCGCCGCCGGGGACGGTTTCCTCCCGCAGCGCGGGGGCGGAATGATACTGTTGCGTCATCAGATGTACTCCTTCATGGATACGACGTTAACCGGGGCCGCGGCCATCACTTCCGCCATGCGCGCTTCGTTAAGCGGAATGTCGTAGGTGATGCGCGCGCCATACGCATTAGGTTCGTGGGGATCAATTCGCACTTTGTCGAACACCAGCAGACGGGTGCCAAGGTTGAAGCCCTCGGACAGGTCATGAGTGACCATAAACACCGTCATGCGGGTTTCGCTCCACAGCTGTAAAAGCAGGCTGTGCATGTCTTTGCGGATACCGGGATCAAGCGCGCCAAAGGGCTCATCGAGGAGCAGCACGCGCGGCTGCATAATGAACGCCTGGGCGATGGCCAGCCGCTGTTGCATCCCGCCGGAGAGCTGCGCCGGGTATTTATGCAGCGCCTGTCCCAGCCCCACTTTGTGCAGCATCTGCGCCGCCTGTTCCCGGGCGGCTTTTTTACGGTTGCCGAAGAGCCGCCCGAGCAGCGGCGCATGGGGCAGTTCAAGGCCAATGGCCACGTTATCCAGCACGTTGAGATGCGGAAACACGGAATAACGCTGGAACACCACCCCACGGCTGCGATCCGGCTCGGCGGTAAGGGGTTTGCCGTCAAGGGTGATAGTGCCGCGGCTGGGCGCTTCCTGGCCGAGCAGCAGACGCAGGAAAGTGGATTTGCCGCAGCCGGACGCGCCGACCATCGAGCAGAACTCCCCTTCCCGGATTTGCAGGTTAACCCGCTCCAGCACCACATGATCGCCGTACTCCTGCCAGATATTGTTGATATTGATAAAACTCATGCTTTGCCCCCTTCCGCCCACGGGAAACAGACGCTGTGCAGTTTGCGCAGGGCCAGATCCATCAGCCACGCCAGCAGCGTGATCCACACCACGTAAGGGATGATCACGTCCATCGCCATGTAGCGGCGCACAAGGAAAATGCGGTAGCCCAGCCCGGCGGTGGACGAAATCGCTTCGGCGGAAATCAGGAACAGCCAGGCCGAGCCCAGCAGCAGCCGCAGCGAGGTCAGCAGGCGTGACAGCAGTTGCGGCAGCACCACGCGCAGCACCAGCGTCCAGCTGTTCGCGCCGAGGGTCTGGGCTTTGATAATGATCTCCTGCGGAATTTCACGGGCGCGGTGCTCCAGATCCCGCGCCAGCATCGGCGTGATGCCAATAACTATCAGCATGATTTTCGACAGCTCATCCAGCCCGAAGACGATAAACAGCACCGGCAAGATTGCCAGCGGCGGGATCATCGACAGCACGGTCATCAGCGGCGACAACGATGCCCGCCACAGCGGAAAAACACCGGCGGTAATGCCGATGCACAGCCCGAGCAGCGAGGCAATCAGCAGCCCGGTCAGCAGACGCGCCAGACTGACCAGGGTGTCCATCCAGAACAGGTAGTCACCGCTGCGGCGGTCTGGCGTAAAAGCCATGCGGTCGAGGGCGCTCAGCATCTGATCCAGCCCTGGCAGCAGCTTGTCGTGCGGATTAGCGTCCAGGCGCACCGCGGAGCCAATGAAGTACACCCCCAGCAGCAGGAAAAACGGCAGCAGCATCAGCATGATGTGCATCCCCCGGGACGGATGGCGGTTAATCTGGCGCATCAGAGCGTCCCGGCCACGGCCATTTTCAGGAAGCTGTCGTCAAAGCGCAGCTTAATGTTGCCGGCATCGCCCTGAGTGACGTTGCCGGGGAAAGCCATGCCGATGAAATCCGCGCTCTGTGCGCCATCGCCGAGCAGCCCTTTATCAAAGGAGAACTGCGCCACGCGCTGCATGGTTTTTGCCAGATCGGCCGAGGTGGTGAACGTGAGGTTATCCGCCGGGGTATAGAACAGGTGAGTGGTTTTGAGCTGCGCCTGGTAGCCCGCCAGATCGGTGCCGGAGGCCGCCGCCATCGCATTAAGGGCTTTCGCATCCTGCGCTTTCATCAGGCCCATCATTTCATACCAGGCGCCGGTCAGGGCTTTGCCGAGCGCGGGATTGTCTTTCAGGGTGGCGGTGTTCACCACCATCATGTCGATAAGCTCGCCTGGCACCGCAGCAGAGCTGAACACTTCCGTCGCCTGCGGCGTACTCTTGATCACTGACAACTGCGGGTTCCAGGCCACCGCCGCTTCGACGTCCGGCGTACTAAAAGCAGAGACAATATCCGCATCGGAGGTATTCACCACCGTTACGTCACGCTCGGCAAGCCCGGCTTTCTCCAGCCCGCGCACCAGCAGATAGTGGGACACCGACAGCTCCGGCAGGTAGATCTTCATGCCCTTCAGATCCGCCAGCGTTTTGCCTTCGCCTTTCATCACCACGCCGTCGTTGCCTTCCGAGTAGCTGCCAAGGATCAGCGCGGTGGTATCGACGCCGCCCGCAGCCGGAATCGTCAGCGCATCCATATTGGTCATGGTGCAACCATCAAACTGGCCCGCAGTGTACTGATTAATGGATTCGATATAGTCGTTAAGCTGCACAACATTGATTTTAATGCCGTATTTGCTGGCCCATTTGTCGATGATTTTGTCACCCGCAATGGTGCCCCAGGGCATCCAGCCGGCGTAGATGGTCCAGCAGACGTTGAACTCTTTTTTGGCGGCAGCAAGGGCTGGCAGGCTGGTCAGCATCACAAGTGACAGCGCGAGGGTGCGGATCAAGGGAAATGTCTTCATGGTTCGACCTCTGGTTGGACAAAAAGGGGGCAGCGCGACACCATCTGGTGCTGCTGTCTCCCGGGTTTTTGTCCCGCCGTGTAACCTCACAGAGGTCGCGTGCTCTCGGACCAGCATTCACCTGGGTGAACCGGAACCCTAGCCCGCTATTTTTTACAGATAATTGTCTGATGCGCTGCCTTCTGAAATGAATAAAGCAAGCGCTGTGCCAGTTTTACCTTTCCCCGGCGGCGGGGATTTTCACTGGCGATAAGGAGGCGGTGAGCAAAAATAGCGACCCAAAATGGGGCAGTGCCGCAAAGCGGTGCAGGCCTATTTTTCAGTGGCAGGCTTAAGGCGTGTTTTGATGCGCTGATTTAACCTAAGAAAAATCTCTTTTTTTAGTCGATTGTCACGTGCGAAATAACGCAATATAGCCTTTACTCAACACCATAAGATAAGCTGGGATTAACCCCTGTCAGGTAAGGGATAAGAATCAACTTAATCTCATACTTATGCATGATGGCGGTTTATTCAGCATTGTGAGAGGCGGGCTGGCAAACGCCATTGAATTGTTAATCAGTCAATGTAAAATCATAAAGATGATGCTAATCCATGTTAATTGCTTTACCGTTTTGCGTTGGCAGATTTGCCGGTGCACCGGTTATCCAGGCAGCATGGCATATTTCACGTCGGGTTCAACTTTATTGCAGGGAAAGTTACGATGAATTTGCGAAGCTTGTTACTCCTTTTAGTGGTCAGCACCGTCGTGGGGTGTAAAGCGCCGCCGCCGAAAATCACCGACGATACCATCGTGACCAGTCAGGTAAATGGTGTAACGCTGACCCACCGTCATATTGTGGTCCCGCCTAAAGAATTTAACCCGGTTAACGATGAATACCGGGCGATGTACCCCGGCTCCATCCTCAGCAAGCCCGATTTCAGCGGCAAGGTGCTGGGCGAGCTGAAAACCGGCGAAACCTATATGGTGTTAGGTTTTGTTGAACAATCCTGGCTGGCCATCAGCACCACGGATAACCCTCAGCTGCTGGGCTACGTGCCGCAGCGCGCCATGGTGGTCAGCGAGCGTTACGAGCAGGCGCTGAAAAGCGACCGTCCGCGTCCGAAACGCGCGGCGAAAAAATCCACCTGCGTGGCCGTGGATGACAGCAGCAAAGCCTGTCAGAAAGGCGACAGCGGTACCTGGATCATCGACTGAATTCATAACGGGGAGCAGATGCAACGTCGCTCCCCCTTCTCATAAGATAATTCTGAACTAAAATACGTATCCAGGGTGATGAAGTCGCAACTTCATTTTTCACAGGCTAACAAGGATTTTTATGAAACTCTGGCTCTCCGGTCTGGCATTGCTTCTGGCAACCACTACCGCGTCAGCTGGGAATTATCGCATCGTGCAATCCCCTTCGCAGAAGCTGGATGTCTGGATAGACGATATAAAGGATAACTCCCCGCAAAGCTGGTGCGCCGCTGAACTCCCGCTGCGTATTACCACGATGGGCGATAAAAACCCGTTCATTCTCAGTAACTTTATGCCACGCCTCGGCAAACTGCTGTTGAGTCAGTGCAGCACCCTGACGCAGATTAGCTGGCAGCTGGTGGATCCGCAGGATCATGTGCTGGCGACCGGCACCGCCAGTAAAGAGAGTGACTGGGCGCTGGATATCGCGCCGCAAACGCTGGAGCCGGAAGGCGCACCGGCGCAGGCCACCCTCTCCGCCCCGGCCGATCGCACCCCCTGGCTGGAATTTACCCTGCAGGATGGCTGCCATCTGCGCACCTTCTGGCGCGGCGATGCCAATGCCTCGGCGCTGTTTATTCCGGCCAAAGCGCAGGATCAGTGTGAGAAAGGCGGCTGGCTGAACGGCCGCAGCGAGATGGTGCAAAGCGGCGTCAATGGCGATAAGCGCATGATGATGACCTTTGTGCACGGTTTCCCGGTCAGCGGATTAAGCAGCGCGGTGAATGCCGATACGCTCCTTATCACCAGCGTCAATAATGAACGCATGGTGGTCAGCAACGAGCAGGCCCCGCAGAGCTGGATGATTTTGCCTTACAGCCCGGAGATTAACGGCTGGAAAAGTAACGGCACGGTGGCCGTCGAAGTGTCCCGTGAACTGGCGCTGGACGAAGCGCGATTACAGACGCGCCTGAATGCGGTACGCAAGGTCTGGTCGCAATGGCTGGAGCCGGGCACACCGCTGACGCTGCTGTTAATCGATAATTTGCATCCGCAACTTCGCGACCCGGCCGCCGGTTCGTGGCGCACGCAAAAATGATCACGTCCGTCTGGAACAGAGAAGCCGCATAATGACAACCAGCGATTACACTCCAGCGATAGCCGACGCTCTGCCGCCGGGCTATCGTTTTGACGAATTTGAAATACAGGACGTTTTGCAGACCACGCCGTGCGAGATTGTCTATCGTGCGTGGGATCATCAGCTGGAACGCGCCGTTATCATTCGCGAATATATGCCGCGCGCGATGGTGGTGCGCAGCGATGACATGCACCTCGCGCTACGCAGCCAGCAGGATCATCCGGCATACAGCGCAGGTCTTACCGCCTTTATTCAGGACGCCCGCCGCCTGGCGAAGTTTAACTATCCGGAACTGGTGCAGGTGCTGCGCTTCTGGACGGAAAATGACACGGCCTACACGGTGACGCGCTATTACAGCGGCATCACCCTGGCGGAACTGCATCAGCAACAGCCGGACGTGCTGGACGAAGAGTGGGTGCGTCGTATCCTGCCGATGCTGTGCGGCGCGCTGGCGGCGCTGCATGCAGAAGGCGTGATCCATCGCGATTTATCGCAGAAAAGCATTCAGATCCAGGACAACGGCGTGCCGCTGCTGCTGACCTTTGGCGTCTCGCGTCCGCAGGGCGACGAGGTGCGCGATCTCAATACCACTATGCTGCATGCGGGCTATGCGCCGCTGGAGCAGTACAGCAGCGATCTGGAAAATCAGATCGGACCCTGGACCGATATTTACGCCCTGGGCGCGGTGCTCTATACGCTGATCACAGGCGTTGCGCCCCCAGCCAGCGTGACGCGCAGCATTCAGGATAACTGTATTCGTCTGACGGAAAATCCACCGGCAGGCTGGTCACCGGCGCTGTTACGGGCCGTGGATCAGGCGCTGGCGCTGAAACCGGAAGCCCGTCCGCAGTCCATTGAAGCCTTTGCGGCGCTGGCGGAGATCAATACCCATCGCAGCACGGAAATTGGCGGGCTGAAAAAAACCGGCACGATGCTGGTGCCGGTAGAAGAAGCCGCGGCGGCAAAACCGCTGTGGGCGCGCGTTAAATCGCCGTTGCAAATCGCCGCAGGCGTGCTGGTCGGGGTGATCGTCGGGGCTTTATTGTTCCGCGGCGAGCCTGCGGAGGTTCCTGATGCGCCACCAACCGCGACGGCCACCCCAACGGCCACGCCGGTGACGCCTACGCCTGCGGGCGGGCTTATCGCGCGGGTGTATATCCGCATGAGCGATGCGGATCATCTGCTGGTAAACGGCAAGCCGCAGAAGGCGGTGGCCGCGTCGAGCGGGTTCGCGTTTATTCAGCTCCCGGCCGGGAAGTATGATATTACGCTGCAAAGCGGCAGCCAGACGCATACGCAGTCGCTGGCGATCGCCACGCCGGGTACCTGGCTGATTAATCCGCAGGGGTGATTCGTTTCGTAGTAAATTGCGCTCTTACTGGCTTCTGAGTACGGCTCAGACTCCAGGCGCACAGAGCGCGCAAGGGGCGGTCAGTCGCCGCCGCCCCCTGCCCCCCGGGCTCCCCACACTTCACGATTTCTAAAAAACACCACTCACAGATTCCTGTAAGTTAAAAAAAATTAACGCCACTCAGTCGTCTTATAAAGAATAAAAATAATGACGCGAGGGGTTGAGTCCCCGCTGAAACCGGCGAGCCGTAGGCCGGATGACAAGGGCTGGACGCCATGGATGGCGGCCAGAGGCGAAATGAGGCAGGATGCCGAATCGAGCCGACCGCGGGCAGACGGCCGGGAGGTGAGCGCAGTGCGCAGCACCGGTTTCTGTGCGGGGCCGCGGGGATTGCTAAGGGGGCCGCGGTGGCCCCCTTAGCACGTTCACCGTCAGCGGCGTCACGCCTGACTCAAAACGCAAAGTGAACGGAACATTCCACCAAACCAAACATTCCACAGAACCAAACATCCCTCCAAACCAAACATTCCACAGATCCGCCTGCCCCCCTCAAAATTTGCCTTCCATTGCGCAAAAAGTTAAATCCACCACGCACCCTGCCCGATATTCGTCTACTGTTTTCTCAAGGTTGATTGCAGCGGTTTCGCTGTTCACCCCTCAAGGAGAATAATTAATGACCAAACCTTTTATGCGCCGTCCCCACACGCTGTTTTTCGCCATGCAACTCGCGATTGGTGGCGCACTGCTGTCCCTTTCCGCCCCGCTGCTGGCCGATGAAGTGCAGAACAAAGGCCAGCCGCAGTCGCCGGATGTCCTGCTTGGCCCGCTGTTTACCGATGTGCAGACCGCCAAACTCTTCCCGGATCAAAAAACCTTCGCCGATGCGGTGCCGAAAGGCGATCCGCTGATGGTGCTGGCGGATTACCGCATGCAGCGCAACCAGTCCGGCTTCGATCTGCGCCACTTTGTTGACGTGAACTTTATTGTGCCGGGCGAAGGCAAAAAATATGTGCCGCCTGCCGGACAAAGCCTGCGCGAGCATATCGACGGCCTGTGGTCCGAGCTGACGCGCACCACCGATACCGCCGGAAAATGGGACTCCCTGCTGCCGCTGCCGAAACCTTATGTCGTGCCTGGCGGCCGTTTCCGCGAGGTCTATTACTGGGACAGCTATTTCACCATGCTGGGGCTGGCTGAGAGCGACCACTGGGACAAAGTGCAGGATATGGTCGACAACTTCGCCCATGAACTGGACGCCTGGGGCCATATCCCCAACGGCAACCGCAGCTACTACCTGAGCCGTTCGCAGCCGCCCTTCTTCCCGTTTATGGTTGAGTTGTTAGCCACCCACGAAGGGGATGATGCGCTGAAGCAGTATCTGCCGCAGATGGAAAAAGAGTATCAGTACTGGATGGAGGGCGCAGACGCCCTGCAACCGGGAGAAGCCAGTAAGCGCGTGGTTAAACTTCCGGATGGCTCGCTGCTCAACCGCTACTGGGACGATCGCGACACCCCGCGCCCGGAATCCTGGCTGGCTGACGTGACCACGGCGAAAAACAACCCTAACCGCCCGGCGACGGAAATCTATCGCGATTTGCGTGCGGCAGCGGCCTCCGGCTGGGACTTCAGCTCCCGCTGGATGGACGATCCCGAACAGCTCGGCACTATCCGCACCACCAGCATTGTGCCGGTGGATCTGAACGCGCTGATGTACAAGATGGAAAAAATGATCGCCCGCGCCAGCCAGGCGGCCGGCGATACGGGCAAAGCGCAGAAGTTTGAAGCGCTGGCGAATGCGCGCCAGAAGGCGATGGAAGCCAATCTGTGGAATGACAAGGACGGCTGGTACGCTGATTACGATCTGAAAACCAAAAAGGTGCGTAATCAACTGACCGCCGCCGCCCTGTTCCCGCTGTATGTTAACGCGGCGGCGAAAGATCGCGCGGATAAAGTGGCCGCAGCGACCGAGGCCCGGCTGATCAAGCCAGGCGGGCTCACCACCACCACAGTGAACAGCGGTCAGCAGTGGGATGCGCCGAACGGCTGGGCGCCGTTGCAGTGGGTCGCCACCGCTGGTCTGAAAAACTATGACCATGAGAAGGCCGCAATGGATGTCACCTGGCGCTTCCTGAAAAACGTCCAGCATACTTATGACAGCAAGCAAAAATTGGTGGAGAAGTATGACGTCAGCAGCACCGGCACCGGTGGTGGCGGCGGTGAATACCCGCTACAGGACGGCTTTGGCTGGACCAACGGCGTGACGCTGATGATGCTGGATCTGGTCTGTCCGAAAGCGCAACCCTGCGATAACGTACCGGAGACGCAGCCCGCTGCGCAATCCACCGCGCAACCGGCTACCGCGCAGTCATCTGCTCCTGCCCCGACGGCAGAAAAAGTCGCACAATAAGCGGTTCGCCTGCTACCAGATTTGGTAGCAGGTTTTAATGTGCGAAATCAACACATTGCCCGGCGGCGCAGGCTTGCCGGGCCTACAGCAATCTCCTCACTCTCCCCTCGGTTAATCCCACACTGATTTTCCGTTGTATTCTTTAACGTTAACGATAATAATTCGCATTCCTTTTACATTTGTTAATACAAATTTCCTGTTTGTGGCGGAGGCTTGTTCCGCGCACAACGGTACTCAGGATCCCGGAATGACCACGACATTATCCCTGAAACGTTCGTCCCTGCTGTGCGCTCTTGCGCTGGCGCTTCCTCATGCGGTGCTCGCGGAAGATACCGTGGTGGTTACCGCCACCGCGCCTCAGTCAGCCATTGCGCCGACCGAAGGCTATACCGTGCAAAGCACCCGCGGCGCGACCAAGACCGATGAACCGCTGATCACTACCGGTCAGTCGGTGTCCGTCGTTACCCGCCAGCAGATGGAAGATCAGGGCGTGGCGACGGTGTCCCAGGCGCTGGCCTATACGCCGGGGGTTTATTCCAGCTTCGGCGGCGGCGCTACCCGCTTCGATACCGTTTCCCTGCGCGGCTTCCACGGCGGCGACGTGGATAACCTGTTCCTCGACGGGATGCGTCTGATGAGCGACGGCGGCAGCCACAGTGTGTTGCAGGTGGATCCGTGGTTTATTGAGCGTGTCGATGTGGTGAAAGGCCCGTCATCGGCGCTGTACGGTCAGAGCGTGCCGGGCGGGCTGGTGAATCTCACCTCCAAACGCCCGCAGTTTAAACAGGAAGGCCATTTCCGTCTCAGCGGCGGTACCCATAACACCAAAGGCGGCGCCTTCGATTACACCGACGCGATCAACGAGCAGCTGGCGTTCCGCATTATCGGGATGACGCGCAGCAGCGATACCCAGTATGACAACACCCGCGAAGAGCGCTACGCCATCTCCCCGTCGCTGTTGTGGCAGCCGGATTCGGATACCAGCCTGCTGTTGCGCGCTTATCTGCAAAAAGATCCGACCGGCGGCTATCACGGCTCCCTGCCTCTCGACGGCACGCGCTTTGCCCACAATGGCCGCAAGCTCGACACCAGTACGAATGAAGGCGAAAGCGAAGACGGCTACCGTCGTCGTGAGCAGATCTACAGCCTGGAGTTCGATCACCAGTTCAACGATATCTGGTCAGTACACTCCAGCGGCAGCTATACCCATGCCAATGTATCACTGGATCAGGTGTATCAGACCGGCTGGATCGACGGCGGCGATACGCTGTCTCGCGGCTATAGCGGCAACCGTGGCTCACTGGATGCGTGGTCTACGGATAACCGCGTGCAGGCGGATTTCAATACCGGCGAGGTGGCGCATACGCTGATCCTCGGCGGCGAATACCATCGCTATCGCAACAATCTGTGGACAGGCGCGGGCAGCGCTTCGCCGCTCAACCCGTACACCGGTTACACTGCGCAGCATGGCCACGTTGTGACCTACAGCGATGACAACAACCGCCGCTATTACCAGACCGGCATCTATTTGCAGGATGAGATGGTGTGGGATCGCTGGCATATGGATCTCTCCGGCCGCTATGACCGCATCGTCTCTGAGCAGGTGAGCGACAGCAATGCCACCTCGAATCGTCGCCAGGATGATCATATCAGCGGCAGAGCGTCACTGCTGTATGCCTTTGAAAACGGTCTTTCCCCCTACATGAGCTACAGCCAGGCGATCACCCCGGCCTCGCTGCCAGGTGCGGACGGTACGCTGCTGAAACCGACCACCGCCGAGCAGTATGAAGCGGGTCTGAAATTCCAGCCGCCGGGCACCTCGGATATGTACAGCATTGCCCTTTACGACCTGACGCAGAAAGACGTCGCCACCCGCGATATTAATATCGCCACTGCGAGCTATCTGCCTGCCGGGAAAGTGCATTCCCAGGGAGTGGAAATCGAAGCCCGTAACCAGTTAACGCCACGCCTGAGCACCATTGCGGGCTATACCTGGAATCGCCTGAAGTATCAGGATTCGCTCGATGGTAACAACGGTAATACGCCGCAGCTGACGCCGGACCAGATGGCCTCCTTCTGGGCAAACTATAAGTTTGATTACGGCCTGAGCGTCGGCGCGGGCGTGCGTTACATCGGCAAGCAGTGGGCGGATGATACAAACTCATCGCGCCTGCCGTCGGCTACGGTGTTTGATGCCTCGGTGCGTGCGGATCTGGGCGAGTGGTCAGCGCCGCTGAAAGGGGCGTTCGTGCAGGTGAATGCCAATAACCTCGGCGATCGTGAGTACGTGGCGGGATGCTACGGAACCAATAACTGCTATTACGCGGCGGAGCGCAGCGTGGTGGCGACCGTGGGATATGACTTCTGATCGCGTTGCGTATTTCCTGTCGAACAGGGTTTAGTGGAATGTTCCGTTCACTTTGCGTTTCGCATCAAACGTAACACCGCTGATGGTGAACGTGCTAAGGGGGCCACCGCGGCCCCCTTAGCAATCCCCGCGGCCCCGCACAGAAACCGGTGCTGCGCACTGCGCTCACCTCCCGACCGTCTGCCCGCGGTCGGCTCGATTCGGCATCCTGCCTCATTTCGCCTCTGGCCGCCATCCATGGCGTCCAGCCCTTGTCATCCGGCCTCCGGCTCACCGGTTTCAGCGGGGACTCAATCCCTCGCGTTAATTACGATGACGGTTTGTTACGACTGAGTGGCTGTGTGTTTGTCTGAACTTACAGGAAGCTGTGAGTGGTGTTTTTTAGAAATCATGAAGTGTGGGGAGTCCGGCTGAAAATCGCTGAGGCGTTCCCTTACGGCCGGGGCAGCCCGCATGGATGCGGGCTGAGGGCGCGACTTGCAGGGACGCTGCATCACGCCCGACCCGAAGCCGGAAGGGATAAGCCGAAGGCACCGCGAAGCGGCGATTTTCCTGCCGGGAGCCCGGGGGTGCAGGGGGCGGCGGCGACTGGCCGCCCCTTGCGCGCTCTGTGCGCCTGAAGTCTGAGCCATACTCAGAAGTCAGTAAGAGCGCAACAGACCACAATACTAATAGCTAATTTACCCGCGACGCAGCAAACGGAACAGCGCCAGTACCACAATCGCACCTACCACCGCGACCAGGAAGCTGTGCAGATCAAAACCTGTCACGTCGCCGCCAAAGCCGAACATCGTCGCCAGCCAGCCGCCGACCACGGCACCCACCACCCCAAGAATACAGGTCAGAATGAAACCACCGCCATCACGTCCTGGCATGATTAATTTAGCGATAACACCGGCAATAAGACCAAAAATGATCCACGCAATAATGCCCATTTTGCATTTCCTCTTTTTGTTGTGACTTGATATTGCAAGATTGATTTCCTGCCCACGACGCTAAGTATAGGCAACCACAGCAAAAGGGTTAGTTGTCACAGACTTAATTCAGTTTAATCGCAAAAAATATTTGGTCGTTTGTATTAAGTTTCCCGCCGCCATGCCGATATATTCCCGACAGGCGATACGCTATTAAGGAGCCATCCGGCGTGAGTAATTATAGTGAGCAGTTTCTGAAGCAGACCCCACTGGCCGTACTGGGGGTATTGCGCGATCTGCAAAAAGGCCAGGTGCCACTGCGCATCTCATGGGCCAGCGGTCAGTTCATCAGTAAGATCCTCGATGTTACGCCGGAAGGGCTGGTGATGGACTATGGCAGCCAGGAATACGATAACAAAGCCGTTCAGCGTGCCGAAAATATCGCCATCACGGCGGAAACCCGTGGCGCAAAAGTTGAATTTACGCTGCCCCGTTTACAGAGCGGTCAGTACCAGGCACTGCCAGCCTTTACCACGCCACTGCCTGCTGAACTCTGGTTTATCCAGCGCCGGGAATATTTCCGCATTTCCGCCCCGCTCTATCCGGCCTATTACTGCAAAGCCAGAATGCCGGATAAATCCATGCTGCGTTTCCGTTTGTTTGATTTGTCCCTTGGCGGCATGGGCGCGCTGCTGGAAGGTAACGCGCCGGAAGCGCTGAAGGAAGGTCTGCGCTTTACGCAGATTGAACTGGATATGGCGGGATGGGGTCAGTTCTATTTCGATGCCCAGTTACTGTCGATCAGCGAGCGCACCGTGGTGGACGGCAAAAACGAAACCGTCACCACGCCGCGCCTGAGCTTCCGCTTTCTGAATGTGAATCCGGCAGTTGAGCGCGAGCTCCAGCGCATTATTTTCTCGCTGGAGCGCGAAGCGCATCAACGGGCGAACAACGTTCGCTAGGCGTTACATGGCATCCATCGCCTGCTGGACTTTCCAGATATAGCGGGGTGCCTGGGGTGCAGGGTGATTGTCGGCCACATGGTCGACAAACTCATCCGGGCTGAGCGAGTTGATCTCTTTGATGGCCTTTTTACGATCCGATGAGAAGGTGCGCAACAGCGCCCCCGCCCCGTTCACATAAGACACCACCAGCGCGTACTGCATCACTTCCGGATCTTCGATCCCTGCCAGCACGCCGTGTTCCAGTATGCTCAGGTAAGCGGTTCCCATAGAGATATTACGCTCCGGGTTTTTCAGCTCGCTGGTGGAAGGTTGCCCCTTCCAGCCCATATGCCGGTACACTTCACGTCCGGCGGTTGAGGCTTTCAGCTGCATCAGGCCAACCGCGTTGGATTTGCTGACCAGCGTCGGATTACCGCCGGATTCCACCGCAATGATCGCAGTGATGAGTCGTGGGCTGACGCCCCATGCCGCTCCCGCTTTCTCGGTGATCGGCATCCACTGCATGGCGCGTTTTACCGGTACTTCCGGGTTCCATGGTGGATTTTTATAGTCCTGTTTTGAACTGCATCCCGCCAGTAACACAATCAAAAAAGCAAACCATCTTAATTTCACGCCAACGATCCTTATACCGGTATGTAATGTTCAGTCGCCCGCCAGCCAGCAGATGCCGCTTGAAGTGTGACGGGCGTAAGCGGCATGATAAACGTTTCACCTTATATGTCAGCAAGGAATTGCCATGTCAGTGTTTCATTTGATTGCGCCTTCGGGCTACTGCATCAATCAGCAGGCAGCCGCCCGCGGGGTCGCGCGTCTGGAGGCCGCCGGTCATGAGGTACGTAATCGCGAGGTGATCGCCCGTCGCTGGCAGCGCTTCGCCGGGAGCGATGCCGAGCGTCTGGCGGATCTCAACGGACTTGCCCGGCTGGCCGGTAAAAACACTATCGTGATGCCGGTACGCGGCGGCTACGGGGCCAGCCGTCTGCTGGCGTCGGTGGACTGGCACGGGCTGGCGCAGCGCCAGCAGCAGGATCCGCTGCTAATTTGCGGACACAGCGATTTCACCGCTTTTCAGATGGGACTGCTTAAGCACGGCGTGATGAGCTTCAGCGGGCCGATGCTGGCGGGCAACGTCGGCGCGGAAACCGTAGACGCTTTCACCGAACGCCACTTCTGGCTGGCACTGCGCAACGAAACCTTCACAGTGGAATGGCACGGCGACGGCCAGCCCTGCCAGGCACAGGGGACGCTGTGGGGCGGAAATCTGGCGATGCTGGTGTCGCTTATCGGCACGCCCTGGCTACCTGTTATCGACAACGGCATTCTGGTGCTGGAAGACATTAACGAGCATCCGTTCCGCGTGGAGCGCATGCTGTTGCAGCTGCACCATGCCGGTATTTTATCCCGCCAGCGGGCGGTGATCCTCGGCAGCTTCAGCGGCAGCGCCCCGAACGATTACGACGCGGGTTACACGCTTGAGGCGATGATCGACTATATGCGCACGCAAATTCCTATTCCGTTAATCGCCGGGCTGGCCTTCGGCCATGAGCCGCAAACCGTCACCCTGCCCCTTGGCGCGCAGGCGACGCTGGATCACGATGGCAGCCATACCGGGTTAACCCTGACAGGGCATTCTGTGCTGCATGCGTAAAAAAACCATTCATCGCACTTATCAAATCTGACCTCCTGCCGTTAATATAAAGAAGCGTATTGAGATGCACGGTCACCGATCGTGCATGTTGTCTGGCAGTAACGGTGTTTTAAGGAGTAATTCGACATTGGAAGCAGAGGCGATAATCGGTCTTTTTATCCTGGGTTCTGTTCTTGTAACCTGTAGCATCTTATTAAGTTCTTTCTCCTCTCGTCTCGGTATTCCTATCCTGGTCATTTTTCTTGCCATCGGCATGCTTGCCGGGGTGGATGGTGTTGGCGGTATCCCTTTCGATAACTATCCCTTTGCCTATATGGTGAGTAACCTGGCGCTGGCGGTGATCCTGCTGGATGGCGGGATGCGCACCCAGGCCAGTTCGTTTCGTGTGGCGCTGGGCCCGGCGCTGTCGCTGGCGACGGTGGGCGTGCTGATCACCTCCGGCCTGACCGGGATGATGGCGGCCTGGCTGTTTCATCTGGACATAATGGAAGGCCTGCTGGTGGGCGCGATTGTCGGCTCAACGGACGCCGCAGCGGTCTTTTCCCTGCTTGGCGGCAAAGGGCTTAACGAGCGCGTGGGCTCGACGCTGGAGATCGAATCCGGCAGCAACGACCCGATGGCGGTCTTTCTGACCATTACCTTAATTGAGATGATCCAGCAGCACGAAAGCGGGCTGAGCTGGATGTTTGCAGTGCACATTATTCAGCAGTTTGGTCTGGGTATCGTGCTCGGGCTGGCCGGGGGTTATCTGCTCCAGCAGATGATCAACCGTATCGCGCTGCCCGCCGGTCTGTATCCGCTGCTGGCGTTAAGCGGCGGCATTATGGTGTTTGCTATCACCACGGCGCTGGAAGGCAGCGGGATCCTGGCGGTCTATCTGTGCGGCTTTTTACTGGGCAACCGCCCGCTGCGCAACCGCTACAGCATCCAGCAAAACTTTGACGGACTGGCGTGGCTGGCGCAAATCGCCATGTTCCTGGTGCTCGGCCTGCTGGTGACGCCATCGGATCTGCTGCCGATCGCCATTCCGGCGCTGATCCTCTCAGCATGGATGATTTTCTTCGCCCGTCCGCTGTCGGTCTTTGCCGGGCTGCTGCCGTTCCGCGGCTTTAACCTCCGCGAGCGGGTGTTTATCAGCTGGGTGGGTCTGCGCGGCGCGGTGCCGATCATTCTGGCAGTCTTCCCGATGATGGCCGGGCTTGATAATGCGCGGCTGTTCTTCAACATCGCCTTCTTCGTGGTGCTGATTTCGCTGCTTTTCCAGGGCACTTCACTCGGCTGGGCGGCGAAAAAAGCGAAAGTGGTGGTACCGCCGGTGGGCTGGCCGGAATCCCGCGTCGGGCTGGATATTCATCCGGAAAATCCCTGGGAGCAGTTTATTTATCAGCTCAGCGATGACAAATGGTGTGTCGGCGCGGCGCTGCGCGATTTACACATGCCCGCGGAAACGCGCATTGCCGCGTTGTTCCGTGATAACGCCCTGCTGCACCCCACCGGCAGCACCCGGCTGCGTGAAGGGGATGTGCTGTGCGTAATTGGCCGTGAGAAAGATCTGCCGGCGCTCGGCAAGCTGTTCAGCCATTCGCCGCCGGTGGCGCTGGATCAGCGCTTCTTTGGCGACTTTATCCTCGAAGCCAGCGCGAAATTCGCGGATGTGGCGCTGATCTACGGCATTGACGTCGGCGCGGATTACCGCGACAAGCAGCAGACGCTGGGGGAAATCATTCAGAAACTGCTGGGCGCGGCGCCGGTCGTCGGTGACCAGGTGGAATTTGCCGGTATGATCTGGACGGTAGCCGAGAAGGAAGACAATGCCGTGCGTAAGGTAGGGGTGCGCCCGATGGAAGACGAGGCGGAATAACCGCCCCGTTAAAAGTTACACCGTCACGACAGGCACGCGCGGGGCTAAGGCGCACATCAGTTCATAGCCCACCGTGCCTGCGGCAGCAGCCACATCATCAATTTTGATCTCCTGCCCCCACAGCTCCACCGGCGTACCTATTCCCGCCTGCGGACAGGGAGTGAGATCCACCGCCAGCATGTCCATGGACACCGTGCCTACCGTACGGGTGCGCACGCCGTCCACCAGCACCGGCGTGCCGTCCGGCGCGACGCGCGGATAACCGTCGGCATAACCACAGGCAACAATGCCGATACGCTGCTCGCCCCGTGCCTGATAACGCTGGCCGTAACCCACACGATCGCCCGCCTTTAACGTCTGAATGCCGATGATCTGGCTGCTCAGGGTCATCACCGGTTTCAGGCCGCTGGTGGCCACGTCCTGCCACTGGCCAGACGGCGATGCGCCGTAAAGTATGATACCCGGTCTGACCCAGTCGAAATGCGCCGCCGGATGCCAGAGCGTGGCCGCCGAGTTGGACAGCGAGCGCGGGCAATCCAGCCCTTCTGCCGCCTGTTCGATTTTTACCATCGCCTCATCAATGCCATCCGGCCGTTCCGCAACGGCGAAATGCGACATCAGCGTCATATCGCCGACGTTGCTCATCGCCCGTAGTTGCTGCCAGACGGTATGGATCCGCTCCGGCTGAAAGCCGAGGCGGTTCATACCGCTGTTCACCTTGAGATAAATATCCAGCGGCGCCTGCAGGCGTGCATTTTGCAGCGCTTTCAGTTGCCAGTTGCTGTGCACGCTGGTGGTCAGGCGATACTGATCGAACAGCGCCAGTTCATCGGCGTGAAAGAACCCTTCCAGCATCAGGATCGGCCCTTTCCAGCCGCGTTCGCGCAGCGCAATGGCCTCCTCCAGATTAAGCATCGCAAAGCCATCGGTGCTGCTGAGCGCATTCCAGACCCGCTCAATCCCGTGACCATAGGCGTTGGCTTTCACCACCGACCAGACGCGGGACACCGGCGCGGCCAGCCGGACGACCTGCAGGTTGTGCCGCAGCGCCTGAGTGTCGATGGTGGCCAGTACAGGACGAGACATGACTGCTCCTTTTTAGTTTTGCACACCGTGCAGGTGTTGCGCGCGGGCCGGGGTAAAACCGGGCTGGTAGCGCGCCACGCTCAGATCCTCGAACGGAATGGCCGGAGTACGGCCGGAGAGTAAATCGCTTAACAACTGCCCGGAACCGCAGGCCATGGTCCAGCCCAGGGTGCCGTGACCCGTGTTAAGCCACAGGTTTTTAAACGGCGTGCGCCCCACCAGCGGCGTACCGTCCGGCGTCATCGGCCGCAGCCCGGTCCAGAAGGTTGCCTGCTCCACATGGCCGCCGCGCGGGAAGAGATCGCGCACCACCATCTCCAGGGTTTCGCGCCGCGGCTGTAACAGTTCGGTGTTAAAGCCGACAATTTCCGCCATCCCGCCGACGCGAATGCGCTGGTCAAAACGGGTGATGGCGATTTTGTAGCTTTCATCCAGTATGGTCGAAACTGGCGCGCCGTCATCTTCGGCCACCGGAATGGTGAGTGAATAGCCTTTGAGAGGATAAACCGGAATATCGACAATATTTTTCAGCATCGCCGTGGAGTAAGAGCCAAAAGCCATCACATAAGCGTCGGCTTTGATCACCTCATCGCCGCACTTCACGCCATAGATTTTTTCGCCTTCATACAGCAGTTGCTCCACCGGCGTGTTATAGCGGAACACCACACCCGCCTGTTCCGCCATCGCCGCCAGACGTTGGGTAAACAGCTGGCAGTCGCCGGTTTCATCGTTCGGCAGGCGCAGGCCGCCGGTCAGTTTGTGTGCCACTTCCGCCAGCGCCGGTTCGACTTCGGCAAGGCGGGAAGATTCCAGCAGCTGATACGGAACGCCTGCGTCTTCCAGCACCGCGATATCGCGGGTGGCGTTTTCATATTGCTGCGCGGTGCGGAACAGTTGCAGCGTGCCGCCCTGCCGCCCTTCGTACTGGATGCCGGTGCTGTCGCGCAGGGCTTTCAGGCAGTCGCGGCTGTACTCCGCCAGACGCACCATGCGGCCTTTGTTTTCCATGTAGTGACGGGTGTCGCAGTTGCGCAGCATTTGCCACATCCATTTCAGCTGTGACGGGGAACCATCAAGGCTGATGGCCAGCGGCGCATGGCGCTCAAACATCCATTTGATGGCCTTCAGCGGCACGCCGGGCGCGGCCCAGGGGGCGGCGTAACCGGGGGAGATCTGCCCGGCATTGGCGGCGCTGGTTTGCAGCGCCGGGCCCGGCTCCCGTTCGATCACCGTGACCTCGTGTCCGGCCTGATTCAGATACCAGGCGCTGGTGACGCCTACTACGCCACTTCCCAGTACAACAATGCGCATAACCACTCCCTTTGAGAAAGAACAATGTTCTGATTACAAATTGATAACCCAGATGAAAATGTTATTCAACATATGGCTTTTTTATGGTGACTTACCTCACATCTTCGCCCGCGCGGCCTGTGATGGCGGATTTAGGATCTCCTGCTGACCGGCGATTTTAGTCAGCATTTAATGCTGCAAACAGGCGCTTTTACCCCGTCACCACAAGGCGAAATGGCGAAGAAAAAAATTTACCAGGCAGACCCTTTGTGACACCTTGATCTATGCTTGAAATGAGGCTCTCCATACAGAGAGATCCGCCAACAATGAGGGCGCGCTAATGGCTACGATTGATTCCATGAATAAGGATACGACACGTCTCAGCGATGGACCTGACTGGACGTTTGAGCTGCTCGATACCTATCTTGCTGAAATTGACCGCGTGGCAAAGCTCTACCGTCTGGATACCTATCCGCACCAGATTGAGGTGATCACCTCTGAACAGATGATGGATGCCTATTCCAGCGTCGGGATGCCGATCAATTATCCTCACTGGTCTTTCGGTAAGAAGTTTATCGAGACAGAACGGCTCTACAAACACGGCCAGCAGGGGCTGGCGTATGAAATCGTTATCAACTCAAGCCCCTGTATTGCTTATCTGATGGAAGAGAACACCATCACCATGCAGGCGCTGGTGATGGCGCATGCCTGTTACGGACATAACTCTTTCTTTAAAAATAACTATCTTTTCCGCAGCTGGACCGATGCCAGCTCCATTGTCGATTACCTGATCTTCGCCCGGAAATACATTACCGACTGCGAAGAGCGCTATGGCGTGGACGAGGTGGAAAAACTGCTCGACTCCTGCCATGCCCTGATGAATTACGGCGTTGACCGCTATAAACGTCCGCAGAAAATTTCGTTGCAGGAAGAAAAAGCGCGGCAAAAAAGCCGTGAGGAGTATCTGCAAAGCCAGGTGAATACGCTGTGGCGCACGCTGCCGAAACGCGAAGAGGTGGAAACCGTGGCGCAAGCGCGCCGCTATCCGTCCGAACCGCAGGAAAATCTGCTCTATTTTATGGAAAAAAATGCCCCGCTGCTGGAGTCCTGGCAGCGCGAAATCCTGCGTATTGTGCGTAAGGTTAGCCAGTATTTTTATCCGCAAAAACAAACCCAGGTGATGAACGAAGGCTGGGCCACGTTCTGGCATTACACCATCCTCAATCACCTGTATGACGAGGGTAAAGTCACCGAACGTTTTATGCTGGAGTTTTTGCACAGCCACACCAATGTGGTATTCCAGCCGCCCTATAACAGCCCCTGGTACAGCGGTATTAACCCTTATGCGCTGGGCTTCGCCATGTTCCAGGATATTAAACGCATTTGTCAGTCGCCCACTGAAGAAGATCGCTACTGGTTCCCGGATATTGCCGGATCGGACTGGCTGGAAACGTTGCATTTCGCCATGCGCGATTTTAAGGACGAGAGTTTTATCAGCCAGTTCCTGTCGCCAAAGGTGATGCGCGATTTCCGTCTGTTCAGCGTACTGGATGACGATCGTAATAATTATCTGGAAATTTCGGCTATTCATAACGAAGACGGTTACCGGGAGCTACGCGCCAGGCTTTCGGCTCAGTACAACCTGAGCAATCTGGAGCCGAATATTCAGGTCTGGAACGTGGATCTGCGCGGGGATCGTTCGCTGACGCTGCGTTATATTCCGCACAACCGCGCGCCGCTGGATAAGGGCCGTCGGGAAGTGTTAAAGCATGTGCATCGTCTGTGGGGTTTTGACGTCGCGCTGGAGCAGCAAAATGAAGATGGCAGCGTGGAGCTGTTGGATCGTTGCCCGCCACGGCCAAACAATCTGTAAAACAAAAAGCCCTCTCCGGTGAGAGGGCTTTTTCTTAGCGTCCGTGCATTGAGATACCGCCGGGCAGCGTCTTTTGCATGCGGTGCCAGATTTCGCCGCTCTCGCGACCGTAACGACGCACGGTGTCATATACCTGATCAAGCTCGCCCCGCTCACACACCTGCGCCAGCTGGTGATAAAAGCCGAGCGCCAGGCTGCGCGCTTCCGGATTAGCAAAGTAATGACGGCCAATACGCGTATATAAACCTTTCATGCCGTTGATGATCAGGCCATAAATCGGGTTACCTGATGCAAACGCCAGCCCGCGGAAGATGTTGTAATCCAGCTCGGCAAAGGCATCCGCATGATCTTCAATAGCGCTGGCGGTGGCCAGCACCTTCAGCGCATCTTCCGGGTGCTGGCGGAAGGCGGTACGGATAAAAATGGTGGCGATGTTGGTGCGCACGGAAAGCAGGTTATCGATCAGCTGAGGAACGCTTTCGTGATCGAGGCGTGCCAGCGTTTCAAGAATATTCAGCCCGGACGTTTCCCAGAAATTATTTACTCTGGTGGGTTTGCCGTGCTGAATGGTCAGCCAGCCGTCGCGGGCCAGACGCTGTAACACTTCACGCAGGGTTGTGCGAGTGACACCAATCAGTTCAGAAAGCTCACGCTCGGCTGGCAGGATGGTTCCAGGGGCGAAGCGGTTATTCCAGATACTTTCGATGATGTATTCTTCAGCGAAACCCGCCGGGCTTTGCGCCTTAATGACCATAGTGAGATTTCCATTACACAGCTTAACAAAGACACTCATCATACCAGAGCGATACAGGCGCAGATAGCGCCAGGCATGAAGAAAAAGGGATCGGGACTTCATTTTTAAGATTTTGTCAGACGCATTTTTCTGGTGAATAAAACCAGCAAACTGACTTAAGGGACAGGCTTATCCTGGCGACGATTCAGGTAAAATAATCCATTACTTATTATTTTTATTGTGGCTAGTGGCGCAGGAAGTGAATTCGTTTACACTGCGTTGTCCACGCTTGTCTTAGGGAAATGATTATGTTGCGATTTTTGAACAAGTGCTCACACGGACGCGGTGCCTGGCTGTTAATGGCACTCACCGCGCTGGCGCTTGAAATGGTGGCGTTGTGGTTCCAGCATGTGATGCTGCTTAAACCCTGCGTACTCTGTATTTATGAACGAAGCGCGCTGTTTGGCGTGATGGGTGCGGGGTTGGTGGGAGCCATCGCGCCTAAAACGCCACTGCGCTATGTGGCGATGGCGATCTGGTTGTACAGCGCCTTTCGGGGGATCCAGCTGGCCTGGGAACATACTGACATTATGTTGCACCCGAATCCGTTTGCGACCTGTGATTTTGCCGCCCGCTTCCCGAGCTGGCTGCCGCTGGATAAGTGGCTGCCGCAGGTGTTTGTGGCGTCCGGCGACTGCGCGGAACGTCAGTGGTCGTTCCTGTCACTGGAAATGCCGCAGTGGTTGCTGGGCATTTTTATCGCCTACTTCGCGGTTGCGGTACTGGTGGTGATTGCCCAGGCGTTCAAACCGAAAAAACGCGATCTGTTCGGGCGGTAATCTTTTAGCCCGGCTTTACAGAAATCCGGAAATACTTAATGTTTCCGGATTTTTTTATGCCCTCCATCTCATATCCTCGAAATAAACAACAAAATATATCCACGCACACCAGACCTTCTCAATCGTATCTGATTGAATTCATTGACAATAAATACTTGTTCCAATGTTTTGTATTTTTAATGAATTTATTTATTTCTCAGTAGACAAATTTTGTCTATGAGATTATGCTCAATAAAAATTTATCATTTGGTAAGATTATGTTTCGATCGATTCAGATGCTTAGAGCTTTGGCTGTCTGGCTTGTCGTGCTACATCATGTCAAGCAGATTGTCTTTTCTGATGCCATTGGAATACCATTCATTGACCAAATTGCTCATAAAGGCGCAGCAGGGGTTGATCTTTTCTTTATCATCAGCGGCTTTATCATTTATCAGTCAATATATTCCCGCCATATAAGTGCTCAACAATTTGCCATCAACCGCATAATGCGAATAGTACCGGCATACTGGCTGTTTACAGGCCTCGTTGCGCTGCTGGCAGTATATTTTGATGGCCTAATGTTTGCTACTTCTACAAATCCTGAGTTACTGATACGCAGTCTGCTTTTCATTCCTACAGAGCGTGCTGACATAATGGGTTATATCCCCTTCCTGACGGTAGGCTGGACTTTAAACTATGAGATGTTTTTCTACCTGCTGGCCTGTCTGGTCATTTTAATCTCTCGTGAGAGGTTTATAGTCTTAATTTCGTTAGTGATAATTTTTAGTTATGAATTCCTGAAACCTTCCCTGGCGCAAATGCCTTTTTATGGCAACGGTATGATGCTGGAATTTTTGCTGGGGATTTTTATAGCTGATTTTCACAAGAACGGGATGCTGGACCGAATTAACCCAATGATTCTGGCAAGTCTGTTGCTGGCCTCAATGATATTTATTTATAACAGGAAGGAAGACCACGATATACTATTCATAGGTATCCCGTGCGCTATCATTGTTGCAACAGCTATTGGCCTGGAAGCACAGATAAGTGAAAGCAAAGTGGTTAAATTTATTATAAGATTAGGCGATTATTCCTACTCTACTTATCTTTGCCACGTCATCATCATTTGCAGTCTCCTGTACATATTCAGCGATTATAAATATTGCAAGTATATCGTATCTGCACTTTGTGTTCCCTTTACAATAGTTACTTCATACATAAGCTATAAGTATATCGAACGGCCAATAGGTAGTTTATCTAAGGTTATGCTCAGGAAAAGAACACCAGCGGTCGCCTGAGATCATAAAGAGGCAGTTCGCAGTGAACTGCCTCTTTATGCCATGATGCTTTCAATGGCGAATTGTCAGTAATCCCATTTAATTCCGGTTAACGAAGCGTGGGTAATTCCCTCGGGTAATGATCCGTCCTTTGTCCTCACGGTATCCATGATAGAGCATGGGAAAGATACAAGCTTCCCCGATACAATACCCATCATTGTCCTCCTGACGGGAAAAGAGGGCCGGAGAGATAATGGAAGCGAAACCATTGCGGCAGAAGTACCTGAAGATATAAAACCTTTAACTACGGCCCTGTATCCCTTAAGGCAAAACTCAAAGTTTTCATTTCCTTCGCTTTGCACCCACCCTCCTGTCAGCGCCGGAGCCGAGCCGCCGAGGGTAGCAGTATCAAATTTTGGGCCAGTGAGGGCTGAGTATTTCTCATCACCCACATAAATTTTACCAAGTTGCGTCATATAATAAAGGTTGCCTACAGACCACGCATCCAGAACATCAATATTTACACACGCATGATCAAGACTACGAATAACTGCGCCAGTGATGTTTACTGCATACAGCGAAGTTATGTGAGTCTGCTGGGGGTTCATCTCGGGAGTAGCAATATAAACCGCATGTGCGCAATTACTGACATTCATTGAGCCGATATTAATTCTGGATGCTGTAGTTGAACCTTCCACTATATAAGAGTATTCGCCCACTATTGTACCATCGAGTCCCATGCCATCTGTAGATATACTGGCAATTTGCACATCTTTTAATGGGACTAGTCCCCCAATATGCACATGCCACCTGGCACCGGATGCGCCAGTAAAGCCTATGAATATGGGACCAGTGAATGGCTTTGCGTTCGTATCAAGATCGATACCGTGAAGTGCCACCGCAGGGATAAACCAGGGCGAAGTTCCGCGCGGCTTTTGCCTGCAATAATGGTCGATGACTTTCACATTGCCACAATCGGAGAAATTATCTGCTTTAATAATCAAACCATTCTGGCTTTGCGAATAAGTATAAATACCGGTAGCGGTAACATCGCAGGCCTTGATGATAATGCCATGATACCCACCAATCCCTGTAATATTATCAAGTCGTCCACCTGTATATCCTTCAGTAAGAACTGCGTGTCCGCGTGCTTCACTGTTATAAAGTAAACCTGTCACATTTTGTAAAATAAAATTGCGCTTTTGTGCAGTGCCTTTATGTGGGGCAGCAAATGCAAAAGCATCCCAGTCACCCCCGTCGGGATGAGAAGATGTAGTGATATCGGCTCCGGGGTATTTTTCATCGATATAATCTTTGCCGTTATCAAATCCGACATTTAAGGCATTAAAATTGTTTGCATAAACTTTGAATCTTCCACATAGCACTGAACCGCCTGTTAAACGACTGAGAGTGTTATTCCAGACAGGAGCTCGTTCACCAAGAATACGAACATTATCTGTCCCCATGTAATCGGTTGTGGTATTCCAGCTTCCGGATTCCCAACGGCCAGCCGGAACGTAGACTGTTCCGCCATTTGTTAAAGCCGCAATAGCCGCTTTAAGGGAAGGATAATTCGCTATATTAACAGTGGGTAGCCTGCCGTAAAGGTCATTAAGAGCAGTCCCTACCGTTTTCGGTCCATAGGATAGTTCAGAGCTGTAGCCGAATAAACCCGCACCGCTGTCACTGCTCAGTTCAGATCGCAGCGATGCGTCACTAACTTGATCCCAGGCTTCATTATGTATGCCCCCATCCCTTTCATGTGCTGGAACGGGGCGAACAACTTTGGGGAACTGGTTGTTCCACCTGGGAGATTCTCTGTTGAATTCGCAGAGCGAGCGCTGGTCAGCAGGGCCAACGGCGCTGCCATTTTCAGAAGGATCCTTCGGGATATAGCCATATTTCAGTATTACCGGGATGTCATTTATCTTAATTCCCGAAATTTTACTGACTATGTACCCATTTTTCCCTTATCCAGGTCAAGGTAATCATGGCTATATGAAACAAATTTCAGTTAAGGCGCTATCCAGAGTGCCAGCAACAGTCGAACTGAAGAAGTAAATACTTTGATGAGTAACCGTTTAATCCGCCCACTCCGGCTTATTCAAAATATGATCCTGCCAGTCATTCACTTCTGACTCTTTAACCGCAATGTGACGCACGGAGATACGTTCGGCGTGCATTGCGGCTTTGGAGCCGGTACGCAGCGGATGCCAGACCGGCAGGCTCTTCCCTTCAGCGAGGAGTCGATAGGCGCAGCTCGGCGGCAGCCATTCGAAGGTTGGCAGATTATCGCGGGTCAGCTTGATGCAGTCCGGTTCAAATTCGAAACGGCGCTCATAGTTGCGGCACTGACAGGTTTTGATATTCAGTTGGCGACAGGCGACGTTGGTGAAATAGATTTCATCCGTGTCTTCATCCATCAGTTTGTGCAGGCAGCATTGCCCGCAGCCATCACACAGCGATTCCCACTCGGCGTCGGTCATCTGCTCAAGTGTTTTGCTTTGCCAGAAAGGAGTGTCAGTCATAAGCGGATCCGCCAGTAGGAAATCAAGCTGCACCTTATAACCAGTCAGGCTCGTTGATGCAAGCTTTGCCGCCCTTGCGGACGGCATTTCGCATTTAAAGTACGCGGGTATTGATGGTTAACCCGTTGAGGCTCACTTCCAGCGCATCGCCGCTGTGCAGCGGGCCGACGCCTTCCGGCGTGCCGGTGAGGATAATATCCCCGGCGCGTAAGGTGAAAAACCGGCTCATGTAGGCGATGAGCGGCACGATTTTGTGGATCATGTCGGCCGTCGTTCCCTGCTGGCGCACGTCACCGTTTACTTTCAGGCTGAGCGGGGTGTTTTGCGGATCGCCCTGGAATTCTGCCGCCGGGATAAAACCGGAAATCGGGCAGGAATTATCAAAGCCTTTCGCTTTTTCCCACGGCTGCCCCGCTTTCTTCATCTGCCCCTGAATATCACGCAATGTCAGATCGAGCGCCACGCCGTACCCGGCGATCGCCTGTTCGACGTGCGCTTCGCTCGCCTGACGCAGCGTGGCGCCAATCAGCACTGCCAGTTCAACTTCATGATGCACCGATCCCAGTCCCTGCGGCAGCGCCAGCGGCTGGCGCAGATCGCAAAGCGCGGTTTCCGGTTTGATAAACAACACCGGCTCCGTCGGGGTGGCGCTGCCCATCTCCTGGATGTGCTTTGCGTAATTGCTGCCGACGCAGACAACTTTACTGACCGGCATTTCCAGCAGTGCGCCCTGCCAGTGATGATGTTGATACATGAGTTCCCCCTGAGTAACACCCTGAACGCGTAAGAAATTAACCTTTTCCGTTGCTCGCCAGATGTTGTTTCAGCAAATCTTCCGGCGGCGGTGGCAACTGCAAATAATAGCCCTGCGTCTTCAGCGCTTCTTTCACTTTTTCCAGATCGGCGTTGACCAGTTTTTTACGCCCGTCGAGGGGTAAGAGCATCGCCAGTTGCGGTTTACCGAACCCCTGCATCAGGGCTTCAGGCACGCGGGAAAAATCGTCTTTTTTTTCAACGTAAAGGTAGGTCTGTTCACGCCGTGGGCTTTTGTAGATCACACAAAACATTCTTTTGCTCTTATTTGTCGGGAGGTCACTTGCCTCAATATAATCCTGACTATAACATGCCTTCTGGTCTTCGGAATATTACCCGCTGTACGGGTGATAATAGCAAATTGAGTAAGGTCAGGATGTCAAACACGCCCATCGAGCTAAAAGGCAGTAGCTTCACCTTATCAGTGGTTCATTTGCATGATGCAAAGCCCGAGGTTATTCGTCAGGCGTTGAAAGACAAAATCGCTCAGGCTCCCGCGTTTTTACAACATGCGCCGGTTGTAATTAACGTCGCTGATGTGGAAGGCAATATTTCCTGGGCCACGCTGCAAAAGGTGATCGCCAGTACCGGTTTGCGCGTGGTGGGGATCAGCGGCTGCAAAGATGCCGCCCTGAAAGCCGAAATCGAACAAGCAGGCCTGCCGTTACTGACGGAAGGCAAGGAGCAGGCGGTACGTCAGGCCCCTGCCCCCGTTGCAGTGGTGGAAGAACCTGCTGTTGCGCCCCACACCATTTCACGGTTGATAGATACGCCGGTGCGTTCCGGGCAACGTATTTATGCACCTAACTCTGATTTGATTGTTACCAGTCATGTCAGCGCAGGTGCAGAACTGATTGCCGATGGCAATATTCATATCTACGGCATGATGCGTGGACGCGCGCTGGCAGGCGCCAGCGGCGATCGTGAGGCACAAATTTTCTGTACCCATCTCACCGCGGAACTGGTTTCTATCGCGGGGGAATACTGGCTGAGCGAGAACATCCCGGCCGAATTTTATGGCAAAGCGGCGCGTCTGTTGATTGCAGATAACGCTTTGACTGTTCAACCATTGAACTAAGCCCTTTTTAACAAGGAACTCCTATGGCACGCATTATTGTTGTTACTTCGGGTAAAGGGGGCGTCGGCAAGACCACCTCCAGCGCGGCCATCGCGACAGGTTTAGCCCAGAAGGGAAAGAAAACCGTCGTTATCGATTTTGATATCGGCCTGCGTAACCTTGATCTGATCATGGGTTGCGAACGCCGCGTTGTATACGATTTCGTTAACGTTATTCAGGGCGATGCGACGTTAAATCAGGCACTTATCAAAGATAAGCGTACTGAAAACCTGTTCATCCTGCCGGCATCGCAGACGCGTGATAAAGACGCGCTGACCCGTGAAGGCGTGGAAAAAGTGCTCGACGATCTGCAGAAAATGGACTTCGATTTTATCGTCTGTGATTCACCGGCAGGTATCGAAACCGGCGCGCTGATGGCGCTTTATTTCGCTGATGAAGCCATTATCACCACCAACCCGGAAGTCTCTTCCGTGCGCGACTCTGACCGTATTCTGGGCATTCTGGCGTCAAAATCGCGCCGTGCGGAACAGGGCAAGGAGCCAATCAAGGAGCATTTGTTGCTGACCCGCTACAATCCGGGCCGCGTCAGCAAAGGCGATATGTTGAGCATGGAAGACGTGCTGGAAATTCTGCGTATCAAGCTGGTTGGCGTGATCCCGGAAGACCAGTCGGTGCTGCGCGCCTCCAACCAGGGCGAGCCGGTGATCCTGGATGCCGCGTCAGACGCGGGCAAGGCCTATGCAGATACGGTGGAACGTCTGTTGGGAGAAGATCGTCCTTTCCGCTTCATAGAAGAAGAGAAGAAAGGTTTCCTCAAACGCCTGTTCGGAGGATAAATTATGGCTTTACTCGACTTTTTTCTCTCACGAAAGAAAAGTACCGCCAACATCGCGAAAGAACGTTTACAGATTATCGTTGCCGAGCGTCGCCGTAGCGATGCTGAACCTCACTACTTACCGCAGCTGAGAAAGGACATTCTCGAAGTCATTTGCCGCTATGTGCAGATCGATCCGGAAATGGTCTCGGTGCAACTGGAACAGCGTGATGGCGATATTTCTATTCTGGAGCTGAACGTGACGCTACCGGAAACAGAAGACAGTAAATAAATCTCTCTTACTGGTTAAAATATCAGAGATAAAAAAGGCAGCCTTAACGCTGCCTTTTTATTTATCTGCCAAAAAACCCTGTAATTAATTACAGGGGTAATGAAAGATCACCGCGGATATTCTTTTAGCAGCACGTTAAGTTTTGGCGCCATTAAATCGCCGCGCCAGCCGGAAATTAATTCAGGCTGCACGCTTTGCGGTTTTAACTGCCAGTGCCAGTTGAGCAGCTGATTAATCTGGCGACGGGAAGCCAGCAGTTCGGCGCTGACGCCGCTTTCCGTACTGACCTCCTGTACCAGCGCTTTGATGGCTTTAAACGCCTTGCGGTAGCCCGGCATATCCACCAGATTCACCAGCGGCTCAGGTAGCGCCTCCTCCGGCAATTCCTGCGCTTTCGCCACCAGCGCCAGCAGGGTTTTACCGTGGAAGCGGATCTCGCTGCCTGACAAGCCAATGCTGTCCAGCTCGCCCATGCTACCGGGCATATAACGCGCCACGGCCCACAGGTGCTCTTCACGTACCACGAAGTTTACCGCCAGATCGCGCTCACGCGCTTTACGCAGACGCCAGTCCGCCAGCAGACGCAGACAGGCCAGTTGACGGGTGCGCAGCTGCCAGGCGTTGCTGATGTCGCGCCATGCCTCCTCAGGGGCCAGCACTTCCTGGCGGCGCTGCTGCATCAGGCGGCACTCGTCCAGCGCGGCGGGCAGCCAGCCTGCGGTTTCGGCTTCCGCCATCAGTTTGTGGGCGATGGGTAACAGGTACCAGACATCCGCCGCCGCATAGATGCACTGACGCTCCGTTAACGGACGCGCCAGCCAGTCAGTGCGGGATTCGCTTTTATCCAGCGCCGTGCCGGTATACTCCTCTACCATCGCGGCAAAGCCCCATGACATCGGGCGTCCGCTGAAGGCAGCGAGGATCTGCGTGTCGATCAGCGGTTCCGGCAGTTCGCCAAAGACGTTGAGGAACACTTCCAGATCTTCGCTACCCGCATGCAGGAATTTGGTGATGCTGCGATCCTGTAACAGCGCGCGGAACGGCGTCCAGTCGGTGATGGTCAGCGGATCGATCAGCGATACCTGCTCGCCGTCAAACATTTGGATCAGGCCAAGCTGCGGATAGTAGGTACGGGTACGGACAAATTCGGTATCAAGGGCGATAGCGGGAAACGCACGCGCGGCGTCGCTCATGGCGGCCAGCGCGTCGTTGGTGGTAATCATCTGGTAATTCAAATCAGGTTCTCTCAGGTTTGCGCCCATAAAAAACGCCGGCTAACCGGCGTCGGGCGACTTACTCAAAGCTCAGACTTTATTGTCCACTTTGGCGCGGGCTTCGTCACGCAATTCTCGTCGCAAAATCTTGCCAACGTTGGATTTCGGCAGTTCATCGCGGAATTCCACCAGTTTTGGCACTTTGTAGCCGGTAAGCTGACGACGGCAGAAGGTTATCAGCGCCTCACCGGTGAGCGCCGGATCTTTCCTGACCACAAAGAGTTTGACCGTTTCACCGCTGTTGCCGGAGGGTACTCCCACCGCCGCCACTTCCAGCACGCCGGGATGCTGCATGACCACGTCTTCAATTTCGTTAGGGTAAACGTTGAAGCCGGAGACCAGGATCATATCTTTTTTACGATCGACAATACGCAGGAAGCCTTCGTCGTCCATCACCGCAATGTCGCCGGTGAGTAACCAGCCGTCTTTGAGGATCTGATCGGTATCGGCAGGACGCTGCCAGTAACCAAGCATCACCTGCGGGCCTTTAATGCACAGCTCGCCAGGCTGACCGTGCTCGACTTCGTTGCCTTCATCGTCGATCAGTTTGGCTTCGGTGGACGGCACCGGCAGACCAATGCTGCCGCTGTGATAATCAATGTCGTGCGGGTTGACGCTCACCAGCGGCGAGCACT
Organism: Enterobacter sp. SA187; assembly: GCF_001888805.2. Classification (NCBI taxonomy): domain Bacteria; kingdom Pseudomonadati; phylum Pseudomonadota; class Gammaproteobacteria; order Enterobacterales; family Enterobacteriaceae; genus Enterobacter; species Enterobacter sp. SA187. The sequence goes on from NZ_CP019113.1 coordinate 3,584,589, forward strand.
CGGTCAGCCCGTAGCCTTCCAGCAGGTATTGTCCGGTCAGCTTCACCCAGCGCTCGGCCACCGCCTGTTGTACCGGCATGCCGCCGCCCGCGGAGAGATGCAGAGAGGAGAAGTCCAGCTGCTGGAACTCTTTGTTATTGAGCAGCGCGTTAAACAGCGTATTGACGCCGGTCATCGCGGTGAAGGGATATTTCGCCAGCTCTTTCACCAGCCCCGGAATATCGCGCGGGTTGGTGATCAGCAGGTTCTGGCCGCCCAGCTCGATAAACAGCAGGCAGTTCATGGTCAGCGCAAAGATGTGGTACAGCGGCAGCGCCGTTACGACCAGCTCTTTACCGCGATGCAGCAGCGGGCCGTAGGTGGCATTCACCTGTTCGAGGTTGGCGAGCATATTGCGGTGCGTCAGCATCGCGCCTTTCGCCACGCCGGTGGTGCCGCCGGTGTACTGTAAAAACGCCAGATCGTCAGTCACCACTTCCGGCTTGATGTACTGCATCCGGTAGCCGTTGTGCAGCGCCTGGCGAAACGAAATCGCATCCGGCAGGTGATATTTCGGCACCAGCTTTTTGATGTATTTGACCACGAAATTCACCAGCGTGCCCTTCGCCGGGGAGAGCTGATCGCCCATACGCGTCAGGATGACGTGCTGGACCTGGGTTTTTTCCACCACTTTTTCCAGCGTGTGAGCAAAGTTGGAGACGATAACAATCGCCGCCGCGCCGCTGTCATTAAGCTGATGCTCCAGCTCGCGCGGGGTGTACAGCGGGTTGACGTTCACCACCACCATACCGGCGCGCAGAATGCCGAACAGCGCCACCGGATATTGCAGCAGGTTAGGCATCATCAGCGCCACGCGATCGCCCTTCTTCAGCCCCAGCCCCTGCTGGAGATAAGCGGCAAACGCCCGGCTACGCTCTTCGAGTTTGCGGAAGGTCATCACCTCCCCCATATTCACGAAGGCAGGTTGATCGGCATAACGCGCCGTGGAGTGTTCAAACAGCTCTACCAGTGACTGGTAGCGGTCGGGGTTGATCTCTGCTGGCACATCGGCGGGATAACGGTTAAGCCAAACCTTCTTCAATGCATCACCTCTGAAATGAGTATTTGTCGTCATCGCAACCCCGGATAATAAACAAGTCGTTAACATTATATTAACTCAGCGTACCAGTTTAATAATTAAACGGATTTAAGGTTGCGAAGCGCGTCACTATTTATTTTTCTTATGATCCTGAAAACGCAGAAACAGCGGACCGGCCGCTGTTTCTTTTGTTGCATTAACAGGAGTTTACTCGGTTACTATGGTCTGAACCTGCGCCGGGCCGGGATTGTACCAGCCGCCATAACCGTAGCGCCACGGGTGAGGCCCCGGTCCCCAGAACCACGGGTCGATGGGCTGCGGCGGCATCATCACCTGCTGGGTAATACGCCAGCGTTTATAGCCGTTCGCCTGCATCACCATGTATTTATATGGCGTGTCGCCGACTTTGCCTTCGGCGGTGCCGGTAATCGGCCCGACAACGGTGACCAGCTGACCGCGGAAGTCGACCGGATCGAGGAAGCCGCTGACATCGGCATAAATACGTCCGCGGGACGGCTCGCCCAGCACCGGACGGGCAGCGCTGTCCAGCGGCACGGCGGCGATCTCAAGGCGGGTTTTGCCCTGCTCGTTTTTCACGTCGATCACTTTGCCGCCAAAACGCGCTTCCTGACCCACATAGAGCTGCGGCGCGTTCATCACCCGCACCAGATCCTGCTGCGGCGTCGGGCTGGTGCCCTTAATGGCATCCGGTACGCTGACGCAACCGCTCAGGGCGACGGCCACCAGCGCGGCGACTGCGCCGTTTACAACTCGTTTATTCAGTGCCATGTTGCGACTCCCGTTATGAACATCCTGTATCTAAGATTCACTCGCGACCAGGAAGTTTCTTCCATGCCACTTCGTTTCGCAAATAAACAGGTTCGGCGGTATCGGCGGTCACGGTGTTGCCCGCCGCCAGCAGCTGGCAGGCCAGCGGCAGCATATCTTCCGCTGCGGGGAGCAGAATGTCGCCGTCCGTCAGCGTGAGATCGCAGCCTTGCGCCAGATCCGGCCAGGCGGGCCAGCCGGTGCCCACGGTAGCCCAGGCGCCGTCCAGCTGCGCCAGACGCGCGCGCACGGCTTCCGGTTTCAGGACGGCTTCCGTCTCTTCGCCGTGCCAGACACCCTGCGCATCGCGCTCGTACTGCGCCCAGTAGACTTCGCCCATGCGGGCGTCGATGGCGGCCAGCACGCGGGTGGCGCCGGTTTTACGGTAAGCGCCCTGCGCCATGGTGGCGAGGGTTGAGACGCCGATCATCGGCAGCTCTGCGCCCAGCGCCAGCCCCTGGGCAATGCCGATGCCGATACGCACGCCGGTAAAACTTCCAGGGCCGCGGCCAAAGGCCAGCGCGTCAAGATCGCGCAGCGCCACGCCGCCTTCGTTCAGGATCTGCTGAACCAGCGGCAGAATGCGCTGCGTGTGCTCACGCGGGCAGAGTTCAAAATGGGAATGGATGGTGTCGTTTTGCAGTAGCGCAACTGAACAGGCTTCAGTTGCGGTATCGATAGCCAGAATTCGCATGGGTCTTCGCGCGCTCTCTTTAATAAATGGCGCGCATAATATCACAGACTGCGATTACTGTGTCGGCGGGACGGCGAGAAAGCGCACGGCGCGGGAGATGTCGCGGGTGCGCGGCGTCGGCGGCAGGCTGGCGAGGAAGGTCGCGCCATAGGGCCGCATCACCAGCCGGTTATCGCAGATCACCAGCACGCCGCGATCGTCAATATCGCGGATCAGGCGGCCGACGCCCTGTTTCAGGGTGATCACCGCATCCGGCAGCTGGACTTCATCGAAGGGATCGCCGCCGCGCAGACGGCAGTCTTCCATGCGCGCTTTCAGCAGCGGATCGTCCGGGGAAGTAAACGGCAGTTTGTCGATGATCACCAGCGACAGCGTGTCGCCACGCACGTCCACCCCTTCCCAGAAACTGCTGGTCGCCACCAGCAGCGCATTACCGGCGGTGACGAACTGCTGCAACAGCTGCCCTTTGATGGTTTCGCCCTGCAACAGCACCGGCAGCGTCAGGGTGGCGCGGAACTGTTCCGCCAGATCGCGCATCATGGCGTGGGAGGTGCAGAGCATAAAACAGCGGCCATTGTTGGCTTCGATCAATGGACGCAGCATCGCCGCCAGTTGCCGCGCCGCGCCCGGTTGATTGGTCTGCGGCAGATTGCGCGGCACGCACAACAGCGCCTGACGGGCATAGTCAAACGGACTCGGCAGCAGCAGCGAGTGCGCCTCTTCAATGCCCAGCCGGGCGGTGAAGTGGTGCAGATCATCATTCACCGACAGGGTGGCGGAGGTAAAGACCCAGCTGCCCGGCTTCTGCGCCATCACTTCTTTGAATTTATCGGCTACCGACAGCGGCGTCAGCGCGAGGGTGAAGTGCCGCGAGGTGCATTCGTACCAGTAGCTGTAGCCGGGCTGGTTGATCTCTTTCAGGCGTTTTAAGCGTGCGCGGTACAGGGTGGCGCGTTCAAAGGCGGCATCCAGCAGGGCTGAACGCCCGAGGGAGAGTTTTGCCACGTCGTAGCACAGCTCAAGGGTGTCATCGAGCAGCAAAAAAGCGCGCTGAATGTGGCTGTCCGCCAGCAGTTCGCGCAGATTCCCGCGATAGCCCGGCTCGCCGAGCTGCAACCGAAAATCCTGGGCGCTCTGCGCCAGCCGGTCGGCGCATTTTTGCAGCTGCTGGGTGTCGCGCAGTTCGGTGCGATAGGCGATGGTGAAATCTTTTGCCAGGTCGAGCAACTGACGGCTGGAAAGCGACTGACCAAAATACTGGCTGGCGATATCCGGCAACTGATGCGCTTCGTCGAAAATCATCACCTCGGCTTCGGGGATCAGTTCGCCAAAGCCGCTGTCTTTCACCACCATATCCGCCAGGAACAGGTGATGGTTAACCACCACCACGTCGGCATCCATGGCTTTTTTACGCGCCTTCACCACAAAACAGTCTTTGTACTGCGGGCAGTCGCTGCCGAGGCAGTTATCGTTGGTGCTGGTGACCAGCGGCCAGGCGGGAGAGTCTTCCGCCACGCTGGCGCAGGTGCTGATATCGCCGTCGACGGTCTGGTTTGACCATGAGCGCAGCAGAATAACGTCGCTCAGGGTCTGCACGGGTAGATCGCCCCCCGCCAGCGCCTGCTGTTCCAGACGTTCGATGCACAGATAGTTGGAGCGGCCTTTCAGCAGCGCCAGTTTCCCGCTGTACTCCAGCGCGCGGGAGACGGTGGGCAGATCGCGGCTGTAAAGTTGATCCTGAAGCGCTTTCGATCCGGTTGAGATAATGACTTTTTTCCCGGCGCGCAGTGCAGGTGCAAGATAGGCGTATGTTTTCCCGGTGCCGGTTCCCGCTTCCACTACCAGCGGCTGCGTTTTCGCGATGGCCTCAGCCACAGCCTGCGCCATCTGCCGCTGCGGTTCACGCGGGTTAAATCCCGGTATCGCTTTTGCTAACTGACCGTCGATCGCAAAATCGTCCGTCTCACTGTTTTTCGCCACACTACCCCCTGGTTAAATCGCCAGTGATTATGTCAGGGGCGATGGCTTTTAGCCAGCCGAAGTCGTGACAGGGTAAAAACTCTGTGGCAGTCTTGGCGCGCCAATGGAAATTAAGGAGATGGTCATGACAATCGTGCGTATTGATGCCGCAGCCCGCTGGTCTGATGCGGTGATCCACAATCAGACGTTGTATTACACCGGCGTGCCGGAGAATTTGCAGGCGGATGCCTTTGAACAAACCGCCAACACGCTGGCGCAGATTGATGCGATGCTGATAAGCCAGGGCAGCGACAAATCACGCATTCTGGATGCCACCATTTTTCTGGCGGACAGCAAGGATTTTGCCGCGATGAATAAAGCGTGGGATGCATGGGTGGTTGCGGGTCATGCGCCGGTGCGCTGTACAGTGCAGGCCACGCTGATGAACCCGCAATATAAAGTGGAAATTAAAATTATCGCCGCCGTTTAAAGGCGATTATTCTTCCTCGTCTTCTTCGTCAAAGCGTGCCAGAACCCGTTCGCCTTTATGGCTGGCGCGCAGTTCCGCAGCAACCAGGGCAATGGCTTCGCCGCTGCTCATGCCTTCAGCCATCAACGCATGAATGCGATCGACGGCCTCTTGTTGTTGCTCGTGCGTAAGGGAAGGTAAACCTGCAAACATAGTGAACTCCTGCTAAATTGTTCGCGCTGATCAAACATGCTACCCCATAAGCCGGTTACCGGATAGCAAAGAGTCTGGATTAATGAAGACGTTATCACCCGCCGTTATTTCGCTGCCGTGGCGCCCCGACGCCGCCAGCCACTGGTTTACCCCACTCAACACGCAGCCATGGGCCATGCTGTTGCATTCCGGCCATGCGGAGCATGCCCATAACCGTTTTGATATTCTGGTGGCGCAGCCCTGTTGCACGCTGGTAACGCACGGCGACAATACCACCGTGACCCGCGAGGGTGTCCGTACAGCGTCCACAGCGGATCCGCTGGCGCTGTTACAGTGTGAACTGGACGCCATGCAGCTTGCCCCGCCCTGCGATCCTGATTTGCCGTTTACCGGCGGCGCGCTGGGTCTGTTTGGTTATGACCTGGGTCGCCGCTTTGAAACGCTGCCATCGCAGGCCGAACAGGATCTTCCCCTGCCGGATATGGCCGTCGGGCTGTACGACTGGGCGCTGATTGTCGATCATCATCAGCAAAAAGTCACCCTGCTTAGCTATGGCGATATAGCGCAACGTCTGGCCTGGCTGGAAGCGCAACGGGCCGAAGAGACGCAATCGTTTAGCTTAACCTCGCCCTGGCGTTCAAATATAACCCGCGAGCAGTATGGCGAGAAGTTTCGCGCGGTGCAGGCGTTTTTACACAGCGGCGACTGCTATCAGGTTAACCTTGCCCAGCGCTTTCAGGCACATTACCGCGGCGATGAGTGGCAGGCGTTTATGCAGCTGAACCGCGCCAACCGTGCGCCGTTCAGTGCGTTTCTGCGTCTGCCGCAGGGGGTGGTGCTCAGCCTGTCGCCGGAGCGCTTTATTCAGCTGAATAACGGGACCATTCAGACCCGCCCCATTAAAGGTACGCTGCCGCGGTTAAGCGATGCGCAGGCGGATGCTCATCAGGCCGCGCGGCTGGCGCAGTCGCCCAAAGATCGCGCCGAAAACCTGATGATTGTCGATCTGATGCGCAACGATCTGGGCCGCGTCGCCGAACCGGGATCCGTACGCGTGCCGGAGCTGTTCGTCGTCGAACCGTTCCCGGCGGTGCATCATCTGGTGAGCACCATCACCGCCCGGCTTCCTGCCTCGCGTACCGCCTGCGACGTATTACGCGCCGCTTTTCCGGGGGGATCGATCACTGGCGCGCCGAAAGTGCGGGCGATGGAAATTATCGATGCGCTGGAGCCGCACCGCCGTAACGCCTGGTGCGGCAGCATCGGCTATATCAGTCTGTGCGGCAATATGGACACCAGCATCACTATCCGCACCCTGAGCGCCTGTAACGGGCAGCTATACTGTTCGGCGGGCGGCGGCATCGTCGCCGACAGCGAGGAGCAGGCGGAATATCAGGAAACCTTTGATAAGGTTAATCGTATTCTGCATCAACTGGAGAGCTGATTTTGGATTTACAGGCGCTGACACTGGATGATTTTTTATCGCGATTTCAACTTTTACGTCCGCAGGCGAGCCGCGCGTCGCTGAACGCCAGACAGGCGGCGGTGCTGATCCCGGTGGTTCGCCGTGAACAGCCCGGTCTGTTGCTGACCCAGCGTTCGGCGCAGTTGCGTAAACATGCCGGTCAGGTGGCCTTCCCCGGCGGCGCGGTGGACAGCAGCGATGCGTCGCTCATCGCCGCCGCCCTGCGTGAGGCGCAGGAAGAAGTGGCGATCCCGCCGGAGACGGTGGAGGTGATCGGCGTGCTGCCGCCGGTGGACAGCGTGACGGGATTTCAGGTGACGCCGGTGGTCGGCATTATCCCCCCTGACCTGCACTATCACGCCAGTGAAGATGAAGTGGCGGCGGTTTTTGAGATGCCGCTGGCGGAAGCTCTGCGTCTGGGGCGCTATCATCCTTTAGACATCCATCGTCGCGGCAACGATCACCGCGTATGGCTGTCGTGGTATGAGCACTATTTCGTCTGGGGGATGACGGCGGGTATCATTCGTGAACTGGCGTTGCAGATTGGCATCAAACCCTGAATATTCTTTATGCAATAACCCTTCTGCCAGGAGTGGGATCCGCGTCTCGCCATTAGAAAATTAATGTTCACGCATTAATTTAATTCATGCGAATACTCCAGCCGATCCCGCAGTTCCCTCATACACTATGCGCAATTATTACATCGTTATCGGAAAGTCCGGTAACCCTGTCAGGAGTGTTAATGTGATTAGTCTATTCGACATGTTTAAGGTGGGGATTGGTCCCTCATCTTCCCACACTGTAGGCCCGATGAAGGCCGGCAAACAGTTCGTCGATGACCTGGTCGAAAAGGGATTGCTTGAGAGCGTAACCCGCGTGGCGGTTGACGTGTACGGTTCGCTGTCACTGACCGGTAAAGGTCACCATACGGACATCGCCATTATTATGGGTCTGGCGGGCAATGCGCCGGCCACCGTCGATATTGACGCCATTCCGGCGTTTATCCGCGACGTTGAAACCCGCGGTCGTCTGCTGCTGGCGCAGGGTCGTCATGAGGTGGATTTCCCGAAAGATAACGGCATGCGCTTCCAGAGTAATAACCTGCCGCTGCATGAAAACGCCATGCAGATCCATGCTTACAACGGCGACACCACCGTTTACAGCAAAACTTACTATTCCATCGGCGGCGGTTTTATCGTCGACGAAGAGCATTTCGGCAAAGAAGCCAGCAATGAAGTGAGCGTGCCTTATCCGTTCACCTCGGCAAAAGAGATGCTTGATTACTGCCATGAAACCGGCCTGTCGTTATCCGGTATGGTGATGCAGAACGAACTGGCGCTGCACAGCAAGCAGGAGATCGAAGATTACTTCGCTGATGTCTGGCAGACCATGCGCGCCTGTATCGATCGCGGTATGAACACTGAAGGCGTGCTGCCTGGCCCGCTGCGCGTGCCGCGTCGCGCCTCGGCGCTGCGCCGCCTGCTGGTGGCCAGCGATAAGCTGTCCAGCGATCCGATGAACGTTATCGACTGGGTGAATATGTTTGCCCTGGCGGTAAACGAAGAAAACGCCGCCGGTGGCCGCGTGGTCACCGCGCCCACTAACGGCGCATGCGGTATCGTTCCGGCGGTGCTGGCCTACTACGATCACTTTATTGAGCCGGTGACGCCGGATATTTATATCCGCTACTTTATGGCGTCCGGCGCTATTGGCGCGCTGTACAAGATGAACGCCTCTATTTCCGGCGCGGAAGTGGGCTGTCAGGGCGAAGTGGGCGTGGCCTGTTCAATGGCGGCGGCCGGTCTGGCGGAACTGCTGGGCGCAAGCCCGGAGCAGGTGTGCGTGGCGGCCGAAATCGGCATGGAGCATAACCTGGGTCTGACCTGCGATCCGGTGGCCGGACAGGTACAGGTGCCGTGCATTGAGCGTAACGCCATCGCCTCGGTGAAAGCGATCAACGCCTCACGCATGGCGATGCGCCGTACCAGCGCGCCGCGCGTGTCGCTGGATAAGGTTATTGAAACCATGTACGAAACCGGTAAAGACATGAACGCCAAATACCGCGAAACCTCCCGCGGTGGTCTGGCAATCAAGGTGCAGTGCGACTAATACTTCTCATAGCCCTTCTGCGACAGAAGGGCTAAATCTCCTCCAATTCTCGTCCGATTATTTTTTCCACACTACACTTGCTGTGGTGCCGTTGCCTTTTGCGATCAACGGTATACTTACCGGACGATGACTTCATGCAGACTGCGCAACGGATCATTAGCGACTACCGGCGAAAACGCATTATCGTCTGCGTGCTTGCGGCCGTTTCCATGCTGCTGTTGACCCTCGGCGCGCGATTTATTTCGGAGCGGAATTTAAATCAGCAGCGTCTGTTATCTTTCACTTCTCATGCTGTTTCCTCACTGGAAAAAGTACTCTCCGCCCTTGAACGCGGGCGTCCCCTGCTGTTGCCGCTGGTAGGTAAACCCTGCGACGACGTGCATCTGGCGCTGCGTATTGAAGCGGCTTCTTTGCAGACTATCCGCTCCATTGGCCTGGTGGAGAACGGGATGCTGTACTGTTCAAGCATTTTTGGTTTTCGCAATGTGCAGGTGCGTCAACTTCAGCCTTTGCTGCCCGCCAGCGAAGCACAGCTGATCCTGTCCACCGATAAATCGTTACTCAAAGGCAGCCCGATACTGATCCAATGGTTTCCTTCTGCGCAAGGGGATGACAGCGGGGTGATGACCATTGTCAATATTACGCTGCTGACCGACCTGATGCTGGAGCCGCAAAAACCGCTGATCACCGGCGCCAGTCTGTCGGTCAATAACCGGCATCTACTGTATGGCGGTGGGGTGGCGGACGCCCTGCCCGCGCTGACGGATGAAAAACGCTTTTCGCAAACGTCACAGCGCTACCCTTTTACGGTTAACGTCCGCGGGCCGGGCGCAACGGAGCTGGCGCTGCGGCATCTGCCCTCCCAGTTTCCGCTGGCGCTGCTGCTCAGCCTGCTGGTGGGTTATATCGCGTGGGTGGCGACCGCCAGCCGCATGAGCTTTGCGTGGGAGATCCATATGGGGCTGGCGGAAAATGAGTTTGAGCTGTTTTGTCAGCCGTTGCTGGACGCACAATCCCAGCAGTGCGTGGGAGTGGAAATTCTGCTGCGCTGGAATAATCGCCGTCAGGGCTGGATCTCGCCGGATGTGTTTATTCCTATAGCCGAAAACCAGGGTTTGATCGCCCCGCTGACGCGCTACGTGCTGACGGAAACCCATCGCCAGCTCGCCCTCTTCCCGCCCTCGCCGCACTTTCATATCGGCATTAACGTCGCCGCCAGCCATTTCGGCCACGGAGAGCTGATTGCCGATCTGAACCAGCACTGGTTTAACATCCGTCCGGTGCAGCAACTGGTGATAGAACTCACCGAGCGGGACAGCCTGAGCGAGGCGGATTTCCGCATGGTGCGTGAACTGCATCGTATGGGCGTGAAAGTGGCGATTGATGATTTTGGCACCGGCAACACGTCCCTCTCGTGGCTGGAAAAGCTTAGCCCGGACATTCTTAAGATCGACAAATCCTATATTGCGGCCATTGGTACGGATGCGGTGAATTCGACGGTGACGGACATGATCATTGCGCTGGGCAAACGTCTTGCGCTGGAAATGGTGGCAGAGGGGGTGGAAACCCCGCTGCAGGCGGCACATCTGCGCCAGCGCGGGGTGCATGTGTTACAGGGGTTTCTCTATGCGAAGCCGATGCCGCTGAAAGATTTCCCCGGCTGGCTGGCGGGAAGTACCCCGCCGCCAGCCCGGCATAACGGGCGGATGATGCCGTCAATGCCGTTACAGTAGCCTTACTCTTCTTCGTCGTGCTCCGGACGCTCTTTAACAACCCGAACCAGATCGACCCGGTAGTCGTTGGCTTCCAGCACGGTAATGGTCAGCGGCGCCAGTTGCAGCACGTCACCCGCGCGTGGGATCTGACCGTTAATGGCAATCACCAGACCGGCAACGGTCGCGATATCTTCGCTGTCGTTAACCAGGTTATCCAGCCCCAGCGCATGTTGCAGGGCATGCAGATCGGTGGTGCCTTTTACCAGCCAGCCATCGGCATCGGCGATGATTTCCGGCGTTTCGTCGGCATCCGGGAATTCACCGGCAATGGCTTCCAGCACGTCGAGCGGCGTCACCAGGCCCTGCACCACACCAAATTCATTGGTGACGATAACAAAGCTGCCGCGGGCGCGGCGCAGCACGCCAAGCAGTTTGATCGGATCCAGGGTTTCCGGCACCACAATCGCCGGGGACGCAGACGCTATCGCCGCCACATCGCCGCCCTCTTCCAGCGCTACCAGCATCTCTTTGGCGCGCACGATACCGATCACTTCATCCAGCTCGCCACGGCAGACCGGGAACAGGCTGTGCGGCGACGAGAGCAATTGCTGGCGGATAGTGTCCTTATCCAGGCTGGCATCCACCCAACTGATGTCGCCGCGCGGCGTCATAATGCTGCGCAGCGAGCGCGACGCCAGCGTCAGTACGCCGTTGATCATATAACGCTCTTCATCGGCGAAGGCCCCTTCCGGCACCTGCACCGGCGCTTCGCTGTCCGGCTCATGCTGTTGATTATCTTTGCGGCGACCGCCCATCAGACGCAGAATGGCGTCCGCGGTACGGGCACGCAGCGGCAGCGTTGACTGATGGCGAATAAAGTTGCGGCGAGCAATCTGGTTAAAGAACTCAATAATGATTGAGAAACCAATCGCGGCATACAGGTAGCCTTTCGGAATATGAAAGCCGAAGCCTTCCGCCACCAGACTCAGACCAATCATCAACAGGAAGCTCAGACAGAGCACCACCACCGTCGGATGCTGATTGACGAATCGCGTCAACGGTTTTGAAGCCAGCAGCATCACCGCCATGGCGATCACTACCGCCGCCATCATGACCGGCAGATGGTTCACCATACCGACCGCCGTGATCACCGCATCGAGTGAGAAGACCGCATCAAGGATGACGATCTGTACCACCACGACCCAGAAGCTGGCATAGCCTTTCGTCTGTCCGGTGTCATGTTCACGGTTTTCAAGTCGCTCGTGTAATTCTGTTGTCGCTTTGAACAGCAAGAATAGTCCCCCGAGCAGCATGATTAAGTCACGGCCGGAGAAGCTTAAATCCATCACGGTAAACAGCGGCTTTGTCAGCGTTACCATCCACGAGATCACCGACAGCAGGCCGAGTCGCATGATCAGCGCCAGTGACAGGCCGATCAGGCGGGCTTTATCACGCTGTTTAGGCGGGAGTTTATCCGCAAGGATGGCAATGAACACCAGGTTGTCGATACCGAGAACGATTTCAAGAACAACAAGCGTCAACAACCCCACCCAGATCGAGGGGTCCATTAAGAATTCCATGACAGGCTCCTGTTTACGGAATGGCAAAACGGTGCGTTAAGCACAGGCGTGATGACAGCAGATGAAAATGAAAGGTGGCGGAAAACGCCGGATTGCGAGGCACGAAACGGCCAATGGGTTAACTGACGTCGGTGACGGTCCATACACGGGGCTACTGCCCTATACTCCTTGATAATTAAACGGATGGTAAACATAGCAGAGAGAATTAATGTTTTGCAAAGATTTACCGGAATTTGCAATTGGAATTTTGTGGTTATTTCGCGGGCCGAAATTTCTGATCGACGAAAGCTAAATTACGGATGCGCATCACAAAAATTATTTTTTCGATGTCTAAAATAATTCACGGAAGTTTTAACTTTTCTTTCAAACCCTTATCTGAATCGATTCGCTGGTAAAGATTGATTCACAACACATCTGTTACAGAGGTGTTAACGATAATAACGGAGGTAGCAAGTGACCATTGCTATTGTAATAGGCACACATGGCTGGGCTGCAGAACAATTGCTCAAAACAGCCGAAATGCTGTTGGGTGAGCAGGAAAACGTCGGCTGGATCGATTTCGTTCCCGGCGAGAACGCCGAAACGCTCATCGAAAAATACAACGCCCGGCTGGCAAATCTCGACACCAGTCAAGGGGTGCTGTTTCTCGTCGATACATGGGGCGGCAGTCCGTTTAACGCCGCCAGTCGAATTGTCGTCGATAAAGAGCATTATGAAGTGGTTGCCGGGGTCAACATTCCTATGCTGGTTGAAACGCTCATGGGGCGTGATGACGATCCGAGTTTTGACGATCTGGTTGCCGTGGCGGTTGAGGCGGGACGTGAGGGGGTGAAAGCCCTGAAGGCAAAAGCGCCGGAAGCGGTAACGCCTGCGCCTGCTGCTGTGGCAAAACCCGCCGCACCGGTTAAGCCCATGGGCGCGGATGATTACATGGTGATCGGTCTTGCGCGTATCGATGACCGTTTGATCCACGGCCAGGTGGCAACACGCTGGACCAAAGAAACCAACGTGCAGCGCATTATCGTGGTCAGTGACGAAGTGGCCGCTGATACCGTGCGTAAGACCTTGCTGACGCAGGTTGCGCCGCCTGGCGTGACGGCGCACGTAGTGGATGTCGCGAAGATGATCCGCGTTTATAACAACCCGAAATACGCGGGTGAACGCATCATGCTGCTGTTTACCAACCCTACCGATGTTGAACGTCTGGTGGAGGCCGGGGTGAAGATCACCTCCGTCAATATCGGCGGTATGGCTTATCGTCAGGGCAAAACCCAGGTAAACAACGCCGTTTCGGTGGATGAACAGGATATTGAGGCCTTCAAAAAACTCAATGCCCGCGGTATTGAGCTGGAAGTCCGTAAAGTCTCAAACGATCCGAAACTGAAAATGATGGACTTGATCGGCAAAGTGGCGAAGTAGCCGGCACGAGCTGATTTACTCAGTTTTCACAACTACGTCTTAGTTATAGGAGAAGTACAATGGAGATCACCCTTCTTCAGATTGTGCTGGTGTTTGTCGTTGCCTGTATCGCCGGTATGGAGTCGGTACTGGATGAATTTCAGTTCCACCGTCCGCTGGTGGCCTGTACGTTAATTGGCATGGTGCTGGGTGATATGCAAAAAGGCATCATCATCGGCGGTACCCTGGAAATGATCGCCCTCGGCTGGATGAACATCGGGGCCGCCGTGGCGCCGGATGCCGCGCTGGCGTCGATCATCTCCACCGTGCTGGTCATTGCCGGGGGCCAGAGCATCGGCGCCGGGATTGCGCTGGCTATTCCGCTGGCGGCGGCAGGCCAGGTGTTAACCATCATCGTTCGTACCATTACCGTGGCATTCCAGCACGCGGCGGATAAGGCGGCCGACAACGGCAACCTTACGGCGCTGTCCTGGATCCACGTTTCTTCCCTGTTCCTGCAGGCGATGCGTATCGCGATCCCGGCCGTCATCGTTGCGGTTTCTGTGGGCACCAGCGAAGTGCAGAATATGCTTAACGCCATTCCTGAAGTGGTAACCAGCGGTCTGAACATCGCCGGGGGCATGATCGTGGTAGTGGGTTATGCGATGGTCATCAACATGATGCGCGCGGGCTACCTGATGCCGTTCTTCTACCTGGGCTTCGTCACTGCCGCCTTCACCAACTTCAACCTGGTGGCGCTGGGCGTGATTGGCGCGGTAATGGCCATCCTTTATATCCAGCTGAGCCCGAAATACAACCGTTCAGCAGGTGGCCCGGTACCGGCCGCGGGTGCAAACGATCTTGATAACGAACTGGACTAGCAGGTGAGCGACATGGTTGATATGACAAAAACTACCGCAGTGAAAAAACTCACTCCGGGTGATATTCGTGGCGTGTTCATTCGTTCAAACCTGTTCCAGGGGTCGTGGAACTTCGAACGTATGCAGGCGCTGGGTTTCTGCTTCTCAATGGTGCCGGCGATCAAACGCCTCTATCCGGAAAACAACGAAGCGCGCCGTCAGGCCATCAAGCGCCATCTGGAGTTCTTCAATACCCATCCTTACGTGGCGGCTCCAGTACTGGGCGTGACGCTGGCGATGGAAGAGCAGCGTGCTAACGGTGCGGAGATCGACGACGGCGCCATCAACGGGATCAAGGTTGGTCTGATGGGGCCGCTGGCAGGCGTGGGTGACCCGATTTTCTGGGGTACGGTGCGTCCGGTGTTTGCCGCGCTGGGTGCCGGGATCGCGATGAGCGGTTCTCTGCTCGGGCCGCTGCTGTTCTTCATCCTGTTTAACGCCGTGCGCCTGGCAACCCGTTATTACGGTGTGGCCTACGGTTACCGTAAAGGCGTGGACATCGTAAAAGACATGGGTGGCGGCTTCCTGCAAAAACTGACCGAGGGGGCGTCAATTCTCGGCCTGTTTGTCATGGGGGCGCTGGTTAACAAGTGGACGCACGTGAATATCCCGCTGGTGGTGTCGGAAATTACCGACCAGACCGGGAAAACCAACGTCACCACCGTACAGACCATCCTCGATCAGCTGATGCCGGGGCTGGTGCCGCTGCTGCTGACCTTCGCCTGTATGTGGCTGCTGCGTAAGAAAGTGAACCCGCTGTGGATCATCGTCGGCTTCTTTGTTATCGGTATTGCCGGTTACGCCGTCGGCCTGCTGGGTCTGTAAAGGGTAGTTATTGCGCCGGGGCCTTTGCCCCGGCTTTTTTTCGGGAGGATGAATGACGATCACGGATATCGTGTTGATTTTGTTTGTTGCTGCACTGCTGGCTTACGCACTTTATGATGAATTCATCATGCCCCGCCGCCATGGACAAACGCTGCTCAG